>NZ_UAVD01000030.1 GCF_900460065.1 Streptomyces griseus | reverse complement strand
TGCCCGCCGAGGAGTTCGCCGTCGACTGGGCCCGCATCGTCACCTCGATGATCACCGTCAAGGGGATCTACGGCCGCGAGATGTACGAGACCTGGTACGCCATGTCCGTCCTGCTGGAGGGCGGCCTCGACCTCGCCCCCGTGATCACCGGCCGGTACGGCTACCGCGACTTCGAGGCGGCCTTCGACGACGCCGCGAGCGGCCTCGGCGGGAAGATCATCCTCGACTGGACCGTCTGACGTCCCGACGCCCTGACCGATGTTCTGACGCCCCGACGTCCTGACCGCACCTCTCACTCCGTAAGGAATCCCGCATGTTCGACTCCGTACGCGACGATCTGCGCACCACCCTCGACGAGATCCGCGCCGCCGGACTGCACAAGCCCGAGCGCGTGATCGGCACCCCGCAGTCCGCGACCGTGGCCGTCACCTCCGGCGGGCGCGTCGGCGAGGTCCTCAACTTCTGCGCCAACAACTACCTGGGCCTCGCCGACCACCCCGAGGTCATCGCCGCCGCCCACGAGGCGCTGGACCGCTGGGGCTACGGCATGGCCTCGGTCCGCTTCATCTGCGGCACCCAGGAGGTCCACAAGGAGCTGGAGCAGCGGCTCTCGGCCTTCCTCGGCCAGGAGGACACGATCCTCTACTCCTCCTGCTTCGACGCCAACGGCGGCGTCTTCGAGACCCTGCTCGGCCCCGAGGACGCGGTCATCTCCGACGCCCTCAACCACGCCTCGATCATCGACGGCATCCGGCTCTCCAAGGCCCAGCGCCACCGCTACGCCAACCGCGACATGGCCGAGCTGGAGACGCGGCTCAAGGAGGCGTCCGGAGCGCGCCGCCGGCTCATCGTCACCGACGGCGTCTTCTCCATGGACGGGTACGTCGCCCCGCTCCAGGAGATCTGCGACCTGGCCGACCGCTACGACGCCATGGTCATGGTCGACGACTCGCACGCCGTCGGCTTCGTCGGCCCCGGCGGACGCGGCACGCCCGAGCTGCACGGCGTGATGGACCGGGTCGACATCATCACCGGCACTCTCGGCAAGGCGCTCGGCGGAGCCTCCGGCGGTTACGTCGCGGCCCGCGCGGAGATCGTCGCCCTGCTGCGCCAGCGCTCGCGCCCGTACCTCTTCTCCAACACCCTCGCCCCGGTCATCGCCGCCGCCTCCCTCAAGGTCATCGACCTGCTGGAGTCCGCCGGCGACCTGCGCGAGCAGCTCGCCGCCAACACCGAGCTGTTCCGCACCCGGATGACCGAGGAGGGCTTCGACATCCTGCCCGGCGACCACGCCATCGCCCCCGTCATGATCGGCGACGCTGGCAAGGCGGGCCGGATGGCGGAACTGCTCCTGGAGCGCGGGGTGTACGTGATCGGCTTCTCCTACCCCGTCGTCCCGCAGGACGCGGCCCGCATCCGCGTCCAGCTCTCCGCCGCCCACTCCACCGCCGACGTGAACCGTGCCGTGGACGCCTTCGTCGACGCCCGGACCGCGCTGGAGGCGGAAGCCGCCTGACCCGCCGACCGGGTCGGTGGTTCCGCCGCCACCTGGGACAATGGGTACATGATCGATGCTCGGCGGCTGCGAATCCTCCGTGCGGTGGCCGACCACCGCACGGTGACCGCGGCCGCCGCCGCGCTCTACCTCACCCCCTCCGCCGTCTCCCAGCAGCTCGCCGCCCTGGAGCAGGAGACCGGACACCGCCTCGTCGAACGCGGGGCGCGCGGGGCCCGGCTCACCGCCGCCGGGGAGATCCTCCTCAGCCACACCAACCTGGTCCTCGCCCAGCTGGAGCGGGCCGAGGCGGAGCTGGCCGACTACAGCGCGGGCGTCGCCGGTACGGTCACCGTCGCCGCGTTCGCCACGGGCATCGGCCTCGTCCTCGCCCCCGCCCTCACCGAGCTGGCCCGCACCGCGCCCGGCATCCGGGTCAAGGTCCAGGACGCGGAGGGCGACGCGAGCGTGCCGATGGTGCTGGACCGGCAGGTGGATGTGGCCGTGGCCGTCGAATACCGGGGCGCGCCCGCCGAGGACGACCGCCGCCTCACCCGCGTCCCGCTGTACTCGGAGCCGTTCGACGCCGTGCTCCCGGTGGACCACCGCCTCGCCGACCGGGCCCAGGTGGCGGTCGCCGACCTCGCGAAGGACCCGTGGATCGGGCCCTACCCCGGCAACCCCTGCCATGACGTGGTGGTCCTGGCCTGCGAGTACGCCGGTTTCGCCCCGCGCCTGGACCACTCGTCGGACGACTTCCACGCCGTGGTCGCCCTCGCCGGGGCGGACGCCGGGGTCGCCCTGGTGCCCCGCTCCGCGCTGCGCGGGATGGAGCTGACCGGGGTGGTCGTCCGCCCCGTCGAGGGGAGCGCCCCCACCCGCCGCGTCTTCGCGGCCGTACGGCAGGGGGCCGAGGGCCATCCGCTGATCCGGCCGGTGCTGGACGCGATGGAGGCGGTGGCCGTGCGGGAAACGGGCCTGGCACGGACCTGAGCACCGCCCCCGGTCAGCCGGCGTGCGCCCGCCGGCCGAGCCCGCGGACCCGCCGACCGGACCGGCCCGCCCCCGGGGCCCCCGGGTCGTAGGCGATCTGCCAGCAGACCAGCCCCACGAGGATCCAGATCGTGGCCCAGACCGGCAGCCCCGCCCCGAGCGGCGCGAGCGCGACGGACACGACGACACAGGGCAGCCCCCAGCCCAGCAGCCACACCCGGTCGGACCGGTCCGCGAGCGGCAGCGCCGCGACCAGCCCCGCCGCGAAGTACCCGGCCATCGCCCCGCACAGCAGCCAGTGCCCGCCCCGGGGCGAAACGTCGTCCACGTGGGTGATCGCCGATCCCAGCGCAGCCGCCAACGCGACCAGGAAGCCGGTCATCACGGCGTGCAGCAGCATCGCCAGCCTCGGCGCGAGCGTGTCCCTGCGCAGATGCGGGATCCCGTTGGTGCCGTAGAGCAGGCTCAGCGTGCAGATCGCGGCCAGCAGGCCGAACGCCCCGAGCCCGGTGGCGGCCAGCGGCCGGTCCCAGTCGTCGCGCGTCGACGCGGCGTCGATGATCTGGATGACGCCCTCGCCCAGCACGATGATCACGTACAGCCCGAGCCGTTCGCCCATGTGCGCGGCGTCGATCCGCGACTCGCCGATCCGGGGCGGTTCCGCGACGGGGGAGTGCGCGGGGCCCGGCGGCGGGCGCCCGTCACGGCGGCGGGCCGCCCGTTCGCCCGCCCGGCGCAGGGCGCGGTCGCGGGTGGAGACGAGCAGGGTGACGATGTCCAGCGCGATGCCGAGGGCCCAGAGCCAGTAGCGCAGCGGGGCCTCCACGAAGAGGGAGACGAGCCAGGGCACCGCACCCGAACCGAACTGGGCCAGCGGCCAGTCCACCACGACGCTGCCCCGCCGCCAGACCCGGCCCGCCTGCCACCGCAGCGCCACGTACGCGATGACGAAGGCGATCGCGTGGCTGCCGCGGACCGTGTGCACGGAGGCGGCCATCACGGCCATGCCGAACATCGCGATCAGCAGGGTGCGGACCCGGGTGGCGGAGGCCGCGATGTCCCCGTAGACGGCGATGCCCGCCCAGGTGGTCCAGAAGGCCAGGTAGAGGACCCCGTACAGGGCCAGATCCGCCAGGTGCGGACCGTCGTGCAGCAGATGGGCCAGCTGTCCCGCCCCGGCGACGACGACGAGGTCGAAGAAGAGTTCGTTCCAGCCGGCGTGCCGCTCGGCGGGTGCTGCGGGCTCCGTCTCCCCGGCCGGGGAGACGGAGCCCTCCGTGGACTTCATGGCCCCATCGTCATCGGACGAAGCCGCGCCGCGCCTCGGCTGTGAGCCGAATGGTGGCGGGCCCGGGCCGGCCGCCCCGCCGCCCGCTCACCTCGCGCTCCGTGTCAGGACGGAGCGTCCCCCGGCCGACGCGCCCGGGACCAGCGTCCCCGCCGCCGCGGCGAGCGCCACCGCCCCGGCGATCACGCCGTAGTGCGCCGGCGGGAGATACGGGGCCGTGCCCGCCAGCGAGACGGCGAACGCGGTCAGCGGGACCGCGGCCACCGCCGTGCCGATGACCAGCCCGGCGAACGTGACCAGGCCCGTCTCCAGCACCAGCATCCGCCGCAGCTGCCGACGCCCCGTGCCGACCATCCGCAGCAGCCGGAACTCGCCCCGGCGGCCGATCGTGATCAGCGCCAGCGTGCTCACCACCGCCAGCAGCGCGAAGCCCCCGATCACCCCGACACCGATGACGATCATCGCGTTGTCCCCGTCCGACAACGGTGGAGCGATCGCCACGTCGTCGCCCGTGGCCGCGCGCACCGCGACCCCGCCGCCGTACGGGGCCAGCGCCTCGCGCACGGCTGCCGCCGGGTCCGCCCCGGCCCCGTCCCCGGTCCGGATCAGCACGACCTGGTCCCGCGCGGCCGAGACATGGCCCGCCAGCGCCTTGCGCGGGAAGAGGAACTCGCCCACTCCCAGCTGGTGTTCGTACACGGCGACGACCTTCGGCTCCACCCGCGTACCGTCGCCCAGCCGGAGCGCCACCCGGTCCCCGAGGCCGACGTCCAGGCTCTTTGCCCGGTCCGCCCCGACCGCCACCGCGTCCCGTCCCCTCAGCCGGTCCAGGTCGCCCGCCGTGACGCCGGGATCGAGCGTGCCGGACAGGCCGCGCGCCTCCACGCCCAGCACGGGCAGCCGGGTCAGCACCGGCTCGCCGGCCTCCCGGTCGGCCAGGACGACCGTCGAACGCAGCACCCCGGTCGCCGCCCTGACCCCCGGGACCTCCCGCACCGTTCGGGCCGCCCCGGCGGGCAGCCCCGCCCCGCCGCCCGTCGCCACCAGGTCCGCCCGCAGCGCGGCGGACGCCTGCTGCCCGGCGGCCCGTTCCATCGTCGGCCCCGAGGCGAGCTGCACGCAGACGAACGCCACCACCAGCACGATCGGGGTGAACGCGGCGGCGAGCCGCCGGGTGTGCGCCGAGGCGGCCCGCTCGGCCAGGAACCCCGGGGCCCCGCCGGCCCGGCGCAGCGGTCGGCCCAGCACGCCCAGGGCGATCCGGGAGATCCGGGGCCCCAGCAGGGCGACCGCGATCACCAGCGACATCGCCGCACCCGAGGCGGCGACGCCCGCCGCCTGACCGCTCTGCGTCGTCGCGACCCCCGCCGAGCTGATCCCGGCGAAGGCCAGCACCACGCCCGCCACCGTACGGAACCGTCCCGGCCCGCTCGGCTCGTCCGCCGTCGCGGCCCCCAGCGCGGCGGCCGGCCGCAGCCGGGTGATCGACCGGGCGGCGAGCATCGCGACCGGCCGCGCCGACAGCGCCACCAGCAGCCCGCCGGTCAGCGCCGCGGCGGGCGGCAGCCACCACGGCACCGGCAGCGGCAGCGGACCGGTCGTCAGCAGCGAACGCATCGCGAGCCCCAGGGGCACGGCCCCGACGCCGCCCAGCAGCGCCGCCGCCGCGGCAACCCGGCCGGCCTCCCGGCCGATCGCGGACCGCAGCTGACGGGGCGAGGCCCCCACCGCCCGCAGCAGCGCCAGCTCCCCGGACCGCTGATGGATCGCCTGGGACAGCGTCGAGGCGATCACGAGGAGCGCCACCATCAGCACGGTCCCGCCGATCGAACCGAGCAGGGCCAGCCGGTCGCCGCGTCCGCCGAGCGCGTCCACGTGCTCGGCCTCCCCGCGCTCCGCGCCCGTCAGCACCCGCACCCCCCGGTCGGAGCCGGGGACGCCCGAACGCTCCGGCAGGACCGCGCCGACCGCCGCCCGCAGCGCGTCCGCCGGGACGCCCGGCTCCGCGACCACGCCGATCGCGTCGATCCGGCCCGGGTGCCCGGCCAGGGCGGTCAGCCGGGGCTCGGTGAAGAACACGGCCGGGGGAGCGTCGCCGCCGTGCCCGGTGCGGGCGATCCCGCTGACCGTGTACGTCCGGGCGGCTCCGCCGGCCCGCAGCACGATCCGGTCGCCCGGTGCGTGGCCGCCCGCCGCGAGCGCGGCGTCCAGGACGACCTCGGCCGCGTCCCCCGGGGCCCGCCCCTCGGCCAGCTCGTACCGGGTGAGGACGGCGGACGGCCAGGAGCGGCCGACGGCCGTCCGCCCGTCGCCCGTGGACAGCGGCACGGAGTCGTCCGCGACGGCCCGCGCCACTCCGTCGGCCCCCGCCACGGCGGCCAGCACCGACCGGTCCAGCCGGGCCCGCTCCGGCAGATACGCCGTCGCCGTCCGCGGTTCGCCGCCCCAGGGCTTCGCGGTGTGGGAGACCTTCTGGTCCGCCGCCACCACCGCGTCCGCGCCGGCGTACCGCTGCACCGGCGGCGCCGCCACCAGCAGCGAGCCGACGACGAACGCGAACGCGCCGATCAGCGCGGCGGCGGCGCCCGTCGCCACGATCACCGCCGCCCAGGCCCGCCGGTGCGTGGCCAGCGACCGCCGGGCCAGGAACGCCGAAGCCCGCCGCGACCCCTGCCGCACCCCCAGCGGCTCCCGGTCCGCCGCTCCCGTACGTCTGCCGCGTGCTCGCGACGGCACGCGGTCCGTCGTGCTCGTGCGCCTCTTCATCGCAGCCGACCGCCGTCCATCGTCAGCACGGTGTCCGCCCAGCTCGCCGCCACCGGGTCATGGGTGACCATCACGACCGTGCGGCCCTCGATCCGTACGGCGTCCCGCAGCAGCGCCAGCACCAGCGCCGCCGACTCCGGGTCGAGGGAGGCGGTCGGCTCGTCCGCGAAGATCACCTCGGGCTCCGTCACCAGCGCCCGCGCCACCGCGACCCGCTGCTGCTGGCCGCCCGACAGCGTCGACGGCCCGTCGCCGCCCCGCCCCGCGAGACCCACCCGGGCCAGCAACTCCCGTCCCCGCGCCAGCACATCGGGGCCGCCCGGATCCGCGCCGCCCAGCACCAGCGGCAGCACCACGTTCTCCTCGATGGACAGCGACGGCACCAGATTGAGCGCGTGCGACTGGAAGACGAACCCGACCCGGTCCCGGCGCAGCCGGGTCAGCGCCGCCTCCGAGAGCGACCCGAGGTCCGTGCCGGCGATCCTGACCGTGCCCGACGTCGGCCGGTCCAGGCCCGCCGCGACCTGGAGGAAGGTGCTCTTGCCCGAACCCGATGGGCCGACCACCGCGGTGAAGCTGCCGGCCGGGACGGCGCAGCTGACCCCGTCGAGCGCCGTCGTCCTCCGGCTGCTCCCGCGCCGTCCGTAGCTCCGGCTCACCCCCTCCAGACCGAGCGCGGCTCTCTGCTCCACCATCGTCGTACCCACTGTTCGCCTCCACCGTCCCCGTACCGTTCGACCTGCTAGAACGCTAGGAGCCGCCGGACGGCGGAGCGAGGGTGCGCACTACCGGACCGGGGGTGCAGCCGGCTCCACCCCCGGCCGGGGGACCACCCCCCTCCGACGGCGGGCCCGCCCCCGTACCGTGGGCTGCCATGAGCAGCCCACCACCCGGTCCCCTCACGGTCGCCGTCCGGCGTTCCCTGGAAGCCTCGCGCTACCTCCTCATCGGCATCGGGGTCGCGATGCTGACCTACGTCGGCGGGTTCCTGGTGGTGGCCGCCCTCCTGTTCGCCGTCGCGATCATCGGGCTGCCCGCGCTGCCGGAGGCCGCCACACTGC
Source organism: Streptomyces griseus (assembly GCF_900460065.1). Taxonomy (GTDB): domain Bacteria; phylum Actinomycetota; class Actinomycetes; order Streptomycetales; family Streptomycetaceae; genus Streptomyces; species Streptomyces griseus. The sequence continues at coordinate 11,226 of NZ_UAVD01000030.1, read as the reverse complement.
TGCGCCGGGCCGCCTCGGCGGAGAGCCGCAGGGCGGCGGCCCGGCTCGGACCGGGACACCGCCCCGCCACCTACCCGCCGCTCGGCGGCGTCGAGCTGACCGAACGGGTCCGGCGGACGCTCACCGACCGGACCACCTGGCGGCTCGCGCTCTGGCTGCCCCTCCAGACGATCTTCGGCATGGGGCTCGGCTACCTCGCGATGATCCTGTGGCCCGTCGCGCTGCTGGTGGACGGCGTCGCGCTGCCCGCCGTGGGGCTGGTGGACCGCCACCGGGCCGACGAGTACGGCATCGAGCCGCCCGACCGGCCGGGCTGGGCCCTGCGCTGGCACCCGGTGCTGGCGGACCTCGCGGCGGGCTGGACCATGGCCCTGCTCGCCCCGCCCCCCGAGGCCGAACTCACCGAGCGGATCGCCCACCTCACCGAGAGCCGGGCCGGCGCGGTCGCCGCGCACGGGGCCGAACTGCGGCGCATCGAGCGGGACCTCCACGACGGCGCCCAGGCCAGGATCGTCGCCCTGTCGATGCGGATCGGGATCGCCAAGCAGCTCCTCGACCGCGATCCGGCCGCCGCCCGGGCCCGCCTGGACGAGGCGCAGGACGGGGCCGAGGCCGCGCTCGCCGAACTGCGGCACGTGGTGCGCGGCATCCACCCGCCGGTCCTCACCGACCGTGGACTGGCCGGTGCGGTACGGGCGTTGGCCGCCGATGTCGCCGTACCCGTCACGGCGGAGCTGGACGGGGTGGAGGACGGGCGGCGGCTGCCCGCCGCGATCGAGGCCGCCGCCTACTTCGTGGTCGCCGAGGCGCTCACCAACATCAGCAAGCACAGCGGCGCCACCGCCGCCCGGGTCCGCATCGACCGGCCCCCCGGCATCCTGCGGGTGACCATCGGCGACGATGGTCGCGGCGGCGCGGACGAACGCGCCGGCAGCGGGCTGGTGGGCATCCGGCGGCGGGTCGCCGCGCTGGACGGCGCCACCCGCGTCAGCAGCCCCGCCGGGGGGCCGACGGACATCGAAGTGGAGCTGCCGTGCGGATCGTGATCGCCGAGGACAACGCCCTCCTGCGCGAGGGGCTGGTCCTGCTCCTCACCAGCTCGGGACACGAGGTGGTGGCCGACGCGGCGGCCGGCCCGGAGATCCTGCCCGCCCTGCTCGAACACCGCCCGGACGTAGCGGTGCTGGACGTGCGGCTGCCGCCCACCTTCCGGGACGAGGGGCTGCGGGCCGCGATCGCCGCCCGCGCCGAACTGCCCGGCCTGCCGATCCTGGTCCTGTCGCAGTACGTCGAGGAGACGTACGCCGCCGAACTGCTCGCCCGGGGCGCCCGGGGCATCGGCTATCTGCTCAAGGACCGGGTGGGCCGGGTCGAGCAGTTCCTGGAGGCCCTGGACCGGGTGGCGGCGGGCGGCACCGCGCTCGACCCGGAGGTCGTCACCCAGCTGCTCACCCGCAAGTCCTCGGCGGGCCCGCTCCAGAGCCTCACCGCCCGCGAGCGCGAGGTCCTGGAGCACATGGCGCAGGGCAAGGCGAACGCCGCCATCGCCGCCGAACTCACCGTCTCCGAAAGGGCGGTGAGCAAGCACATCGGCTCGATCTTCGCCAAGCTCGGCCTGGAGCCCGACGACGGCACCGTCCACCGCCGCGTCCTCGCGGTGCTGGCCCACCTGGAGGGCCGGGACGGGGTCGCCCCGTGAGGGGCCCGCGGCGGGGGCGAGCGGGTCAGCCGGCCGGCTGGAGCAGGTCCCAGCGGTTGCCGTAGAGGTCCTCGAAGACCGCGACGGAGCCGTACGTCTCGTGCCGGGGCTCCTCCAGGAACCGCACCCCGGCCGCCGCCATCCGGGCGTGGTCGGCGGCGAAGTCCTCGGTGTGCAGGAAGAAGCCGACCCGGCCGCCCGTCTGCGCCCCCACGGCCCCGCTCTGGGCCTGGTCCTTCGCGCGGGCCAGCAGCAGCCCCGTGCCGGGCGCGGACCCGCGCGGGCGGACCACCACCCAGCGGGTGCCGTCGCCCCGGTCGGTGTCCTCCGCCACCTCGAAGCCGAGCGCGTCGCGGTAGAAGGCGAGGGCCTCGTCGTAGTCGCGGACGACCAGGGTGACCAGGGCGATGTGGGACATGGCGGGGACCTTCCACGGGGACCGGACGGGTGCCGGACGACGGCTGCACGGGTGAAGTTATACGTAACACTAACGCGAGCGGGCCCGGCCCCCGCACAATGCCCCGCATGGACATCCTGGACGGTACGACCACCGGCGGCCGGGCCGCGCTGACGGACCGGGCCCGCGCCCTCGCGGAGAGCGGAGGGCGACGGGTGCTGGGAATCGCGGGCCCGCCCGGGGCCGGGAAGTCCACTCTGGCGGAACGACTCGTCGCAGAGCTCGACGGACGCGCCGCCCTCGTCCCGATGGACGGCTTCCACCTGGCCGCGGCCGAGCTGGACCGCCTCGGCCGCGCCGAGCGCAAGGGCGCCCCCGACACCTTCGACGCGGCCGGATACGTGGCCCTGCTGCGGCGGCTGCGCGCCCCGGACCCGCTGCACACGGTCTACGCCCCGGCCTTCGACCGATCCCTGGAGGAGCCGGTCGCCGGCGCGCTGCCCGTACCGCCGGCCGTCCCGCTCGTCGTCACCGAGGGGAACTACCTGCTGCTCGACGACGGCCCCTGGGCACCGGTGCGCACCCTGCTGGACGAGGTGTGGTTCCTGGAGCCGGACCCGGAGGCCCGGGTGCGCCGGCTCGTCGACCGACACGTCCGCCACGGCCGGCCCCGGCGGCGCGCGGAGGAGTGGGTGGCCCGGTCCGACGAGGCGAACGCCCGGCTGGTGGAGCGGGGCCGGAACCGGGCGGACCTGATCGTGCGGCTCTGACCGCCGGTCGTTTCCGGCGCCCGCCCGGCCGCCGTCGGGGCCCGGTCGTTCCGACGCCCGTCCGCGTTGCTCGCGACGCTCCGCCGGGCCGTCGCCGAGGACCGACACGCTTCGCCAAGCCGGTCGCGCGCGCCCCGCCGGGCGGGCAGGATGCTGTGTGCCGTTCCGCACCGCCAGGAGGTCCTGATGTCGAGCCCGAGCCCGTTCACCCAGCCGTCCGCTCCGCCCTCGCCCTTCACCGTCGACGACTACCGGGCCCGGATGGCGCGCGCCGCCGAGTCCGCCGCCGAGGCCGGGCTCGCAGGGGTGATCGTCGCGCCGGGCCCCGACCTCGTCCACCTCACCGGCTACCGCCCCGTGAGCACCGAACGCCTCACGCTCCTCGTGCTGCGGGCCGGCGAGGAACCGGTGCTCGTGGTCCCGACCCTGGAGGCCCCCGACGCGGCCGCCGCCACCGGCGCGCCCGCCCTCACCCTGCGGGACTGGACCGACGGCAAGGACCCGTACGCGGTGACCGCCCCGCTGCTGGACGCCCAGGGCCGCTTCGGCGTCAGCGACAACGCCTGGGCGATGCACCTGCTCGGCCTCCAGCGGGAGCTGCCCGGCACCTCCTACACCGCGCTCACCGAGGCGCTCCCGATGCTCCGCGCGGTGAAGGACGCCGCCGAGCTGGCCCGGCTCACCGCCGCCGGGGCCGCCGCGGACGCCACATACGAGGAGATCCTCAAGGTCCGCTTCTCCGGGCGCCGCGAGGTCGACGTGGCCACGGATCTGGCCGCCCTCCTCCGCGAGTTCGGGCACTCCCAGGTCGACTTCACCGTCGTCGGTTCCGGCCCGAACGGGGCCAACCCGCACCACGAGGCCGGGGCGCGCACCATCGAGCGCGGGGACATGGTGGTCCTCGACTTCGGCGGCCTCAAGCACGGCTACGGCTCCGACACCTCCCGTACGGTCCACGTCGGGGAGCCCACCGCCGAGGAGCAGCGGGTCCACGACATCGTCCGCGAGGCCCAGCAGGCGGGCTGCGCCGCCGTGCGGCCCGGCGTCGCCTGCCAGGAGATCGACCGGGCGGCCCGTGCGGTGATCACCGAGTTCGGGTACGGCGAACGGTTCATCCACCGCACCGGCCACGGCATCGGCGTCACCACCCACGAGCCGCCCTACATGATCGAGGGGGAGGAGCAGCCGCTGGTGCCCGGCATGTGCTTCTCCGTGGAGCCGGGCATCTACCTCCCGGGCCGCTTCGGCGTCCGGATCGAGGACATCGTGGCCGTCACCGAGGACGGCGGGCGGCGGCTCAACACCACCGCCCGCGAACTGGCCGTCGTCGAGTGAGGGCCGTCCCGGGATGCCCGGTGGACCAGCGCGCGGCCCGACCGGTTCAGTCGTCGCGCGGCTCCCGGTCGCGGAAGCGGTGCAGGACGTCGTACGGGTAGGGCAGCGGCCGGGCGCTCGCCGCGTCCAGCCGCTCCTCCTGCTCCGCCGTCAGCTCCCAGCCGACCGCGCCGAGACTGTCGGCCAGCTGCTCCGGCGTCCGGGCCCCGACGATCGGCGCGGTGACGCCGGGCCGGCCGAGGAGCCAGCGCAGCGCGGTCTGCGCCGGGGTGCGGCCCGCCTCCCCGGCCACCTCGACGACCGCCTCCACCACCCGCCAGGTCTCCTCGTTGTCGCGCTCCCGCCAGGCCTCCCGGCCCAGTTCCTCCTGGTAGCGGGCCTCCCGGGTGCCCGGTGCGGCGGCGGTCATCCCGCGCCGGTACTTGCCGGTCAGCCAGCCGCCCTGGAGCGGGCTCCACGGGATGATGCCGACGCCCTCCGCCACGCCGACGGGCACCAGCTCCCACTCGATCTCGCGCGCGAGCAGGTTGTACAGCGGCTGGAGGGACACGTACCGCTCCCAGCCGTTGCGGTCCGCGAGGTCCTGGGAGCGCTGGAGCTGGGAGGCGGAGACGTTGCTCGCGCCCAGGTAGCGGACCTTGCCCGCCTTCACCAGCGTGTCCAGGGTGGAGAGGGTCTCCTCGACGGGCGTCGTCGCGTCCCACACGTGCGTCTGGTACAGGTCGATGTGGTCCGTGCCGAGGCGGCGGAGGCTCGCCTCCACGGCCGACACGATGTGCTTGCGGCTCAGCCCGCCCGCGTTCGGGGACTCGCCCATCGTCCCGAACACCTTGGTGGCGATGACGAGGTCGTCGCGACGCCGGCCCTTCAGCCACCGGCCGAGGATCTCCTCGGAGACGCCCCGGTGGTACACGTCGGCCGTGTCGACGAAGGTGCCGCCCGCCTCCGTGAACGTGTCGAGGATCCGATGGGCGGTCGCCTCGTCGGTGTCCTGGCCGAACGTCATCGCGCCCAGGCACAGTTCGCTCACGCGCAGGCCCGAACGCCCCAGGAATCGCTGCTTCATGGTGTTCCTCTCGTGTGTCGTGCGCTGCCGGGAACGCTACGAGTTGAAGTGCACGCGAAGGCAAGGGAGCGGTGGGAACGGCCGACGGGGGGTCAGTCGTCGGCCAGCACCACGCACGACTCCGGCGGCAGGCGCAGCACCCCGTCGGCGCCCGGAGCCTCCACCGGCTCCCAGGCCGCCAGCACCCGCCCACCGGAACGGCGGTGGCGTCCCAGGCCGAGCGGGATCGCGGCGGGCCCGCCGGCCAGGTTCACCACGACCCGCAGATCACCCCTGCGGTAGGCGAACCACCGCGCGTCCTCGTCGAACGCGGTCTTCACCGACGCCAGATCGGGGTCGTGCAGATCGGGCAGCATCCGCCGCAGCGCGATCAGCTCGCGGTACCAGGCGAGCAGGCGCGCGTGCGGTTCGCGCTCCGGCTCGGACCAGTCGAGGCAGGACCGGTCCCGGGTCGCCGGGTCCTGCGGGTCGGGGATCTCCTCCTCCGCCCAGCCGTGCGCCCCGAACTCCCGCCGCCTGCCGTTGCGTACGGCCTCGGCCAGCTCCGGGTCCGTGTGGTCGGTGAAGAACTGCCACGGGGTGCGCGCCCCCCACTCCTCGCCCATGAACAGCATCGGGGTGAAGGGGCCGGTCAGCACGAGGGCGGCGGCGCACGCCTGGAGACCGGGGGAGAGGGAGGAGGCCAGCCGGTCGCCCAGCGCCCGGTTGCCGATCTGGTCGTGCGTCTGCGCGTAGCCCAGGAAGCGGTGCGCCGGGGTACGGGAGACGTCGACCGGGCGGCCGTGGCTGCGCCCCCGGAAGCTGGACCACGTCCCGTTGTGGAAGAACGCCGACGTCACCGTCTTGGCGAGGGCGGCCAGCGGGGCGCGGGCGAAGTCGGCGTAGTAGCCCTGGGACTCGCCGGTGAGCGCGGTGTGCAGGGCGTGGTGGAAGTCGTCGTTCCACTGGGCGTGCAGACCGAGGCCGCCGGCCGGACGCGGAGCCGTCGTGCGCGGGTCGCAGAGGTCGGACTCGGCGATCAGCCCGAGCGGCCTGCCCACCTCGACGGCCAGCGCGTCGACCGCCGCCGAGAGCTCCTCCAGGAAGGTGAGCGCCCGGGTGTCGGCCAGCGCGTGCACCGCGTCCAGCCGCAGTCCGTCGAGCCGGTAGTCGCGCAGCCAGGCCAGGGCGCTGCCCAGCAGGAACGCCCGCACCTCGTCCGAGCCGGGCGCGTCCAGGTTGACCGCGGCGCCCCACGGGGTGTGGTGGGTTTCGGTGAAGTACGGGCCGAAGGCGGGCAGGTGGTTGCCGGACGGGCCCAGGTGGTTGTGGACGACGTCCACGACCACCCCGAGCCCCAACCCGTGCGCCGTGTCGACGAAGCGCTTCAGCCCCTCGGGCCCGCCGTACGGCTCGTGCACCGCCCACAGGCAGACGCCCTCGTACCCCCAGCCGTTGACGCCCGGGAACGGGCAGACGGGCATCAGCGACACATGGGTGACGCCCAGCTCGGCCAGATGGCCCAGCCGGGCCGCCGCCGCGTCGAAGGTGCCCTCGCCGGTGTACGTCCCCACGTGCAGCTCGTACAGCACCGCACGGTTCAGCCGCCGCCCCGCCCACGCCCCGCGCCAGGCGTACGCCTCCTGGTCGACGACCGCGCTCGGCCCGTCGGGCCCGTCCGGCTGACGCCGCGAGCGGGGGTCGGGCAGCAGCGGTCCGTCGTCCACCCGGAATCCGTAGCGGTCCCCGTCCGAGGCCTCGGCCTCGGCCGTCCACCACCCCTCGCGCCCCGCGTCACGCTCCATCGGGCGCCGGACGTCCGCCGCCTCCAGCACGACCGAGTCCGCCTCGGGGGCCCACACCTCGAACTGCATCCACCACTCCTCGTCCCTGGGCGGGGCGCGCGGCCACCCGGGAACGGGCTCCACGATCCACGCGACAGGCTCTGTTGCCGCCCGCCACCGGCGATTAAGGTCTGGTCCTGATCATTGCCCGGCGAGGTTCCCGCTCATACAGGTTCTGCTCACACGTACTGGTTCTGCTCATACGTACGGCTGCTGGAGGCCGCGATGACCCTGCCGATGTTCCCTCCCGGCTTCCTCTGGGGAGCCTCCGCCTCCGCCTTCCAGACCGAGGGGGCGGTGGACGCGGACGGCAAGGGCCCCTCCGGCTGGGACGCCTTCGCCGCGCTGCCCGGCCGGATCAAGGACGGCACCGACACCACCCGGGGCACCGGCTTCCACGCCCGCTACCGCGAGGACGTCGCCCTGCTGGCCGGGCTCGGCGCCGACGCCTTCCGGTTCTCCGTCAGCTGGCCCCGGGTGGTGCCCGGCGGCAGCGGGGCGGTCAACGCCGACGGGCTCGACTTCTACGACCGGCTCGTCGACGAGCTCTGCGCCCACGGCATCACCCCCGCCCCGACCCTCTACCACTGGGACACCCCGCTCCCGCTGGAGGAGGCGGGCGGCTGGCTCGACCGGGACACCGCCTACCGCTTCGCCGAGTACGCCGGCATCGTCGCCGAACGGCTCACCGACCGCGTCCCCATGTGGATCACGGTCAACGAGCCCGCCGAGGTCACCCTGCTCGGCTACGCGCTGGGCGAGCACGCCCCCGGCCGGACCCTCCTCCTCGACGCCCTGCCCGCCGCCCACCACCAGCTCCTCGCCCACGGCCTCGCCGTCCGCGCCCTGCGCGCGGCGGGCGCGGACAACATCGGCGCCGCGCTCTCGCACGCCCCGGTCTGGACCGCGGGCGACACCGACGCCGACCGCCTCGGCGCGGAGCTGTACGACACGCTCACCAACTGGCTGTTCGCCGATCCGGTCCTCACCGGCCGCTACCCGGACGAGAACCTCGCCGCCCTGATGCCGGGCCCGGTCGCCGACGACCTCAAGGTCATCTCCACCCCGCTCGACTGGTACGGCGTGAACTACTACAACCCCACCCTCGTCGGAGCGCCCGGGCCCGAGGCGCTGCACACCTTCTCCGGTTTCGCGATCCCCGCCGAACTGCCCTTCGGCATAAAGGAGATCGAGGGCTACGAGAAGACCGGCTTCGGCTGGCCCGTGGTCCCCGAGGGGCTGACCGAGATCGTCACCGCGCTCCGCGCCCGCTACGGCGACCGCCTCCCGCCGCTGTACATCACCGAGAACGGCTGCGCCCTGGAGGAGCCCCACGCGGACGACCGCCGCATCGCCTACCTGGAGAGCCACCTGACCGCCCTGCGCGCGGCGATGGACGCCGGGGTCGACGTACGCGGCTACTTCACCTGGTCGCTCACCGACAACGTCGAATGGACGGAGGGCGCCTCGCAGCGGTTCGGCCTGGTCCACATCGACTACGAGACCCTGACCCGCACGCCCAAGCGGTCCTACGCCTGGTACCGCGACCTGATCCGCGCCCAGAAGGCCCAGCAGCCGCATCCGGTGGCCGAGGGGGCTTACGCGGCTCCCCGCGAATGATCGATACTCCCGCCATGGTCGCTTCATGGTGGTCCCGGGCCCGGCTGGGGATCTTCGTTCACTGGACACCCGCTTCCGTTCCCGGCTGGGCCCCGCCCCACGTCCCCGCCGAGGAACTCCCGGCGGCGGGCCGGCGCGCCCCGCTGGGCTGGACCCCGTACGCGGAGTGGTACGAGAACGCGCTCCGCTTCCCCGGCTCCCCGGTCGCCGCCCACCACCGCGCCACCTACGGCACCCGCCCCTACACGGACTTCGGCCGCGACTTCGAGGACGGGCTCGCCGGCTGGGACCCGGCCGCGTGGGCCCGCGCGTTCCGCGAGGCGGGGGCCGGTTACGCGGTCCTGGTCACCAAGCACCACGACGGGTTCTGCCTCTGGCCCTCGGAGACGGGGAACCCGCACCGCGCCGGCTGGCACACCACCCGCGACGTGGTGGGCGAGTTCGCCGACGCCGTGCGGGCCGAGGGCCTGCGCTTCGGCGTCTACTACTCCGGCGGCCTCGACTGGACCTTCGACGACCGGCCCATCGGCACCGCCGCCGACATGTTCTCCGCCGTCCCGCGCGGGAGCTACCCCGCCTACGCCGGCGCCCAGCTGCGGGAGCTGATCCGCCGCTACCGGCCCGACATCCTCTGGAACGACATCGCCTGGCCGGCCTCCGCCGGCGAGATCCGCTCCCTCGTCGACTTCTACCGCTTCACCGTCCCGCACGGCGTCGTCAACGACCGCCTGCTGCCCTACGCCCCGCACTGGCGGGGCCTGACCCTGCCGGGAGCCAGGGCGCTGTACAACTGGTGGGACCGCCGGACGGTGGCGCAGGGCGAGGGCTTCGTCCCGCGCACACCGCCCGTCTTCGACTTCCGCACCCCGGAGTACGCCCGCTACGAGGGCTCCGACCCGTACGAGATCACCCGGGGCGTCGACCACAGCTTCGGCTACAACCGCAACTCCGGCCCGGACGCCTTCATCGACCGGCCGACGCTGACCTCACTGGTCCGCGACACGGCCGCCGACGGCGGCAACGTCCTGCTCAACGTGGGGCCGCGCGGCGAGGACGCGACGATCCCCGACGAGCAGCTCCTCCGACTGGAGTGGCTGGCCGAGGAGGCCGGGGCCCTCACGCCAGATGGACCCATTCCTGGGTGATCGGGTACCCGGCGCGGGCGAAGGCGGCGGCCATCGGCACGTTGCCCCGGTCCGTCGCACCCGCGACGAACTCGGCGCCGTGCTCGACGAGGAAGCGCGTGCACTCCACCAGCAGGTCGTAGCCGTATCCGTGCCCGCGCGCCTCGGGCACGACCCCGACGAAGCCGACGCAGGGCCCCGACGGGTTGTGCGCGGGCACGTGGATGCCCGCCACCTCCCCGTCCGGCGTGTACGCGAGCTGCCACCACTCACGCGGCGAGGGGCACCAGTGGAAGAAGTCCAACTCCTCCTGGGCCGCCGCCTCCAGACCGCCGGGGCCCTCGATCGCCTTGCGGGCGTGGGCGTCCAGCGTGGCCGAGTGCACCCGGCGCAGCACGTCGAGCACGACCGCGTCGTCCGGCTCGGGGCGGTAGGTGAGCCGCCCGGTCCGCTCCGGCAGCGGGCAGCCGGGGGTCCACCGGTAGCGGTAGCGCTCGACCAGCGGCTTCATGCCCGCGGCCGTCGCGGCGGCGACCCGCGCCTCGACGGACCTCCGCACCGCCGGATCGTCCCGCCACCCGGCGGGCGCGATCAGCTCGTACTCCTTGTCGAACGGGGCGCGGCGCAGGAGTTCGGCGCCCGCCTCCGCCTCCCCGTCCGCGAAGTCGAACCAGTTGAGCACCACGGGCTCGGTGTCGTCGGGCCCGCCCCACCAGGCGGCCCTGGCGATCACGGTGTCCCCGCGCAGGGCGACCCAGGACCAGTCGGGGCGGTACTCGCCGCCGTCGGCCGTCGAGGTGTAGGCGTGGCCGAAGGCGGCCCGACCGACGTGGGTGCTGTCCTGGAACGTGGTGAAGAGTGCGGCGTCGCTCGGGGTGAGCGCGCGGATGATGACCGGAGCGGTCATGAAGGTGTCCTCCGGGACGGAATGCCGCGCTCCCGGTCAGACGGGGTCCGACACCGCCCGGCGGGCGGGACGGGAGCGCGAAAGCGATGTACTGGGGTTGGTGGTGCGGCTGTTCCCGCGCATGTCTCCCGCCTCCTTCCGCAGCCGGTCGCCGGTGTCGGTGGAGACCGTAGCCGCCCTCCGGGGCGGCCGTCCACCCGTTAAGGCACTTCCCGGGCCCCCACCATGGTGAACGCCCGTTCGAAGTTGACGTAGCCGAGCCGCTCGAAGGACTTCGCCACCGGTACGTTGCCGAGGTCGGTCGCCGCCCGGACCCGGTCCACGCCCTTCGCCGCCGGCACCCGGGTGCCCTCGGCGAGGCCCTGGCGACGACCCGCTCCCCGTCCGGGGCGACCCCCATCCACCCCGGGACGCGGCGCCCGGTGGCGAGGTCGTCGGCCGGCTCATGGTCGAGAACGTACGAAAGGCCGCAGAACAGGTCGAGC
>NZ_UAVD01000025.1 GCF_900460065.1 Streptomyces griseus | reverse complement strand
CGTAGGCGGCTTGTCACGTCGGATGTGAAAGCCCGGGGCTTAACCCCGGGTCTGCATTCGATACGGGCTAGCTAGAGTGTGGTAGGGGATCGGAATTCCTGGTGTAGCGGTGAAATGCGCAGATATCAGGAGGAACACCGGTGGCGAAGGCGGATCTCTGGGCCATTACTGACGCTGAGGAGCGAAAGCGTGGGGAGCGAACAGGATTAGATACCCTGGTAGTCCACGCCGTAAACGTTGGGAACTAGGTGTTGGCGACATTCCACGTCGTCGGTGCCGCAGCTAACGCATTAAGTTCCCCGCCTGGGGAGTACGGCCGCAAGGCTAAAACTCAAAGGAATTGACGGGGGCCCGCACAAGCAGCGGAGCATGTGGCTTAATTCGACGCCAACGCGAAGAACCTTACCAAGGCTTGACATATACCGGAAAGCATCAGAGATGGTGCCCCCCTTGTGGTCGGTATACAGGTGGTGCATGGCTGTCGTCAGCTCGTGTCGTGAGATGTTGGGTTAAGTCCCGCAACGAGCGCAACCCTGTTCTGTGTTGCCAGCATGCCCTTCGGGGGTGATGGGGACTCACAGGAGACTGCCGGGGTCAACTCGGAGGAAGGTGGGGACGACGTCAAGTCATCATGCCCCTTATGTCTTGGGCTGCACACGTGCTACAATGGCCGGTACAATGAGCTGCGATGCCGCGAGGCGGAGCGAATCTCAAAAAGCCGGTCTCAGTTCGGATTGGGGTCTGCAACTCGACCCCATGAAGTCGGAGTTGCTAGTAATCGCAGATCAGCATTGCTGCGGTGAATACGTTCCCGGGCCTTGTACACACCGCCCGTCACGTCACGAAAGTCGGTAACACCCGAAGCCGGTGGCCCAACCCCTTGTGGGAGGGAGCTGTCGAAGGTGGGACTGGCGATTGGGACGAAGTCGTAACAAGGTAGCCGTACCGGAAGGTGCGGCTGGATCACCTCCTTTCTAAGGAGCACTTCTTACCAGGCTTCGGTTTGGTCAGAGGCCAGTACACCGGCGAATGTTCGGTGCTGGTTGCTCATGGGTGGAACGTTGACTATTCGGCACGACAGGTTGATCACTGCTAGTACTGCTTCGGCGTGGAACGTGGTGAGGGATCGGTCGTGTCGGGCACGTTGTTGGGTGTCTGAGGGTACGGCCGATGAGGCTGCCTTCTGATCCGGCCCCAGTGAACTCATCCGGTTTCGGGTGGGGTGGTGGGTGGCTGGTCGTTGTTTGAGAACTGCACAGTGGACGCGAGCATCTGTGGCCAAGTTTTTAAGGGCGCACGGTGGATGCCTTGGCACCAGGAACCGATGAAGGACGTGGGAGGCCACGATAGTCCCCGGGGAGCTGTCAACCAAGCTTTGATCCGGGGGTTTCCGAATGGGGAAACCCGGCAGTCGTCATGGGCTGTCACCCGCTGCTGAACACATAGGCAGTGTGGAGGGAACGAGGGGAAGTGAAACATCTCAGTACCCTCAGGAAGAGAAAACAACCGTGATTCCGGGAGTAGTGGCGAGCGAAACTGGATGAGGCCAAACCGTATGCGTGTGATACCCGGCAGGGGTTGCGCATGCGGGGTTGTGGGATCTCTCTTTCACAGTCTGCCGGCTGTGAGGCGAGTCAGAAACCGTTGATGTAGGCGAAGGACATGCGAAAGGTCCGGCGTAGAGGGTAAGACCCCCGTAGCTGAAACATTGACGGCTCGTTTGAGAGACACCCAAGTAGCACGGGGCCCGAGAAATCCCGTGTGAATCTGGCGGGACCACCCGCTAAGCCTAAATATTCCCTGGTGACCGATAGCGGATAGTACCGTGAGGGAATGGTGAAAAGTACCGCGGGAGCGGAGTGAAATAGTACCTGAAACCGTGTGCCTACAAGCCGTGGGAGCGTCGCTGTATGTGCTTGCACATGCAGTCGTGACTGCGTGCCTTTTGAAGAATGAGCCTGCGAGTTAGCGGTGTGTAGCGAGGTTAACCCGTGTGGGGAAGCCGTAGCGAAAGCGAGTCCGAACAGGGCGGTTGAGTTGCACGCTCTAGACCCGAAGCGGAGTGATCTAGCCATGGGCAGGTTGAAGCGGAGGTAAGACTTCGTGGAGGACCGAACCCACCAGGGTTGAAAACCTGGGGGATGACCTGTGGTTAGGGGTGAAAGGCCAATCAAACTCCGTGATAGCTGGTTCTCCCCGAAATGCATTTAGGTGCAGCGTCGTGTGTTTCTTGCCGGAGGTAGAGCACTGGATAGGCGATGGGCCCTACCGGGTTACTGACCTTAGCCAAACTCCGAATGCCGGTAAGTGAGAGCACGGCAGTGAGACTGTGGGGGATAAGCTCCATGGTCGAGAGGGAAACAGCCCAGAGCATCGACTAAGGCCCCTAAGCGTACGCTAAGTGGGAAAGGATGTGGAGTCGCAGAGACAACCAGGAGGTTGGCTTAGAAGCAGCCACCCTTGAAAGAGTGCGTAATAGCTCACTGGTCAAGTGATTCCGCGCCGACAATGTAGCGGGGCTCAAGCGTACCGCCGAAGTCGTGTCATTCGTACATGTATCCCCAACGGGAGTACGGATGGGTAGGGGAGCGTCGTGTGCCGGGTGAAGCAGCCGCGGAAGCGAGTTGTGGACGGTTCACGAGTGAGAATGCAGGCATGAGTAGCGATACACACGTGAGAAACGTGTGCGCCGATTGACTAAGGGTTCCTGGGTCAAGCTGATCTGCCCAGGGTAAGTCGGGACCTAAGGCGAGGCCGACAGGCGTAGTCGATGGACAACCGGTTGATATTCCGGTACCCGCTTTGAAACGCCCAGTACTGAATCAGGCGATGCTAAGTCCGTGAAGCCGGCCCGATCTCTTCGGAGTTGAGGGTAGTGGTGGAGCCGATGAACCAGACTTGTAGTAGGTAAGCGATGGGGTGACGCAGGAAGGTAGTCCAGCCCGGGCGGTGGTTGTCCCGGGGTAAGGGTGTAGGACGCACGGTAGGCAAATCCGTCGTGCATATAAGTCTGAGACCTGATGCCGAGCCGATTGTGGTGAAGTGGATGATCCTATGCTGTCGAGAAAAGCCTCTAGCGAGTTTCATGGCGGCCCGTACCCTAAACCGACTCAGGTGGTCAGGTAGAGAATACCGAGGCGTTCGGGTGAACTATGGTTAAGGAACTCGGCAAAATGCCCCCGTAACTTCGGGAGAAGGGGGGCCATCACTGGTGATAGCACTTGCTGCTTGAGCTGGGGGTGGCCGCAGAGACCAGCGAGAAGCGACTGTTTACTAAAAACACAGGTCCGTGCGAAGCCGTAAGGCGATGTATACGGACTGACGCCTGCCCGGTGCTGGAACGTTAAGGGGACCGGTTAGCTGACTTTCGGGTCGGCGAAGCTGAGAACTTAAGCGCCAGTAAACGGCGGTGGTAACTATAACCATCCTAAGGTAGCGAAATTCCTTGTCGGGTAAGTTCCGACCTGCACGAATGGCGTAACGACTTCTCGACTGTCTCAACCATAGGCCCGGTGAAATTGCACTACGAGTAAAGATGCTCGTTTCGCGCAGCAGGACGGAAAGACCCCGGGACCTTTACTATAGTTTGATATTGGTGTTCGGTTCGGCTTGTGTAGGATAGGTGGGAGACTTTGAAGCGGCCACGCCAGTGGTTGTGGAGTCGTCGTTGAAATACCACTCTGGTCGTGCTGGATGTCTAACCTGGGTCCGTGATCCGGATCAGGGACAGTGTCTGATGGGTAGTTTAACTGGGGCGGTTGCCTCCTAAAGAGTAACGGAGGCGCCCAAAGGTTCCCTCAGCCTGGTTGGCAATCAGGTGTTGAGTGTAAGTGCACAAGGGAGCTTGACTGTGAGACCGACGGGTCGAGCAGGGACGAAAGTCGGGACTAGTGATCCGGCAGTGGCTTGTGGAAGCGCTGTCGCTCAACGGATAAAAGGTACCCCGGGGATAACAGGCTGATCTTCCCCAAGAGTCCATATCGACGGGATGGTTTGGCACCTCGATGTCGGCTCGTCGCATCCTGGGGCTGGAGTCGGTCCCAAGGGTTGGGCTGTTCGCCCATTAAAGCGGTACGCGAGCTGGGTTTAGAACGTCGTGAGACAGTTCGGTCCCTATCCGCTGTGCGCGTAGGAATATTGAGAAGGGCTGTCCCTAGTACGAGAGGACCGGGACGGACGAACCTCTGGTGTGCCAGTTGTCCTGCCAAGGGCATGGCTGGTTGGCTACGTTCGGAAAGGATAACCGCTGAAAGCATCTAAGCGGGAAGCCTGCTTCGAGATGAGTATTCCCACCCTCTTGAAGGGTTAAGGCTCCCAGTAGACGACTGGGTTGATAGGCCAGATGTGGAAGCCCGGTAACGGGTGGAGCTGACTGGTACTAATAGGCCGAGGGCTTGTCCTCAGTTGCTCGCGTCCACTGTGTTGGTTCTGAAATAACGAACGGCCGTGTTGTTGTCCGGTGTTGGTTAATTTCATAGTGTTTCGGTGGTCATTGCGTTAGGGAAACGCCCGGTTACATTCCGAACCCGGAAGCTAAGCCTTTCAGCGCCGATGGTACTGCAGGGGGGACCCTGTGGGAGAGTAGGACGCCGCCGAACAATTTTTCCGGGAAAGCCCCGCACCGTATGGTGCGGGGCTTTTCTGCGTTCCGGGACAAGGCAGGGAGGGGCAGGAGCCGGCCAGGAGAGGGGCAGGGCAGGAGAGGGGCAGAGGGAGTCAGCCGGCCGACCCAGCCCCGTCCGTGCCCCTCTCGAAAGCCTTCAGAGACGGCCTGCGGCCTTCAAGGCCAAGTAGGTATCGGCGAGCGTGGGAGCGAGACTCTCCGGGGTGGCGTCCACGACGACAACGCCGTGGCGGCGGAGTCTGTCGGCCGTGCGGCCGCGGTCGGCCTGGGCCTGGGCGGCGGCTGCCGCGTCGTACACCGAGTCCACGGTCCCCCGGGCGTGGGCCATCTCCGAGATCCGCGGGTCCGAGACCGCCGCCAGCAGAACGGTGTGGCGCTGGGTGAGCTGAGGCAGCACCGGGAGGAGCCCCTCCTCGATGGGCGCGGCCTCCAACGTCGTGAGGAGGACGATCAGCGAACCCCGAGGGGCGTCGGCGAGGGCGGCGTTGCTCAGGCCGCGGGCGTCCGTCTCGATGAGCTCGGGTTCCAGCGTGGCCAGGGTGTTGACGACCGTGGCCAGTACATTGCCCGTGGCCGTCCGCCCCTGGACCCGGGCCCGGACCTGGCGGTCGTAGGCGAGGAGGCTCACGCGGTCGCCCGCCCGGGTGGCGAGCGCCGTGAGAAGGAGGGTGGCGTCCATCGAAGCGTCCAGGCGGGGGACGTCACCCACCCGGCCCGCAGACGTGCGGCCGGTGTCGAGGACGATCAGGATGTGCCGATCACGCTCGGGGCGCCATGTCCGGACCGCCACCGCGGACTGGCGTGCGGTGGCCCGCCAGTCGATGGAGCGGGTGTCGTCCCCGGGCACGTAGGCTCGCAGACTGTCGAACTCCGTCCCTTCACCACGCGTCAGAACGCTGGTTCGGCCGTCGAGTTCCCGGAGCCGGGCGAGCCGGGAGGGCAGATGCTTCCGGCTGGTGAACGGCGGCAGGACCCGCACGGTCCACGGCGCCAGGTGCTGCCCCTGGCGTGCGGCGAGACCCAGCGGCCCGTAGGAGCGGATCGTGATGCGGTCGGCCTTCCGGTCGCCGCGACGGGTCGGGCGCAGAACGGTGACCAGACGCCGTCGTTCGCCGGCGGGAATCGCCAGTGTGTGACGGGAAGCCTGTCGCTCGGAACCCGAGGTCCAGCTGCTGGGGGGCCAGGCGTCCCGCAGCTGCGCGCGCAGCCGCCGACGCGAGGTGTTCGTCACGGTCAGTTGCACTTCGGCCGCGTCACCGAGTCGAACTGATGTGTCGCCGGATCGGGTGAACCGGAGCGTGCGCACTGGCGCTGCCAGGGCGTAGTCGCACAGAATTGCCAGTGAGAGCGGTGCGTTGACCGCAAGCATCCCCGTCCAGCTGGGCGCGAGGATGCCTACGGGGAGTGATCCCAGGGCGGCCAGCAGCGCGGTTCGTCCGGTGAGGGCCATGGTGGTCACCGCCTCATCGGGGTACGGGCACGTGGGCGAGCACTGAGGCGATGACGGAGTCGGGGGTGACTCCTTCCATTTCCGCCTCGGGCCGCAGGTGGATGCGATGACGGAGCGTGGGCAGCGCCAAGGCCTTCACATCGTCCGGGATGACATAGTCACGGCCGGTCAGCCAAGCCCAGGCGCGGGCGGTCGACAGCAGTGCGGTGGCGCCTCGGGGGGAGACGCCGAGAGAGAGCGAGGGGGAATCACGGGTGGCACGGCAGATATCCACGACATAGCCGGCGATCTCGGGGGAGACGGTCGTCTTCGCGACGGCTTCGCGTGCCGCTTCCAGATCGGCGGACCCGGCGACGGGGCGTACGCCCGCCGCCTTCAGGTCGCGTGGGTCGAAGCCGTCGGCGTGACGGGTGAGGACGTCTATCTCGTCCTGCCGTGAAGGGAGCGGAACCGTCAGCTTGAGCAGGAAACGGTCCAGTTGGGCCTCGGGGAGGGGATAGGTGCCCTCGTACTCGACGGGGTTCTGGGTCGCGGCCACGAGGAAGGGCTCGGGCAGGGCCCGCGGCGTCCCGTCCACGGAGACCTGCCGTTCCTCCATCGCTTCGAGGAGGGAGGACTGGGTCTTGGGAGGGGTGCGGTTGATCTCGTCGGCGATCAGCAGGTTGGTGAAGACGGGACCGGGCTGGAAGGAGAACTCAGCGGTGCGCGCGTCGTAGACCAGTGAACCCGTGACATCACTGGGCATCAGGTCAGGGGTGAACTGGACCCGCTTCGTGTCGAGTTCGAGCGACGCGGCAAGTGCGCGGACCAGCAGCGTCTTGGCCACGCCGGGTACGCCCTCGAGGAGTACGTGCCCCCGGCAGAGCAGCGCGACGACGAGTCCGGTGACGGCGGCGTCCTGGCCGACGACGGCCTTGGCGATCTCGGAGCGCAGAGCCTCCAAGGAGGCGCGGGCGCTGTCGGACGGCTCCGGTACCGCGGGCCTCACGGGGGCCGCTGCGGGCACCGTGGGCTCGGCCGGCTCGGGGGTCGGGGCGCTCATGAAGTGCGTACCTCTCTTTCGAGGGCGTCGAGTTGATCGGCGAGGAGGACCAGGGCGGCGTCGGTCGAGGGAGCCGTACCGAAAAGCAGGGTGCCGAGGTCGTGATCCTGGGCGGTGAGGCGTGCGGCCACGGCGGAGAGGAGGACGTCAGGGGTGTGAGCGTCACGGGCGGATACCCCGGCGAGGGGGGCGACGCGGGTGCGGGTGGCGGCTCGGAGGGCTTCGGCGGCGCGGTCGCGGGCGTTGGCCTTGCGGTAGAGGAGTGCGCGGCCCTCGGCCGATTCGGATGCGCGGACGGCCACCGGCAGCCGCTCCGCCACCAGGGGGCCGAGACGGCGGGCGCGCCAGACGGCGGCGAGGAGTGCGGCAAGGCCGAGCTGGAGCGTTCCCCACAGCCAGCCGGAGGGGACGAGGTCGAGGAAGCTGCTCTCGTCGGACGCCTCGTCCCTCGCCCCGTCCTCCGAGGGGTCTTCTGACGCGTCTTCGTTTCCGCCGCCGGGGGAGTCGCCCTCGGTGCCGGCGGACGGGTCTGTGAGAGAGGGGAGGTACCAGACGAGATGAGGGCGGGAGCCGAGGAGTTGCAGGGCCAGCGAGGCGTTGCCCTGCTTGTCGAGACGCTCGTTGTGGAGGAGGTTCGGGGAGCCGAGGACGACGGTGTCGCCGCCCTCTCCGGTCGGGAGGACGACCAGGCTGGGGAGGCCCCCGGCGGGGTAGCAGGTGACGGCGTCGGGGGCCTGTGCCGTGTAGCGGGTGCCGCCCATGTCCGCTGTGCCGGCCAGCCGGGCGGCGGGGAGTTCGCAGGACGGGGCGAGAGCGCTGACGGGGTGGTGCGGCTCCGGGCGGACGCCCGGGGCGAGTCGAGTCGCGGCTCCCGGCCCCGGGGCGATCAGCAGGGTGCGTCCCGCGGAGGCGGAGGCCGCCGCGTCCAGCCGGAGCTGCTGGGACCGGGTCAGGACGTTGGGGCCGGCGACGAGGAGTGTGGTGTCGGGTCCGACCGCCGCGGTCACCTCGTCGAGAGTCGTGGCGACGGTGACGGAGACGCCGCGCGCCTTGAGGAGTTCGGCGACGGCACGGCTTCCCTTGGGGTCTGCCGAGCGGGGGTCGAGCTGCCCGTGGTTCGTTCCGGACCGTACGACGGCGAACGTGATGCCGGCGACGACGAGGATGAGGACGGCCGCCAGGAGGCCCCGGGCTCGGGTCCAGACCTGGCCGGGGGTGGGCGCCGTCGAGGTGGGGGAGGTGGTGGTCGCCGCGGTCATCCGGCCGCTCCTCGGGAGGTTCCGGGCAGCAGCGGCTTTGCCTCGTCGAGTTCGAGGTCGAGGGCGCGCAGGGACAGGTATGCGGGCTGGTCCGCCGTGCGGCCCCCGTACGTCACGTCGTCGAAGCTCCTGGCGGCGGCGCGCAGTCGGACCGCGTGCTCGGGCAGGGCACGGCCGGCTTCGGCTGCGGCTTCGTCCGCCGTGCGGCCGGGGCGCGGGTCGAGCAGGGCACGTTCCTCCAGGGACCGGACGACGGCCCGCATGCGTTCCTGGACGGCCTCGCTCCAGCGCAGAGCCGTGGCGTGTGCCTCGGCGGCGGCGCGGTGCTGGGCCGCGCTGCGGGGGCCGTCGCTGTCGAAGAGGGCCTCCTTGCTCCGGGAGCGTTGCGGAGTACCCAACCGCCACCAGAGGGCGGCGGCAAGCCCGATGACGAGGACGACCAGGACGAGGAGCCCGGCCGGGCCGCCGGGTGCCGCGCCCGCGGCGGCGTCGAACACCCCGGCGACCCAGTCCCAGAACCGGTTCAGGGCGCGCTGGAGGAAGTTCGGGTCGTTCTCGTGGTACATCGGCTTGGACAGCTCGCTCTCCGCCGCCTCCCGTGCCGGGAGACGCGGAGTGTCCACGGGTATGTCGCCCGCCGCAGTGTCCCGCCGTGCTGTGGTGATGCCCCCCGCCCCCGACACCGCATCAGCTCCCGGGGGTGTCGGCGCCGTAGCCGGGGAGGCCCGCGGCCCGTGCGAGGTCGAGGTCCAGGGCTTCGCGGCGGATGCGCTGGTCCACGTAGAGGAGGGCCATCACCCCCGCGACGAACGGGTAGATCAGTGTCGAGACGATCACTTCGCCGATGCCGGTGACGATCAGGAACGGCCACCCGAAGGAAGGGGCGGTGCTGTTGAAGAACTCGCTGACGTCGGTTCCGTCGGCGATCACCGCGATGACGCCGAACGGGATGGAGACGAGGAACGTGAGCAGGAAGGTCAGCAGCCAGGTCAGGGCGAGGACCCCGAAGGTGCGCCACCAGGCGCCGCGGACCAGCTTCGCCGACCTGCGCAGCGCGGCGAGGATGCTCTGTCGTTCCAGCATCAGGGCGGGGGCGGCGAGAGCGAAGCTGACGTTCAGCCAGAGCATGACGACGCAGGCGGCTGCGAAGCCGAGGAAGGCGAGTGCCGCCCCCGCCTCGGAGCCCAGGAGCAGGCCGGGGCCGACGCCCACGGTCATGATCGCGGCCATGATCAGGGCCACCAGCAAGGTCAGCCCGAGCAGCGGGAGGACCCGGGGGCGGGCCTCCGCCCAGGTGTCGGAGAGTGTGGTGGGACGGCCCAGTACCGAGCGGCTGATGACCACGGTGATGATCGACGCGGTGAAAAGCGTGGCGATCATCGTGAGGAGGGAGGCCGGGGCCAGGGAGACCAGGGTCGACCGGGCGGAGTCGGTGGCCTGGCGGAGGGCCTCGGTACCGGTGGCGTTCGGGTCCACGGAGGTCGGTTCGGGCAGCAGGTAGCGCTGCATGAGGATGATGCCGATCTGGGTGACCACCGAGACCGCGAGGCTGAAGCCGAGGGCGGTACGCCAGTGGGCGCGCAGGGCGGAGACGGAGCCGTCGAGGATCTCGCCGAGGCTCAGGGGGCGCAGCGGGATGACGCCGGGCTTCGCGGCCGGCGGCGGTCCTGCCCAGCCCTGCCGCTGCGGGCCACCGCCCCAGCCGGGGGCGGGAGGCCGTGTTCCGGGGCCGCTGCCGGGGTTGCTCGGTGGGGACCACTGCCCGGGGGGCGGCTGCTCGGGGGACCACTGACCCGTCGGGCCGCTTCCGTCCTGGGGTTCGGAGGGGCGGGGAACCGCCGTCTCCTTGCCGTCGGAGGGGGCAGATCCGGGCGACGCCCAGCCCGGAGAGTCGTTCATTCTCGCTCCTTCACCGTCCTGACCGCTCATCGGGGCGGCAGGTTGGCAGCCATCGTGCCACGCGCGGCTTCGGGGCGGACCAGCCGCTCTGTCTCCCCGGAGCCTTCAGGTACGGGCGGCTCACCGGGCAGACTGGACGGATGGCTGATCAGGACGCGCAATCGACGGTGGGCTTCGAGCCTCCCGCGCTTTCCGTACTCCGCTGGGACGAGCCCCCGGAGGGGCCCGTGCTGGTGCTCCTCGACCAGACGAGGCTGCCCGCCGAGGAGGTCGAGCTGGTGTGCACCGATGTGCCCGCGCTGGTGCGGGCGATCCAGACCCTGGCGGTGCGCGGGGCCCCGCTGCTCGGGATCGCCGGGGGATACGGGGTGGCGCTCGCGGCGGCGCGCGGCTACGACGTCGCGGAGGCGGCCGGTCTGCTGGAGCGGGCGCGGCCCACCGCGGTGAACCTCGGCTACGGGGTGCGGCGGGTGGCCGCCGCCCACCGGGAAGCCGTGGGCAAGGGGGCCGGCGACGAGGCGGCCGCGGCGGTGGCGCTGGCCGCGGCACGGGAGCTGCATCGGGAGGATGCCCAGGCCAGCGGGCGTATGGCGGAGTACGGCGAGGCGCTGCTGGAGGAGCTGATGCCGGGCCGGGGGTATCAGCTGCTGACCCACTGCAACACCGGGGCGCTGGTCTCCGGGGGCGAGGGCACGGCGTTCGCCGTGGCGTTGCGGGTGCACCGCGGGGGCCGGTTGCACCGGCTGTGGGTGGACGAGACCAGGCCGCTCCTCCAGGGGGCCCGGCTCACCGCGTACGAGGCCGCGCGCAACGGTCTCGCGTACAGCCTGCTCACGGACAATGCCGCCGGGTCCCTGTTCGCGGCCGGGGAGGTCGACGCGGTGCTCATAGGCGCCGACCGCATCGCCGCAGACGGTTCGGTGGCGAACAAGGTGGGGAGCTATCCGCTGGCCGTGCTCGCCAAGTATCACCACGTGCCCTTCATCGTGGTGGCGCCGACGACGACCGTGGATCTGGAGACCGCGGACGGCACATCGATCATCGTCGAGCAGCGTTCCGGTCGAGAAGTGACGGAGCTCACATCGTGGCAGGGTGTAGCTGCCGGTGGCGGAGGCGGGAGGGCCGTCGCACCCCTCGGGGCCCCGGCGTACAACCCGGCCTTCGACGTCACGCCGCCGGAACTGATCACGGCGATCGTCACCGAGGAGGGCGCTGTTTCACCGGTCACGGGGGCCGGACTCGCGGAGCTGTGTGCCAGGTCATCGCAGGTAACGATTAGCTAATGGGATGATGTCGATTATGAAGGGACGCGTCCTTGTCGTCGACGACGACACCGCACTGGCCGAGATGCTCGGGATTGTGCTGCGTGGAGAAGGTTTCGAGCCGTCGTTCGTAGCGGACGGCGACAAGGCACTGGCCGCATTTCGTGAGGCCAAGCCGGACCTGGTGCTGCTCGACCTCATGCTGCCCGGAAGGGACGGCATCGAGGTGTGCAGGCTGATCAGGGCCGAGTCCGGTGTGCCGATCGTCATGCTCACTGCCAAGAGCGACACCGTCGATGTGGTGGTGGGCCTGGAATCAGGGGCCGACGACTACATCGTCAAGCCGTTCAAGCCTAAGGAGTTGGTCGCCCGGATCAGGGCACGTCTGCGGCGGTCCGAGGAGCCCGCGCCGGAGCAGCTGACCATCGGTGACCTGGTCATCGACGTGGCCGGCCACTCCGTGAAGCGGGAGGGCCAGTCCATCGCGCTGACCCCGCTGGAGTTCGACCTGCTGGTCGCGCTCGCCCGCAAGCCGTGGCAGGTCTTCACCCGTGAGGTCCTGCTGGAACAGGTGTGGGGCTACCGCCACGCGGCCGACACCCGCCTGGTGAATGTGCATGTCCAGCGTCTGCGTTCCAAGGTCGAGAAGGACCCGGAACGGCCGGAGATCGTCGTGACGGTCCGAGGCGTCGGCTACAAGGCCGGACCGAGCTGAGATGCCCCGAGGCAGCGCTGCTCCGGGGCCCGGTGAGCCGGGAGTCCGTACGGAGCGGGCTGTCGGCCCGGGACGGAAGGCGTCACGTATGAGCCGATTCCTGCGGGGCGGCCGGCTGTTCGAGGACCGGACGCCCGGCGGGCCCGTACCGCGGTTGCTGATGCGGTGGGTGCGCCGCCCGTTGCTGCCCGCCGTCCGGTTGTGGCGGCGCAATCTTCAGCTCCGCGTGGTCGCGGGCACCCTGCTGATGTCGATCGTCGTCGTGCTGCTGCTCGGCTTCGTCGTCATCGGGCAGGTGCGCAACGGCCTCCTGGAGGCGAAGGGGACGGCTGCCCAGACCCAGGCCGCCGGCGGTTTCGCCGCGGCCCAGGAGAAGGCCAACGTCCCCCTCGCCTCCGACGGGCAGGGGAGCGAGCGCACCGACGGGATGACCGGCAGCACCTCCTGGCGCACCGAGCTCGTCGACCAGCTCGCCAGCGGCGGCAAGAACGCCTTCAACGTGGTGGCGCTCAGTGTCGACTCGGTGACCGAGGGGGCGAGCAGCCGCGCCGCGCGCGGTTCCGGCAGCGTCGAGGCGTCCAGCGTGCCCGATCGCCTGCGGCAGAACGTGAGCGCGGGGCAGGGCGCGTTCCAGACGTACTCCCTGATCCGGTACTCGTACGGCAAGGAGTCGCAACCCGGGCTCGTGGTCGGCAAGCGGCTCTACGACATCGACCAGCAGCCCTACGAGCTCTACTACCTCTTCCCGCTCACGCAGGAGGAGGAGTCCCTGACGCTGGTCAAGACGACCCTGGCGACCGCCGGGCTGTTCGTCGTCGTGCTGCTCGGAGCCATCGCCTGGTTCGTGGTGCGGCAGGTCGTCACACCGGTGCGGATGGCCGCCGGCATCGCCGAGCGGCTCTCCGCCGGCAAGCTCCAGGAGCGGATGAAGGTCACCGGCGAGGACGACATCGCCCGGCTCGGCGAGGCCTTCAACAAGATGGCCCAGAACCTCCAGCTGAAGATCCAGCAGCTGGAGGAGCTCTCCCGGATGCAGCGGCGCTTCGTCTCCGACGTGTCGCACGAGCTGCGCACGCCCCTCACGACCGTCCGGATGGCCGCCGACGTCATCCACGAGGCGCGTGCCGACTTCGACCCCGTCACCGCGCGCTCCGCCGAGCTGCTCGGCGACCAGCTCGACCGGTTCGAGTCGCTGCTCGCCGACCTTTTGGAGATCAGCCGGTTCGACGCGGGCGCCGCGGCCCTGGAGGCCGAGCCGATAGACCTGCGGACCGTGGTGCACCGGGTGATCGGCGGCGCCGAGCCGCTCGCCGAGCGCAAGGGCACCCGGATCCTGGTCGTCGGCGACGAACAGCCGGTGATAGCCGAGGCCGACGCCCGCCGTGTCGAACGCGTCCTGCGCAACCTCGTGGTCAACGCCGTCGAGCACGGTGAGGGCCGGGACGTCGTGGTGCGGATGGGCGTGGCGCAGGGCGCGGTCGCCGTGGCCGTCCGGGACTACGGGGTCGGGCTCAAGCCCGGCGAGGCGACCCGGGTCTTCAACCGGTTCTGGCGTGCGGATCCGGCGCGGGCCCGGACGACCGGCGGTACGGGTCTCGGCCTGTCGATCGCCGTCGAGGACGCCCGGCTGCACGGCGGCTGGCTGCAGGCCTGGGGCGAGCCGGGCGGCGGCTCCCAGTTCAGGCTGACCCTGCCGCGTACGGCGGACGAGCCGCTGCGTGGTTCGCCGATACCGCTGGAGCCCGAGGACTCGCGGCGCAACCGGGGCAACCGGGAACGCGGCGAGGCCGCAGCGGGTGCGTCGGACGACCACCGGCTGATGTCCGTGCCGCCCCAGGCGGGGGGCGGCGAGCGTTCGCCGCTGCCCGTGCCCGGTCGCGGCCCCGCCGCCCGCAGCGGCGCCCCCTCGTCGGTGCACCCCGCCGCGCTGCCCGGCAACGGGGCGCGTGTCGTGGCGCGCCCGGCCCCGGAGCGCCCCGCCGGCCGTCCGGGCAACGGCGTACTCGATTCCGACCAGGAGGACTCCACTCGTGGGTACTGACCGCCGTCCGGGCGGCCGAGGACGGGCGGTGCGGATGCTCGCGCTGCTGGGCTGCGGCGTCGTCGTGCTGGCCGGGTGCGGCTCGATGCCGGTGACCGGGGACGTCAAGGCGGTCGACGCCTCGCAGCCCGGGGACTCCCAGGTGCAGGTGTACGCGGTGGCGCCCCGGGAGGGCGCGGTGCCCAGCGAGATCGTCGACGGCTTCCTGGAGTCGATGACCAGTGATGATCCCGCGTTCGCGACCACCCGGAAGTACCTGAGCGCCGACGCCCGGCGCACCTGGCAGCCGGGCGGGGGCATCACGGTGCTCGCCCAGGCCCCCAACCGCAGCGGCCCCCTCCTCCACGACGAGGCCGACCGGGCCACCCGGGACAAGGCGACGACCTACACCCTGACCGGCGAGAAGGTGGCGGCGGTCGACGCCCAGAGCTCCTACCGCCCCCTCGCGCCCACCGACTACGCCCAGACCCTGAACCTGGTCCAGGAGAAGGGGCCGGACGGGAAGCAGGAGTGGCGCATCGACACCGTGCCGGACGGCCTGGTCCTCGGCCAGTCCGACTTCAAGCGCCTCTACCGCTCCGTGAACAAGTACTACTTCGCCACCGGGCGTACGAACGGCCGGTCGACGCTCGTCGCGGACCCCGTCTACGTACGCAACCGCGTGGATCCGGTCACGCGCATGGACACCGCCACGCAGACCGTCAGGACGCTGCTCGCCGGCCCGACGAACTGGCTGCGGCCCGTGGTCGACTCCCGGTTCCCGACCGGGACCGCGCTGCGCAAGGGCGTCATCGCGCTGCCGTCGGACGATCAGAACGTCCTGAAGGTGCCGCTCAACCACAAGGCCGACAAGGCGAGCCCCGGCGCCTGCCGGATGATGGCCGCGCAGGTGCTGTTCACGCTCGGGGACCTGACCTCGGCACGGGTCGAGCGGGTGGAGTTGGAGGGCGGCAAGGGCGCCCAGCTCTGCGCACTGGACGCCGACGACGCGCCGGAGTTCTCCGCCGACAACGGCTCCGACGAGGCCGACAGCCAGTACTTCATCAACGACAAGGGCCAGGTGGAGCGGATCCCCGGCGCCACCGACGGCACCGGAACGCCCGAGCCCGTGACCGGCCCGCTCGGGGCGGGCGTCGTCCCGATGGGCGCCGTGGGGGTGGCCCGGGACGAACGCCGGGCCGCCGCGATCTCCTCCCACGGGGAGCACCTCTACGTGTCGTCCCTGGAGGCGGAGGCGAGTGAACTGGCCGACCCGCTTGTCAGCAGCGAGGCGAAGAAGGCAGCCGACCGGCTGTCGTCGCCGAGCTGGGACGGCCGCGGCGATCTGTGGGTCGCCGACCGTGATCCGGCCGGTCCGAGGCTGCTGCGGCTGACCGGGGGTGTGGGCGAGGCGCAGGAGGTCCGGGTGCCGGGTCTCGACGGCGCCCGCATCGAGGAGCTGCGGATGTCCGCGGACGGGGTGCGGATCGCTCTGCTGCTGACCAAGGACGGCCGCACGACGCTGAACATCGGCAGGGTCGAGCGCCGGGGCTCCTCCGTGTCGCCCGAGATCTCGGTCGAGGACCTGCGCCAGGCCGCACCGCAGCTCACGGACGTGACGGCCATCTCGTGGTCCGGGCGCAGCCGGCTGGTGGTCGTCGGCAAGGAGGAGGGCGGCGTCCAGCAGGTGCGTTACGTGCAGGCGGACGGCTCGACGTCGGCCTCGGGGTCGCTGCCCGGGGTGAACCAGGTCCAGTCGGTCGCCGCGGCGGACGACGAACTGCTTCCGCTGATGGCGGAGACCGTCGGCGACGGCATCGTGAAGCTGTCGCCGGGAGACAACTGGCAGACGGTTCTCAAGCAGGGCACGTCGTTGGTCTACCCCGGCTGATCCGGCAGCGGGCCCGGCCCGCCGGAGGCCCGGGGTTGTCCACAGGGGTGGTCCGGCTCCGGCGGCCCCGGCACAGTGGGGCCATGCGGAAGGCGTGGCAGGAGGGGGCCGGTCTGCTCCTGCCGGTGGCCTGCGCCGGCTGCGGCAGGCCGCGCACCGAGCTGTGCGCGGCCTGCCGGGCCGCGTTGCACGGTGCGCAGGCCCGCCCGGTGCGGCCCTCGCCCCGGCCCCCGGGGCTCCCACCGGTGTACGCGGCCGCGCCGTACGAGAACGCCGTACGCGCGGTTCTGCTGGCCCACAAGGAGCGAGGGGCACTGGGGCTGGCCGGGGTCCTCGGGCGGGCCCTGGCGGGGTCTGTGCGGGCCTGTGCGGGGTGGCCGGGCGGGGCGGGGCCCCTGCTGCTGGTCCCGGTGCCCTCCGCGCGCTCCTCGACGGCGGCGCGCGGCCACGACCCGGTGCGCAGGATCGCCGCGGCGGCTGCCCGGGACCTGCGCCGCGAGGGGCTGCCGGCGGAGGCGCTCCCGCTGCTGCGGCAGCGGCGCGCGGTCGCCGACCAGGCCGGTCTCGGGGCGCGGCAGCGACGGGCGAATCTGGCCGGCGCCCTGGAGCTCACGGCTGCGGGAGGGCGGCTCCTGCGGCGCGGTGCCCCCGGGCAGGGACACCTCCGGCTCGGTCGGGTGATCCTGGTCGACGATCTGTTGACGACGGGATCGACGCTGGCGGAGGCCGCACGGGCGGTCGGCGAGGCGCGCGGCGGCGGTCGGGAGTCCTCCGGGCACGGAGCGTGCCGGGCGGCGGTCGTCGCGGCTTCTCCCTCCGCCTTCGAAATAAACCGGAACTGACGGAGAACTCGCATCGTTGCAGGTAATGAGGGGGCAATACCCCCTGAACGGAGGTACGTGCCAGTAGCGGGTGCCGAAACAGTGGTGCGCGGGCTATGTTCGGTGGTGAGGGACGGTTAATACCGAATCTCGATGAATGCACCACCAGGTTTCGGGCAGGTAACTCACCGGTAGGAGAAGCACGCAAGTCGGTGGGGTTGCAACCCTTCCGACGGGGGAGGAGGAGGCGAAAGCCACCGAGTCCGAGGCCCTGGTGATCTCCGGGGCCTGGTGCAAAAGGGAGATGCCCCGCCGCCGAGCGGGGCGATCCGGGAACGGAGTTCTGCGTGGACATCGTCGTCAAGGGCCGCAAGACCGAGGTGCCCGAGCGGTTCCGCAAGCACGTGGCCGAGAAGCTGAAGCTGGACAAGATCCAGAAGTTCGACGGCAAGGTGATCAGCCTCGACGTCGAGGTGTCCAAGGAGCCGAATCCCCGTCAGGCCGACCGTTCCGACCGGGTGGAGATCACGCTCCGCTCCCGGGGACCGGTCATCCGGGCGGAAGCGGCGGCGGGCGACCCTTACGCAGCGCTCGACCTGGCCACCGGAAAGCTGGAGGCCCGGCTGCGCAAGCAGCACGACAAGCGCTACAGCCGCCGTGGCAACGGGCGTCTGTCGGCTGCCGAGGTCGGGGACGTGGTCCCCGGTGTCGCTTCGTTCGACGAGGACGGTGAACTGGTCGGCGACCAGCCGTCGGAGCCCGTCCCCACCACGAAGATCGGCTCGCTCGAAGTGCAGGGCGAAGGGCCGCTCGTGATGCGCGAGAAGACCCACACCGCCGCACCGATGTCGCTCGACCAGGCGCTCTACGAGATGGAACTGGTCGGTCACGACTTCTACTTGTTCGTCGACTCCGAGACGAAGGAGCCCAGTGTCGTCTACCGGCGGCATGCCTACGACTACGGCGTCATCCACCTGAGGACCGACCCGCTCGCCGCGGACGAAGCAGGCGGCGCGGGCGGTGCGCTCGGCGGCTGAGGCCACAACGCCGCAGTGCCCCCGGGGCGTTTTCGCGCCACCGGGGGCACTCTCGCATCGGCGCAGGGCCACCGTGCGGGTGGCCGGGCATGGAATCATGGCCGCCCGAGCCAATCGGTGTTCTGTGAAGTGCCGTTGGCGAACGACCGACACTTCAGGCCGTGGCCTTCAGGGGGAGGAACGATGGCGGACACCTTCGGGCCGGTGCGCGATGCGAATGACTCCGACGACGACACCGGTGCGTACACCGGGAGCGGGGCGGACGGCGCTTCACGCAAGGAGCCCATCAGGGTCCTCGTGGTCGATGACCACGCGCTCTTCCGCAGGGGCCTGGAGATCGTCCTCGCCCAGGAGGAGGACATCCAGGTCATCGGCGAGGCCGGGGACGGCTCCGAGGCGGTCGACAAGGCCGCCGACCTGCTGCCCGACATCGTTCTGATGGATGTCCGGATGCCCAAGCGCGGCGGTATCGAGGCCTGCACGGCCATCAAGGAGGTGGCCCCCAGCGCGAAGATCATCATGTTGACGATCAGCGACGAGGAGGCCGACCTCTACGAGGCGATCAAGGCGGGCGCGACCGGCTATCTCCTCAAGGAGATCTCCACCGACGAGGTCGCCACGGCCATTCGCGCGGTCGCCGACGGGCAGTCCCAGATCAGCCCCTCCATGGCCTCCAAGCTGCTCACCGAGTTCAAGTCGATGATCCAGCGCACCGACGAGCGCCGGCTCGTTCCGGCGCCCCGGCTCACCGAACGCGAGCTGGAAGTGCTGAAACTCGTGGCGACCGGCATGAACAACCGGGATATCGCCAAGGAGTTGTTCATCTCCGAGAACACGGTGAAGAACCACGTCCGCAACATTCTGGAGAAGCTGCAGCTGCACTCCCGGATGGAGGCCGTGGTCTACGCCATGCGCGAGAAGATCCTGGAGATCCGGTAACGCACCGTCCCGGACCGGCCGGCGGGGCGGGTCAGCGGTAGGCGCGCTGGAGCGCGTGGCCGATCTCCGCCCTGAGCGGCTCGCGCAGCTCCGGGGCGTCCACCCGGTCCACCCGGATGTCGGTGCAGCCCACCCAGGCCGCCGCTTCCACCAGCGCCTCGGCCATCGGGGCCACCGCCTTGGGGCCGGCCAGCGACGCCTGCTTGGCGACGAGCGTGGTGCCCTCGCGTGCCGGGTCGACGCGGCCCTGGAGCTTCCCGCCCGCCAGCAGCGGCATCGCGAAGTAGCCGTGGATCCGCTTCTGCTTGGGCACATAGGCCTCCAGCCGGTGCGTGAAGCCGAAGATCCGCTCCGTGCGCGCCCGCTCCCAGACCAGGGAGTCGAACGGCGACAACAGGGTCGTACGGTGGCGTCCGCGGACCTCCTTGGCCAGGGCCTCCGGGTCCGCCCAGGCCGGCTTCGCCCAGCCCTCCACCACGACCGGGACCAGCCCCGACTCGGCCACCACCGCGTCGAACTCCTCGCCCCTCAGCCGGTGGTAGTCCGCGATGTCGCTACGGGTGCCGACGCCCAGGGACTTGCCCGCGAGCGCGACCAGTCGCCGCCGGCACTCGGCGTCGCTCAGGTCGTCATGGAGCAACGCATCCGGAATGGCCCGCTCGGCGAGGTCGTAGACGCGCTTCCAGCCGCGCCGCTCGGTGCACACCACCTCGCCGTACATCAGGGCCCGCTCGACGGCGACCTTGGACGCCGACCAGTCCCACCACTCGCCGCCGTTCTTCGCGCCGCCCAGCTCGGTCGCCGTCAGCGGGCCCTCGTCGCGCAGCTGCTTGATCACGGTGTCGTACGCGCCGTCGGGCAGATCGTGGCCCCAGTGCGGTCGGGAGCGGTAGGCGCGGCGGCGGAACGCGAAATGCGGCCACTCCTCGACGGGCAGGATGCACGCCGCGTGCGACCAGTACTCGAAGGTCCGGCCGCCCGACCAGTAGGCCTCCTCCACCGTCCGGCGGCTCACCGGGCCCAGCCGGGCGTAGGGGATCAGCTCGTGCGAGCGGGCCAGCACCGAGATCGTGTCCAGCTGGACCGCGCCGAGGTGCCGCAGCACTCCCGGCACTCCCGCCCGGCGGTCCGGCGCCCCCAGGAAGCCCTGGGCGCGCAGCGCCATGCGGCGGGCCTGGTCGGCGGAGAGTTCGACTGCGGGAGCGGGCACAGGCGTCATACGTCGAACCCTAGACGGCGCCACTGACACTCCGGTCCGGGCGCCGGCCGCGGACCGCGCGGTCACCGTCGGGGCTCAGGGGCCGTGCCGGGCCGGGGTGCGCGCGGTTCGGGGACGTAGGGGTGGGAGCCCGCGAGCCCCAGGTCGGACGGGAGCAGGGCCGCCGTCCAGGCGTCGCGCCGCACCCCTTTGTTGAGCAGCCCGGACCGCTGGTCGCCCTCCAGCCGGAATCCCGCCCGCAGGACGACGGCCCGCGAGGCCGCGTTGCCGATCTCGGCCCGCCACTCCAGCCGGTCCGCGCCGAGGGAGGTGAAGGCCCAGTGGGCGGCGCGGAGCACCGCCTCGGTGACGTATCCCCGGCCGCGGTGCTCCGCGGCGGACCAGTAGCCGACCTCGTACGTCCCCGGCAGGCTGCGGCGGTCGATGCCGAGCGCACCGACGAGCGTCCCGGTCTCCCGCAGGACCAGGGCGAAGCCGTAGGCGGAGTCGTCCCGCCAGCCCGCCGGGACGAGCGTCGTGGTGAACAGCTCCGCGTCGGTGAGGCGGTACGGGGAGGGGATCACCGTCCAGCGCTGGATGTCCGGGTCCTGGCAGGCGGCGTGCACCGGGAGGGTGTCCTGCGGGCCGAAGGGCCGCAGGAGCAGTCGTTCGGTGCTGAGGGTGATCGGCTCCATGGGCCGATTCTGGTGAGCCGGAACCTTTGGCGCGAGCACTTTTGGGGCTTCCCGGCACCTTCCGCGCGTTTGGACCGTTGTCCTGAGAGGGTGCGGCGAGGTCCACGCGACGGCAGCCCTCCCGACGCGGTGGTGTCCTCGCTTACGATGGCCGTTGCGGTGGGGCCCACCTGCCGTGCCCGCGCCAGAGTCCATCAAACGACCCAGTGCCAGGCCCGACCGGCAAGGAGACCAGCCTCAGTGTCCGTCTTCAACAAGCTCATGCGTGCAGGCGAAGGCAAGATCCTGCGCAAACTGCACCGCATCGCGGACCAGGTCAGCTCCATCGAAGAGGACTTCGTCAACCTCTCCGACGCCGAGCTGCGGGCGCTCACCGACGAGTACAAGGAACGGTACGCGGACGGCGAGAGCCTGGACGACCTGCTTCCCGAAGCGTTCGCCACGGTCCGTGAGGCCGCGAAGCGCGTCCTCGGACAGCGCCACTACGACGTACAGATGATGGGCGGAGCCGCCCTGCACCTCGGCTATGTGGCCGAGATGAAGACCGGTGAGGGCAAGACCCTCGTCGGTACCCTGCCCGCGTATCTGAACGCGCTCTCCGGCAAGGGCGTGCACCTGATCACGGTCAACGACTATCTCGCCGAGCGCGACTCCGAGCTGATGGGCCGGGTCCACAAGTTCCTCGGCCTGAGCGTCGGCTGCATCGTCGCCAACATGACGCCGGCCCAGCGCCGCGAGCAGTACGGCTGCGACATCACGTACGGCACGAACAACGAGTTCGGCTTCGACTACCTCCGCGACAACATGGCGTGGTCCAAGGACGAGCTCGTCCAGCGCGGCCACAACTTCGCCGTGGTCGACGAGGTCGACTCGATCCTCGTCGACGAGGCCCGTACGCCGCTGATCATCTCCGGCCCGGCCGACCAGGCCACCAAGTGGTACGGCGACTTCGCCAAGCTGGTCACGCGCCTCACCAAGGGCGAGGCGGGCAACCAGCTCAAGGGCATCGAGGAGACCGGCGACTACGAGGTCGACGAGAAGAAGCGGACCGTGGCCATCCACGAGGCCGGCGTCGCCAAGGTCGAGGACTGGCTCGGCATCGACAACCTCTACGAGTCGGTGAACACCCCGCTCGTCGGTTATCTGAACAACGCCATCAAGGCGAAGGAACTGTTCAAGAAGGACAAGGACTACGTCGTCATCGACGGCGAAGTCATGATCGTCGACGAGCACACCGGCCGTATCCTCGCCGGCCGCCGCTACAACGAGGGCATGCACCAGGCGATCGAGGCGAAGGAAGGGGTGGACATCAAGGACGAGAACCAGACCCTCGCCACGATCACCCTGCAGAACTTCTTCCGCCTCTACGACAAGCTCTCCGGCATGACCGGTACGGCGATGACCGAGGCCGCCGAGTTCCACCAGATCTACAAGCTCGGCGTGGTGCCGATCCCGACGAACCGGCCGATGGTCCGCGCCGACCAGTCGGACCTGATCTACCGCACCGAGGTCGCGAAGTTCGCCGCGGTCGTCGACGACATCGCCGAGAAGCACGAGAAGGGCCAGCCGATCCTGGTCGGCACCACCTCGGTCGAGAAGTCCGAGTACCTCTCGCAGCAGCTCTCCAAGCGCGGTGTCCAGCACGAGGTGCTCAACGCCAAGCAGCACGACCGGGAGGCGACGATCGTCGCCCAGGCGGGCCGCAAGGGCGCTGTCACCGTCGCGACGAACATGGCCGGACGAGGCACCGACATCAAGCTCGGCGGCAACCCGGACGACCTCGCCGAGGCGGAGCTGCGCCAGCGCGGCCTCGACCCGGTGGAGAACGTCGAGGAGTGGGCGGCCGCGCTGCCCGCCGCGCTGGAGACGGCCGAGCAGGCCGTGAAGGCGGAGTTCGAAGAGGTCAAGGACCTCGGGGGGCTCTACGTGCTCGGCACCGAGCGCCACGAGTCGCGCCGTATCGACAACCAGCTGCGTGGTCGTTCCGGCCGTCAGGGAGACCCGGGCGAGTCCCGTTTCTACCTGTCGCTCGGCGATGACCTGATGCGCCTGTTCAAGGCCCAGATGGTCGAGCGCGTCATGTCGATGGCGAACGTCCCGGACGACGTCCCGATCGAGAACAAGATGGTCACCCGTGCCATCGCCTCCGCCCAGTCGCAGGTCGAGCAGCAGAACTTCGAGACGCGTAAGAACGTCCTGAAGTACGACGAGGTGCTCAACCGGCAGCGCGAGGTCATCTACGGCGAGCGCCGCCGCGTCCTGGAGGGCGAGGACCTCCAGGAGCAGATCCGGCACTTCATGGACGACACGATCGACGACTACATCCGGCAGGAGACCGCCGAGGGCTTCGCCGAGGAGTGGGACCTCGACCGGCTGTGGGGCGCCTTCAAGCAGCTCTACCCGGTGAAGGTCACCGTCGACGAGCTGGAGGAGGCGGCCGGGGACCTGGCGGGCGTCACCGCCGAGTTCATCGCCGAGTCCGTCAAGAACGACATCCACGAGCAGTACGAGGAGCGCGAGAACACCCTCGGCTCCGACATCATGCGTGAGCTGGAGCGACGCGTGGTCCTCTCGGTGCTCGACCGCAAGTGGCGCGAGCACCTCTACGAGATGGACTACCTCCAGGAGGGCATCGGCCTGCGGGCCATGGCCCAGAAGGACCCGCTGGTCGAGTACCAGCGCGAGGGCTTCGACATGTTCAACGCCATGATGGAGGGCATCAAGGAGGAGTCCGTCGGCTACCTGTTCAACCTGGAGGTCCAGGTCGAGCAGCAGGTCGAGGAGGTTCCGGTGCAGGACGGCGCCGAGCGTCCCTCCCTGGAGAAGGAGGGCGCCACCGCTGCCCCGCAGATCCGCGCCAAGGGCCTGGAGGCCCCGCAGCGGCCGGACCGGCTCCACTTCTCCGCCCCCACGGTGGACGGCGAGGGCGGTGTCGTCGAGGGTGACTTCGCCAACGACGAGGCCACCGGTGACACGCGGTCCGGTTCCGCCGACGGCATGACGCGCGCGGAGCGCCGCAAGGCGCAGAAGGGCGGCGGCGGTCGCCGTCGCAAGAAGTAGCGGCAGGGTTCGTACGCCGGCAGGGGCCGGACACCGCGAGGTGTCCGGCCCCTGCCGCGTTCGCCGGGTCACCGCGGGCCGGAGCGGCCGGCCGTGAGGCGTTCGCCGCCCAGTTCCACCGCGGCGCAGCGCCAGCGCCGGTCGGGGCCCTGTTCCAGGCGGAAGGCCATCGCCCGCACCCGGTCGCCCGCGGCGATGCTGGCGAACGCCTCGACCACGCCGGTGGCGGGCTGGGCCCCGCGGCAGTGGCGTAGGACGGGGCGGCTGCCCCGGGTGGCCCCCAGCGGGGTGGCCGGTGCCAGTTCGGCGAGCTGGTCGTAGGCCTCGCCGACGGTGTGGCCGAGCATCCAGTGCACCGGCCGCTGGCCGCTGAGGACGGCGAGCAGCCGCTCGGCGAACCACTGGTGGGGCCGCTGCGGCCGGTGCGGCTGCGGCCTGCGGGACCGCTGCGGAGGGACCGACCGGGGACCACTCTGGTCGCGTCGGCCGGCGGGCCTCGTCCTGTCCGTGTTCATGATCGTCGCCCCCGTTGACCGGGCCCGGTTTCTACCGGACGGTAACTTCTGTTGGGGATCTTCTACGGGGGCGGTCGTCAGCGACGCAAGGGGCCTTCGGGCGCGGAGCGGGTGCGGGTGGATTCACCTGACCGTGGTTGGGCCCTTGCGGGGCAAGGGCGACAGCGGGGGTGACGGGGCGTCGCCCGTGGACGGACGGCCCCGGTTGCCGAACCCGAAAGGGGACGTTCCCACGTATCCTGAGGGCGTTTCCCTCTACGAAAGCGACCTGCCATGCGCGTGTACGTCCCCCTGACCCTCTCCGGTCTCGCAGCGGCGCACGGTGCGGGCGAGGTCGGCCCCGGACCGCTGACCGCCTACGCGGTGACCCCGGGGCTGCGCGAGTGGTACGTCTCCGACGACATCGAGGAGCTGGAGTACGCGGCGCTCAACCGGGCCGCCGCCGCCTCGCTCCGGATGATCGCCGGGAAGCCGGACGAGGCGCGCCGCCGGGTCGTGGTGGCCGTCGACGTACCGGACGGGGCCGCCGTCGCCGACCCCGACCACGGGCTGAGCGCGGCGTCGCTCGGCGAGGTGCGGATCGCCGCCGCGCTGCCGCTGGCCAAGGCGGCGGCGGTGCACGTGGACGCCGACGACGCGGAGAAGGACGTGGCCGCCGCGGCGGCGGCGCTGGGGGCCGCGGACCTCGGCGACGACGACGCGCAGTTCACGGTGGACGGGGCCGAGGACCACGAGCTGCTCTGGTTCGGCGTGCAGGAGATCGGGCAGCTCATCGGCTGAGGGGCGTTGTCGTACCCGGCGGGTATTTTCTCCGTATGACGACGGGGACGACACGCACGCATCTGGTCTGGGACTGGAACGGCACGCTGCTGGACGACACGCAGGCCGTCATCCGGGCGACGAACGCCGCGTTCGCCGAGATCGAGCTGGCGCCGATCACGCTGGAGCAGTACCGGGAGATGTACACGATTCCCATACCCCGGTTCTACGAGCGGTTCCTGGGCCGGCTGCCCACCGAGGCCGAGTGGGAGCGGATGGACGGCGTCTTCCACCGGTACTACGCGGAGCAGCGGGTGGGCTGTGGGCTCACCGCCGGGGTGGAGGAGCTGCTGCACGGCTGGCAGCGGGCCGGGCGGAGTCAGTCGCTGCTGAGCATGTACGGGCACGATCAGCTGGTGCCGGTGGTGCGGGGGTACGGAATCGAGCCGCGGTTCGTCCGCGTCGAGGGGCGGACGGGGCCGTCCGGCGGGAGCAAGGCGCTCCACATGGAGCGGCACTTCGAGGCGCTGGCCGCCGTGGGCGGCATCGCGCCGGAGCACTCGGTGGTCATCGGGGACGCGCTGGACGACGCGGTGGCGGCGGCCCATGTGGGGGCCCGGGCCGTGCTGTACACCGGGGGCTCGCACAGTCGGAGCAGCCTGGAGGGCGCGGGGGTGCCGGTGGTGGACAGCCTGGGGGAGGCGGTGGCGTTGGCGGAGACGTTCGCCGCGTAGGGGTTCCTCGGGGGCGGAGCGGCGGTGCCGCGTCTCGGGGCGTTGCCCGGCCCTCCCCGGCCCTCTCCGGCTCACCCGGTCCTCCTTGCCCTCGGCCCCGTCCGGCTCCCGGCCCTCCCAGGCCCTCAAGCGCCGGACGGGTCGGGAGCGGGCCCCTGAGCGCCGGGGTGCGGCTGAGCGGAAGGACGTCCTCAGGCGTCCGACGGGCTCGAACGGAGCACCTTCAGGAACTCTCGCATCCAGGCCGGGTGGTCCGGCCAGGCCCGGGAGGAGACCACGGTGCCGTCCACGACCGCCTCCGTGTCCTGGAAGGTCGCGCCCGCGCCCTGCATGTCCGGTTCCAGGGCCGGGTAGGCCGTGACGTTGCGGCCGCTGAGGCTGCCGGTGGCGGCGGTGATCAGGGGGCCGTGGCAGATCTGGGCGACCGGGCGGTCCGCGGCGAAGAAGGCGCCGACGATCTTGCGCAGTTCGGCGTTGTTCCGGAGGTACTCCGGGGCGCGGCCGCCGGGGATCACCAGGGCGATGTAGGCCCCGGGGTCCACCTCGGAGAAGGACAGGTCGGCGGGCCAGGTGTAGCCGGGCTTCTCCGTGTACGTGTCGAAGCCGGGCTCGAAGTCGTGCACCACGAAACGCAGCGTCTTGCGCTCGGGGGCCGCGATGTCGACCTCGTACCCCTCCTCCAGCAGCCGTTGGTACGGGTAGAGGACTTCGAGCGACTCGGCGGCGTCGCCGGTGACGATGAGGATCTTCTGCGGCATGGCGGGCTCCTCGGGGCCGGTGGCCCCGAGGGCGTGCCCGGGGCCTGGATCGATCCGTGCGGTACGGACAGACTGCCCCGGTTCCGGGAGTTGGCCAAGGCGGCGCGGCGCACTGTCCGGAGTGTCAAAGTTCGGGGTGTTCTTTTGTACACAAGCAGCTCATGACGCAACGGGGTGCGAGGGCGATAGCCTGGTGCCGTGATCAGCGCGATACGCCTCGGGGGCAGCGAAGCCCCCGGCCGCCGCCCGGAGTGCCACAGCACCCGGGCGATCCGCGATCTCCCGACTCCGGACCGGCTGCCGAAAATGGCCAATATGGTCCCGGGTATCTCTCGAAGCGG
This sequence comes from Streptomyces griseus, assembly GCF_900460065.1. Lineage (GTDB taxonomy): Bacteria > Actinomycetota > Actinomycetes > Streptomycetales > Streptomycetaceae > Streptomyces > Streptomyces griseus. The sequence continues at coordinate 376,411 of NZ_UAVD01000025.1, read as the reverse complement.
CATAGCGTCGACCCAGACCGGAAACCCCGCGTCGTGGCGGTACGCCGCTTTTCTCACCTACGTCACGCAATGGCGCGCGACAGGAGCCAGAGGACATGCAGACCAAGCTGGACGAAGCCAAGGCCGAGCTGCTCGCAGGGGCCGCCAAGGTAGCTGAGAACGGTCCGGGCGGTGGTGTCGGTGGCCCGGGCGGTGCCCCCCGGGCGCGGACTTCCGCTGCCGGGGCCGACGGGAGCGCCCGTCCCGGCCAGGACACGGTGCTCGCCTACCTCCAGCGCTACTACCTGCACACGGCTCCGGAGGACCTCAGCGGCCGTGACCCGGTCGACGTCTTCGGCGCCGCGGCCTCGCACTACCGGCTGGCCGAGAACCGTCCGCAGGGCACCGCGAACGTCCGCGTGCACACCCCGACGGTCGAGGAGAACGGCTGGACCTGCAGCCACTCCGTCGTCGAGGTCGTCACCGACGACATGCCCTTCCTGGTGGACTCCGTCACCAACGAGCTGTCCCGGCAGGGGCGCGGCATCCACGTCGTGATCCACCCCCAGGTCACGGTCCGCCGCGATGTCACCGGTAAGCTCATCGAGGTCCTCTCCGGCGGCCCCGGCCTGCCGAAGGCCCCGCAGAGCGGGAAGAAGTCCAAGGCAGCCGCGGCCGAGCTGCCCCACGACGCGCTCGTCGAGTCCTGGATCCACGTCGAGATCGACCGCGAGACCGACCGCGCCGACCTCCAGCAGATCACCGCCGACCTGCTGCGCGTCCTGTCCGACGTGCGGGAGACCGTCGAGGACTGGGGGAAGATGCGCGAAGCCGCCCTCCGGATCGCCGACGACCTGCCCGGCGAACCGCTGGACGACCTCGCCGACGAGGAGGTCGAGGAGGCCCGCGAGCTGCTGCGCTGGCTGGCCGCCGACCACTTCACCTTCCTCGGCTACCGCGAGTACGAGCTGAAGGACAGCGACGCGCTGGCCGCGGTGCCCGGCACCGGGCTCGGCATCCTGCGCTCCGACCCGCACCACAGCGAGGACGAGGCCCACCCCGTCAGCCCGTCCTTCGACCGGCTGCCCGCCGACGCCCGCGCCAAGGCCCGTGAGCACAAGCTCCTCGTCCTGACGAAGGCCAACAGCCGGGCCACCGTGCACCGCCCCAGCTACCTCGACTACGTCGGTGTGAAGAAGTTCGACGCCAAGGGCAACGTCGTCGGCGAGCGGCGCTTCCTCGGCCTGTTCTCCTCCGCCGCCTACACCGAGTCCGTGCGCCGGGTGCCCGTCATCCGCCGCAAGGTCGCCGAGGTCGTCGAGGGCGCCGGGTTCTCGTACAACAGCCACGACGGGCGCGACCTGCTCCAGATCCTGGAGACCTACCCCCGCGACGAGCTGTTCCAGACCCCCGTCGACCAGCTCCGCGCCATCGTGACCTCCGTCCTCTACCTCCAGGAGCGCCGCCGGCTGCGGCTCTACCTGCGCCAGGACGAGTACGGGCGCTACTACTCCGCGATCGTCTACCTGCCGCGCGACCGGTACACCACCGGCGTACGCCTGCGGCTGATCGACATCCTGAAGGAGGAGCTCGGCGGCAACAGCGTCGACTTCACCGCCTGGAACACCGAGTCGATCCTCTCCCGCCTGCACTTCGTCATCCGCGTCCCCGCCGGCACCGAGCTGCCGCACCTCACGGACGCCGACGCCGACCGCATCGAGGCCCGCCTCGTCGAGGCCGCCCGCTCCTGGGCCGACGGCTTCCAGGAGGCGCTCACCGCCGAGCTGGGCGAGGAGCGCGGCGCGGAACTCCAGCGCCAGTACGGCCACTCGTTCCCCGAGGGCTACAAGGCCGACCACTCGCCGCGCGCCGCCGTCGCCGACCTGGTCCACCTGGAGACCCTCAAGCAGGGGGAGAAGGACTTCGCCCTCAGCCTGTACGAGCCGGTCGGCGCGGGCCCCGGCGAGCGCCGCTTCAAGATCTACCGGACCGGCGAGCAGGTCTCCCTCTCCGCCGTCCTCCCGGCCCTCCAGCAACTCGGCGTCGAGGTCGTCGACGAGCGGCCCTACGAGCTGCGCTGCGCGGACCGCACCCACGCCTGGATCTACGACTTCGGGCTGCGGATGCCGCTGGCCAACGGCAACGGCGGCTACCTCGCCGACGACGCCCGCGCCCGCTTCCAGGAGGCCTTCGCCGCCGTCTGGAACGGCGAGGCGGAGAACGACGGCTTCAACTCCCTGGTCCTCGGCGCCGGGCTGAGCTGGCGGCAGGCCATGGTGCTGCGCGCCTACGCGAAGTACCTGCGGCAGGCCGGTTCGACCTTCAGCCAGGACTACATGGAGTCCACGCTCCGCAACAACGTCCACACCACCCGGCTGCTCGTCTCGCTGTTCGAGGCCCGCATGTCGCCCGGCCGCCAGAGCGCCGGCACGGAGCTGACCGACGGGCTCCTGGAGGAGCTGGACGGGGCCCTGGACCAGGTCGCCTCGCTCGACGAGGACCGGATCCTGCGGTCCTTCCTCACCGTCATCAAGGCCACCCTGCGCACCAACTTCTTCCAGCACACGGAGGACGGCACGCCGCACTCCTACGTGTCGATGAAGTTCGACCCGCAGGCCATCCCGGACCTGCCCGCGCCCCGGCCGGCGTTCGAGATCTGGGTCTACTCGCCGCGTGTGGAGGGCGTCCACCTGCGCTTCGGCAAGGTCGCCCGCGGTGGGCTGCGCTGGTCGGACCGGCGCGAGGACTTCCGTACGGAGATCCTCGGACTGGTCAAGGCGCAGATGGTGAAGAACACCGTCATCGTGCCCGTCGGCGCCAAGGGCGGCTTCGTCGCCAAGCAGCTCCCGGACCCGTCGGTGGACCGCGACGCCTGGTTCGCCGAGGGCATCGCGGCGTACCGCACGTTCATCTCCGCGCTGCTCGACATCACCGACAACATGGTGGCCGGCGAGGTCGTGCCGCCCGCCGACGTCGTCCGCCACGACGAGGACGACACGTACCTCGTCGTCGCCGCCGACAAGGGCACCGCGAGCTTCTCCGACATCGCCAACGAGGTCGCCGTCGCGTACGGCTTCTGGCTCGGCGACGCGTTCGCCTCCGGCGGCTCGGCGGGCTACGACCACAAGGGCATGGGCATCACCGCCCGGGGCGCCTGGGAGTCCGTCAAGCGGCACTTCCGGGAGCTGGGCCACGACACCCAGACCGAGGACTTCACCGTCGTCGGCGTCGGCGACATGTCCGGTGACGTGTTCGGCAACGGGATGCTGCTCTCCGAGCACATCCGCCTCGTCGCCGCCTTCGACCACCGGCACATCTTCATCGACCCGAACCCGGACGCGGCCACCTCGTACGCCGAGCGGCGCCGGCTGTTCGACCTGCCGCGCAGCTCCTGGGCCGACTACGACACGGGTCTGCTCTCCGCGGGCGGCGGGGTCCACCCGCGCAGCGCCAAGTCGATTCCGCTCAACTCGCACGTCCGCGAGGCGCTCGGCATCGACCCCTCGGTGAGCAAGATGACGCCCGCCGACCTGATGCAGACCATCCTCAAGGCCCCCGTCGACCTGGTGTGGAACGGCGGCATCGGCACGTACATCAAGGCCGTCTCCGAGTCCAACGCCGACGTCGGCGACAAGGCCAACGACGCGATCCGCGTCAACGGCGAGGACCTGCGGGCCAAGGTCGTCGGCGAGGGCGGCAACCTCGGGGCCACCCAGCTCGGCCGGATCGAGTTCGCCCGCAGCGGGGGCCGGATCAACACCGACGCGATCGACAACAGCGCCGGGGTGGACACCTCCGACCACGAGGTCAACATCAAGATCCTGCTCAACGGTCTGGTCCGGGACGGCGACATGACCGTCAAGCAGCGCAACAAGCTGCTCGCCGACATGACCGACGAGGTCGGCGCGCTCGTCCTGCGCAACAACTACGCGCAGAACGTCGCGCTCTCCAACGCCTCCGCCCAGGCCCCGTCCCTGCTCCACGCCCAGCAGCGCTTCATGCGCCGGCTGGAGCGCGACGGCGCGCTGGACCGGGCGCTGGAGTTCCTGCCGGCCGACCGGCACATCCGGGAGCTGCTCAGCAACGAGAAGGGGCTGAGCCAGCCCGAGCTGGCCGTGCTGATCGCCTACACCAAGATCACGACGGCGGACGAGCTGATCTCCACCGTCCTGCCGGACGACCCGCACCTGCAGAAGCTGGTGCACGCCTACTTCCCGAGCGAGCTGCGCGAGCGGTTCCCCGAGGCGGTCGACGGGCACGCGCTGCGGCGCGAGATCATCACGACGGTCCTGGTCAACGACACGGTGAACACCGCAGGTTCGACCTTCCTGCACCGGCTGCGGGAGGAGACCGGGGCGTCGATCGAGGAGATCGTGCGGGCCCAGTTCACGGCCCGGGAGATCTTCGGCCTGTCGGAGGTGTGGGACGCGGTCGAGGCCCTCGACAACAAGGTCGCCGCCGAGGTCCAGACCCGGATCCGGCTGCACTCGCGGCGGCTGGTCGAGCGCGGTTCGCGGTGGCTGCTGGGCAACCGGCCGCAGCCCGTCGCCATCGCGGAGACGATCCAGAGCTTCCGGGACGGCGTCGCGCGGGTCTGGGACGAGCTGCCCAAGCTGGTCAGGGGCGCGGACCTGGACTGGTACCACTCGATCCTGGACGAGCTGACGGCGGCGGGCGTGCCGGACGAGCTGGCGGTCCGGGTGGCCGGGTTCTCCTCCGCCTTCCCGGCGCTGGACATCGTGGCCATCGCCGACCGTACGGGCAAGGACCCGCTGGAGGTCGCCGAGGTCTACTACGACCTCGCGGACCGGCTGCGGATCACCCAGCTGATGGACCGGATCATCGAGCTGCCACGGGCCGACCGCTGGCAGTCCATGGCCCGCGCCTCCATCCGCGAGGACCTGTACGCGGCGCACGCGGCGCTCACCTCGGACGTGCTGAGTGTGGGGAACGGGTCGTCCACGCCGGAGGAGCGGTTCCGGGCGTGGGAGTCGAAGAACGCGGCGATTCTCGCCCGGTCGCGATCGACGCTGGAGGAGATCCAGGGGTCGGACGCGTTCGACCTGGCGAATCTGTCGGTGGCCATGCGGACGATGCGGACGCTGTTGCGCACGCACGCGTAGGCGGTACGTCTGTGGGGGCCGGTGCCGTTGGTGGCGCCGGCCCCCTCGGCGTGGGGTTCCGATCTCAAGCGCCGGACGGGCTGGAAAGGATGTCCTCAAGCGCCGGACGGGCTGGGTGCGGCTGGACGGGCTGGGCGCGGCTGGAGGGGCTGAGAGCGCTACTTGCGCTTCGTGAACTTCTCGTACTCCGCCACCACTTCCTTCGCCGGGCCGTCCATCCTCAGCGTGCCCGCCTCCAGCCACAGGGCCCGGTCACAGGTCTCGGTGATCGACTTGTTGCTGTGGCTGACCAGGAAGACCGTGCCCGCCTCGGCGCGCAGTTCCTTGATGCGGTCCTTGCTGCGGCGCTGGAACGTGGCGTCGCCCGTGGACAGCGCCTCGTCGATCAGCAGGACGTCGTGGCTCTTGGCCGCCGCGATGGAGAAGCGGAGCCTCGCGCCCATGCCCGAGGAGTACGTGCGCATCGGCAGCGTGATGAAGTCGCCCTTCTCGTTGATGCCCGAGAAGGCGACGATCCCGTCGTAGCGTTCGCGGATCTGTTCACGGGTCATGCCCATCGCCAGCCCGCCCAGCACCACGTTGCGCTCGCCGGTCAGGTCGCCCATCAACGCCGCGTTCACGCCGAGCAGCGACGGCTGGCCCTGCGTGTGGACCCTGCCCCGGGTCGGCGGGAGCAGGCCCGCGACGGCCTTGAGCAGCGTGGACTTGCCCGATCCGTTGGAGCCGATCAGGCCGATCGCCTCGCCCGTGTAGGCGGCGAAGCTGACGCCCTTCACGGCGTGCACCTGGCGTGCGCCGGGGGTACGGCGGCGGGTGGTGAGCCGGCTGAGCGCCGAGGTGGCGCTGCCCCTGCCCGTGCGGGCGCCGTTGACGGTGTACGTGATGTGGACATCGTCGACGACGACCGTCGGCACACGGTCGTCCCCGGGGGAATCCTTCAGCTCAGCCACGTCCGTAGGTCTCCTCGGCCTTCCAGAAGTACACGAATCCGGCCACGCCGCACACCAGCGCCCAGCCCGCCGCGACCGCCCAGGCGTGCGGGGGCAGCTGCGCCCAGGTGTAGCTGTCGATGAGCGCGTACCGCATGAGGTTGATGAAAAGGGCCGCCGGGTTGTACTCCAGCGCCACCATCACCGCGTGCGGCACCCGCTCGCCCTTGAGCAGGTGGTCCAGGCTCCACATCACGCCGGAGGAGTACATCCAGGTCCGCAGCACGAACGGCGTCAGCTGCGCGATGTCCGGGGTCTTCGCCGTCAGCCGGGCCACGGCCATCGACACCCCGGTGTTGAACACCGCCTGGAGCGCGAGTGCAGGTACGGCCAGCAGCCAGGACGGGCGGGGGTACTGGCCGAACGCCAGCAGGATCAGGGTCAGCGCGCCGAGCGAGAACAGCAGTTGCTGCAACTGCTGGAGGGCCAGGGCCACCGGCAGCGAGGCGCGCGGGAAGTGGAGCGCCCGCACCAGGCCGATGTTGCCGCTGATCGCCCGTGTGCCCGCGGTGATCGAGCTGGCGGTGAACGTCCAGATGAAGACCCCGGTGACCAGGAACGGGACGAAGTCCTCCACCCCGTGCTTGGTGTTCATGAGGACGCCGAAGATGAAGTAGTAGACCGTCGCGTTCAGCAGCGGCGTCATGATCTGCCAGATCTGGCCGAGCTTCGCCTGGCTGTACTGGGCGGTCAGCTTGGCCGTCGCGAACGCGGCGATGAAGTGCCGCCGCCCCCACAGCTGCCGGACGTAGGCGGGCAGCGAGGGCCGGGCACCGCTGACGGTCAGGCCGTGCCGGGCGGCCAGGGCGGCCAGCTCACCGGGTGCGTAGGTGGGGACGTCCTGGGCGGGGGCGCCCACCGGGGACGGTGGGGCTGCTGTCTGGCTCACCACGAACGATCGCTTTCGCTGGAAGCGGGAGGGGGGACAACGCCGGAACGCCCTGGCGGTGGGGCGGTGGGTTGCACGGCGACGGAACGATACGGTCCCGTGGGGACGCCCTCGTGGGGACGGGACCGTATCGTCGTAACGCCGAGAGTAGGACGCTTCCACGTCGCAACGCAACCGTTTCGTCGCGGCCGACTATGCTGCGGGCCATGACCACCGAACGGGGAACCCGCCGCCGCGCACCCGCGGGCGCCGCCGTCCTGCGTGAGGACGTGACCGACGCCATCCGTGCCGCGGTCTTCGAGGAGCTCGCCGCGGTGGGGTTCGCCCGGATGTCCATCGAGGGCATCGCCCGGCGCGCGGGCGTCGGCAAGACCGCCGTCTACCGGCGCTGGAAGTCCAAGCTGGCGCTCGTCCTCGACCTGGTCGCGGCCGTCGCCGCCCAGGGCATGCCCGCCCCGGCCACCGGCTCGCTCCACGGGGACGTGCGGGCCGTCCTGGAACTGGCCGCGTACGCCCTGCGCCACCCGGTCGCCTCGCAGGTCATCCCGGATCTGCTGGTCGAGGCGGCCCGCAATCCGGAGATCTCCGAAGCGATCAAGGCCGCGCTCCTGGACCAGCAGCAGGGCGTCGCCGCCGTGGTCGTGCGCGAGGCCGTCGCCCGGGGCGAGCTGCCCGAGGGCAGCGATCCCGACCGGGCGCTCGATCTGATCGTCGGGCCGTTGTACTGGCGGCTCGTCGTGGTCCGCGGCGAACTGCCGAAGGGGTACCTGGACGATCTGGCAGCCTCGGCGGTCGCCGCCCTCAAGCACGTCTGACACCGTCCGGCTCCGGGCTGCCGGAGCCCACCGGCCCGCCCGAACCCTCCGGCGTATCCGAAGCCTCGGCCCGTCCGGACGCGACGGCGCGTCCGCGGCGTTCAGTCCGTCGACACCCGCGCCAGCACCTCGCCCGTGGCCGGGCTGAACGCCAGCACCGTCGCGTTCTCGGGCAGCCGCTGGAAGCGGGTCAGCAGCAGCCACCGCACCCCGTAGCGGGCGGTGATCCCGTCCCGCCGGGCCTGCGGGGTCGCGGTGTCCAGGTAGGCGGCCACCGCCCGGCTCCTCTCCCGCCGCTCCGTGCGCGCGAGCCCCGCGTCCGGCAGCGCGTCGGCCAGCACGTACGCCCCGTGGCCGGCCAGCGCGTACATCGCGGGGCGGCTGTCCGTCAGGACCACCTCGCCCGGCGGCACGTACGCGGTCGCCCAGGCGTACGGCTCCCCGGCCGCGCGCACCCCCTCGGTCGCGGGCGGGCCCGTGGTCCGGCCCTCGGGCGGGGTGCGCGGGGCGGTCAGCCCGTTGTAGTACGGCCACAGCGCCGCCACGGTCACCGCGCACACGACGCCGAACGCCCACCGCCACAGGGTCGGCCGGATCCGGGTCCGGGTCCGGACCGCGATCAGGGCGAGGCACCCGATCGCCGCGCCGACGGCGGTCGGCGGGTGGACCAGCAGGACGAGCCCGAGCAGGACGCCGATCCCGACCGCCTCGGCCCACCGGGGCGTCCGGCCGGGCCTCGGGTCACCGGGGTCGGCGGCCCGGGCTGCCGCGTGCCCGGTCCACGCCCACAGGTGGAACGTGACCGCCACCGCGAACGTGCTCGGCGCGCTCCAGCGGGCCGGGTCCGCCCAGTGGATCAGGGCCAGGGGCACCAGCACGAGAACGGGGACCCAGCGGTTCGGGGTCAGCAGCCGGGTCAGCCGGCCGATCCCGGTGAGCAAAAGCAGCAGGTTCACCGACGCGGCCACCGCGACGACGGACGGGCCCGAGAGCCCGGTGGCGCGCGCGGTCAGGCCCTGGAGCAGCGCGTACGGGGAGTAGTGCGCGCTCGCCACGGCGGGCAGGTCGGTCATCGGGAACGCCGGGTGCAGCAGATTCACCCGCAGCCGTTCGACGACCGCCGCCTGGAGCCCGGCCTCGCAGCACAGCGGAGCCCGCCAGGCCACCGCGGACAGCACCGCCCACACCAGTCCGCCCAGCACGAGGTAGGGCGACGGCAGCCACAGGGGCGGCCGGGTCGTCCCGTCGGGGCCGTCGCCACCGGTCGTGGCCGGCGGGAGGTCGGAGGGCGGGGCGGAGGCAGCGGAGAAGAGGGGCACACCTCATGGGTTCCGTGCGGCGGGCCCGCTCTCCCCGCCGCCACCCGTCCGAGGGATTCCGGGCCCCGGATTTCCGACGGCCTCAGGGGGCGTCCGCCAGCAGCCGGTCCGCGACCCGGGCCGCCGCGCCGCCGTCGTCCAGATCGCAGTAGTCGCGGCGGAAGCTCTCGTAGGCGTCGGCGTGCCGGGCGGCCAGCGCCCCGGTGTCGCGCAGCGCCTGGGCCACCTCGTCCGTCGTGACCAGCAGCGGCCCCGGCGCCCGGGTCTCGAAGTCCAGGCAGAAGCCGCGCACGGTGTCGCGGTAGTGCTCCAGGTCGTACGTGTGGAACAGCATCGGGCGGCCCGTCAGCGCGAAGTCGAACGTCAGCCCCGCGTAGTCCGTCACCAGGACGTCGGCGATCAGGAGCAGCCGCGCGGCCCCCGCGTGGTGCGAGACATCGAGCACGCCCGGCCCGGCCGGAACGCCTCCGGTGACCCGGGGGTGGCGGCGCACCAGCACCGTGTGCCCGGGGCCGAGCGCCCGGGCCAGGGCGCCCGGGTCGAGCGCCGGATCCCAGCGGTACGGGCCCGGGGCCGCACGGTCGCCGGACGCCGCCGGCGGGTGGGCCAGGTGGTCGCGGTACGTCGGGGCGTACAGCACGACGCGGTGGTCCTCCGGGATGCCCAGGCCGCGCCGGACCTCCTCGGCGGTCTTCTCCCGGTCCGGCGGGAACAGCACGTCGTTGGCGGGCGACCCGGCCTCCAGCACCTCGCCCTCGTACCCCAGCGACCGGCGCAGCCACGGGGTGGCGAAGCGGCTCGGGGAGACCAGCACCGACCACTGGGCCGACCGCCGCGGCAGGGTGGCGAGGTACTGGTGGTCGGCGTAGAGGGTGTCCGCCAGGCAGCCGCCGAACCGGCCGAGCGGGGTGCCGTGCCAGGTCTGGACGACGCTCTGCCCCGGCCGCCGCTCGAACCACTCGGGCAACTGCTCGTCCGTGACGATCCGGCGGGCGCGGGACAGCGCCTCGTACCAGGCGGCGCTGTGCACGGGGACGGCATGCGCGCCGGGCGGGACGTGGGTGGTGCGGCCGGGGGTGGTACCGGTGACCCACAGGTGCTCGGTCGCCGTGCCCCGGCGCACGAGTTCGGCGTGGACGGCGCGCGGGGAGTCGCCGCCCGCGTACAGGACGGTGTCGTGGAGCGGGAGGGTGGTGCGCCCGTCGCCGTAGTGCGCGGCGCGCAGGAGGCGCCTGCCGTACGCGCTCCGCCCGGCGGCGTCCGTCTGCCCGTCCGGCCCCGCGACGACGGACAGCCGGTCGCCGTGCCGCCGCTCCGGACGCGGGGCGCTCTCGGCTCCGCCACCGGGGAGCCGCGCGGCGGCGGAGCCGAGGACGCGTACGGGCCGGCCGTCCAGGCGGACCTCCCAGCGGCCTTCCGGGAGCGGCAGGCTGATCAGCGCGGAGAAGCGGCCCGGGAGGGGCGCTGTGCCGCTGCTACCGGTGCCGCTGTCGGCGCCCGAGCCGCTGCCCGTGCCCGTGTCCGCCCTCGCGGTGTCTCCGGTGGCGGGCTCCGCGAAGGTCCCCGCGACCGGGACCGTCTCGTGCAGCGTCTCGTGGTGGAGGACGAGTCGGCCCGCTCCGGGTGCGCTCGCCGCCCCGGGAGCGGGCCGACCGCACGTCCCCGAGACGTGGAGGGACCCCTCCGGCGTGTACTCCACCCGGTCCGCGTACGGAGGCCCCGCCAGGTCCAGCACCAGGTCGCCCGCCGGGTTCGCGCACGCGGGCGGCGGCAGGTCCGGCGCGGCGGGCAGCGGGACGCGGGCGCCGTCGGGGAGGAGCAGCCGGACCTGCCAGCGCGCCCCGCCCGGCGCCTCGACCTCGCGCGGGGCCCGGTGCGGGGCGGGCGGTGCGCCGGCGAGGTCGGCGAGCGGCACCCGCACCGTGAAGCCGCGCCCCCCGGGACCGCCCGGCCCCCCGGGACCGCCCGGCCCTCCGGTCCCGCCCGGTCCTCCGCCCTCGCCCGGTCCTCCGGGACCGCCCGGCCCCCCACCCCCGCCCATCTCCCCGTACTCCAACGGGCAGGTGTGCTCCTCGGCCCCCTCGTCCTCCTGTGCCCCCTCGCGCGTCAGCACCAGCGCCGTCGGCCTGCTCCCGCTCCCGCCGAAGTACCGGCCCGTGAGTTCCAGCGGGGCCCCCTCCGTTCCGGCGGTCCGGTGTCCCTCGGCCCGTGCCCGCGGGCGCGACACGGTCAGCCGGAGCCGGCCGCCCCGGTAGTCGAGCACCGCCCGCCGCCCGTCGCCCAGGTCGTGGACGAGCGGCTGCTCCGCGCCCGCGTCCGGGGCGCGCACCGCCACCCGGCGCACCGTCCCGGGCGCGGCGAGGACCAGGCCGACCAGCCAGCCGCCGCCGTCGGCCGTCGCGGGCAGCCGGCCCGGGTCGAGCACCATCTCGAAGCCCGCGTGGTCGTAGCCGTGCAGCTCCTGACCGGAGTGCACCGTCGCCTCGGGCGCGGACACGGAACGCACCGGTACCGGTCGCACCCGCCGGCCCCGCTCCGCCCGGACCATTCCCACCGTCAGCCGCTGCCGGGCCGATGCCGCCGGGAGGTTGCGCAGATACGCGTACCCGCGCAGCCGCAGCTTCCCGTCCGCGCCCCAGCGCGCCTCCAGCAACCGCGCCACGGCGGGGACGTCCGTGCGCGTGAGCCGGGCGCTCGCGCCGCGCACCCCGGGGTAGACCGCCCGCCGCCGCCCCGGAGGTCCCTCGATCGCGAACGTGCCCGCCCCGTTCGCCCGTTCGAAGGCGAGGACCGCCAGCAGTTCCTCCGGGCGCCGCTCCCGCACCAGCTGCCACTTGACGCGCAGCTCCACCGGCAACCCCTCCAGTGCGCTGGGTCCCGCCCGGTCGACGAAGGCCCCCGCGCCCTCCAGGAACGCCGACCGGTACGCCTCGCCGCCCATCGGCAGGCCGTCGAGGAAGTACCCGAAGTCGTCGCGCAGGCAGGACGTGTCGTACGCCCGCCGCTGGTCCGCGTCCCGGCCGCCCAGGAACGCGCTGACCTGCTCGCACGCGGCGATCCGGTCCCGTACGCCCGTGACGTCCGTACGCCGTCGGGTGATCGAGCCCTCCCGCACCCGCCAGTAGTAGACGTGCTCGTGCAGGACGTCGACGGACCGGGCGAGATGGTGCGCCGGGATCATCACCGGGGTGTCCTCGTACAGCTTCCCCTCCGGGAAGGAGAAGGCGTGTCCGTCCCAGAAGGAGCGGCGGAACACCTTGTTCCACGCCACCCGGTCCGCCAGCAGGCGCGGGTCCCGGGTGATGTGGGTGCGGGGCCGGGAGGCCGTCAGCCAGCGGTACTGCCACGCCTGCTGCCGTCCCCGCTCCGTCAGCCGCCACACATTGCCCGTCACCAGATCGGAGCCGGTCGACTCCAGCGAGGCCGTCATCCGCTCGTACGCGTCGTGCACGACGATGTCGTCGCTGTCGGCGAACGCCAGGTAGGGGACGGTGGGGGTGGTGTGCCGGACACCGGCGTTGCGGGCGGCACTCAGACCGGCGTTGCGCTGCCGCACCAGCCGGAAGCGGCTGTCCCGGGCGGCGAACTCCGCCGCGATCCGGGCGCTGCCGTCCGTCGACCCGTCGTCGACGACGACGACCTCGATCGCTTCGAGGGTCTGGTCCGCCACCGACCGCAGGCAGTCCGCCACGTAGGCCTCGACGTTGTGGACGGGGACGACGACGCTGAGGAGCGGCGGCAGGGGTGGCTTCATGTCCTGGTCAACAGGGGGCGGGTCCCGGGGTCACCGGCGCTTACCCGAACGGGTGAACGCGGCCCCTCGGGCGTCCCGGCCCGCGATTACGCTCGGCTGCCATGCCCACCCGAGCTACCGTGAAGCGGTTCGTGCGTCGCCAGGCCATGCGGGCCGCCTACCGCACCGACCTGCACCGCCCGCTCGACCCGGACCTCGCCGTCTACGGGGCGTACTGGAACCGGGGCGTCGCCTGCAACCCCGCCGCGATCCACGCCAAGGCGCGCGAACTGGTCCCGCACGTCAGGGGCGTGTGGGTGGTCTCCTCCCGGCACCGCGACCGGATGGAGCCGGGCGTGCCGTACGTCATCGAGGGCTCGCGCCCCTACTGGCGGGCCATGGCCACCGCCACCTACCTGGTCAACAACTCCAGCTTCCCGGGCGGCTTCACCAAACGGCCGGGGCAGCGCTATCTCCAGACCCACCACGGGACCCCGCTCAAGACCATGGGGCTGGACCAGCGCGCCTACCCCGCCCTCGCCGGGAAGACCGACTTCGGCAAGCTCCTCGCCCATGTCGGCCAGTGGGACTTCAGCCTCTCCGCCAACCCGCACAGCACCGAGGTCTGGGACCGCGTCTATCCGGGCGGATACGAACGGCTCGACGTCGGCTACCCCCGCAACGACGTCCACGCCACCGCCACCGCCGGGGACATCGCGAGGATCCGCGCCGAACTGGGCATCGCCGACGGCCGGACCGCCCTGCTCTACGCCCCGACCCACCGCGACTACCGCGACCGCTTCGTACCCGATCTCGACGTGGAGCGACTGGCGCGCGAACTGGGGGACCGGTACGTGGTGCTGGTCCGCGCGCACTACTTCTACGGGCGGTCCGCCAGAGTCGGTGATACGGGCGCGGGGCGGGTCGTCGACGTCACCGGGCACCCCCGGGTCGAGGAACTGTGCCTGGCCGCCGACGCGTTGATCGCCGACTACTCCTCCCTGATCTTCGACTACGCCTGCCTGGACCGCCCGATCGTCGTCCACGCCCCCGACTGGGCCGCCTACCGGGCCACCCGCGGGACGTACTTCGACCTGCTCTCCGGACGGCCCGGCGACACCCCCGGCCCGGTCACCACCACCCCGGCCGAGCTGGCCGACGTGTTCCGGACGGGGGAGTGGCGGTCACCGGAGGCGACCGCGCTGCGCGCCGCGTTCCGGGAGCGGTTCTGCCCGTACGACGACGGGCGCGCGGCGGAACGCGTCGTGCGGCGGTTCTTCTCCCCGGCCCTGTGACCCCGGCCCCGCCCCGCGCGGTCCGGGGCCCCGCCACCCGAACGGCGCAAGGCGGCCCGTCCGGGCCGACTCCTCCGCGCCACGCGGTCGTTGTGCCCAACAGCTCGCTCACCCCGCCATGTTGGGAGACGTCCATGCACCGGTCCGCCTACGAGCAGATGGAACTCTGCGTCAAGGAGTACCTGCCCGTCGAAGGGCCCGCGTCCCGCGACGGATCCGGCGGGAGCGGCGTCTACCGCGTCGTCGACCTCGGCTCCCGCGTCTCCGGCAAGCAGACCCGTACCCACCGGGCGCTCCTCGCCGGCCACCCCGTCGACTACTTCGGGGTCGACGTCCAGGACGGCCCCAACGTCGACGCGGTGATGAAGAAGCCGTACCGCATCCCCGCCCGCTCCAACAGCGCCGATGTCGTGCTCTCGGGGCAGGCGTTCGAGCACATCCCGTTCTTCTGGGCGTCGATGCTGGAGATCGCCCGGATCCTGAAGCCGGGCGGACACGCGTTCATCACCGCCCCCTCGCGCGGCCACGTCCACGACGCGCAGGACTGCTGGCGCTACTACCCCGACGGGTTCCGCGCGCTCGCCGCCCACTCCCGCCTCGAACTGCGCGAGGCCTACACCGACTTCCCGCCGCGCAAGGGCATCTGGCACGACTACCGGGCCATCGACAGGACTGCCGCCTACTGGGGCGACTCCGTCGGCGTCTTCCGCAAGCCGGCCCGCTACCCGCGCCTGACCATGTTCGCCGTACGGGAGCTGGCGGTGTGGTGGGCGAACCGGGTGGGCGGCGTGGACGGCGTACCGCTGCCCCGGCCGCTGGACGGCCGTGAGGCGTGCGGACGCCCGGCGGCCGTGCCCGCGCGGGAGCCCTCGCTCGAACAGGACCCGCCCCGATCAATGGCAGGTTGACGAAAGATGACATGCGGCGCAAACCGCGCGTACTGTCCCGGGGCATGGCTTGGCGCAACGCCGTCAACGGCGTCCTTCAGCAGCTCACCGGATACCAGCTCAGGCGCGTCACGGTGCCCGCCGCCCGGACCGCCCCCGCACCGGATCCGGCCGCCGCACCCGCCTCCGCGGCGGCTCCGAAGCCCCAGGCGAAGAAGCCCGCGCCCGGGTTCCCGGCGGACTACGACGACGAGGCGAAGGACATCATCCGCGCGGTCAAGCCGTACTCGATGACCTCGCCGGAGCGGCTCAACGCCTTCATCCTCGCCACCCGCCACATCGTCCGGCACGACATCCCCGGTGACATCGTCGAATGCGGTGTCTGGCGCGGCGGTTCCATGCAGGCCTGCGCCCGGACCCTGCTCTCGGTCGGCGAGACCGAGCGCGACCTGTACCTCTTCGACACCTACGAGGGCATGACCCCGCCCACCGCCGAGGACCTGCGGCGCGACGGGCGGCCCGCCCAGGAACTGCTGGACGCCCAGGGCAAGGACCGGCCGATCTGGGCGGTCGCCTCGCTGGAGGACGTCCGGGCGGGCTTCGACGGCGTGCCGTACCCGAAGGAGCGCGTCCACTACGTGCGGGGACGGGTCGAGGACACCGTCCCCGAGCAGGCCCCCGAGCAGATCTCCATCCTGCGCCTGGACACCGACTGGTACGCCTCCACCAAGCACGAACTGGAGCACCTCTACGACCGGTTGGTCCCCGGCGGAGTCCTCCTCATCGACGACTACGGCTACTGGCAGGGATCGCGGCAGGCGGTCGACGAATTCCTCGACAAGACCGGCGAGCGGCTCCTGCTGCTGCGGATGGACGAGGGCCGGATCGCCGTGAAGCCCTGACGCGAGCCCTCGCGGCAGCGCCGAGCACCGAGCCCCGTGCCCATCCGGTACGGGGCTCGAACGCGCTACCGACCTCCCCGGACGAGTGACTCCACCCGTCGCGTCACTCGAACGGGCCCCCTCGGGTGACCCGTCCCACCGGCGCGGGTTGTACCCCGTGGCCCCCGACGGGCCCAGCAGCCCAACTCCCCAGACGTTCAGCGCCCCTGACGTCGACCGCCCGGAAGGATCGTGCGCCGCGATGGCACTCCGTCTCACCGTCGTCGTCCCCCTCTACAACGTCGAGGAGTACCTCGGTGCCTGCCTGACCTCGCTCGCCGAGCAGACCATGCCGGACCTGGAGGTCGTCCTCGTCGACGACGGCTCCACGGACGACGGACCCTCGCTGGCACAGGAGTTCGCGGACCGCGACCCCCGCTTCCGGCTGATCCGGCAGGAGAACGCCGGGCTCGGCGCGGCCCGCAACGCCGGGATCCGCGAGGCCCACCCCGGCGCGGAGTTCCTGACGTTCGTCGACAGCGACGACGTCGTGCCGCCCGGTGCGTACGCCCGGATGCTCGCCGAACTCGACGCCTCGGGCTCGGACTTCGCCACCGGGAACGTGCTCCGGCTGCGGAGCGACGGGGAGCTGGAGCAGTCCCCGATGTTCCGCAGGCCGATGGAGAAGGCCCGGCCGGCCACCCATGTCACCCGGGACTGGATCCTGCTGGGCGACCGCATCGCCTGCAACAAGGTCTTCCGGCGGACGTTCTGGGACGAGCACGCCTTCGCCTTCCCCACCGGGGTGCTGTACGAGGACATCGCCGTCGTCCTGCCCGCCCACTTCCTGGCCCGCTCCGTCGACGTGATCGAGGAGCCCGTCTACCACTGGCGCGACCGCGACGGCTCGATCACCACCCGGCGGGCCGTGCCCCGGGGCATCCGCGACCGGGTCACCGCCGTCACCACCGTCAGCCGCTTCCTCGCCGACCGGGCGGAGACGACCGGGCCCGCCGCCGAGGCCAAGCGCCGCTACGACGCCCACGCGCTCTCCGGCGACCTGTGGCTGTTCATCGAGGCGCTCGGGGACGGCGACGCGGAGTTCCACGAAGCCTTCCTGGAGCACGCGGGCGGGTTCGCCGCCACCGTCGACCCCGACGTCCTGACCTCACTGCCGCTGCACCTGCGGGTCAAGTGGCAGCTCATCCGCGAACGCAGGCTGCCCGAACTCCTCGCCCTCCTCGCCGATGAGAAGAAGGACCGGGACACCTTCCACGTCACCGGACTGCTCCGCCCCCGCGCCCACCACCCCGCCGTCCGCGACCCCCTGCCGCCCGCCACGACCGCGCTGACCTCCGCCGACCTGCCCGTCCACGCCCATCTCACCGAGGCCGTCTGGCGGGACGGGCTGCTGCACCTGACCGGCCACGCCTACGTGCGCAACGCCCCGGGCGGTCCGGTCCGGCTCGGCTGGCTCCGCTCCGGGAAGCGGCTGATCCCCCTGCGGACCCGCCCGGTACCGGGCGACGAGGCCACCGCCCGCTCCGGCCGCTCCCTGCACCGCTACGACCGCGCCGGGTTCACGGCCGTCGTCGACCCGCGCCGGCTCGCCGCGAAGGCGAGCGGCGGGCGTACGACGTGGAAGCTGGAGGCCGTCGTCGTCGGCGCGGGCCGGCCGCGCCGGGGCCCGATGCGGCTCGTCGGCACCCCGGCCCCGCCCGCCGTGACCTACACCGACGAGCGGACCCGTGTCGTCCCCGTCCTGTCCGGCAACAAGCTGGAGCTGCGCGCCGAACGGGTCGCGGCCGTCCTGACCGGGCAGTCGGCGGTCGAGGACGCCGTGCGCCTGGAGGTGAGGATCCTCGGCGACGCCGGGCCGGTCGCCCTCCGCCTCACCGAGTGGCGCACCAAGGAGACCCGGGAGTTCGCCCTGCGCGGGTCGCTCGGCTCCCGGGCGGCCGACATCCCGCTCAGCGCCTTCCGGGGGGAGGACGACATCTGGGGCGTCCAACTCGTCGGAGAAGGAGCGCCGCTGACCGTGGCGGCCGGGCCCGGGGCCCAGGACGGACGCTACGCACTGCCCGGCGGCCGTGAGCTGTACGCGGCCCCCAACCCCTCGGGCGACCTGGTGCTCACCGACCGGGCCGTCCAGCCCGTCGTCACCGCCTTCACCTGGGGAGAGCCGGGCGAGCTGATCCTCGAAGGGGTCTTCCCCGCGCCCGCGGCGGACTCCCACGAGCTCGTCCTGCGGCACGGCGGCCACCGGGAGGAGGCGGTCCTCGGTCTGGAGCGGGGGGACGGCGACGGCTTCCGGGCCGTGCTCACGCCCGCGGCCGTCGAGGGGCCCGGCGGGGCGCTGCCGCTCGCCGAGGGGCGGTGGTACCTCTTCCTGCGCGAGCCGGGGGAGCGGGACCCGCAGGCGTACCGACCGCTCCGCGCCCGCACTTCCCTGCACCCCGACCTTCCCGCCGAACAGGCCGTCAACGGGCGGGACTTCACCCTCCAGCGGCGCCACCACGACCGGCTCGTCCTGGAGTCGTCCTCGGCCCTCCCCGCCGGCGAGCGGGGCGCGTACGGGCAGCGCGTCCAGCGCGAGCGGTACGCCGGACTGCGCGCCGCCCCGGCCGGCGAGCCGCGCCCGGCCGTCCTCTACTCCAGCTTCGACGGCCGCCAGTACTCCGACTCGCCCCGCGCCGTCCACCGCGAACTCGTCGCCAGGGGCCAGGACGTCGAGCACCTGTGGGTGGTGCGCGATCAGCAGGCGGCCGTGCCCGAGGGCGTCCGTCCCGTCGCCCTGCACAGCGCCGACTGGTACGAGGCGCTCGCCCGCAGCCGCTGGATCGTCACCAACACCCACCTGCCCGAGTGGTTCGAGCGGGCCGAGGGCCAGACCGTCGTCCAGACCTGGCACGGCACCCCGCTCAAGCGCATCGGCCGCGACCTCGCGGGCGCCCCGCACGCCGACGCCGCGTACATGGCGTCCATGGAACGCCGGTCCGCCCAGTGGAGCGTGCTCGTCTCCCCGAACACCTTCTCCACCCCCGTGATGCGCCGCGCCTTCGGCTACGCGGGCGAGGTCCTGGAGTGCGGCTACCCGCGCAACGACCTGCTGTACGCCCCCGACCGGGACACCGTCGCCGCCACCGTCCGCGAACGGCTCGCGCTCCCCGAGGGCCGGCGCGTGATCCTGTACGCCCCCACCTGGCGCGAGGACCGCCCGCGGAGGGGCGGGCGCCACGGGTTCGACCTCCGACTCGACCTGGAGCAGGCCCGGGCGAGCCTCGGCGACGACCACGTCCTGCTGGTCCGCCGCCACTACCTCGTCGGCGGCAGCGTCCCCGACACCCCCTTCGTCCGGGACGTCTCCCGCCACCCGGACATCGCCGAACTGCTGTTGATCAGCGACGTCCTGGTCACCGACTACTCCTCGGTCATGTTCGACTTCGCGCAGACCGGCCGCCCGATGGTCTTCCACACCCACGACCTGGCCCACTACCGCGACACCCTGCGCGGCTTCTGCTTCGACTTCGAGCAGCGCGCCCCCGGCCCCCTGATCCCCGACTCCGCCGGGGTCGTGGCCGCCCTGCGCGACCCGGAAGCCGCCACCGCCGGGCACCGGGAGGCGTACGAACGCTTCCGCGAGGCGTTCTGCGACCTCGACGACGGGACCGCCGCCGCCGGG
The DNA here is from genome assembly GCF_900460065.1 of Streptomyces griseus. Lineage (GTDB taxonomy): Bacteria > Actinomycetota > Actinomycetes > Streptomycetales > Streptomycetaceae > Streptomyces > Streptomyces griseus. The sequence continues at coordinate 356,819 of NZ_UAVD01000025.1, read as the reverse complement.
GTCGTCGACCGGATGCTCAAGGGGGAGCGCGCATGAGCGACTTCAGCTGTGTCATTACCGGGGGCGGGGACGGCGAGGGCCCCGGCGGCGCCGACGCCCTGCGCGCCTCCGTGGAGTCGGTGCTCGGCCAGTCGCTGCGCGGGGCCGAGGCCGTGGTGGTCCTCGCCTCCACCGCCGGCCCGGCCGTCCGGACCGCCGCCCGGGCTCTCGCCGACCGGGCCCCCGGGCGGGTCCACCTCCTCCACGCCGACCCGGCCGTCCGCACGACCGGAGCCCTGCGCAACGCGGGCCTGGACGCGGCGGCCGGCCGGTACGTCCTGGTCCTCGCCACCGGCGAACGCCTCCAGCTCCACGCCTGCCGCAACCTCTGGCAGGCGGGCGAGACCAGCCGCGCCGACCTCATCGCCGGCCGCTGGAGCCGGATCGCCGACGACGGCGGCAAGGAGCGGGAGCCGTCCTGGCAGGGGGAGCTGTACGCCCGCTCCCGCACCCTCGCCCGCTTCACCGACGCCCCCGAACTCGTCGTCAGGGACGCCCTGGTGACCGGATTCTGTCTGCGCCGCGAGGCCGCCAGGCGGCACGGTCTGCGCTACGAGGAGGACCTGACGCACGGCGAGATCCTCTTCGGCCCGCTCGCCGCCGCGGCGGTCGGCCGGATCGCCCTGGTCCGCCGGCTGATCGTGACCGGCCGGGCCGCCCCCGACCGGGCCCGCGACCTCGCCGCCCTGGTCGAGGCCCACCGCCGGGTCGCCAACACCCTCCTCGCCCGCGGGCTGTCCGAACTGCGCGAGGAGCGGGAGCAGGCGTTCGCCCGCGACCAACTGGTGCCGCTGGCCCGGTCCTTCCCCCACCTGCCGGCCGCCCGCCGCGACCGGGCCGCCGCGACCGCCGCCCGCGCGCTGACCGGTTCGTTCCCCGACGGCCTGCCCGGCCTGCCGCCGCTGGAACGGGTCGCCGTGCGCCTGCTGGCCCGGGGCGACGCCGAAGGGGTCCTCGCCGCGGCGTACGCCCTGAGCAGGCCCGCCACCGTCTGCGCGCCGCTGACGACGGACGCGGACGGGCGGGTCGGCTGGGGCGGCGATGCGGCCGGGCCCGTCGCCGACATCACCGAACTCGGCCACCAGCACCGCCGGTTCGGCGAGATGCGGCTGATGAACCGGCTCACCCGCTGTGCGGGCGCCGACCGGGGCCGCCTGCTGCTGGAGGGCCGCCTCGTGCTGCCCGGGCACAGCGGCCCCGGCCCCGGCACCCCCCTCACCGCCACCCTGGAGTTCCGGGCCCGGGGCGGGGCGCGCGCCGTCGCGTTCCCGGCCGAGGCGGTCCGGCACGACGGGACCGGGATCACCTGGCGCGCTCGGGCCGACGTCGCGCGCCGCCTGCGCCCCGTCGGCGTCCGAGACACGGCGTGGGACGCGCGGTTGATCGTGGAGGCGGACGGGGCCAGGTCCGTCAGCGACCTGTTCGCCCCGCAGGACCAGGTGGCGGGAGCGCCCCGCTTCGCCGCGCGGCCCCGGCTGGGGCGGCTCGCCGGGGACACCTGGGAGCCCTACATCACGCTCAAGGACCACTTCGCGCTCCGGCTGACCGCCCGCCGCGCCCCGGCCCGCACCACCCACCGCCTGGTCCACTACGCCACCCGCTTCCGGCCCGCCCGCAAGGCGAAACTCCTCGTCCGGTCGCTGCGCAGGCGCCTGGACCGCTACGCCTCCCGCGGGTTCAAGGTCCCCGCCTACAACACCTGGCTCACCCGCCTGCCCGTGCGCCGGGGTTCCGTCGTCTTCGAGAGCCACATGGGCACCTGCTACGGCGACAGCCCGCGCGCCCTGTACGAGGAGATCCGCCGCCAGGGCCTGAAACTGCGGGCCACCTGGTCCTACGACCCCTCCCCGGCGGGTTTCCCGGACGACGCCCGCCTCGTACGCCGCTGGTCCTGGCGCTATCTGTGGGCGCTGGCCCGTGCCGAGTACTGGGTCGACAACCAGGGCTTCCCGCAACAGCTGCGCAAGCCCCGGCACACCACGTACCTCCAGACCTGGCACGGCTCCGCGTACAAGCGGATGGGCTTCGACGAGCGGCGCGTACGGCTCCAGAGCACCCCCCAGCGCGAACGCCTCCAGCAGGCCGTGGACCGCTTCGACCACTTCCTCGTCCGCTCCGAGCACGACGTGGACACCCTCGCCCGCGCCTACCGGCTGCCCGAGGAACGGCTCCTGCGCACCGGCTACCCGCGCAACGACGCCCTGGTCGCGGAGCGCGAAAGGGCCGAGACCCGGGGGCGGCTGCCGCGCCCGCCGCTCGCCGCCGCGCTCGGGCTGGACGACCACCGGAAGACCGTGCTGTACGCCCCCACCTTCCGGGGCGGCCCCGGCAAACAGCGCCGTACCCGGCTCCTGCTGGACGTGCGGGAGTTCGCGGAGCGGTTCGGCGACACCCACACCCTGCTCGTTCGGGCCCACTACCTGGAGTCCGCCCGGCTGCCGATCTGTCCGCCCGGGACCGTCGTCGACGTCTCGCGCCACCACGACGTCCAAGAACTCCTCGCCCTCAGCGACGTGCTGGTCACCGACTACTCCTCCATCATGTTCGACTTCGCCCTCCTCGACCGCCCCGTCGTGCTGTTCGCCCCCGACCTGGAGGCGTACGCGGCCGAGCGCGGCAGCTACTTCGACCTGCGGGACCACGCCCCCGGGCCGGTGACCGCGACGCAGGAGGAACTCTTCGAGACGCTCGCGGAGCTGAAGAGGACCGACACCCGGTACGCCGATCGACGCCGGGAGTTCAACCGGCGGTTCGGGCCCTACGACCGGGGCGACGCCGCCCGCAGGACCGTCGCCGCCGTCTTCGCCCCCGGATCCTCCCGGGCCGCCCGCCACATCATCGACCACGACCTGGAGGCCGGCCGATGAGCCGCGACGTCTTCATCGTGTCCAACAGCACCGACGAACTCGGCGGCGTCACCGGCTGGATGCACCAGACCGCCCGCCTCCTCGCCGGCCAGGGCCACCGCGTCCACACCATCGGCATCCACGCCTCCGACCTCAAGATGGCGCTACCCGTGGAACCGGCCCACCCGGTCACCGCCCTCTACCCCGCCCACCCCCCGACCCCCTGGACGCCCCACGGCATCCGCGACCGCTTCCGGATCCCCACCCGGCGCAAGGAGGCGGCCCGGGCCGCCGCCAAGAAGCGGGCGGTCGCCCGGCTCTCGGAGATCTTCGCGACCGCCCGGCCCGGCGCGGTCGTCATCGTCACCCAGGTCTGGGCGATGGAATGGGTCGGCGAGGCCGACACCAGCGGGCTGCGGGTCATCGGGATGAGCCACGAGTCCTACGGCTACTCCCGCGCGAGCCACCGCTACCGCTGGATCAAGAACCACTACAAGGACCTCGACCACTGGCTCGTCCTCACCGAGGAGGACGCCGACCAGTGGGCCGGGGACGGCATGAACAACGTCGGCTTCCTGCCCAACGCTCTCGCCCGGCTCCCCGAGGTGCCCTCGCCCCGCACCGCGAGGACCGTCGCCAGCATCGGCCGGCTCAGCGACCAGAAGGGCATCGACCTGCTCCTGGACACCTGGGCCCTGGTCGCCCCGCAGCGCCCCGACTGGCGGCTGCGCGTCCACGGGGCCGGCGAGGACGAGGCCGCGCTGAAGGAGCAGTGCACCGGGCTCGGCCTCGACGGCTCCGTGGAGTGGATGGGCCGCAGCGACGACGTGGAACGGGCCCTCGCCGAGGCCTCCGTCTTCGTCCAGTCCTCCCGGGGCGAGGGCTTCCCGCTGGCCCTGCTGGAGGCGATGGCGAGCGGTGTGCCCTGCGCCGCCTTCGACTGCGCGCCCGGCGTACGGGAGATCGTCCGCGACGGCGAGGACGGGCTGCTCGCCCCGCCCGGCGACATCGCCGCCCTCGCCGACCGGCTGCTGCGGCTCACCGGCAACCCCCGGCTGCGCGACGCGATGGGCGCCCGGGCCCGGTCCGGCGTCCAGCGGTTCTCCGCATCGGAGACCCTGCGCCGCTGGGAGGAGCTGTTCGCGTTCCTGGAACGCTGAGGACGCCCCGGGCCCGGGGCGAGCGCTCCGGGAAGGCCGGGCGCGCCCCGCGCACCCGCGGAGCACGGTCGAGCGGGGCCCGGATCAGCCCGTGACGCCCGCCCCGGCCCCGTCCTGCACCGGAAGGGCCGCGGGCGTCCGGCGCGCGGCGGACGGCACCGGCAGCGGCAGCCCGCCGGTCTCCCCGAGGAAGACGCGCCGCACCACCCGCTCGGCGGCGTACCCGTCGTCGTACGGACAGAACCGGGCCCGGAACGCGGCCCGCAGCTGCGCCGAGCGGGAGCCCCGCCAGTGGTCCGTGGCGAAGATGTCGAACAACTCCTCCTGGCCCCGCGCCACGATGCCGGGCGGGAACGTCGTGATGTCGAAGTACGTGCCCCGGGCCGCCTCGTACGCCTCGACGTCGTCCAGGTGCAGCACCACCGGCCGGTCCAGGTTGACGTAGTCGAACATCAGTGACGCGTAGTCCGTGATCAGCGCGTCCGAGGCGAGCGCCAGCGTCTCCACGGACCGGTGGCCGTGGACGTCGATGATCCGGGGGTGCGGCGCCCGGTGGCGTCCCCCGGGGCCCCCGGGGAGCGGCGCCCTGGCCAGGACCACGAACTGCGGGCCCAGGACCCGGACCAGCCGCTCCAGGTCCAGGGCGGGCCGCTGGACACGCCGGTAGTCGCGGTGCGCCGGGGCGTACAGCAGGGCCGTGCTGCCCTCCGGGACCCCCAGCGTCTCGCGCAGCCGCGCCCTCTCGGCGGGACCGGTGCGGTGGTACACGTCGTTCCGCGGGGACCCGTATTCGAGCGTCGTGTACGCGGACGGATAGGCGCGCTCCCGTACGAGGGTGGAGTGCGGGTTCGCCGAGAGGGAGAAGTCCCAGGTGTCCACCGAGCGCAGCAGCTGCTCGAAGTCGGTGCCCCGGGCGGCGGCGGGCCGGTCCAGCAGATCGGTGCCCACGGTCCGCAGCGGCGTGCCCTCGTGCGTCTGGAGCAGGACCTGGCCCCGGCGCTTGACCAGCCCCCGGTCGAAGGCGGAGTCGTGCACCAGATACGCGGAGCGGGCCAGCGCCGTCCAGTGGGCGAAGGTGCCGGGAGCGAGGCGCCGGGTCCCGGTCGGCACGGTGTGGGCGTCCGGGGGCCGGCAGATCCAGGCCGTCCGCACCCCCGGGACCAGCTCGCGCACCTTCGCCTCGATCGCCGCCGGGCTGCCCGTGTACCCGCCGCCGCCCCGGGCGGCGAACACCGCGTCCCGGGAGCGCAGCGGCAGCCGCAACTGGATCCGGTAGTGCGCGCGCAGAGCCGCGCCCCGCAGTGCCCGGCGCACGGCCGCCTCCCCCCGCCGCAGCCGGCCGCCCATCCGCCGGGCCTCCGACAGCGCCTGATAGGTGCGCCGCGCGCCGAGCCGCAGCAGGCCGTGCCGCAGCAGCGTGCGACGGGGAACCGGGGCGCCGGGGGTGCGGTAGCGGCGGCAGGACGCGGCAGCCCGGCGGAAGAACGCGGCGCGGCTGTGGACCGGCAGCCGGTCCCGGGAGGCGAACAGCGCCGAGAAGTGGTCGAGCATCCGGCGGAACATCACCGGCCGCCACAGGGCGAGTTCGGGGCGCGCGTCGATGAACGCGAACACCCGGTCGTACTGGTCGAAGACGTCGAAGTGCTTCTCGCTGGTGGTGGAGAGGATGTTGCCGCGCCGCCGCTGCCGGTAGGAGACGCAGACGGCGTCCAGCACCGCGATCGACCCGGCCGACATCAGCACCGGGTAGGTCCAGGGGGTGTCCTCGTAGTAGCCGGGCGGGAAGGTGAACCCCTCGGCCTCGATGAACGCGCGACGGTACGCCTTGTTCCAGACGACCATGAGGAGCTGCAGCAGCTCGGGGCGGTCGGTGAGCCGGAAGAGGGCGGGCCCGGCCTCGTCGAGATGGGCGGCCAGGACGTTGCGCACACTGCGGCCCGTCCAGTACGTGCGGGCGTAGTCGTACATCAGGACGTCGGGTCCGCCGGTCGCGTCGATCCGGTCGGCGATGATCTGGAGCGCGTCCGGCAGCAGGGTGTCGTCACCGTCGAGGAAGATCAGGTAGTCGCCGGCGGCCCGGCCCATCCCGGCGTTGCGGGCCGGCCCCAGGCCGGTGTTGCGGGGGAGGTGCAGGGCGGTGACGCGCGGGTCCCGGCGGGCGTACTCGTCGGCGATCGGCCCACAGGCGTCGGGGGAGCAGTCGTCGACCACGACGATCTCGTAGTCCTTGAAGGACTGGGCCAGCACGGAATCCAGACACGCGTGCAGATACGCCTGGACCCGGAATGCGGGCACGATGACGGAGAACCGGGGCACTACACATCCATGGGTCGATCGTTCGCGGGAACCAGGCAGACCGCAAACGTCGGATGGAATGACAGGGTTACGCCGGACGCGGCAATCGGGGGACGGAGACGGCGAAGCGGCCCGGTTCCGGGGAACCGGGCCGCTTCGGGTTGACGTACAGCCGTGCGCCTTCGAGGACGTACGGCCTTGTGGCGGGCGCTACTTGACGGCGCCCGCCATCACTCCGGAGACGAACTGCCGCTGGAAGGCGAAGAACACCGCCAGCGGGATCACCATCGACACGAACGCGCCGGGCGCCAGCACGTCGATGTTGTTGCCGAACTGGCGTACCTGCTGCTGGAGCGCCACGGTGATCGGCGGCGACTCCGAGTCCGCGAAGATCAGCGCGACCAGCATGTCGTTCCACACCCACAGGAACTGGAAGATCCCGAGCGAGGCGATCGCCGGACCGCCCAGCGGCATCACGACCCGGGTGAACAGCCGGATCTCGCCCGCCCCGTCGAGCCGGGCGGCCTCCAGGAGCTCACGGGGGATCTCCGCGAAGAAGTTCCGCAGCAGGAAGATCGCGAACGGCAGGCCGAACGCCGTGTGGAACAGCACCACTCCCAGCGTCGTCTCGAAGATCCCGATGGTGCCGAACAGTTCGGAGACCGGGATCAGCGCGACCTGAACCGGCACCACCAGCAGACCGACGACCAGCAGGAACCACCAGTCGCGGCCGGGGAACTCCATCCAGGCGAAGGCGTACCCGGCCAGCGAGCCGATCACCACCACCAGCACCGTGGAGGGCACGGTGATCATGATCGTGCTGACGAGCGAGCCGGTGATCGTCGAATTGTCCAGCAGCCGCTGGTAGTTGTCGAAGGTCAGCTCCGACGGGGCGGTGAAGACCTTCCACCAGCCGGTCGCCGCGATGTCCTGGGGCCCGCGCAGCGAGGACAGCAGCAGGCCGATCGTGGGCATCAGCCAGAACAGGGCGACCAGGACCAGGAAGACCCGCATCACCCCACCGCCGGCGCGGGCGGCGATCCGGGCGCCGAGGGACTGCCGGGCCCTGGGCGCTTCGGGGGCTCCGGCCTGCCGGGAGACCGCCTTCTGCCGGCCGATACGCGCGGTGTTCACTTCCGGTGCGCTGCTCATCGGCGCCCCTCCTTCCGGATCCGCCGGATGTTGAACAGCATCACCGGGATCACCAGCAGCAGCAGGAGCACCGCGATCGCGCTTCCGATCCCCAGGTCCGCGTCCGTGCCGAACGACGATCTGTACAGCTGGAGCGCCAGCACGTTCGCGTCGTCCTGCGAGGAGCCCGGCGCGATGATGAACACCAGGTCGAAGACCTTCAGCACGTTGATCATCAGCGTCACCAGGACCACCGCCAGCACCGGCGCGAGCATCGGCACCGTGATCCGGCGGAACACCTGCCACTCGTTGGCGCCGTCCACCCGGGCCGCCTCCAGCAGCTCACGCGGCAGACCGGCCAGGCCCGCCGCGATCAGCACCATCGCGAACCCGGCCCACATCCACACGTAACTGCCGATGATCCCGGGCGTCACGAGGGACGGGCCGAGCCAGTCGACGCCGTTGTACGGCTCGCGGAAGTTGTCCGCGGGCAGCCGTAGTTGGGCGCCGTCCGCCGAGGCCGGCAGGGTGAAGACGCCGTCCGCTCCGGCCGTGGCCGTGGCGACGACCTTCCCGTCCTTCACCGCCTCGACCTCCAGGCCCTTCAGGCCCAGCTCCTTCGGGTCGACGACATTCGGCTTCCCGCCGCCGCCCCGGGTGAAGTCGAGCCAGGCCGTGCCGGAGATCGCCTCCCCGGAGGCCGCCGGCGCGCCCTCGGCGGGCTTCGCGTCGTCCGGCATCCTCGCCGGAGCCACGCCCACCAGCGGCACCCGCAGCGGCTGGCCCGCCCGGATCGGCTCCTTGGACACGAACGTTCCGCCCGCACCCTTCTCCAGCGGGTGCACCGGCAGGGGGCGCGCCTTCGGGAAGACGGACGACTGGTTGAACGTGTCGTGCACGCCCACCGCCACCGCGTTGGCCACACCCCGCTCGGGGGCCTGGTCGTACACCAGCCGGAAGATGATGCCGGCCGCCAGCATCGAGATCGCCATCGGCATGAAGACGATCAGCTTGAACGCGGTGCCCCAGCGGATCCGTTCGGTCAGCACCGCGAAGATCAGCCCGAGCGCGGTGGCGACCGTCGGCGCGAGGACCACCCAGATCGCGTTGTTCTTCACCGCCGTGACGATGGTGGCGTCGGTGAACAGCGCCTTGTAGTTGTCGATCCCGGCGAAGCCCGTTCCGGCCTGGTCGAAGAACGACCGGTAGACCGAGTACCCGATCGGATAGACGACCAGCGCGCCGAGCAGCACCAGCGCGGGCAGCAGGAACGCCGCCGCGATGACCCTGCGGGTGCCGGTCACGCTCCGGCGGGACCGCTTCGGGTCCGGGGGAGGGGACGGACGGGGATGCGTGTCGTCGGCGGGGGGCGCCGCACCGGCGCCCCCCGCGGTCGCTGTCGTCACGGCGTCAGCTCTTGTACGCCTTGGCCGCTTCGGACTCCAGCTGTTTCTGGGTCCCCGCGATGTCCTTCGGGTTCTTCAGGAAGTCCTGGAGGATCTTCCACTCGCCCTTACCGGGCGTCCCGCCGAACGACTGCGGGGCCTGGTCGGACATGTCGAACCGGACGTCGTCACCGGCGTCGATCAGCGCCTGGGCCATCGTGCGCTGCACGTCGTTCGGGTACGCCTTCAGGTCCAGGCCCTTGTTCGGGGAGATGAACCCGCCCGCCTTCGCCCAGATCTCCGCCGCGTCGGAGGACGCCAGCCAGGTCAGCAGCGCCTGCGCGCCCTTGGTGTCCTTCAGCGCCACCGCCGCGTCGCCGCCGGTCACCACCGGGGAGTCCGCGCCGACCGCCGGGAACGGGAACACCTTGGCGTCCGTGCCGATCTTCGCCTCGGTCTGCGCGATGTTGATGGAGACGAAGTCGCCCTCGAAGACCATCGCGCCCTTGGGCTGGTCGCCCCCGGTGAACGTCTGGGTCACCGAGGCCGGGAACTCCGTCTGGAGCGCCCCGTCCGCGCCGCCCGCGATCAGCTCCGGCTTCCCCCACAGCCCGGCCAGCGTGGTCAGCGCGTCCGTGACGGACGGGTCGGTCCACGGGATCTCGTGCTTGGCCAGCTGGTCGTACTTCTCCGGCCCCGCCTGGGAGAGGTAGACGTTCTCGAACCAGTCCGTCAGGGTCCAGCCGTCCGCGCCGCCCACCGAGACCGGCGTGACGCCGGAGGCGGAAACGGTCTCCGCGGTCGTCAGGAAGTCCTTCCAGGTCTTCGGCTCGCTCGCTCCCGCGTTGTCGAACGCGGCGGCGTTGTACCAGATCAGGGACTTGTTGGCGGCCTTGAAGTACACGCCGTACTGGGTGCCGTCCACCGCGCCGAGGTCCTGCCAGACCTTCGCGTAGTTCTTGTCGAGCTGGGCCTTCGCCTCGGCTCCGACCGGCTTGGCCCACTTCTTCGCGGCGGCCTGCTGGATCGCGCCGACCTGCGGGATCATCGCCACGTCCGGCGGCTGCTTGCCCGCGATCTTGGTACCCAGGAAGTTGATGATGGGGTCCTGCGCCGGGACGAAGGTCACGCTCGCGCCCGTACGCTTCTCGAACTCGTCCAGCACCTTGGTGAAGTTCTCCTGCTCGGGTCCGGTCCAGACCGCGGCGACGGAGACAGTTTCCCCGTCCAGCTTCGGCAGCTCCACCGTGGACGCGCTGTCCGTGCCCTTGGCGGAGCCGTCGTCCGTTTCTTTCTTGCCGTCACCGTCGCCTCCGCAGGCGGTGAGCGCCAGAGCGCCGACCGCCGTGAACACGACCGCGGCCCTGCGTATCGAGAAGGTTGTGCGCATTCCTGCCCCGTCTCTTCTGTACGCGTCCGGCCATGTCCGCATGCCCGGACTACGTCGTCCGTGCGCACAGTCCTACGCCGGGCGAACGGGCCCCGCAATACCGCCGCAGGTCCCAACAGGCCGATCGTGATCGCCTCGTGACGTCATGTCAGGGCATGTCGGAAGCCTGCCGGGGCAGGGGGAGGAGCGCGACGAAACACGGCCGGGCCGGGCGGCGGGGACGGCTGTGCGAGCGACCGCGCGGAGGCCGTGCGAGCGACCGAGCGGGTGGCCGCCCCAGCGAGCGTGCGGGTGGTCGCGCCGGGGGTCGCGTCAGGCCGGGAACGGCACCAGTGCCGGCAGCCGCTCGGCGTTCACCGAGCGGGCCGCGCGCTCCAGCGCACTGGCGAGCAGGGCCAGGTCGGTCGGCCCGTTGCCCAACTCCCGCACCGGTCGCCGGGTCGGCGGATCGCCCATCCGCTCCCACTCCAGCGGGACGACGGTGGGCCGCAGTGTCGCCGTACGCGGGATACGGCCGGTGACCCGGCCCCCCTGGAACGGCGTCACCCGGCCGTCCGGATGCCCCAGCCGGCCCCGGCCGGGAGCCGGCTCGTCCGGCGACGGCGGCAGCACCGGGGCGTCCAGCACGATGCGCAGCCGGGCCCCACGGGCCAGCTCCGTGTCCTCGGTGCGGTCCGGGCGCGCGGAGGTGGCGACCAGGTGCACCCCGAGCCGCCCGCCGTCCCGGGCCACCGCCTCCAGCGCCCGCACCACCGAACCGGCGGCCGGCCGGCCGGGACTGCCGAGCGACGGGGCGACCAGCGCGTCGAAGTCGTCGGCGAGGACGACCAGGCGGGGCAGCGGCGACGGGCCCGGGTCCCCCGACCGGGCGGCGGGCCGCAACCGCAGGGTGCCGCTGGCCGGGGAGTCCAGATCGCCCCGCCGCTCGGCGCCGCTCGGCGGACGCTGGCCCACGATGCGCGGCGGGCCCTCCTGCCGGGCGTGCCGCTCGTGCCAGGCGGCGAAGTCGAGATCGCCGAGCAGCTCGGCGCGCCGCTTCAGCTCGCCGCCCAGGGCCTGTGCGAACTCCCGCATCCGGACCGGGTCGCACGCCACGAGGTGGGTGAAGACGTGCGGCAGCTCCGTACAGGGAAGCAGTCCTTCGCAGCGCTCCCCCTGCTCGCCTCCCGCGCCGTCGACGAGCAGGATGCCGAGCCGGTCGGGCCGGGCGGCGGAGGCCAGCGAGGCGGCGACGGCCCGGAGCAGCTCGGTCCGGCCGCTGCCCGGCGGCCCCTCGATCAGCAGATGCGGCCCCTCGTCGGCGAGATCGACGCTGAGGGGCCCCCGGGGGCCCGCCCCGAGCACGAGGACCGGGCGGCCGGAGTGGGCGGCGCCGGCCGGGGGCGCGGCCCCGCCGCCGGAGGCCGTGGTGTCGGCCCGCTCCCCGGATCCGGCCCCGGACGCCTGCCCCGGCCCGACACGCTGGGAGCCCGGATACGGGGTGCGCCCGGAGCCGGGGGCGTCCAGCGGGGGATAGGGCGTCCGGTCCGGGTCGGAGCGGTGGGTCCGGTACGGGGTGCGCCCGGAGTCGCGGGCGTCCAGCGGCGGGTAGGGGGTGCGGTCCGGATCGGGGGCGCCCGCGGCCGGATAGGGCGTACGGCCGGAGTCGCGGTGGGAGGAGGCGGCGGTGCGCTGCGGGCCGACGCGCGGGCCCGCGCTGAGGGTGCGCCCGGAGTTCGGGCTGTCCAGCTCCTGGCGGGGCGCCGGGGCCGCCGCGGTCCGGGGCGCCGAGGCACCGGGCTGGGCCTCCGCCGTGGACGCCCAGCGGGCCATCAGCGAGGCCGGCGTCGCCCGGGCCAGGCCCAGCTCGTCCAGCAGCCGGGCGGACGGCGGCAGCGCCGCGGTCGTGGGGCGGCCCGCCAGCGCGGCCGAGCCCTCCTCGCGCAGGGGCGCCAGGGCCCGCGCGAACCGCTCGGCCCAGGCCGCCGACACCGCGTCCACCGCGGCCACCGTCCCGTGCCCCGCCGCCCGGCCGCCCGCCGTCCGCAACAGCCGCAGCGCCGTGGCCACGTCTCCGCTGAGCATCGCGACCGCCCCGCACTCCCGGAAGGCGATGGAGGCCCGGCAGGCGGCCTCGTACGTCGCCGCCACCGGGGAGGTGGGGGAGGCGGCCGGGGTCTCGGCCAGGCAGATCAGATGGATCCCGGCCGCAGCGCCCGCCCCGGCCAGCCGCGCGGTGGTCTCGCGCAGGAACGCCGTACCGGGGTCGCCGTCCAGGACGACCACCGTGTGCGGACCCGTGTGGGCGCGGGCGGCCTCGGCCACCGTCGCCCGGTCCAGATGCGGCCAGCCGGGACCCAGCGGGCCCTCGTCGAGGCGGCGGACCAGCTCGGCCGTACGGGCCTCCGCCTGCTCGCGCTCGTAGGCGAGGAGCAGCCGGCAGTCCTGTCCGTGCGTCGGGCGCAGATGCGGCAGCCACCCCAGCCAGGACCACTCCCGCCGCCGCTCCTCCAGCGGGCGGGCGCGGTCCGTGGAGACCAGGACGATCTCCAGGTCGAACGGGGAGTGCAGCGCGGCGAGCTGCGCCACCGTCGCGCGGACCAGACCCGCCAGCCGGGCGCGCGGACCGGCGAGCCCCAGCGAACCGGCCTCCCGCAGCCCCACGGTCACCGGCACGGCGGGCACCTCGGCCCGGTCGGTCGTGCCGAGCCGCACCACCAGCGCCTCCGGGTGCTCGGGGTGGCGCTCCCAGAGCCGGGGCCCGGGGCCCAGCGCGGTCAGCAGCACCGCCGCCGGATCCGGCCAGGTCCCCTCGGGGGCGCTGGGCAGCGCGGAGAAGGGGGAGCCGGGAGAGGCGGGCGAGGCGAGGTGCCCGGCCCCCGACGGGCCACCGGACGGGTCCGGGGAGCCGCCCGGCTCGTCGGGGGACCCCGCCCCGGGGCCGTACGCGCCGGATCCGGCCGCCGACGACCGGTACGCCGATGATCCGGGAGGTGTCGGGCCGTCGGGTCCGGCCGGGGTGCTGGAGGCGTCGTACGCCTCGCCCCGCCGCCCGGCGCCGGTCTCCGGGCCCGCCGCCTGCTCGCCCCTCGCGCCGCCCTTGAGCCGCCTCGCCCACGCCCCTATGCCGCGCCGGGGCGCCGGGGCGCCGGTGAACTCCTCGCCGTGGGCAGGGGCGCCCTGTCCCGGATACGCGCCGGACCCGTCCTCGGCGTCCTCGGGCCAGGAGGCCTCGTCGAGGGCGGAACCCGGGGCTCCGGGGCCGCCCCGGGGCCCGGCGGACGCCGGGGCGGCTCCGGAGGCCGGGAGCGGGGAGGCCGGTGCGCCGTGACCCCGGCCGCCGGGGCCGGGGGTCTGCGCCGGGAGGGACCCGCCGGTGACCTGGCCGGACGCCGCCGTCTCCGCGCGGGCCACCCGCAGGTGCCCCTCGCCGTCCGGCGCGGTGGGGAGCGTCGCCGGGCGGGAGCCCGTCGTGAGGCGGAGGGCGGACTCGCCGAGCCGCAGCAGCGCGCCGGGGGCGAGGCGGACCGGCCGCTCACGCACCTCGACGCCGTCCAGCGAGGTGCCGTTCGTCGACCCGAGATCGACGACCGAGACCCGGCCGTCGTCGGAGACCGTCACCGCGCAGTGCAGCCGGGAGACGTCCGGATCGTCGAGCGGGACGTCCGCGTCGGCGGAGCGGCCGATCCGGATCTGACCGCCGTGCAGCAGGTGCACGCCGCCCGCGTCGGGGCCCGCCACCACGTGGAGCCGGGCCGGGACGGGATCGTCCGTCGCCTCGTCGTCGCCGGGGACCTGGAGCGAGAGGACCGCGCCGTCCACCAGCGGCGGTTCGCCCAGCGCCACGCGGTGCCCGTCGAGCCGCTCCCGACCGGCGAAGAACACGATCGCGCCGCCGCCCTGGGAGCTCTCGGGTCCCGCCACGGCGGAGGCCAGCTGGGAGGCGACGGCGGCCAGCGCCGTTCCGGCGGGTGCGGTGACGAGCACGTCGCAGGTGCGCGCCGGGGTCTGGCCGCTGCGCGGCGCGAGGACGGTCAGCCGGATCTGCATCGCCGTCAGCGGTCCCTTCTGCGCGGGGGTGCCCGGCAGGGGAAACGCCCTGTGATTCCCCCCACCCGGCACGGACACGTCGTCCGTACAGGTCGTCACGTACCCCGAGACTCCGACCTCGCAGATCCGTGCTGGAGGCATCCTCGCACCTGCCGCTGACAACACGCCCGGCGGTCACCTTTAAATGATCTTGAATGGTCGGCTGTGGGCGCAAAAGTGCCTGCTTGCGTCCGGATCCCGCCGCTCGGACGGGTTTCACGGCGATTGCCCGCCGGGCGGCGGGCGGCTGCCGGACGGAATTCCGCTCCCCCGGCCGAACGTCCGACCGGCCCCTGATCAGCCGTGCGGCAACCTTCCGCCCGGTCCGCGCGTCTTCCCCCGAAACGTGAGCCCCCGGTGCCCCGTTCGGCGGCACTACAGTGGGCCGGAACATTCGGACGGGCCCGGGGAGCGGACAAGACCCCCGGGGGACCGCAAGCACCACGATCAGCAGGGAGCGCATGACGTGCGGCCGGTAGGCAGCAAGTACCTGCTCGAGGAGCCGCTCGGACGCGGCGCCACGGGCACCGTCTGGCGAGCCCGCCAGCGGGAGACCGCGGGCGCCGAGGCAGCCGTCGCGGGTCAGCCGGGCGAGACCGTGGCCATCAAGGTCCTCAAGGAGGAGCTGGCCAACGACGCCGATGTCGTGATGCGGTTCCTGCGGGAGCGCTCCGTCCTGCTGCGGCTCACGCACCCCAACATCGTGCGGACCCGGGACCTCGTCGTCGAGGGCGATCTCCTCGCCCTGGTGATGGACCTGATCGACGGCCCCGACCTGCACCGCTACCTCCGCGAGAACGGCCCGCTCACCCCGGTCGCCGCGTCCCTGCTGACCGCGCAGATCGCCGACGCGCTCGCCGCCAGCCACGCCGACGGCGTCGTCCACCGCGACCTCAAGCCGGCCAACGTGCTGGTCGACGAGCGCGACGGCCAGATGCACCCGATGCTCACCGACTTCGGCATCGCGCGCCTGGCCGACTCCCCGGGCCTGACCCGGACCCACGAGTTCGTCGGCACCCCCGCCTACGTGGCGCCGGAGTCCGCCGAGGGCCGCCCGCAGACCTCCGCCGTCGACATCTACGGCGCGGGCATCCTGCTGTACGAGCTGGTCACCGGCCGCCCGCCGTTCGCCGGGGGCACCGCCCTCGAAGTCCTGCACCGGCACCTCAGCGAGGAGCCCCGCCGCCCCTCCAACGTCCCGGCCCCGCTGTGGACGGTCATAGAGCGCTGCCTGAGCAAGGACCCGGACCGGCGGCCCAGCGCCGAGAACCTGGCCCGCGGCCTGCGTACGGTCGCCGCGGGCATCGGCGTCCACGCGAACTCCGCCCAGATCGCCGCCGCCGACGGGGTGGGCGCCCTGCTCGCCCCCGACCCGGCGCCCACCGCGGTCCCGGACACCCCGGGCGCGGCCGACCCCACGCAGGTGCTGCCGAGCAACGCGCCCTCCTACGATCCCGCCGCCCCCACCAGCGTCTTCCAGCAG
The DNA here is from genome assembly GCF_900460065.1 of Streptomyces griseus. Classification (GTDB taxonomy): domain Bacteria; phylum Actinomycetota; class Actinomycetes; order Streptomycetales; family Streptomycetaceae; genus Streptomyces; species Streptomyces griseus. The sequence continues at coordinate 341,022 of NZ_UAVD01000025.1, read as the reverse complement.
ACCGGCGGCCCGGGCGGCCAGGGCCCCGGCGGCGGCCACGCCGACCCGACCGCCGTCCTGCCGCCCGTCCCGCAGCGCCCCGACGGGCCGCCGCAGCCGGACGGGCCGCACCCCTGGCAGTCACAGCTCCAGGCGGCCCGCGACCGCAACGAGCAGACCCAGGTCCAGTACCTCGACCCGAGCCAGGACCCGCTGCGCCGCCGCCCCCAGCGCCAGCAGCCGCCGCACCAGCAGCAGCCGCCCCAGCGCCGCCAGCCGTCTCCGCAGCACCAGCAGTACCCACCGCAGCCCCAGCAGCCTCAGCGCTACCAGCAGCCGCAGCAGCCGCAGCAGCCGCAGCGCCAGCAGTACGCGCCCCCGCAGCCGCAGCAGCCCCAGCAGCCGGCCCCGCGCCCGCCGCGCGAGCCGCGACCGCCGAGGCAGCGCAGCGCCAACCCGATGCGCATCCCCGGACTCGGCTGCCTCAAGGGCTGTCTGTTCACGCTGATCCTCCTGATCGTCGCCGGCTGGCTCATCTGGGAGCTGACCCCGCTCCAGGACTGGGTCGCCCAGGGCAAGGGCTACTGGGAAGCGATCGGCGACGCCATCGGCACGGTCACCGACTGGATCTCCAAGGTCGGCGAGAGCACCGGCAGCTCGGGCGGGGCCTGACCCGCCGGACGGGCCCGGGAGCAGGAGAGCCCCCGGGCCGGCAACACGGTCCCTTTGTCGACTTCTGCGGGCCCATTCCGCCCGGAGAAGTGAAGGTCGGTGCCATCCTGGGCGCGTGACACCCCGAACGCCGCGTAACTTTGTCGACCGGGGGTCCACCGCCAGCCGCTGAGGGAGCAGTCTTGGCACGGAATATCGGCAGCCGGTACACGGCCCACCAGATCCTGGGGCGCGGCAGCGCCGGCACGGTATGGCTCGGCGAAGGGCCCGAGGGCCCGGTCGCCATCAAGCTGCTCCGTGAGGACCTCGCGTCCGACCAGGAGCTCGTGGGCCGCTTCGTACAGGAGCGCACAGCCCTGCTCGGACTCGTCCACCCGCACGTGGTCGCCGTCCGGGACCTCGTCGTGGACGGCAACGACCTCGCCCTGGTCATGACCCTCGTGCGCGGCACCGACCTGCGCACCCGCCTCGACCGCGAACGCCGGCTCGCACCCGAGGCCGCCGTCGCGATCATCGCGGACGTCGCCGACGGGCTCGCCGCCGCGCACAAGGCCCACGTGGTCCACCGGGACGTCAAGCCGGAGAACATCCTGCTCGACATGGAGGGCCCGCTCGGCCCCGGCGGCGCGCACCCGGCCCTGCTCACCGACTTCGGCGTCGCCAAACTGATCGACACCCCGCGCCGCACCAAGGCCACGAAGATCATCGGTACGCCGGACTACCTGGCCCCCGAGATCGTCGAAGGGCTCCCGCCGCGCGCCGCCGTCGACATCTACGCCCTGGCGACCGTGCTCTACGAGCTGCTCGCCGGATTCACGCCCTTCGGCGGCGGCCACCCCGGCGCGGTCCTGCGCCGGCACGTCACCGAGACCGTGGTCCCGCTCCCCGGCATCCCCGAGGAACTCTGGCAGCTCCTCGTCCAGTGCCTGGCCAAGGCCCCCGCCTCCCGGCTGCGCGCCTCGGAGCTCGCCGCACGGCTGCGCGACCTGCTGCCCCTGCTGGCGGGGATACCCCCGCTGGAAGTGGACGAGCCGGGCCCGGAGGAGAGCGACCAGCCCGCCGCCTACGACGAGCAGCAGTACACCCCGGCCGCCGAGGAGCCCCGCCGCCGCGGCGCGGTCCCGCTGGTGCCGGGCTCCGCTCCCGACTCCAACCGGGACACCCACACGAGCATGCGCGTCCCCGCCCCGGACGAGCTGGCGGGCGGACCCCTCGGGACGGCCCGCGCCCCCCGCGCCCCGGGCAGGCCCCGGCCCGGCTCCGCCCGCAACAAGGCGGCGGCCGTCCGCAAGCGCCGCATCACCCTCGGTGTCGCCGCGCTCGCCCTCTGCGCGGCCGTCGTGGTCGGCGGCCTGCTGGCCACCGGCGGCGGCGACGACGGCCCGGCGCCCCAGGACAGCGAGAACTCGGCGCCGGCGACCCCGTAGGAGGCGGCGGACGCCCGCTTCGCGGAGCCTGGGGGAACCCTCGTCCCGGTCCGCGACCGGCATCCGGTTTCCGGGCGAGGGCAAGCTTCATCCGCCCAGCCGTTACGCTGGACCCGTGGCAGTCGTCGATATTTCCGAAGAGCTGAAGTCCCTCTCCTCCACCATGGGGTCGATCGAGGCCGTCCTGGACCTGGATGCGCTGAGGGCGGACATCGCCGCGCTCGAGGAGCAGGCTGCGGCGCCGTCCCTGTGGGACGACCCGGAGGCGGCCCAGAAGATCACCAGCAAGCTTTCCCACCTCCAGGCCGAGGTCCGCAAGGCCGAGACCCTGCGCGGTCGCATCGACGACCTCGAAGTCCTCTTCGAGCTCGCCGCCGACGAGGGCGACGCCGACGCCCAGGCGGAGGCCGAGGCCGAGCTGGAGTCGGTGCGCAAGGCGCTGGACGAGATGGAGGTCCGCACGCTCCTCTCCGGCGAGTACGACGCGCGCGAGGCCCTGGTGACCATCCGGGCCGAGGCCGGTGGCGTCGACGCCGCGGACTTCGCGGAGAAGCTCCAGCGCATGTACCTCCGCTGGGCCGAGCAGCACAACTACAAGACCGAGGTCTACGAGACCGCGTACGCGGAAGAGGCCGGCATCAAGTCGACCACCTTCGCCGTCCAGGTCCCGTACGCCTACGGCACCCTCTCCGTCGAGCAGGGCACGCACCGCCTGGTCCGCATCTCGCCCTTCGACAACCAGGGCCGCCGCCAGACGTCCTTCGCCGGCGTCGAGGTGCTCCCGGTCGTCGAGCAGACCGACCACATCGAGATCGACGAGTCCGAGCTGCGCGTGGACGTGTACCGCTCCTCGGGCCCCGGCGGACAGGGCGTCAACACCACGGACTCCGCGGTCCGTCTGACCCACCTGCCCACCGGCATCGTCGTCTCCTGCCAGAACGAGCGCTCGCAGATCCAGAACAAGGCGTCCGCGATGAACGTCCTCCAGGCGAAGCTCCTCGAGCGCCGCCGCCAGGAGGAGCAGGCGAAGATGAACGCGCTCAAGGGCGACGGCGGCAACTCCTGGGGCAACCAGATGCGTTCGTACGTCCTGCACCCGTACCAGATGGTCAAGGACCTGCGTACGGAGTTCGAGATGGGCAACCCCGAAGCGGTCTTCAACGGCGAGATCGACGGCTTCGTCGAGGCCGGCATCCGCTGGCGCAAGCAGAGCGAGAAGTAGCCTCGGCGGTACGGATGACGGGCCCGGACAGGCGACTGTCCGGGCCTTCCGCCGTTGCGGAGGACCTGTGCCCGATGCGTCACAGTCCGGCTTCTGAATAGCCGTCAAGAACCCCCATAACGGTGCCTAGCGCAACGGAACGGCCTTGACGTAATCCTTAACTCTGGCCAGGGTGCTAGAGCAGCATGCGTATGTCTGGGACGGGTGTGAACCGGGGGGCTGGCGGGGTGACCACGACACGACGTGGCCTTGCCGAGGCGATTCCCCGCAGGGCCGGCCGCGACCCGCATATGGCTGCTCCACTGACGAGATCGGCTACTGGGGGTAGCAACACATGACGAAGAAGACGCGTATTCGCGTCGCGCGGATCGCCGCTGGTGCGGTCATCGCCGCGGGTGCCTCGCTGACCGCGGCCGGTGCGGCGCAGGCGATCGGCATCGGCGTCGACACCGGCGTCGCCGAGGTCGAGGTCCAGACGGGTCCCCTGGGCGATGGCGACCCGGGTGGGGTCGACTCGGGCGGCGCGGCGGGTGAGACCACCACGGGCGAGACGACCGGTGAGACGACCACCGGCGAGACCACGGGTGAGACGACCACCGGCGAGACGACCGGTGAGACCACCACGGGCGAGACCACGGGTGAGACGTCCACCACGGGTGAGACCTCTACGACCGGTGAGACCTCGACGACCGGCGAGACCACCGGCGAGACGTCCACCACCGGCGAGACGTCCACCACCGGCGAGACCTCGACGACCGGTGAGACCACCACGGGTGAGACCACCGGCGAGACCAGCACCTCGGGCACCAACGGGACCTCGGGTACCAACGGGACCTCGGGTACCACGGGCTCCACGGGCTCCACGGGCTCCACCGGCTCCACCGGCTCCACCGGCTCCACCGGCTCCACCGGCTCCACGGGCTCCACCGGCGGCGACCAGGGCGGCACCACCGGCGGCGGTTCCACCACCGGTGGCGACGACGCCGGCTGCACCGTGGACCTCGACGGCGCCGAGTGCACCGACAACACGGACACCGACAGCGTCGGCAACAAGCCGGTCGAGCAGAGCAAGGGCAAGGAAGAGCTCGCCGAGACCGGTGCGGCCGAGACGACCTTCCTGGTCATCGGCGCCGCGACGATGATCGCGGGCGGCATCGGCTTCCGTATCCTGCCCCGCCTGGTCGGCGGCGGTCGCACGGTCGCCTAGGTCCGCGGCGGGCCCCCGGGCCCGCGGGGGACCGTACCGACGCGGAGCGGGCGCACATCGGCCCCCCGGCGCGGCACGGCACAGCATGAAGAAGGGCCCGGGAGGGCGTACGACGCCTCCCGGGCCCTTCCGCGCGCCCGAACCGCTCAGGCGGCCGTACGCAAACGTCTGTCGGTCCCGAAGGGGCTGTGCGGGGCGGCCCCGGAGGGCGCCGCGGGCCGGATCAGGCCGCTTGGTGCGCCAGCAGCGCGAGCGCGGTCAGCAGCACCACCATCAGGGCGATCAGCATGGCCGGGCTCATCCCGGCCAGCGGGCCCTGGCCCTGCTCCTCCAGCATCTGCTGCCGCACGGCACGGCAGACGCGGCAGCGGCCCTCACTGACGGGGGACGCGCAGTTCGCGCACACCAGTCGGTCGTAGGTCATGCGCTTTCCTCCTCCCGCGCGGCGGAGCCGCTTGCGGCTTTCTCTCCGCACAACGCTCACGGAAACGCAACCGTTCCCCCCACCACTGTGCCAGCTCGCGGCGATTTCGGCGCGGCCCGCCGGACAAGGTCCGGCACGACCCGTTTCGTTCCAGGGGGCGATCCGTCACAAAACGCACATTGGCGGACGCTGCCTGCACGTGCGAGCCCGGTTCGCGTATGGTCACGCTCACCTACTCCCGGCCGACCGTGGTGCATCCGTGATCCGATTCGACAACGTCTCCAAGACCTACCCGAAGCAGACCCGACCGGCTCTGCGCGATGTCTCGTTGGACATCGAGAAGGGTGAGTTCGTCTTCCTGGTGGGGTCCTCCGGCTCCGGCAAGTCGACCTTCATGCGACTGATCCTGCGCGAGGAGCGCGCCAGCACGGGCATGGTCCATGTGCTCGGCAAGGATCTCGCGCGGCTGTCCAACTGGAAGGTGCCGCAGATGCGCCGCCAGCTGGGGACGGTCTTCCAGGACTTCCGCCTGCTGCCCAACAAGACGGTCGCGGAGAACGTGGCCTTCGCGCAGGAGGTCATCGGAAAGCCCCGCGGTGAGATCCGCAAGGCCGTGCCCCAGGTCCTCGACCTCGTCGGCCTCGGCGGCAAGGAGGAGCGGATGCCCGGCGAGCTCTCCGGTGGTGAGCAGCAGCGCGTGGCCATCGCGCGCGCCTTCGTGAACCGCCCCATGCTGCTGATCGCCGACGAGCCGACCGGCAACCTCGACCCGCAGACCTCGGTGGGCATCATGAAGCTGCTGGACCGGATCAACCGGACCGGCACCACCGTGATCATGGCGACCCACGACCAGAACATCGTCGACCAGATGCGCAAGCGCGTCATCGAGCTCGAGCAGGGCCGTCTCGTACGCGACCAGGCACGCGGCGTCTACGGCTACCAGCACTGAACGAGGGGCTCCGGCCCCTCGAGCATTTCGAGCATCGAGTACTGAAAGGACGCCATGCGCGCCCAGTTCGTCCTGTCGGAGATCGGCGTCGGTCTCCGCCGCAACCTCACGATGACCTTCGCCGTCGTGGTCTCCGTCGCCCTCTCGCTCGCCCTGTTCGGTGGCGCGCTGCTGATGCGCGAACAGGTCAGCACGATGAAGGACTTCTGGTACGACAAGGTCAACGTCTCGATCTTCCTCTGCAACAAGAACGACGCCAAGGAGACGCCCAAGTGCGCCAAGGGGGCTGTCACCAAGGAGCAGAAGGACCTGATCAAGACTGATCTGGAGAAGATGGACGCCGTCGACACGGTCCACTTCGAGACGGTCGACGAGGCGTACAAGCACTACCAGGAGCAGTTCGGCGACTCCCCGATGGCGGGCAACATCACGCCCGACCAGATGCAGGAGTCGTTCCGCGTGAAACTGGACGACCCCCAGAAGTACAAGGTCGTCGCCACGGCCTTCGCGGGGCGGGACGGGGTGCAGTCCGTCCAGGACCAGCGCTCCATCCTGGACCAACTCTTCGAGCTGATGAACGGGATGAACCTCGTCGCGGTCTACGTGATGATCCTCATGCTGGTCATCGCGCTGATCCTGATCGTCAACACCGTGCGCGTCTCCGCGTTCAGCCGGCGACGGGAGACGGGCATCATGCGCCTGGTGGGAGCCTCCGGCTTCTACATCCAGGCCCCCTTCATCATGGAGGCGGCCGTCGCCGGCCTGATCGGCGGCGTGCTGGCCTGCGCCATGCTGCTCGGCGGCCGTTACTTCCTGATCGACGCCGGTCTGGCGCTCCAGGACAAGCTGCTCGTGATCAACTTCATCGGCTGGGACGCGGTCCTCACCAAGCTCCCGCTGGTGCTCGCGATCGGTCTGCTGATGCCCGCCGTCGCCGCTCTGTTCGCGCTGCGCAAGTACCTGAAGGTGTGACATGTGCCCCCTGGGGCGCACGGGCAAGTGTCCGTGCGCCCCAGGGGGCTTGTCCTAGACTCGGCGTCATGTCGGGTTGTTCGCACCGCTTCCGGCCCCGCGGCCTCTGCCGCGGGGCGGTCCTGACATTGGCCTTCGGGTGTGCGCTCGCCACCGGGGCCGCGACCGGTTCGCTGCCGCGGGAGTCCGATTCCGGGGCCGGGCCGCAGACGCGTGCCGTCTCCTCCACCGTGGCCCCGGTCGACCGGCAGGAGATCGAGGACGCGGCGGCCGAGGCCGAGGCGGACGGGAAGTCCGCGAAGGACGCCGCCGAGGAGGTCGTCAGCCGCAGCGGCGACCGCTGGGGCGCGGTCTACGACGAGCGGGAGTACGAGGAGTTCGAGCAGGCGCTGGACGGCTCCTACACCGGCGTCGGGCTCTCCGCCCGGCGCACCGGCCGCGGCGACGTCACCGTGTCCCGGGTGCAGGCCGGCGGTCCCGCCGACCGGGCCGGTATCCGCGCCGGGGACCGGCTGCGCACCCTGGACGGCCGCGCGGTCGGCAAGCGTCCCGTCGCGGAGGTCGTGGCGCTGCTGCGCGGCGACGGTACGGGGGCGGCCGAGGGCAGCCGGGTGGAGCTCGGCCTGGTCCGGGACGGCCGCGGCTGGACCGAGACCCTCCGGCGGGCCCGGCTGACCACGGAGGCGGTCACCGTGCGGCGGCTGGAGGCCGGGCCGTCGCCGGCGGTCCTGGTCAAGGTCGCCGCCTTCACCAAGGGGGCCGGGGCCGATGTCCGGGAGGCGGTCCGTGACGCTCCCGACGGGGCCGGGATACTCCTCGACCTGCGCGCCAACTCCGGCGGACTCGTCACCGAGGCCGTCGTCGCCGCCTCCGCCTTCCTGGACGGCGGCCTGGTCGCCACGTACGACGTGCGCGGGGAGCAGCAGGCCCTGTACGCGGATCCGGGCGGCGACACGGACCGGCCGGTCGTCGTCCTGGTCGACGGCGGCACGATGAGCGCCGCCGAGCTGCTGACCGGTGCGCTCCAGGACCGGGGCCGCGCGGTCACCGTGGGTTCGCCCACCTTCGGCAAGGGCTCCGTGCAGATGCCCAGCGAGCTTCCGGGGGGTTCGGTGGCCGAGCTGACCGTCGGCCACTACCGCACGCCGGCCGGCCGGAGCGTGGACGGCAGGGGCATCACGCCCGACGTCGTGGCCGGCGAGAGGGCCCAGCAGCGGGCCGAGACGGTATTGAGTGGCCTCGGGGGTGGGTCGTAGTGCGAAAATGACCGCACTATGGCCAAGGAAAAAGACACCGGGCGCAAGATGATCGCGCAGAACAAGAAGGCGCGGCACGACTACACGATCCTCGACACCTACGAGTGCGGCCTCGTGCTCATGGGCACGGAGGTCAAGTCCCTGCGCATGGGGCGGGCCTCCCTGGTCGACGGCTTCGTCCAGATCGACGACCACGAGGCATGGCTCCACAACATCCACGTACCCGAGTACGTCCAGGGCACCTGGACCAACCACGCGGCCAAGCGGAAGCGGAAGCTGCTGCTGCACCGGGCCGAGATCGACAAGCTGGAGTCGAAGTCGCAGGAGACGGGCCACACGATCGTGCCGCTCGCGCTGTACTTCAAGGACGGCCGGGTCAAGGTCGAGATCGCGCTCGCGAAGGGCAAGAAGGAGTACGACAAGCGGCAGACGCTCCGCGAGAAGCAGGACACGCGGGAGACGAACCGCGCCATCGCGGCGGCCCGCCGGCGGCAGCGCAGCGCCTGAGGACCCCCGCACGGGGAATACGCTGGCATCGCCCGGCGTTGGTCACGTACGATGGGCCGTGCACCTCAGCGAAGGTGCGCGTTTTGAAAAATCAACATGGGGATGATCGGTTTCGACAGCGGATGTCGAAGCAGGGGAAGCGAGTCGAGGAAGCGGCAATGATCTCGTAAACCATATGTCGCAAACAATAATCGCCAATTCCAAGCGCGATTCCTCCGCCTTCGCCCTCGCTGCCTAATTAGCAGCTAGCGAAGACTCTGCGGAGTGTCAGCCCGGGGGTGATCCCGACCCGGATCCTGGCATCAACTAGGGATCTAAACTTCTCGGCCCGGCCACGGGGCCGAGAAGGAAATCAAACAGTGGCTGGGCCTGTCGGAGGCTTGTTCGCGTGACCTCCGGGGCCGAGAAAAGCGTAGCGAACTGCACTCGGAGAAGCCCTGGTTCCGCACCGTTGGACGCGGGTTCGATTCCCGCCATCTCCACCACCCCATGTAAGCCTCCGCCCCGCGAGTTCACTCGCGGGGCGGAGGCTTTTTCCGTGTGTCCGGTGCCCGGTGATCCCCGAGGGGTGCCCCGGGACAGCCCTCAGCGCGCGTGGTTCCACGCCGCCCAGAGCCGGGCGTACGGGCCGTGGGCCGTCGCCAGCTCCGTGTGCGTACCGGATTCGACGATCCGCCCGGCGTCCATGACCACGATCCGGTCGGCGCGGGCGGCCTGGCTCAGGCGGTGGGCGATGACCACCCCCGTACGGCCTGTGAGGGCGGCCGTCGCGGCGTTCTCCAGCAGGTCCGCGTCGCTCGTCCCGGCCTCCGCCGTCGCCTCGTCCAGCAGGGCGACGCCCGGGTCCACGAGGGCGAGCCGGAGCAGGGCGAGGTGCTGGGCGCGGGCGGCGGGAAGGGCGTGGCCGCCCGCGCCGACCCGGGTGCCGAGGCCCTCGGGGAGCGCGTCGAGCCATGGTGTCGCGCCCAGGCGGTCGGCGCTCGCGCGGATCCCGGCGTCGGTCGCGCCGGGGGCGAAGAGGCGGAGGTCCTCCGCGACCGTCCCGTCGAAGACATGGACCTCCTGGCTGACCAGGACGACCCGGCGGCGCAGGACGTCCGCCGGGAGAGCGGTCAGCGGGGCGCCGTCCAGCAGGACCCGGCCGGAGTCGGGGGGCAGGACCCCGGCGAGGATCTTGGCGAGGGTGGTCTTGCCCGCCCCGCTCGCCCCCACGACCGCGACGGTCTCGCCCGGTTCCACGGTGAGGGAGACCGTGTCGAGCGCCCTGCGGCCGACGGCGTAGCCGTACGAGACGCGGTCCAGGACGATCCGGCCGGGCGCGGTCGGCGCCCGCGGCGCGGGCGGGCTCCCGCCGGGCGGGGGCGCCGGCAGCGAGAGGACGCCCACCAGCCGGGCCAGTCCGGCGCCCGCGTTCTGGAGTTCGTCGACGTTGGAGAGCAGGACGCCGATGGGGTCGAACAGCCGGTGGAAGTAGAGCGCGGCCGCGGTGGCCGCGCCCAGGGTCGCCGTGCCCGCGCCGACCAGGTGGTAGCCGGCGGCCAGGACGGCGGCGAGGCCGATGAACTCCGCGAGGTTGAGGAGCCCGTAGAACGTGGTGCGCAGCCGCACGGCCCGCAGTTCGAAGCCGATGGCGTGCTCGGAGGAGGCGGCGACCGCGGCCGTGTGGTGGTCCTGGGCGCGCAGGGCGGCCACGGTGTCCGCGCCGGTCAGGCTCTCGACGATGCGCTGGCCGCGCGCCGCCTCGGCCTGCCGGGCCGCCCGGTAGACGGGTCCGGAGCGGGCGAGGAACCGGCGCAGCGCGAGGTACTGGACCGGGGTCGCGGCCAGGACCGCGAGCGCGAACCGTACGTCGATGACGCCGATGCCGATGAGCGTCAGGGCGATGGTGAACAGGGCCGACACGGTGGCGGGGAGGATCTTCCCGATCACCGTGTTGACGGCCTCGGCGTCGCCCGCGACCCGGGAGACCAGGTCGCCGCTGCCCGCCTGCTCCAGTACGGAGGACGGCTGGGCGACCGCCGTGGCGAAGACGTCCTCGCGGAGGCCGGCCAGGGTGTCCTGCGCGGTCCGGGCCAGCAGCAGCTGTCCCCACCAGCCGAGCGCGACCCCCGCAGCGGTGGCGGCGACGATGGCAGCGGCGGGCCGCAGCAGGTCCGACCAGGGGCGGCCCCGGGCGACGGCGTCGACCATCGTGCCCAGCAGGGCGGGTACGGCGAGGGCGGAGGCCGTCGCGGCGAGCAGCACCAGGACCGTGCCGGCCAGCCGGAGGCGGTGGCGGGCGAGCAGCCGCAGCGTCGCGCGGGCGGTGTCCCGGGGGGAGGCGACGGGGAGCGTGGCGGGGCCGCCCGCGCCGTGGTTCGCGGGGGGCTTCGGCGGCGTACGGGTCATCGGGCGGCTCTCGTCGGCGTGGCGGGTCCGGGCGCCCGTGTCGCGGGGCGCCCCGGCACGGTGGTGTCCGGGGGACTGGTGGTTCCGGGCGGCGTGGTGGGGTCCGGGGCCTGGGCCGTGGCGGTGGGTTCCGGCGGTGGGGCGGTCAGGTCGTGGACCCGGTGGCAGGCGTTGAGCAGGGTCGGGCCGGTGGTGATCAGGACGATGGTCCGGCCGCTCGCGCGCAGGGCCCGCGCGATGCGGTCCTCGGTGACGCTGTCCACCGACGTGGTCGGCTCGTGCAGCACCAGCACCGGTTGCGGCTGGTGCAACGCCCGTGCCAGGAGCAGTCGTTGGCGCTGTCCGCCGGAGAGGAGGCGGCCCTGCTCGCCGACCTGGGAGGCGAGCCCCCCGGGGAGGTGGGTGAGGACGTCGTCGAGGCCGGACGCGGCGGTGGCCTCGGCGCTCACCCCGTCCGCCGCCAGGTTCTCCGCGACGGTGCCGGTGAAGACGGACGCGTCGTGCGGGGGCGCGTAGACCGTCCGGCGCGCCTCGTGGGGGGAGAGCGCGGCGGCGTCCCTCCCCGCCAGCACATAGCTTCCCGGTTCGGGCGCCGTGCGGCAGGCGGCGAGCGCCGCCAGTTCCTCGGCGGTCCTTCCGGCGGCCCGGACGCCGGTCAGCTCGCCCGGCCGGGCGGTGATCGTCACCGACCCGTGGCGGAGGGAGAACAGGGGCTGTGCGCAGGAGGGCCGGCGCGCTTCCGGTTCCGGCCGGTGCGCCACCCGGTGGGGCTCGGCCAGCAGCTCCGCCAGCCGGCGGGCCGAGCCCCGCTTGGCGGCGAGGGACGCGGCGAAGAAGCCGAGCGTCCCCATCGGGCCCGAGACGACCTGCGCGAGCCCGATCGCCGCGACGAACTCGCCGACGCTCAGGTGTCCTTCGAGCGCGTGCCAGGCGGCCAGCAGCGCGATTCCGGCGAGGAAGACGCCGGAGACGGCCGAGTTCAGGGCGGTCAGCCCGGCCAGCGAACGCACCCGGCGCAGGGCCGCCGCCATCGAGTCCCGGCTCGCCCGCCGGTAGCGCCGCGCGGCCGTGCCCTCCGCGCCGAAGCCCTTGAGGACCCGGATCCCGGCCGTGAAGTCCGTGGCGAGGGCTCCGGCCCGGGCGGCCTCGCGCTGTTCGGCGTACACGCGCCGGTCCAGCGGGCCGCTCAGCAGGTGGAGCACGACGAGTTGTACGGCGGTCGCCGCGAGGACGGCGGCGGCCAGTTGCCAGGAGATCAGCAGCAGGGAGACGGCCGCGGTGAGCAGCCCGGCGAGCGCCGCGCCCTGTTCGGCGATCAGCCAGGCGACCCCGGCGACCCCGGAGGCGTCGGAGGTGGCGATGGTGAGCACCTCGCCGGGCGGCCGTCGGGCGGCCATGCCCCGGGGGTGCAGCGCCCGGCCCGTCGCCAGCAGGCGCAGCTCGTGCTCCCCGTGGGCGTACACGCCGGTGGTGAGCCGGGAGCCGGTGCGCCAGCAGAGGATCAGGGCCGCGAACAGGGCGGCCAGCGCGCCGAGCAGGCCCAGCAGCGCCCCCGGGTCTCCCCGGCCGATCGCCCGGTCGATGACCAGGCCGAGCAGGACCGGGACGAGGGCCTCCGCCACCTGGTGGCCGGCGAAACCGGCCCCGGCCGCGGCGAGTCGGGCCCCCCGTCCCGAGCCGGTGGTGGCCAGGCGCACCAGGGCGGCGGGGGAGGGGGGATCGGGGGCGCCGGGGCGCGGGGTGCGGTCGGGAGCGGTCACCGCCTCACGCTAGGAACGGACCCCCGCTGACCACAAGCAGGTATCGTGACACGTCATGACGGTAAGACGACAGGTGTTTCGATGACCGCCGAGGGCTCGGCCGTGCGGCTCTGGGGCGCCCCGACCCTGGAGCGGGACGAGTGGACCGCCTCCGTGGAGACGGACGAGCCCAAGGTCGAGGAGCGGTGGCTGCTGACCACGGGGACCTTTCCCACGCCCGAGCCGATGGAGTGGGCGACGACCGCGCACCGGGAGCACGAGCTGCTCTGGTCCACCACGGGCAATGTCACCGTGGAGGCCGCCGGTCATCTGTGGATGGTGCCGCCGAGCCTCGGCATCTGGCTGCCGGCCGGCACCCCGCACCGGGTCCGGGCGAGCGCGGGCGCGGTCACGTACGCCACGTTCCTCAGTCCGGAGCTGGTGGCCGTCGACTGGGCCGGGGTGGTGGGCATCCCGATGATCCGGCTGCTGCGGGAGCTCCTGCTGCACAACCAGAACGAGGAGATGTCCACCGAGGCGCGGCTGCGGCTCCAGCGGGTCGGGGTGGACCTGATCCGGCCGGTCCGGACCGTCTCGCTCGATATTCCGCTGCCGAAGACACCGGAGCTGCTCACGATCGCGGAGCGGATCATCGCGGATCCGGCCGACGACCGGACGACGGAGGAGTGGGCGCGGATGATCGGGCTGAGCGGCCGGACGCTGATGCGCTGGTTCCAGCGGGACACCGGGGTGAGCCTGACGCAGTGGCGCATTCTCGTCCGTGTCCGCTCGGCGTTGATCGACATTGCCGCGGGCAAGCCGGTCGTGGCCGTCTCGCGGCGGCTCGGCTATGCCAACCCCAGTACCTTCATCGATCTCTTCCGGCAGGTCACCGGCCATACGCCCGCCGCGTACTTCCGGTCGGTGAACGGGGTGGCCGAGTCGGGTCTGTGAAGCGGCGCGTGTCGTGAAACCGGAACAGCGTGTCGCCATACCCTCATGCGAACTGAGGTAACTTCCTTAGGTAAGCCTGCCCTAACCAGTCTGTTCCGGCCATCTCCCGGCCGCCGGACAGGGGTTCCTGAAGGAGTCCGATGACACGCCCCCGTACCTCCGCCGCCGCCCAGCCGTCCCGGAGGCGTCTGCTCGCCGTGGCCGCCGCGAGCCTCGTCGCCGTACTGGGCGCCAGCTCCTGCTCCGCGAGCGGCGACGGAGCCAAGGAGGCGGCAGCGGGCAAGGGGTCCGCCACCCGCACGGTCACCGACATCGCGGGCGAGGTCGAGGTGCCCGCCGAGCCGAAGCGGATCGTCTCCGTCGACTTCTACTCGCCCGCGACCCTCGTCGACCTGGGCGTGAAGCCCGTCGGCGTCGTCGAGGGCTTCGACAGCGACGACCCCGACCTGCGGCCCAAGCGCTACCACGACGCCCTCAAGGGCACCCCCACCATCGGGATGTACTACGAGCTCAACATCGAGGCCGTCGCCCAGCAGAACCCCGACCTGATCTTCGCCGAGACGCGCTTCCTGCGTAAGGGCGAACTCAAGCGGCTCCAGGGCATCGCCCCCGTCGTCCAGCTCGACGCGGCGGGCGTCGGCGCGTGGAAGGAGCGGACCCTGATGATCGGGGCCGCCATCGGCAAGTCCGCCGAGATCGAGAAGCAGGCCGCCGTCTTCGAGAAGCGGGCCGACGAGCTGAAGAAGAAGTACGCGGACGTCCTGGCGGAGAACAGGATCGCGGTCTTCGCCTACGGCCAGGACAAGACGACCTGGGGCACCTACCCCGCCGGACACTTCTACGTGCCGGTCTGGGACGCGGTGGGCGCGAAGTTCCGCCCCTTCACCGAGGGCGAGCACAAGGGGCAGGAGGGCGCCGTCAGCGAGTGGCTCTCGCTGGAGCAGATCGGCAAGCTCGACAACGCCGACATCCTCCTCTACGCCTACGGGGCGAAGGACTTCGTCGACGAGACGCTCGCCGGCAACACCGTGTGGAAGAACCTCCCCGCCGTGAAGAACGGCATGGTCTTCCGCAACATCCCGGCCTCCGTCGTCTCCTCCTTCGCATGGGGCACCGAAAGCCTGGACGCGCTGGACGGCGTCCTCGCGCAGATCGACGCGAAGGCCCGCTCATGACCGCCGCCGCCCCCGTGGTCGCCGAGGTCACCCGCACGGTCCCCCTCTCGCCCGGCATGGTCCGCCTGACCCTCCACAGCGAGAGCCTCCGCGCCTACCCCTCCACCCGGATCGGCGACGAGTACGTCCGGGTCCACTTCCCGCCCGAGGGCGGCGAACCGGTCCTGCCCGAGGTCGGCGAGGACGGCGACTGGCACTACCCCGACGGGCAGTACCCGCACATCCAGCCCTACACCCTGCGCCGCTTCGACCCGGAGGCCGCCGAGGTCGACATCGACTTCGTGCTCCACGGACACGGCCGCGCCGGAAGCTGGGCGGCGGCTGCCGCCCCCGGCGACCGGATCCTCTTCGGCCCGCCGCGCTCCCTGTACGAGGCCCCGGGCGACGCCGCCCGGCAGGTCTTCGTCACCGACGCCACCGGCCTGCCCGCCCTCGGCCGCCTCCTGGAACAGCTCGACCCGGCCACCCACGCCGTCGCCGTCGTCGAGATCGCCGACGCCTCCCACCGCATCGAACTCACCAGCCCCGCCCGCCTGGACGTGCGCTGGGTGGCCGGCCGGGGCAACGGCGTCGCACCCAGCGCCGTCACCGAGATCCTGCGCGGCCTCGACCTCACGCCCGGCACCTACGTCTGGGTGGCCGGCGAGTCCGGCGAACTGCGCGGGGCCCGCCGCTATCTGCGCCACGAGCTGAAGCACCCCGCCGCCTGGTACAAGGTCATCGGCTACTGGCGCCACCAGCAGGAGGAGTGGCTGGAGAAGTACCGGGCGATCGACGCCGCGGACCTGGCCGAGCTGAACGGGCTGTGGGACCGCACCGAGGACGAGGAACTGCGCCGGGACCTCTACGAGGCGGGGCTGGAGCGGCTCGGGCTATGACGACCACCGCCGCCGCCCCGGTCGCCGTACGGGCCGGGGCCGCCGGGCGCGAGGCGCGCCCCGGGCTCGTCCGCACCAACGCCGGGCGGGCCCTCGGGCTGCTCCTCGCGCTCGCCGTCCTCGTCCTGGTCCTCGCCGCGAGCCTGACCGTCGGCGCCAGATCCGTGCCCCTGCCCGACGTCTGGGGTGCGCTGACCGCGCCCGACGGCTCCGAGCACGCCTTCATCGTGCGCGAACTGCGGGTGCCGCGCGCACTCCTGGCGCTCACCGCCGGAGCGGCCCTCGGGGTCTCCGGCGCGCTCATCCAGGCGCTGACCCGCAACCCGCTGGCCGACCCCGGGATCCTCGGGGTCAACGCCGGCGCCGGGTTCGCCGTGACGGTCGGGGTCGGCTTCCTCGGCCTCTCCTCCATCACCGCCTACCTGTGGCTCTCGTTCGCCGGGGCGATGGTCGTCACCGCCCTCGTGTACGTCATCGGCTCGGCCGGACAGGGCGGCGGCACCCCGATCCGGCTGACCCTGGTCGGCGTCGCCATCGGCGCGGTCCTCGCCGGGATCTCCTCGGCGATCACCCTGCTGAACCCGGACGCCTTCGTGAAGCTGGCGGGCTGGTCGGCGGGTTCGCTCGCCGGGCGGGACTGGCACATCCTGTTCACCGTCCTCCCCTTCATCGGGGCGGGGCTGCTGTGCGCCCTGCTCGTGGCCCGCCCGCTCAACGCGGTCGCGCTCGGCGACGACCTCGCGCGGTCCCTCGGCGCGGACATCGTCCGCACCCGGCTGCTGGTGATCGTCTCCGTGACCCTGCTCGCCGGGGCCGCCACCGCCGCCGCCGGGCCGATCGGGTTCGTCGGGCTGATGGTCCCGCACGTGGCCCGCTGGTTCATCGGCCCCGACCAGCGCTGGATCATCCCGTACACCGCCGTCTGCTCGCCCCTGCTGCTGATCGTCGCCGACGTCATCGGCCGGGTCGTGCTGTCCCCGCAGGAACTCCAGGCGGGCATCGTCACCGCCTTCATCGGCGCGCCCGTCCTGATCCTGCTCGTCCGCCGCAAGAAGGTGAGCGGCCTGTGAGCCCGACCCCCGCACCCGTGCGCCCGCACCCCGCGACCGTCGACTTCGGGCGGCCCACCCTGGTCACCCGCGGCCCCCGCTGGTCGCTGCGCCTGGACGTGCGTACGGCCGTCAGCTGCGCGGTGTTCCTGCTGCTCACCCTCGCCGTCGTGGTGGTCACGCTGGCCCACGGGACGTACGAGATCCCGCTCCCCGACGTCGTACGGGCGCTGTACGGGGAAGGCCCGGCGGGTACCCGTACGGTCGTCGTCGAATGGCGGCTGCCCCGGGCCCTGCTCGCGGTGCTGCTCGGCGCCGCCCTCGCGGTCTCCGGGGCGATCTTCCAGTCGGTCACCCGCAATCCGCTGGGCTCGCCCGACATCATCGGCTTCTCCTCCGGCTCGTACACCGGGGCGCTCGTCGTGATGCTGCTGACCGGCGGCGGCTACTACCAGGTGGCCGCCGGATCGCTCGCGGGCGGCATCCTCACCGCGTTCGTCGTCTTCGTGCTCGCCTACCGCCGGGGCGCCGCCCAGGGGTTCCGGCTGATCATCGTCGGCATCGCGATCTCCGCCATGCTCGGGGCGTTCAACACCTGGCTGGTGCTCCGGGCGGACATCGAGGACGCGATGCTCTCCGCGGTCTGGGGCGCGGGCTCCCTCAACAGCCTGGGCTACGACCAGCTCTGGCCCGTCCTCGCCCTCCTCGCCCTGCTGATCCCGCCCGCCCTGGCCTGCGGTCCGGCCCTGCGCCGGCTGGAGCTCGGCGACGACGCGGCCGCCGCGCTCGGCACCCGTACGGAGACGGTGCGGCTCGTCCTCGTGGTGCTCGGCGTCGCGCTGATCGCCCTGGTCACCGCCGCGGCCGGGCCGATCGCCTTCATCGCCCTGGCCGCCCCGCAGATCGCCCGCCGGATCACCCGCTCCGCCTCGGTGGCCCTGCTGCCCTCGGCGGTGCTCGGCGGGTTCCTGCTGGCACTCGCCGATCTGGCGGGTCAGCGGCTGTTCGCCCCCGTCCAGCTGCCGGTCGGGATCGTGACCGTGTCGATCGGCGGCCTGTACCTGGTCTGGCTGCTCGTCAGGGAAGCCCGCCGCACATGACCACCCCCTTCGGAACCCCGCAGAAGGACCTCCCCGCCATGACCAAGCCCGACGCCCGCCTGCGGGCCGACGACATCACCATCGGCTACGACCGCCGCACCATCTCGCGGAACCTCTCCGTGGAGATACCGGACGGCTCCTTCACCGTGATCGTCGGCCCGAACGCCTGCGGCAAGTCGACGCTCCTGCGCGGCCTGTCGAAGCTGCTGCGCCCCAGCACCGGTCAGGTGGTCCTGGACGGCCGGGCGATCACCTCGTACAAGTCCAAGGAGGTGGCCCGCCGGCTGGGGCTGCTGCCGCAGACCTCGCTCGCCCCCGACGGCATCACCGTCGCCGACCTGATCGCGCGTGGCCGCCACCCGCACCAGAAGCTGATCAAGCAGTGGTCGAGGGAGGACGAGGAGGCGGTGCTCCGGGCGATGGAGGAGACCAGCGTCACCGCACTCTCGGCCCGGCCGGTCGACGAGCTGTCCGGCGGGCAGCGCCAGCGGGTCTGGGTGGCGATGGTGCTGGCCCAGGAGACCCCGCTGCTGCTGCTCGACGAACCGACGACCTTCCTCGACATCGCCCACCAGATCGAGCTGCTGGAGCTGTTCCAGCGGCTCAACCGGGAGGGCCGCACGCTCGTCGCCGTCCTGCACGACCTGAACCAGGCCGCCCGCTACGGCACCCACGTCATCGCGATGAAGGACGGGGCCGTCGTCGCGGAGGGGCCGCCCGCCGGCCTGATCACCGAGGAGCTGGTCGAGGACGTCTTCGCACTGCCCTGCCGGATCATCGAGGACCCCGTCTCGCACAGCCCCCTCGTCATCCCGCTCGGCTCGCTCGGCTCGCCGCCGCCCCCGCACGCGGCGCCGTCCCCTTCCTCGACCCCGTCCACGTCCCCGCTCCCGCGATGACCAGGGCGAGGGCCGCCGCGGACATCGGGGCCGCGTAGCCGGTGGCCGTGCCCGCGTGCTCCACCAGCCAGCCGCCGGCCGCCGCCCCCGCCGCGATCCCGCCCAGCAGCGCGGTCACCGCGAGCGTCATGCCCTCGTTCAACTGCTCCGGGCGCGTGGACCGCTGGACCAGCGTCATGCCCGTGACCATCGTCGGCGCGGTCGCCGCCCCCGCGAGGAGCAGACAGAACGCCAGGACCGGCAGGGCGGCCGAGCCGGCGGCGGCCAGCAGCGGCAGGGACATCAGCGCCGTCATCCCGGCCAGGCACAGCAGCAGCCTGCGGCGGACGTTCCGGGCGGGCCGCAGCGAGCCGTACACCAGGCCCGCCGCGCACGAACCGGCGGCCTGGAGCGCCAGGATCGCGCCCCCGGCGTGCGCGATGGAGACCACCTCCAGCGCCCCGAACACCGCCCCCGTGGCGAGGAAGACCGCCAGCAGCGCGGGCACCCCCGGTGTGCGCAGGGGCGAGGCCGCGGCCTCCGTACGCGGGGTGACGGGCGGCTCCGTGGCACGCTGGGCCGCGAAGATCAGGACACCGGTCATCAGGAGCACCGCCCCCACCAGGGTGCCCGCCTCCGGGAACAGGGCCCCGCAGAGGGTCGCGGCCAGCACCGGGCCCAGCATGAAGCACAGCTCGTCGGCGGCCTGTTCGAAGGAGTTCGCGGTGTGCAGGGCCGCCGGGTCGCCCCGGTGCAGATGCGCCCAGCGGGCCCGCGACATCCCGCCGGTGTTCGGGGTCGTCGCCGTCGCGGCGTACGCGGCGAACAGCGTCCAGGCCGGGGCGTCGTAGTGCACGCAGAGCACCAGGGCCAGCGACCCCAGCACGGCGAGCGCGGTGGCCGGCACGGCGATCCGCGCCTGTCCGTAGCGGTCCACCAGCCGGGCGGTGAAGGGCGCGACGACCGCCGTCGCGGCCAGCCCGGTCGCGGTGACGGCCCCGGCGAGGGCGTACGAGCCCCGGGACCCGGCGATCATGATGACCGCGCTGACGCTGAACATCCCCATCGGCAGCCGGGCGATCAGGTTGCCCGCCGTGAACGCCCGCGCCCCGGGCGTCGCCAGCAGCCGGAGGTACGGATTCGACGACGGCCGCGACCGCCGGCGCCCGGCGCTCGCCGGCGCGGAGCGTGGGGCGGCGACCAACTGGCCGCCGGCGACGGCGAGCAGGGGAGTGGCCGGCGGTGCGGCGGCCCGGTCCGGGCGGGCGGCGGGGACGGGCCGGGACCCTACGGCCCGGCGGTGCGGGGAGGCGGAATCGGGCAGGACGGAGCCCTGGTGGGGAGAGGAAGCGGGAGGGGGAGCGGACCCGGGGCGGGGAGCGGACTCCTGGTGGGCGGCGGGGGATATCGGCATACGACCAGGCTGACCGCGCCCCGCCGCCCGGGTCCAACACCTACTCCGCACCGATTCACGCACCCGTGTTGTGAATGGCGTCCCGCGCTGTAGATTCGCGCTGTGCCTCCCGCCGACATCGACCCCCGTCTCCTGCGCGCCTTCCTCGCCGTCGCCGACGAACTGCACTTCACCCGGGCCGCCGCCCGCCTCTTCGTCGCACAGCAGGCGCTGAGCCGGGACGTCCGGCGGCTGGAGCGCGAGCTCCGCGCCGAGCTGTTCGTCCGCACGACCCGGCAGGTCGCGCTCACCCCGGACGGCGAACGCCTGCTGCCGCACGCCCGCCGGGTGCTCGACGCGCACGCCGAACTGGCCGGGGCGTTCAGCGGTGCGCCCGCCCGGCCGCTGCTCGTCGACCTGAACAGCGACGGGGCGACCGCCGCCCGGGTGCTGGCGCGCGCCCGCGAACTGCTGCCGGAGTGCGAGCTGATGGCCCGCTTCGAGTCCGGTCTGACCTGGGCCGCCGGCGAGATCCTGGCCGGCCGGCTCGACGCCTCCTTCGGCCGGGTCGCCGGTCTTGCCCCCGCGGTGCGCGCGGGACTCTCCGTGCACCCGGTGCGGTACGAGCCGATGGCCCTGATGCTGCCCCTCGCCCATCCCCTCGCGGACCGGCAGGAGGTCGCCCTGGCCGAGCTGGCCGGGGAGACCGTCTACGCGGGGGCCGGCAACGAGCGGACCCGGGAGTGGACGGACCTCGCCGCACAGCTGTTCGCCGAATGGGGCATCACCATGGCCCCGTCCGTACCGCTGGCCGTGGGCGTGGCCGAATTTCAGCGGGTCATGTCGAAGGGAGGCCACCCCGTGCTCGCCGTCGTCGACTTCCCGGCCATGCCCGGCACGGTGCTGCGTCCGCTCGTCGACCCGATTCCGCTTTCGCCGCTGGCGCTGGTCTGGCGCAAGGGTCTGAACCATCCTGGCGTGGACGCCCTGCGCAACGCTACTGACCAGTTGGCTCTTGCCGAAGGGTGGATGGTTCCGCCGGCCGGATCCTGGCTCCCCGCGAGCGATCGGTCACTGATGCGCAACCGTTCCTGATCAACTCCGTTCAGGGGCACTTGGGCGTCAACGTCGTGCGCTACATTCATCGTCCGGGTGCAGGAAGGCCGGGTTCATGGACGGGTGGGGGCCCGGTCCAACAGTAAAGAACCAGTCAAATTCCAGCGCCTGCTTCTGAGTGGGGGATGGGGCTGTACTGGTGGACAATTGGCGCGAAGGTCAGAGACCCGGGCACACGCATGAGCCCAACGACGCGACGATCCAGCTCGACGGGCTGGGCCGTCAGCTCGCCGAACTGGCCGGCGAACCCGCCCCGCCGGACGGCGCGGACGGCCCCGTCTTCGTCGACGAGAGCGGCCGCCGCGGCAAGACCTTCCGACGCCTCGGCTGGGTCCTGGCCACGGTCTGCGTCGCCTACGCCGTGACCCTGGTCCTCGCCGTCCTCGGCGGGAACTCCAGCGCCCCCTGGCTCCCCCTGTCCGGGACCGAGGGGAAGGCGAAGGCGGAGCAGGCCGAGGAGGCCCCCGCACCCGACGACACCGCCGGCGTTCCGTCCGGCGGGACCCCTGAGCCGGGGCCCAGCGCCTCCGGCCCCGCGGCGGCCGAGGAGTCCAGCACACCCGGCGACGCGACCCCCTCGGCCACCACCGTGCGGGTGCCCGCCGGATCGGCCGGGGACCCCTCCGCCTCCATCGCGCCCGACCCGTCCCGTTCCGCCGGGGCGGGCGGGTCCGGTGGCACGGGCGGCACGGGCGGCTCCGCCGAACCGGAACCCACCACCTCGACCACCCGACCGGTTGACCCCACACCGCCGTCCCCCGGGCCGGAGCCGTCCCACCCGACGACCCCTCCGGCCGAGACTCCCGACCAGCCGGTGCAAGAAGAGAGCGCCCCGTAGATGAACTCCCCCGCCACGCGGGGCAGGAACGGCAGATCGAGGAAGGCGTCACGCGGCCGGAGCCGGTTCCGGCTGCCCATGCGCTACCTCCTGCCGACGACGTTCCTCGTCGCCCTGCTCGCGATGCTGATGCTGCGCGGATACGTGCACAACGAGATCCTCGCCGACCACCGGGTCCGCGACGCCGACTTCCACACCCGGGTGCCGAAGGACGTCCGCTCCGGCGGGCCCGTCATCGACGCCCGCTCCGGTGACGCGAAGACCCTGCGCATACCCGACGGCCGGATCGTGCTGACCTTCGACGACGGGCCGGACCCGGTGTGGACGCCGAAGGTGCTCGACAAGCTGAAGGAGTACGACGCGCACGGCGTCTTCTTCGTCACCGGCAACATGGCCGCCCGCCACCCCGACCTGGTCGAGCGGATGGTCGCCGAGGGGCACGAGATCGGGCTGCACACCTTCAACCACCCCGACCTCTCCTACCAGTCCACCGAGCGCATCGACTGGGAGCTGTCGCAGAACCAGCTGGCCCTGGCGGGCGCGGCCGGCATCCGCACCTCTCTCTTCCGACCGCCGTACTCCTCCTTCTCGTACGCCATGGACAACAAGTCCTGGCCGGTCACGGAGTACATCGGCAGCCGCGGCTACCTCACGGTCGTCAACGACACCGACAGCGAGGACTGGAAGCGCCCCGGGGTCCGCGCCATCGTCGAGCGGGCCACGCCGAAGGACGGCAAGGGCGCGATCATCCTGATGCACGACTCCGGCGGTGACCGCTCGCAGACCGTCGCCGCGCTCGACACCCTGCTCCCCGACCTCAAGGAGCGGGGCTACGCCTTCACCCGCCTCACCACCGCGCTCGACGCCCCCAGCGCCCACACCCCGGTCACCGGGTTCGCGCTGTGGAAGGGCAAGGCGTTCGTCGGCGCCGTCGCCGTGTCCGAGCGGATCACCGGCGTCCTGGTCGTCGGCCTCGCCGTCATCGGCGTCCTGGTCCTCGCCCGCTTCGGGCTGATGCTGCTGCTCTCCTTCCTGCACGCCCGCAAGGTCCGCCGCAGGAGCTTCAGCTGGGGGCCGCCCGTCACCCGCCCGGTCTCCGTCCTGGTCCCGGCGTACAACGAACGGGAGTGCATCGAGGCGACCGTGCGCTCCCTGGCCGCCAGTGACCACCCCATCGAGATCATCGTCATCGACGACGGCTCCACCGACGGCACCGCCGACCTCGTCGAGGCCATGCGGCTGCCCCGCGTACGGGTCGTGCGCCAGCGGAACGCGGGCAAGCCCGCCGCCCTCGACAACGGCATCAGGCACGCCCGGTACGACATCGTCGTGATGATGGACGGCGACACCGTCTTCGAACCGTCCACGGTCCGCGAGCTGGTCCAGCCCTTCGGCGACCCCCGGGTCGGAGCCGTCGCGGGCAACGCCAAGGTCGGCAACCGCGACTCCCTCATCGGCGCCTGGCAGCACATCGAGTACGTGATGGGCTTCAACCTGGACCGCCGGATGTACGACGTGCTCGGCTGCATGCCCACCATCCCCGGAGCCGTCGGCGCGTTCCGCCGCCAGGCCCTGGACCGGGTCGGCGGGATGAGCGACGACACCCTCGCCGAGGACACCGACGTCACCATGGCCCTGCACCGCGACGGCTGGCGCGTCGTCTACGCGGAGAACGCCCGCGCCTGGACCGAGGCCCCGGAGTCCGTGCAGCAGTTGTGGTCGCAGCGCTACCGGTGGAGCTACGGCACCATGCAGGCCATCTGGAAGCACCGCCGCGCGGTGATCGAACGGGGCCCCTCGGGCCGCTTCGGCCGGGTCGGGCTGCCGTTCGTCTCCCTCTTCATGGTGCTCGCCCCGCTCCTCGCCCCGCTGATCGACGTGTTCCTGCTGTACGGGCTGGTCTTCGGCCCGACGGGCAAGACCGTCGCCGCCTGGTTCGGCGTCCTGGTCGTCCAGGCGGTCTGCGCCGCGTACGCGTTCCGGCTGGACAAGGAGCGCATGACGCACCTGATCTCGCTGCCGCTCCAGCAGATCCTCTACCGCCAGCTCATGTACGTCGTGCTGCTCCAGTCCTGGATCACCGCGCTCACCGGCGGCCGGCTGCGCTGGCAGAAGCTGCGCCGCACCGGCGCGGTGGAGGCTCCCGGCGGCTCGCCCCAGCGCCCGCAGAGCCCGGGGGCCACCGCCGGAGCCGTGGAACGGAGGCCCTCCGTATGACCGCCCCGCCCCTGCCGACGACCCTCCCGCCGGGTCCCGCGGCCCCGCCGCCCGCACCCGAGAAGCCCTCCCGCGACCGGTACTTCGACCTGCTGCGGGCCCTCGCCCTCTTCCGCGTCGTCCTCTACCACCTGACCGGCTGGGCCTGGCTGCCCATCGTCTTCCCGTCGATGGGCGTGATGTTCGCCCTGGCCGGGACGTTGATGGCCCGCTCGCTGAAGCGGCCCGCCGTCCAGGTGATCCGGGGCCGCGTCCGCCGGCTCCTGCCGCCGCTGTGGCTGCTCGGGGCGATCGGCGTCACCGGCATGGTCGCCCAGGGCTGGGGCCCGGACGCCGAGGGCCACCCCGGCTGGTGGTGGCAGCACCTCCTCTACTGGGTGCTGCCGCTCAGCGATCCGCCGTACGCGTACGACGTGGCGGGCATCGACGGATTCCTCGGCGCGAGCTGGCCCGAGGAACTGGCCGGGCCGCTCTGGTACATCCGCGCCTACCTCTGGTTCGTCCTGTTCTCCCCGCTGATCCTGCGCGGCCTGCGCAGACTGCCCTGGCCGACGCTGCTCGCGCCGCTCGCCCTCGCCGTCGTCATGCGCCTGGAGCTGTTCTCCACCACCGACCGCCTCGACTCCGCGATCACCGACTTCTCCACCTTCGGCGCCTGCTGGGTCCTCGGCATGGCCCACCAGGAGGGCGTCCTCAAACGGCTGCCCGCCTACGTCGTCCCGTCGATCGCCCCCGTCTTCGCGGGCGCCGGGCTGTGGTGGGCGAGCCACGAGGGCTTCCGCAGCGGCTTCGACCTGGACTCCATCCCGCTCGCCCAGGCCCTGTGGTCCTTCGGCTGCGTCCTGCTCCTGCTGCACGTCAGCCCCACCTGGACCGCGTGGCCGAAGCGGCTGCGCGCCTTCGACCGGCCCATCACCCTGCTCAACGCGCGGGCGGTGACCGTCTACCTCTGGCACAACGTCTGCATCCTGACGGCCGCCACCCTCTACGACCGGCTCTGGTCCGTCGACGCCCTCAGCGAGAACGTGCCCTGGCTGCTGGAGAGCTGGGTGCCCGTCCTGCTGATCACCTGGGCCCTCATCGCGCTCTGCGTCCTCGCCTTCGGCTGGGCCGAGGACCTCGCCGCCAAGCGACGGCCGCGGCTCTGGCCGGACGGCAGGCGGTAGCGCACCCCGCATCTCACCGGGCCGGGACGGGCCCGGTGAGAGCAAGGTTGCCCATCGGTCACCTCACGGCACCACGCCGAAACGCGGGCTCCCTAGCGTCGGGGCCACACCCCGGAGCGACGGGGACACCACCCCGACCCCTGTGGAGGCGCGTGATGGCAGGCCGTTGGATCGAGACCTGGGAGCCGGAGGACGAGACGTTCTGGCGGGAGAGGGGCGAACGCGTCGCCCGCCGCAACCTGTGGTTCTCCGTGCTCTCCGAGCACATCGGATTCTCCGTCTGGACCCTCTGGTCGGTGATGGTCCTGTTCATGGGACCCGAGTACGGCATCGACCCGGCCGGGAAGTTCTTCCTCATCTCGACCGCCACCCTGGTCGGCGCGCTGGTGCGGGTGCCGTACACCTTCGCCGTCGCCCGGTTCGGCGGCCGCAACTGGACGGTCTTCAGCGCGGTGAGCCTGCTCGTCCCGACCGCCGCCGCGTTCTGGGTGATGGAGCCCGGCACCCCGTACGCCGGCTTCGTCGCGGTCGCGGCCCTCACCGGGATCGGCGGCGGCAACTTCGCCTCGTCGATGACCAACATCAACGCCTTCTTCCCGCTGCGCGAGAAGGGCTGGGCGCTCGGCCTCAACGCGGGCGGCGGCAACATCGGCGTCCCCGTCGTCCAGCTCGTCGGCCTGCTCGTCATCGGCACGCTCGGAGCCTCGCACCCCCGCATCGTCCTCGGCGTCTACATCCCGCTGATCGTCCTGGCCGGAGTCTGCGCCGCCCTGTACATGGACAACCTCCGGCCCGTGAAGAACGACACCGGGGCCGCGCTGGAGGCCGTCCGCGACCCGCACACCTGGATCATGGCGGTCCTCTACATCGGCACCTTCGGCTCGTTCATCGGCTACAGCTTCGCCTTCGGCCTGGTGCTCCAGACGCAGTTCGGCCGGACCCCGCTCCAGGCCGCCTCGCTCACCTTCGCCGGACCGCTGCTGGGCTCCCTGATCCGGCCCGTCGGAGGCCGGCTCGCCGACCGGTACGGCGGCGCGCGCATCACCCTGGCCACCTTCGCCGCGATGGCCGCCGCCACCGGCGTCGTCATCCAGGCCTCGGGGAGCGCCTCGCTGCCCCTCTTCCTCACCGGCTTCACCGCCCTGTTCGTCCTGACGGGCCTCGGCAACGGATCGACGTACAAGATGATCCCCGGCATCTTCCACGCCAAGGCGCTCGCCGGGGGGCTCGACGCGGAGGCGGCCGCCGCCCACGGTCGGCGGCTCTCCGGCGCCGCCATGGGCCTCATCGGGGCGGTCGGCGCGCTCGGCGGCCTGGCCGTCAACCTCGCCTTCCGCCAGTCCTTCCAGGCCTCCGGCAACGGAACCGCGGCCTTCTGGTCCTTCCTCGCCTTCTACGCGGTGTGCTCCACCCTCACCTGGGCGGTATACCTTCGCCGCCCCGCGCCCGTGACCGCACGGGGCCGGCTCGGCTACGCGGAGGTCTGAGGGAGTGCCGAAGGGGCGGGCGGGGCGACCTCTGGACGTCGTACGACGTAACGGCGGGGAAATACGGGGGAACCGAGCCCGTCACGCGTCGTTGACAGTCTCGGGCCTTCGCACCTCGCGTTCAGCGGGAAAACGCGTACCAGCGGGAAACGGGAGCCGGGACACGCCATGCAGGACGACGACACAACGCACGGCCCCCTCGCGGGCTTCACCGTCGGGGTGACCGCCGCCCGGCGCGCCGAGGAGCTCGCCACCCTCCTCGAACGCCGCGGGGCCGCCGTCCTGCACGCGCCCGCCCTGCGGATCGTGCAGCTCGCCGACGACAGCGAACTCCTGGCCGCGACCAGGGAGCTGATCGGCCACGCCCCCGACGTGGCGGTCGCCACCACCGCGATCGGCTTCCGCGGCTGGATCGAGGCGGCCGACGGCTGGGGCGTCGGCGACGCCCTGTTGAAGACGCTGGGCGGGGTCGAACTCCTCGCCCGGGGACCCAAGGTCAAGGGCGCCGTCCGGGCTGCCGGACTGACCGAAACCTGGTCGCCCGGGTCCGAGTCGATGGCCGAGGTCCTCGACCGGCTCCTCGCCCAGGGCGTCGCCGGCCGCCGGATCGCCCTCCAGCTGCACGGCGAACCGCTGCCCGGCTTCGTCGAGTCCCTGACGGCGGCGGGCGCCGACGTCGTGGTCGTCCCCGTCTACCGGTGGATGCCCCCGCGGGACATCGCCCCGCTCGACCGGATGCTCGACGTCACCGCCGCCCGGGGCCTGGACGCGATCACCTTCACCAGCGCCCCCGCGGCCGCCTCGTTCCTGGGCCGCGCGGAGACCCGCGGACTGCTCCCGGAGATCCTCGGGGCCCTGCGCGACGACGTCCTGGTCGCCTGCGTCGGACCGGTCACCGCCCTCCCGCTCCAGGCCCGGGGCATCGACACCCTCCAGCCGGAACGCTTCCGGCTCGGCCCCCTCATCCAGCTGATGTGCGCCCGGCTGCCGCTCGCCGCCCGCATCCTGCCCGTCGCCGGCCACCGGGTCGAGATCCGGGGCCACGCCGTCCTCGTCGACGACGAGCTGCGCGCGGTGCCGCCCGCGGGCATGGCCCTGCTGCACGCCCTGGCCCGCCGCCCCGGCTGGGTGGTGGCCCGCGCCGACCTGCTGCGGGTCCTGCCGGGCAGCGGCACCGACGAGCACGCCGTGGAGACCGCGATGGCCCGGCTGCGCTCGGCGCTGGGCGTGCCCCGGCTGATCCAGACGGTCGTCAAGCGCGGCTACCGGCTGGCGCTCGACCCGTCGGCGGACACGAAGTACGACCGCTGAGGCCCCCTGCCGGGCAGCCGGGCCGCCCCGGTTAGCGTGACCGGATGACCGACCGCACCCAGCTGCTCGCCCCGGACGTGGCCTTCCGTCCCGCCGAACGCGCCGACGCGCCCTCCTTCGCCGCCGCCCTCACCCGCAACCGCGCGTACATGCGCCGCTGGGAACCCGTACGCCCCGACACCTTCTACACCGTCGAGGGCCAGTCCGCCCGGCTCACCGCCCTGCTGGCCGAGCGGGACGCCGGACGGGCCATGCCCTGGGTGCTCGCCGACGCCGACGACCGGGTGATCGGCGCCTTCACGCTCTCCGGCATCGAGCGGGGCCCGTTCCGCAACGGCCGCCTCGGCTACTGGGTCGACGAGGGCCGCGCCGGACGCGGACTGGCCACCGCGGCGGTCCGCGCCGTGTGCGAGGCGGCCCGCGACCGGCTGGGCCTGCACCGCGTCGAGGCCGCGACCGTCACCGACAACGACCCGTCCGGGCGGGTGCTCGCCAAGGCCGGGTTCGAGCGGATCGGCACCGCACCCGGCTATCTGCACATCAACGCCCGCTGGCGCGACCACCACCTGTACCAGCGGCTTCTCCACGACGACCCGCCGGCCGGCTGAGCCCCGCCGACGGAGCCTCGCGCGCGTGCACATGGCCGTCCAGCGGGTAGTCCGGCGGCAGCGCCGGGATCACCCGCGCCAACGGGTATCCGCACTTCTCCGCCACCCGGCACGAGGCCCCGTTGTCCACCTGGTGCAGCAACTCCAGCCTGGTCAGGCCCTCTTCGGCGAACTCCGAGAACGCCCAGTCGGTCAGCGCCGTCAGCGCCCGGGACGCCACGCCCCGGCCGCGCGCCGCGGCCGTCGTCCAGTAGCCCACCTCCGCACGGCCGTTGTCCCCGTCCGGGCGCTTCAGCACGACGTTGCCGAGTGACGCGTCGTCCCGCCCGCCGTCGGTCACGGCGAAGGCGAAGCGGGTGCCCGTCGCCCACCCCCTGCGCTGCGCCGCCAGCCAGTCGGCCGCCCCGTCCGCTCCCGAGACCTGGGTGGCCAGCCACCGCCGCATCGCCGGGTCCTCGTAGGCCTCCAGCAGCGCCGGCAGATCGGCCTCGCGCCACCGGCGCAGCCGCAGGCCGCCCGGGCCGGGCACGGTGCTGTCGCGGTGGTCCATGCGCATCTCCCCCTCGTGATCCCCGGCCGCCACGGTACCGGGTGCGGGGCCCGGCGCCGGGGCGGCGGCGGGGGTTCCGGCCGGGCCCGGACGGGGGCACTCTGGGGGGTGGCCGTTCGACCGGTGACCCAAGGTGGTGACAGGAGCATGGCAGCGGGCAGGGGTGCGCGGGCATGGCGGTTCGACACGGGCCGGGTCTGCCTCGATCTGGTGGCCACGGAGCCCGCGGGCGGGGTGCCCGGGGGCGGCGAACAGCTCGACGGGCCCGCGCGTCTGGCCCGGTGGCTGACCGACGCCGGGCTCGTCCCGCCGGGCACCGCGCTGGCGGCACTGGACGCCACCTGGGTGGTCCGCTTCCACGAACTGCGCTCCGCCGTGGGGCGTCTGATGGCGGCCCAGCTCGGCGGTCCGGGGGCCGAGGGCGCGCTGGAGCGGGTCAACGCGCTTGCCTCCGGGGCGCCTCCCGGCCCCCGCGCGGTGCGCGGCGCCGACGGCGCCCTGGTGCGGGCCCTGAGCACGGCACCCGACTGCGCGGGGCTCCTCGCCGTCGTCGCCCGGGACGCCGTGGACCTGCTCACCGACCCCGCCGCCCGGGCCGCCCTGCGCCGCTGCCAGGGGGAGGACTGCCACCGCCTCTACCTGGACACCTCGCGCGGCGGCCGGCGCCGTTGGTGCTCCGGAGAGGTCTGCGGCAACCGCGAACGGGTCGCCCGGCACCGGCGCAGGACCCTGGCGGCGGCCGACGGGCGCGGCCCGGGGACAGAGACTCCGCCCGGCGCCGAGTGAGCCGGGCGACGGCCGTCCTCGACGACAGGCCCTGGTCGACAGGTGCGCTCGGGGCCCCTTCGCTATAGGGTTGACGGCTGCCCAGTGCTGTTAAGAAGGGGGCCTCGGTGGCCGCGCAGGATGCCGCTGTCGAATCGCTGCGGGACCGGGAAATCGGTGTCGAGCAGGAGCATCTCGACCGTGTTTATCACCGCCTCGAAGAGAAGATCCACGAGGCGGAATTTCTTATGGACGACGCCGTCAAGCGCGGCCAGGTCGGGACCCCCGGCGCGCTCGCGGAGCGGGACGCCCAGGTGTTCCGGGCGGGGATCCACCTCAACCGGCTGAACAGCGAGTTCGAGGACTTCCTCTTCGGGAGGATCGACCTGCTGCTCGGCAAGGACGGGGAGCGCGGCCCGGACGGCGCGTACACCTCCGTGGAGCCGGCCGACGACACCGTGCGGGAGGACGCCACCGCCGACATCGCGGAGACGCTCCACATCGGCCGGATCGGGGTCCTGGACTCCGACTACGCCCCGCTGGTGATCGACTGGCGGGCCCCGGCCGCCGCCCCGTTCTACCGCTCCACCCCGAAGGAACCGGGCCGCGTCGTACGCCGCCGGGTCATCCGCTCCAAGGGCCGCAAGGTCCTCGGGGTCGAGGACGACCTGATGCGCCCGGAGCTGACGGCGTTCCTGGACGGCGAGAAGCTGCCGGTGATCGGGGACGGCGCGCTGATGGCGGCGCTCGGCCAGGCCCGCAGCCACACCATGCGGGACATCGTCTCCTCCATCCAGGCCGAACAGGACCTGGTCATCCGGGCCCCCGCCGCCTCCGTCACCGAGGTCACCGGCGGCCCCGGCACCGGCAAGACCGCCGTCGCCCTGCACCGGGCGGCCTACCTCCTCTACCAGGACCGGCGGCGGTACGCGGGCGGCATCCTGATCGTCTCGCCCACCCCGCTCCTGGTCGCGTACACGGAAGGGGTGCTGCCCTCCCTCGGCGAGGAGGGCCAGGTCGCGATCCGCGCGATCGGCTCGCTCTCCGACGACGCGGCGGGCCCGGAGGGAGCCACCGCCTACGACGAGCCCGCCGTGGCCCGGATCAAGGGCTCCTCCCGGATGCTCCACGTGCTGCGCAAGGCCGCCCGGGGCGCGCTGGAGCAGGGGCGGCCCACGGCCCCGCGGGAGGAGGCCGGCCAGCTCGCCTTCGGCGAGGAGCCCGGGCAGGGGAGTGCCGCGACGCCCCCGACCCGGCTGCGCGTCGTCGCCTTCGGGGCCCGGGTCGAGCTGGAGGCCGACGAACTCCAGCGCGTCCGCCACAACGCGCTGGGCGGCACCGCCCCGGTCAACCTGCTGCGCCCGCGCGCCCGCAAACTGCTGCTGGACGCCCTGTGGAGCAAGTCCTCCGGACGCGGCCGGTACACCGACCCCCAGCTGGTCGCGGAGCTGCGCTCCTCGTTCGACGAGGACGTCTCCACCGAGACCCCGTTCCTGGAGTTCCTCGACGCCTGGTGGCCGGAGCTGACACCGCGCCGCGTGCTGGCCGCGATGGCCGACGAGCGCAGGCTGGCCCGCTGGTCGCGGCGCATTCTCAACCAGGGCGAGACGCGCCGCCTGGCCCGCTCCCTGAAGCGGCTGGACGCGGACGGCGGCGGTCCGCTCTCCGTCCACGACGTGGCGCTCCTGGACGAGCTCCAGGCGCTCCTGGGCACCCCGAACCGGCCCAGGCGCAAGCGCGAGGCGGACCCGCTGGACCAGCTCACCGGTCTGGAGGAGCTGATGCCGCAGCGCGAGGAGACCCAGTGGGAGCGGGCCGAGCGGCTCGCGGCCGAGCGCACCGAGTACGCCCACGTCATCGTCGACGAGGCGCAGGACCTCACCCCGATGCAGTGGCGCATGGTCGGCCGCCGGGGCCGGCACGCCACCTGGACGATCGTCGGCGACCCGGCCCAGTCCTCCTGGTCCGACCCGGACGAGGCCGCCGCGGCCCGGGACGAGGCGCTCGGCTCCCGGCCGCGCCGCCGCTTCACCCTCACCGTCAACTACCGCAACCCGGCGGAGATCGCGGAGCTGGCCGCCAAGGTGCTGGCGCTGGCGATGCCCGGCATGGAGTCCCCGGCGGCGGTCCGCTCGACCGGCGTGGTGCCGCGCTTCGAGCCGGTGCGCGGCGGGGGCCTGGCCGCCACGGTCCGTGAGGAGGCCGCCAGGCTGCTCGCGGAGGTGGACGGCACGGTCGGCGTGGTCGTCGCGATGAACCGGCGCGCCCAGGCGCGTGAGTGGCTCGCCGAGCTGGGGGAGCGGGCGGTGGCGCTGGGCAGCCTGGAGGCCAAGGGGCTGGAGTACGACGCCACGGTGGTCGTCTCGCCCGCGGAGATCGCGGACGAGTCCCCGGCCGGTCTGCGGGTGCTGTACGTGGCGCTGACCCGGGCGACGCAGCAGCTCACGGTGGTCTCGGGGGAGCGGGACATGCCGGACGAGGACGGGGTGCCGGACCTGCTGAGGGACTGACGCCGAAGGGGCTCGAAGAGTCAACCCGGCGCACGGGAATCACTTCTCGGGGGTCTTTGTTACCTTGGTAGTGGCACCGGCCCGATCCAAGCCCCCGGGCCCAACCTTCGTCGCTTCGAGCGACCACTTGCCGCGAGGCGAGCATGGCGGGTCGGTGCCACCTGACACGAGAAGGACAGACCCGCGTCACCTGTTGGTGGCGCGGGTCTGTTCTTGTTTCACGGGCTCCGCGCTCCTCCGTTCGCCACGGACCCTGTCCCGTTCCCCGCACCGCCCCGCCGGTTCGGGACCTGTTGGGGGTTCCGCCGAACGGGTAGTTTCTCGTATGGTGGAAACCACTTTCCGAAAGACGGCAGTCATTACCGGCTACTCACCGGTAGGTGCGACGATCGGGAAGCGTGTCCGGAACGCGGGTTCCGGATGTGCGGCAATGAAGCTAAGGAAAGCGAAGGACTCGGCCATGGCAACGGCGCCCAGCGTCTCGTACTCGATGACGGTCAGGCTGGAGGTGCCCGCGAGCGGCACCGCGGTCTCCCAGCTCACCACGGCCGTGGAGTCCTCCGGGGGCTCGGTCACCGGCCTCGACGTCACCGCCTCGGGCCACGAGAAGCTGCGGATCGACGTCACCATCGCCGCGACCTCCACCTCGCACGCGGACGAGATCGTCGAAGGTCTGCGCGGCATCGAGGGCGTCACGCTGGGGAAGGTCTCCGACCGTACGTTCCTCATGCACCTCGGCGGCAAGATCGAGATGGCGTCCAAGCACCCCATCCGCAACCGTGACGACCTGTCGATGGTCTACACCCCCGGCGTCGCCCGGGTCTGCATGGCCATCGCCGAGAACCCCGAGGACGCGCGCCGCCTCACCATCAAGCGCAACTCCGTCGCAGTTGTGACGGACGGTTCCGCGGTGCTCGGCCTCGGCAACATCGGCCCGATGGCCTCGCTGCCCGTCATGGAGGGCAAGGCGGCCCTCTTCAAGCGCTTCGCCGGCATCGACGCCTGGCCGATCTGCCTGGACACCCAGGACACCGACGAGATCGTCGCCATCGTCAAGGCCATCGCCCCCGGCTTCGCCGGCATCAACCTGGAGGACATCTCCGCGCCGCGCTGCTTCGAGATCGAGGCCCGGCTGCGCGAGGCCCTCGACATCCCCGTCTTCCACGACGACCAGCACGGCACCGCGATCGTCGTGCTGGCCGCCCTCACCAACGCCCTGCGCGTGGTGGGCAAGAACGTCGGGGACGTACGGGTCGTCATGTCCGGTGCGGGAGCGGCCGGTACGGCCATCCTCAAGCTGCTCATCGCCGCCGGCGTCAAGCACGCCGTCGTCGCCGACATCCACGGTGTGGTGCACGCCGGACGCGAGGACCTGGTCGGCGCCGACCCCGACTCCCCGCTGCGCTGGATCGCCGACAACACCAACCCGGAGGGCGTCACCGGCACCCTCAAGGAGGCCGTCGTCGGCGCCGACGTCTTCATCGGCGTCTCCGCCCCGAACGTGCTGAACGGCGACGACGTCGCCGCGATGGCGGACGGCGCGATCGTGTTCGCGCTCGCGAACCCGGACCCCGAGGTCGACCCCGCGGTCGCCCGTCAGACGGCCGCGGTCGTCGCCACCGGCCGCTCGGACTTCCCCAACCAGATCAACAACGTGCTGGTCTTCCCGGGTGTCTTCCGCGGTCTGCTGGACGCCCAGTCCCGCACCGTCAACACGGAGATGATGCTCGCGGCGGCCGGCGCGCTGGCCGACGTGGTCGCCGAGGACGAGGTCAACGCGAACTACATCATTCCCTCCGTCTTCAACGACAAGGTGGCGGGCGCGGTCGCCGGAGCCGTCCGGGCCGCCGCGAAGGGCGCCGCGGGCACCGGAACGGCCCCCTCCGCATCCGTCTGACCCCACTGTTTCGGGGGCTCCTCACGGGGTACGCGCGGGACACCCCGGGCCGCACCCGCCCGTGCCGTACGGCGCGTCGCGGGTCGCGGCGCCCCAAACGCCCCTTTAGGGTGGGCGGGCAGCGGGCCCCGCGGGGCCCCGGCATCCGCTGCGGACCGCTCGGCCAAGTCGACGGAGCGTCACCACGAGCAGACCGTGGCGCTTTTCATTGACCCCGAAGGGTTCCGGATTCGCTTTCCCGCCGCTGGTGGGGGCAGGATGCGTAATCGGGCGAGAGGGTCTGACATCAGACCCGGGTCCGGGGACTGTCAGAGGGCCCTGGCAGCATCGGCTTCGATCTCACGCCTCACAGGCAAGAAGAACACGGGAGTAACAACATGAACCGCAGTGAGCTGGTGGCCGCCCTGGCCGACCGCGCCGAGGTGACTCGCAAGGACGCCGACGCCGTGCTGGCCGCGCTCGCCGAGACCGTCGGTGAGATCGTCGCCAAGGGCGACGAGAAGGTCACCATCCCCGGCTTCCTGACCTTCGAGCGCACCCACCGTGCCGCTCGCACCGCTCGTAACCCGCAGACCGGCGACCCGATCAACATCCCGGCCGGCTACAGCGTGAAGGTCTCCGCGGGCTCGAAGCTCAAGGAAGCCGCCAAGGGCAAGTAACCCCCAACGGCGCAACAGAGGGCGGCCACTCCCGACCAGGAGTGGCCGCCCTCGCGCATGCCAGGGGCACATGCGCCCCGCAGGAGCCCCCGCACCATGCCCGGGGCAGTCGCGGGCACGGGAGGGCTCAGGGGTGCATCCGCGCCCCCTTGAGGACCTTGTCCACGGCGTTGCGCGGCCCGTACACGGCGAGACCCACCAGATCCAGCGCGTCCCGCCCCACCGCCCGTACGGCCGCCCGGTTGTCCCGGTCGTTGCCCGTGCCGAAGAGGTCGGTGGTGAACACGGCCGTCGTCAGCGACCGGGACAGCGCCCTGGCGTGCGCGGCGGCCACCGTCTCCCCCGCCCCCTCGAAGACCAGTACGGGCTGCCGCAGCATCGGCAGGTACGCCGTGGCGTCGGCGTCCTCGTAGGGCTCGCCGATCACCTCGGGCGCCGCCGTCCCCAGCCCGCTGACCAGGAAGGCGGTCACGTTCAGCCGCTGCCAGGTCGCCAGGTCGTCCCGGAGCAGCACCGCGACCTTCGTGTCGAAGCGGACGGGGGCGGTCCCGGGGACCGGCGCCCCGCTCTCGGTCTCCTGCGTGTTTCTCATGGTTCGAGACTGGCCGGTGGACCCGGACGCGGTCTTGTACGTTCTTGGCGTGGCGGCACGGCAGGGGATCCAGGACGTCGCGGCCTGGCGACCGGCCGTCGCCGGCGTCGTGGAGGTCTTCCACGCCCGGTTCACCGAGCACGCCTACCCCATGCACGTCCACGACGCCTGGACGCTCCTGATCGTCGATGACGGCGCCGTCCGCTACGACCTGGACCGCCACGAGCGGGGCACCCCGGACGGCACGGTGAGCCTGCTGCCGCCCGGCGTCCCGCACAACGGCTCGCCCGCGACCACCGGCGGCTTCCGCAAGCGGGTGCTCTACCTGGACATGACGCACCTCGACGCGGCCCTCGTCGGACCCGCCGTGGACACCCCCGACCTCGCCGACCCGCTGCTGCGCACCCGCGTCGGGCGGCTGCACACCGCCCTCGCGGACCCGGGCGACGCGTTCGAGGCGGAGAGCCGCCTGGCGTTCATCGGCGAGCGGCTGCGGGCGCACCTGCGCCCCGGGGACCTCCCGGCGGGCCCGCCGGGAGGTCCCCGGGGCGTCGCACCGGATCTGCGCGAGCTCCTCGACGAGCGGCTGTGCGAGGGCGTCACCCTGGCCGAGGCCGCCCGGCTGCTCCACGCGCACCCCACCCATCTCGTACGGGCCTTCAGCGCGGCGTACGCCATCGCGCCGCACCAGTACGTGACGTCCCGCCGCGTCGACCGGGCCCGCCGGCTGCTGCTCGACGGGATGCCGCCCGGCGAGGCGGCCGCCGCCGTCGGCTTCCACGACCAGTCCCACCTCACCCGCCACTTCAGGCGGATCGCGGGCACCACCCCGGGCCGCTATGCCCGCCATGCCCGCTCGTACGGCCTTCAGGGGCCCTTCTGAGGCCCGACAGCCCGCCGCCCCGGCTCCGAGTACGGAGCCGGGGCGGCGGGGCGCTCACGCGGGAACTGCGCGGGTGCGCAGTGCTGTGTGCGGCAGCACTGTGCGGCCTTCACGGCGCACGGGACGGTCAGACGAGCGAACCGCCCGGCAGCTCGACCTTGGCGCCGAGCTTCTCCAGCTTCTCCATGAAGTTCTCGTAGCCGCGGTTGATCAGGTCGATGCCGTGCACCCGGGAGGTGCCCTGCGCCGCCAGGGCCGCGATCAGGTAGGAGAAGCCGCCCCGGAGGTCCGGGATGACCAGGTCGGCGCCCTGGAGCCTGGTCGGTCCGGAGACGACCGCCGAGTGCAGGAAGTTGCGCTGGCCGAAGCGGCAGTCCGAGCCGCCGAGGCACTCGCGGTACAGCTGGATGTGCGCGCCCATCTGGTTGAGCGCGGAGGTGAAGCCGAGCCGCGACTCGTACACCGTCTCGTGGACGATCGACAGGCCGGCCGCCTGCGTCAGCGCGACCACCAGGGGCTGCTGCCAGTCCGTCTGGAAGCCGGGGTGCACGTCCGTCTCCAGGGCGATGGCGTTGAGCGCGCCGCCCGGGTGCCAGAAGCGGATGCCCTCGTCGTCGATCTCGAAGGCGCCGCCGACCTTGCGGTAGGTGTTCAGGAAGGTCATCATCGAGCGCTGCTGGGCGCCGCGCACATAGATGTTGCCCTCGGTCGCCAGCGCCGCCGACGCCCAGGAAGCCGCTTCCAGCCGGTCCGGGAGCGCGCGGTGCGTGTAGCCGTCGAGCTTGTCGACACCGGTGATCCGGATGGTCCGGTCGGTGTCCATGGAGATGATCGCGCCCATCTTCTGCAGAACGCAGATGAGGTCCTCGATCTCCGGCTCGACGGCCGCGTTGGACAGCTCGGTGACGCCCTCGGCCAGGACGGCGGTGAGCAGCACCTGCTCGGTGGAGCCCACCGAGGGGTACGGCAGCCGGATCTTGGTGCCGCGCAGCCGCTGCGGGGCCTCCAGGTACTGGCCGTCCGCCCGCTTCTCGATGGTCGCGCCGAACTGGCGCAGCACCTCGAAGTGGAAGTCGATCGGCCGGCCGCCGATGTCGCAGCCGCCCAGGCCCGGGATGAAGGCGTGGCCGAGGCGGTGCAGCAGCGGGCCGCAGAACAGGATCGGGATGCGCGACGAACCCGCGTGGGCATCGATGTCGGCGACGTTGGCCGACTCGACGTG
Organism: Streptomyces griseus; assembly: GCF_900460065.1. GTDB lineage: Bacteria > Actinomycetota > Actinomycetes > Streptomycetales > Streptomycetaceae > Streptomyces > Streptomyces griseus. Next base: position 303,032 of record NZ_UAVD01000025.1, on the reverse strand, counting down.
CGAGGGGTCGAGGATCAGTTCGCCCGGCTCGTCGCCGGGGCGGACGGTGACGCCGTGGAGCTGGAGGAGCCCCCGGACCACCCGTACGTCACGGATGTCGGGAACGTTGCGGAGGCGGCTGGGCCCGCTGCCGAGCAGCGCGGCGACCATGGCCTTCGGCACCAGGTTCTTGGCGCCTCGGACGCGGATCTCGCCCTCCAGCGGGGTTCCGCCGTGGACAAGCAGGACATCGTCTGTGCCGGTCATGTATCTCGCGTTCCGGAGTGGTCGGGCAGGGGGCCAACGAAAAGGGTAATGGCCTCCTACCCCCGTTCAGTAAGACGAAGGGGGGTGTACGAACGTCATGAATCCGCCACAACACCCTCCGCGCACCCGATCTTGCGGAGGGTTACCGTCCGGATGGACCACCGCGACGCCGCCCGCCGGTGCGCTCCCCGTGCCTCCGTGCGCCCTGAGCTGCGCTCGCTCTCCTGAGGGCGGCATCACTGTCACTCGACCCCCGTGGAGGGTGAAGATGCGGGATCATTCCTGCCATGACGGAGGTGTCCTCGCTCACAGGGCGGCTGCTCGTGGCCGCGCCCGCCCTCACGGACCCGAATTTCGACCGGGCGGTGGTGCTGCTCCTCGACCACGACGAGGAGGGCTCCCTCGGTGTGATCCTCAATCGCCCGACCCCGGTGGGCGTCGGCGACATCCTCGCGTCCTGGGCCGGCCTGACCGGTGAGCCGGACGTCGTCTTCCAGGGCGGCCCGGTCTCGCTCGACTCCGCGCTCGGGGTGGCGGTGATCCCCGGCGACGAGGGCCCGCTCGGCTGGCGGCGGGTGCACGGGGCGATCGGCCTGGTCGATCTGGAGACCCCGCCCGAGCTGCTCGGCCCCGCCCTCGGCTCGCTGCGGATCTTCGCCGGGTACGCGGGCTGGGGCCCCGGCCAGCTGGAGGGCGAGCTGAACGAGGGCGCGTGGTACGTGGTCGAGTCGGAGCCCGGCGACGTCTCCTCCCCGTGCCCCGAGCGGCTCTGGCGCGCGGTGCTCCGCCGCCAGCGCAGCGAGCTCGCGATGATCGCCACGTATCCGGACGACCCTTCGCTCAACTGAGCGACGAACCGTCTCTCGGCCGAGGTGCGGCCCTTCGTTCACCTGCGGGACGAACCTCCGCTCGACCGGGGGTGGCCCTTCACTCAACCGGAGGCCGCCTCTTTCAGTACCCTTGGCGGTTATGAGCACTCTTGAGCCCGATCGCGGGGCAGGTACGGGGACCCTCGTCGAGCCGACGCCGCAGGTGTCGAGGGGTGACGGCGACCACGAGCGCTACGCCCATTACGTCCAGAAGGACAAGATCATGGCGAGTGCCCTGGAGGGCACTCCCGTGGTCGCGCTGTGCGGGAAGGTCTGGGTGCCGGGGCGCGATCCCAAGAAGTACCCGGTCTGCCCCATGTGCAAGGAGATCTACGAGTCCATGGGCGCCGGCGGCGACAAGGACAAGGGCAAGGGCGGCAAGGACAAGAAGTAGGTCCGGACCGCACCTGCCGTCAGGCCCCCGGGACACGCGTCACCGCGTGTCCCGGGGGCCTTCCGCTTGCCCGGTCACCCTGAGTCACGATTCCGTCGCGTTGCACGGGCTGCATTCGCTGGTCACAGAGTGGTCGAGACCACTTGTCGTCTTCGGAACGCGGATCTACTCTCCTGCCAGTTGTGCAGAACGAAACGCACGTTGCACATGATGCAACGAATGACCGGTAGGGGTTCCGGATGAAGCTTTCTGCCCGAATTGCCGCCCCGGCTGCGGCGCTTGTGCTGGCCGGCCTCACCGCCACCGCCTGTGCGCCGCAGACCTCCGACACCAGTGCGAAGGGTGACGACAAGAGCGGCACGCTCCGTGTCTGGCTCTTCCAGGAGGTCGGCAACAAGCCCAAGGAGAAGGTCGTCGACACGGCCGTCGCCGCGTTCGAGAAGGCCCACAAGGGCACCGAGGTCGAGGTCGAGTACATACCGGTCGACACCCGCGCACAGCGGATCAAGGCCGCGTTCAACGACCCCAAGAGCGCCCCGGACCTCATCGAGTACGGCAACTCCGACACCGCCGGATACGTCAAGGACGGCGGACTCGCGGACATCACCGAGGAGTTCGGCGCCTGGGACGAGGCCAAGGACACCGACCCGATCGCCAAGCAGTCCGTCACCGTCGGCGACAAGGTCTACGGCGCGCCCTTCTTCGTCGGCGTCCGGGCCCTCTACTACCGCACCGACGTCTTCGAGGAACTCGGCATCGAGGCCCCCAAGTCGCAGGCCGAGCTGATCTCCACCGCCAAGAAGATCCGCAAGGCCAAGCCCGACCTCTACGGCCTCGCGGTCGGCGGCGCGTACACCTACGGCGCGATGCCCTTCATCTGGGCCAACGGCGGCGAACTCGCCGGCGAGACCGGCGGGACGTACAGGTCGGGCATCAACAGCGAGAAGTCCCGCAAGGGCATCGAGGCCTACACCTCCCTCTTCGGCGACGACAACTGCCCGGCCGCCAAGTGCGCCTCCATGGGCGGCAACGCCACCGTGACCGCCTTCGCCTCCGGCAAGGCCGCCATGGCCATCGGCGGCGACTTCAGCCACGCGGCCGTCGAGGCGGGCGCGGTCAAGGGCAAGTACGCCGTCGTCCCGCTGCCCGGCGTCGCCAAGAACTCCATCGCCCCCGCCTTCGCCGGAGGCAACAACCTCGGCGTCCTCAAGAGCAGCTCGCACCGCACCCTCGCCGTCGACCTGATGAAGTCGCTCAGCGGCAAGAAGGCCCAGGCCGAGATGTTCGACGCGATGGGCTTCCTGCCCACCTACACCGACGTCCTGGACAACGCGGCGAAGAAGGAGCCCTTCGTCGCCCCGTTCGTCCAGACCCTGGGCGCGGGCGCCAAGTTCGTCCCCGCCTCGCCCGCCTGGGGCCAGATCGACGCCTCGCTGGTCCTGCCGACGATGTTCCAGGAGATCGTCTCCGGCCGTAAGGACGTCAAGCAGGCGTCGGACGACGCGGCGAAGAAGATGGACACCGCCTTCACCGACGCGGGCTGACGATGACCACGCCCACCACCTCGCTCAAGGTGCCGCCCGCGGCCGGGAAGGGCGGTCGCACCCCGGCCGCCCGCCCGCCCCGGCGCGGCCGGTCCGGCTCGCCCGCCAACCGCTCCGGCTGGACCCCGTGGCTCTACCTCCTGCCGGCGCTCGTCCTGCTCGCCGGACTGCTGGTCTACCCGATCTACCAACTCGGTCTGATCTCGTTCCTGGAGTACACCCAGGCCCAGGTCAGCGGCGGCGAACCCACCACCTTCCAGGGCTTCGGCAACTACACCACCCTCTTCAACGACAGCCAGTTCTGGCAGGTCCTCCTCGCCACCGTGGTCTTCGCCGCGGCCTGCGTGGTGTCCACCCTGATCGTCGGCTGCGCGCTGGCCGTCCTGCTCACCCGCGTCCGCGCCGTGCCCCGGCTCGCGCTGATGATGGCCGCGCTCGGCGCCTGGGCCACCCCCGCGATCACCGGCTCCACCGTCTGGGTCTTCCTCTTCGACCCCGACTTCGGACCGGTCAACAAGATGCTGGGGCTCGGCGACTTCTCCTGGATGTACGGGCGCTACAGCGCCTTCGCCGTGGTCCTCTTCGCCGTCCTGTGGTGCTCGTTCCCGTTCGTGATGGTCACCGTGTACGCGGGCATCCGGGCCATCCCGACCGAGGTGCTGGAGGCCGCCTCGCTGGACGGCGCGTCCCAGTGGCGGATCTGGCGCACCATCATGGCGCCGATGCTCAAGCCCATCCTGATCGTCGTCACCATCCAGTCGATCATCTGGGACTTCAAGGTCTTCACCCAGATCTACGTCATGACCAACGGCGGCGGCATCGCCGGCCAGAACCTGGTGCTCAACGTGTACGCGTACCAGAAGGCGTTCGCGTCCTCGCAGTACAGCCTCGGATCCGCGATCGGCGTCGTGATGCTGGTGATCCTGCTGGCCGTCACGCTGGTCTATCTGCGCCTGATGCGGCGCCAGGGGGAGGAACTGTGAGCGCGACCACCGGCAGTCCCGCGAGCGGCGCGACGCGCGGCGGCGGCATCGCCAGGCTCCTGCGCGTCAAACGGCCCGGCAGGCTGGCCGCGGAGGCCGCCGCCCTGCTGATCGCCGTCGCGGTCGCCTTCCCCCTCTACTGGATGGTGCTCTCCGCCTTCAAACCGGCCGGGGAGATCCAGTCCACCGACGCCCGCCCCTGGACGCTGTCGCCCTCGCTCGACTCGTTCCGCCGGGTCTTCGAACAGCAGGACTTCGGCCGCTACTTCCTCAACAGCCTGCTGGTGGCGGGCACCGTCGTCGTGCTCTCGGCGCTGGTCGCGTTCCTCGCCGCCACCGCCGTGACCCGCTTCCGCTTCAAGTTCCGCACCACGCTGCTGATCATGTTCCTGGTCGCCCAGATGGTGCCGGTGGAGGCGCTGACGATCCCGCTGTTCTTCCTGATGCGGGACTTCGGCCAGCTCAACACGCTCGGCTCGCTGATCCTGCCGCACCTCGCCTTCTCCCTGCCGTTCGCCATCTGGATGCTGCGCGGCTTCGTCAAGGCCGTCCCCGAGGCGCTGGAGGAGGCCGCCTACATCGACGGGGCCAGCCGCACCCGCTTCCTGTGGCAGATCCTCTTCCCGCTGGTCTTCCCGGGGCTCGTGGCGACCAGCGTCTTCTCCTTCATCACCACCTGGAACGACTTCCTGTTCGCGAAGTCGTTCATCATCAGCGACACCTCCCAGTCGACGCTGCCCATGGCGCTGCTGGTCTTCTTCAAACCGGACGAGAACGACTGGGGAGGGATCATGGCAGCCTCGACGGTGATGACCATCCCCGTACTGGTCTTCTTCGTACTCGTACAGCGACGCCTCGTCTCCGGACTGGGCGGAGCGGTAAAGGACTGACGTCATGACACCCGCGAACTCCGTCTCCCCGGGCGCCGTGGACCCCGCGGCCCTCGGTCTGATCCCGGCCCCGCGCACCCTGACGGCCGCCGCCGCCGGGCCCTACCCGCTCGGCTACGCCACCCCGCTGACGGCGGGCCCGGGAACCGAGGGCGTCGCCCGCTGGCTGCGCTCCACGCTCGGCCCGGCCACCGGACTGCCCCTGCCCGCGGGCGACGGCACCGGCACGGGCGCGGGCGACGGCTCGGGAACCGGCTCGAACGGGCAGGGCATCGTGCTGGCCCTGGACGAGTCGCTCGCCCCGGAGGCGTACCGCCTGGAGGTCGGGGCGACCGCCGTGCGCATCACCGGCGGCACCGCGGCCGGCGTCTTCCGGGGCGCGCAGACGCTCCGGCAGCTCCTCGGCCCGGACGCCTTCCGGCGCGCTCCCCTCGCCCCGGGCCGCACCTGGGAGGTCCCGCCGGTCGTCGTCGAGGACGAGCCCCGCTTCGGCTGGCGCGGCATGATGCTCGACGTCTCGCGGCACTTCCTGCCCAAGGAAGACGTCCTGCGCTACCTGGACCTGCTGGCCGCGCACAAGCTGAACGTCTTCCACTTCCACCTCACCGACGACCAGGGCTGGCGCATCGAGATCAAGCGCTACCCGCGCCTGACCGAGGTCGGCTCCTGGCGCTCGCGCACCAAGTACGGCCACCGGGCCTCCGAGCTCTGGGACGAGACCCCCTACGGCGGTTTCTACACCCAGGACGACATCCGCGAGATCGTCGCCTACGCCGCCGAGCGGCACATCCGGGTGGTCCCCGAGATCGACATCCCCGGCCACTCGCAGGCGACCATCACCGCCTACCCCGAGCTGGGCAACACCGACGTCGTCGACACCACCACCCTCTCCGTCTGGGACAACTGGGGCGTCAGCCCGAACGTACTCGCCCCCACCGAGGACACCCTGCGCTTCTTCGAAGGCGTCCTGGAGGAGGTGCTCGAACTCTTCCCCGCCGAGACCTCGCCCTTCGTCCACATGGGCGGCGACGAGTGCCCCAAGGACCAGTGGAAGGAGTCCCCGCTCGCCCAGGCCCGGATCGCCGAACTCGGCGTCGGCGACGAGGACGGGCTCCAGTCCTGGTTCATCCGGCACTTCGACGCCTGGCTCACCGAGCGGGGCCGCCGCCTCATCGGCTGGGACGAGATCCTCGAAGGGGGCCTCGCCGAGGGAGCCGCGGTCTCCTCCTGGCGCGGCTACGCGGGAGGCGTCGCGGCGGCCGAGGCCGGGCACGACGTCGTCATGTGCCCCGAGCAGCAGGTCTACCTGGACCACCGTCAGGACGGCGGCCCCGACGAGCCGATGCCCATCGGGTACGTCCGGACCCTGGAGGACGTCTACCGCTTCGAGCCCGTCCCGCCGGGCCTGAGCGAGCGGGCGGCCCGGCACATCCTGGGCACCCAGGCCAACGTCTGGACCGAGGTCATGCAGAACCGGGCCCGCGTCGACTACCAGGTCTTCCCGCGACTCGCCGCCTTCGCCGAGGTCGCCTGGTCCGCCCTGCCCGCCCCGGACGACCGGGACTTCGCCGCGTTCGAGGCCCGGATGACGCCCCACTACGCCCGGCTGGACGCCCTCGGCGTGGACTACCGCCCGCCGGGCGGCCCCTACCCCCGGCAGCAGCGTCCCGGCGTCCTCGGCTTCCCGCGCGAGGGCGCGCCGCCCGTGGTGTGACCCCGCACCGCACCGCCCGGCCGCGGCCGTCCTCCGGGACCGCCGCGGCCGGCGCGCGTCCGGGCCCAACAGCCCGACGGCGCGCGCCGCAGGACCCGGCGGCCCTCGCCGGAGCGAGGACACGAATCGCAAGAAGTCGTACAAGCCTCGCTGAAGAGTGGCAATTCACCCTCCCCGCCGAAGAAGTGCGAAACCCGGCCATCTCGCAGGTCAGGGACGGATCCACCCTTCGCGGACCCTCGCGACGGTCCGCTCGGAAGATGTGCCAGAGTTGCCACGTCCGGGCTGTGAACACGTACCGTACGGCGGAACAGGCGGGACAGCCGGGAGACCGGGAAGGGGCAGCTGGGTTGACCACGCACGCACCGCAGGCGATGCAGTCGGTGACGCTGCCGGCCTCGTTGGACGAGGCCGTGGCGGCACTCGGCGCCATGCCCGCAGCCGTTCCGGTCGCGGGGGGCACGGACCTGATGGCGGCCGTCAACAAGGGGCTCCTGCGCCCCTCGGGACTGGTCGGCCTCGGCCGGATCAGCGAGCTGCGCGGCTGGCACTACCAGGACGGGCACGCGCTCCTGGGCGCCGGCCTCACCCACGCCCGCATGGGGCGCCCGGACTTCGCCGCGCTGATCCCCGCCCTCGCCGCCTCGGCCCGCGCCGCGGGGCCGCCGCAGATCCGCAACGCCGGTACGCTCGGCGGCAACATCGTCACCTCCGCGCCCACCGGCGACGCCCTGCCGGTGCTGGCCGCGCTGGAGGCCGAGGTGGTCATCGCGGGCCCCGGCGGCGCCCGCCGCGAGATCCCCGTCTCCCACCTGCTGGCCGGCCGTGAACTGCTGGAGCCCGCGGAGCTGATCGGCTTCGTCCGCGTACCGCTGCTGCACGCCCCCCAGGTGTTCCTGAAGGCCACCGGCCGCACCGGCCCCGGCCGCGCCACCGCCTCGGTCGCCATCGTGCTCGACCCGGCCCGGCGCGGGGTGCGCTGCGCGGTCGGTGCGATCGCCCCGATGCCGCTGCGCCCGCTGGAGGCCGAGCGCTGGATCGCCTCGCTGATCGACTGGGACGGCGAGCGGGGCCTGGCCCCGGACGCGCTGGCCGCCTTCGGCGAGTACGTCGCCGCGGCCTGCATCCCCGACCACGCACCACCGGCCGACGGCACAGAGGCCCCGCCGCTGTCCCCGGCCGTCCTGCACCTGCGGCGCACCGTCGCCGCGCTCGCCCGACGCGCGCTGGGGAGGGCACTGTCGTGAGCAATGAGGAATTCCCCGACCAGCAGGGACGGCGGGGCCACTCCGAGGGCCCTGACCCCCGTTACGGCGGTTGGGAGCCGACGCCGCAGGGCGACGGGTTCGACGCCGACGCCGCGGCGGCCGACGCCACCGCGTTCGTCCACCTCCCGCCGGAGGACCTGGCGAACATTCCGCTGGCCGCTCCCGGCCACGGGTACGTCCCCCCGATGATCCTGCCGCTGACCCCGGCGGCCGGTCTGGACCCGGCGGCGACGGGCAGCTGGGTGCTCCAGACGCAGACCCAGCAGGCCCAGGCCGAGCAGCGCGCCCAGGAGGCCGCCGCCGCCCGGGAGTCCGGCGCGGTCCACTGGCCGGACCCGAACCAGCAGGACGGGCAGGGCGGCTACCAGGGCCCGTACCAGGACACGTCGCACGCCACGGCCCAGTGGAACTTCACCGAGGCCCTCGGCCCCACGGAGGCGGCCCCGGACCCGGGGGTGAACCCGGAGGCCTGGCACCCCGGCCACCCCGAGCAGACGGGCCACCCCGGTCAGGCGGACCACTCCGAGCGGACGGGCCGTGCCGACCACACCGGTCAGGAGGACCTCGCCGGCCACACCGGCCACACCGGTCAGTGGACGATTCCGGTCGCGGACGGGGATCTCCCGGACGAATCGGGCGAGTTCCCGGCCTCCGCGCACACGCCGCAGTGGTACGCGGAGAGTTCCCGCCCGGCGACGCTCCCCGGCGGCGCCCCCGCTCCCTGGGCCACACCGCAGCCGGAGCCGGCGGCCGACCCCGTACCCGCGGCGGAGCAGACCCCGGAAGCGGGGCCGGCGCACGACGAACCGGCACAGAACGAGCCGGTACGGAACGAACCAGCGCAGGACGGACCGGTGCACGGCGAACCGGCGGAAGAGGCGGCCCGAGCGGCGGACGCCGAGCCCGTCGCCGTCGGGGCCCCCGCCGAGGACGCCGAGCCGACGCCCGCTCCCGAGGCGGACGCGGCGCCGGGCACGGACCCGGAAGCGGCGCCGGGCACGGTCCCAGACGGAGCCCCGGAAGCGGCCCCCGACGCGACTGAGGAGACCGAGCCGGAAAGCGGCCCGGAAGCCGACCTCGCGGCCCCTCCCGCCCCTGCCCTCCCCGACGCGCCGAGCGAGCACCCGGCCACGTCCTACCTGCTCCACGTGAACGGTGTGGACCGCCCGGTCAGCGACGCCTGGATCGGCGAGTCCCTGCTCTACGTGCTCCGCGAGCGCCTCGGCCTGGCCGGGGCCAAGGACGGCTGCTCCCAGGGCGAGTGCGGCGCCTGCAACGTCCAGGTCGACGGCCGGCTGGTCGCCTCCTGCCTGGTCCCCGCGGCGACGGCGGCCGGCAGCGAGGTGCGTACGGTCGAGGGCCTCGCCGTGGACGGCGAACCGTCCGACGTCCAGCGCGCCCTGTCCGCCTGCGGAGCCGTCCAGTGCGGCTTCTGCATCCCCGGCATGGCGATGACCGTCCACGACCTGCTGGAGGGCAACCACGCCCCCACCGAGCTGGAGACCCGCGCGGCGCTCTGCGGCAACCTCTGCCGCTGCTCCGGCTACCGGGGCGTGCTCGACGCGGTGGCGGACGTCGTCGCCGCCCGCGAGGCGAACGCCGAGGCCACGGCGGCCCCGGAAGAGGCCCGCATCCCGCACCAGGCAGAGCCGGGCGCCGGCGGTGTGCAGCAGGGACCCCACCCGCACGAGGGAGGGGCGCTGTGAGGCACGCCCGCGGCACCGCCGCAGAGCAGCGGCACACGCGACACCAGCAGGACCACGTGATCGACAAGGAGGCGGCGTGAGCGGCGACGCGGCCACCGCGGCCAACGCGACCAGCACCAGCCTGCCCAGGATCGACGCGCTGAGCGGCGGACCCGGAGGCGGACCGGACCAGGAGCTGCCCCGGATGGGCCTGGGGGCGTCGCTCCCCGCCGCCGACTCCCGCGCGAAGACCGAGGGGACCTTCCCGTACGCCGCGGACCTCTGGGCCGAGGGCCTGCTGTGGGCGGCCGTGCTGCGCTCCCCGCACCCGCACGCGCGGATCCTGTCCATCGACACCTCGGGGGCCGAGGAGATGCCCGGGGTGCGCGCGGTCGTCACCCACGAGGACGTGCCGGGGGAGAGCAACTACGGCCGCCACGTGGTGGACCGCCCGGTGTTCGCCTCCGACCTGGTCCGCCACCACGGCGAGCCGATCGCCGCCGTCGCCGCCGACCACCCGGACACGGCCCGGCTGGCCGCCGCCGCCATCGCCGTACGGTACGAGGTGCTGGAGCCGGTCACGGACCCGGAGAAGGCGTTCGAGGCGGAGCCGCTGCACCCCGACGGCAACCTGATCCGCCACATCCCGCTGCGCTACGGGGACGCGGAGGCGGCCGGCGAGGTCGTCGTCGAGGGCCTGTACCGCATCGGCCGCCAGGACCCGGCCCCGATCGGCGCGGAGGCCGGGCTCGCCGTGCCCCGCCCGGACGGCGGCGTGGAGATCTACACCGCCTCCACCGACCCGCACACCGACCGCGACCTGATCGCCGCCTGCTTCGGCCTGGAACCGGACCGGGTCAAGGTCGTCGTGACCGGGGTGCCGGGGGCGACCGGCGACCGGGAGGACCCGGGCTTCCAGATCCCGCTGGGCCTGCTGGCGCTGCGCACCGGCTGCCCGGTGAAGCTGGCGGCGAGCCGCGAGGAGTCCTTCCTCGGCCACACCCACCGCCACCCCACGCTCCTGCGCTACCGCCACCACGCGGACGCGGAGGGCCGGCTGGTCAAGGTGGAGGCCCAGATCCTGCTGGACGCGGGCGCGTACGCCGACGCCTCCTCGGAGTCCCTGGCCGCCGCGGTGGCCTTCGCCTGCGGTCCCTACGTCGTCCCGCACGCCTTCATCGAGGGCTGGGCGGTCCGGACGAACAACCCGCCGTCGGGCCATGTGCGCGGCGAGGGCGCCATGCAGGTCTGCGCGGCGTACGAGGGCCAGATGGACAAGCTGGCCGCGAAGCTGGGCATCGACCCGGCCGAGCTGCGCCTGCGCAACACCCTCTCCACGGGCGACATCCTGCCCACGGGCCAGACGGTGACCTGCCCGGCCCCCGTGGCCGAACTGCTGCGGGCCGTACGGGACTTCCCCCTCCCCGCGCTCCCCAAGGACGCCCCGGAGGACGACTGGCTGCTGCCGGGCGGCCCTGAGGGCGCGGGGGAGCCCGGGGCGGTGCGCCGGGGCGTGGGCTACGGCGTGGGCATGGTCCACATGCTGGGGGCCGAGGGCGCGGACGAGGTCTCCACGGCCACGGTCCGGGTCCACGACGGCGTCGCCACGGTGATCTGCGCGGCCGTGGAGACGGGCCAGGGCTTCACCACGCTGGCCCGCCAGATCGTCCAGGAGACCCTGGGCATCGAAGAGGTCCACGTGGCCGCCGTCGACACCGACCAGCCCCCGGCCGGTCCGGCGACGCACGGCCGCCACACCTGGGTGTCGGGCGGGGCGGTGGAGCGCGCGGCCAAGATGGTCCGCACCCAGCTCCTCCAGCCGCTGGCCCACAAGTTCGGGATGTCGACGGAGCTGCTCCAGATCGCCGACGGCAAGATCACCTCGTACGACGGGGTGCTGTCCACGACGGTCACCGAGGAGCTGGACGGCAAGGAGCTGTGGGCCACCGCCCAGTGCCGCCCCCACCCCACGGAACCGCTGGACGAGTCCGGCCAGGGCGACGCGTTCGTCGGCCTCGCGTTCTGCGCGGTACGGGCGGTGGTGGACGTCGACATCGAGCTCGGCTCGATCCGCGTGGTCGAGATGGCGGTCGCCCAGGACGTGGGCCGCGTCCTCAACCCCGCCCAGCTGGCGATCCGCATCGAGGCGGGCATCACCCAGGGCATCGGCGCGGCCCTCATGGAGAACCTCCGCACCGCGAGAGGCCTCATCCGCCACCCGGACCTCACCGGCTACGCGCTCCCGACGTCCCTGGACGCCCCGGACATCCGCATCGTGAAGCTGGTCGAGGAACGCGACGTGGTGGCCCCCTTCGGCGCGAAGCCGGCCTCGGCCGTCCCGGTCGTCACGGCCCCGGCCGCGGTCGCCTCGGCGGTCCGCTCGGCGACGGGCCGCCCGGTGAACCGTCTGCCGATCAGGCCGCAGGCGGCGGTGGCGACGCCCAAGTGAAAGGGTCTTCACCCTTTGCCCACCCCGGGTGAAAGCGAACCCGATACGGTGAGCGGGCCGGTGGCCGCATTCTTCCTGTGAAGCGGTCTACGCAAGCGGACTTGGGGAATTCGTGACGTTCGAGAAGGAATGGGCCGAACTGCGCACAGCTGCGGCGGAGCGAGGCGCCACGCAGCTCAACAGTGCTCCGGCCGCGGGGGGCGGTGGTGGTTCGGATCTGGTGGTGAACCGGGATGATCTGGGCGCTATCGGAAATGACGCCTACGAGCTCAGGACGAAGCTCTCGAAGGACGGTGACCACGCCCGTCCCGCCACCTTCGAGGCGGCGATCGCGCTCACCAACGGGAACTTCGCGAGCGGTTCGGCGGTGCTCAAGGTGCACGACTTCTGGCAGACCCATCTCAAGACGCTGCTGGATTCCTGTGCGCACATCTCGAACCACCTGGACTACACGAAGGCCCAGCACGCCAAGGACGACGTGAAGATCGGCGGGGACCTGACATCGGTCTCCGTGCTTTCGGAATACATGAAGTAGGGCTCGGGGGAGCACGCACAATGCTGAATTACGAGGACATCGTCGAAGCCCCGTTGGGAAAGCTGAAGGCCGCGGCCGACGACTGGTCGGAAATGGCGGCCAATCTCGACAGGCTCGCCACCCAGGCCTCCGACGGGATGAAGGCGAAGGCGAACAAGGCGAGCTGGGAGGGCCTCAACGCCGGGGTCACCAGGGAGTTCATCGGCAAGACCGCCAAGGAGTTCACGGACGCCGCCGCCGAGGCCAAGGGCGTCAAGACGCTGCTGGAAGAGGGCTACACGGCCTTCAAGAAGGCCAAGGACGACCTGGTCAACATCCGGGACCACGAAGGGCCCGCGGCCGGCATCCGGGTGGACGGCAGGGGAAAGGTGACGGCGCGTTCCCCGATATCCGAGGACAACACCGCGCGCCACGATCCCGACTTCGGCAGGTACCTCCAGCAGGAGAGGGAGAACATCGCGTCGTGGCAGAAGAGGATCGACCTCATCGTCGACAACTGCAACGACACCGATGTGACCTTCAAGAACTCCCTTGAGGCCAACGTCACCGACCGCAAGGACTTCAGCGCCCCGAAGTACACGAAGTTCGACCAGGAGGAGGCCGACCGGGCCGCCGCGCTGGCCGCCAAGGGCCGCGACCTCACCCACACCGAACTCCAGTCGCTGAACGAACTGCTGCGCGACAACGGAAAGTCGCCGGAGTTCGCGAAGGCCTTCTACGAGAAGCTGGGCCCGGAGAAGTCCCTCGCCTTCTTCGGCCAGTTGTCCACGGACACGCACGACTACGCCAAGGTCGACAAGACCCGCCTGGCGGACGTGCAGGAACTCCAGCGCAATCTCGGCCTGAACCTGGCCACCGCCTCCCACGACCAGGCGTTCTCGGCGGAGTGGGGGCCGGAGCTACGCAAGCTGGGGACCCAGCAGATCCCGCTGTCCAAGTACGACAACAGCGGCGGACCGTACGGCTACCAGCTGCTCGGCGGCATCATGCGGTACGGCAACTACGACGCGAAGTTCCTCAACCCGATCGCCGAACACGTGGCGCAGCTGCACCAGCAGGATCCCTACCGGTTCGCCGGCAACAAGCAGGTGAACGGCTTCCTGGAGAACCCGTACAACCCCTCGGGGAAGAACGGGGCCGGCTACGACCCGACCACGGCCATGCTGGAGGCGCTGGGGAACAGCCCGGACGCGGCGAAGAAGTTCTTCACCGACGAGCCGACGGCCTACAACGAGGACGGCACGGTCAACCACGGTGCCACGGCCGACCTCGGGAAGAAGGACGACGCGGCGATCGACAACTACCTCGACTTCTTCGGCAACGAGAAGTGGGAGTCGTTCCCGGACTCCAACTCCACCGACCCGGACAAACTGAAGCCCACCCTCCAGCACATGCCGGACGCGCTGGGCCACGCCCTGGAGGCGGCGACTCTCGGCTACCCGGCGGGCGACCCGGACGCGAGCGTGAAACGGGACGCCGACAACGCGGCGGTCATGCAGCAGGTCATGGAGAAGTACGGCGCGGACGCGGGGCTGCTCAAGCACCAGGAGGGCCTGGCGGACAGCATGGGCGTCATGGGTGCGGGATACATCGACGACATCAACTGGGCCCTGGACAAGGGCGACAGCAACAGCGTCTTCGCCCCCGACAAGAACATCGCAGGGCACATTCCCTTCGGAGCCGACGGGGAGGAGGGGCGGTCGACCGTGCGCCAGTTCCTCAGCGCGCTCGGTCAGCATCCGGATGCCTACGCCACCCTGTCGACGGCGGAGCAGGCGTACACCAGAAGCGTTCTGGAAACGCAGGTCAGCCCTGACGGGACCATTGACGCGGACGCCGCACGCACGACCGTTCGGGTCGGCGCCGAGATGCAGGGCATGCTCGACCAGTCCAGGGCCGACCAGGTCCAGGCGGAGAACATGAAGACGCACGAGGACTACGAGAAGGCGGTGGCCGAGCGCGCGGGCTGGGTGGAGTTCGGTGCGGGGGTGGGAATCGCGGCCGGCGTCGCGTTCCTGCCGGCGACGGCGGCGGTGGGTGCGGCCGCGGTGCTGATCCCGCTGGCGACCGACACGGCCGGCGGTCTCGCGGAACAGGTCGTCGGCCAGGTCGTCGGGGATGTCTCGGACAACTCCGTCGACAAGAGCAAGGAGAAGGCGGAGCAGCTCACCGACGAGGAGTGGGACAGGATCTACCGCTCCGGCGAATCCATGGCGGAGGCTCCGATGGAGAATTTCCTCGCGCTTCATGCGACCGCGGAGGACACGAAGCTCCGAGAAGACCTGAAGCAAGCGATGCTCCTGGGTTACGGGGTCGGCAACGACCGGGAGAACCAGCAGGGTGTGAACCCGGAGACGGGCTGAGGCTGCCCCCGGGCTGCCGTGAAAGGTATGGGTGTGAACCGGAACGGAAAGACGCTGATCGCTGGTCTGGTCGTGGCCGTCTGCGCTACGGCATGCGGATCGGACCCGGAGCCTCAGTCGCCCTATGTGAAGGCGGCGGAGGTGTGTGACGGGCTGTTCGCGGGGGGCCTGGAGAAGACGGTGGAGGCCGTGACGGGCGCGACATCCTTCAAGCGGCGATCGGACGGCGACGTGGGTCGGCTGATCGGGAAGATCGAGAAGGAGTATGCCTCCGGCCGTAATTGGTCCCAGGGCGGCGAACTCTGCGATATGGCTGCAAAGGGAAGCCGCAGCGTCGACGAGACCACCTTGCGATTCCGTATATACGCACCGCAGGACGTCAATTACCCGGGGAGTCCCGAAGGGCAACGGCGCTTCTCCCTGGGGAAGGAGGCGGTGGCCAACGTCCGCTCGGCGGGGATCTACTTCGAATGCGTCAGCGAGAGGCTCGATGGATCGAAGAACCGGCCTGCGCGGATCTACGGAGGACTGAGTAAGGCCCACGACCGAGGGGACGCCCTGGCGAACGCGATGGACAACCTCCGTGTCGTGCATGCCGCGTCCTTGGCCGTTGCCGAGAAGCTGAAGTGCGAGGACAACGCCGGCCTCCCGGCGGAACTGGACCAGGATCTGAAGCAACTCCCACCGGCCAGCCGTGAGTCGGAAGCGGAATGAATCTCCTGTGGCCGGGCGCCTGCAACCGGAGCCTGGGCCCGGCCCGGACGGCCGGCCGCGCCCGGCCCCGTCCGGTGGTCGCCGCGGCTCTGTCCGCCCCTCGGCAAACGGCTGCGACGGGGGAGGAATAAGCCCCTCCCCGTGAATTCCTGGCTCGTTCGGGCCTCACTCCGGCACCCTCCATGGCCGCTACATTCACCTCTGTCCGGTCCGGTCCGGGCCGGACGGAATCGACCAGGGGGAAACAGACAGCCATGCGTCCCAGGAAATCCAGGAGCCGTACCGGTAGATCCTTCATGGCGGTGACCGCCCCCGCGGTCGCCGTGGCGGTCACCGCCATGGGCTTCGCCGCCGCGCCCGCCGCCACCGCCTCGCCCGCTGCCGCCGCCGCGCCCGCCGCCACCGCCTCGCCCGCTGCCGCCGCCGCGGCACCCCAGCTCGGCGGCGCCTGTACCGTGGCCGACCTCGGCACTCGCCACCCGTACATCAAGAACACCGAAGTGTCCCCGACGATCACCCACTTCAAGGGCTGGTACGTCACCGAGGGCACCACCGGCAACCACACCGTCGTCACCAGCACCGAGACGGTCGTCACGGTCTCCGTCGACCTCTCCGGCGGCCTGGACGCGAGCTTCGCCGTCGCGACCCTCGAAGCGGCCAGTGCGAAGCTCGGTCTGAACCTGAAGGTCACGTACTCCTCCACCAGCAGCGAGTCGAACACGGTCGCGTGGAGCTTCGAGCAGCCCGGCTACTACGGCGTCTACAAGGGCACCAAGAAGGTCACCGGCACCTACGGAAGCCTCAACTGCAACCGCTCCCGGCAGAGCGACGGAAGCTGGGCGCTGAAGTGGGCCGAGGGGCCCGGAAACGGCAGCTTCACCACCTACACCACCCTGGAGGAAGGCGCCGTGCGCTGCCAGGACACGGTGCCCGCGGGCAGCATCATGGCCAAGGCGCAGAGCCTCCTCGACTGCGGCTCGCCCGCCGCGGAGGCCGAGCGCCCGGCGGGTGCGGTGGCGGCGACGGCGAAGCAGGAGCAGGGCCGCCCCGCCCGGCCCGCGGCCCCCACCGGCGGCACGGCTGCCGGAGCGCCCCCGGCCCTCGTGAGCGGCGCGCCCGCCGAGCCGCCCCGGGCCACCGCCGGCGGTGCGCGGGCCGCTCTCGACTGCCAGACCCAGGTGTACAAGATCGCCGTGCCCGGAAAGCCCCTGTCCTGGGGCGCACCCGTCCTGGCGAGCGACGGGGTCCGCCTGCGGCCCTCGACGATCTTCAGCGCCCATCTGGACCACTGGCGCCTGTGCAACGTGACGGAGACCGACGGGGTCATCGAGGCGACCCTGTGGAACTGGGGCAACGGAGGGTGCGCGACCATCGCCGCGCCGAACGCGGCCACCGAGCGGGCGGTCCTGATGACGGCCACCTGTGCGGAGGACGACCTCCAGCGGTTCTTCATCTACCGTGACGTGCCCGGCAGCCCGAAGATCGGCGTGCAGAACAAGTACACCGGCTCCATGATGGGCCACGACCGGTACGCGGACGGGGAGTTCGTCCGCCAGTACTCCAGCGGCAGGCAGGACGGTACGGGGACGTACTCCCTGGACGCCGTCTGACGGGCCCCGCCGGCGGCCCCGCACGTGAACCCCGGGCTTCGGGTTCCGTGCGGGGCCCTTCGGGTTCCCCGCCCGAGACTTCCCGGCCGGCCCCCCGAGCTGGAGAATGCCCCGAGGGGCCGGAACCGTCCGAAGGTTCGTACCGCCCGTCGTCCGACCAGGGGAGAGCCCGTACGTGATCACTGAGCCGGAACTGGTGGGCGAGGCCGGGCCGGACGGGCCCCCGGACCAGGTGAGCGGGTTCGACCGGGGTCCGTCGGCGGGCGGCCGGCGGCGGGGGCGGGGGCTGCTGTGGGCCGCCGCCGGAGCGGTCGTGGCGTCCGCCGTGTGGGCCACGGCGGTCTTCGCGTACGGGATCGGCGGCGACCGGAAGCCCGACCCGCGCGGTTACCGCGTGGAGTCCGGCTCCTGCGCGGCGGTGGAGCTGAAGGCGCTCTCCGCCGCGGTGGGGCCGGCGGGCGCGCCGTCGACCGAGCTGGACGGCATCGAGCACCCCGCCCTCCACCGCATCCGCTGCACCGTCGACTTCACGGTGGCGGTGGTGCGCGCGCCGGACGGCGAGGAGGGCGTGGGCTGGTCCACCGGCTATCAGGCGTCCCTCACGGCCGAGCTGCACAAGGAGACCGACCCGCGTCCCGAGTTCGAGGCGAGCAGCACGCTGACGGAGATCGACGGCACGGGCGTGGACCGGGTGGAGCGCGTACCGGGCCTCGGCGATCTGGCGTACCTGCTGATCATGGAGGACGAATCGATGAGCGTACGGGTGGTGGACGGCGGTGCCGTCGTGACGCTCACTCTGACCTCCTGGATGTCCCCGCCGGACATCGACAACGGAACGGAATCGCTGCCCGAGGTGGTGGACCAGCCCGAGATGCTCGCCCACCGGGCCGAGCTGATCAGTGACACGCGCGAGGTGATGAAGGCCCTGAAGTCGTGAGGACCGCTGCGAGGCGCGAAACGGAAGCGGCCGCCCCCTGCCGTGGGGGCGGCCGCTTCGCGACGGAGACCGTGACCGGATTCGAACCGGTGTAACTCGAGTTGCAGTCGAGCCCCTGAGCCTCTCGGGCACACGGTCGGGTGCGGTGCGGTGCCGCGTGTCCTGTTCTCCCGCCGTCCCTGACGCTACGGGCCGTCGCCCGCCGCCTCAAGGCATCCGGCGGGCCCGCAACGCGACTGCCATACGCCGTTCACATCCGGTCGGGCGCCGGGGCCCGGGACCTACGACCAAGGGCCGAGCGGAGGACCGTACATCGACAGGGTTCAAACCGTTCCATGCCCCTTACGCTGGGCCCATGACCGCCCTCGAACCGCGTGACGGCGCCGATGCCGCACACCTCGCGCCGCCCGCGACCGACGATCACTCCTCGGACCCGCTGTCCGACCTCCCCCTCGCAGCCGTCGAAGGGGTCCTCGGGCGCACCTACCGGGCGCTCAGCATCGGCATCGTCTCCGTGGTGTTCCTCATCGCGTTCGAGGCCACGGCGGTCGGCACGGCCATGCCGGTCGCCGCGCGCGAGCTGAACGGGATCCCCCTCTACGCCTTCGCCTTCTCCGCGTACTTCACCACCAGCCTGTTCGCCATGGTCCTCTCCGGGCAGTGGGCCGACCGGCGCGGTCCGCTCCAGCCGCTCGCCACCGGGATCACCGCGTTCGGCGTCGGCCTGCTGCTCTCCGGGGCAGCCACCAGCATGTGGGTCTTCATCGCGGGCCGGGCGGTCCAGGGCCTCGGCGGCGGGCTGGTGATCGTCGCCCTGTACGTGGTCATCGGGCGGGCCTACCCCGAGCGCATCCGGCCCGCGATCCTCGCCGCCTTCGCCGCGAGCTGGGTGATCCCCTCCGTCGTCGGTCCGCTCGCCTCCGGGACGGTCACCGAACAGCTCGGGTGGCGCTGGGTCTTCGTCGGCATCCCCGCCCTCATCGTGATCCCGCTCGCCCTGGCCCTCCCGGCGATCCGGCGGACGGCGTCCGGGCCCGCGGACCCGGCCGCCGCCGACGAACCGTACGACCGCCGCCGGATCAGGCTCGCCCTCGGGATATCGGCCGGGGCGGGGCTGCTCCAGTACGCGGGACAGGAGCTGAACTGGCTCGCCCTCCTGCCCGCCGCCCTCGGCGTCGCCCTGCTGGTGCCCGCCGTCCGCGGACTGCTGCCCACCGGGACCGTACGGGCGGGGCGCGGGCTGCCCTCGGTGGTCCTGCTGCGCGGGGTCGCCGCCGGGTCGTTCATCGCCGCCGAGTCCTTCGTACCGCTGATGCTGGTCACCCAGCGCGGGCTGTCCCCGACGATGGCCGGACTCTCGCTGGCGGTGGGCGGGGCGACCTGGGCGCTCGGTTCGTTCGTGCAGTCCCGGCCGCGCATGGAGCCCCACCGGGAGCGGCTGATGGTCAGCGGCATGGTGCTGGTCGCCGCCTCGATCGCCGTCGCGCCCTCCGTGCTGATCGAGGGGGTGCCGGTCTGGATCGTCGCCGTCGCCTGGGCCTTCGGCTGCTTCGGGATGGGCATGGTGATCGCCTCCACCAGCGTGCTGCTGCTGAAGCTGTCGGCCCCCGAGGAGGCGGGCTCCAACTCCGCCGCCCTCCAGATCTCCGACGGGCTCTCCAACGTGCTGCTCCTGGCCGCCGGCGGGGCGGCCTTCGCCGCGCTCGGCGGCGGGGCGGTGGGCGCGGCGGCGCACGGGGCGGTGGAGGCCGGAGCCTCCGGTTCGCACCCGGGCGCGTTCGCCGCCGTGTTCCTGCCGATGGCGGGGGTGGCGCTGGTCGGGGCCTGGGTGGCGACCCGGGTCGTCGTACGGGAGAAGTGAGCGGCGAGGGGCGGGCCCCGGAGCGTGCCGGGGCGGCGGAACGCCGCTGGTGCGAGGGGCCGGTGGGGGCGGCCGGGGGCCCGCCGGGCGGGGTGCCGGAGGGCGGGCTCCGGGGGTGCCGCGAGCCGGGGACCGGGCCCCGGCGCCTCCCTGTGAAGAGAGTCTCAACGGAACCGGACCACGGCTCGTTCGTACGGCCTATCCACCGGCCCACCGGTAGGGTGGCCCGGTTGTCGTATCGCGGGCCGGGCCGATCAGGGCCGCTCCGGTGCGGACAGCACCCCACGTACCCGAGAGCCCCGAACCGGAGACCGTGACTACTACCACCGCCTCCCACCACCTCTCACCCGCCTTTCCCGGCCGCGCCCCCTGGGGCACCGCCGGCAAGCTGCGAGCCTGGCAGCAGGGCGCCATGGAGAGGTACGTCCAGGAGCAGCCGCGCGACTTCCTCGCCGTCGCGACGCCCGGCGCGGGCAAGACCACGTTCGCGCTGACCCTCGCGTCGTGGCTGCTGCACCACCATGTCGTGCAGCAGATCACCGTCGTCGCCCCGACCGAGCACCTCAAGAAGCAGTGGGCGGAGGCGGCTGCGCGGATAGGGATCAAGCTCGACCCCGACTACAGCGCGGGACCGCTGAGCAAGGAGTACCACGGGGTCGCCGTGACGTACGCCGGTGTCGGCGTCCGTCCGATGCTGCACCGCAACCGCTGCGAGCAGCGCAAGACGCTCGTGATCCTCGACGAGATCCACCACGCCGGTGACTCGAAGTCCTGGGGCGAGGCCTGTCAGGAGGCGTTCGACCCGGCGACCCGGCGGCTCGCGCTGACCGGTACGCCGTTCCGGTCGGACACCAACCCGATCCCGTTCGTCGCGTACGAGGAGGGCAACGACGGCATCCGCCGCTCCTCCGCCGACTACACCTACGGCTACGGCAACGCGCTCGCCGACGGCGTCGTCCGCCCGGTCATCTTCCTCAGCTACAGCGGCAACATGCGCTGGCGCACCAAGGCCGGCGACGAGATCGCCGCCCGGCTCGGCGAGCCGATGACCAAGGACGCCATCGGGCAGGCCTGGCGCACCGCGCTGGCGCCCACCGGCGAATGGATCCCCAACGTGCTCGCCGCCGCCGACAAGCGGCTCACCGAGGTCCGCAAGGGCATCCCCGACGCGGGCGGCCTCGTCATCGCGACCGACCAGGAGTCGGCCCGCGCGTACGCCAAGATCCTGAAGAAGGTCACCGGCGAGACGCCGACGGTCGTCCTCTCCGACGAGAAGGCCGCGTCCAAGAAGATCGACCGGTTCAGCGGGGACGAGTCGCGCTGGATGGTCGCGGTCCGCATGGTGTCCGAGGGCGTCGACGTGCCGCGCCTCGCCGTCGGCGTCTACGCGACGACGATCTCCACGCCCCTCTTCTTCGCCCAGGCCGTCGGCCGCTTCGTGCGCTCCCGCAGGCGCGGCGAGACCGCCTCCGTCTTCGTCCCGACCATCCCGATGCTCCTCGACTTCGCCAACGAGATGGAGGTCGAGCGCGACCACGTGCTCGACAAGCCGAAGAAGGGCGGCGAGGAGGAGAACCCGTTCTCCGAGGAGGACAAGCTCCTCGCCGACGCGGAGAAGCTGGAGGACGAGGAGACCGAGGACCAGCTGCCCTTCGAGGCGCTGGAGTCCGACGCCGTCTTCGACCGGGTGCTGTACGACGGCGCCGAGTTCGGCATGCAGGCGCACCCGGGCTCCGAGGAGGAGCAGGACTACCTCGGCATCCCCGGGCTCCTGGAGCCCGACCAGGTCCAGCTGCTCCTCCAGAAGCGGCAGAGCCGGCAGATCGCGCACAGCCGCCAGAAGCCGGCCGAGGAGGCCGACCTCCTGGAGAAGCCGGCCGAGGCCCGGCCGGTGGTGACCCACAAGCAGCTGCTCAGCCTGCGCAAGCAGCTCAACACCATGGTCTCCGCCTACACCCACCAGAGCGGCAAACCGCACGGAGTGATCCACAACGAACTGCGCCGGGTCTGCGGCGGCCCGCCGAGCGCGGAGGCCACGGCCCACCAGATCCAGACGCGCATCGTGAAGGTCCAGGAGTGGGCCACGCGCATGACGTGAGCGGGAGGAAGAGAAGAGGAGGGCGGGACGCGTGCGGCCACGTGTCCCGCCCTCCTTCGCGTCCCCGCCGGGGCCGCCGGCCGGGGGAGAGGCGCGAGGAATCGTGTACCAATTCTTCACGCGGTGTTAACGCCTGTTCACCCCTGCGTGTTGCCTGTCGAACACCAGTCGTGACACGTGAACGCGCGTAGATGTTCGCTTTCCGGACGCCGTCCCGCTGACCGGCCCTTATGTGCGGGCCGTTCCGGGGCTCCGTGTCCGGAGACCGGATTCTGGACGAGGACTTCCGCTGAGCGGACTGGCTCGCTACTGTCCCCGCCATATGAACGCCCCGTGGCAACGCCGCCGCGGAGCGCAGCCGGTGCCTTGCCAGGCCGGCGGCCTCTCCGTGCGTCGCCGCTGGGACCGGCGCCGCAACCCCGCCGGAGCAGGACCGTCGTCGCTCACCCCGAAGAGGAGAGGGCGTCGTGACAGCGGAGACCTCCCAGACGCTCGACCGAGGACTGCGCGTCCTCAAACTGCTCGCCGACACCGATCACGGCCTGACGGTCACCGAGTTGTCCAACAAGCTCGGTGTCAATCGGACCGTCGTCTACCGATTGCTCGCCACCCTGGAGCAGCACGCCCTGGTCCGCCGTGACCTGGGCGGCCGTGCCCGGGTCGGCCTGGGTGTGCTGCGGCTCGGCCGCCAGGTGCATCCGCTCGTCCGGGAGGCCGCGCTGCCCGCACTGCGCTCCCTGGCCGAGGACATAGGGGCCACCGCCCATCTCACGCTCGTCGACGGCAGCGACGCCCTCGCGGTCGCCGTCGTCGAGCCCACCTGGACCGACTACCACGTCGCCTACCGGGCCGGCTTCCGGCATCCGCTGGACCGGGGTGCGGCGGGCCGGGCCATCCTGTCCGCCCGGCAGACGGCGGAGACCGGACACCCCGGGTACACCCTCACCCACGGCGAGCTGGAGGCCGGGGCCAGCGGGGCGGCCGCGCCCCTGGTCGGGGTCTCGGGCGTGGAGGGCAGCGTCGGTGTCGTCATGCTCGCCGACGCCGTGCCGGAGCGGGTCGGGCCGCGCGTGCTCGACGCCGCCCGGGAGGTGGCGGACGCGCTGCGGTAGCCCGTGCCGGACGTCGCGTGCCGGACGGGACGTCGCGGACACGGCCCGGGGGCTGCCCCGGTCGGCGAGCGCCGGGCCCCCCGCACAGGCGGCGGGGGCGGCGTACGCCTCTGGCGCGTCCGGGCCGGAGGACGGCGGTTAGATTGGGTGCGTGCTCACTCGTCTCACGCGCCCCCGCGTCCTCGCCCTCTGCGCGCTGCCCGTCCTCGCCCTCTTCGGTACGGCGGCCTTCGCGCCGCTGCCGTTCACCCTGGCCCGGCCCGGGGTGACCGCGGACGTGCTCGGCAAGGACGACGGGCGGCCGGTGATCACCATCACCGGCGCCGAGACCCGGCCCACCGAGGGGCAGCTGAGGATGACGACGATCCTCGCCACCGGGCCCAAGGCCGACGTCCGGATCGGCGAGGTGGTCGACGGCTGGTTCCGGACCGACCGGGCGGTGATGCCGCGCGACTCCGTCTACCCCACCGGTGGCTCCGAGAAGGAGATCGAGAAGCACAACCTCGACGACATGAAGGAGTCGCAGAACGTCGCCGTCGACGCCGCCCTGAACTACCTGGACCGCGATCCCGGTTCGCTGCGCGTCGAGGTGGACCTCGGCGACATCGGCGGCCCGAGCGCCGGCCTCTTCCTCTCCCTCGGCATCATCGACAAGCTCGACGGCGACGGCTCCGGCGGCGACCTCACCGGCGGCCGCACCATCGCCGGTACGGGGACGATCAGCGCGGACGGCAAGGTCGGCGCGGTCGGCGGCGTGTCGATGAAGGCCCAGGGCGCCCACCGTGACGGGGCGAGCGTCTTCCTCGTACCGAAGGCCGAGTGCGCCCAGGCGGAGTCCGAGGCGCCCGACGGGCTGCGGATCGTGCCCGTCACCACGCTGAAGGACGCGGTCGGCTCGCTCAAGGCCCTGGAGACGGGCGGGAAGGTGCCGGGCTGCTGACCCGGGTCCCCGCAGGCGGTACGGAGGACTTGCCGAGCCGTCCGCCCTCCGCGTCCGGCCGTTCGCGTTCCCTCGCGCCCGGCCCCTCCGGCCCCTCCCGCTCCTCCGCGCCCGGCCCGTCCTGCTCCTCCGCGCCCGGCCCGTCCGCCGCCACCGGCCCGTCGTCCAGCGTCCGCCAGGAGGGGAACACCAGCGGGCTCAGCGTGGCCAGGAAGTAGACCCCGCCCATCGCCAGCAGCGCCCCCGTCGCGCCCGCGCCCTCCACCAGCAGCCCGGCCGCCAGCCCGCCCAGCGGCATCGCGAACTCACAGCCCGCCGTCAGCGCCCCCGAGACCCGGCTGCGCAGCCGGTCCGGCACCCGTTCGTAGATCACCGTCGTCAGGATCGGGTTCAGCACGCCGCCCGCGATCCCGCCCAGCAGCATGGTGACGGCGAGCGGCGGCGTCGTCCCGGTCACCGCGGCGACCAGGAACCTCGGCGCGCCGCACAGGATCACGCACACCGTGAACACCGCCCGCCGCGAGAACCGGTGCCCCACCGCCCCGTACAGCAGCGCCCCCACGAGTCCGCCCGCCCCGAACACGGCGGTGAGCAGCCCGATGGCGGTGGCGCCGCCGAGTTCCGCCTCGGCGTGCACCGGGAGCAGCACGGCGTACCAGCCCTGGTCGGTGCCGTTCATGAACATCACCATGACCACGATCGCCAGCAGCAGCCGGTTGTCCAGCAAGTGGGCGTACCCCTCGCGGAGTTCGGTGCCGTAGGCGCGCAGGGACACCGGCGCCTCGGCCTCGCGGGGCTCGGCCGCGGAGATTCCCCGTACGCCCGCCGCGATCAGCAGGGCGGACACGGCGAACGTCGCCGCGTCCACGAGCAGGGCCGTCTCCGCGCCGACGAAGGCGATGAGGATCCCGGCCACGGCCGCGCCGACCATCCGGGCGCCGCGCGAGACCGCGTCGAAGAGGCTGGCGGCCCGGGCGATGGTGGTGCCGGCGTGTGCGGCGAGGTCGGGGATCAGGACGTAGCGCGCGGTGTTGCCCGGGGTGTGGGCGAACCCGTTGACCGCCATCAGCACGCACAGCATCCAGAAGTCGAGGACGCCGGCGAAGTGCAGCAGGGGGATGGCGGCGATGGCCGACGCGCACACCGCGTCGGAGGCGACGGCGAC
The DNA here is from genome assembly GCF_900460065.1 of Streptomyces griseus. Lineage (GTDB taxonomy): Bacteria > Actinomycetota > Actinomycetes > Streptomycetales > Streptomycetaceae > Streptomyces > Streptomyces griseus. Next base: position 277,655 of record NZ_UAVD01000025.1, on the reverse strand, counting down.
CCTGCGGCGGCCGATGCGGTCGATGAACGGTCCGCCGATCAGGGCGGCGACGACGATCGGCAGGGTGGCGCAGAAGGCGACGAGCCCGGCCCGTCCGGCGCTGCCGGTGGTCTCCAGGACGAACCAGGGGACGCCGATCAGGGTCAGTGACGTGCCTGCGGTGGAAATGGAGTTGGCCGCGAGCGTGGCGGCGAGCGGGGTGCGGTGCCCCATGGTCGTGTCTCCCCCGATTCGATGGTTACGCCGGATGGAAGGCGGCGGCGGTGCGAGGCGCGGTCGCCTCCTGGCTCCGGGCCGTCAGGCGCAGGCCCACCTCGACCAGGGTCCAGCCGACCCGGGTGCGAAGGCTGGTGCGGGGGAGGCGGAACGCCCGAGCCCGGGAGTGGAGTTCGGCCGAGACGACCGTGTGCAGGAGGTGGTGGACGTCGGCGTGCATGACGGGATTCCCTTCGGGAGGCCGGCGGGCGAGGTGGTCCGCGCCTTCATTCGGAGGGGCGCGGGAAGGTGTGCAGGTGGGTCCGGACGACGGCCGAGCCCTCGGTGTCGTCGGGGACCCGGCCCCGGTAGCTCTCCACGAGCTCCTGGGCCTTCCGGGCCAGCTCCAGGGCCAGCTCCGGGGTGAGGCGGATCGTGAAGTCGCTCATGTCCCAGCTGCGCTGCCACTCCTTCGGCCAGTCGTCCATCGTGCCCAGCCAGGTGTTCAGCTCCTGGGCGTGGCCGCTGGCCGTCTCGTGGAGGACGAAGTCGATGGCCCCGCGCACCTCCGGGTCGGCGTGGGTCCGGAACTCGGCGCTCTCCACGGTCGAGCCGTCGTGGGCCGAACGCCACCAGCGCTCCCGCCCCTTGCCCAGCTCCGGTGCGTCCTCGACCATGCCGGACTCGGCGAGCTGGCGCAGGTGGTAGCTGGTCGCGCCGCTCGACTCGCCCAGCCGATCGCCGAGTTGGGAGGCGGTGGCCGGGCCGAATTCGCGCAGCGCTCGCAGCAGCCGCATCCGGAGGGGGTGGGCGATGGCCCGCAGGGTCCGGGCGTCGACGTTGTGGATCTTCCGGTCGGTGCCGTCGTAGCGGTAGGGGCGGGCGCCCTCGTTCTCTGCCATGACTCGACGGTAGAGATGCAAACAGTTCTTTGCAAGTCTTTTTTGCAAGGAAACCTTTGCACCGGGTCCCCGCCGCTCACCCCTCCTCGATGAACCCCTCCGCCACCAGCCAGTCCTTCGCCACCTCGTGCGGGTCCTCGCCCTCCACGTCCACCTTGGCGTTCAGCGTCTGCGCGACCTCCGTCGTCAGCTTCCTCGCCAGCGGGTCCAGCAGCTCCGCGATCACCGGGTACTTCTCGAAGGTGGCCTCGTGGATGACGGGGGAGGCGTTGTAGTTGGGGAAGAAGTGCTTGTCGTCCTCCAGGACGTCCAGGTTCATGGCCTTGATCCGGCCGTCGGTGGTGAACACCTCGCCCAGCAGGCAGGAGTCGGACGTGGAGACCTGGGTGTAGATGATCCCGGCGTCCATCTTCTGGATGTTGCCCGCCGGGATCCTCATCCCGTACCGCTTCTCCATGCCGGGAAGCCCGTCGTCGCGGGAGGCGAACTCGTTCTCCACGCAGATCGTCACCGCGCCCGGATCCCTCTTCGCCAGGGCCGCCACGTCCGAGAGGGTCTTCAGCCGGTACTTCGCGTTGTTCTTCTCGCTGATGGCGAGCGCGTACGTGTTGTCGAGCGGCGCCGGCGGCAGCCAGACCACCCCGTTGCCCCGGTCCTCGTCCCGTACCGCCTCGTACTGCTTCTTCGGGTCGACGATCGGCTCCGCGTGGCCGAGGAAGGTGATCCAGCCGGTGCCGGTGTAGTCCCACTGGGCGTCGGCGTCGCCGTTGATGATGGCCTCGCGGGCGCTGATCGAACCCGGCAGGTTCGTCCGGTCCAGGACCTCCGCCCCGGCCGCCTTGAACACCAGGCCGGTCATCTGGCCCAGGATGATGTTCTCGCTGAAGTTCTTGGAGGTGACCGTCAGGGTCGCGCCCTTGAGCGGCTCGCCCCGCCCGACCGACCCCGGGGACACGTCGTCCACCATCGGCGAACCGCTCTTGAGCCCGCAGCCGCCCACCAGCAGCACCGGCACCAGCGCCAGCAGCAGTCTCCTCCTCACCGCTCCTCCAGCCCGCGCGGCGTCAGCGCCAGTTCGGCCAGCGAGGCCAGCCAGTCCACCAGCAGCGCCAGCACCACCGTCAGCACCGAGCCGATGATCAGCACGGGCATGCGCTGGGTCTGGATCCCCGAGGTGATCAGGTCGCCGAGTCCGCCGCCCCCGCCGAACGTCGCCAGCGTCGCCGTGCCGACGTTCAGGACGAGCGCCGTACGCACCCCGGCCAGGATCAGCGGGACCGCGAGCGGCAGCTCCACCTTCAGCAGGACGCCCCGGCCGGACATCCCCATCCCGCGCGCCGCCTCGATCATGTTCGGCTCGATCGCCCGCAGCCCCGCCACCGTGTTGGAGAGCACCGGCAGCACCGCGTAGATCACGATGCCGATGATCGCGGTGCGCGGGCCGATGCCCAGCCAGATCACCAGCAGTGCCAGCAGGCCGATCGCGGGCGTCGCCTGCCCGATGTTGGCCAGCGCGGTGAACGCCGGGGCCGCCTTCCGCAGCCGCCGCCGCGTCAGGGCGATGCCCAGCGGGATCGCGATGATCAGCACCCAGAACGTGGAGATCGCCGTCAGACGCACATGCTGCCACCAGCGCAGCTGTACGTTTCCGCCGGTCAGCGAGTTCTCCGCGATCGAGTCCAGGTGGATGTTGGTGATCCAGACGTAGGTGACGACCACGATGACCACGAGCACCGCCGGCAGGACCACCAGCTTCCGCCAGGTGATCCGGCGCTCCGGCGCGGCCGGGGCGGGGGAGGGGTCGCTCTCCTCGTCGTGGAACGCGTGGCCCTTGACGTCGTGCTCGCCCGGCGGCCGGGACGGCGGAGGCTCCTTCCCGGAGCGGGCCTGGTGGCTGGGGCTCATGCTCCGCCGCCACCCCCCTCCAGCTCCTGCTCCGTCCGGTGGACCCGCAGCTCCTCCAGCTCGTGCTGGTGCTCCATCGCCGTCAGCCGGTCGGCCTCCAGCAGCTCCTGCACGTTGTCCATCAGCGTCTTCATGTCGACGACCCCGATGAACTCGCCGCGCCGCCCCGTCACCGCCACCCGGCCCCCGCTGTCGGTGAGGACCGCCTCCAGGGCGTCGTGCAGCGTGGCGTCCCGGGTCACCGTGTCGTGCACCAGCTGCCCGGCCCGCGCCAGCGAACCGCGCGCCCGCATCAGGTCGCCGCGCCGCAGCCACTTGTACGGGCGGTTGCGGCGGTCCAGCATCAGCAGCTCGTTGTGCGGGCCGTTGCGCAGCTTGTTGAAGATGGTCTGGAGCGGGTCCTCGACGGTCACCGTCGGGAAGTCCGCGACATCGACGTCCCGGACCCGGGTGAGGTTCAGCCGCTTCAGGGCCGCGCCCGCGCCCACGAAGCCGGAGACGAAGTCGTCCGTGGGGTTGGTCAGGATCGCCTCGGGGGTGTCGAACTGCGCGATGTGCGAGCGCTCCCGCAGCACCGCGATCCGGTCGCCGAGCTTGATCGCCTCGTCGAAGTCGTGGGTGACGAACACGATCGTCTTGTGCAGTTCGTGCTGGAGCCGGATCAGCTCGTCCTGGAGGTGGTCCCGGGTGATCGGGTCGACCGCCCCGAACGGCTCGTCCATCAGGAGGACGGGAGGGTCGGCGGCCAGCGCCCGCGCCACGCCCACGCGCTGCTGCTGCCCGCCGGAGAGCTGGCGCGGATAGCGGCCGTGGAACTCGCGCGGGTCCAGGCCCACCAGGTCGAGCATCTCCTCCACCCGGTCCTTCACCCGGGACTTGGACCAGCCGACCATCTTCGGGACCAGGGCGATGTTGTCCGCGACCGTCATGTGCGGGAAGAGACCGGAGGACTGGATGGCGTAGCCGATCTTGCGGCGGAGCTTCACCGGGTCGATGTCGGTGACGTCCTCGTCGTCGATCCGGATCCGGCCCGACGTCGGCTCGATCAGCCGGTTGATCATCTTCAGGGTGGTGGACTTTCCGCAGCCGGACGGGCCGACGAAGATCACCGTCTCGCCCGCCCTGATCTCCATCGAGACGTTCTCGACGGCCGGGTTCGGGTTGCCCGGGTAGCTCTTGGTGAGGTTCTCCAGCTGGATGGTGGCCCCGGAGGTGGCGGCGGCCCCGCCCGCGGTGGCGGCCCCGGTGCCGGTCTCGGTCTCGGTCTCAGGCACGGATCCCCCTCGGGATGGTCAGCCGTCCCAGCAGGACGTACGCGGCGTCGAAGATCAGGGCGAGGATCACGATGCCGAGCGTGCCCGCGAGGACCTGGTTGATCGCGTTGGCGCTGCCCAGCGAGGCGATGCCCCGGAAGATCTCGTTGCCGAGGCCGGGCCCGGAGGCGTACGCGGCGATGGCGGCGATCCCCATGAGCATCTGGGTCGCCACCCGGATGCCGGTCAGGATCGGCGGCCAGGCGAGCGGCAGCTCCACCCGGCACAGCCGGGCCAGCCGCGACATGCCGATGCCCGTCGCCGCGTCGACCAGCGACGGATCGACGCCCCGCAGGCCGACGATGGAGTTCCGGACGATCGGCAGCAGCCCGTACAGCGTCAGGGTGATCACGGTCGGTGCGACGCCGAGGCCGACCAGCGGGATCAGCAGACCGATCGCGGCGAGCGAGGGGATGGTGAGGATCGTGGCCGTGGAGGTGATGGCGAGCGAGCCGCCCCAGCCGCTGCGGTAGCTCACCACGCCGATGACCACGCCCAGCACGGTGGCGATGACCATGCACTGGAAGACCGCGCTGACGTGCTGGAACGCGTCCGTGAGGAGCTGCTGGTGGCGGGTGCTCAGATACTCCCAGAAGCTCACACGGCGCTCCTTCGGATCGGGTGGCCTCCCGAGCCCTTCGCTCAGTCGGTGTCCTCGGCCGCCTGTTCCACCAGCGGGATGATCCGCAGTGGAACCGGGTTCTCCATGACGATCGCCGTGGAGGCCCGGACAATGCCATCAAAGCCGACAACCCGGTCGATCACCCGCTGGAGATCGGCGTTGGAGCGGGCGACCAGGCGGCAGAACATGTCGCCGTGCCCGGTGGTCGTGTGCAACTCCAGCACCTCCGGCACACCGCCCAAATGGGCGCGTACGTCGGCCCCTTGGCCCTGTTTGATCTCCAGCGTGGCGAACGCGGTGACCGGGTAGCCGAGCGCCGCCGGATCCACGTCGGGGCCGAACCCCCGGATGACGCCGTTCGACTGAAGACGGTCCAGCCGCGCCTGCACGGTCCCGCGCGCCACCCCGAGCCGCCGGGATGCTTCGAGGACGCCGATCCGCGGTTCGCGCGCGAGCAGCACGATGAGCCGCCCGTCCAGATGATCGATCGCCATGAGCCCGCCTTCGATGGTCACCCTGTACAGATAGTCCGGCCATCATGGCAATTCACTGGGCATATTGACCAGCAGATGCGCAAACTATTGCGCACCTTGCGATGTGGGGAGAGCCTTCGAACATGACTGAGACTCTGCACACCAGCCCCGAAACCGCCCGGCAGGCCGACCCCTTCCCGGTCAAGGGAATGGACGCGGTCGTCTTCGCCGTGGGCAACGCCAAGCAGGCCGCGCACTACTACTCGACCGCCTTCGGCATGAAGCTGGTCGCCTACTCCGGACCGGAGAACGGCAGCCGCGAGACCGCGAGTTACGTCCTGACCAACGGCTCCGCCCGCTTCGTGTTCACCTCCGTGATCAAACCGTCCACCGAGTGGGGCGCCTTCCTCGCCGAGCACGTCGCCGAGCACGGCGACGGCGTCATCGACCTCGCGATCGAGGTCCCGGACGCCCGCGCCGCGTACGCGTACGCCGTCGAGCACGGCGCCCGCGGCATCACCGAGCCGCACGAGGTCAAGGACGAGCACGGCACCGTCGTCCTCGCCGCCATCGCCACCTACGGCAAGACCCGGCACACCCTGGTGGAGCGCTCCGGCTACGACGGCCCCTACCTCCCGGGCTTCGCCACCGCCTCGCCGATCGTCGAGCCGGCCGCCAAGCGGACCTTCCAGGCCATCGACCACTGCGTCGGCAACGTCGAGCTCGGCCGGATGAACGAGTGGGTCGGCTTCTACAACCAGGTCATGGGCTTCACCAACATGAAGGAGTTCGTGGGCGACGACATCGCCACCGAGTACTCCGCCCTGATGTCGAAGGTCGTCGCCGACGGCACGCTCAAGGTCAAGTTCCCGATCAACGAGCCGGCCATCGCCAAGAAGAAGTCGCAGATCGACGAGTACCTGGAGTTCTACGGCAGCGCGGGCGTCCAGCACATCGCGCTCGCCACGAACGACATCGTCGCCTCGGTCCGCGCGATGCGCGCCGCCGGCGTCCAGTTCCTGGACACCCCCGACTCGTACTACGACACCCTCGGCGAGTGGGCCGGCGAGACCCGGGTGCCGGTCGAGACCCTGCGCGAGCAGAAGATCCTCGTCGACCGCGACGAGGACGGCTACCTCCTGCAGATCTTCACCAAGCCGGTCCAGGACCGGCCGACCGTCTTCTTCGAGATGATCGAACGCCACGGCTCCATGGGCTTCGGCAAGGGCAACTTCAAGGCCCTGTTCGAGGCGATCGAGCGCGAGCAGGAGAAGCGCGGCAACCTCTGAGCCGCGTCTCCCCCGCGGAAGGCCGCCGCGGTCCGGGGCAGTACCCCGGACCGCGGCGGCGTTCGCCGTTCACGGCCCGCTCGTCACGGACTCTTCGACGCCTCGGCCCCTCCGGGCGCGTCCGCCGTCCCGGCCGCCTCAGCCGCCTCGGCCTTCGCGGGCTCCTCCGCCTTCGAGGGCCCCTTCGACGCCGAGGGCGACAAGGACTGCGCGGGGGCCGTCCGGGAAGCGGCCGGAGCCGGGGCCTCGGGCTTCCTCCCCTGCTCCGGCTTCGACTCCGGCTCCGGGGCGGGCGGCGAGGACGGCCGCATGTCACCCGGGCCGCCCGGCGGCGGCTCACCCAGCGCCTCCAGCGCCTCCCGGGCCAGCGGCGCGGCGAGCGGCGAGAAGGCCGGATGGGTGCGCAGGGCCCGCTCCAGATTCCGGCGCGCCGGACCGTAGTCCTCCAACTCCCGCTGGATCACCCCCAGGTGGTACGCGTACGAGGCGTCCCGCACGCCCGTGTCGGCGGCCCGCCGGGCGTACTCCAGGCCCTCCTCGGAGTTCCCCGCCCGGTGCAGCGCCCAGCCCAGCGCGTCCGCCACCGCCGCACTGCGGTGCTGCTTCGCCCACTGGCCCCGCAGCAGCTCCACCGCCGCGTCCGGGTCCCCGTGGTCGGCCTCGAAGCGGGCCAGCACCAGGGACTCGTCGACCCCGGCCCGCTTCGCCCCGGCCACCATCTCCCGCAGCGCCGCGTACTGGGTGCGGGCGTCCCCGTCCAGCCCCAGCGCCTCGCACAGCTCGCCCAGCTCCAGGGCGTACTCCGGGCGCGGAAGCTTCTTCAGGGCGCTCTGGTACGCGGCCAGCGCCTCGTCGGTGCGCTCCAGCGCCACCAGGGCCCGGGCCCGCCCCGCCAGCGAGGCGTGGTGACCGGCGTCCGTCCGCAGCGCCGCGTCGAACTGCGCCACCGCCTCCTCCGGTTCGCCCCGCTCCCAGGCCAGCTCGCCGAGCCGGTGCAGCGCCTCGGCCTTCTCGGCGGGTTGCGTCGCCCGGTCCGCCGCCTCCCGGGCGGTGGCCAGCGCGTCCTCGCGCCAGCCCTGGCCCCGGTACAGCTCCGCGGTGCGGGCCAGCGCCGGAACACCCTTGCGCAGCTCACCGAAGCTCTCCGTCGCCGCGGTCGCCGCCTTCTGGTCGCCGAGCCCGGTGTACGCGTCGATGAGGACCGGGTAGACGCTCCAGGCCTTCGGCTGCTGCCTCTTCACGGTCTCGCCCCACCGCTTCGCCGCGAGGAAGTCGTGCCGGGCGTTGGCCAGGGCCGCCAGCCCGATCCACGCCTCCCCGTTCCCGCGCTCGCCCGACCGGGCCGCCAGCGAACGCTTCAGGGCCTCCTCGGCACGGGCGTAGTACGCGCTGTCCGCCGAACGCCGCCCCCACTCCACGTACGCCGCACCGAGCGTCGCCAGGGACGGGGCGTCCTCCGGGTGGGACTCCACCCACTTCTGCCGGTCCCCGATCAGCGCGGTGAGGTCCGACAGCGAGGCGGGCGAGCCCGCGGTCGCCGCCGCCTCGGCCCGCTCGACCGGCCCCGGCTCCTTCGGCCCGTCGCCCTCCCCGTCCACCGCCACCAGCGCCCCGGCCAGCAGCACCCCGGCGGCCACCGCGCCGAACGCGGCCCGGCGCAACGTCGTCCGCAGGGTGGGCGGCGGCGGGGACACGGCGGTGGCGCCTTCGGCGGGCATCACGTAGGGGTCCCGCGGGGACGGCTCGGGCGGCCGGGGCGACTCCGGGTCCTGCTGCGGCATGACATCCATGGCCATCACTCTGCGTCAGTCATACGAGCACACCGCTCCTTGGGATCGCCGCCGCCCACGGGTTCACACCATTGGCCCCGGGTGTCACGCTTGGATCATGAGCGATCTCCTCGAACGGCTGCGCGCGGGACTGCCCCCCGAGGCGCTGATCACCGATCCGGACGTCACCGCGTCCTACGCCCACGACATGGCGAGCTTCTGCGAGGCCGGCACCCCGGCCGTCGTGGTGCTCCCGCGCACGGTCGAGCAGGTCCAGCACGTCATGCGCACCGCCACCGCGCTGCGCGTCCCGGTCGTCCCGCAGGGCGCCCGTACCGGCCTGTCCGGCGCTGCCAACGCCTCGGACGGCTGCATCGTGCTCTCCCTGGTGAAGATGGACCGGATCCTGGAGATCAGCCCGGTCGACCGGATCGCCGTCGTCGAACCGGGCGTCGTCAACGCGGTGCTGTCACGCGCGGTGAACGAACACGGCCTCTCCTACCCGCCGGACCCCTCCAGCTGGGAGACGTGCACCATCGGCGGCAACATCGGCACCGCGTCCGGCGGCCTGTGCTGCGTGAAGTACGGGGTCACCGCCGAGTACGTCCTGGGCCTGGAGGTCGTCCTCGCCGACGGACGGCTCCTGACCACCGGCCGCCGCACCGCCAAGGGCGTCGCCGGATACGACCTGACCCGGCTTTTCGTGGGCTCCGAGGGCAGCCTCGGAATCGTCGTCCGGGCCGTCCTCGCGCTGAAACCGCTGCCGCCCCAGCAGCTGGTCCTCGCCGCCGAGTTCCCCTCGGCAGCCGCCGCCTGTGACGCTGTGTGCCGGATCATGGAACGCGGTCACACCCCGTCACTCCTCGAACTGATGGACCGTACGACCGTGCGTGCCGTCAACCGGATGGCCTCCATGGGCCTGCCCGAGACCACCGAGGCGCTCCTCCTCTGCGCCTTCGACACCCCGGACCCGCTGGCCGACCTCGCCGCCGTCGGCGAGCTGTGCACCGCTGCCGGGGCCACCGAGGTGGTCCCCGCCGACAACCCCGCCGAGTCCGAACTCCTCCTCCAGGCCCGCCGGATGTCGCTCACCGCACTGGAGGCCGTCAAGCCCGCCACGATGATCGACGACGTCTGCGTACCGCGCTCGCGGCTCGGCGCGATGCTCGCGGGCACGGCGGCCATCGCCGAGGAGTACGACCTCACCATCGGCGTCTGCGCCCACGCGGGCGACGGCAACACCCATCCCGTCGTCTGCTTCGACCACCACGACCCCGACGAGTCCCGCCGGGCCCGCGAGTCCTTCGACGCCATCATGGCGCTCGGTCTCGAACTGGGCGGGACCATCACCGGCGAACACGGCGTCGGCGTCCTCAAGAAGGAGTGGCTCGCCCGCGAACTGGGCGAGACCGGCGTCGAACTGCAACGCTCCGTCAAGGCCGCCTTCGACCCCCTCGGCCTCCTCAACCCCGGCAAACTCTTCTGACGGCGGCCCTCACGTCCGGCCGCCCTCACGCCTCGCCGTCCTGGGACGGCGCGTCGTCCGACTGCCACGGGTCGCTCAGCCAGAGGTCGTCGGCCGGCAGCGGGGCCAGCAGCTCCGCCAGCGCCTCGTCGATGCCGAGCCGGTCGCTCTCCGAACCCGGCGGCACCACCCGCAGGGTCCGCTCCACCCAGGCGGCCACGGCGGCCGAGTTCATCTCGAGCAGGGCGTTGCCGTCGGGGGAGGTGAGGGCCACACAGACGACGCTGCGGCCCGCGACCTTCGTCGGCCAGATCCGTACGTCCCCGTGCCCGCACGGCCGGAACACCCCCTCCACCAGCAGCTCGCGGGCGAACGTCCAGTGCACGGGCGACTCGGAGCCGATGTGGAAGGCGATGTGCACGGCGTACGGGTCGTCCGTGCGATAGGTCAGCCGGGCGGGTACCGGAATGGACCGCTCGGGGGACAGGACCAGCTTCAGCTCCAGCTCACGTTCCACGATGCTCATCATGAGAATGCACGACCTTCCGGTGCTCGTGGGCCGGCCCCGTGACCGTCCCGCACAAGGAGAGAGCGCCCTCCTCGCCACCTATTACGCGACTTCTCAAAAAAACTTCGCCCGGTCCCGAAAGTGGTCCCAAACAGGTGGACCGGCCCGGGGGCGGCCGGCGGTCTGATAGATGTGGACCCTTGTATTGAGGCCGTCCGCCCGCCCGGGGGGCACGGCCTGAGGCCTCGAAGAGATACGGGACCCGCTGATGAGCGCGCCAACTCCGGCACCCGGTGACGAAAGCCCCCGCGAGGGCTACTACCCCGACCCCTCCATCCCCGGCTACGTCCGGTACTGGAACGGCGCGTCCTGGGTCCCCGGCACCAGCCGCCCCGCGCCCCGGCAGACGGACCCCGCCGCCGCTCCCGCCGCCGGTGCGCAGGCCGCGCCGGTGGAGGAGACCGGGCCCATCTTCTTCGACGAGGAGGACAGCCCCCGGGACGGCGTCCAGGGCGGCCCCCAGGACGGTCCGGCGGCCCCGGGCGGGACCGGTGAACCCGCCGCGGACCACGGCGACTCCGCGTCCGTCTGGCAGGCGGACGCCGCACGCCAGAGCGGTTTCGGCGGCGAACGGGACCGCCGGGTCGACTGGGGCGGGGCGGCCCGGGAGCCCGCGGAACGCCCCTCGCCGACGGCCGACCCGAGGGCGCCGCTGGCCCAGGACCCGGCCGGCGGCGCGCTGCCGGCGATGCGGGACGGCGGCCGGTCCGCCGAGGAGAGCGGGGCGCGTCCGCCGGCCGACGGGACGGTCACGATCCGCGCGGTGGGACCGCGCGCCGCGGGGCCCGACGCCGCACCGCCCCTCCCCGCGCAGGCCGACGCTCCACGGTCCGACGCCGCACAGCCCACGGCCCTTCAGCCCGACGCCGCACAGCCCAACGCCCTTCAGCCCGCCGCCCCGGCGCCGTCGAACGCCGGTACGCAGCAGGGGCCGCAGAACGTGGGCGTGGCACCCGACAGCCTCGCACCGGCTCCCGCGCCCCGGCCGCTGCCGGCACCGTCGCCGCACCCGCAGCAGCCGTCGGCGCAGTACGCGGGGCCCCGGCAGGACCCGGTCCAGGCCCCCGCCCCCGTGCCCGTACAGCCGGCGGCCGCGCGGACGCCGCTGCCCCCGGGCCCCGGCGGCGGCTCGGCCTCGTGGGCGCAGCAGGTCCACCCACCGGCCCAGTCCGAAACGCGGCAGCAACCCCACCAGCCCCCACCGCACCAGGGCCAGTCCCACCAGCCCCCACCGCACCCGGGTCAGCCCCACCCGGGTCAGCACCTGGGGCCGGGCGCGGACCAGCCCGTCGTGCCCTGGAAGCCGCCGGTCGACGACCCCTTCCAGCAACTCGCCCGCAATCAGGCCGCGGCCCGGCCCGCCGGGCTCGGCAAGCGGTTCGCCGCCCGTCTGGTCGACAGCCTGGTGCTCGGCGCGGTCGTCGGGGCGGCGGCCGTGCCCCTGGCGACCCGGGCGCTCGACCACATCGACCGGAAGATCACCGCGGCGAAGGAGACGGGGGAGACCGTCACCGTCTGGCTGCTGGACTCCACCACCGGGGCGCTGCTGGGGGCCCTGCTCGCCGCGTTCCTCCTCATCGGCTTCCTCCTGGAGGCGCTGCCGACGGCCAAGTGGGGCCGGACGCTGGGCAAGAGGCTCTGCGGGCTCGACGTACGGGACATCGAGTCCCACGAATCGCCCACCCTGGGCGCGGCCCTGCGCCGCTGGCTCGTCTACGGCGTGCTGGGGCTGCTCGTCATCGGCGTGGTCAACGTTCTCTGGTGCCTGGTGGACCGGCCCTGGCGCCAGTGCTGGCACGACAAGGCGGCCCGTACGTTCGTGGCGGGCTGAGCCGGTCGAACGGATCGTTCACCCCGGCCGCTTATCGGAAAATCCGGCCGAGCGGGCGGCGACATGCCGGTCTAGACTCGTATGCCGCTCCGCTTCCCCCGAACGCACGTGAGCCGTTGCGGGGCCCGGTGACGCGGGATGCACTGCCCCCATGAGCAACGACCAGCCGACGCCCGGCCAGCCGCCCGAGGACGACGATCCGTTCCTCAAGAAGCCGCAGGAGCCCCCGCCGCCGTCCGAGGGTCAGCCGTACGGCAGTGCGCCGCCCCCGCCGCCGCCTCCGCCCCCGCCGCACGATCCGTACGGCAGCGGCGGCGGCTTCGGGGCGCCCGATCCGCTGGCCGGAATGCCGCCGCTCGCCGAGCCGGGGAAGCGGATCCTGGCGCGGCTCATCGACTTCCTCATCATCTCGATCCCGCTGTACCTGATCTCGCTGCCCTGGGGCGGCGCGGTCGACGTCAACGGGGACGGCGACGACGGGTTCGGCGACGCGGTCGCCAGCGGGTACAGCGGGCACCAGCTGCTCTGGTCGATCATCGGCCTGGTGGTCTACGTCGCCTACGACACGTACTTCACCCACAAGGACGGCCGCACGCTGGGCAAGCGGCTGCTCAAGCTGCGCGTCGCGATGCTCAACGACGGGCGGGTCCCCGACACCGGCGCCGCGCTGATGCGGGCCGTCGTGCTGTGGGCCCCGGCGCTGCTGTGCTGCCCCTGCCTGTGGTGGCTGATCAACATCGTGCTGATGTTCACCGACAAGCCCTACCGGCAGGGACTCCAGGACAAGGCGGCGAAGACGGTCGTGGTGGCCGTCCGCTAGGTCCCGTCGTCTCAGCGGCGCAGCGAATGGTCGTTCACCGGCGCCGGCGAGCGGCCCGCCGCGACCCGCTCCCGGGTGCCGACGCCCTCCGGCGCGTGGGAGGTTCGGGCGGCTGCGGTCGCCGTCCGTCCCGTCCCGTCGGCTCCGCGGTGACGGGGGGCGGGCAGGCGCACGGCGACCAGGAGGCCGAGGGCCAGCGCGGTCGTGCCGACGGCGGCGACGCCGATGCCGGACTCCGTGCGGAACAGCAGCAGCAGGGCGAGCGTCGTGACGACGACGGTGGCCGAACCGTAGGCGAACTGTGCGGCAGTCGGACGCGGCATGGCGGTTTCCGTCCTCGGGACGTCGGATGGGCGGGCTGCGGTCGGCACGGTCGTGCGCGCCGAACGACCCTACGACGGTGAATGCCCGAGCCGGACCGGTAGTAAGCGTGACCTAACGCACGGTACCGGTGCACAGGGGGCGCATGGAGGCACGCTGTTCGCCAACCGGACGGCCGGACGCGCCTGTTGGGGTGCGGAGGACGGCCCGGTCCGGGCGGTCGGCGTTCCTTTACCGTTCTCATGCCCTCCGCATACCGTCCGCATACCGGAAGGACGCTCCGCATAGTGCACTTGGCCTGTTCAAGTCAAGGTCTGTCTTTTCTCTCATAACTCCGATCGAATGTCGTCACTTGTGACGCGTTTACGCGCGCGGCCCGTTTCATACCCCCCTGGCCGCAGCGCGGACGCCCGGGGAGGACTGCTTCAAGTGACCAATCAGAGACGGGCGCTTCGCGCCGCCGCCGTTGTCGTGGCCATGGCCGCGACCGCCGCGACGGCGTCGACCTTCGCCACCGCCCAGGCGCATGACAGCTCATCAGGTTCCGGTGTCTCCACCGTCGACCGCCGCGACCCGGCGCCGGCCAAGGGGCACGTGGAGCACAACCTGGAGGGCCCCTTCAGCGAGCAGCAGGCGGCTCAGCGCGAAGCCGCGCTGGAGCAGGTGCTGTCCGGGGACAAGAAGGTGGCGAACCGGGGCGGCTCCAAGGTCGTCAAGCTCGGCGACAAGAAGTACGTGGAGCTCGGCCGGGAGAAGACCGACAAGATCTTCACCATCCTGCTGGAGTTCGGCGACCAGGTCGACGACACCACGATGTTCGACCCGGACGGCGACGGTCCCAAGCCGCCCGTCAAGAAGTACGGGGGCGCCCCGGGCCCGGCGCACAACAAGATCGCCAAGCCGGACCCGAAGAAGGACAACAGCACCGCCTGGAAGGCCGACTACAACCAGGAGCACTTCCAGGAGCTCTACTTCGGCGAGGGCAAGGGCGTCAACTCGCTCAAGACGTACTACGAGAAGACCTCCTCGGGCCGCTACTCGGTCGAGGGCGAGGTCTCCGACTGGGTCAAGGTCCCCTACAACGAGGCCCGCTACGGCTCCAATTACTGCGGCCAGTCCAACTGCGCCAACGTGTGGGACGCGGTCCGCGACGGCGTGAACGCCTGGGTCGCCGACCAGAAGGCCAAGGGCCGCACCGACGCCGAGATCAAGGCGAACCTCGCCGAGTACGACGAGTGGGACCGCTACGACTTCGACGGCGACGGCAACTTCAACGAGCCCGACGGCTACATCGACCACTTCCAGCTGGTCCACGCCGGCGAGGACGAGTCGGCCGGCGGCGGCGCCGAGGGCACCAACGCCATCTGGGCGCACCGCTGGTACGCGTACGGCACCAACGCCGGTGCGACGGGCCCCGCGAACAACAAGGCCGGTGGCGCCCAGATCGGCGACACGGGCATCTGGGTCGGCGACTACACCGTCCAGCCCGAGAACGGCGGCCTGGGCGTCTTCGCCCACGAGTACGCCCACGACCTCGGCCTCCCGGACCTGTACGACACCTCCGGCGGCGGCGAGAACTCGGTCGGCTTCTGGTCCCTGATGTCGGCGGGCTCCTGGCTCGGCACCGGCGAGGGCGAGATCGGCAACCTGCCGGGCGACATGACCTCGTGGGACAAGCTCCAGCTGGGCTGGCTCGACTACGACAAGGCCAAGGCCGGCAAGACCTCGCTGCACAAGCTGGGCGTCTCGGAGTACAACACCGAGAACCCGCAGGCGCTCGTCGTCGAGCTGCCCAAGAAGGCCGTCACCACCACCGTCGTCAAGCCCGCCGAGGGTGCGAAGCAGTGGTGGAGCGACATGGGCGACGACCTGTCGAACACCCTGACCCGCTCGGTCGACCTGACGGGCAAGTCCAAGGCCACGCTGGACCTTTCGGGCTGGTACGACATCGAGGCCGACTACGACTACCTCTACACCGAGGTGTCCGACAACGGCGGCGCCAACTGGACCGCGCTCGACGGCACCGCCGACGGCAAGGCCCTCCCGCGCGACGCCAGTGACAAGCCGGCCCTGACCGGCGTCTCCGGCGCGTACCAGAAGCTGTCCTTCTCCCTGGACGCCTACGCGGGCAAGAAGGTCGACCTCCGCTTCCGCTACCAGACGGACGGCGGCGCGGGCGGCAAGGGCTTCGCGGCCGACGCCATCACCGTCACGGCCGACGGCGCCGCGATCTTCTCGGACAACGCCGAGGGCGACGACAACGGCTGGACCGCCAAGGGCTTCTCGCGGATCGGCGAGTCCTTCACCCAGGACTACCCGCAGTACTACATCGCGGAGAACCGCCAGTACGTCTCGTACGACGAGACCCTCAAGGTCGGCCCGTACAACTTCGGCTTCTCCGGCACCCGTCCGGACTGGGTCGAGCACTACGCCTACGAGAACGGCCTGCTGCTCTGGCTCTGGGACACCTCCCAGAAGGACAACAACACCTCCGTCCACCCGGGCCAGGGTCTGATCCTGCCGATCGACGCGCACGCCAAGCCGCTGAAGTGGAAGGACGGCTCGCTCCTGCGCAACAAGATCCAGCCGTTCGACGCGACGTTCAGCTGGTACCCGAACAAGGGCTTCACGCTGCACAACGCGGACGTGCCGCAGTACATCAAGCCCGCCCTGGGCAACCCGGTCTTCGACGACCGCAAGGGCACCTACTGGTACAAGGAGAACCCCACGGGCAGTGTCAAGGTTTCTGACACGAACACCCGCATCTCCATCGTCCACGAGCCCCGCAACGGCTCGACGATGAGCGTGCTGGTCAGCCCCTCGGGCCGCTGATCAAGTAAAACCGCAGGTCAAAGCATGATCGGCCGTCGCCCCCTAGCGGGCGGCGGCCGATCGTGTTTAGGTGCGTCTTGTTCACATCCTTATTGACACGACGTCTCACGGGGGAGCGCGGAGCATGGCAGGCGGAGGTTTCTGCAGGTTGCCGAACGGCACGGTGGTGGTCGCACTGACCCTCACCAGACCGGCCGACGGCACAGGACCCCACGGGGGTACGGGAGCGGGGCCCGGGGCCCCCGTGCGGGTGCTGGTGCACGCGGCGAACCGGGCGCGCGCCCTGACCAGGCTGCGCAACCTGGGGCTGCGGGCGGTCTACCTCCGCGGCAACGACCGCCCGCCCACGCCGGACGAGGTCACGGCGGTGCTGCACCATCCGGACGGTCTGCTGTGGCGGGCCGCCCCGCAGGCGGACCCGGCCGGCCTCCCGGGCCTCGCGCCCCCGTCCTCCCCGTCGGCCCTGCCGGCCCAGTCGTGCCAGGAGCTGTGGCACCCGATCAGGGCCCTGCTGGGCCCCGCCGGGTACGCCGGGCCGGCCCGCCCGGCCGCATAGGCGCGGGGGCGCCGTCCGGGACCGGCGGACGGCGCCCCCGCGGCGGACGGGAGCGGGCGGGCGGCCCTCAGGCGACGACCGGTGTGCCGGAGAGCTTCACGCCCGCCGTGCGCATCTCGTCCAGGGCCCGTTCCGTGGTCGCCCCGGAGACGCCCGCGGTCAGGTCGAGCAGCACCTGCGTGACGAAGCCCTCACGGGCCGCGTCCAGCGCGGTGGCCCGCACACAGTGATCGGTGGCGATGCCGACCACGTCGACCTCGGTGACGTCGCGGTCGCGCAGCCACTGGGCGAGGCCGATCCCGTTCTCGTCGGAGCCCTCGAACCCGCTGTACGCGGCCGCGTACGCCCCCTTGTCGAACACCGTGTCGATCGCGCCGGAGGCGACGGCGGGCGCGAAGTTCGGGTGGAAGCCGACCCCCTCCGTACCGGCGACGCAGTGCACCGGCCAGGAGTGCTCGAAGTCCGGTTCGGCCGAGAAGTGGTCGCCCGGGTCGACGTGGTGGTCGCGGGTGGCCACCACGTGGCGGTAGCCGGGCCGGGCGTCGCCGATCAGGTCGGTGATGGCGGCGGCGACATCGGCGCCGCCCGCCACCGCGAGGCTGCCGCCCTCGCAGAAGTCGTTCTGAACGTCCACGACGATCAATGCGCGGTGCATGGCGGGTGTCCTTCGGTGGGGGCGGGAGCGGATGGGGCGGAACGGGGCGGGGTGCGTGGGGCCGGAGCGGGGTGGCGCCGAGCGGAGGGGGATACCGGGGTCTCCGGGTGGGTCCGCGGGTCCGAGCCTAGGCACTGGAACGTCACAATCAAGCCCGTCCGCCAAACCGCCGGTTCCGGATCCGGCCGGTCCGGGACGCCGGGGGCGGCCCCGCGTCCCGCACCGGGCCGTTCTCAGGCGTACTCGGTCGGGATCACCGGCTCGCCCCGGGACAGCTGGATCGCGGACATCGGCAGCCCCGCGCGCGCGGCCACGTGCCGTTGCCGCGCGGCCTCCAGGGGCTCCCGCGCGACGACCTCGCCCGCGCGCACCAGCTCCACCAGCAGCGGCCGGCCCGCCGACTCCCCGGGCGCGTCGCCCGTGCCGATCACCTCGGCCTCGGCGACACCGTGCGCGTCGGTCCGGCGGACGGCCCACTTCCGGCCGCCCTTCGACGACTTCGCGCCGAGCGACTTCTTCGCCACGGGCACCAGCGGGGCGTCCGGCTCCCCCGACGCGGCGCGGGCCACCAGCTTGTAGACCATCGAGCAGGTGGGGTGCCCGCTCCCGGTGACCAGCTGGGTGCCCACCCCGTACGCGTCCACCGGCGCGGCGGCCAGCGAGGCGATGGCGTACTCGTCCAGGTCCGAGGTGACCACGATCTTCGTGCCGGTCGCCCCCAGCTCGTCCAGCTGCTGCCGCACCCGGTGCGCCACCAGCAGAAGGTCCCCGGAGTCGATCCGTACGGCGCCCAGCTCGGGCCCCGCGATCTCCACGGCGGCCCGGACCGCCTCGGCCACGTCGTACGTGTCGACCAGCAGCGTCGTGCCCCGGCCCAGCGAGTCCACCTGCGCCCGGAACGCGTCGCGCTCGGTGTC
The DNA here is from genome assembly GCF_900460065.1 of Streptomyces griseus. Classification (GTDB taxonomy): domain Bacteria; phylum Actinomycetota; class Actinomycetes; order Streptomycetales; family Streptomycetaceae; genus Streptomyces; species Streptomyces griseus. The sequence goes on along the minus strand of NZ_UAVD01000025.1, from coordinate 259,222 downwards.
GTGCAGCAGGGTGAAGGCGTGCGCGCTGGTGCCGACGGTCGGGATCGCCCAGCGGAAGCCCGCCGCCAGGTCGGAGGTGGCGTCGAAACCGCCGACGAACGCGGCGCGGGCCGAGGCGACCGCGGAGAGCTCGTGGGTGCGGCGCGCGCCCATCTCGATCAGCCGGCGTCCCCCGGCGGCGGCCGACATCCGCGAGGCGGCGGCGGCGATGGCGGAGTCGTGGTTGAGGATGGAGAGGATCACCGTCTCCAGCAGCACGCACTCGGCGAAGGAGCCCTCCACCCGCAGGACCGGGGAGCCGGGGAAGTAGACCTCGCCCTCCGGGTAGCCCCAGATGTCGCCGCTGAAGCGGTAGCCGGCCAGCCATTCGAGGGTCGGCTCGTCGACGATCTCCTGCTGGCGCAGGAAGCCGATCATCTCGTCGTCGAAGTGGAAGTTCTCCACCGCGTCCAGCACCCGCCCGGTGCCCGCGACGACTCCGTAGCGCCGCCCCTCGGGCAGCCGTCGGGTGAACGCCTCGAAGACCGCGTGCCGGTCGGCGGTGCCGGCCTTGAGGGCCGCCTGCACCATGGTCAGCTCGTACTGGTCGGTGAAGAGCGCGGTCGACGGAACGCCGACCCGTCGCCCGAGGTCCGCTGAGTTCATGGCTGGGATGCTACCCCCTATTCGTCAAAGTGACGAGATGTGGGGTCCGTTTGTGCGCGGGACCCGCCCGGGTGGCAGCATGGGACAGGTGAGCGTTGCTACCCCGCTAGAGATCGAACGTCCCGATGCGGCCGAGGAGGCCTTCGCGGTCCCCGAGCCGGACGTCCCGTGGGTGACGCTCGTCCACAACGACCCGGTCAACCTCATGAGCTACGTGACCTATGTCTTCCAGGCCTACTTCGGCTACCCCAAGGACAAGGCCCACCGGCTCATGATGGACGTGCACCAGAAGGGCCGCGCCGTCGTCTCCAGCGGGAGCCGCGAGGAGATGGAGCGCGACGTCCAGGCCATGCACGGATACGGGCTGTGGGCCACCCTCACCCAGGACCGCAACTGACCCCTCCGGGGACCGCCCCGCCCCGCCCTCGCCCGCCCGCCCTCATCCGCCCCGTTCGACCCACCATCGGAGAATCCATGGCCGGCCATTTCGAGGCCACCCCAGGCGGCGGCGCGGCCGTCGCGCTCGACGAGGTCGAGATCTCCATCCTGCGCTCCCTCGCCGTCCAGCTGCTGGAGCTGATCGGGCCCGGCGATACGCCCGCCGACGGCGAGGACCCGCTCGCCGCCCTCTTCGCCGAGGGTCCCAGCAAGCCGCCCACCGACCCGGCGCTCGCCCGGCTCTTTCCCGACGCCTACGGCGGCCCCGGCAGCCCCGCGGAGGGCGGGAAGCCGCAGGAGGAGCTGCGCGAGCTGTCCTCCGAGTTCCGCCGCTTCACCGAGAACGACCTGCGCTCCGGCAAGCGGGATGACGCCGTCACCGTCGTCCGCACCCTGGACGCGCTCTCGCCCGCCGGGGACGGCGGCGCCGTCCTCACTCTCACCGGCGACGAGTGCCACAGCTGGCTGCGCTCCCTCAACGACCTGCGCCTGACCATCGGCACCCGGCTGGAGGTCTCCGACGAGGACGAGGGCGGCGAGGGCTCGCTCTACCGGCTCCCCGACACCGATCCGCGCAAGCCCATGGTGATGGCCTACCTCTGGCTCGGCGCACTCCAGGAAACGCTCGTCGAGGCACTCATGCCGTAAGGCCGTAATACCGCGAGCCCGAGAACCGGGATGCCGTGAACACGGAGGGCGCCCCCCGCCACGCCGGGGGGCGCCCTCCGTTCGCTCAACGGACGCTCAGATCCGCATAACGATCGCACCAAGTGATCCGGCCTTTTCGTGCCGGACAGAACCCCTTGCCCGCTTTTTCCTGTGTCGTGCGCCACAGAATGTCCCACCGTGTCCCGTGACGGCCGTGATAAATCTTCACGACCGCCCGGGGACGCCACCCCTGTTCCCGGGGGCGCCGCAAACCGGCCGAACGCCGGCGGCACTCCATCCATATCCGGGGGGATCAGGACCTGATCCGCTGCCTTGTGAGGCGCGGATCGGCGTGGAGAAAGGCGCATCACCATGACATCGGCGCAGGTCGACGAGGGACAGGTCGACAAGGGTCGGCCCGGTGGCGACACCGGGACCGGTGGCGAGGGATACCAGCGCGGTCTGGGCGCTCGTCAGATCCAGATGATCGCCATCGGCGGAGCCATCGGCACCGGGCTCTTCCTCGGCGCGGGCAAAGCCATCGACCGGGCCGGGCCCAGCCTCATCCTGGCCTACGTCATCGCGGGCCTGGTCATCTTCTTCATCATGCGGGCCCTCGGCGAACTCCTCATGTACCGCCCGGTCTCCGGCTCCTTCTCGGAGTACGCCCGGGAATTCATCGGCCCGTTCTTCGGATTCGTGACCGGCTGGACCTACTGGCTGTTCTGGGTCGTCACCGGAATCACCGAAGTCACCGCCGCCGCCACCTATATGACGTACTGGTGGAACATTCCCCAGTGGCTGTCCGCGCTCGTCTTCACCGTCATTCTGTACGGCGCCAACCTGATCTCCGTGAAGCTTTTCGGTGAGCTGGAGTTCTGGTTCTCCATGGTCAAGGTCACCGCCATCATCGGCATGATCCTGATCTGCGCGGGCGTCCTCACCGTCGGATTCTCCGACGCCGGCGACACCGCGACCGTCGCCAACCTCTGGAACGACGGCGGCTTCTTCCCCAACGGCATCACCGGCACGCTCATGACCCTCCAGATCGTCATGTTCGCCTTCCTCGCCGTGGAACTCGTCGGCGTCACCGCGGGGGAGTCCAAGGACCCCAAGACCGTGCTGCCCAAGGCCATCAACACCGTGCCGTGGCGCATCGCCGTCTTCTACGTCGGCGCGCTGATCATGATCCTCTCGGTCGTGCCCTGGTCCACCTTCAAGCCCGGCGTCTCCCCGTTCGTGAAGGCCTTCGAGGAGATGGGGTTCGGCGTCGGCGCGGCCATCGTCAACTTCGTCGTCCTCACCGCGGCGCTCTCCTCCTGCAACTCCGGCATGTACTCCACCGGCCGTATGCTCCGCGACCTCGCCCTCAACGGCCAGGGCCCCCGCGCCTTCACCAAGCTGACGAAGAACGGCCTGCCGCTGGTCGGCACCACCTTCTCCGCCGCCCTGATGCTCGTCGGCGTCGGGATCAACTACCAGTGGCCGGGCGAGGCGTTCAACTACGTCGTCTCCTTCGCCACCATCTCCGGCATGTGGGCCTGGATCATGATCCTCATCAGCCAGATCCGCTACCGCCGCAAGGCCGACGCCGGCCTGCTGCCGCAGTCCTCGTTCAAGGCCCCCGGAGCCCCGTACACGAGCTGGTTCGCCCTCCTGTTCATCGGCATGGTCATCGTGATGATGGCGATCGACAAGGACGCCAGGATCTCGCTCTACTGCGCACCGCTGTGGGCGCTCATCCTCTTTGTCTCCTACCGGGCGCTCCGGACCCGCACCCCGGAGAAGACCACCACCGGCACCCACTGACCCCGTGACCCCGGGGCGGGCCCCACACCGCCCCCTCCCGGACCGTCCCGGCCGCCCCAACGGCCGACGCGTCCAGCATGCGGGCCCCCGCGTACCACCCACCGGTACGCGAGGGCCCGCTGCTTATCCTGGCGCCATGCTGACCATCACCCAGACGCTCCACGACCAGATCGTCGCCCACTCCCGCGCCGACCACCCCGACGAGGCGTGCGGAGTGGTCGCGGGCCCGGCCGGGACGGACCGCCCCGAGCGCTTCATCCCGATGCTCAACGCCGCCCGCTCGCCCACGTTCTACGAGTTCGACTCGGCCGACCTCCTCAAGCTCTACCGCGAGATGGACGACCGCGACGAGGAGCCCGTGATCGTCTACCACTCGCACACCGCGACCGAGGCCTACCCCTCCCGCACCGACGTCACCTACGCCAACGAACCCGGCGCCCACTACGTCCTGGTCTCCACCGCCGACACCGACGACGCCGGACCCTTCCAGTTCCGCTCGTTCCGCATCGTGGACGGCGAGATCACCGAGGAAGACGTGCAGGTCGTCGACGCGTACTGACCCACCAGGGCGGGCCGCAGGCCCCCCGCACGGGTCTGGCACACTGCCCCCAGACCCATCAAGGCAGCAGGAAACCAGGAAGCCGGTGCGAATCCGGCACGGTCCCGCCACTGTGACCGGGCCCCCTCCCACGCGGACGACTCCCCAGCGGAAGACGTCGCACCGGAGGGCGGCCCGGAAGTCAGGAACTGGCCCGCCGCCTTCTCGCATCGACCAGGGGACGCGGAAATCCCCCGGAGAGGCCTCGCCATGTCCCGGCGCACCCCCGCGCTCATAGCCGCCGCCGTGCTGCTCCCGCTCGCCCTCACCGCCTGCTCCACCTCCTCCGCCGACGGCGACGCCGCCACCGGCGACACGGCGGACGCCAGGAGCGACGGATTCCCGTACACCGTGAAGAACTGCGGCGTCACCACCACGTTCGAGGCCCCGCCCGAGCGCGTCGTCACCATGAACCAGCACGTCACCGAGATCATGCTGGAACTGGGCCTGAAGAAGTCCCTCGTCGGCACCGCCTACCTCGACGACCAGGTCCTGCCGAAGTACGCGCAGGACTACGCCTCCGTCCCGGTCATCGCCAAGGAGTACCCCTCCTACGAGCAGGTCCTCGCCGCCGATCCCGACTTCGTCTACGGCGGCTACAGCAGCGCCTTCACCGCGGCCGACGGCCGCGGCCGCGAGGCACTGAAGAAGTCCGGCATCGAGACCCGCCTCAACACCGAGAGCTGCACCGAGGGCGACCAGCCCATGGACACCCTCTACGAGGAGATCCGCGAGGTCGGCCGCACCTTCGGCGTCCCCGACCGCGCCGAGGCCTGGATCAAGGAGGCCAAGGCCGACAACGCCGCCACCGCGAAGAAGCTCGCCGGCCTGAAGCCCGTCCCCGTCTTCGTCTACGACAGCGGCGACAAGACCGCCTTCACCGCGGGCGGCGAGGGCATCGGCAACGAACTGATCGAGCGCGCCGGCGGCACCAACGTCTTCGCCGACCTCGACAAGCCCTTCGGCGACGCCTCCTGGGAGAACGTCGTCGACCGCAAGCCCGAGGTCATCGTGATCTACGACTACGGGGCCACCACCGTCGAACAGAAGAAGAAGCGCCTCCTCACCGACCCGGCCCTCGCCGACGTCCCCGCCATCAAGAACAAGCGCTTCGCGGTCATGCCGCTCTCCGACGCCGTCCTCGGCGTCCGCGTCCCCGCCGCCGTCGAGAAGCTCGCCGCCCAGCTCCACCCGGGGGCCACCACCCCGTGAGCTGCCGCACCCCCGCACCGCGGCGGCCGCTCCGCTACACCCTGGTGCTCGGCGCCCTCGCCGTGCTCCTCGCCGCCGCCGTGCTCGCCGCGCTCGCCCTCGGCTCCGTCCGCATCCCGCCCGGCCAGGTCCTCGACATCCTGACCGGGCGGGCGGACGCGAGCCCCTTCCGCACGATCGTCCTGGACGTCCGGCTGCCCCGGGTACTGCTCGGCATCGTCGTCGGCGCCGGACTCGCCGTCATCGGCACCGTCCTCCAGGCCCTCGTCCGCAACCAGCTCGCCGACCCCTTCCTCCTCGGCGTCTCCTCCGGGGCCTCCACCGGGGCCGTCCTCGTGATCGTCCTCGGCATCGGCGCCACCCTCGCCACCACCGTCACGATCCCCGCCGCCGCCTTCGCCGGCGCCCTGCTCTCCCTGCTCCTCGTCTACACCCTGGCGCGCGGCGGGGGAGGCCTCACCACCAACCGGCTCGTCCTCGCCGGAGTCGCCGTCTCCTACGTCCTGTCCGCCCTGACCAGCCTGATCCTGGTCACCTCCGCCCGCGCCGACCACCTCCAGGAAGTCCTCTACTGGACCCTCGGCGGCCTCGGCGCGGCCCGCTGGGACATGCTCGCGCTCCCCACGGTCACCCTGGTCGCCGGCACCGCCGTCCTGATCACCCTGGCCCGCCCCCTCGACCTGCTCCTGGTGGGGGAGGAGGGCGCGACCGTCCTCGGCCTCGACACCGCCCGCTTCCGGGCCGCCGTCTTCGTCCTCGCCTCCCTGATGACCGGGGCGCTCGTCGCGTACAGCGGGGCGATCGGCTTCGTCGGCCTGATGGTCCCGCACATGGCCCGGATGGCCGTCGGCGCCGCACACCGCGCCCTCCTCCCGGTCGTCGCCCTCGGCGGGGCGGTGTTCCTGGTCCTCGCCGACCTGGCCGCCCGCACGCTCGCCGCCCCGCAGGACATCCCGGTCGGGGTGCTCACCGCGCTGACCGGCGGCCCGTTCTTCCTCTGGATGCTGCGGCGCAGGCCGGAAGGAGCACCGGCATGAGGCCCGTACCTCCGAGCCGAGGGAACACCGGCACGAGGCCCGCCGCAAGGAGCCCCCGCACGAGGCCTCTTCCGGTCCGGAGCACCCCCACGACGACCGTACGCACGGCTGAGGGAGCCCGCCCATGACCACCCTGCGCACCGAGGGCCTCTCGTACGGGACCGGCGAGGGCCGCCACCTGGTCGACGCCGTCGACCTCACCGCCGCCGACGGCGAGACCGTCGGCCTCGTCGGCCCCAACGGCAGCGGCAAGACCACCCTCCTGCGCTGCGTCTACGGCACCCTGCGCCCCACCCACGGACGCGTCCTCCTCGACGGCGACGACCTCGCCGCCCTCCCCGTGAAGGCCCGCGCCCAGCGCATCGCCACCGTCCCGCAGGACGGCCACGCCGGCTTCGAGCTCACCGTCGGCCAGGTCGTCGCGATGGGCCGCGCCCCGCACAAGCGGTTCTGGGAGGCGGACACCGCCGCCGACACCGCCCTGGTCACCGGGGCCCTCGCCCGGGTCGGCATCGCCGCACTCGAACCCCGTACGTTCGCCTCCCTCTCCGGCGGCGAACGCCAGCGCGCCCTGGTCGCCCGCGCCCTGGTCCAGCAGCCCTCGCTCGTCGTCCTGGACGAGCCGACCAACCACCTGGACATCCGCTACCAGCTGGAGATCCTCTCCCTGGTCCGCGAGCTGGGCACCACCAACCTCCTCGCCCTGCACGACCTCAACCTCGCCGCGTACTACTGCGACCGCCTCTACGTCCTCAAGGACGGCCGCGTCGTCGCCTCCGGCACCCCCGAAGAGGTCCTCACGGCCGAACTGCTGGGCGACGTGTACGGCGTCGCCGCCGAGGTCAGCACCCACCCGAAGACCGGCGCACCCACCGTCGTCTACCTGCCGGAAGGGCCCACCCACGCCACTCTGTCCATATAGCGGTCGCTCACCATCCACGATGTGGGATCACACTCGGGTTTCCGCACAGGGAATCGATACGATGCCCGCATGGTTCCCCATGACGTGAGCAACAAGACGCCGGGCACGCTGCTCGTCGCGCGGCTGCACGTCGACCTGTGCAGGCTCGCCAGCGCGATCTGTCCCGCCCCAGCCTGCCCGTGAGCCGCCCGGCCTGAGCCGCGGTCCGCGCGCCCACCCACACGCACCACCCCCTGCGCGGGGGCAGAAACGCGCGCCCCACGCCACCTCCCCGCTTTCGACAGGAGCCCACGCCATGGCCATCGAGGTCCGCATCCCGACCATCCTCCGCACCTACACCGACGGCGCCAAGGCCGTCGAAGGCAACGGGGACACCCTCGCCGACCTCTTCGCCGACCTGGAGAGCCGCCACACCGGCATCCGTGAGCGCATCGTCGACGGCGACCAGCTCCGCCGCTTCGTGAACGTCTACCTCAACGACGAGGACGTCCGCTTCCTCGACGGCATCTCCACCAAGCTCAGCGACGGCGACAACGTCACCATCCTCCCGGCCGTCGCCGGCGGCATGCGCTGATGCGGTACGACTCCCCGCTGGCAGCCGTGGGCAACACACCTCTGGTGCGTCTGCCCCGGCTGTCCCCGTCCGAGGACGTCCGGATCTGGGCCAAGCTGGAGGACCGCAACCCCACCGGCTCGATCAAGGACCGCCCCGCGCTCCACATGGTCGAACAGGCCGAGAAGGACGGCCGGCTCACCCCCGGCTGCACCATCCTGGAGCCCACCAGCGGCAACACCGGCATCTCGCTGGCCATGGCGGCCAAGCTCAAGGGCTACCGCATCGTCTGCGTCATGCCGGAGAACACCTCCCAGGAACGACGCGACCTGCTCGCCATGTGGGGCGCCGAGATCATCTCCTCCCCGGCCGCGGGCGGCTCCAACACCGCCGTCCGCGTCGCGAAGGAACTGTCGGCCGAGCACCCGGACTGGGTGATGCTCTACCAGTACGGCAACCCCGACAACGCGGGCGCCCACTACACCACCACCGGACCGGAGATCCTCACCGACCTCCCGTCCATCACGCACTTCGTCGCCGGCCTCGGCACCACCGGCACTCTCATGGGCGTCGGCCGCTACCTCCGCGAGAACCGCCCCGGTATCCAGATCGTCGCGGCCGAACCGCGCTACGACGACCTGGTCTACGGCCTGCGCAACCTCGACGAGGGCTTCGTCCCCGAGCTCTACGACGCCTCGGTCCTCACCACCCGCTTCTCCGTGGGCTCCGCCGACGCGGTCACCCGCACCCGCGAACTCCTCCAGCAGGAGGGTATCTTCGCGGGCGTCTCCACCGGCGCCGCCCTCCACGCCGCGATCGGCGTGGGCAACAAGGCGGTCAAGGCGGGGGAGAGCGCCGACATCGTCTTCGTCGTCGCGGACGGCGGCTGGAAGTACCTGTCGACGGGCGTCTACACGGCCGAGACGACAGAAGCGGCCATCGAGACCCTCCAGGGCCAGCTCTGGGCGTGACCCCGCACCCGGGCCGGGCCGTCCGAGCCGAGCCCGGACACCCCTGCCCGGGCGCACCCCTCCGGCCGTCCGGCGTCCGACGACGTCCTTGCCGGGGGCCCGGGCCGGCCCCGGCGGACCCGGCGTCCGAGGACGTCCGCTCCACCGGCCCGGGCCGCACCGGCCCGTCCGCCGGTCCCGGACATCCCTCAAGCCCCTCCGGCCCCTGAGGAGCGGGGCCCGGGGCAGCACCCCGGACGGGCCGGCCCGGGGCAGCACCCCGGACGGGCCCCGCCCCTCACCCCGCTCCCAGCCCGCGCACCCGCTCCCACAGCTCCGGATCCACGGCCCCCACCCGCCGCCGGAACGCGACGAACCGGACCTCCCGCAGCTCGTCCGTCTCCAGGAAGCTCTGCCGCCCCCGCCGGTCCCCGACCGTCCCCGACGGCAACGCGATCACCCCGGGCCGCTCCTCGTGATGCTTGCTGGTGATCTTCGCGACCAGGGCCGTGCGACCCCGGCCCCGCCCCCGCACCGAGATCACCAGACACGGCCGGTCCTTCGACCCGGGCCCGTCCTCGTACGGCACATCGGCCCACCACACCTCACCGGCCCGAGGCGCACGCCCCTCCCCCCGCCCGTCCGGACCGGACGGGCGCGACGGCCGCGACGGCGGCCGGACCGACCCCGCCGGCCGACCCGACCGGCGCGACCGGGGGCCCCGGTCCGAACGCCCCCGGCCGTCCACCACCGCGGCCACGAGCGCCAGCAGAACCACGGCGACCAGCGCCACCCACCAGAACGTGTTCATCCCCCGACCGTACCGGCGGCCGGACCGGGCACGACCGGGCGGCCGGTGGGCGCGCTTCCATCGAACCGGTGACAGAGCAGGTGAGTTCCCCCACAACGGAGGGCAGCAAAGGAGCGACGTGGAGTTTCGCGCCTTACGCTCGACGAACCGCAGAACCCATTCCGCAGGGCGCGCACGAAGCTCCGGCGGAATCGCTCGAACCCTCCCCGTTCCCGCGTACCGGAGGTTCACGCTCCATGAAGCTCACCGTCGTCGGCTGCTCCGGCTCGTTCCCCTCCACGGGTTCGGCATGCTCGAGCTACCTCGTAGAGGCCGACGGCTTCCGGCTGCTCCTCGACATGGGCAACGGCGCCCTCGGCGAGCTGCAGCGCCACGTCGGTCTCTACGACCTCGACGCGATCTTCCTCAGCCATCTGCACGTCGACCACTTCATCGACATGTGCGCGTACTTCGTCGTGCGCTACTACCGCCACGACGGCGCCCGCCCCGTCCCCCTCCCGGTCTACGGACCCGAGGGCACCGAGCAGCGTCTGACCGCCGCCCACGGCGACACCCCCTCCGAACAGGCGATGAGCGAGGTCTTCGACTTCCACACCCTCACGTCGCAGTCCTTCGAGATCGGCCCCTTCACGGTCCGTACGGAGAAGCTCCGCCACCCCGTCGACGCCTTCGGCATCCGGGTCGAGCACGGCGGCTCCGTCCTCGCCTACTCCGGCGACACGGGGACCTGCGACGCCCTGGAGGACCTGGCCCGGGACGCGGACCTCTTCCTCTGCGAGGCGTCGTTCGTCGACGGCAAGGAGGACATCCCGGACCTGCACCTCAACGGCCGCGAGGCCGGCGAGGCGGCGGCCCGCGCCGGAGCGCGCCGGCTCGTCCTCACCCACATCCCGCCGTGGACCGACGCCGACCGCAACGCCGCCGACGCCCGTGCCGTCTACCCGGGCCCGGTGGAACTGGCGGCCCCGGGCGCGGTGTACGAGGTCTGAGCCCGCCGACGGCGGATACGCCGAAGCCCCCGCCCCCCGGAAGACGTCCTCGGGGCGGGGGCTTCGGCGTACGGGCGCGGCGGAGGCTACTTCGCCTCGGCCTTCTGGAGCTCGGCGAGCTCCTCGTCCGACTCCCGGCCCGGGGTCGGCAGGTTGAACTTGGTGATCGCGAAGCGGAAGACCACGTAGTAGACCGCCGCGAAGCAGAGGCCGACCAGGACCAGCAGCCAGGGCTTCGACGCGATGCCGAGGTTCAGCAGGAAGTCGACCAGACCGGCCGAGAAGCCGAAGCCGTCCTTCATGCCGAGCGCCCAGGTCAGGGCCATCGACACACCGGTCAGCACCGCGTGGATCGCGTACAGCACCGGGGCGACGAACATGAAGGTGAACTCGATCGGCTCGGTCACACCGGTGACGAACGAGGTCAGCGCGAGCGAGAACATCATGCCGCCGACGACCTTGCGGCGCTCGGGGCGGGCGCAGTGGACGATCGCGAGGCAGGCCGCCGGGAGGGCGAACATCATGATCGGGAAGAAGCCGGTCATGAACTGTCCGGCGGTCGGGTCGCCCTCCAGGAAGCGGGCGATGTCACCGTTCTTGCCGTTGTACTCGCCCGCCTGGAACCACGGGAAGGAGTTGAGCAGGTGGTGCATGCCGACCGGGATCAGCGCACGGTTGGCCACACCGAAGATGCCCGCGCCGACCGCGCCGGAGCCGACCAGCCACTCGCCGAAGTTGTGCAGACCCGCGCCGAGGACCGGCCAGATCAGACCGAAGACGATACCGATGAGCAGACCCGCGAAGGCGGAGAGGATCGGGACCAGCCGACGGCCGCTGAAGAAGCCCGCCCAGTCGGGCAGCTTGGTCCGGTAGAACTTCTGGTAGAGCAGGGCCACCACGATGCCCATCACGACACCGCCGAGGACACCGGCGTTGACGGGGGCGTCGACCATGACGATCTTGTCGTCGACCACGGTGGCCTTCTGCGGCAGGCTGCCGTCCGTGAAGGTGGCGAGCACCTTCTGGAAGACCAGGTAGCCGGTGACGGCCGCGAGGGCGGTGGAGCCGTCCGACTTCTTGGCGAAGCCGATGGCGATGCCGACCGCGAACAGCAGCGCCATGTTGTCGAGGAGCGCGTTGCCGCCCGCGGACATGTAGCCGGCGAGCTTCGTTATGACGGTCGGGAACGTCTCGCGGCCCAGCATGTCGTCATTGCCGAGGCGGACCAGGAGTGCGGCGGCCGGCAGCACGGCGACCGGCAGCATGAGGCTGCGGCCGATGCGCTGCATGACGGCCATCGCGCCGGCGCCCTTCTTCTTCTCGGCCGCGGGTGCGGTCTCAGCCGTGGTCATCAACTTCCTCCATGGGACACGGTGCCGCCCAGGTCGTTGATGTGGGGAGGCGGCGACTCGACAGACGCCGGCAGACAGCCGTGGTCTGGACCACTCAGTGGTGTAGACCAGTTTTAGCACGGTGAGGGTTAGATAAGGAACCTGCAATTACCTGCTTATTCGCAGTAGCAGATCCGGCACTTTCGGTGACATGCCGAAGGCCCCCGGACCAGGTGGTCCGGGGGCCTCGTACGTGCCGTCCGCGCCGGGCTCGCAACCCCGGCGTCCCGCCGTTCGGCGCTACTTCGTGAGGTCCTTCTCGATCTCCTTCTCGATCTCCTCCGGTTCTCGCCCGGGTGTCTTGAGGTCGAACTTGGTGATCGCGAAACGGAAGACCACGTAGTAGACGACCGCGAAGCACGCGCCGATCGGGATGATCAGCCAGGGTTTCGTATCCAGATGCCAGTTGACGACGTAGTCGATCAACCCGGCCGAGAAGCTGAACCCCGCGTGCACCCCCAGCAGCCAGGTGATGCCCATCGACGCCCCGGTGAGCACCGCGTGCACGCCGTACAGCAGCGGCGCGACGAACATGAACGAGAACTCGATCGGCTCCGTCACGCCCGTGACGAACGAGGTCAGTGCCACCGAGACCATCAGGCCCGCCACTTCCTTGCGGCGTTCGGGCCGCGCGCAGTGGGTGATGGCGAGCGCGGCGGCCGGCAGGCCGAACATCATGATCGGGAAGAAGCCCGAGGTGAACTGACCGGCCGTCGGGTCCCCGGCGAAGAACCGGGAGATGTCGCCCTGCACGGTCTGGCCGTCCGTTCCGGTGTACTCGCCCGCCTGGAACCAGAAGAACGTGTTCAGGAACTGATGCATGCCGATCGGGATCAGCAACCTGTTTGCGAAGCCGAAGATCGCCGCACCCCAGGAGCCGAGGTCGATCAGCTGCTTGGAGAACCAGGTCAGTCCGTCGCCCACCGGCTGCCACAGCAGACCGAACAGCACGCCGAGGATCACGCAGAGGAACGCCATCAGGATCGGCACCAGCCGCCGCCCGTTGAAGAACCCGAGCCAGTCGACCAGCTTGGTGCGGTGGAACCGCTGCCAGACGACGGCGGTCAGCAGGCCGATGAGGATGCCGCCGAGCACGCCGGGGTTCTGCGGCTCACCGTCGGGAAGCTCCTCGGTCACGGTGCCGTCGATGGGGAAGGCGGTCAGCACCCCCCGGTAGACCAGGAAGCCGACGACGGCCGCCAGCGCGGTGGAACCGTCCGCCTTCTTCGCGAAACCGATGGCCACACCGATGCAGAACAGCAGCGGCAGACCGAGCTCGCCGTCGAGGATCGCGCCGCCGCCGTTGAGCAGGACCTTGGACGTCTTGTCCCAGAAGGCGCCGTGCAGGTAGGAGCTGAAGAGGTTGCCGAGGCTGACGAGCAGCCCGGCGGCGGGGAGGACGGCCACCGGGAGCTGAAGGCTCCGCCCGACCTTCTGGAGCCCCTGGACCGGTCCGTTCCACCATTTCTGCTGCGGGGCCGCAGCGGCGCTCGAACTCATGGGCGTCCTCCCGGAACACTTCACGTTTGGCGGTCGTTGCAAACTGGTGTAGACCAGTTGCGTCACGGACCGGGGTCCGTCCCGAAGGCAGGGCGCCGGTGATCGTCATCTTTCGGGATCGTCGGGTTACCCGCCCGTGAAGTTGGGCCAACCGTGCGTTACCGTGACGAAACGGACCCGCAGCGGGCGGCCGTCTGCGCGTGAAACAGGGAGAAGGACATGGCCACCAAGGCTGAGAAGATCGTCGCCGGGCTCGGCGGTATCGACAACATCGACGAGATCGAAGGCTGCATCACCCGCCTCCGCACCGAGGTCCACGACCCCGAGAAGGTCGACGAGGCCGCCCTCAAGGCCGCCGGCGCCCACGGCGTCGTCAAGATGGGCACCGCGATCCAGGTCGTCATCGGCACCGACGCGGACCCCATCGCCGCCGACATCGAAGACATGATGTGACCGGCTGACCCCACGCCGGAAACCACGGGCCCCGCCCTCCCCACCGGAGGACGGGGCCCGCGCCGCGCTCCGACCCGCCCGCCCACGCGGCCCCACCCGGCACCCGGCGCCGCGCCTCCCGCGCGCCCACCCCACCCGACCCCCCGCCGCACCCCCACCCCACCCGGCGCCGCACCCGAACGGAGCCACCCCCGCCACCGGATAAAGTCGGCCCCATGTCTCGCATCGACGGCCGCACCCCCGAACAGCTCCGCCCCGTCACCATCGAACGCGGCTGGAGCAAGCACGCCGAGGGCTCAGTCCTCATCTCCTTCGGCGACACCAAGGTCTTCTGCACCGCCTCCGTCACCGAAGGCGTCCCGCGCTGGCGCAAGGGCAGCGGCGAGGGCTGGGTCACCGCCGAGTACTCCATGCTGCCCCGCTCCACCAACACCCGCGGCGACCGCGAAGCCGTACGCGGCAAGATCGGCGGACGCACCCACGAGATCAGCCGCCTGATCGGCCGTTCCCTGCGCGCCGTCATCGACTGCAAGGCCCTCGGCGAGAACACCATCGTCCTGGACTGCGACGTCCTCCAGGCCGACGGCGGCACCCGCACGGCCGCCATCACCGGCGCCTACGTCGCCCTCGCCGACGCCGTCGCCTGGGCCCAGGGCAAGAAGATCGTCAAGGCCGGCCGCAAGCCGCTCACCGACACCGTCGCCGCCATCAGCGTCGGCATCGTCGACGGCACCCCCCTCCTCGACCTCTGCTACGAGGAGGACGTCCGCGCCGAGACCGACATGAACGTCGTCTGCACCGGCGACGGCCGCTTCGTCGAGGTCCAGGGCACCGCCGAGGGCGCCCCCTTCGACCGCAAGGAGCTCGGCGCGCTCCTCGACCTCGCCACCGCCGGCTGCGTCGACCTCGCCGCCCTCCAGCGCGACGCGCTCGTTCGCACCCAGGACGCGTGAGCACCACCCTCCCGCGGGTAAAGAAGCAACCAAATACGCACCGCAGAGCGTCGTTACGGATACGGGCGCACGGGTCGAACCGTGCGTCCGTCCACGTAACGATCCCCGGGGAGGGACCGAACCATGGCATCGCGCCGCCACCGACGTATCGCACTCGCCACCGCCGCCACCCTGCTGACGCTGACCACGGCCGCGGGCTGCGCCGGCCTCGACAAGGCGCTCGACTGCGTCCGCACCGCCGACGCCATCGCCACCAGCGTCAACAACCTCCAGCAGGCCGTCTCCAACGCCTCCGAGGACGTCACCCAGGCCTCCGAGTCCCTGGACGAGATCGACCGCGAGCTGAAGAAGCTCGACGACACCACGGACAACGCCGACCTCTCCAAGGCCGTCGACGACCTCCAGGCAGGCGTCACCAGCGTCCGCACGTCCATCGAGGGCGGCGACGCCACCCCCGACATCACCCCGGTGACCGACGCGGCGACGGAGATCGGCAAGGTCTGCAGCCCGTAGGCCCTGGCGTCACACTGCCGCCTGCCCCGCGGGGCCGCCCTGCGGGCGACGACGGCAGTTCGACGACAGGACCGAGGCGGCCCCCGCCCGATCGACGGCGTCACGGGGCGGGCGCCACGGCCCGCCCGGGCGGCCCCGGGCGATAATCGCCCCATGAAGCGCCTGATCCTCGCCACCCGCAACGCCGGGAAAATCACCGAACTGCACGCCATCCTCGCCGACGCGGGACTCGACCTCGACCTCGTCGGCGCGGACGCGTACCCCGACATCCCCGACGTCAAGGAGACCGGCGTCACCTTCGCCGAGAACGCGCTCCTCAAGGCCCACGCCCTGGCCCGCGCCACCGGCCTCCCCGCCGTCGCCGACGACTCCGGCCTCTGCGTGGACGTCCTCGGCGGCGCCCCCGGCATCTTCTCGGCCCGCTGGTCCGGCACCCACGGCGACGACGAGGCCAACCTGAACCTGCTCCTGGCCCAACTCGGCGACATCGCCGACGAACACCGCGGCGCGTACTTCGCCTGCGCCGCCGCCCTGGCCCTCCCCGACGGCACGGAACGGGTGGTCGAGGGCCGCCTGAACGGCGTCCTGCGCCACACCCCGTCGGGCACGAACGGCTTCGGCTACGACCCGATCCTCCAGCCGGAGGGCGAGACCCGCACCTGTGCGGAGCTGACCCCGGCGGAGAAGAACGCGATCAGCCACCGGGGGCAGGCGTTCCGGGCGTTGGTGCCGGTGGTGCGGGAGTTGGCGGGGTGACAACAGCGCGGGCGGCTGCCCCCTTCGAAACGAAGGGGGCAGCCGCCCTGCACCTGTGGGCCCGGTGGGACTCGAACCCACGACACACCGGACCTAAACCGGCGCCCTCTAGGCCAGCTGGGGTACGGACCCGCGCGCCCCACTCTACTGTGCGAGCCCGCGCGTCTTCGAGAACGTTCGCGTCTGGCTGTGGCACGAGGGGCACAGGTATCGGAGGTTTTCGCGGCGGTTGTCGAGCCGGTCGCCGTTGATGTGGTCGATCTCCAGGACGAGCCGTCTGCCCCGCCAGGTGTCGCCGGTGCCGCAGTTCGCGCAGGCGTGCGGCACTCCGATGTCATCCAGGGCTCGCCGCAGCTGAGCCGTTTTCGTCCGGGAGGCTCCGGTGTCCAGACGCCGAAGTGTCTGTGCCGCCGTCTTGCGGCTCGGGGAGCGCGTGCCGCGGCCGTGGGCCTGTCCGGTGAAGTGGGCCGTGGACAACCCGTACGTCTCGATGTCCCGCTTCACCCGAGCGCGAGCGGTGTTGCCGTCGCCCAGCCCCAAGGCCCGCAGAACGCCGGCCAGACTGCGGGAAGCGGCGACCGCCTCGGTGAGTGCGGTACGCGGCGTGGGGCCCGTTCCGTACCTGCGTCCGCTGGTGAAGTGAGAGGTGTCGATGCCGAGCCGGTCCAACCTCCTGCGCAGGTAGCCGTACGGGCTCTCGCTCGGCGGCAGGCCCATGTGCGTGAACATCTCCCTGATGCTGTACGAGCGGGCGGCGGCTTCGGCGAGCACCTCCGGCGGATACCGGCAGTGCTCTCGCGCGGGGAGACTCTCCTCGACGAAGTGGGACGTGTCGATGCCGTAGTGCGCGAGGCGGTCGCGTACGTAGCGGAGCGATCGGCAGCCCAGGGGCGCGTCCAGGCGGCGCAGGACGTCGACGAGGCTGCTCGCTGCCGCGGCGGTGCGCTCCAGCAGATCGCGCGGGTACGTGGCGCTCATGTCGCGCTCCTGCGCCTGCGGCCTCGGTAAGTGTTCGTTGCGGCGTGGCAGTTGGGGCAGAGCAGGCGAAGGTTTTCCGGGCGGTTGTCCCACCACTCGCCGTTGACGTGGTCCACTTCGAGCCGGAGCGGTTGTCCGAGCCACTCCCCGCTGTTGCCGCATTCGACGCACGCGTGCTCGACGCCCCGGCGTGTGAGGTCTCGACGCAGCCGTTCCCCGGGGGTTCTGCCTTCCGACGGCGTGCGGAGTACCAGGGAACTGTCCTTCGAGGCCTTGGCGCCGCGTCTGCCGGGACCCGCCGGAGCGAAGTGCGAGATGTCGATCCCCAGCACGGCGATGCGGCGGCCGATGTGTGCCTGGTTGCCGCCGACCGGGTTGATGCCCAGGCGGCGCACCACTTCGGCCACGCTTGTGGAGAGGGCGACCAACTCGCGGAGCGTTTCTTCCGTGTGGCGTACCCGGGTGGTGGCGAAGTGCGAGATGTCCACGCCCGCATCCGACATCTTCTTGCGCAGGTAGCGTCGGCTGCCGGGCGTCGGTTCACCGCCGCACCACCGCACCGCGTCTGTCGCGTTCGTGGACCTGCGCGCCGCCTCTTCCAGGACCTCGCGCGTGTAGCGGACCGACCCCATGACCCCCTCCGTTCCGGCCGCGCGTTCGCGACCTCGTACGGAGTAACGAACCGTTTATCGGACAGTCACGCCCGGAATCCGGTGGGAACGCGGAACGGCCCGTACCGCTCGACGCGAGCGGTACGGGCCGTTCCTCCGAGGAAGGCGGCCCGAGGCGGCCGGGAGGGACCGGGGTCAGAACTTCGGGTCCGGGGCCTGGGACTGGACCAGTTCCGCGGCTTCCTCGTCCGTCTCGACCGACGGCGGGGAGCCGATCAGCGGCTGCTGGGCCGTCTCCTTCATGCAGGCGACCGCGATCAGGCCGACCAGCGCCGCCGCCATCGCGTAGTACGCGGGCATCAGGTTGGAGCCGGTCCAGCTGATCAGGGCCGTGATCACCAGCGGGGTCGTGCCGCCGAAGATCGACGCGGAGAGGTTGTAGCCGACGGACAGGGATCCGTAGCGGACGTTCGTCGGGAACAGGGCCGGGAGCGCCGCCGACATCGTGCCGAGCATGCAGACGAGGGAGAGTCCCAGCATCAGCATGCCGATGGTGATCGGGAGGATGCCGTCCACCCGGATGAGGAGGAACGCGGGGAGGGAGAGGAAGAGGAAGCCGAGCATGCCGGTCATCAGCAGCGGTTTGCGGCCGAAGCGGTCGGACAGCTTGCCGACCTGGCTGATGATCGTCATCAGGAAGACCATCACCGCCAGCAGGATCAGCAGACCGTGGGTCTCGCTGTAGCCGAGCTCGTCGGAGAGGTACGTCGGCATGTACGACAGCAGCATGTAGTCGGTGATGTTGTACGCGCCGACCAGGCAGATGCAGAGGATCAGCGTCGGCCAGTACTGCCGGAAGATCTTCGCGAGGTCGCCCTTGGCCGTGGACTCGACGTGGTCCGCCGCCTCGGTCGCGTGGGCGGTGCCGCCCTCCAGCTTCTGGAAGGCCGGGGTCTCGTCCAGGCGCAGTCGCAGGTAGAGGCCGACCAGGCCCAGCGGGCCCGCGACGAGGAAGGGGATCCTCCACCCCCAGGCCTCCATCTGCGCGTCGTTCAGGAGGGCGTACAGGGCCGTCACGAGGCCGGCCGCGCCGACGTAGCCGGCCAGGGTGCCGAACTCCAGGAAGCTGCCGAAGAAGCCGCGCCGCTTGTCGGGGGCGTACTCGGCGATGAACGTCGAGGCGCCGCCGTACTCGCCGCCGGTGGAGAAGCCCTGGAGCATCCGGAAGAAGATCAGCAGGGCCGCCGCCCCGATGCCGATCGTCTCGTGGGACGGGATCAGGCCGATGGCGAAGGTGCTGACCGCCATCAGGATCATCGTCAGCGCGAGGACCTTCTTGCGGCCGACCTTGTCGCCCATCGGGCCGAAGAACATGCCGCCGAGCGGCCGTACGAGGAAGGCGACCGCGAAGGTCGCGAAGGAGGAGAGGAGCTGCGTGGTCTCGTTCCCGGACGGGAAGAACACGTGTCCGATCGTCACGGCCAGGTAGGAGTAGATCCCGAAGTCGAACCACTCCATGGCGTTACCCAGGGAGGCCGCTTTGACGGCCCGCTTGACCGCCGCGTCGTCCGTGACCGTGATGTCCGTCCGGCGCAGCCGCGGGTTCCGCCGTTTCCGGATGGCCCGGAAGAGCGTGGGGTGGCGTTTGACCGCTTCGGGGTCGGCCGCCTGGTGGGGGTCGGGGGCCGCCATGGCCGGGTCCTTTCCTCGGAGTGTGTTCCAGGAAAGGCTTCTGCGCGGTCATGGCGGTCGCAAACCGACTTCGGGGGGCGATGCGACGTCCCTCACACGATCTCGACACGTTCTCCGGTCGGGGAGCGTGTCGGGATCGGGTGCGGGGCGGGTCTGTTCGGGTCGGCGCCGAGGGGTGTCAGATCCCCAGATCCCTGATGATCTTGGCCACGTGGCCGGTCGCCTTCACGTTGTAGAACGCGTGCTCGATCTTGCCGTCCTCGTCGACGACGACGGTGGAGCGGATCACGCCCGTCACCACTTTGCCGTAGAGCTTCTTCTCGCCGAAGGCTCCGTAGGCCTCCAAAGTTTCCTTGGCCGGGTCGCCCACCAGGGTGACCTTGAGGTTCTCCGTGTCGCGGAACTTCGCGAGCTTCTCCGGCTTGTCGGGGGAGACGCCGATGACGTCGTATCCGGCGCTCGCGAGGAGGTCGAGGTTGTCCGTGAAGTCGCAGGCCTGCTTGGTGCATCCGGGGGTAAGTGCGGCGGGGTAGAAGTACACGATGACCTTGCGGCCCTTGTGGTCGGCGAGCGACACCTGGTTGCCGTCGGCGTCGGGAAGGGTGAAGGCGGGAGCGGTGTCGCCGGGCTTCAGTCGCTCGCTCATGTGGTTCTCCTCGGGTGGTGCGCGGGTCGGACGGGACCGAGGGTAATAGGGGTGCCGCCGGGTGTGCGGAGGTTCGAGCTGACAGACTGTCGATGAAGGTTCAGACGAAGGTTTACCGGACGACGACCACGGAGGCGGCGCAGTGTCGGATGCCAGGACCCCTGCGCAGATCGAGGCGGACATCATCAGCAGGCGCGAGCAGCTCGCTGTGGTGCTCGACGAGATCGGGGTGCGGGTACACCCGAAGACGATCATCGGAGACGCCAAGGCGAAGGCGGCCCAGTCCGTGGACCGGACGGCCGGCCGGGCCTTCGTCGCGGTGAACCGTTCGGTGTCGGAGGTGAAGGCTCAGTTCGTCGCGGAGGACGGCTCCCCGCGGCTGGAGCGGGTGATTCCCGCGGCTCTGCTGGTGGTCGGCGTGGTGGGGCTGCTCACGCTGTCCAAGCGCCGCAGCGGGTAGCCGGTGGCGTTGCCCGGCCGGTGCGCGTCCGGTGGTGTTCCGCACCCGGACGCGTACGGTCCGGGGCCGGGCAGGTAGGTTGCGGGCGTGAGCGACAACACCCACGAGGGCCGGCGCGGGGCCACCGGCTCCGCCGAGGACGACAAGCTGCCCATCCGGATGCTGCACGACCGGGTGCTGGTGCGGAACGACGCGTCGGAGGGCGAGCGGCGCTCCGGCGGCGGCATCCTGATTCCGGCGACGGCCGCGGTGGGGCGGCGGCTGGCCTGGGCCGTCGTCGTCGCGGTCGGGCAGAACGTGCGGACGGTGGAGCCGGGCGACCGGGTGCTGTACGACCCCGAGGACCGTGCCGAGGTCGAGGTGCGGGGCGTGGCGTACGTCCTGATGCGGGAGCGCGATCTGCACGCGGTGGCCGCCGACCGGTTCGAGGGTTCGGTGGATTCGACCGGGTTGTATCTGTAGGACCCGACCGGCCGGACCGAAAAGACGCCTGTCGTCGCCCCGGCTGTACCCGTCCCGTCCTGTCGTCGCCTCGGCTGTCCCCGTTCCGTCAGTCGTCGCCCCGGCTGTCCCTGTTCCGTCCGCTGCCGCCGTCACCGCCGGTGCCGTTCGTTCCGCCGTCCGTCCCGCCGTCCGTCCCGTTGTCCGTTCCGCCGTCGGCCCCGTCGGCGTCCGTGCCGGTCGTGGGCGGGCTGCTGCCGGCCGGGCTGCTCTCCGTGATGCCGGAGGGGCCGGTGGTGGGCTCCGCGGAGGAGGACGGGTCCGTTCCGCCGTCGGAGTCCTCGTCGAGCTCGGGTTCGTCCTCCTCGTCGGAGCCGGGCGCCGTCTCCAGGTCGAACTCCTGGGCCGGGGAGGAGCGCAGCGCCGCTTCCGTGTAGGCGGCCCAGGTCTCGGCCGGGGCGCCGCCGCCGTTGACGCGGGGCAGGCCGAGGGCGCCGTACAGCGGGGTCTGGACGCCGGTGTCCGGGTTCTGGCCCATCACGGCGACGACGGTCGCGAGGTCCGGGGTGTATCCGGCGAACCAGGCGGCCCGGTCCTCCTCCGCGGTGCCGGTCTTGCCCACGGCCGGGCGGCCCACGGCCTGGGCGGCCGTGCCGGTGCCGCCCTCCACGACGCTGCGCAGGACGGCGGTGGTGGTGTCGGCGGCCTCGCGGCTGACGGCCTGGTCGGTGGTGCGCTCGGGCAGCTCGATCTCCGCGCCGTCCTTGGTGACCTTCGCGACGAGGACGTGGCGGCCGTGCCGGCCGTGGTCGGCGAGGGTGGCGTACGCCTCGGTCATGTCCAGGACGCTGGCGTTGGCGGTGCCGAGCGCGATGGAGGGGGAGGCGGTGAGGTCGGGGGTGTCGGTGGGGATGCCGAGGGCGACGGCGGTGTCCCGGACCTTCTCGGGGCCGACGTCCTGGGCCATCTGCGCGTAGACGGAGTTGACGGACTTGTCGGTGGCGGTGCGCACGGTGATGTCGCCGTGGTCGACGTCGTCCTCGTTGGCGGGGGCGTAGTCGGTGGGGCCCTGCGGGCCGACGACCATGCGTTTGTTGGTGCCTTCGTAGACGGTGTTGGGCGTGATGCGCCGGCCGTCCTGGGTGGTGGAGCCGTTGACGACGGCGGAGGTGAGGACGAAGGGTTTGAAGATGGACCCGACCTGGTAGTCGCGGCGGGTGGCGTTGCTGACGTACTGCTTCGTGTAGTCGATACCGCCGTACAGGGCGACGACCTCGCCGGTGGCGGGGACGATCGAGGCCCCGCCGACGCGGACGTTGCGGTCGGCCTTGCGTTCGGCGCTGGTCCGGGACGTCACGTTGGTGTCGACGGCTTTGACGAAGGCGTCCTGCTTGGCCTTGTCGAGGGTCGTGGTGATGCGGTAGCCGCCGGTGGCGAGGGTCTTCCCGTCGAGGATGCCGTGCCGGTCGAGGTGGTCCTCGACGGCCTGCACGATGTAGCCGCGCTGTCCCGAGAGGCCGGTGGACGGTTTCGTCTCGCCGGGGGTGGGGAACTCCGTCGTCGCCCGTTCGGCCGCGTCGAGCCAGTCCTCTTTGACCATGCCGTCCAGGACGTAGTTCCAGCGGCGCTGGGCTGCGGGCTCGTTGTCGGGGTGGGCGACGACGTCGTAGGCGCTGGGGGCGTTCAGGAGGGAGGCGAGGTAGGCGCCTTCGGCGGTGGTGAGCTCCTCGACGTTCTTGCTGTAGTACGCCTGGGCGGCGGCCTGGATGCCGTAGGCGTTGCGCCCGAAGTAGCTGGTGTTGAGGTAGCCCTCGAAGATCTGGTCCTTGGTCTCCTCGCGGTTGAGCTTGACCGCGATGATGGCTTCCTTGGCCTTGCGCAGGACGGTGCGTTCCTGGCCGAGGTAGTAGTTCTTCACGTACTGCTGGGTGATCGTCGAGCCGCCCTGCTTGCCCTTGCCGGTCACGGTGTTCCAGCCGGCGCGGACCATCGCCTTCACGTCCACGGCGCGGTCGTCGGAGTAGAAGTCCCGGTCCTCGGCGGCCAGGACCGCCTGCCGGACGGTCGTGGGGACCTGGGAGAGCTTGACCTTCTCCCGGTTCACGTCGCCGTCCCGGGCGATGACGCTGCCGTCGCGGTAGAGGTAGACGTTGGACTGGGCGGTGGCCGCCGCGTTGGCGGCCGGGATGTCGACGAGCCGGTAGGCGGCGAAGATTCCGGCGCCGAGCAGGACGGCGAGGCCGAGGACGGTGCCGAGGGTCATCCGCCAGGTGGGGACGGCGCGCCGCCACCCCGTGCGGGGCTTCCTCCCGCTCCGGCCCTTCCGGCCCTTCCCGCCGGGCCCGCCGGTCCCGGTGTCCTTCTGGTTCCTCCCGAGGTCGCCCGGCGGTTCTCCCCGGTGGTTCCCGGGTGAGGCCGCCGCGCCCGAGGGGTCGCGGGGGGCCCAGTGCTGTGGCTCGTCGCTCATGTCCGTGGGGCTCCTCGGGCGTGGTCAGTCCTCCCATAGTGCCCGTTTAGTCCGAAAATCTTCGGTTCTCTCTGTTCCGTTCCCTCCACCGGTCGTCATCGCCGTCCCGAAAACACGGTCGCGGGGCCCGGTGCGCCTGCACTAGGCTCGTGCGCTTTGGTGCCGGGAGCCGGTGGCGGCGGGGGAGAGGGGACGACGTGCGGCTCTACGCGGTGGTGGCCGGGGGTGCGTTCAGGCGCTACGCCACCTACCGGACGGCTACGGCCGCGGGGGTGTTCACCAACACGGTCTTCGGTTTCATCATGGCGTACACCTACGTCGCCCTGTGGGACGTGCGTCCGCAGCTCGGCGGGTACGACACGTCCCAGGCGCTGACCTACGTCTGGCTCGGGCAGGCCCTGCTGATGACCTGCGCCATGATGGGCGGCGGTTTCGAGGACGAGTTGACGGAGCGTATCCGTACGGGGGACATCGCCGTCGATCTGTACCGCCCGGTCGACCTCCAGCTCTGGTGGCTGGCGGGGGACCTGGGCCGGGCGGCGTTCCATCTGCTGGGCCGGGGCGTCGCGCCGATGTTCCTGGGGGCGCTCGCCTTCGACCTGGCGCTCCCCGGTTCGCTGTGGACCTGGCCGGCCTTCCTCGTCTCGGTGTTCCTCGGGGTGGTGGTCAGCTTCGCGGTGCGCTATCTGGTCGCGATGTCGGCGTTCTGGCTGATGGACGGGGCGGGCGCGATGCGGATCGTGTCGCTCGCCGGACTGTTCTTCTCCGGGATGCTGCTGCCGCTGAACCTGTTCCCCGGGCTGCTGGGCGAGGTGGCGCGGGCGCTGCCGTGGTCCTCGCTGCTCCAGGTCCCGGCCGATGTGTTCCTCGGCAAGCACACGGGGTGGGGGCTGGTGGAGGCGTACGCGTTCCAGGGCGGCTGGGCGGTGGTGCTGCTGCTGGCGGGCCGTCTGCTGCAGACCGTGGCGACCAGGAGGGTGGTGGTGCAGGGTGGCTGAGAGCGTGGTGCGGACGGACCGGGAGCCCGGAGTGTCCCGGGCGCCGGAGGCGTTCCCGTTCCCGGAGCACCCCCGGCTGCTGGAGGGCGTCCGGGCGTACGGGCTGATCATGGCCATGTGGGTGCGCTCGACGATGGCGTACCGGGCCTCGTTCGCCATGACGGTGCTCGGGGACTTCGCGGTGACGGCCTTCGACTTCGTGACGATCCTGCTGATGTTCACGCACGTCGACGCGCTGGGCGGCTACACCCTGCCGGAGATCGCCCTGCTGTACGGCCTGTCGGCCACCGCGTTCGGGCTGTGCGACATGTTGCTGGGCTCGATGGACCGGGTGGGCCGGCGGGTCCGGGACGGGACGCTCGACACGCTGCTGGTGCGGCCGGTCCCGGTGCTGGCGCAGGTCGCGGCGGACCGGTTCGCGCTGCGCCGGCTGGGGCGGATCACACAGGGGCTGCTGGTCCTCGGCTACGCGCTGGTCGCGCTGGACATCGCGTGGACGCCGCTGAAGGTGCTGATGCTGCCGATGATGGTGCTCAGCGGCGCGGCGATCTTCGGCGCGGTCTTCGTCGCCGGGGCGGCGTTCCAGTTCGTCGCGCAGGACGCCTCGGAGGTGCAGAACTCCTTCACGTACGGCGGGACGACGCTGCTCCAGTACCCGCCCACGATCTTCGCGAAGGACCTCGTGCGCGGGGTGACGTTCGTGGTGCCGCTGGCCTTCGTCAGCTGGCTGCCGGCGCTGTACGTGCTGGACCGGGAGTACCCGCTCGATCTGCCGGAGTGGGTGGCGTTCCTGCCGCCGCTGGTGGCGGTGGCCTGCTGGGCGCTGCGGGGATCGCGTGGCGGGCGGGGCTGCGGGCCTATCGGAGCACGGGCAGTTGAGCGGCAGTGAGCACGGAGGAGGGCACGGGCATGGGCATGGGTGACGGTACGAGCACGGATACGGGTACGGGTACGGGCGCAGGTGTGGGCACGAGCCCGGCCACGGACGCGGCCACGGACGCGCCCGGGGCCTCGGGCGCGGCCTCTCCCGCAGCCGCGGGCAAGGCCCCGGCCACGGGTGTGGACAGCGACGGCTTCATCACGCTCGACGGCGTCGAGAAGGTCTTCCAGGTCCGCCGCCGCACCGGCCTGCTGCGCCGTGAACGCCGCGAGGTGCGGGCGGTGGACGGCATCAGCTTCACGGTGGCCCGCGGCGAGATGGTCGGCTACATCGGTCCGAACGGGGCCGGGAAGTCGACCACGATCAAGATGCTGACGGGCATCCTCACGCCGAGCGGCGGCCGGCTGCGGGTCGCGGGCATCGACCCCTCTCGCGAACGTACGCGCCTGGCGCACCGCATCGGTGTCGTCTTCGGCCAGCGGACCACCCTCTGGTGGGACCTGCCGCTGCGCGACTCGTACCGGCTGATGCACCGCATGTACCGGATTCCCGACCGGCGTTACCGGGAGAACCTGGACCGCTGCGTCGAACTCCTCGACCTGGGCGAACTGCTGGACGTTCCCGTGCGGCAGCTCTCGCTCGGGCAGCGGATGCGGGGCGACATCGCCGCGGCGTTGCTGCACGATCCGGAGGTGCTCTATCTGGACGAGCCGACGATCGGCCTCGACGTGATCTCCAAGACCAAGGTGCGCCGGTTCCTGAAGGAGTTGAACACCGAACGCGGGACGACGGTCCTGCTGACGACGCACGACCTCACCGACATCGAGCAGTTGTGCAACCGGGTGATGGTGATCGACCACGGCCGTCTGATGTACGACGGTTCGCTGGCGGGCCTCCACGAGGTGGGGGAGAGCGAGCGCATGCTCGTGGTGGACCTGGAGAGCGAACTCCCCCCGATCGTGCTGGAGTCGGCCGCGCCGGGCGGCGGGCCGGTGCTGCGGGCGGTCAAGGTGGAGGGCCCCCGCCAGTGGCTCGCGTTCCCCGCCGCCGCGTCGGCGGCCCCGCTGGTGGCGCGGATCGCCGCGGACTACCCGCTGGTCGACCTGTCGGTGCGGGAACCGGACATCGAGGCCGTGATCGCCAGGATGTACGAGTCCGCACCGTGACGGGCCCGTTCGGGGAGCGGCGCGCGCAGGTCATGGGCCTGCATGTCTGTGCCGGGAACGGGTGCGTTCAATAGGCTGCGCGGTATGACAAGTGAGAGTCCGGACATGCGTGCCTCCGATGCCGAGCGTGAGCGGATCGCGGAAATGCTGCGCGAGGCGGTGGCCGAGGGCCGACTGGATATGGACGAGTTCGACCAGCGTCTCGAAACGGCTTACAAGGCCCGTACGCACGGGGAGTTGGAGCCGTTGGTCCAGGACCTTCCGGCACCGGGCTCGGTGGTCGCCCCGGTCGGCTCGTCCGCGCCCGCCACCCTGGGGAGCCCCGCGGCGAACTGGCCCGCGAGGATCGGCGGCAACGCCACGTCGACGGGGGCGTTCGCGATGTGGGGCGGGTTCAACCGGAAGGGCCGCTGGACGGTCGGCCGGGTGTTCACCGCGTTCGCGATGTGGGGCGGCGGCGAGATCGATCTGCGCGAGGCCAACTTCGAGGACCGCGAGACCGTCATCCGCTGCATCACCATCATGGGCGGCGTCCATGTGACGGCGCCGCCCGAGCTGAACGTCGATGTCCGGGGCGTCGGCATCATGGGCGGTTTCGGGGAGGGCTCCAACGAGGAGGGCGAGCCGGCCCCGGACGCCCCGTACGTGCGGATCACCGGCTTCGCCCTGATGGGCGGCGTCGGCGTGGACCGCAAGCGGACGAAGGCGGAGCGCCGCCGGCTGAAGGAGGCGAAGGAGGCCGAACGGGAGGCGCGCCGCGGGCGCGAGCTGGGGGGCCCGGACGGCGGCTCGGGCAGCGGCGGACGCAAGGAACTCTGAGGGGGCGGGCCGGGGCCCCGGGCCTCGGCATCCACCCGCGGCCCTCCTCGACGCCTCACGGGCCGGTGCGCCTTACCGGCCCGGTGCGCCTTACCGGCCCCGTGCGCCTCACGGCCCGGTGCGCCTCAGGGCCCGTGCGCCTCACCCCCGGGGCCTCACAGCGCGTCGGACCGGGGTGCGCCGGCCCGGTCCAGGACCTTCAGGTCCAGCCGGTCGCCGAGCGCCCGGTATCCGTCGTCGTTGAGGTGCAGATGGTCGCCGGAGTCGTACGGGGCGAGGATCCGGTTCGGTGCGGAGGGGTCGCGTACCGCCGCGTCGAAGTCCACGTACGCGTCGAAGACCGCGCCCGCCCGGATCTGCTCGTTGACCGCCAGGCGCACGGCGTTGCGCTGGGGCGTCCAGGTGGCGAAGCCCTCGAACGGGGTCAGCGTCGCGCCGACGACCCTGAGTCCGCGGGCGTGCGCCCGGTCGGTGAGGGCGCGCAGGCTGTCCACGATCCGCTGCGGGTCGGCTTCCTGGGGGTGCTGCTGCACGTCGTTGATGCCGAGCGCCACGACGACCGTCCGGGCCCCGGCGACCGCCAGGACGTCGCGGTCGAGCCGGTCGGTGCCCGACTGGCCCCCGGTGCCTCGGCCGATGCCCACGACCCGGTTGCCCGCGATCCCCGCGTTGGCGACTCCGTACCGGCCGCCCAGCCGGTCGGCGAGGACGTCGGTCCAGCGGGCGTTGGCGTCGGTGGTGGAGCCGCTGCCCGCGGTCAGGGAGTCCCCGAGGGCGACGATCGCGCCGCGCGCGCTCTGGCTGCGGACGTCCACGGCGGTCAGATAGCGCCAGTTGGTGGTGGACCAGGTGCCGCGTTCGTCGATCAGGTACGAGGTCTGGTGCGTGTTCGGGTGGTAGGTGACCGGGCCGCCCGCCCGCGGGGTGCGGAAGCCGACCTGGAGGTCGGAGTCGGGGGCCACGGGCACCACGACCGGGTCGCTGATGACCCGTCCGCCCGCCGCGACGGTGACGGCGGCGGCGCCCTTGAAAGTCACCGGCCGGGTGTTGACGGTGGCCTGGTCGATGACGAGGGGGCCGGTGCCGAAGAGGTTGGACAGGGTTATCCGGGCGACCTCCCCGCCGATGCTGGTGTGCACGACGTTGCGGATGGTGCGCCCGGGGAGCCCATCCTCGGTGCCCGGTTCGGCGCGGACGGGCGCGGCGGCCCAGGTGGTGACCCATCTGCCGCCCGAGGCCGCGGGGGCCACCGGGTTACGGGCCGCCGCCTGGGTCTCGGCGGGCGGGAGCGGTGTCGACCGGGAGCCGGAGAGCAGCGTCGTACCGAAGGCGACGGCGGCGGCGAGCACGGCGGTGCCCGCCACGAGGGCGATGAGCAGGGCATACCCCTGGCGCCTGGGCATGTGCGGTGTTTCTCCTTGTGATGATCGTGCTGGTCCCATGATGCGACAGGCCGTCGGGAACTCGACGTGCGGCCCGGGAGTAGGGGAGGCAGGGACAATGCGTACGTCACGGGGGCGAGACGCACGCGGACGGGTGGAGCGGATGGAACGGACCGGATCCGGCGAGCAGGAGCGGGGCGAGGACGCGGTGCAGAAGTCGGAGCAGTCGGAGCCCGCGGCGTTGCCGCCGGCCCAGGAACAGGGGCGGGCACCGGGGGCGGCGCGGGGGCCGGGTGCGGGTGCGGGCGCGGGCTCGCTGGCCTCGTTCGCGTACACCGCCGCCGACGAGGAGAAGCAGCGCGGCGTAAGGCGCATGAAACTCACGGCCACCGGCCTCCTTCTGTTCGTCGCGCTCGTCTATGTCCTGGCCACCTGGGCGAAGAACTCGGGCGTGGGGGGCTGGCCGGGCTACGTCGCGGCGGCTGCCGAGGCGGGGATGGTGGGTGCCTTGGCGGACTGGTTCGCCGTCACGGCGCTCTTCCGGCGCCCGCTCGGCCTGCCCATTCCGCACACAGCCATCATCCCCACCAAGAAGGATCAGCTGGGACAGTCCCTCGGTTCCTTCGTTGGCGAGAACTTTCTCTCCGGAGACGTCATTCGTGACCGAATTCACGCTCTGGGGGTCGGTCGGAGGCTCGGTGTGTGGCTCGCGGAGCCGGCCCACGCCGACCGGGTCACCGCCGAGCTGGCGACGGCCCTGCGCGGTGCGCTGACGGTCCTTCGGGACTCCGATGTGCAGGCGGTGGTCGGCGAGGCCATCACCCGGCGCGCGGATGCGGTGGAGGTCGGCCCGGGGCTCGGCAAGATGCTGGAGAAGGTCGTCACGGACGGCGGGCACCGCAAGGTCGTCGACCTGATCTGCGTACGGGCGCACGACTGGCTGGTGGAGCACGGCGACTCGGTGATGAACGCGGTGCAGGGCGGGGCCCCCGGCTGGACCCCGCGGTTCGTCGACAAGCGGGTGGGGGAGCGGGTCTACAAGGAGCTGCTGCGGTTCGTCACGGAGATGCGGGACATGCCGGAGCACCCGGCGCGCGGCTCCATCGACACGTTCCTGACCGACTTCGCGGCCGACCTCCAGAGCGATGCCGACACCCGGGCCCGGGTGGAGCGGCTGAAGTCGGAGATCCTGGGCCGCGGCGAGGTCCAGGACGTCATCGCCTCGGCCTGGTCGTCCGTCCGCACGATGGTCCTCTCCGCGGCGGAGGACGAGCGCAGCGAGCTGCGGCTGCGGGCGCGCGCCTCGCTGATGTCGCTGGGCGCGCGGCTGTCGAGCGACGAACGGCTCCAGGGCAAGCTGGACGGCTGGCTGGAGGACGCCGCGGTGTACGTGGTGACGACGTACCGCGCGGAGATCACCTCGCTCATCAGCGACACGGTCGCGAGCTGGGACGCGGACCAGACGTCGAAGAAGATCGAGGCGCACATCGGCCGTGATCTCCAGTTCATCCGGATCAACGGCACGGTGGTCGGCGCGCTGGCGGGCCTGGCGATCTACACGGTGTCGCATGCGCTGAGCGGGTGAGCGGTCCGCCCTGGGGGCGGGGGTGAGGCCGGGGGCGGGGTGGCCCCCGGCGAGTGGCTCAGGGGTTCGCGACGCGCCGGGTGACGGCCCAGGAAGCGGCGGCGACGCCGCCCGCGACGGTGAAGACGGCGGGCCAGGCGCCGACCTTCTTGGCGAGCGGGTGCGATCCGGCGAAGGCGGCGACGTAGGCGGCCGTCAGCCCGGCGGCGCTGCGCGGCCCGGCCTGGCGGTTCCACTCGTACGCGGCGAGGGACCCGGCGGCGGCGAGCGCTACGCCGCCGAGCGGCCGCTTCCCGGTCCACCGGGCGACGCCGTAGCCTCCGACGAGCCCGCCCGCCGCCACTGCCGCTGCCGGAATCTTCACCATCGCCGCCACCATCGCTTCCCGTGAGCCGTCGGTATCCCTGTGGTTGCCTCTGGTCGGCTCCTCGGCCCGAGGCTAGCGTTCGGGGCGACGGCACCGCCGGGCGGGCCGGAGAGATGCGTGCGGGACGCGATGTGGAGCGAGTGGAGAGCGGGGAGTGTCGGGTGGGACCGGGGACGACGGCGGTGACGGCGACGGTGACGGTCGAGGACCGGGGAGCGGCGGCCGGGGCCGGACCCGTACGCCTCTCCTGCACCGACCACGGCGGCGAGGGCCCGCCCCTTCTCCTGCTGCACGGCCTGGCCGGTCATGCCGGCGAGTGGGACGCGCTGGCGGCCCGGTGCGCCTCCACCCACCGGGTGATCGCCTTCGACGCCCGGGGCAGCGGGGCGAGCACCCGCCGTCCCGGGGACGTGACGCGGGCGGCACACGTCCGCGATGTCCTCGCGGTGGCGCACCGGTTCGGACTGGCGGGGGAGGACACGGTGCTCGTCGGCCAGTCGATGGGCGGCCTCACCGCCCTGCTGACGGCGGCGGCCCACCCGGAGGTGTGCCGCGCGCTGGTCCTGATCGAGGCGGGCCCGTCGGGGCCGAGTCCTCGACTGCCGGAACAGATAGGCGACTGGCTCGACTCGTGGCCGGTGCCGTTCCCGGACACGGAGACGGCCGAGGCGTTCTTCGGCGGCGGACCCGGGGGCCGGGCCTGGGCGGCGGGGCTGGTGGCGGGCCCCGGCGGTCTGCATCCCCGGGTCGACCGGGACGTGATGGTCGCCACGGTCCAGGAGAACGCGCAGCGGCACTACTGGGACGAATGGGATGAAGTGCGCTGCCCGGTGCTGGTGCTACGGGGCGAGAATGGCGCGATGAAGCCGGTCGAGGCGGACCGGATGCGGGCCCGGCGTCCGGGGACGCGCATCGGCGTGATCCCGGGCGCTGGTCACGACGCCCACCTGGACAACACGGCGGCGGTGTACGGGGAGATGGCGGCCTTCTTCGCGCGGCTCCACGCCTGAGGGCTGTCGCGCGGTGGCATGTGCGCGCCAGGTAGGGTCGGGACCGTTCGCACGAGGGGGGTCTCATGCTGTTCCGTAACGCTGCCCGCACCACCACCGGTACGGGTGACCGTGCCGACGCTCGCCGTTCGTTCCGAACCGGGTTGCGCACCGGGGCACTTGCCGTGGTCGTGGCCACAGCGCTGGTGTCCTGCACCCAGGCGTCGAGCGGCGGCGGCCCCGACGGGGACGTGCCTGCCGCGTCCGCTGACCCGGCGGCGGACCGGGCACCGATCGCGGAGAACGCGGAGAGCGCCGACGACGCGGACCGGGCCGAGCGTGACGCCGCGGCCGGGGAGCCCACCGCCGAGCCCACGCCCGGCCCCGAGCTGGTCCGCGACGCCTTCGCGACCCTCCAGGCGACGCTGGGCGAAACCTGTACCCCCGGCGCGGGCGACTGTGCCTACTTCCTCGGCCGGGTCACCCGGGAACTCACCGAACTGGACGAGGCGATGCGGGCGGACGGCAAGGGCCCGGGCCACTTCCGGCAGCCGCTCGCCGACATGAAGGCCCTGTTCGACAAGGTGGGCGACGACCGGTCCGAGGCCCACCTGGAGAAGCACTTCTCCGCGATCGTCGGCACCCGTGACGGCGTCAACGCCTGGATGCAGGGCCACCCCGACGACTACCGCTGACAGGGACCCACCCCGCGGCTGTTCCATCCCCCGGTGCTGTTCCGTCCCCCCAGGCTGTTTCGCCCCCGGGCTGTTCCCCGCGTGCGGCGGGAGCGGCCATGTCATGTCACGTGAGCGAGGGAAGCGTGGATCTGTACGAAGTGGTCGGCCTGCTCGCCGCCGCGACCGCGGCGGGCTGGGTGGACGCGGTGGTAGGCGGTGGCGGGGTGCTGCTCATCCCGGTCCTGTTGCTGGCCTTTCCCACGTACTCACCCGCGGTCGCTCTCGGCACCAACAAGATCGCGGCGGTCATGGGGACCGCGACCGCCGCGTACATGTACCAGCGGCGCACCGAACTGGACCGTTCGGTCCTGCTGCCGGCGGCCGGACTGGCGATCCCCTTCGGCGCGTTGGGCGCGCTGTCCGCGTCGAGCGTTCCCGCGAGCTATTTCCGGCCCGTCATCATGGGCCTGCTCATCACGGTGGCTCTCTTCGTGGCCTTCCGCCCCGACTTCGGGGTCCAGCAGCGGAACATCACCGTCACCCCGCGCCGCCGCAACACCGCGATCCTCGTCGCGGGCGTCGGCATCGGCTTCTACGACGGGGTGTTCGGGCCGGGCGTCGGCACCTTCCTGATCATTTCCTTCACGACGCTCCT
Source organism: Streptomyces griseus (assembly GCF_900460065.1). Classification (GTDB taxonomy): domain Bacteria; phylum Actinomycetota; class Actinomycetes; order Streptomycetales; family Streptomycetaceae; genus Streptomyces; species Streptomyces griseus. The sequence goes on along the minus strand of NZ_UAVD01000025.1, from coordinate 226,231 downwards.
CGCGACCCAGTTCCTGGAGAGCGCGGCCATGGCGAAGGTGATCAACGCCTCCTCCAATCTGGGGGCGCTCGCGGTCTTCGCCTGGCAGGGGAACGTCCTGTGGGCCCTGGGGCTGGGCATGGCGGTGGGCAACATCGCGGGCGCGATGATCGGTTCGCGGACCGCGATGAAGAGGGGGTCCGGTTTCGTCCGGGTCGTTCTGGTGCTGGTGGTCACCGGCATGGTGGCCAAGATGGGATTCGACCAGTTCGCCTGACGGGCGAGACGGGCGAGACGGGCGAGACGGGCGAGACGGGCGAGACGGGCGAGACGGGCGAGACGGGCCACGTGTATTGAGCACGAGCGTTGTCAACGCCGATCAGGTCTTGATCACGACGAAGACCTCCGGTGTGGTGGAGGTGTCTGAGCCGCACCGCACACGGAGGTCTTCGTGTCACACCGCTCGCCCCACGCCCCGCCGGGCGCGGCTCACTCGCAGCCGACGCCGTCCCCGTCACGGTCCAGGTGCCGCCCGTAGCCCGGGTCACCGGTCCGGATGGGGGCGGCGCCCGCGTTCCGTACGGCGGTGCAGTTCGCGTAGGAGACGCTGCCGCCACCACCGCTCCCACTCGCACCGCTTCCGTCGGAGGAGTCGGACGAGTCGGCGGAATCTGCGGACGAGGAGGACTCGCCCCACGGCTCGCACCCCACGCCGTCGCCGTCGCGGTCCAGGTGGGGGGCGTAGCCGGGATCGCCCTCCTCGACGGGAGCGGCCCCGGCGGCGCGCGCGGCGTCGCAGTTCTCGTAGTACGCCGCGGGCGCCGAATCCGCGCTCCCCGGGGCGGAGCCCGAGACGTTCGAGGCGGGATTCGGGCTCGTGTCGGAGGCGGCCGCGGTGACGGTGATGCGGACGACGGCGGTGGCGGCGGGGACCTCGGTGCCCTTCACGAGGACCTCGTACGTGAGGCTGTCCTCGCCGGCGTACCCGTCCCGGGCGGTGTACGTGACCGTGGTCCCGGACACCGATGCGGAACCGTTCTCGGGCTCGGTGTCGATGCGCACGGTCAGTTCGGCGGGGTCGTACGTGTGGAGCAGTGCGGCCCGGTCCCCGTTCTCCAGGGTGACGGAGTCGTTGTCGAGGACGTCCACGTCCAGGCTGTTGCCCGCGTCCATGCTCTGCTCGTCGTCCGTGAGTGCCAGCGCCCGATCCACGGAGGCCGAGGACCCGGCCTTCCCGCCCTGGTCGTCCGTGGTGCCGTCGTCCGCGCCGCACCCCGTCAGGGCCAGTGCGAGCACGCCGGCTCCGGCCGACATCCGTATGCGGAGGAACCCGCGCCTGGGCCGCCGTGACTGCTTCCTCGTCTGCATGTGTTGCCCCCATGGCCGAACTCTGTGCTGTGGAGCAGCCGATGTTCGCAGCGCGCCCGGACGTACATCAGGGGCATGTCGGAAGCGAAGCGGAATTGTGATGAGAGCGTGTACAAAGCGTGTGGGCGACAAGGTCGGGTGAGGAGAGGGGCGGGAGTGAGGTGCGGGGAGGAGCCGACGGCGCGACGGGCGAGGGGCGAGCAGGGTGAGGGCCGAGGCGGGGCGGGCGAGGGCGAGCGGGGTGAGGGCCGAGACGGGGCGGGCGAGGGGCGATGCGGTGGCGGTCGGAGCCGACCGTCCGCCTCCTTCGATCCGTCACGCGAAGCATCTGCGTGAGGGCACTACGGTGTCCGTATGAAGGACCGCCCGACCGACATCGACGAGGCCGTCCTGGCCGCCGCGCTCGGGGCCTGGGGCGTCGAACCGGCCATGCTCACCCACGCCCCCGTCGGCTACGGCGACCACCACTGGGTCGCGGCCGACGCGGAGGGGCGGCGGACCTTCGTGACGGTCGCCGACCTCGCGCACAAGCCGCACTGCGGGCGAGACGCGGCGGAGGCGTGGACGGGCCTGAGCCGTGCCATGAGCACGGCGGCGACGCTCGCATCGGCCCTGGGAGATGGGGCGTTGGTGGCACCGCAGCGCACCGACGGTGGCGAGACGCTGCTCCGCCTGACCGACCGGTACGCCGTGAGCCTCTTCCGCTACGTGGACGCGCCCACGGGCCACTTCGGCCAGGTGCTGGACCCCGGGGCGCGGCGGATGCTCGTGGAGCGCCTGGCTCAACTGCACGCCGTAAGGCCGCCGTTGGCGGCTCCGGTCCATGACCCCGCGCTGCCGGGCCGCGAGGTGATCGCGGCGGCGCTGGCCGATCCGCAGAGCCTCCGCGCGGATGCGGGCCCGTACGCGCGACGATGCCAGACCCTGCTCACCGCCAACTACCACGCGCTGAAAGCCACGTTGGACCGCTTCGACAGCGACACGGCCAGGATCGCGTCCGGGGCGTCGGCCTCTCCGGCCGCCGCCACGGTGGTCACCCACGGCGAACCCCACCCCGGCAACGTCCTGGACCCCGGAGGCCGCACCCTCCTGGTCGACTGGGACACCGTCGCCGTGGCACCGCCGGAGCGCGACCTCTGGCTTGCCACCAGTGCCCCGGAAGACCTGTCCCGCTACACCGAACTCACCGGCCACCGACCGGACCCGCGCCTGCTCGCGTACTACGAACTTCGTTGGTCCCTGGACGACATCGCCGCCGCGCTCGACGTCTTCGGCGCGCAGCACCCGGACACGGCCGACACGCGGCAGGCGTGGGACGGGCTGGTCGGCGCGGTGGCCGCGCTGGCGGACGGCCGGAGCCGCTGGGACGCCGGGCCCGAAGGCGTACGGTCCACGACGGCCGAGGCCGCGGCGCCGACGTCAGCAGACGGTTTCCCGCGATGAGCGGGCAACTCCCCGGCGGCGGAATCGAACTGTCACCCGCCGAGATCGAGGCCCTCGACGCCAGGTGGTCGTCCAGCTGGACTCCGGCCGAGGTCGCTCGGCGGCTGGCCGGGGTCGGGGCGCCCTGGTGCGTGGCGGCGGGCTGGGCCCTCGAATTGTTCCGGGGCGGGCAGACCCGCGCTCACGGGGACATCGAGATCGCGATCCCGGAGGCGGGCTTTCCCGAGATCCGCGACCGCTTCCCCGGATACGTCCTCGACGCGGCGGGCAGCGGCCGGATCTGGGAGGACGCCCCGCCGGAGACACTGGCCGCCGTTCACCAGACATGGCTCCGCGACCCGGCCACCGGCGACTACCTGCTCGACGTGTTCCGGGAGCCGCACGACGGCGACACCTGGATCTGCCGGCGGGACGAGGAGATCCGGCTCCCGTACCGCGAGATCATCCACCGCACCGAGGACGGCATCCCGTATCTGGCGCCCGAACTGGTGCTCCTGTTCAAGGCCAAGCACGCGCGTCCGAAGGATCAGCGGGACTTCGACACGACCGTCCCGCACCTGACGCGGGCGCAGCGCGCGACCCTGGCGGAACTGCTCGCCCGGGTACACCCGGGGCACGCGTGGCTCACGGAGCTGTAGCCGGGCCCGACAGGCACAACAGCGCACACGGGTAGTCCGGTGGTGAGCCGGGTGGTGAGCGGGGGCGCACTTTCCACGGACGTCGTAGCGGGCCGAAACCGTGCGGTAGCGTGACGAAGTCATCACGTTCTGTGCCGCCCATCCAGGCGGACACAGGGCGGCCCCCGGAGGTGCTCCAACACCCACCCGAGGGCCTAACACCCCCAGTGGCAGGAGCCCACTAGAAATGCTGCGTCATGTTATCGCGCCCTCTTCGGGATGGACGAAAGCCCCGCACACGGTCGTCCGCGACCGGCGGATGAACAGCGATGCGAAGGTCCTCCTGCTGTACGTCCAGGGCCTGCCCGACTCCGCGACGGACCGTCCGCTCGGTGAGCTGGCACGGAAACTGGAGATCAAGGGCCGCGCGTACCAGCTGGCCAAGAAGCAGCTGATGGAGCACGGTTACGTCCACGAGTGGCGCTCCCAGGCCGAAGGCGGGCGGTGGGCGACGGACCAGCTGTTCACGAACACACCGATGGCGAGCGACGAGGCGCGGATCTTACGGGCGACGCTGGAGCCGGACGGCAGGCGCTCACCGGGAGTGGGAGCTGCCGCCGCCGCTGCTCCGCCGCCGGGTGAGCGGTATCCGACGGTCGGCGGCCCGGCCCACCGGACGGTCGGTGGCTATCAACCGGAGGAAGACCACAGTGATAAGACCACTCCCCGCCCACCCTCCGAAGCGGAACGGCAGGAGGCGCGGCCGACGGAACCGGACCCGAGGCGGAAGCCGGGCTTGAGTCGGGTCGCGAAGCCGGAGCAGGCACCGGAGCAGGAGCCGGAGCTGCCACCCGAACCGAACCCGAAGCCGGAACCGACGACGGGCCCGGCGACGGGACCGGAACCGGATGAGGAACCGGCACCGGAACCGAATCCGACCACGAAACCGGAACCGGAACCGGAACCGGAACCGGAACCGGAACCGAAGCCGGAACCCCGGCCCGCAGCGCCCGAGCCCGCCCCCACACCCCACCCCGGTTCCCGACTGGCCACAGCGGAACGGCTGCTGCTGTCGCTGCGCCACACCCACCGCGACCTGCTGCTGGGCGTGGGGGAGGCGCGAGGGCTGGCGGTGGAGGTGGTGAAGTGGCTGGAGGCCGGCTTGTCGGAAGGGGACGTGCGGCACGCGCTCCTGTCCGCCAGGCCCGAGGAGGGGGTGCGTTCGGCGGTGGGCTTCCTGCGCCACCGCCTGATCCGGAAATGCCCGGTGGCCCCGCCGGCTGCTCCGCCGCCCCCGCCGCCCGTCAGGGAGCTGATCGCCTGCGCGGGCGAGGGGGAGGAGCACGTCTTCCGCCCGCTGGGCGACGAGACGCTGTGCGCGGACTGCCGCAGAGCGGCGGCGTACGCGAGCTGGATGGTCGACACGGACACGTACGACTTCCCCGCGGACATGACCTGGAGGCAACGCGTCGAGGCGGTACGGAGGGCCGACGCGCTCCGAGCCGCGCACTCACCCCAGGACGACGCGGGCGGCGACGGGCAGATGGTCGCTGCCGGTCGCGGGCAGGGTGCGGATGTGGCCGACGGTGGCGGAACGGGCCATGACCTGATCGATCCGGGCCAGCGGGAGAGCGGCGGGGAAGCTGAAGGCGAAGCCCCGCTCGGCCACGTTCAGGCGTGAGGTGAGGGGGTCCAGGCCCCGGTCCTCCACGGTCCCGTTGAGGTCCCCGAGCAGAATCACCGTATCGACGCTCTCGGCGGCGATGGCACGCCCCAGCAACTCGGCGCTCTCGTCTCTCCGGCCGGAGGCGAGCCCACCCGGCCCGACCCGGACGGAGGGCAGGTGGGCGACGTACGCGGCGATGTCCCCGTACGGCGAATCGACGACGGCCCGCACACCACGGCTCCACCCTTCGGCGATGCTCGGGGGCTTGATGTCGACGACCCGCTCCCCGCTGAGCGGGTACGTGGACCAGAGCCCGACGGTGCCCCGGACGACATGATGCGGATACGCGGCGGCGAGGGCGTTCTCGTACACGGACAGCTGCGGGTCCACCAGCTCCTCCAGCGCGACGAGGTCGCCCCCGGCCGCGATCAGCGCACGGGCGGTCGCCGCCGGATCACGGTTCTCATCGCTGACGTTGTGCTGCACGACGACGAGCTCCCGCGCTTCGGCATCACCTGCGGGCAGCAGCAAGCCACCGAAGAGATGCACCCAGACCCCCACGGGCAGCAGCACCGCTACCAGGGCGACGGCGGAGCGCCGCACCAGGGCGCAGATCAACAGCGCCACGATCAGGACGCCCATCCACGGCAGAAAGGACTCCAGCAGACTCCCGACCCGCCCGACGGCATGGGGCACACCCCGATGAAAAGCCATCACCCCGGCCAACACCACGGCAAACGCGGCGAGGACGCGTCCCCGCGCCCCGTTCCAGCGCACCGAAACCCTTCCCGCCCCTCCCGTCACCGGGGTCCTTCCCTTGCCCACCTGCTGTTCCGTCACGACGTTCCATCCTGCTCGGCATCGTCTCCTAGGACGGGCTGCCGGGCGGATCAGTTCTGAGGCGATGGTCTCAGGTGGTGTACTCCTTCGTCCGGCCCGGAGCCGTAGAGACGGGGTGGCCGCGACGTTCCTTTGCGAGTCCCGCCTCAGTGCCCCTGAGGATGCCGCCGCAGCAGCACGTTGCAGTCGGACACGGTGGTCATGTCGCCACCTGCTCGGGCACGGTCTCTCACCGATGAGAGTTCGGTGCATCCGGCGCAGCCGTCCACGGGTGCGGGATCGGCCTCCACGTGAAGTGAAAGCCGTACAGGGGAGGTGCTGTACCTGGTGGGCTCGGTCATGCGGTCCATGGTTGGCCGACAGGCTCCACCGCACCGACTGATATTCGCGAATATTCTCCCGAGTGGTGCGGTCATCTCTCGACATTCACGTGGAGCTGCGAACAGCCTTGAAGTCAGAGAACTGAACACCCTTCTCAGTGTGAGGCGGCGCGTGATGGCACGGCAGTTACGGTTCAACGGCACAGGCAGTGGTGGTTCGGGATGTCCCTCCGTCCATGAGGACGCGCAGAGCGGAGAGGTCATCGTCCACGGGCCGCCCCTCACCGATCCTGGCGACCTCGCCCAACTGCGGCACCTGTCCTGGTGGTACCTCGTGAGCTGTTGGTCGACTGGACACCGAAGGACGCGACCCGGCAGGCCCGAATCATCGGACTGGACGAGTTCGAGGCTTTGTTCAGCACGTTCAGTCACTCGGCATGGCGACTGGAAACCCGGCGGCGCTTCGCCAGCGACGAAGCCACGGACACGTACCGACAGTTCGTCGAGAACGGCGTAGTCGACTGGCCCGTGGAAGATCCGTACTGTGAACTGATCCGTTCCCAGACCGCGCAGGGCAAACGTGTTGAACGGGTGCGGATCGTTGATCAGCCGCCGACCATGGGGCAGCTCTATCTCCTCGACAACGCCAAGCGGAACAGTGGTCTGGGGGAGGACATCCGGAACCTGTGGCGGATGGATGCAGACAGCCTCCAACTGCCTGCGGAGGACTTTTGGTTGTTCGACAGTCGGCTTGCTGCGAAGCTCCGATTCGGCGACGATGACCACCTCGTGGACGTCGAGCTGATCACGGAGCCGGCCGAAGTCGTCCGCTACTCCGTCATCCGTGATGCGGCATGGCATCACGCGGTGCCTTACGAAGAGTTCGCGGCGAAGCTGAGCGACAGCGAGTAAGAGCAGAAGGAACAGACGCGTACCGGTGAGCACCGACTTCCAGAAGGCCCGTGAGGACCTGGGGCGACGACTCCGGGTTCTCCGCATCGAGTGCCCTCACGGCCGACTCACCGGCACCGCCCTGAGTGCCCGCCTCGGCTGGGCACAGAGCAAAGTGAGCAAACTGGAGAACGGGCGTCAGACTCCCACTGCGGAGGACCTCCGGGCATGGGCCGATGCCACCGGACACCCCGGGGCGTACGACGAGCTGCACGGTCGGCTGAAGGGCTTCGAGTCGCATGTCCGCTCGTGGCGTCGACAGCTGTCGTCGGGGCACCGCCCGGTGCAGGAGACGTGGAACGAGGTGACGGCGGCGGCCCGCGTCCTGCACGTGTGGGACTCCTTTGCCGTCAACGGCCTCTTGCAGACCCCGGACTACGCACGGCATGTGTTCGAGCGCTACGCGACACTCCAGAACTCACCCCGTGACACCGAGGACGCGGTACGCGCCCGCATGGACCGCCAGAGATGGCTGTACCAGCCCGGAAGGCGTCTGAACCTCTTGATATGGGAAGGCGCGCTACGAGCTCAGGTGTGCCCACCGGATGTTCTGAAGGGGCAGATGGACCGCCTGCTGGGCGTTGTCGGTATGGATACCGTCCGGCTGGGGATCGTGCCGTTGGACGCGGTTCTGAGCCTTCCTCCCGCCAATGCGTTCTGGATCGTCGGCGAGCGACTGGTGATCACCGAGGACTGGCACGCGGAACTCTGGCTGGACGGCGCCGATACGGTCACCCTGTACCGACGGGTCTGGGAATCCCTGCGCGAGTCCGCCGTGTTCGGCGCCGAGGCGCAACACGTGATCGTCCGGGCTCGGCAGGCGATTCCTTAGGAATGCGGGGGTCGGCGCGACCACTCGCCGAACTGCAGCCTCCGCATCCCCATGCCGGCGACGAACTGGGCCCAGGCCGCGTGGGAGACGGATATACGGGGGCCTGCGGGCCTCGTCGGCCGCCGCGTGAGCGCCCGTCTCGAAGGGCAGATTGCACGGTGACGTGGGGGCGTCGGGCCTGTTCGAGCAGGTGGCGCAGTTGTGCGCGCATGGTGTCGCGGCCACCCACGGCACGGCGGATGACCGCTTCGTCGACCACCGCCCAGATGTGGGGCGGCTCGTACCTGTCGAGCAGCTCCTGTCGCTTCATGCGGATGTCCACCATGTGCTGGATCTCCTTGTCCGTGCACCGTATTTCGGAGGCGCGGTGCACGGCTTCGGCGTAGGCACGCGTCTGGAGCAATCCGGGGACGTACATGCAGGCGTAGTGGTCCTCACTGACCACTTCGTCCTCCAGGGTCAGCATGAGGTTCATGGACTCGGGGACGGGGTCCGCGAGCGAACGCCACCAGCCCTGGATTCGCGCGCCCTTGGCCAACTCGACGAGTGAGGAGCGGCTCGTCGTCCGTGGTGCCGTACGCACGGCACAGCGCGTCCACAGCCGGCCATTTGACTGCACCCTGCTTGCTCTCGTAGCGGCTGAGGGTCGCTTTGGAGATGCCGACCAGGGACCCCGACTCCTCCAGGGTGAGGCCCTTGCGCTCACGCAGGCGACGCAGATCCGCGCCTGGTCGGCGCCTTCGGGTGGTGGGTCCGACTGTCATGGCTGGGGTTCCTCACGTCGACGTTTCAGAGCGTGCGCTGAGAAACGCGGTTCTTGTGGACGCCCTCGCCGATCGCTGGGGCGTTGTCCTGCGAGCCGACTCGAAGGTCACCTGGTGCGAGCCGACCACGGGTCTGCGGTCGTCGGTCGATCATGTGGACGGGCCCCAGGTGGCGAGGGCCGAGGCGCTGCTCGGGCTTCTCGGTCTGTCCGTGCGGGAGGATGTTCAGCGGGGGCCACTGACCGTGGCGCACGCGGAGGAGGCCGCCATCGACATGATCGCCGACCTCCTCCACTGGCTCCGGGCCCACGGCTGCGATCCGGACGGGGCTCTGGATCGCGCACAGGCGAACTTCGAGGCGGAACTGCTCGAAGCGGCATGATCGTTCTCTCAGTAGCGCAGCACGTCGCTGAAGAATCCGATCGACGGATCCTCCGGCGTTCCCACGAGGAGGGCACGGTCGAGCAGCCCGTTGTTGTGCTCGCAACTCGTCTCGGGCAGCAGCACGCAGGCGTGGCACGCCGCCATGTTGATCCCACCGACACCGCTGCCCGTCGACTCGACGCACAGGGGATCCGCGGAACACCACCGTGCCCGGTCCAGCGCCGAGTCCAAGGAGTTACGCAGACGATCGGGTTCGCCCTGTGCGACCAGGCCCCCCAGGCTGCCCGCGGAGTCGCTCGTCGCGGTACAGATGAGGATTCCGGCCATGGCGTCACTCGCGTACAGGCGTTCCCGCAGCGAGGCAGCCGGATAACCGCCGTCAAGACTCCACTCGTTGATCAGGGCGTGTGCCAGGGTGTGGAGGAGGATCATGCGGGGAGAAGCCGGCGAGTCGGGCACGGATTCCGGATCCTGCGCGCGCTCACGTGTCATGCGGGTGTGGTTGTTCCGGATGCGATCGGTACGCGCCGCCACGGCGACGCTCCGGGCCCAGTCGTCCAGTCGATCTTCGTCGAGCCGGAGGAACACGCCTTCGCCCTGCACCTCCATCGCGGGCAGCCAGTCCAACTCCACCAGGGACAGCGCGGCCTGGTGAACGTCCGTCCGTGTCTCGGGGGTGTCCACCCTGGAGAAGGCCTTGAGGGCGCGGACCTCCCGGAGCCGCTTCACCAGCATCGGACCGGTGACGCCGTACGGGCTCAGCACGGCCGGGGAGGACAGCGGATGCTCGCAGACGAACTGGTCCTCGCGTCCTGTCTCCTTCTCGGGCTGCCCCACGATCAGACGCTCGTACTCCTGGTTCCGGAGCCTGACGAACGGGCTGTCGACGGTGGCCTCCCCGTCGGATCCCCCGTCCTCCTGGTTCTCCGCCGCGAGGAGGGCGATGACCTTGGCGGCCGAGAACTCGTACTTCTTTTCGATCCCGAGCACCTTCAGATACACGCGAATACCGTGCTCGTCGCCTGCCTCGTACATTTCCCGCAGATCGTCCAGGCGGCTTCCGAGCCTGGTGAAGTGCTCGTCGCTCCACGGCGGAATGGACAACGCGGTCCGCACGATCGGCTGCCAGGCAACGGAAGATCCTCGCTGCAGGGTGCGCGGCCGCTCCGAGCATCGTTCGGTCGGTGCGTCCTTGAGCCAGGGCCGCTTGCCGCTGCAGAACACGTTCAGGTCGGACAGCGCGGTGCCCGTGAACGCGCCCTCCATGGACACCTCCGGGACCCCACAGGTGCAGGAGATCAGGATCGAGCGAAGGGATGCCGTCTTCCCGCTCGTTCGCAGCCGCATCTCGCCACCGCAGAGGCCGGTCTCACCCTCCGCACGGTTCTTGCGGTGCGCCCACTTCCAGTAGGGGAAGTCGTCGATATGGCCCTTGGCGCACGCCATGACGAAGCGTGAGGGGACGAGGTCCTCCTCGCACGCACTGCACTCGTTCTTGCCCGCCGGTGAGTTGAACCGCCGGACGTGCTGGAGGGATGCGCACTTCGGGCACGAGTGCCACAGGGGAAATCGGCGGACGTGCACACCGTCCTTGCTCGTGTCGTCCGATGCGGGCGGCAGACGGAACGACTTCACGCCCAGGACCCGCGCCAGACGGTGCTCGAAAACGGTCGGTGCGTCGCTGATGTTCCAGGAGTCGGTGCCGGCCACTATGAACGACTCGTTGTCCACGGCGACCAGCGAGCCGACGCCGTACGTCGTGATCATCTGGGCGCGACGGACGGAACCACGGCGCGGGTAGCTGCGTTCCGGTGCTCCGGTCCGACGGCGTCGGGCGGGGGGAGGGGTCATCGGGTTGCCTCCATGAAGAGAGCGGACTCGGCGTCCACATCGCGCAGGCTCCACAGGGTGGGCCACGCCTCCGGCTCACTGTCGTCGAACCCGCACAACAGCGACGGCGTCCTCCGGCCGCGCTTGGGCTCGTAGAGCAGTTCGCCCCGGGCTTCGGCCTCCCCCGACCACCATTCGACGAACTCGTCGTAGGCATCGGCCGTCGACGCGTACTCGTCCTTGTCGACCCTTTCCACCCTGGCCAGCAGCGTGCTCCGGACGATCCCGTCCAACTCGTCACGGAACTCGTCGATCCTTCCCGCGCCGTCGTTCGGGCGAAGCCCGGGAATCATGATGCGGGCGAGGGCGACGACGACGGCGTGCAGACCCCGCTCGCGGGAGCGGGAGGAGAACGGGGTCACACTGGTCGACTCCACCTCGCGATACAGGGCCGAGTGGAAGTGCTGGAAGCTCTCGTAGTGAGAACGGTCCCTCGAACGGTTGGAGTTGAGCATCACGGCCACCAGGCCGGGGTGGCGGCGCCCCACTCGACTGGTTGCCTGGATGTACTCGGCGGTGGTCTGCGGCTGCCCCATGACGGCCATCAGTCCGAGCCGGTCCACGTCGACGCCGACCGAGATCATGTTCGTGGCGAGAAGGACATCCACCACATCCTGGTGGCCCAGCCGCTGCTCCACCTGCTTGAGGCGTTTCGGGACCTCGCTGGAGTTGGCGCGGCTCGTCAACTCCGTCTGCTCCAGGACCTTTCGCCGTACGCCCCCGTCGCGGTCGGCCAGATGTCCGAGATGCGCGTCCACGTCGTCGTGGACCTGCAGTTCCGCCGCGGCCAGGAGCCTGAGGCTGTTGAAGTACCCGACGAGCGTCCAGTAGGCGTCACGGGTCCGGGCGTCCTCCTGGCCCTGCGCGGCGCGGTGCAGCAGATTGGCGTAGGTGCGGATGAGCAGGGTGGACTGGCTCGTACTGGGGGTGAGCAGACCGACGTACTGGCGACTCGCCTTGCGCTCGCCGGGCGTCTCGACGGCGAACCACGAGTCCCGTGCGTCGAGGCCGGCCGGCGGGAACTGGGCGACATCGCGGGCGAACAGCTTCCTGCCCTGCTCCGAAGCCCTTCGGATGGTCGCGGTCGAAGCGATGACCTTGGGCTCCCCCGCGAGCAGGTCGACCGCCGTCTCGTACAGACCGGTGAGTGTGCCGAGCGGTCCCGAGATGAGATGCAACTCGTCCTGGACGATCAGCTCCGGGGGCGGGGTGCCGTCCTCGCGGTCACGGTTGAACAGTGCCGCGGTCTGCTCGCGCCACGGCATCGCGGCGAACTTGTCGACCGTGGCGATCACCAGTGTGGGACGTGCGTCGTAGACGGCCTCGTCGATCAGATGGACCGGAAGTCCGTCGTGGAAGTCGCACCAGGTGTCGGGGCAACGGACGTACATCCGCTTCGCCTCCTCATCGACCTCGTACTGGTACGCGTCGATGCGGGTGCCGCACCAGGGGCACGCGTGCAGTTGGACCGGGTTCTTCTCCTGCAGCTCCCTTTCCCTGCGGAGCTCGGCGAGGCTCTCCTCGGCGACCGACAGTTTGTTGGGCGTGGCGGACTGGCCCACCCACATCCCGATCGAGATGGTTTCCGTCCCCAGCGCCCGCTCGTCACCGAGACGAATGCGTTCCATGGCGCAGATGAGGGATGCCGCACGCTCGAACTGTTGCAGGGTGAGCAGGCGCAGCGTGTATCGCATCAGGACCGTCACGCCGCCTCCCCGCTCCTCGTGCCGCATGCGACGCAGGAAGACAGTGAAGGCGATCAGACCGAGATACGCCTCGGTCTTCCCGCCACCGGTGGGAAACCAGAGGAGATCAGCGGTTCCGCGGTCGTCGTGGTCGGGGTCGACGATTCCTTCGAGGCAGAGCAGCATGAAAGAGATCTGGAACGGGCGCCACCGGCCCGCAGCCGTGTCCGGGGTGCCCGTACGACCGTTCTTCACCCACTCGCTGCGCCCCCGCTGTTGCGCCATCGCACGATTTGCGAGACGGAAAGCCCGCATGGCCTCCGTGTCCGTGCCCAGCACTCTGATGCCCCGACGCATACGGGCCAGGGCCGTTCTGCAGTGCTCGAGCTGCTCCCGCGCGGGCACCTCGTGCTGGGTGCCCCGGAAGTCCCGGGCCTCCACCTCCTTGCGGTCGATCCACTCCGCGTACCCGGCCATCAGGGCGTTGAGGGCCGACAGGACCTCGCTCTCGGGACGTGTCGCAAGGCCCTCCATGGTGAGAGCCGAGTCGTCGATGTCGGGGTTGGAGTCGGTGAGCAGGACATCGTGGGCCGGTACGAACTCGGTACGGACCGTGGTGATCGCCGCACGGTCGATGTTCTTCTCGCCAATGGCCGGCGGGATCCAGTCCCAGTCAGCCGAACAGCCGTGCCCGACAGCGAAGGTGGGCGCGTGGCGGTGGAGGAGACGGCTCGAGGCGACCTCCGGGTCGAGCCCCCTGCGCTCGGAGGGGCGGTCGACGATTCCCCGCTCGTCCGACTCGGTGGTGACGGTCAGGCGCGGCTGGTACAGGCAGAAGGCATCCTGCAGGGCGTACTTTCCGACCTGTCGTGTGTTGATGAGGGTGACGGTCACGGTGACCGTTCCGCTCGCCGGAGCCGGTGGCCGGACGACGATGTCCAGCGCCGCCCCTTCGTGGAGATCGTCCAACCGCTCGCGACGCGGCACGGTCACATCGACGATGACCTCGCGGATGGACAGGGCCCGCCTGCGCCAGTGCTCCTTCTGCTCGGACACCGTCCGCGCCCGGGCGCGCTCGGCCGCCACGGGGCGCCCTTCGGCGTCGACCGGGTCGTAGGCGGCGGCCTCCGTACGCACGACGAGTCGGGGAGCGACCTTCGGGTCCACGGCGAACGTGAGCCCCATCGACGAGGGGCGTCGGTCGCCGACCTGAGCCGCACCGAGATCGGGCAGGGGATCCTCGATGTCCCGGCCCCTCCGCGGGATCGGGGCGTCGTCGAGTCCCTCGTTCTCGGCCGCGTCCTCCCGGAGCACCTGCTCGGACTCGGCATCGGACGCCCTGGGGAACAACACCCCTATCGGGTAAGTGGTGATCGGGGGATCCTGGGTCAGGATCTCGTCGGCGGATCGCGGGCCGAGAAGGTCCTTGCGGAGCTGCTCCACAAGCCCTTCCCGGAGCGTGTAGTGAGCGGCGTGAACGCTCGTGTCGTCCGTCATCCGACGATGCCTTCCTGCGTGATCCCTCTGACGCGCCTGTAGCGCCCGAGCCCCGACAAGCGGGGTACCGTCCAGATGCCGTGGTCGCCGAGCCCGGCGCGGGCACCGGAGGCACCGCTGCCCGCGACGGTCTCGACGCAGTCGACCCGGAATCCGTTGATCTCCACCGGCCAGTTGATCTCCCACGTCTTGTTGATCTTCAGAGACGTGTGGAGATCCTTGCGGAACCGCTCCGAGACGACGGAGATCGGCCGATCTCCGTGGAAGATCGTGTACGGAGGGCTCTGGTCGACGGCCATGGGCATCTCGTGTTGTGTGCGGAGAACCAGCTCGTCCCCGGGGGAGACCGACGCGGCCAAGTAGTCCTGCAAGGACGAGGCGTCGTCGGTGAAGCCGTCCGTACCGGGCGGATGTTCCCGACCCACGTCCTGTCCGGAGGCCACGATGCCGTCGCGGATGTACGACTTCCAACCGCCGAGATACCAGCGCTCGGTGACCTTGTCACGGCGTACGAGCGCGGTGTCGGGCGCCGCGATCCGGAACAGGTCGTCCCGGGCGCGGGTCATCGCCACGTACAGCGAACGCGCCTCGGCCGCCGGGTCGACGTGGGTGTGCTGCTTGCGGAGTTCCGCCGTCGTGGCCGGTTCCACCACGATCACCCGATCGAACTCCAGCCCCTTGGCCCGGTGCACGGTCGACACCACGAGCTTCGCGGGCTCCACGGCCGCCAGATCGTCCGGGAAGCGCCCTTCGGCGACCAGCCGCCGTACCGCCGCGACATCCATCAACCCTCCGGGGGCCCGGGCCGCGCCGCGCAGAGAACGCCAGATCCGCGTACGGTCCCCGACGGGGGCGATCGGACCTGCGGAGAGCAACTCCTGGAAGCGCTCCTCGGCCAAGGTGGTGGTACCGGTACCCCGTAGGACCGAGGTGACCCAGGCGGGGACGGGACGGTCCTGGAGGGCGCGCTGGACCCGATGCCCCACTCCGAGGGAGAACAGGGCCTCGGACAGCACCAGAGCCTGCCGGTTGTCCCGGCAGAGAATGGCGCAGGTGCCCGGGTAGGCCCGGAGCGACCCGACGGTGAACGGGTCCTCCAGAGGGCCGAAGTCGGGGCATGACCGGAGCAGGTCGGTCAACCGACGGTGAAACTTCTCGCCTGCCGCGTCGGATTCGGCGGGCTCCGACGGCAGCCTCTTGAGTTCGGCGCCGACAGCGAGGGCGGTACGGGCCTCCTCCGTACGGGCCCGGAAGTTGGTGGTGAGGTGCAGTTCGACCAGGTCGTCGGGGTAGGAGGCCCGGAGCCAGTCGAAGAAGTAGTTCGTCTCCGCGGCACGGGCATCCTGGTCGGAGACCTGGAAGCCGAAGATGGCCTGCGCCCCGTCCCCCACCACGGTGAATCCGCAGCTGTCCTGGAAGCGGTCCAGCAGCGTCTCCACCATGTCCCGGCGATCGCCCACCAGGTCCTGGACCTCGTCGATCACCACGTGGGCCGGGGGCCCCTGCTCACTCTCCTCGACGGCCCCCCGCAGGATCGCCTCGGTCGTCTCCCTGATCCGCTCGTCGAAGCGCAGCGCGCCCCAGTCCCGGTCGGGCTGCTCGCCACGCAGCACGGAATAGGCCCATGAGTCGAAGGTCTGCACCCGGACCCGGCGGGCCTGACGGGCATGCAGCGCGATCCGCTCACGCAGCTCACGGACCGCAGCACGGGAGAAGCTCAGCACCAGGATCTCGCCCGCTTCGAGGGCGTCCTCCTCGTGGCCCAGGAGCGCGTCGAGGCGGCGGACCAGAGTGTGCGTCTTGCCCGCACCCGCGCCGGCCGTGACCAACAACCGGGCATCCCAGGGCTGCTCGACCACAGCCCGCTGCTCCTCGGTCAGGGGCGGACTGTCGTGGTACGCGTCGGTCACTTGGCCCTCCACAGGTGCTCGAACTGCGTGAAGGCGAGCGCCTTGCCGTAATTGGTGATGTTGTCACGCACGTTGAGGATCAGGCAGGTCTCCTTGCCCCCGTTGCCGGGACCGCGGAGACCGCGACCGATCATCTGTTGGTAGACGTTGGGGCTGTAGGTGGGACGGGCGACGACGACGGCCCGGGTGGCCGGTGCGTCGAAACCCTGGGTCAGGACACCGTAGTTCGTGAGCACGCGCACACGACCGCGGCGGAAGTCCTCGATGCTCCTGCGGCGCTCGCCCGCGGAGGTCGCCGAGTCCACCGAAGCGGCGGTGATCCCACGGTCCTTGAGTTTCGCCGCGAGGAACTTGGCGTGTGCCACGGACGTGGCGAACACCAGGACCGGCCAGTCGGAGGGCATCTCGACGATCTCCTCCAGGATGCGCTTGTTGCGGTCGTGGTCGTCGGCGAGGCGTTGCTCGGCGGCCTTCGACAGCAGGCTCATCTGGTCGGCCCGCTCCTTTTCGTCGTTGGTCAACTCGATGGTGCCGCCCATGAGGACCCGATGGTCGACCTTCGCCAGCATGCCGAGCCGCTGCAGTTCCCCGTACGCGTCGTCGGAGGGGAAGATCCCGTCGTCGAGACGCTGTGCCCCGAAACGTTGGACGAGGCGCTTCGTCTCCTCGTCGTTCGTGTTGCGGAAGGGGGTCGCGGTGAGTCCCAGCAGATGGCGCCGCGTCTCACGAGCGGTCAGGCCGAGTTCTTCGAGAATCTTCGTGTACTGGGGAGAGATGGCGACATGGGCTTCGTCGACGATGACCAGACTCGCCTTTCGTAGCCATGCGTATCCGTCGGTGCCGAGGCAGTTGCGCAGCTTCGCGTCGGTGGCGATCACGAGGTGCGGTCGATCGTTCACCGGCCCCGCCTCGTTGGTCGTCCACAGCCTGCTGATGGTGAGAGAGCTCTCGGCGCCGACCTTCGACCACACGAAGCTCCAGCTCTGGACGGCCTGCTCGCAGAGTTCCTCGGTCTGGGCGATCCAGAGGATGGGTCCGTCCAACTCCCCTACGGACTTGACCCAGCGGATCACCGCTTCCGCCGCCACCCGGGTCTTGCCCGCGCCCGTGGGCAGGGACAGCATTCCGCGTTGGGGCGCGAACCGGTCGAGCATCGCGAACACCTTGGTGGCGAGACGCTCCTGGTAGTCGTGCAGCCGCGGGAACTCGGTGGGGCCGGGTACTTCCACCCTCGGCGGCAGCGAAGGTGCCCTGGTCCCGGCGAAAGAGTCGGGGAAACCGAACTCGGAGACGAACTTCACGGCGGGCGAGGAGCCGGCGAAGCTGGACGGCGCGTGGCTCGGGTAGGCGGCCAGCAGATCACGGGTGTGCATGTGCAGTACGCCGTCGCCATGGGCGTTGTACGCCATCCGTGCGATCCGGCGGGCCGACGGGTCGACCCCTCCGAGTTCGGCCCGCTCGCTCTCCAGCAGGCCGGGCGGCAGGCCTGCGCGGAGCGCGGCCTCGCCGATGAGCAGTTCCAGCTTCTCCTCGACGCTCTCGGCCTCGCGGACCTTGCGCAGGGCCGCCTGGAGCTGCTGGTCGGCCTCCTGCCGCTCCTGGGCGTCGAGAACCGCGCGGCATCCGGCTTCCTTCAGCCCCCAGCGGAGCTCACGGTCGACCGCCACGAGAGCGGCGAGCCGGTCCTCGGGCTCCAGGACGAGCACGGTGTTGCCCTGGAGGGCGCTTCTGAGGGGTGCGGACCGCGTGCCCTGGGGGGTACGGGTCACCTCCTCCAACTCGGAGCACGGCAGCAGTCGGTAGTTGTTGACCGCATTGCCCATCCGCTGACGGAGGGTGGGAAACTCGTCGTGCAGGGCTGCCGGTTCACCGATACCCACGTGTCGGGTCTCCCGGCTGACCACGTCGGCGTAACGCAACATCCCCCACGTCTTGACGAGCAACGCCGCGTCCTCGGTGCTACCTGCGAGCAATGCCGGAATCTGCTCCGCACGCAGCGTGCGGTACTCCGCCTCCGACGCCGCGACGGCGATCTTGTCGTCCTCCTGCGCGGACCACTGCGATCCGATCCGGCAGCGGGTGAGCTCTCCCTCGGGGAAGTCGACCTCGAGCCGGGTCAGCATCACGTACGTACGGCCGACGAAGGCGTCGTCGTCGCTGGTGCGGAGCTGTTCGAGCAGTCGGTCCCACTGCTTCGCCGGGACATCGTCCACCACGGTCGGCAGGTGCAGCTTGCGGGCCTTCTCGGCGCTGATGTCCGACACCGGCAGGACGTCGGCATACGCGTGGAGTTGAGGTCCTACGGCGTCGGAGACCGGGACGACACCCTGGGAGGTGGGGACGCGGCCGTGGCGGGCCAGCATCCAACGCAAGGGGGAACGGACGGACTTGCGCGTGTTCAGCTGGACGCCGAACTGCATGGTCCAGGTGTCGATGACGCTCGCTTCGGGCAAGGCCTTCACGAAGGCCGCCCGGCCCTCGTCCGACAGCCGCTCCAGCAGGTGCAGCGGCCCTCCGATCGGCGAGCCCTCCAGTTTGAGTCTGTTGAAGGCAGGACGTGCGGCGTTGCTGCTCAGGGTTCGGCAGTAGTTGTCGTAGATCGCCGTCGAGTACGCGGCGTACCAGGCCTCGTCCGGCGAAGGGCGGTGCCCGGCGGTGGGCGTCGCACGCAGGCCGAACTCGTGGAAGACCATCCGGTCGTCGGAGTGGAAGTCCAGGTCCACCGCCACCGAGCTGTCCCGACTGCCGTCGGCGGGCACCACGGCCCCGGGGAGGAGACAGTCCCGCATACGGTGGAAACGGCCATCCACCGTGCGGACGTACAGCGTCGTCAACGGGTCGGGTACCCGGGCGATCACCTCGCCGCTCACCTGGCTGCCGCCCGCGTTGTGGAACAGCTCCCAGAAGCGTCCCCAGTCCTGGGGACCGTAGCCGGAGAAGCCCTGTTCCAGGACGCCGATGAAGCGCCCGCGGGAATCCGCCTCCCGGATGCCGATGGTGTTCAGGTCACCGATGAGCGACTGGTCCTCGGAGAGGGAGGAGTCCACGTACGTTGTGCCGTCCCGCAGACCGTCCTGGACGGCCCGGCGGTAGACCATGCCCACTACGGCGGGCACCAGGCCGCTCTCCTCGGTCAGCACGATGCGGGCGGTCCGGGCCTCCTCCGCGAAGGGTGAGCCGTCGCCGACCATCGCGGCGACGATGCGGATCGCGACGGCAGAAGCCTCGGCCGTACCGTCGCTGACGAGCGCTTCCAACCACTCACGGACGGTCGCGCGGCCCTGTCTCGTCTGTTCGAGAACGTGCGCCACCTTGCCGGCGCGGAATTCGCCTGCCTCCACGGAGGGATGCACCCAGTTCGAAGGACGGCCCGGGTACGCGTGCCACATCCGGAGCCAGTCGACCTTGAGCGGGTTCTTGCCCGTCGGCGCCGGGTGCACGCGGAGTTCCCCGGGGGCCCGCAGGACACCGTCCTGGTCGGGAAGGGACGGCAGCCGCGCGGTCAGCTTCCAGATCTGCTCGGTCAGGTACCGGTCGGCCCAGTTGAGGGTCTCCGACTCCCTGGTCCGACCGGGCAGCAGCGGAAGGTACGCCCCGGGGTCCTCGGCGGGAGCCAATCGAGGCAGCGACTCGACCACCAGCCTCGCGGCGACCTGGAGGATCTCCTCGTTGAAGGGACTGGAGTCCAAGAGGTTCTGGCGGTCCTCGTTCGTCTTCCAGGCACCGTTCAGGATCCCCGCCAACGTCATCGGGTACTTGGTCGGGAAGAACGACCAGAACTCGCCGCGTCCCTTGGGGACCGTGAGAACGGTGTCGCCGGTGTACTCGGGAACGGCCCACGAGATGTCGATCGTTCCCCGGTCGTGCATCTCGCCCGCGCTGGCCCTCGCCCGTTCGGTGGGCCGGTGGGCGCACGTGAAGACCTTCCAGGTGGCACGGGACTCCGGCTTGCCCGTCCGTACCTCGTGGATCGTGTGCGCGATGTCCTCGCGCTCGATCGTGATCTCCCGCCGGATCTGCGGCATGGCACGACGGTTCTCCAGGATCACCGTCCCCACGTGGGAGGAGAACAGCTGGAAGCGCGCCGGGAACTCCCGCTGGATCTGCCGGCCGGCCACCGTGTGGATGTCGTGCCCCAGGCGATCGGCCGCGCCGGGCAGAAGGGGGAGCC
This sequence comes from Streptomyces griseus, assembly GCF_900460065.1. Lineage (GTDB taxonomy): Bacteria > Actinomycetota > Actinomycetes > Streptomycetales > Streptomycetaceae > Streptomyces > Streptomyces griseus. The sequence goes on along the minus strand of NZ_UAVD01000025.1, from coordinate 205,914 downwards.
GGACCACGGTGGTGGCCCAGCCGAGCAGCTCGTCGAGAACGGGATCCGCCGAACGTTCGGCCTCCGCCTCCAAGGGGCGGGCCATGCGCAGGACAGGGGCTTCGAAATCGCCGCCGGCCGCCCGGCCACCGGCCTTGCGGATTTCTTCGAAAGACCATGCCCGGTCGAATCCGAAGGCCCCGGACGTGCTGAAGAATTGAGGAGCGTCGGTGACGGCCAGGACCGATTTCACCCCGACCCCGAAACGGCCGATCTGCCCACCGCGCTTCTTCGACACACTCATCCGAAGGATGGTCTCGGCTCCTTCCGCCGTGACCTCTTTTCCCTCGTTCGCACAGTACAGGTGCGTGTCGGTGAGGACGACGTGCACCTTTCCGCCGGGAGAATGCGCGATCTCGTCCGCGGCGTTCTGGACGAGTTCGAACAACTGGCGGTCCCCGTAACCACCCTGGGTGATCCGCCGCTCACCATTGGCGTGTTCCAGAATCAACCCCGGGTCGACACGATACGTCTCCAGAACGCGCGCCGACTGCCCGATGATCGTCTGGATGACGGACGTCTCGCCCGAACTGTCCGTCACATTGGGGTGGTTCAAAGTATTCCCATTCCGTGGCTGTGAGCTGAACGAGGGGGAGTCGGCGGCCGGCCGCTGCGGGGGATGCGGCCGGCCGTCGACTCAACGATAGGAGCTGGGAGTCCGACGAGGTGCCGGGATGGTCGAGCCCGAAGACAGTGACGACGATTTACGGGCGCTCACGGTTCCGGCGGCGCCGGTTCCTCCGCCTGGTGCCACCGGTGTTGTTCGGCGGACGGGTGGCGACATCAGTGGTGCGGGAACGATTCGGCAAGGGAGGGACGGGTCGCTGGGAACCCTTCCCGCCGTCCGTTTCCGGAGCCACCTCTTCCGGCTCCGGCTCCGGGGCCGCCGCGATGCTGCGGGCCGCGGCCCTGTCACGCAGGAGCCGCAGGTGGTTGATACGCGAACGCGTCGTTCCGACGTCGTCGAGGAACTGGGACCGCAAGTACGGGTCCTCGATGGAGTCGTACTGTTCGACGAGTCCGAACGCGGCATCGTCGGGGTCGGGCGGGCTGGTTTCCATGCGGGCCCCCAGGGTCCTGGTGAATGTGTACCGGGCGGGACGGAAATGGCGCACGTGCAGAAGGGCGGAAAGGCAGAGCAGGACGAGAGCCCATTCGCCAGGAGGAAGGGTTTGATCGGATGGATGGGAAGGCGGGAAGAGGATGTGAACCGAACGTGGAAGAAGCCAAGCGTATGAGGTCGGTCGACGGCAACCCGGTTGATGGAATTTATTTCGCAGAATTTTCCCGACCGTGTTCTGAAATAATTCCGGGCATGCAAAACAAGGCCCTCCCGAAGGTGGGCCGGTTGCGCCTGGTGAGGTGCTTCCCGATTTCACGCTACCCGCTCGAAAGCTGTCGCCGCAAGCCTCCGGAGGGGTTGCGGCGGGAGCTTTTTCGCCGCCCCTGGTGGGTGCGTTCGGGGTGAATGGGGCAAAGCGGTCCCAGGGTTCAATGCGGACCATTTTCCCTTTCGGGTCATACTCGGGTTAATTGCCCAATGGAGCGAGTGAGGTAATCAGAGCCCGGTGAAGCCGTGTCAAAGGTTGTTGTCGGGCGGAGTGTCAGTGTCAAACGGCAGGTGTATGGTGCCGTAGATGGGCGACGCGGCGGCTGAGGAGTGATGACGTTGGACACCGGCATGGACTTTGGTCCCTGGCTGGCCCGGCAGCTGAAGCAGTCGGGCATGAGCCAGGCCGATCTGGCCCAGCGGATCGGCCTGACGCGAGCCGCGGTCTCGGCCTGGATCACCGGTCGGGCCACCCCCCGCGAGGAGACGATCAACAAGATCGCCGAGGCGCTCGGCACCGATCTGGGGACGATCCACACCCGGACCGCCGACACCTTGGCCGGCTTGCCGATCTCCTGGTACCACCGCCCGGGCCACGCCGACGGCGGCCGCGAGTTCGGGAACGCGGCGGCTTTCGCCTTCGAGGCCGACGTCGAGGTCCTGGCCCGGGAGGCCACCCAGAACAGCCTCGACGAACGACTCGACCTCGCCCAGCCGGTCCGGGTCCGCTACACCCTGCACGAACTCTCGGGCGAGGCCCTGGCCCGGTTCCGCGACGAGATCCGCTGGGACGACCTACTGCCCCACTACGAGGCTGCCGCGGAGCAGGACCAGAAGGTCGGGCGCATGATCGCGGCCGGTCTGAGCGACATGTACGACCGCGACCGGCTGGTACTCCTCCGCATCGACGACTACAACGCCTCCGGCCTCACCGGCGACGACTACGAGACCGGCCGTTTCGCCGCGGTCGTGCGTCGCCAGCTCGACAGCCAGAAGTCGACGAGCGCTGCCGGTGGGTCCTACGGCCTGGGCAAGGCGACGCTCTGGGCGACCAGCCGTCTCGGCCTGGTCCTCATGAACTCGACCCTGTCGGAGCCGCACGAGGGACGGACCGAGCGTCGGCTCGTCGGACGCCTCGACCTTCCCTGGCGCAGGGTGGGTGACAGGACGTGGGCCGGTCCCGCCTGGTTCGGTCGGCCGGATCCGGATGCCGAGGACGTCAACGTCGCTCGCTCGTGGTGGGCCGACGAGGAGAGCGTCGAACGCCTCCACCTCACGCGGGAGAGCGCCGAGCCAGGGACCTCCTTCCTCATCGTCGGAGCGCACGACGTCGCCAGCCTCGTCGAAGGGACCGACACCGAGGCCGACGTGGAGGACGACGACAGCGTGCACCGCATGCACCACCGCCTCAAGGACGCGCTCGGCCGGAACTTCTGGGCGGCCATGACCGGCGGCGGCCAACAACGGCCCCTGCTGGAGGCATCGGTGAGGACGCTCCGCAACGGAGTGGAGATCATTCCCGAGGCACGGGTCGACCCCCGGGAGACCCAGCCCTCCCGGACACGCGCACTGCAGGCGTTCCTGGACGGTACGACCGTCGACAGGATGACGGAGTCCGGGCAGGTGGCCAAGGCGACCGTCCCCCTGATGGTCCCCGCCCCCGCAGGTCGCGGAAACGCGGTCGAGCACCGGGCGGTCGTACTGGTCACGGAGGCAGAGGACGGCGACGACGGAAAGCCGAACCGGGTGACGACCATGCGGGGCAACCGCATGACGGTCAAGATCGGTTGGGTGCCCGGTCTACCGGTGGGCACCAACCCGTTCCAGGCCGTTCTGCTCGCGGGCAGAGCGGCAGGGGACGACGCTCCCTTCGCGGACGAGGCCGAGGCTTTCCTGCGCGCCTCCGAACCGCCCGAGCACGACAAGTGGGGGCAGACCGAGGAACTGCGCATGCTGTATTCGCCCTCCGCGTACCGGCGGATCGGCGCACTCACGACCCAGGCGAACAGAGCTGTGCGCGAGTTGGTCGCCCTGCCCAGGAAGAGTCGCAAGGGCGGTCCGGAACGACTGCGCAAACGTCTGTCCGTGGGAGGGCGCAAGACGGCCCGCCCCACCCCCCCGGCCGGCCCGCCGACCCTGGAGGAACTCGACGCCAGGATCGACGACAGCGGTGCGTGGTGCGTCACCGCCGAGATGAAGATCCCTGTCGGCGGCGATTCCTGGCGCCCCACACCGGTGGCCAAGCTCGACGTGCGCTCCGGGCCTCGACCGCTTCTGGCCTGGTCGGAGCTGGTGGCCGTGCACAACTGCGAAGTCGTCGACGGCAGGATCCGCTTCGTCCCCGGTGCGCGCAGCGCGACCTTCCGGGGAACCACTGACGTCACGACCCATCCCGTACGCGCCCAGTTCAGCGGCCTCGTCGTCGAACTCCGCACCGACAAGGGGGCCCAGGCATGAGGGCATACCCGTATCAGCGACTTCCCGGTGTCGTGTCGCTCCGGGTCACCTCCGTCGAACTGCGCGGCCCGGACGACATCAGGGACCCCCTCGACACCAGCGCCTTCTCCGCCGTCGAGCAGGTTGTCGCGCCCGGCTCGTCGGAACGGGACGACTGGGAGTGGCTCCGTATGAAGGTCTCGGCCACCGTGCCGGGCAGGGCGACTGCTCCCGACGGCCCGTGGACCGACCTGGCGGTCGTCGTCGTGCTGAGCGAAGGGGCCACGAACACGCGGATCACCACGGCCCTCACCCCTGGCGCGGAGGGCGGCCGGCAGTGGGTAGGACAGCTCGACCTCTGGCGTGCGGACCATCTGGACCGGGCCACCATGTCCGTGCATGTCGTCGCCACGGTGGACGGCGTGGCGGGACGTGAGATCGCCGCCTCGACCAAGGACTGGATCGTCGACCTCAAAGCCGAAGCCCCGCTGCGCGGGCGGGAACTCGACGTCGTCGAGGTCGGCTTCCGTGAGGGCCCCGAGTGGCTGCGCGGCTTCCACGAGATTCCCTGGGCCGTGGACACGTCCGGTGACCTGCCCGTCGTGCATCTCAACACGGATTTCGAGGGAGTCTCCGACCTGATCGGCGGCAACGGCACCTCGGTCGACAACATGGTGCGGGATCTGCTCCTCGCCCAGATGTGCACGGACGTGTGGACGGCCGTCTTCCACACCGCCATCGGAGATCTGGAGATCGAGGACGACGGAACTCCGCTGTTCCCTCGCGACTGGAGAGGCGAGGTGTTGCGCGAGATGCTGCCCGACGTCGTACCCGGCCTCCCGGTCGAGGACGCGCTGGGGGAGGTCCACCGCCGACGAACCGGAACGTCGGGGTGGACCGACCTCCAGCCACGTATCCACTACGCCGCCACCCGTAGGGCGGACGTGCCCAAGGTGCTGAGCACCAGCATCCGTGGCCTGGAAGGCATTCACCGGGGGACCGACGCATGACGGACAAGCCGAACCACCTCCCGGAGCGCCTGGCGCTGCTCGCGGACCTCAACGCGGCGCGGTACCTCACCGATGGGCTGCTGTCGGGCAAGGAGAACGCGCAGGCCATAGCGCTCAACAAGGTCACCGAACCCCTGCCCCACGACGGTGAGAGCCGTGCGGAGCTGGCCCCGGTGCGCGACCTGATCGACGACGCGATGTACAAGTTCCGGGACGACCGACCGACCAACGCCGACGCCTGGTTGGCACCCCGCCTCCACGCGGCGCTCAGACTCACCCGGCGGGAGGCGGCCGACCGGCGGATCTGGAACTACCTTGCGCTGGGAGTGGCTCCGGATTACGTGGTGTGGCGCCATTTGGTGGCCAAGTCGCAGGGGGACGCACCGAAGGTCGCCGCCGCACGGTTTCGAGGCCCGGCGTACACCCAGGCGTTCTCTCGGCTGTGGTGGGCCGCGGAGCTGTACCGCGACGGCCCCGACTACGGGCCCGTCGTGACCGCGTGCGGCAATCAGGAAATGCTCAACACCGCTCTACGGATGGATGTCATCGAGCATCGGCCGACGGCGCAGGCGATGGTGCGCCTGATCGGACGTGGGACGGTGACCAGCACCCGGGAGGCGATTGCCATGGCAGCGGCCATCAACGCCTCCGCCGCGACCCTCATGTACGACGTCGTTGCGCCCGATGCCGAACGGGACGGCAAGCCCCTACGGCAGTGGATCGAGGAGGCGGAGTCGGCTCCGGCCGTCCCACGCAGGGACCTGCCCACCGGGCCGTACGAGGAGAAGACTCCGGAGCGTTCGGTGGATGTGCTCGTCGATCACTTCGCCGAACTCTTCGCCGAGGCCCCGGTACGGGGACGGACGGATGCCGAGGAGGAGACCGGCGCCGAGGTCTGAGGCGGCGTGGGCCGTCGAACGGCTACCGGCGGGGCGGACGACAGCGTCGGTTCCTCCTGCGGTCGCCACTCCTTCAACAGCCTGTACCACTTCTCCTGCGGCGGCTCGCGGAGCAGCGCCATGCTCAGGATGTGCAGCGACAGGCGGGGCGGAATGGCGTTGCCGATCTGCTGAGCCACGTCGGTGGAGCGCCAGGGGTACGCGGCGGGGAAGGACTGGAGGAGACCGGCCTCCTGGGCGGAGAGGCGGTCGAGTTCGTCCTCCGACCTGATCACGATCTCGCCCGAGGCGTCCTTCCTCAGGTGGTAGAGGCGATTGCGGCGGACCTTGCCGGTGATCGTCGGGGCCGGCTCCCCGGACTCGCGACGTCCGCGGTTCTTGGGATCGCCGCCGGATCCGTAGTTGGAGACCATGACGAACTCCGACGTTCGCGTGGCTTGGAGCGCGTCTCCCATGGACACCCAGGGCTCGACGTCATCCCCGCCGTGCGAGGTGCGGAACAGCGCCCCGTCCTCGTGGTCGTGTGTCGGAGGCAGCCGTTCGGCGCCTTTCCGGTACCGCTGGTGCGTAGCCTCCGGGAAACGGACCTTCCGGTGCACGTTCTCCGGATCGAACTGTGCGATCAGGACCGCCCTGCGCCGCGTCTGAGGGACACCGAAGTCCTCGGTGTGCAGCATGTGGGCCTCGGCGGCGTACCCCGTCCTACGGAGGATCTTCACGAAGTGCTGCCACACCGGCATCACCGTTTGAACCTGCTCCAGCACGACCACTTCGTAAGGCCTGCCGCGCTTGAGCTTGGCCTCCATGATCCAACGGAGGGGTTGCAGAACGAACCCGGTCCGGTCGTCCGACATCGCATCCGTCTCCGACTTGACCTCTTTCCAGGCCGCGTCGAACGATGCCTCGTCCTCGTGATCCGCAAGCCGTGTGGCCAGGCGCAGCACGTCGTCCAAGGCCTGGTGCCCCTTGCGGCTTCCCGCCACCGAGAACGACTGACAGGGCGGTCCTCCGGTGAGCACGGTCGCCTCGACGACCGAGGGGTCGCACGGGCCGAGTTCGGCGACATCCTTCACGTCGGTGGTCAGGAGGCCGGCCGCCGCACGCGTGGCACGGGTGGCGTCGTCCCACTCGACACCGATGCTCTCGACGCCCTCGTCCTTCATGATCGTGGCGGCGATGTCGAGGCCGCCGGGCCCTGCGAAGAGATCGACGATTCCGAATTTCGCAGAGGGGAGTGAAGGGGGAGAGGGGTGGGTCATGGTGTGCAAGTGTAGCCGGCGATCAGACCGGGGAGGGCGCTTCCTCCGGCGCCCTCCCCGGCGCGCGGATCAGCCCTTCAGAGCGGTGGCGACGGCCCGTCCGAGCGCCGTTCCGACCGGCGGGGGAGAGGCGTGGCCGATCTGCCGGTAGCGGGCGGTCTTCTTTCCCGCGAACCGCCACTCCTGGGGAAACGCCTGCAGAATCGCCGCCTGCGCGTCCGTGAGCTTGATCAACCCGGAGACGTCGTCGTTCGGGCCGGGAACCTCGTCGGCCACGGTTCCGCCGTTGACCCTCATCCGAGCCCATGCCTTCTTCGAACCCGTCGGCCCGAGGTCCGCGCCTCCCCGGTTGTCCGAGCCGCCCACCAGTGTCGGAGCGACGCTGATGGCCTGCGCCGCCCAGGCGTCGGCCCCCGGCCAACCGCGGGCGCCCACGGAGCTGCGAAGCGCCGGCCCCACCGGGAGATGCTCCGTGACCGTCGGAGCCGGAGGTACGAACGCGTCGAAGTACCGATCCTTCAGCGCGACAAGCACTCCCTGCTTGCGATCCTGCGGCACGCCGAAGTCCGCGGCGTTCAGGACGAACCAACGGAAGCGGTAGCCCAGGTGCTCGAGTTCCTTGCGGATGAAATCGCGGATGCTCTCGAACTTCGGGGAGTCGACCAGTCCCGGGACGTTCTCGATCACCAGCGCGCGCGGTTGGACGGCATGCGCCAGGAGGACCGAGGCCTCCAGCAGCCGCTGTTCCTCCTCCGTCTCGATCCTCGCCACCGTCGCGTTGGACTTCACCCGGGGAAGTCCGGCCGACAGGAGATCCACGTCGTAGGTCTGCCGGTGCTCGGCCGGGTCGAAGTCCAGGAGGTCCGCCTCCAGGACGTTCCACGTCGGTCGGTTCATCCGGAGCGTCTCGCAGGCGATCCGCTTCTTGTCCAGCAGGAGGACGGGCTCGAAGCCCGCCTTCTCGAAGCCCAGGGCCAGACCCCCGGCACCGGCGCACACATCGACGAACCTCAGCTTGTTCATGGGCCCCCGTCCTCGTTCGTTCGACGCTTGCCGTCGACGGCCGCCGCCACAAGCTCGGCGGCCCCCTCCGGCGCCTCGTGCTCCCAGAAGCGCAGCACGGTCCATCCTGCCGCAGCCAGATGCTCGGTCGTCTCCCGGTCCCTGGCCATGTTCCGGTCCAGCTTCTCCCGCCACCACTGGGCGTTCGCCTTCGGTTGCGTGGCGTGCACCGGGCAGCCGTGCCAGAAGCAACCGTCGATCATCACGGCGACCTTGGCCCGCGTGAAGGCGATGTCGATGGTGCGCCGGGGCATGTCCGGCACCCGGGTGTTCACCCGGAAGCGATAGCCCGCAGCGTGCAGCAACTTCCGCACCGCGACTTCGGGCTTGGTGTCGCGGCTCACCTGGCGGCTCATTCGGGCGGAGACGCCGGGGGACGAGGGTTCGACCGTGCTCATTGCCACCAGTCTCCTACGAACCGTCCGCCCCGCGTTCCACGATCGCGAAGTCTCCCCTGGTCGAATCGACGGTCCGAAAGCGCACCAGATTCTTCTTCGGGGCACTCGACGAACCGGGCGCGACCAGACCGAAGGCCATGACAAGGTGCTCCGGGGCTATCGCTCCGGTCGGGGACACGGGCGGGGGCTTTTCCTCCACCACGGGGTACAGGACGACCACGCCGCGCCGATCGCGCGCCAACGATTCCAGGGTGCCGTCACCCGACCGGTTTGTCGCGTCGCTCGCGCGGGCGATCCGGAGCGCGGCTCTGCGATGCTTCGGCTCGCCGATGGCGCCGAAGAGATCACCACGCCGCCGGGAGCGGTGGGCCAGCGAGAGAGGGGCGGACCCCAGGACGCTCGCCTCGACACGACGAGGAGATGTCTGCCGGGGTAGGACCACCAGCCAGTCGTCGATCCTCTCGCCGCCTTCACCGGCGGAGAGGAGCGACTCCAGATGGGGTGAGAACTGAGAGGGGACCGACCAACGCAGGTCACAGAGGATCTTGAGCAGCGTCTCGTGGTCGAGCGTGCCGACCTGTGCCTCGAAGCTGTCGCCGGCGGCTGCGTCGGGCAACAGGGTGACGGGGCCGTCGCCGAGCAGGTCCAGCACCGGCCGCCACACCTCCGCGTTGTGGCGCAGGTCCGCCGCGGCGGTCGGGTAGGCCGTCGGTTCGACCCACTCGCCCGGGGAGCGGATCTCCACCAGTTCGGCGTTGAACATCTTGTTGCGGGCGGAGGGCTTCAGCCAGGACAGGTGCTGGGAGACCAGGGGCGGGATCTGGGCCGGGGTCACCTGTGGCTTGCCGTCGACGAGGGCGGCGTAGCGGGTGAGCTGGGCGCGGAACGTCTCCTCGTCCCGGCAGATCGCCTCGAAGGCCTCGTACAGGTCGACCGTCCTGGTCCTGCCCACCGGCTCCGCACGGCCGATGTAGAGGCGTACCAGGTCGCGGTAGCCGGGGCGGAAGCCGAACCAGCGGCCCATCTGCATCAGGGTGTCGGCCTGCTGGGTCCTGCGGCGGTAGTACGTCACGGTCAGGCCCTCGACCGTGAAGCCGCGGGAGAGCTTGGTGCCGCCCACCAGGATCTTCCACACGTTCGGGGTGCGGTCGAAGTCGAGGTCGGGCTGCTCGTAGTCCTGTTCCTTGCTGCCGTTGACGACCAGGACCGGTGTCCCGCCCGAGTTGATCAGCTGGCGGGCCCGGGAGACGTGGGGCTTCAGGTCCGCGTACGCGGTGGGTGTGGGCAGGCCGTCGTCCGCGAAGCGCTGGAAGTCCGCGGCGAGGAGCGCGGCGAGGCGGTCGTGGCCCTCCTGGCTCGTGTAGGCCGCCTTCTCCCACAGGGAGCGGATCCGTCCGGCCAGGACGGCGTGCTCCTTCACCCCGACGGATTCGTGGACCAGCATGGTGTGGTGGCGGAAGGGGCCGTCGTCCACGTCGTGGGCCGCGCGGTACAGCTTCAGCGCGCCGGAGAGGACGAAGGCGTCGAGGGCCTCCGCGAGCCGGTCGCCGTGGGCGTCGTCGTAGATGCCGCGTACGTGTGCCCGCTCGGCGCTCCCGGCGGCCGACTCGTCGGTGCGGTCCAGGTCGTGGAAGTCCTGGACGCCCATGTAGCCCGTCGGGCGGGGCAGGGAGATCAGGAAGTCGCGCGGGAAGATGTCCTCGCCGTCGCCCGGGTCGACGAAGACGTTGGCGAACGGCGTCGCGGTGTAGCCCACGTACTGGGCGCGGGGGAGGAGCCCCAGCAGTTCGGAGATCTGGCGGTTGATCGCCGTACGGGTGACCTTGCCCTCCTCCCACTTCTTCGGGTCCGTCGTGTTGACGGACGCCTGGTCCGACTCGTCGTCGATGATCAGCGTCGGGATCTCGGAGAGCAGCGGGCCGCCGATCTTCCTGAGGTCCTTGATGAGCTTGCTCAGGACGGACTGGTTCTTCTTCACGACCATCATGCGGGCGGCGGCGCGGTGGAGGTTGTCCGGGACGTGCAGGGGCTGTGTGCGGACCTGCTTGTCGAATTCGAGGGCCCGGATCCCGGTGGCGAGGCTCTGGTAGTCGTCGTCCCGGGTGGTGAGGCGCTCGATGTCGAAGGCGCCGAGCGCGGACGGGCGGCCCCGGTGGCTCACGAACTTGGCCGGCCAGTCCTCGTCGTCCTGGTAGTCGACGCCGATCAGGGCTTCCGGGTCGTCGGGGTCCGCGCCGCGCAGGATGTTCTCCCGGCCGATCAGCTCCATGTCCAGGCGGCGCTGGGTCTGCCCGCGCAGCAGGTTCAGCGTGCCGCCGAGGACGATGACGAGGCGGTAGCCGGCGTCGATGGCCTTGGCCGTGACGCCGGTGAAGTTGGCGGTCTTGCCGGACTGGACGTAGCCGACGACCAGGCCCCGCGCACCGTAGGCGTCGGGGCGCATCGGGTCCGCGAGCCGCTCGACGACGGCGTGGCTCGCCTCGTCGAGGCCCGCCACGGCGGCGTCCGACCAGCCCTTGTCGCGCAGCAGTCGCTCGTACGCGGTCCAGTAGAAGGACCGGACCGCGGCCGTGTCGCGGGAGTACCACGATGTCGGCGTGGTGCTGATGACGGTGGGGCCGGGCTCCTTGAACACCGGGACCGCGTGGTCCAGCACCTTGCGCAGGCCGGCGCCGAAGCCGAGACGGTCGTACGCGTCCGCCCGCCGCTCGTCCGTACGGGGCGGGGCCGCCGACCAGTCCGCCTGCTCCGCGAGGTCCCACGCGGTGAGCGTCCGGTGCCACAGCGCGGTCAGCTCGTCGCCCGGGCCCGAGCTCGCGACACGGTCCCGGAACCTGGCCTGTTCCGAGTCGTCGGGCTCCACCTCGTCGGCGAGGGCGAAGGCGAGCCTGGCGAAGTCCCGGGGCCCGCGGCGCATCGCGGCGAGGACGTCGCCATGGAGGTGGAGCAGGTGGTCGGTCATGTGGCGGATCTCTTCTCCGGCGGGAGGGGTGTCGTGACGGGACGGGTCAGCGCGCGAGCTCGCAGCGCGCGGCCGTCACGAGGACGCTGTTCCACAGGGCGATGTTGTCGATGTGCGTGGCCCGGACCCGTTCCTTCTGGAAGATCTCGTTGACCATGAGGTACAGCATGCTTTTCACCACCGGGGCATCGTTGAGACCGCCCCGACGCCCGCCGTTGAAGACCTGGCGGTACTCCTTGTTGAGCTTCACCACCCTTTCCTCGCGGTCGAGTTCGAAGAACACGTCGGACGCCAGGCTGTCCCAGCGGAACGTGATCGGGTCCTCGCCCTCCAGCTCGGGCAGCTCGTCGCGCAACGTGCGCTTCAGCCGGGGGTCCAGGCCCTTGCCGGCGGGGAGGACCGCCTTGCGCTGGGGTTCGGTGGCACGCCGGGCCGCTTCCCGGTAGGTCGCCTCCGCCTCCTTGACGTAGGACGCGAAGTCGTTCCCCGCGCTGTCCCGCGCCTGTTCCAGGCCGCGGGCGAAGGCCGGGGTGACCGCGACGCCGTCCTTCTTGACCGTGAGGCTGAAGACGTCGTTCGCCTCGGCCGGCAGGTCGATGGCGATGCGGGCCAGCGCGAGGTGGCCCTCCGGGCTGCGGGTGCCGTTCCAGCCGCCCGCCTGGACGAGACGGTTGTTGCGGTAGATGTAGAACCCCTGGCGTTCGGCGAGCGGGCCGATTCCCCGGAAGCTCACCAGCGGGGACTTCGGCTGCCAGACGTGGGCGGTCAGCGCGACCTCGCCGACACCCTCCACCGGGGCCGTGTAGGTGCGCGGGAAGCCGGGCCGGCCGGAGATCCGGTAGCCGAACGGGTCGATCGGCTCGACGCCGCGGTGGTCGAGTTCCTCCCCCGTCGTCACGTCCTCGACGACGATGTCGACGTGGAAGCCGTCGCGGGCCAGGAAGCGGTGGAGGTGGAGACCGAGGTGGGTCTCCAGCTTCTCGATGGCGTCGTTCAGGAAGCGGTCGGCCTGGCCGGCGGTGATCGTCTCGAAGGCGCGGACCCGGTCCCAGCGGACGATCGTGCCGTGCCACTCGATCAGGCCGTCGTAGCGGTCGACGAGCGCCTGGCAGTAGCGGGGGTCCACGATGTCGCAGGTGAAGTCGGCGCGGGCGCTCGCGGTCAGCCAGCGGCGGCCGGTCGACGGGCTGCGCTTGGTGCGGCTGATCACGGTGAGGGAGTCGGCGTGCGAGAGCGAGGCGGCCTTGAGGCCGGCGCCGAAGTGACCGAGCGAGCCGTCCCCGTACTCCTGGCGTCCGCCGACCGTCATGGCGGTGTCGAGCGTCTCGTCGTTCATGCCGGAGCCATCGTCCACGACCAGCAGCCCCACGAGCCGCTGGTCGTCCCGGAGGAAGCTGATCACGACGTTACGGGCGCCCGCGTCGATGGAGTTGTCGACGAGGTCGGCGACGGCCGCCTCGAAGCCGTATCCCTGGTGTGTCAGCGACTCGACGTAACGCGCCGCGGGCGGCAGGCGCTTGCTTCCCGCGACCGGGATCTCGTACTGCCAGTCCGCGGAAGGCTGGTAGGGCGGCATGAAGACTTCCTCGCACACATGACGGGGCCCGTGTGGGGACGTCGGCCCTGAGTTGATCGTTGAAATGTGATCGTATGGGAAAGGTTGGGTGTACGAGGGCCATTGAGTGAATCGCCTGGTTCCGCGCCCGGCAGTCCCCCGTGAACGGCTCGTGGACCACACGCCGACGGCCGTGGCCCGGAACCCCGCACCCCTCGTGCGGGGTTCCGGGCCACGGTCGTCGGGATCGGGGTCACACCCCGTGGCACCGCCCGTAGGTCTCTCCGCTGCCGCACCAGCAGGCGGCTGTGCGCGACGGGGGCCAGGGGATGGCGCGGCCCCGGGCGGCCAGGGTGGTGGCGTACTGGGGGAGGAGGCCCGGGGCGGCCGGGGAAGCGGCTTCGGAGGCGGCGAACGCCTCGTACGAGGGGACCGTCCCCGTGACGATGCCCAGATTCGGGGTGCCCGCCGCGTGGAGGTCCCGGAGCGCGGCCTCCAGGCGGTCCAGGTGTGTGGCGCGGTCCACGTACTCCCCGGTCAACGCCGGGTACGCGGTGAGCAGTTCCCGCAGTTCGTCCGTGGGCCAGTGCAGGACGGCGACCGGGAACGGGCGGGAGAGCGCCGTACGGTAGGTCCCCAACTCGGCGCGGAGGCGGGTGATCTCGGCCTTCAGCTCGACCGGGTCCGATGAGCCCAGCGACCACAGGCGCTTCGGGTCGTGCAGTTCGTCCAGGGGGACCGGGGCCGTGTGCAGTTGGCCCGCCAGTTCGTCCCAGGCGTCGTGGTCCAGGCCCATCAGCCTGCGCACCCGGTGGCGGCCGGTCAGCAGGGACTGGACGGTGTACGGGACCTCCTCGCCGGGGGCCAGCAGCAGGGTCAGCGCGGTCGAGAGGAAGTCGTGCGCCTTCTCCAGCTCGTCGTGCGCCTCCAGGGTCTCCGCCGCCACCTGCCACGGCGCCGCGTCCAGCGGGCCCGCGGCACGGATGCCGTCGATGATCGCCCGGGCCTCGGCCTCGTGGCCGTACTCCCAGAGGTTGGCCGCCTTCAGGGCCTTGATCAGGTGCGGGTGGTCGACGGTGGCGTCGGGGGCGGCAAGGAGGTCGTCGTAGAGCGTGCTCGCGCGGGCGCGGTCGCCCGCGAGTTCCAGGTGGGCCGCGGCCTGGAGGATCAGCGGTTCGTGGTCCTCGGGGTACTGCGCCGCGGTGCGGAGCAGACGCTCGGCTTCGGTGGTGTGGTCGGCAGGCGTGTCGGGGCGCATGGACCACACGGTACTGCCGGTCGGTGACGGCGTGGAGGAGAGGGCGGGGGAGGAGAAGGGGGAGAAGTCTGGAGAGTTGTGAGGTTTGCCCCTACCGTGCGCGCCATGCCCGTACGACGCCGTGGGTCGTGGGTCGTGGGTCTTGAGCCGTGCCCGCACGGGCGGGCACGGCTCCGGTGTCCGTACGGCGTCCTACGCGCCGAGGCGGCGCGGACCGGGGGCGGATCGGTGCGGACCGGTGCCGCCGGTGCGGATCGGAGCGGGCCGGGGTCGGACCGGTGCGAACCGGGCGCGGACTGGACCGGGGGCGGATCGGGGCGGACTGGAGCGAACCGGCGCGGATGGGGAGCGGGCCGGGGGCGGATCGGGGCCGGAGCGGACCGGAGAGGTGACGTCGATGCTGCGGGACTGGGGAACTGTACGGGGCCGACGGGACTGGCGAGCTGTACGGGGCCGGCGGGGGCGGGGCCGCTCTGCCCGGCGGGTCCGGTCGGGACGGGGGATCCGGTGGGCCGGGGAGGCCCGGTGGCCCCGGTGGCCCCGAAGGTCCCGGGAGGCGCGGAAGGGGCGGTGGGCCCGGGAGGACCGGAAGGTCCTGGAGGCCCGGTGGGCCCGGTGGGCCGGGGAGGTTCCGAAGGTCCTGGGGGCCCGCGAGGTCCGGAGGGTCCGGGGGCGGTCGGCTGTGCGCGGCGGCGGGGGCGGTGCGCCGCGCCTCCTCGCCCGGGGGCTGTGGGGGGCGGCCGAGCTCGTCGTGACCCTCGGTGTCGTGCTCCTGCTCCTTGTCGCCCACCAGCTGTGGTGGACCAACCGCGAGGCACGCGCCGAGGCCGGGCGCACCGTGCGGAGCCTGGAGCGGGAGTGGGGCGAGCCCGGCGCGGCCGGGGATCCGGTGGTGGAGGGGAGCCCCCGGCCTCCGGCCCCCGACCGCGCGGGCGGGGCGGTCCCGGCCCCGTCTGCCGCCCCGGCGGCGTCCGGAGCCCCGGCCCGTTCCCGGTCCGCTCCCCGCTGGGACCAGGCGTACGCCGTGCTGCGCATCCCCCGGATCGGGCTCACCGCCCCCGTCGCCGAGGGCACCAGCAAGGGCGGGGTGCTCGACCGGGGGTACGTCGGGCACTACGCCCGCACCGCGCAGGCCGGGCAGGCCGGGAACTTCGCGCTCGCCGGGCACCGCAACACGCACGGCGAGCCCTTCCGGCGCATCGACCGGCTGCGCGCCGGTGACCGGATCACCGTCGAGACCCGGGACGCCGTCTACACGTACACCGTCGGCAAACGCCTCGCCCGGACCGCCCCTTCGGACAGCGGCGTCATCGCGCCCGTGCCGCGCAGCAACATCACCACCTCCGTCGGCTACAGCGCGCCCGGCTACTACCTGACGCTGACCACCTGCACCCCCGAGTTCAGCTCCCGCTACCGGCTCATCGTCTGGGGGAAGCTCACCTCGATGCGTCCGCGGTGACGGCGACGCCGGGCGGGCGGGCGGGAGTAGGGTCCCCGGGTGTTCGGAGTGATCAGACGACGCCCCCGGCTGCTGTGGCTGCTCGTCCCCCACGTCCTGTACCTCGGCGCGCTGCCGTTCGTGAACCGGGTCACCCCCCTCGTGTTCGGCGTGCCCTTCCTCTTCGTGTGGCTCCTCGGGGCGACCCTCCTCACGCCGGTCGCCGTGTGGCTCGCGCGGAGAGGGGACCTCCGGTGAACGCCGCCGTCGCCACCTCCGTCTTCGCCGTCTTCATGGTCGCCACCGTCGCCCTCGGCCTCCTCGCCCTGCGCGGGCGCGGCAAGGGCGGTGGGCTCGCCGAGTGGTCCGTGGGCGGGCGGAGTCTGGGGCCCGTCTTCATCTGGGTGCTGATGGCGGGCGAGGGCTACACCAGCTTCAGCTATCTGGGGGCCGCGGGCTGGGGCTACAACTACGGGGCACCGGTGCTGTACGTCGTCGCCTACATGTCGTGCGGTTACGCGATCGGGTACGTCGTCGGGCCGATGCTCTGGGCGTACGCCCGCCGGCACGGCCTCGTCGGGATCACCGACATGGTCGCCCACCGCTTCGGCCGGCCCTGGCTCGGTGCGGTGGTCGCGGTGCTGGCCACCGTCTTCCTGCTGCCCTACATCCAGCTCCAGATCACCGGCATGGGGGTGGTCCTCTCCGTCATCTCCTACGGGGCCGTCAGCCTGAACTGGGCCTACTTCGTCGCCTTCGCCGTCACCACCGGATTCGTCGTGGTCAGCGGGCTCCGCGGCAGCGCCTGGGTGTCCGTGCTGAAGGATGTCCTGGTCATCGCCACCCTCGGGTTCCTCGCGTTCTCCGTACCGCTGCACTACTTCGACGGGTACGGGCCCTTCCTCGACCGGCTCGTCACCGAGAAGGGCGAGTGGCTGACCCTCCCGGGACACGGGGGCGGGAGCGGGGACGGCGGCGGCAGCGGGTTCGGGGAGCTGTGGTTCATCAGCACCACGTTCCTGAACTCGCTGACCGTCGTCATCTTCCCGACCACCGTCGCCGGATACCTCGGGGCCCGCAGCGCCGACGCGCTGCGCCGCAACGCCGTGTACCTGCCCGCGTACAACGTCCTCCTCTTCGTGCCGATGCTGCTCGGCCTCGCCGCCCTGTTCGTGGTGCCGGGACTGACCGGGGCGGAGTCGAACCTCGCACTCTTCAAGCTGGTCGTCGACGCGCTGCCCGCCTGGGCCGTCGGCCTCGTCGGGGTCGCCGCGGCGCTCTCCTCCATCGTGCCCATGGCCGTCTTCATGCTGGTCATCGGGACGATGTGGGGGCGCAGCGTGCTGTCGCTCGTGCCGCGCTTCGCCGAGCGGCAGAAATCCGCCGCCCAGGTCGTCGTGGTCGTCGCCGGCTCGCTCGCGCTGCTCCTCACGTACACCGCCCCCAACACCCTCGTACGCCTCTCCCTCATCTCGTACGAGGGGATGGCGCAGCTCCTGCCGATGGTGCTGCTCGCCCTGGTCTGGCGGCGGCTCACCTTCCGGGGCGCGTTCAGCGGGCTGATCGTCGGCGTGGCGGTGGTCTGCGCCCTCGTCTTCACCGGGAACGACCCGGTGGGGGGTGTGAACGCCGGGCTCGTCGCGCTCGCCGCCAATCTGGCCGTCGCGCTCGCCGTCACCCTCGCCGGGCCCCGCGACGCGGACCCCCGGCCCGACGCGGAGGTGCTGGCCCACGACCCGGTGGGGGAGGAGGACGAGTCCCTCGACGTCGCCCGGGCCGCCCGGTGCGCATCCGATCATCGTGTATAACGAAGGGAGTGCCGTACGCGTCCTCGTACGGCGGCATCGAGCCCCGGGAAGGGCAGGAGGTGGTCAGCGTGCGGGACGCCAACGCCCTGCGCCGCGCCTTCGCCCGGCTGCTCCGGCCCGCCGGACTCCTCGTCCTCTTCCTCACCGAGGTGCTCCTCGCCGAGGGCGGCAGCCTCTCCGCGGCCGTCGCGCTCGCCGCCACCGCCGCCGCCGGATCCGCGCTCCTGGCCTGCTCCGTCATCAGCGCCCGCTGCGCGTCCCCGGTGCCCCGCACCCGGGTCCGTACGGCGATCAGGGACCGGGAGAAGCGCACCGCGTTCCTCCCGCAACGCGACCCCGACGCCCGGGGCCGCACACGTCCCCGGGCACCCGGGCACGCCCTCCTGACGGCCGCCGCGTAGCGAACCGCCGCACCTCTCCCGCACGTTCCTCGTACGTAACCCCTCGCGTCTCCCGCGTCTCGCGTGTCCTGCGCGTCTTCGGCGTACGTACGTCGTCCCGTACGGGCGGTGCCCCCCCGCGCCGGTCGTCATGCCGAGTGATCACCCCGTACCTCCTCGCAGGTACCTCCCGGCACGACGAGACCCCCGGAGGGCTCACCCATGTCCGCCTTCATGTCCGCTTTCGCGAGCCTGGTCGGCTCCCTCGCCGACCTGCTCCAGCCGTTCTTCCAGACCGCGTCCACCGCCGCCGCGATCGTCCTGTTCACCGCGCTCGTCCGGCTGGCCGTCCACCCCCTGTCGCGGGCCGCCGCACGCGGGCAGAAGGCCCGCAGCCGGCTCCAGCCGCAGATCGCCGAACTCCGCAAGAAGCACGGCAAGAACCCGGAGAAGATGCAGAAGGCGATCATGGAGCTGCACGCCGCCGAGAAGGTGTCGCCGCTCTCCGGCTGCCTGCCGAGCCTGCTCCAGATGCCCGCGTTCTTCCTGCTCTACCACCTGTTCTCCAGCGGCTCCATCGGCGGCGAGCCGAACGCCCTGCTCAGCCACGACCTGCTCGGCGCCCCGCTCGGCGGGCGCTGGCACGACGCGCTCGGGAACGGCGGGATGTTCGGTGCGCAGGGATGGGTCTACCTGGGCCTCTTCGCGATCGTCACCGCCGTCGCCACGTTCAACTACGGGCGCACCAAGCGGCAACTGGCCGCCAACCCGATGACGCCCGCCGCCGGACCGGACGGACAGGCCGTGCCCGGGATGGGCGCGATGGCGAAGGTGATGCCGCTGATGTCGTTCTTCACGCTGATCACCGTGGCCGTCGTGCCGCTGGCCGCCGCCCTGTACGTCGTCACCACGACCACCTGGACCGCCGTCGAGCGGGCCTGGCTCTACCGGGACATGCCGGTCGCCGGCAGCGCCGTGGCCACGGCGGCGTAAGCGGCCCGCCCGCCGCACCGGTCCAGTGTGTGAACGAGGTCTTGCGGAGTGATCGCATCTCTTGGACGATCGGCCAAGTCCTCCGTCGGCCGCACCCCGCCGGAGGGCCGCCACCTCGACCAAGAGGAGTTGGACCGTTGAAGCTGCTTCGAGTCGGTACGGCGGGCGCCGAGCGCCCCGCACTTCTCGACCGCGACGGGACGCTGCGTGATCTGTCGGGGATCGTCCCCGACATCGACGGCGAGCTGCTCGCCGACGCCTCCGCGCTCGCCCGGGTACGGGCCGCCGCCGGGGCGCCCGGGGTGCTGCCCGCCCTGGACGCGACGGGGCTGCGGATCGGCCCGCCGCTGGGGCGCATCGGCAAGATCGTGTGCATCGGGCTGAACTACCACGACCACGCCGCCGAGACGGGTGCGGAGATCCCGGCGGAGCCGATCCTGTTCTTCAAGGCCCCGGACACCGTCGTCGGGCCCCACGACACGGTCCTGGTGCCGCGCGGCAGCCGCAAGACCGACTGGGAGGTCGAGCTGGCCGTCGTCATCGGACGCACCGCCCGCTACCTGGAGACGGCCGAGGAGGGACTCGCGCACGTCGCCGGGTACGCGACGGCGCACGACGTCTCGGAGCGCGAGTTCCAGATCGAGCGCGGCGGCACCTGGGACAAGGGCAAGAACTGCGAGACGTTCAACCCGCTGGGGCCCTGGCTGGTCACCGCCGACGAGGTGCCCGACCCGCAGGACCTGTCGCTGCGCCTCTGGGTCAACGGCGAGCTGAGGCAGGACGGCACCACGGCCGAGCAGATCTTCCCGGTCGGCGAGGTCGTCCGCTACCTCAGCCACTTCATGACGCTCTACCCGGGCGACGTGATCAACACCGGTACGCCCGCCGGGGTCGCGATGGGGCAGCCCGAGCCGAAGCCGTACCTGAGGGCGGGCGATGTGGTGGACCTGGAGGTGGCGGGGCTCGGCCGGCAGCGGCAGGAGCTCAAGGGGGCGTAGCCCCTCACGGACGACGGGGAGGGGGCGCAGGCGTCGCCGTACGCGGCAGAGGGGCGCCCCCTGCGCGCGGCGCCCCCTCCCCGTGGGGTCAGGCCCCCTGTGTCGCCGCGAACCGCTCCAGCGCCTCGACCACCATCGCGTGGTCCTCGGCCTGCGGCAGCCCGGAGACCGTGACCGTGCCGATGACGCCCGCGCTCTCCACCGCGACCGGGAACGACCCGCCATGGGCCGCGTACGTGTCCGGGTCCAGGCGCGAGGACTCCTCGAACGTGGTGCCCTTCGCCCGGAACCGGGTGCCCACCAGGTACGAGCTCTCGGCGTACCGCTCGACGACCCTGCGCTTGCGGTCGATCCACGCGTCGTTGTCCGCGCTCGAACCCGGCAGCGCGGCGTGGAAGAGTTGCTGCGCGCCGCGCCGGATGTCGATCGCGACCGGTGCGCGCCGCTCCCGGGCCAGCTCGACCAGCAGGCCGCCGAGCGCCAACGCGTCGTCGTGGGAGAAGCGCGGCAGGGTGAGCCGGCGTTCCTGGTCGATCAGCTCGGAGAGGGTGGGGGAGGTGGTGGTCATGCGCGCCGCTCCTCTGCGTCGTGGCGGGGGAGAAGGGTGACCGGGACGCCCTCGCGCGCCGAGCGGCGCGCGGCCTCCAGGACGTCGAGGGCGGAGGCCGCCTGCGACGCGGTGACCGGGTTGTCGCCGGTGCCGCGCACCGCCGCGGCGACGGCTGCGTAGTACGCGGGGTAGTCGCCGGGCAGCGTGCGGACCGGGGCGCCGCCGCCGGTCAGCGGGGACTCGCCGGAGCCGAGCCGGCCCCACAGCTCCGCGTCCTCCTCGCCCCACGGCTCACCGGCCGCCGGGCGCAGGCCCGCGCGCAGGGCCGCCTCCTGCGGGTCCAGGCCGTACTTCACATAGCCCGCCTTCGAGCCCAGGACCCGGAAGCGCGGGCCGAGCTGGGCCGTGGTGGCGCTCGCGTACAGGTGCGAGCGGACCCCGTTCTCATGCGTGATCGCGATGAACGTGTCGTCGTCCGCCGCCGCGCCGGGACGTCGTACGTCGGACTCTGCGTACACCTGGACGGCCGGGCCGAACAGCACGAGCGCCTGGTCGACGACATGGCTGCCCAGATCGTACAGCAGACCGCCGATCTCCTCCGGGTCGCCCGACTCGCGCCAGCCGCCCTTGGGCTGGGGCCGCCAGCGCTCGAAGCGGGACTCGAAGCGCTGCACCTCGCCCAGTTCGCCGTCGGCGATCAGCCCGGCGAGCGTGCGGAAGTCGTTGTCCCAGCGGCGGTTCTGGAAGACCGAGAGCAGCAGCCCCCGCGCGTCGGCGAGCGCCGCGAGCTCGCGCGCCTCGGCGGCCGTCCCGGCGACCGGCTTGTCCACGACCACCGGCAGCCCGGCCTTCAGCGCGGCCGTCGCCAGCGGGACATGCGTCCTGTTCGGGGTGGCGATGACGACGAGGTCCAGCTCGTCGGCGCGCTCCCACAACTCGTCCGGCGCGGCGGCGAGGCGGACGCCGGGGAACGCGGCGAGGGCCTCGGTCCGACGCTCCTCGTTCGACGTGACGACCGTGTCGAGGACCAGCCCGTCGGTCGCGGAGACCAGCGGGGCGTGGAAGACGGAGCCGGCCAGGCCGTATCCGACGAGGGCGACGCGCAGAGGGGTTCCCGGGGCGTCGGGGGCGTTGGAGGTCATGCGTTCCACTTAAGCAACGCTGTTGCCAAAGTGCAAGCGACCGGCACAATGGGGCGGTGAAGAGGAGCGAACCGTGAACGGGAGCCGCACGAAGACCCAGGCCGGGGCGAATCTGCCGGCCCTGCGCCACCACAACGCCGCCCTGGTCCTGGACCTGCTGCGGGCCGCCGGGGCGGAGGGCATCAGCAGGCTGGAGCTGGCCGAGGGCACCGGCCTCACCCCGCAGGCCGTCAGCAAGATCACCGCCCGGCTGCGGGAGGACGGGCTCGCCGCCGGGGCGGGCCTGCGCCCCTCCACCGGCGGCAAGCCGCGCACCGTGCTGCGGCTCGTCCCCGACGCACAGTTCGCCGTCGGGCTGCACCTGGACCGCGACGGGCTCACCGCTGTGCTGGTCGACCTCGCGGGCCGCCCGGTCGCGGTCACCCGCGCGCCGCTCGACCTCGGCGCTCCGGCCGACCGGGTCCTCGCCGACGCGGCGGACGCGGTACGGGACCTGTGCGCGGCCGAACCGCACAAGCCGGTGCTCGGCGTCGGCGTCGCGGTGCCCGGCCCGCTGGACCACCGGGACGGCGTGCTGCGCCGGGTCACCGGATTCCCGCAGTGGGACGGGTACCCCCTGCGCGCCGCCCTGGCCGAACGGACCGGGCTGCCGGTGACGCTGGACAAGGACACCAACGCCGCCGCGCTCGCGGTGGCCCTGGCGCTCGACGAGCCGCGCGGCGACTTCGCCTACCTCCACCTCGGTACGGGGCTCGGCGCGGGCCTGGTCCTCGGCGGC
Source organism: Streptomyces griseus (assembly GCF_900460065.1). Classification (GTDB taxonomy): domain Bacteria; phylum Actinomycetota; class Actinomycetes; order Streptomycetales; family Streptomycetaceae; genus Streptomyces; species Streptomyces griseus. The sequence goes on along the minus strand of NZ_UAVD01000025.1, from coordinate 183,619 downwards.
GAGGTGCACCGGGGCGCGCGCACCGGGGCGGGCGAATTCGGCCACCAGACCCTCCAGTTGGACGGCCCGCTCTGCGGCTGCGGCGGACGCGGCTGCATCGAGGCGCTGTGCCTGGCCGCCGAGGCGCGCGGCGACCGGGCGGAGGCCGCCCGGGTCCTGGGCGCGGGCGCGGCGAACCTGGTCGGCCTGCTCGGCATCGACCGGGTGGTCCTGGGCGGCAGGACGGTGGCCGCCGACGAGGACGCGTACGTACGGGGCGTCCGGGCCGTGATCGAGGAGCGGGCCGCGCGGGGCGGGGCGGGCACGGGCGTGACCGTCACGGTCGCCCGGGGCGGCGACCGGCCGGTCGCGGAGGGCGCGGCGCACCTGGTGCTCGCGCCGGTGTTCGGACGGGTGGGGGAGCGGGTCGGCGGGGCGAGGGGCTGAGCGCACGGCGGGGCGAAGGCGCTGAGGGTGCGGCGGGGCGAGGGGGATGCGTGGTCGGCGCGGGGGAGGGGGCGAGCACGCGGGCGTGGCGGGCATCAGGGGGAAAGCAGTCGGGTGATCCTATGAATCAAGTCGGCATGTCGACTCTCTGAGTCCGCGCGCGCGTGGTGGTGTCGGAGGCCACCACCGAGGCCCCCGCCCCGGTCGTCCGCGAGCAGTGAAGGGTGACCCGCCATGCCCCCCACCCCCTGCGCACGGCTGCGTGACGCCCGTGCGCGCGCCGCCCTCGGGCTGGCCGCCGGGATCACGGTGCCCGCCGCGCTCCTGGGCGGCCCGCCGGCCGCCGCCCAGGCGCCCGCGCCCGCCTCCCTGACCGCCGATCAGCAGCCCGTCTGCGGCGACCCGGAGGCCAAGGACTTCCCCATCGAGACCCGGATCCGGCGTGCCCCGGACGGATACGCCTCCGGCGGCGGCTACGGCACCTGGTTCCTCGACCTCACCAACACCACCGACACCTCCTGCCGGGCCCTGCACCCGGTCCTCGTCCTCACCGATCGCGACCGCAGGCTGACGTCCGACCAGATCCAGCTGGAGTTCTCCGAGCCCGGCCGCCCCGGCATCGAACACCGGGTCACCTGGGAGGCCACCGACCGCGACGAGCAGATCGGCGTCTTCGGCGGCGACCGGGACGGCGACCGGGAGAGGGCGCGGGGCGGCGAAGAAGGCGGGGCGGGCACGTCGCGTGGTACGGACGCGAGCAGAGGCCCGAGCGCCGATGCCGGCGGCTCCGACGGCGACGGCTCCGGTGACGCGTTCCTCGGATTCACCGTTCCCGCCGGTGCGACCGTCTCGGTGCGCGTCCGGATGGCGTTCACCTCCGACGCCGCCCCCGGCCCGGTCACGGCCCGTGCCGCCGTCGTCCAGCGCCGCCACCAGGACAAGGCCAAGGGCGGCGGGCGCGAGGACGGTGAATGGGTCGGGGAGTCGGAGGACTACCCCTTCGTGATCACCGACGGCACCACGGGCGACATCCGTGAACCGGAACAGCCCCGGTCCGAGCACCCGCGGCCGGAGACCTCTCGGCCGGAGACTCCCCGGTCGGAACGCCCCGATGCAGAGCGTCCCGATGCAGAGCGTCCCGATCCAGAACGTTCCGATCCGCCGCGCGCCGATCCGGAACTCGCCCGCCCCGAGCCCACCGGCCCGGGCGACGGCACCCGCACCGACCCCGGCGCCGATGCCCGCGCCGACCCCGGCACCGGAGCGGACCCGTCCCCGGACCGCGCCCCCGGCTCCCGGCCGCCGACCCGCCCCGGGACCGGGGAAGAGGCCGGGGGCGCCGACGAGGACCGCCCCGGACTCCCGCCCCGCGACGGCCCGGTCCGCCCGCTCCCCGAACTCGCCCGCACCGGACCGCAGTCACCGGCCCGGACCGGGGCCGCCGCCGGGGCGCTCCTGCTCGGCGGGGCCGCTCTGGTGGCGGTTGCCCGCCGGGCCCGCCGCACCGCGGACTGACCGGCCGTGGCGGAGCCCGTACCGCCGTCCGTTCACCCGGGTCTGCGACCATCGGGCCGTGGACTACCCGAACGACCAGGCACCTGGCGCACCGATCCGCTCCGGCATCCCCGAGCACGGCCGCATCCCGAAGTACTACGCGGTCAAGGCCCGTATCGCGGTGCTGCTGGACGAGTTGGGCGAGGGCGGGCTCCTGCCCACCGAACGGGAGCTCGCCCAGCGGCACGGGGTCGCGCGCGAGACCGTCCGCCAGGCCCTGCGCGAACTCCTCCTCGAAGGGCGGCTGCGCCGGCAGGGGCGCGGCACCGTCGTCGCCGGGCCCAAGCTGGAGCAGCCGCTCTCCCTGGCCAGCTACACCGAGGGGGTCCGCCGCCAGGGCCGCCGGCCCGGCCGCCACCTCATCGGCCTGGACCGCTTCCCCTGCCCCGAGGCGCTCGCCGCCGAGATAGCGGTCGAGCGGGGCGAGCCGGTCTGGCACCTGGAGCGGGTGCTGCTCGCCGACGACGAACGGGTCGGGCTGGAGAGCACGTACGTCGGTGTCGACCGGGTCCCGGACCTGGACACGGAGTTCGACCCGGACTCCTCCTTCTACGCCTACCTCCGCGACCGCCTCCGGATCGCCTTCGGCGACGCCGACGAGCGGATCGAGACCGTCCTCGCGACCCCTCGCGAAGCCCTGCTCATCGGGACCCCGCCCGCCTTGCCGATGCTCCTGATCCACCGGCTCTCCCGGGACGCCGAGGGCCGGCCGCTGGAGCGCGTGCGGACGCTGTTCCGGGGCGACCGCTTCTCCTTCTCCACCCGTCTGCGGGGCGAGGAGCGGAGCTGAGGGGCGGGGCGCGCAGCCGTGAGGGGGCGTGGTCCGGTTCACCGTACGAACGACCCCTGAATATCACGAGAAGGTAACGGGTCTGGTCCAAACTTGCGGGGTCGTTCACCGTCCCGTCGGTGAACGGACGCGTGCGGGACACCCCTCCCGAGGAGCGTGGCCGTCGTGAGAGTCATCGTCGTAGGAGCCGGCGTGGTGGGAACCATGCACGCCTGGCACGCAGTCAGTCGCGGCCACGAGGTCGTCCAGATCGAGCGCGAGAGCGAGGCGCGCGGGGCATCGCTCCGCAATTTCGGACAGATATGGGTCAGCGGGCGGGCCGGCGGCGAGGAGCTGGAGACCGCCCTGCGCGCCCGCGAGCTGTGGGAGGGCATCGGCGAGCGGGTGCCCCGACTCGGCTTCCGGGCCTGCGGCTCGCTCACCCCGCTGCGCACCGCACGCGAGGTCGCCGTCGCCGAGGCGGCGCTCGCCCGGCCCGACGCGTCGGCGCGCGGCTACCAGCTGCTCACCGCCGACGAGGCGCGGGCCCTCAACCCCGCCCTGCGCGGCGCCTTCACCTGCGCCCTGTGGTGCGAGCGGGACGCGGCGGTCGAACCCCGCACCGCCCAACTCGCTCTGAAGGAGCACCTGCTGGCCTCCGGCCGGTACACCTTCCTCGGCGGCCGAGAGGTGCGTGACGTCGTCGGGACCGCCTCCGTGCGCGATGACCACGGCGACGTCCACACCGGTGACGCCGTGATCCTCGCGACCGGCGCCTGGCTCGGCGGGCTGGTCCGGGAACTCGCCGGGCCCGAGCTGCCGGTGCGCCGCGTCCGCCTCCAGATGATGCAGACCGACCCGCTCGGCGAACCGCTTACCACCTCTGTCGCCGACGCCGACAGCTTCCGCTACTACCCCGCCTACCGGGGTGAGGCGCTCGACGCCCTCAACGCCGGACAGGCCCAGGACCCGGTCGCCGCCGAGCACCGCATGCAGCTGCTCATGGTGCAGCGCCGCGACGGCGGACTGACGATCGGCGACACCCACGAGTACGAGCACCCCTTCGCCTTCGACACCGTCGAGGAGCCCTACGAGCACCTCACCCGGGTCGTCGAGACCTTCCTGGGCCGACCGCTGCCGCGCGTCCGCCACCGCTGGGCGGGCGTCTACGCCCAGTGCACCGACACCTCACGCGTCGTCCACCGGCAGCAGGTGTCCGACGGGGTCTGGCTCGTCACCGGGCCCGGCGGGCGCGGCATGACGTGCTCGCCCGCCATCGCCGAAACGACCGCCGACCGACTGGGCTGGTGAACCACATGACTTCCCCGACCGACCTGACTTCCCCGGCCGGCACGGCTTCCCCGGCCGGCCTCCCGCGCGACCCCTACCGGCTCGTCGTCCTCGACATGGCCGGGACCACCGTCGCCGACGGCGGCCTCGTCGAACAGGCCTTCTCCGCGGCGGCCCAACGCCTCGGCGTGCGCCCCGGATCCGACGAACACGCCCGCCGACTCGCCTACGTACGCGCCACCATGGGCGAGTCGAAGATCTCCGTCTTCCGGCATCTGTTCGGCGACGAGGACCGGGCGCAGTACGCCAACGCCGCCTTCGAGGAGGCGTACGGCGAGCTCGTCGACGGCGGTCGCATCGCCCCGCTCCCCGGTGCCAGGGAGGCCGTGGAACGGCTCGCGTCCGAGGGCCGCACCGTCGTCCTGACCACCGGGTTCGCCCGCACCACCCAGGACGCCATCCTCGCCGCCCTCGGCTGGCAGGACCTCGTCCCGCTCACCCTCTGCCCCGCCGACGCGGGCGGCCGGGGCCGGCCCTTCCCGGACATGGTGCTGGCCGCCTTCCTCCGCACCGGGGCCGTGGCCGACGTCCGCCGGACCGTGGTGGCCGGCGACACCTCGTACGACATGCTCAGCGGCGTACGCTCCGGCGCGGGGATCGTCGCCGGGGTCCTCACCGGCGCCCACGACCGGGACCGACTGGCCCGGCACGGCGCGACCCACGTCCTCGGGTCCGTCGCCGAACTGCCCGACCTCATCGCGCGGGCCGAGGCGGCCGAGGCGCCCGGCCCCGTCGCGGGGGCCGAGGCGTGAGCGCCGCCGCCCTCGCCCCCGCCCCCGGCGGAACCGCCGCCCCCAGCGGCATCCGCTTCGAGGGCGTCACCGTCGCCTACGGCGGGAACGTCGTCCTCGACCGGCTCGACCTCACCGTCGAACCCGGCGAGGTGATGGCCCTCCTCGGGCCCTCCGGCTCGGGCAAGACCACCGCCCTGCGCGCCGTCGCCGGGTTCGTCCGGCCCGCCGCCGGACGGGTGTTCCTCGGCGGCCGGGACGTCACCGCCCTGCCCCCGCACCGGCGCGGCATCGGCATGGTCGTCCAGAGCTACGCCCTCTTCCCGCACCTCAGGGTCAAGGACAACGTGGCCTTCGGGCTCAAGGCCCACCGCACCCCGAAGGCCGAGATCCCCGGCCGGGTCACCGAGGCCCTCGAACTCGTCGGCATGGCCGCGTACGCCGACCGGCACCCCCGCGAACTCTCCGGCGGCCAGCAGCAGCGCGTCGCCATCGCCCGCGCCCTCGCCATCCGCCCCGGCGTCCTGCTCCTCGACGAACCGCTCTCCGCCCTCGACGCCCGCCTCCGCTCCGGGATGCTCGCCGAACTGGCCAGACTCCACCGCGAGTTGCCGGACGTCTCGATCCTGTACGTCACCCACGACCAGGTCGAGGCCCTCACCCTCGCCGACCGGATCGCCGTCATGGACCGGGCCCGGCTCCAGGACTGCGGCACCCCCCAGGAGCTCTACCGCCGCCCGCGCACCGAGTTCACCGCCTCGTTCGTCGGCAACGCCAACCTCCTCCCGGTCACGGTCGCCGGTGAGGGAGCCGTCGCGTTCGCCGGCCGCCCCCTCGCCGCCCCCACCGACACCGCCGCACCCGGCGCCACCGCGACCCTCTGCGTCCGGCCGCACCTGGTCGGCCTCGGCGCCGGGCCGAACGCGCTGACCGGCAGCGTCACCGAGGTCCAGTGGCGCGGCTCCACCCACCGCGTCCACGCCGACGTCGACGGGCACCGCCTGATGGCGGACCTCCGCGAACTGCGCGAACCCCCGGCCATCGGCGACCCGGTCACCCTGCACTTCGCCGCCGAGGACGCGGTGCTGCTCCCGGCGGGGACGGCCGGGGCGTCAGGAGCCGCCCCATGAGCGTCTCCGCCACCGCATCGGCCGTCGCCCGCGCCGAGGCCCCCGCCGCCACCCCCTCCCGTACCGCCCACGGACCCGGCTCCGCCCCGGCACGGCCCCGCTCCGTCCCCAGCTGGGTCTGGGCCCTGCCGCCCGTCGCCGTCCTCGCGCTCGCGTTCCTCTATCCGCTGGCCCTCGTCGTCCAGCAGTCCGTCACCCCCGACGAGGGCGGCGTATCGCTCGACCCGTACGCCGACGTCTTCGCCTCCGAGGTCTTCCGCGACGCCCTCACCACCACCGTCTGGCTCGCCGTCGGATCGACCGTGGGCTGCCTGGTGCTCGGCTTCGTCCTGGCGCTGGTCATCGCCTTCGTCCCGTTCCCCGGCGGGAAGGCGGTCGCCCGGTTCGTCGACGTGTTCCTCTCCTTCCCGTCCTTCCTCATCACCCTCGCCCTGCTGTTCGTCTACGGCTCCGTCGGGATGGCCAACGGGCTCTGGACCGACGTCACCGGGGCGGCCGAGGGGCCCTTCCACTTCCTGACCACCCCCTGGGGCGTCCTGCTCGCGGAGATCACCTACTTCACGCCGTTCGTGATGCGCCCGCTGCTCGCCGCGTTCTCCCAGCTCGACACCGGACAGCTGGAAGTGGCCTCCTCCCTCGGCGCGGGGCCCGTCCGGATCATCCGGCGGGTCATCCTGCCCGAGGCGCTCCCGGCCCTCGCGGCGGGCGGCAGCCTCGTCCTGGTGATGTGCCTCAACGAGTTCGGGATCGTCCTGTTCACCGGCGCGAAGGACGTCACGACCCTGCCGATGCTCGTCTACAGCAAGGCGATCCTGGAGTCGGACTACCCGGCCGCCTGCGTCGTCGCCGTCGTCAACATCGCGATCTCCGTGGGCCTCTACGGCCTCTACCGGGTGGTGAGCCGCCGTGCTGGTGCATAGCCGGGCCGGGAAGTGGGCCACCTGGGCCGTCTTCCTCCTCCTCTTCGTCCCGCTGTTCGCGGTCCCGCTGCTCGTCATCCTCGCCGCGTCCCTCGCCACGAACTGGTCCGGGGCCTTCCCCTCCGGACCCACCGTCGAGCGCTACTCCGCGGCGACGAGCGGCGACTCGCTCCAGGCGCTGACCACCAGCCTGGTCACGGCCGTGACCGCGAGCGTGCTGGCGCTCACCCTCGGCGGCTGGGCCGCCCTGGCCGCAGCCGCCCTCCGCCGACGCGGGAAGCGGCTCCTGGACGCCCTGTTCATCCTGCCGGTCGCCGTGCCCTCGGTGGTCGTCGGCCTCGCGGTGCTGGTGGCCTACAGCAAGCCGCCCGTCCTGCTCAACGGGACGCGCTGGATCGTCATCCTCGCCCACACCGTCCTCGTCACCGCGTTCGCGTACCAGTCGGTCTCCGCCGCCGTGCGCCGTCTGGACCCGATGTACGAACAGGCCGCCGCCGGGCTCGGCGCGAGCCCCGCCCGCGTTCTGTGGCGGGTGCGGCTGCCGCTGCTGCTGCCCTCGCTGACCTCGGCCGCCGGGCTCTGCTTCGCCCTGTCCATGGGGGAGCTGAGCGCCACGATGATGCTCTACCCGCCGGACTGGACCCCGCTGCCGGTGCAGATCTTCGCCGCCACCGACCGGGGCTCCCTCTTCACCGGCGCCGCCCTCGCCGTGGTCCTGATGACGACGACGCTCCTCGTCCTGGCCGCCGTCTCCCGCATCCGGACCCGCGCCTCCTACCGCTGATCCCCACCCCGTCCCTCCCCAGGAGAAACCCCATGCGCAACCGCTACCGTGCCCTCGCCCTCCCCCTGGCCGGCGTCGCCGCCGTCACCCTGACCGCCTGCGGCGGCTCCTCCGCCGCGTCCGACGCCAAGTCCGTCACCGTCTACAGCGCCGACGGCCTCAAGGGCGAGAAGGGCGACGGCTGGTACGACAAGGTCTTCGAGGACTTCGAGAAGAAGACCGGCATCGAGGTCAAGTACGTGGAGGGCGGCTCCGGCGAGATGGTGCAGCGCGCCGCCCGCGAGAAGTCCAACACCCAGGCCGACGTGCTCGTCACCCTGCCGCCCTTCATCCAGCAGGCCGACGCCAAGGGCCTCCTCACCGCGTACGAGCCGAAGGGCGCCGACCAGGTGGACGCCGCCGACCGGGCCGCCGACGGGAAGTGGACCTCCGTCGTCAACAACTACTTCGGGTTCGTCCACAACAAGAAGGAGCTGAAGAACCCGCCCAGGACCTGGGAGGACCTGCTCGACCCCGCCTACAAGGAGAAGGTCCAGTACTCCACCCCCGGCGTCGCGGGCGACGGCACCGCCGTCCTCATCAAGGCCCTGCACGACTTCGGCGGCCAGGAGCCGGCCATGGCCTACCTGAAGAAGCTCCAGACCAACAACGTCGGCCCGTCCGCCTCCACCGGCAAGCTCGCCCCCAAGGTCGACAAGGGGGAACTCCTCGCCGCCAACGGGGACGTCCAGATGAACTTCGCCCAGTCCAAGGACATGCCCAACCTCGGCATCTGGTTCCCCGCCAAGGGCGACGGGAAGCCCACCAGCTTCGCCCTGCCGTACGCGGCCGGCCTCGTCGCGAAGGGCCCGCACAGCGAGAACGGCAAGAAGCTCCTCGACTTCATGCTCTCCGAGCAGGCCCAGCGCGACGTCAGCGCGGTCGGCGGCGGATTCGCCGCCCGCAAGGACATCGAGGCCACCGACGCCAACGCCGTCGAACTGGCCCGGCTGATGGAGGGCGTGGAGATCTTCGAGCCCGACTGGGCGGATATCGGCGCCAACCTGGACACGTACATCGACGCCTGGAAGTCGGCCACCGGAAGCTGACCGGTCATCTCCGCGCCACGGATTCCTGCGAAGGTCTGGACCCGGCCCGGTTGTCTCACGAAGGTAACGGGTCTGGTCCATGGGATCCGGTAAACCGGCAGACGCCAACAGCCGCAGCAACCGCAACCGCGATAAACCCAACAGCCCCAGCACAGGCCCGACAGCTTCACCAGCCCCGACCAGCGCAGCAAGCCCAGCAGGCCGTTCACGCCCCGCCCCGTCCGACCCCGCCCCCTCCCTGGAGGATCACGTGTCCCGGTCCCTGTCCCGCCGCTCCGTGCTCGCCACCACCGCCGCCGCGGCCACGGCCGCCGCCGTCGGCCCCCTCGCCACCTCCACCGCCGCCCACGCCGCGCCCGCCCTCCCCGACGGCACCAGCAAGGACAAGGTGCTCGTCGTCGGCATGGACGGGCTGCGCCACGACGTCATCGCCGCCGCCAAGGCCCCGTACCTCACGTCGATGATGGCGAACGGGACGTACGGCACCTCGCTGCTGTACGCCGACCCGATGGCCGCCACCTCCTCCGGCCCCGGCTGGTCGACCGTCTCCACCGGCGTCTGGCCCGACAAGCACGGCGTCAAGGAGAACTCCTTCGCCGGGAAGGACTACGCGAAGTACCCCGGCTTCCTCGCCCGCCTCGCCCAGGTCCGCCCCCAGCTCTCCACCTACGCCGCCGTCGACTGGAAGCCCCTGGACACCCAGGGCACCGTCACCCCGGGCGCCGACGCCAAGCTCGTCCTCGACGGCGACCGCGACGGCTACACCGGCCACGACGCCACCATCGCCGCCGAGACCGAGTCGATCCTCCGGAACCAGAACCCGGACGTCCTCTTCGTCTACTTCGGCCAGACCGACATCGCCGGCCACAACTCCGGAGCCGGCAGCGCCGCCTACCGCGACGCCATCCACGTCCAGGACGGCTACCTCGGCCGCCTCCTCACCGCGATCCGGGCCCGTCCCTCGTACGCCACCGAACGCTGGACCGTCATCGTCACCACCGACCACGGCCACACCGACTCCGGCGGCCACGGCGGCAGCGCGATCGAGGAGCGGCGCACCTTCGTCCTCGCCCAGGGCCCCGGCATCGCGGCCGGCGCACGCCCCGCCGACACCCGGCTCGTGGACGTCGCCGCCACCGTGTTCCGGCAGCTCGGCATCACACCCGATCCGGCCTGGGGCCTGGACGGCAAGCCGATCCAGGAACGCTCCACCGACCCCTTCGAGATCCTCTATCCCGCTCTCGCCGCCCGCGCCGACGAGACCGGCATCCCGGCCGGAGTCCTCGGCTGGACCCACACCGCGCCCAGCGGCTGGTCGGTCGTGAACTCCGCGATGGGCACCGGGGGCGTGGCCGAGTGGCGCGGCTGGTCCTTCGCCACCGACGAGTTCTGGAGCCGCAGCCAGCGCGACCAGTCCCGGGAGCTGAACGTCCGCTCGCGCGGGATCTTCGCGGTCGCCGACTCCGACGAGTGGGACGACAAGGCCTCCTCGGGCCCGTACGACTCCACACTGGTCACCCCGGCGTACGCGGTCGGCGGCAAGTCCACCGTCACGCTCGCCCTCACCACCCTCTACCGGCAGGAGGGCGCCCAGAGCGCCCGCGTCCTCGCCTCCTGGAACGGCGGAACGCCCGTCGAGGTGAAGCGCTACACCTCCGACGTGATCTCCCGGCCCCAGACGCTCACCCTGGACGTGCCGTCCGGAGCCGCCAACGTAAGCTTCCGGTTCCACTACACCGGCAGCAACAACTGGTACTGGGTGATCGACGGGGTCAAGGTCACCGCGAGCTAATTATGCTGGGGGTGCCGGGACGGCGTGGTCCGGGCACCCCCAGCACGCAGTGCGTACGGCAGGAGTCCCGACACATGGCAGAGCGCAAGCCGATCTCATCCTGGCTCACCGACATGGACGGCGTCCTCATCCACGAGGGCACGCCCATCCCCGGTGCCGATGCCTTCATCAAGCGGCTGCGGGATTCCGGGCTGCCCTTCCTCGTCCTCACCAACAACTCCATCTACACCGCGCGCGATCTGCACGCCCGGCTGAAGCGCATGGGCCTGGACGTGCCCGTGGAGAACATCTGGACCTCCGCCCTCGCCACCGCCCAGTTCCTGGACGACCAGCGTCCCGGCGGCACGGCGTACGTCATCGGCGAGGCCGGTCTCACCACCGCCCTGCACGACATCGGGTACGTCCTCACCGACCACGACCCGGACTACGTGGTGCTCGGCGAGACCCGGACGTACAGCTTCGAGGCGCTCACCAAGGCGATCCGGCTGATCAACGCGGGCGCCCGCTTCATCTGCACCAACCCCGACGAGACCGGCCCGTCCGCCGAGGGCCCGCTGCCCGCCACCGGTTCGGTCGCCGCCCTCATCACCAAGGCCACCGGCAAGGACCCGTACTTCGCGGGCAAGCCGAACCCCCTGATGATGCGGACCGGCCTCAACGCCATCGGCGCGCACTCCGAGACCAGCGCCATGATCGGCGACCGGATGGACACCGACGTGCTCGCGGGCCTCGAAGCGGGCATGCAGACCTTCCTGGTGCTGACCGGCCTGACGACCGTCGCCGACGTCGACCGCTACCCGTTCGGTCCCTCGCACGTCGTCGAGTCCATCGCCGACCTCGTCGACCTCATCGACCTGCCGGACCAGGTGGACCAGGGCAAGCAGACGGAGAAGACGGACCGGGCGGACCAGGCGGACCGGTCCGCGTAGTCCCCCCGCAGCCGGGCCCGAACCGCGCGGACCGCGTCCGCGGTCGTCCCGACCGTCGCCCCGGCGTCGCTCGAATGGAGGACTGCGGATGCGGGCCGCCGCCGCAGGCGTGAACCTTCCCGTAGGAGGTTCACGATGCGTTCCATGTCCATCACTTTCTGTGCCGCGGCGGCGGCCGCGCTCATAGCCGTGCCCGTACCCGCCGCTCTGGCGTCCCCGGCCGCCCCGGCCGGCGACGACGACCGGCGCACCGGCACCGTCTCGGTCACCCCGTCCACCATCGCCCCCGGCGGAAAGGTGGAGCTGTGGGTCGACGTCTGCGGCAAGGGCCGCGAGGCGACGGGCAACTCCGACGCCTTCGCCTCGGAGGCCCGCTTCCGGCCCGCCGACGACAACGGACTCTTCGCCGAGGCCCGGATCCGGGACGACGCCGAACCCCGCTCCTACGACGTCTGGGTGACGTGCCGGGACGGGCGCGGCAAGGCGACCGGCACGCTCACCGTCGTCCACCACCACCGCCCCTCGCCCGCCGCACCCGTCAAGGCGGGCGGCGGAGGCGCCGCCACCCTCGCCGAACGGTCGACCGAGGCCGAGGGCCCCGGCACCCGGCACGCGGTGACCGGTCTGGTGCTCGCCGCCGTCGCGGCCGTCGCCGTCGCCCTGCGCACCTCGCGCCGGCGCCGCGGCCCGGCCGGCGGCTGACATGGCAGCCCCGGACCGCCCGGCGGGGAACGGGCGGCTGCTCACCGGAGTGACCTGGGCCGTGCTGCTGCTCGGTCTGTGGATCTGGGGCCGGGACGCCGGCGGCTTCGGCGGCCTGTCGGGGCCCACCACCGGCGACGTCGCCGCGGTCGGCCGTCCCCTCGGGGCGGAGCTGCCCCCGGCCCACGAACCGCTCGACGCGGCGGCCCCCGAACGGGTCGAGGTCCCCTCCGTGGGGATCGAGGCCCCCGTCATCGCGCGCGGCCTCGACCGGGACGGGGCCATCGACCCGCCCCCGTACGGGATGCCGAAGACCGCCGGCTGGTACGGCGACGGTACCGAGCCCGGCGCCAAGGGCGCGGCCCTGTTCGTCGGCCACGTCGACACCGACACCGAACCGGCGGTCTTCTACGGGCTCAGCGCGGTGAAGCCGGGCGCCCGGATCGAGGTCGCCCGGACCGACGGCAGCGTCGCGGAGTTCACCGTGGAGGACGTCCGGCTCGTCACCCGGACACGCTTCGACGCCCAGCAGGCGTACGGGCCCCGCGAGGACGGCCGGGCCGAGCTGCGGCTGATCACCTGCGGCGGAACGTACGACCACAGGACCCGCTCCTACACGGCGAACGTGGTGGTCTCCGCCTACCTCACCGGCGCGCGGGACGCGCGGGAGGCCGGGGACGGCGGGGAGCGCGTACAGGCGGTGGCCCACGGAAGCCGTGGTTGACCGCCGCACCACGGGGAACACGCACACACGAGCTCAACCCGGCCCGGCCGGCCGCCTCTCACGGGGTGTGCCGGCCGGGCCGGTCCTCGACCGCGTGCGCCCGGCCGCGGGAGTCGCCCGGCGCGGTACGGGAGGTCGGTGCGGTGGGAAGCCCGATGCCCGTCACTCTAGGGGCACCCGGCGGACGGATGACCGGCTTTCGAACGGGATGTCCGGAACCGGTGCCCGTGGGCGACCGTTGTACGGGTGGGAGCGTGGGCTCCCGGCCGCTGTGCCAGGATGGCTCGGGCCGGCAGCACATCGGTGAAACCAGTGAGAACAGTGCAGGCAGTGCACCCAAGGGGGAGTGGATGTACGGCAGTTACACCGGCCGGTCCCGGACGCGCGGGCGCGCGGCGGGCCTGCGGACGACCGGCACGGCGGCGGCGCTCGGAGCGGCCCTGCTGCTGGCGGGATGCTCCGGCGACGGGGAGGGCGGCGGGAAGAAGAGCGCGCCGACCGTCGAGCAGCAGCCCAAGGACAAGGATCCCTACTGGGTCAACCCCGACGGCAACGCGGCCCGTCAGGTCGCCGCGTACACCGAGGACGGCGACGAGAAGAACGCCGAGCTGATCCGGCGGATAGCGCGGCAGCCGGTCGGCGAGTGGATCAGCCCGGACAACCCCGAGGCCGAGGTCAAGGGCGTCACCGAGGCGGCGGCCGCCGTCGACCGGGACGCCCTGCTGGTCCTCTACAACATCCCGCACCGCGACTGCGGCCAGTTCTCCAAGGGCGGGGCCTCCGACGGCAACGCCTACCGGGCCTGGCTGGACGGCGTCGCCAAGGGCATCGGGGACCGGAGCGCCACGGTGATCCTGGAGCCCGACGCCCTGCTCCACCTCGTCGACGGCTGCACCCCCCAGGAGTTCCACGAGGAGCGCTACGACCTCCTCAAGGGCGCGATCCAGCGGCTGAAACAGCAGCCCGCCACCAAGGTCTACCTGGACGCGGGAAACGCCGGCTGGCAGTCGCCCGACGCCCTGTACCAGCCCCTCCAGCGGGCCGGGATAGCCGAGGCGGACGGTTTCTCGCTGAACGTCTCCAACTTCCAGACCACGGCCGTCTCCACGGAGTTCGGCAAGAAGCTGTCGGAGAAGATCGGCGGCAAGCCCTTCGTCATCGACACCAGCCGCAACGGCAACGGCCCCTACACGGGCGGCGATCCCGCCGAGAGCTGGTGCAACCCCCCGGGCCGCGCCCTGGGCGAGGTCCCGACCACGCGGACCGGCGACGAGCTGGTCGACGCCTACCTGTGGGTCAAGCGGCCCGGCGAGTCCGACGGCGACTGCAAGGGCGGCCCGAAGGCCGGCGCCTGGTGGCCGGAGTACGCGCTGGGCCTGGCCGGCGCCACGAAGTAGGCGAAGAGGGCGAAGAGGGCCGCGCCCGGGAAGACCTGGTCTCCCCGGGCGCGGCCCTCGCCGTGGGCGTGCGCGACACGTGCCGCTACTCGGGCACCTCCACCCACATGCCCTCCGACGGGGTGCCCTGGTCGTCGGTGACGAACAGCATGTACCAGCCGGCCGGCACCAGCGCCCGGTTCTCCGGCACCGTGACGGTGATCCCGTCGTCCGATTTCTCCATCTCCAGCGCGATGGTGCGCTGGTCGGTGTCGGTGACATGGGTGACCGCCGAGGGCCGCATCAGCTTCGCCGAGGTGATCTTCGAGGCGTGCTGGGTGGTGAACAGGCCCGTACCGCCGCGCTCGATCTGCTTGGGCCCGGCCGTCAGCTCCGGCCGGGAGTCCCGGTAGAGGTAGGGCGGGGTGTAGATCTCGATGCGCTGCTCGAAGACCCCCGGCCGGGTGTTGGCCTTGTCGGAGAAGAGCGAGTCCGAGCCGAAGATCATCACCCGGCCGTCCGGCAGCAGCACCGAACCCGAGTGGTAGTTCCGGCCGACCGCCGGGTCGGCGACCCTCTTGTACGTGTCCGTCTTCGCGTCGTACAGCCGGGCCTGGAGCACGTCCGAGCCGCCGCGCCCCCGGTAGTCGCCGGAGCCGCCGGTGACCAGCAGCGAGTCGTCGGGGAGCAGCGAGGCGCTGGGGTAGCGGGTGCCCTCGGCGAGGGACGCCCCGTCGGTGAACTCCGGCTTCTTCTTCCGGAGGTCGACCAGCCGGGACTTCTCGCTGGCCTTCTCCGACTCGCCGACCCCGCCGCCGCCGATCACCATGAACCTCTCGTCCTGGGCCGGGGGCAGCCGCACGGTCGCGGAGGTCTCCATCTGGTCCGGGTCGCTGAGCCCGGGGATCTTCTTGAACTTGTTCGTCGACAGGTCCCAGACGCCCGGGTCACGGCCCACGTCCGCCGGACCGTACCCGGCGTTGGAGCCGGAGTAGAACAGCTTGCCGTCGTTCAGCAGGAAGACCGCCGGGTAGGTGGGGAACTTCCGGACGATGCCGGTGTACTCCCACTCCTTGGTCTGCGGGTCGTAGACCTCGTCCTTGCCGGGGACGATCTGCCCGATCTCGTCCAGCCCCGACAGCGCGAGGACCTTGCCGTCCTCCAGCGTCGTCAGCGTCGGGTACCAGCGGGCCTCGTTCATCGGGTCGACGGGTATGTACTTCTCCGCGACCGGGTCGAACTCGAAGGCGTCCTTGATCCCCTGGAAGTCCTTCTTGTCCAGGGCCAGCTTCTGCGCGATGCCGTAGACGTTGCGGGTGTCCGAGCCGGACAGGCCCGCCACCCGGTAGTTGTCCTCGGTGCCGGTCTCGTACTTCTTGCCGGTCTTCTGCGCCTCGACGTAGATCCGTCCGAGCCCCGGGTCGTTGCGGAGGAACGCGCCGGTCTGCTTGTCGAAGACCTTCTTGGCCTTCTCGACCAGGACCGGGTCCTTGGAGACGTACGTCTTGCCATTGTCCTTGCCGGTGAACCGGGTGCCCGCGGGGAGCGTGATCGGCTTGTCCGGGTTCTCGTTGTGGACGATCATCAGGCCGCCGGCCTTGGTGACGTCGCCCTGGAGCTTCTCGTAGCGCTTGGTGCCGCCGGCTATGAGGAGCTTGCCGTCGGGCAGTTGGGTGTGCCCGGCGCAGAACATGTCCTTGGGCGTGGGGATGTCCTTGAAGACGTTCGTCTTCGGGTCCCACAGCACCGAGCGGAAGCTCTTGGCGTCGAAGTTCTTCTGGTTGTTCCCGGAGCCCGCGACGAGCAGCACCTTGCCGGTGTGCAGCAGCGCCGCGTGGATCGTGTTGATCCGGTGCTCGGAGGGGACGTCCAGGAAGTCCCAGTGGCCGTTGGCCGCCTTGTACTCGGGCTTGTTGATCGTGTACGCGTGATAGCGCTCGGTGCTGAAGCGGTACAGCCACGGCCCGTTCGCCCCCGCGAGCGCGAGAACCACCGCCGTACTGATCGCCAGGCGGCGGGTACGGCGGCTCGGACGGTACTTCATTTCTTACGTCCCCCAAGGGCGATCCGGGCGATCTGCATGGTCTGGTCGTTGCCCGGCGCACCGGGCAGGGGCTGGGGCCTCGGCTCGGGCGCCGGGCCGCCGCTGCGGTGCGATCCGCCGCCCGCCCGGCGTTTCTTCTTCTCGGCGCGGATCGTGTACCGCCATCCGATGATCGGCGCGGCGGTGATCAGCAGGGCCAGCGTGGCCCAGGTGACCATCGCGGGGTGGCTGTGGCCCAGGAAGAACGAGGCGATCATCGACGCGCCGAACACGGCGATGAAGAACAGGTGGATGCGGAAGGTGCCGAACAGCGTGTCCGGGCTGGACGAGTCGCCCTTGGGGGTCACCACGAACCCGCTCTTGCGGCGCAGCACCGCGTCCATCAGCGAGCGGGCGTAGATCGGCGCGGAGAGCGCCGACATCACCATGCCGGCGAGGCCGCCGGAGCCCTCGGGCTCGTGCGGCGAGACGTTGTGGCGGCGGTTCCAGATGTACAGGCCGATCTGGAGCGCGGAGGCGTTGCCGTACAGCATCATCCAGATCGTCGGGTCGATCTGGACGCCGGAGGCGCCCATGCCGAGGAACAGCGCGCAACTGAGGGCCGCGAGGATCCAGTTCATGGCCGACATCGGGTAGAAGATGATCATCATCGTGTAGTTGAAGAGCTTGCCGGGCGGCATGGTCCCGAAGCCCTTCCAGAACTGCCCGATGATCGTCTCGTAGGTGCCCCGGGACCAGCGCAGCTGCTGGGTGAAGAAGTCCGTCCACGCGGTCGGGCCCTCGCCGACGGCCAGCACGTCCGGGGTGTAGACCGAGCGCCACTTCTTCCCCGTGGCCGGGTTGCGGTGGCGGTGGATCTCGAAGCCGGTGGCCATGTCCTCGGTGATCGAGTCGTACAGGCCGCCGATCTGCTTGAGCGCCGAGATGCGGACCGCGTTGCTGGTGCCGACGAACATGGGCGAGCCGTAGCGGTTGCCCGCGCGCTGGATCAGGGCGTGGAAGAGGAACTGCTGCGACTCGGCGGCCTTGGTGACGAAGGTGTCGTAGTTGCCGTAGACCTGCGGGCCGATGACGAAGCCGACGTCCGGGTCGCGGAAGTAGCCGAGCATCCGCTCCAGGTAGTTCGCCATCGGGATGTGGTCGGTGTCGACCGAGGCGAAGAAGTCGTAGTCGCCGCCGTGCGCGTCCAGCCAGGCGTTGTAGTTGCCGTGCTTGGTCTTGGCGCGGTGCGGGCCCTTGGCCTGGTTCCAGTGCGCCACGCCCTTGCGGGAGAAGTGGTGCACCCCGAGCCGGGCGCAGACCTCCTTGACCGCCGGGTCGTCGCCCTCGTCCAGCAGCCACACGTGCATCAGACCGCGGTGGCGGATCCGCACGGCCGCCTCCAGGGTCTTCGTCACCATCTCCAGCGGTTCCTTGCCGGGGACGAAGGAGGTGAGGAAGGCGACCCTGGTGCCGGACTCCGGGATCACCGGGACCGGGTCGCGGGCGACCAGGGTCGCGTGCGCGTTCGAGAGGACGTTCATCGTGCGGAACAGCTCGATCAGACCGATCGAGACCAGCATGACGACGTCGAGGACCAGCAGGAGGTCGTTGTCCAGGTTCGGATCGCGGTCCGTCCAGTGGCTGGGCTGCATCAGCCAGGCGAAGAGGCCGAGCGAGACGAGGGGAGCCGCGCCGAGCAGGAGCGCCGCGCGCACGCGGTGCGGCTCCTGGGATATGAGCGAGCGGTACTGGACCTTGTACGGCTTGCCCGCGGGGGGCTGCGTCAGCGGTCCGGCGAGCCGGCTGTAGTGCTCGTAGTCGTAGCGCGGCAGCTCCTTCTTGGCCCGCCGCCGCGCCGCGCCGGCCCGCAGCCCGGCGGGTATCCGGAGCTGCGTCGTCCGGGAAGCGTCGTTCTCCTGCCGGTCGCCTGGCGGCGTCGACGTCATGGGTACATCCCCCCGCACGCATGCTGGTGCGTGACTGTTCGGTCTCTTTCTGCGTGCGCGGTGGGCCCCCGTTCTTCACCGGGCACGCACACGGTGGCAGGCCACCGTCCCCACAGACATGGATCGGCGGCCTTCCGGTTGCATGATGCCCCCTCGGCGTCCGCTCGTGAGCGGGACCCCCACCCCGCGGCGCAGACAACCGGAACGTCACGCTCTGCTGCGCCAACTGTACGGATCAGCAGCGCCCTTGGACCCGACGGCCCCCAGACAGATTGTCCGACACCGAACGGGATCGCAAGGGTGAAACGGACTGTTTGCCGGTCATACGCACGATTTGACCACACCTTGTGGAGGGGGTGTGACGAAGTGGAGACCGGCGCTCGCTCCCTCTCCGTCATGGCCGCGTCACCGGCCGGCCACCGCTCGGCGGCCGGCCGGGGACCCGCGTGCGGGGCCGGTGCGTAGCTGTGCGTGTGCGGCCATCGGGTGTCACCTGGTGCCGGACGGGGAATGATCAAAGCCCCCTCACTCAACGTGAGGGGGCTTTGACTGTGCGTGCGCCGTCAGGGACTCGAACCCCGGACCCGCTGATTAAGAGTCAGCTGCTCTAACCAACTGAGCTAACGGCGCCTGCTGACCTGGAGAACTCTACCCGACTCCCAGGGGTGCTCCGAACCATTTACCGGACGCCACGCCCCGTCAGATAGTCGTTTTTTTCCTTTGTTCCGTCAAAATGCGATATGTCGGGAGAGTTGAGACACTGACGCCCGTTGGGGCTGCGCCCAAAGATCTTGACGAATGACGAGTGCGGAGGGGAATCGCATGACTGTGCCGGTCTTCGAGGAGTACGAACCCGCTGTCGACTGCGGATGCGCGGGGTGCGCGGTGCGGCGGCGCTCCGCCGCGCGGGCCCTGCCGGTGCGGCGCGGCGGCCACCCCGCCGCGCACGGAGCGCGCCGCGCCCTGGTGCTGGCCACGGCCGCGGGGGTGGTGCTCTCCTGCGGGGCCGCGGGTGCGGCTGCCGCCGCCGGCCATGTCCCGGGGCCCCCGCGCGCCGACGGAGGAGCCGATCCCGAACCGTCGACCCCGCAGGGGGAGAAGGGGCCGCTGCGGGGCACCGGCGCCTCGGGCCCCCCGTCCGCCGGGTCGGCCGCGCCGAGTACGACCCGGGCCGAGATCATCGACCGGGCCAAGCGGTGGGTGGCCGCGGAGGTCCCGTACAGCATGGAGAAGTACTGGTCGGACGGGTACCGCCAGGACTGCTCGGGCTATGTCTCGATGGCCTGGAACCTCGGCAGCAACGAGTGGACCGGCAGTCTCGCCGCCTACGGGACCCGGATCGCCCGCGCCGACCTCCAGCCCGGCGACATGCTCCTCTTCCACAACCCGGCCGACCCCTCCAAGGGCTCGCACGTCACGATCTTCGGCGGCTGGGCCGACTCCGCGCGCACGCGGTACGTCGCCTACGAGCAGACGCGCCCGCAGACGCGGAAGCAGTCGACGCCCATGGCGTACTGGAACAACTCAGATCGTTACGTGGCGTACCGGTACAAAGGCGTCACGGAGGGATCGCCGGGCTCCGGATCCTCCACCGCCTTCCCCGGGGCGGAGCGGTTCGGCCCCGGCGCCGACAACAAGTACGTCACCGAGCTCGGCCGGATGCTGGTCGAGCGGGGCGGCAAGCGGTTCTACGCGGTCGGCCCCGGGCCCGAGTGGAGCGCGGCCGACCGGCGTGCGACCGAGGCGTTCCAGCGGGCGCAGGGCTGGCAGGGCAAGGAGGCGGACGGTCTCCCGGGCCCGCACACCTGGCGCCTGCTGGCCACCGGCGGCGGACGTGACATTCCGGCCGCCGGGGCGGGCGGCAGCCCGAATACGGCCGTCGCCTTCCCCGGGCGCGGCTATTTCAAGCCGGGTCAGACCAACAGCCATGTCGACCGGCTCGGCAGACAGTTGGTGAAGAAGGGATACGGCAAGCACTACCTGTCGGGCCCCGACCCGCGCTGGACCGAGGCCGACCGCCGCAACGTCGAGGCGTTCCAGCGGGCCCAGGGCTGGCGCGGCGGGGCGGCCGACGGTTACCCGGGGCCGGAGACCTGGCGCCGGCTCTTCGCGTGACGGACGTGACGGAAAGGAAGCGGTACCCGGTGACCCCCAACGACGACCAGACCCCCCGTACCAGCCCCACCCCCCACCCCCTGGACGACCAACTCCCGCCGTCCCTCTTCGCGCCGCCGGGCAAGGGGTCTCCGCCCCCGCTGTTCGGACCCGCCGTCGACAGGGCCCCGTCGACGGGCGGAGCGCTGCCGGACCCTCCCGCGCCCTCGGCCACCCGTCCGCCCCCGTCCCCGCCGGGCGACGAGCCCGCGCCGCCGCCGCTGTTCGGCCGCGCGGACCGGGACCGCGACTCCGCCCCGCCCGGCACCGGGGAGGCGCCGCCCACGACTCCCCGGGCCGGAGCCCCGGAGCCTCCGGGCGTGAGTCTGCACCTCGGCCCGTCCCCGGACCGGCGGACGGGCGGGCCGCTGTCGGCCGCCGCTGCCGACGGCCGCGCCGACCCGCCCCCGGCCGGTGAGCGTCCCGCCTCCGGCGGCCCCGCCCCGGACCGCCGGCCGGACGCGCCGGCCCCGGCCGCCGCTGCCGACGGCCGTCCCGCCCCCGGGGGTCCGGCGGGCGGGCGGCCCACCCCCGCGCGCCCCGTACCGCTCGACGGGAACCTCCACCTCAAGCCCGTCCGGCGGGCCAGGACGGAACCCTCGGCGGACTGGACCCCGCATCCGTCCTACGGGGCCGAGCCGGGGGCCGGGAAGGGCTCCGCCCCGAAGGCCCCGAAGGCCCCGAAGGCCCCGGAGGCCCCGAAGGCCCCGCCGGGCCGCGGGCCGCGCGCCGACGACCCCGGGCCCGACACCGAGCTGGACCTCGTCCTGGACCTGGCCTCCGGCGACGGGGCCGCCTCCGCCACGTTCTCCGTGCCCGTGACCCTTCCCGTGCCCGCGTCCCCGACCGCCGCGACGCCCGCCTCCGCCGCGACGACGCCCCCGTACCCCGGCCGCCGCCACTCCGTCATCGCCAACGAGACCACCGCCTCCATCCCCGTGCACCTCCTCTTCCGCGACGACCAGGAGCCCGCGGGGCCGGGCGCCGCGGCGGCGCTGCCCGCGACCGTCGTCCGCCGCCCCGCCACCGGGGACCGCTCGCCCGCCACCCGGCGGCCCCCCGTCCCGCGCTCGCCGCAGACACGGGTCCAGCCGTCGACCCGGCCCGCCCCGGTCGCCGACCCCCGTCTCGCCGAGCGGCCCGGCCCGGCCCTTCCCGGCTCCGCCGCCCTCCTCGTCGGCGCGGCCGGAATCGCCGGCGGGCTGGCCGTCCTGTGGTGGCGCGGCGCGCTGCCCGCCGCCTGGCAGACGGCCGTCGGTCTCGCCCCCCGGGCCGACCTCGGCGTCGGCGTCGGCGCCTGGGCCCTGCTCGCCCTCCTCGCCACCGTGGTGCTCCTGGCGCTCGGCGGCCTCGGCCGGGGCCGGGTCGGCTACGCGTGGGTGCTGACCCTCTTCGGCGACTACCGGGGCAGCGTCCGGCGCACCGGCCTCGTCTGGGTCTCGCCCCTGCTGCTGCGCCGCCGCGTCGACGTACGGCTGCGGCACTGGCGCAGCGAGCCGCTGCCGGCCGTCGACGCGAACGGCACCGCGCTGCGCGTGGTCGTCCTCGTGGTGTGGCGGATCGACGACACGGTCCGGGCCGTCCTCGGCATCGAGGACCACGAGGCGTACCTGAGCGCACAGGTCGAGGCGGCGATGGCCCGGGTCCTCTCGCAGCTGCCCGCCGACGCGTTCCACGAGGACGCCCCGAGCCTGCGTGACGCGGAGGCCGTCGGCGACGCCCTGACCCGGATGCTGAAGGCGGACTGCGAACCGGTGGGCGTGGAGGTGTACTCGGCGCAGCCGACCGGCATCGAGTACGCCCCCGAGGTCGCGGCGGCGATGCAGCGGCGGCGGATCGCCGCGATCGACTCCAAGCACCGGGACAGCGTGCTCACTTCCGTGGTGGACGCGGTCGACGACACCGTCAACCGGCTCACCACGCGCGGCATCGTCGAACTCGACGACTACGAACGCAAGGCGCTGGTCAAGGACTTGACGGTCGCCTTCTACACGGGTCGCAGCGGGGGAGGAGACGGCGCCTGAGGCGCCCGGGGGAGCGCCGGGGGAGGCCGGCGAGGGATGCGGGGGCGGTTCGGGGCAGTCGGCCGACCGCTGGAATACAACCCCTCATTGGTCTGGACATGTTCACGTCCCGTCAATAATCTAAGACTTGGTCTAGACCGCAGTACCTCGCATGCACACAGCACCACGCACCACGTACCAAGCGCGCAGCAGTCGAGCAATGCTCATGGAACCTCCCCCACGTTCTAGAGGAGCGACAGCCCATGCGGAAAAAGGCAAGCGCGGCCGTGATCGGTCTGGCGATAGCGGGCGTCTCGGTGCTCGCGACCACGAGCGCCAGCAGCCACGGCTACACGGACTCCCCGATCAGCCGTCAGAAGCTCTGTGCCAACGGCACGGTGACCGGCTGCGGCAACATCCAGTGGGAGCCGCAGAGCGTCGAGGGGCTCAAGGGCTTCCCGGCGGCAGGACCGGCGGACGGCAAGATCTGCGCCGGCGGCAACGGACAGTTCGCCCAGCTCGACGACCCGCGTGGCGGCAACTGGCCCGCCACCCAGGTCACCGGCGGCCAGGGCTACAGCTTCCGCTGGCAGTTCACCGCCCGCCACTCCACCAGCGACTTCCGCTACTACATCACCAAGGACGGCTGGGACTCCACCAAGCCGCTCACCCGGGCCGCTCTCGAATCGCAGCCCTTCATGACTGTGCCGTACGGCAACAAGCAGCCGCCGGCCACCCTGACCCACCAGGGCACGATTCCCACGCAGAAGAACGGCAAGCACATCATCCTCGCCGTCTGGAACGTCGCGGACACCCCCAACGCGTTCTACGCCTGCTCCGACGTTAAGTTCTGACGCTCCTTCAGTTATCGTGCGGCGCCATGAGCAGTACCGGCACCGTCGCGGAACTCGTACGACGTCAATGGGGTGACCACCGGCCCGCCCTGAAGCACGGCCCCACCGTGCTCAGTCATCACCAGGTGGTCGAGGGCGCCGCCGCACGGGCGGCGCTCCTCGCGGACCTCCTTCCGCGAGGCGGTGAGCCGCATGTCGGCCTCCTGCTGGACAACACCCCCGAGTTCCCGCTGTGGCTCAGCGCGGCGGCCCTGGCCGGGGCCGCCGTCGCGGGGATCAACCCGACCCGGCGCGGCCCCGAACTGGCCCGCGACATCCTGCACACCGAAGCCCCGGTGCTGATCACCGAGCGCGCGCACCTGCCGCTCATCGACGGCCTGGAGCTGCCCGGCGTACGGGTCCTGGTCACCGACACCGAGGCGTACGCCGCCCTGCTCGCCCCCTACGCGGGAGCCCGGCCCGGCGACGCCGTCGTCGCCCCGGTCGGCGGCGACACCCGCATGCTCCTCTACTTCACCTCCGGCTCCACCGGCGCGCCCAAGGCCGCGATCTGCACCCAGGGCCGGCTCGCCGGCGCCGGCGCGTCCCTGGCCCGGCACTTCGGCGTACGGCCGGACGACGTCCACTACATCTGCATGCCGATGTTCCACGGCAACGCGGTCCTCGCCGACTGGGCCCCCGCGCTGGCCGCCGGGGCCGCGATAGCGCTGCGCCCCCGCTTCTCCGCCTCCGCCTTCCTCGACGACGTGCGCGCCTACGGGGCGACGTACTTCACCTACGTCGGGCGGGCCGTGCAGTACCTGCTGGCCACCCCCGAGCGACCCGACGACCGGGACCACCCGTTGCGCCTGGGCTTCGGCACCGAGGCGGGCGCGGTGGACGCGGCCCGGTTCCGGGAACGGTTCGGGGTGCGGCTGGTCGAGGGGTACGGCTCCTCCGAGGGCGGTGCCGCCATCCAGCGCACCCCCGGCACCCCGCCGGGGGCGATCGGCCGGGCCGCCCCCGCCGACGACCTGGCCGTCGTCGACCCGGAGACCGGTACGGAACGGGCCCCGGCCCGCTTCGGCCCGGGCGGGCGGCTCCTCAACGGGGACGAGGCCATCGGCGAGCTCGTCAACCGGGGGCCGACGCCCTTCGAGGGCTACTGGCGCAACCCGGAGGCGGACGCGGAGCGGGCGCGCGGCGGCTGGTACTGGACGGGGGACCTCTTCTACCGGGACGCCGACGGCTTCCTCTACTTCGCCGGCCGCACCGACGACCGGCTCCGCGTCGACAGCGAGAACCTCGCCGCCGCGACGATCGAGCACATCCTGGCCCGCTGGGAGGAGGCGGTCGCCACCGCCGTCTACGCGGTCCCGGACCCGGTCACCGGCGACCAGGTGATGGCCGCCCTGGCGCTCCGGGAGGGCGCGGTCTTCGACCCGGCGGCCTTCGCCGCGTTCCTGCGCGCCCAGCCGGACCTGGGGACGAAGATGGCCCCCCGGTTCGTCCGGATCCTCGACCGGATGCCGGTCACCGCGACGAACAAGATCCACCGGGTGGCGCTCCGCCGGGAGGGCTTCCGCCGCGCGGGCCCGGTCTGGTGGGACCCGGCAGGCGACGGCTCGTACAGGCCGCTCGACGCCGAGGCCCTCGGGGCCCTGCTCGCCCAGTACGCCGCACACGGAAGACCGCTCTGACCAGGGATGAAGCACAGTGGGCGGCCTCCGTGAAGGAGACCGCCCACTGTGTGTCGTGCGCCGTCAGGGACTCGAACCCCGGACCCGCTGATTAAGAGTCAGCTGCTCTAACCAACTGAGCTAACGGCGCCTGCTGACTCGAAAATAATACCTGGTCCCCAGGGGTGCTGATGACACCCGCCGACGGCGCCCCCTCGCCGGGTCCACCAGGCCTGTGGGGCGGCTGCCCACCGGGTCCGACACCCGGTGCGACCGCTACAGCGCCAGCGAGAGCAGGACCGGCGCCGCCCGGCGGCTGAGGGTGTCGGCCGCCGCCCGCAGCCGGTGCGCGTCCTCGACCGGCAGGGACAGGGCGAGGCAGCCCGCGGCGGAGCCGGCGGTCAGCGGCACGGCCGCGCAGACGGTGCCCACCGCGTACTCCTGGAGGTCCAGCACCGGGACCGTGGCGGACTGGGCGTCGAGCTGGGAGAAGAGGACCTTCTCGTTGGTGATCGTCCGGGAGGTGAGCCGGGCCGTCCGGTGCCGGGAGATGTGGTCGCGCCGCCCTTCGTGGTCGAGCTGGGCCAGCAGGCACTTGCCGACCGCGCTGGCGTGGGCGGCGGAGCGGAAGTCCACCCACTCGTTGACCGCCGGCGTCAGCGGCCCGTCCGCGACCTGCTCCACGCTGATCTCGCCGTCGACGTACCGGCTGAGATAGACCGCCGCGCCGACGGAGTCGCGCAGCTCGGCCAGGGTGTTCTGGAGGCGGTCCTCCAGGGCCTGGCGGCGGGCCGCCCCGGAGCCGAGCAGCAGGAGGGACGCGCCGATGACGTACGCGCCGTCGCTGACCTGCTCCACATAGCCCTCGCGGCGCAGGGTGAGGAGCAGGGAGGCGAGGTGGCCGGTCGGCAGCCCCGTCTCGCGGGAGATCCGGGCCTCGGTCACGCCGTTGCCGTGCCGGGAAACCGTTTCGAGCACGCGCAGGGCGTACTGCACCGAGTGGAACGGTGCGGTCGGCTCGGGCTTCAACGCCACGGTGTCCCCCTACCAGGTTGTGACCGCAAGCTTTCGCCCCACGATAGCCGTCGGAAGGCCGCCGCGGGGCGGCAGTTGGCGGGTCGGTGGGCGCGCCCCGGAGCTGTCAACTGGGGCGCACCCGCCTGGCATATGCCAGCGTCATGGGCGGTGGCTCAACCGGGAGGTCACAGCACCGCGTTGAGGAACTCGCGCGTACGTTCGTGTGACGGATCGGAGAAGATTTTCTCCGGGGACCCGGCCTCCACGACCCGTCCCGCGTCGAACATCAGCACCTTCTCCGAGACGTCCCGGGCGAAGTTCATCTCGTGGGTCACGCAGAGCATGGTGATGTCGGTGTTCCGGGCGATGTCCCCCAGCAGCTCCAGCACGCCCGCCACCAGTTCCGGGTCGAGCGCCGAGGTCACCTCGTCCAGGAGCAGGATCTCCGGCTCCATCGCCAGGGCGCGGGCGATGGCGACCCGCTGCTGCTGGCCGCCGGAGAGCTGCGAGGGATGGGCGTCGACCTTGGCGGAGAGGCCGACCAGGTCCAGCAGCTCCCGGGCCCGGACCTCGGCCTCCTCGCGGCTCTTGCCGAGCACGCTGACCGGGGCCTCGGTGATGTTCTCGATCACCTTCATGTTCGGGAAGAGGTTGAACTGCTGGAAGACCATCCCGATCTTCTTCCGGGACTCGCGCAGCCGCTTCTCGCCCGCGGGCTTCAGCGAACCGTCCGGCGTGCGGACGTGGGACAGCGGGGAACCGTCGACCCAGATCACCCCGTCGCTGACCTTCTCCAGCGTCATCAGGAGCCGCAGGATCGTCGTCTTGCCCGAGCCGCTCGGCCCGATCAGGGTGACGTGCTCGCCGCGGTCCACGGTGAAGTCCAGCTCGTCCAGCACGACGTGGTCGCCGTAGCGCTTCACCACCTTGTCGAACCGCACCAGCGGCTCGCCCGTGCGCGCCGTGGCCGGGACGGCGTCCTGCGGGGCCGCGGCCGGCCCCGGGGACTCCGTCTTCTTCAGGGGGAGGGGTTCAGTGGCCAAGGCGCTTCTCCAGCTTTCTCATCAACAGCGACGTGGGGTAGCTCGCGACCAGGAAGATCAGGCCGGCGAGGGTGAACACCTCGGTGTACGCGAACTGCTCGGCCCCGTACTTCCGGGCCTCGAAGACCATCTCCTGCACCGTGATCACGGCGAGGAACGGCGTCTCCTTGAACATCGAGATCGCGTAGTTCCCGAGCGCGGGCAGCACGTTGCGCACCGCCTGCGGCAGGATCACGGCCTGCCAGGTGCGGCGGGGCGACAGCGACAGCGCGCGGCACGCCTCCCACTGGCCCTTCGGCACGCCGTCGATCCCGGCCCGGTAGACCTCGGAGGTGTACGCGGCGTAGTGGACGCCCAGCACGGTGATGCCGATGTACAGCGGCTCCACCGTGGTGAACAGGGCTGCCGCCCCCACCAGCTGGACCAGCAGCGGGGTGGAGCGGACGAACTCCGTGACGAGCCGCACCGGGACGGTCACGAACGTGCTGGGCGCGCGCCCGGCCATCGCGACGACCAGCCCCAGCACGGCCGCCACCAGGGTGCCGAGCACCGTGGCGAGCAGGGTGACCTTGAACCCCTCCAGGAGGAGGGGCAGGGACTCCCCGACGGCGTTCCAGTCGAAGCCGTTCACCGGGTACCTCCCACGGCGGTCGTGGACACGCTGCGGCTCTTGAACAGGCTCCTGGCGCCAATGTCCAGGCCGAGCCGCCGCTTGGCGCTCCGCTCCAGCAGATTCATCAGCATCGTCAGCGCGTACGCCAGGACGAAGTAGGCGGCCAGCAGGGTCAGATAGGCGGTGAGGGTCTCACCGGTACGGTCGCGCAGCTGCTGGATCACCGTCATCAGGTCGGCGGCCGAGATCAGCCACAGCAGCGGGGTCGCCTTCAGCAGCTGGATCAGCAGATTGGTGAAGCTCGGGATCATCTGGACCCAGGCCTGCGGCAGGATCACCTTCCACAGCCGCCTGGAGGGGCTCAGGTTGAGCGCGATCGCGGCCTCGTACTGTCCGCGCGGTACGGAGTTGATCGCGCCGCGCACCACTTCGGCCCCGTAGGCGCCGAAGTTGAGGCCGAACGCGACCACGCCGCAGATCACCGGGGTCAGTTCGTAGCCGGTCAGCAGCGGCATCGCGTAGTAGAGCCAGAACAGCTGGATGTAGAGGGAGGTGCCCCGGAAGAACTCCACGACCACCCGGGACACTCCCCGGGCCAACAGCAGCCGGCTGCCCGCCATCAGCCCGAGCGCGAAGGCCAGCACCCCGGCCAGCAGCGCGCCCAGGACCGTGGCCTGGAGCGTCACCCACAGGCCCGAGCGGACTCGGGGGAACTCCTCGAAGAGGAGGGAGAAGAAGTCACTCATGCGTGTGCGTCCGCCCCGTCAGCCCTTGCACAGATCAGCGGTCTTCAGGTCGGCGGGCGGGATCTCCGTCTCCCCGAACCCGTACGGCTCCAGCAACTGCACATAGCGGGAGCGATCGGACACGATCTTCTTGAGCTCGCGGTTGAAGGAGTCCCGCAGGTCCTCGTTGCCCTTGCGGAACACCGCGCCGCCGGGGGAGAACTGGGCCTTGCCGTCCAGCTGCGGCACGAACGCCTCGGTGACCTCGGTGTCCGGGTTGGTCTTCGCCAGCCAGCGCAGCGAGATGCCGGTGAGCAGGAAGGCGTCCACCCGGCCGCCCTTGACCGCGTCGGCCCCGTCCTGCGGCTTCTGCAGGGTCTTGATCTTGTCCTCGGCTATGCCGGCGCCCTTGGCGTAACTGCCCTCGACCGCGCCCGACATCACGCCGACGGTGATCCCCGCCTCCTTCGCGGAGGCCAGATCGGTGATCTTCTTCGGGTTGCCCTTGCGCACCATCAATGCGGTGGGCGAGATGAACTCCGGCTCGGAGAAGATCGCGTTGTCGCAGCGCTCCGGGGTGATGGCCATGCCCGCGCTGACCACGTCGTACTTCCCGGCCTGGAGCCCGGGGATCAGCCCGTCCCACTCGGAGAGCGTCGGCTTCAGCTCGTCCACCCCGAGCGCCTTGAAGATCTCCCGGTGCAGTGTCGGGGCCTCGCCCTTGAGTTCCTTGCCCTCCACGTATCCGTACGGGGCCTCGTTCGCGTAGGCCACCCGCACGAAGCCCTGCTTGCGGAGTTTGTCCAGGGCGCCCTCGCCGGTCGCGGAGCCGGCGTCGGTCTTGCTGCACGCGGTGAGGAGGCCGGGAACGACGAGGAGGCCGCCCACGGCCGCCGATCCGTTGAGGAAACCCCGGCGGGACAGGTTCGGGAATTCAGCCATGGTTCGCAATCTCCTGGAGGTCGAACAGTCCGGACAGGGTGAGCGCCTGCCCGATCCCGTACGTCTATGCAGGAGGCCGGAGTCATGTAACCCAACAGTGGCCGGAAGGTGACCTTCCCGTGCCCGAAGGGGGGGCGGAGGGCGACCGGGGGTGTGCGGGGCGTGTTCCCCCGTCACACGGGATTCATGACTCCGCATCAGCCGCTTCTGTGATCAGCTGACTCCATGGTTGCCCTGTGGGCAAGCGTCGTAGCGGTCGGAGGCGCCCGCAGGGGTGTCGTGATCACGCACCTCTTCCAGTCGACCGCCCGGGACCGGACCGAGCGCGACGCCCCGGACGCCGGGGCGAGGGAGGCGGTCGAGGCGTTCGTCACCCGGGCGGCGCCGCTGACCCGTTGACCCGGGGGCCCGTGCCGGGGTCCGGACCGGCGCCCCCGGGAAGGTCGGCGGAGGGGACGTAGCCGCGTTCCTTGTCGACCACGTTCGGCAACGGCTCGCCCCGCGCCCACTGTTCGTACAGCGCGACGAACTGCTCGCCCAGCCGGTCGCGCCACCCCACCGTGGCCCCGCTCGGGTACGGCGACAGCAGCAGCCCCGGGACGTCCCGCGAGGGGCCGTCCGGCCCGGGGGGTTCGCCCTCGGACACATCGAGCGCGGCACCCGCGAACCAGCGGCGCTCCAGCGCGTCCTGAAGGCCGGACCGCACCACGCACGCCACCGGCCCCACGCTGATGAACCGCGCCGACGGCTGGAGCAGGCCGAAGAACCGGCGGTCGAACATCCCGCGCGTCGCGTCCGTCAGCGGCACCGCCGCGATCACCCAGTCCGCCCGGGCCGCCAGCCGGTCCAGGTCCGCCGCCCCGTGGATCGTGCGCCGCGCGGTCCGCCCCACCAGGGCGACGCGCACCCCCAGGCCGTGCAGCAGCCGGGTGATCTCCCGGCCGACCGGCCCCGCGCCGACCACCACCGCCCGCGCGCCGGCGACCTGCTGCACCTCGCGGTGGCGGGCGCGTCCCCGGAGCTCCGGGGCGCCGGGGAGGTCCTTGGCGAACGCCAGCACCAGCCCCGCCACGTACTCGGCGACCGGCCGCTCGAAGACGCCCCGCGCGTTGGTGAGGACGGTGTCGGACGCGGCCAGCTCCGGGCAGAGCACCCGGTCCACGCGCACCCCCGCCGTGTGCACCCAGCCCGGTCGCCGCCCCGGACCCGGCCAGGCCGCCCGTACCGCGTCCGACGCCGCGTCCCACACGAGCAGGACGTCGGCGGCCGGGAGCAGTCCGGCGAGCGAGGAGGCGTCCGCGTGCCGCACGTCCACCCGGCCGGTCAGCCGGCCCAGTCGCGGGGAGGGCGCGGTGTCGAGGACGAGCAGGACGGGATCCGGCATCGCTGGTCAGCCCTCCGCGACGGAACGGTACGTAACGGTCCGCCCACGCTCGCAGCAGGTTCCCCCTGCGTCAACGAGGCCCGGCCGCGCGCCCCGGTGCCCGCCCGGGGGAATACTGGGAACAGGCCGGGGCAAGAGTGACCGGTCGCGCGGTCACGGCCGCCGGAGCGCCCGGAGGGCCCGCGGCGGCCCGTAGCGGGGTCGCCCGCCGTGCGGCGAGCCGTCGACGTACAGGAAAGGGTGGACATGACGACCGTAGGACTTCTCTACCCGGGCCACGCCGCCGAGGACGACTTCCCACGGACCGAGATCCTGCTCGACACCGATATCCGGCTGCCCCTGTTCTCCACCGAGACCGGCGAGGACGCCTACCGCCCCGACGCGCTGCGCGAGCAGGGCGAGGCCGCCCGGATCGCCGAGGGCGTCGAGGAGCTGCGCCTCGCCGGGGCCGAGGCCCTGGTCTGGGCGTCCAGCGGAGGCAGCTTCGGGCAGGGCTGGGAGGGCGCCCACGAGCAGATCGCCACGCTCGCCCGGACGGCCGGGCTGCCCGCCTCCAGCACCTCCATAGGCTTCGGTCACGCGGTACGGGAGCTGGGCGCACACCGGGTCGCCGTCGCCTCCCCCTACCCCGAGGACGTCACCGGGATCTTCGCCGGCTTCCTGGCGTCGGCGGGCGTCGAGGTGGTGGCCGCGGCGTCCGGCGGGGCCGCCTCGTCGGCCGAGGCCGGTTCCTGGGACCCGGAGCGGGTGAAGGGGCTGGCCCGGGAGGCCGACCACCCGGACGCCGAGGTGGTGCTGATCCCGGACACCTCCCTGCACACCGTCGCGTACGTCCCCGAGCTGGAGGAACTGCTCGGCAAGCCCGTCCTCACGGCGAACCAGGTCACGGTCTGGGAGGGGCTGCGCCTCACCGACCGCCGGACGTGGGCCCCCACGCTGGGCACCCTGTTCGCCACCCGTGAGCCGGTGCTGCGGAAGCTGGAGCCGAAGGGCATCGAGGTACGGGAGTAGCCTCGGCGTCCGGTCGTCGGGGCCCGGCGCCCGGCCGGGTCCCGGGTGCGGTGCGGGAATAAACGGAGCCATCCTCCTGTTGCACCCCTCCGACACGCAGCCGTACGACAGCAGCACCGGGAGAGGCCGACACGTGGACGAGATCCGAGGCGACGAGACCCGCAGCGACAGGAGTGGTGACCCGACCGGGGGCGCGACCGGCGGCCCCGCCGACGCGGACGGCATCCGGGGCGCCGCGGCCGGAACGGCCGCCGTTCCGCTGTCCGTCCTCGATCTGGTCACCGTCGGGCAGGGCCGCACCGCGACCCAGGCGCTGCGCACCAGCGTGGAGATCGCGAAGCTCACCGAGAGCCGCGGCTTCCACCGCTTCTGGGTCGCCGAACACCACTCCATGCCCGGCGTCGCCTCGTCGTCCCCGGCGGTGATCCTGGCGCACATCGCCGCCCACACCGAGCGCATCCGGCTCGGCTCCGGCGGCGTGATGCTGCCCAACCACGCGCCGCTGGTCATCGCCGAGCAGTTCGGCACCCTGGAGGCGATGGCGCCGGGCCGGGTCGACCTCGGTCTCGGCCGCGCCCCGGGCACGGACGGCGCGACGGCGGCGGCCCTGCGGCGCAGCGACCGGCTCAACGAGGGCGCGGACGACTTCCCGCAGCAGCTGATGGAGCTGATCCGCTTCCTGGACGACGACTTCCCCGACGGACACCCGTACAGCCGGATCCACGCCGTACCGGGCCCGGTCCAGGCGACCGCCCCCGGCGGCGTGCAGTCCCCGCACCGGCCGCCCGTCTGGCTGCTGGGCTCCTCCGGCTTCAGCGCGCGGCTGGCCGGCACGCTGGGGCTGCCGTTCGCCTTCGCGCACCACTTCTCGGCGCAGAACACCATTCCCGCGCTCGACCTGTACCGCGAGTCCTTCCGGCCCTCCGCCGTGCTGGACGCCCCGTACGCCGCGATCGGGGTGTCGGCGCTGGCCGCCGACGACGAGCGCGCGGCCCGCCGCGAGGTGCTGACCGGCGCCCTCTCCATGGTCCGGCTGCGCACCGGCCGGCCGGGGCTGATCCCGAGCCCCGAGGAGGCGGCGGCGTACGACTTCTCCCCGATGGAGCGGGAGTTCGTCGACGGCTGGCTCGCCAACGTGATCCACGGCACCGCCGACGAGGTCCGCGGCGGCCTCGACGACCTGACCAAGCGGACCGGCGCCGACGAGCTGATGATCACCGCCAACGCGCACGGCGGCGAGGCGCGGCTGCGCAGCTACGGACTGATCGCGGACGCGTACGGCCTGCCGACCGCTCCGTAGCCCGTGCGCGGCCCCGGCCGGGTGGGCCGGGGCCGGTGACGCGGGAGGACCTCCCGGCCCGGTGGAGCGGCGGCGGGTCCCGGCGCGGTGGCTCGGGGGGAGCGTCCCGGCCCGGTCGCGCGGGAAAGGGCCCCGGCGCGGGGGAGCATCAGCCCTCCAGCGGCCGGGACCCGATCAGCCCGGCGATCTGCTCCGGCGCCACGGCCCGCGAGTACAGCCAGCCCTGCCCGGTGTCGCAGCCGATCCGCCGCAGCCGCTCCGCCTGCCCGGCCGTCTCCACGCACTCCGCCGTGACGGTCAGGCCCAGGCGGTGCGCCAGCTGCACCATGGCCTCCACGATCGTCTCGTCGGCGGGGCTCGGATGCGTACCGTCCTCGTACCGGAAGCCCTTCACGAACGCCCCGTCCAGCTTCAGCACGGAGACGGGCAGCCTGCTGAGGTAGGCGAGGTTCGAATAGCCGGTCCCGAAGTCGTCGATGGCGATCCGCACGCCCATGTCGCTCAGCGCCTGGAGCGCCCGCAGCGGACGGCCGCCCGACCCCATCACCGCCGACTCGGTCAGCTCCAACTGGAGCAGGCCCGGGGCCAGTCCGGTCTCGGCCAGGATCTGCGCCACGTCGGCGACCAGGTCGGAGTCCCAGACCTGCCGTACGGCGACGTTGACGCTGATGAACAGGGGCGGCTCGTCCGGGTGGTCCAGCTCCCAGCGCCGCGCCTGGCGGCACGCGGTGCGCAGGATCCACCGGCCGAGCTGGACGATCGAGCCGTCCTCCTCGGCGATCTGGACGAACCGATTCGGCGGCAGTACGCCGAACTGCGGGTGGTTCCAGCGCACCAGCGCCTCGACACCGCGCAGCACCCCGTCCGCCATCCCCACCAGCGGCTGGTACTCCAGTGTGAACTCGCCGCGTTCCACGGCGGGCCGGAGCGTGGAGGAGAGGGACTGCCGGGTCATGCGGTGGGCGTTGCGCTCGGGGTCGAACAGGGTCCAGCGGGCCTTGCCGTCCGCCTTCGCCCAGTAGAGCGTGGTGTCGGCGGCCTGCATCAGGCCGGTGGGCGAGGTGCCCGCCGCGGTCCGTTCGACCACCCCGATCGACGCGGAGACCGAAAGTCGCTGTCCGGCGAGGTCGAAGGGCTGCTGGAGCGCGGCGAGGACCGAGCGGGCCAGCTCGGCGAGTTCCTCCGTGCCCGCCGAGTCCTCGACCAGGATCGCGAACTCGTCGCCGCCCAGGCGTGCCACCAGCCGGCTGCCGCCGGGCCGGCGCGAGGCGTCGTTCTCGGCGCAGTCGGTGAGCCGTGCGGCGACGGCGGCCAGCAGCCGGTCCCCGGTCCGGTGCCCGAGGGTGTCGTTGATCGCCTTGAAACCGTCCAGGTCCAGGTAGCAGAGCCCGATCCGGGCGTGCTGCCGCGGCGGCATCGAGTCGTCCTGGTACGGCGGGGTCTCCAGGGCCGAGGCGAGGCGCTCGAAGAACAGCGTCCGGTTGGGCAGCCGGGTCACCGGGTCGTGCATCTGGAGGTGGCGCAGCCGCTCCTGGAGCTCGCGCCGGTCGCTGACGTCCGCGACCGTCAGCAGGACCCGGGCGGGCTCCGCGGCGGACGCTCCGGTCATCGGCACGACGGTGATCTCGGCCCACAGGGAGCGCCCGTCGGGGTGCTTGAGGCGGCGGGTGCAGCGGAACCGGGAGCGGCGGCCCAGCAGGACCTCCCGGTAGGCGTGCCAGGTGCGGTCGTCGGACGCGAGGTCGAGCAGCTCGCTCGCCCGGCGTCCGGCGAGGACCGCGGCCGCGGTGCCGAGGAGCCCGCCGAGCGCCTCGTTGGCCCGTACGACGTGGCCCCGGCCGTCGACGACCCCCATGGGCAGGGTGGCGGCGTTGAAGGCGGCCCGGTGGTCGCGGAGTTCGGAGGCGATGGGATCGCCGTCGTCGGGGGGCGGGGGCGCTCCGCCCGGGCTCCCGGTCGGCGGGTCCGTGACCGCCGGGTCCATCGCCGCCGCATGACGCTCCGTGACCGGCGCGGGGGGCACGCCGGAGGCCGTGCCTGCCGGGGCGCCCGGCCCTTCGGAGGTTCCGTTCACCGCTCGCTCCCGCTGTGAAGGTCGTCGTGAACTGGTGGGGTCGGACTGGCCACCGTGTGGCGGTCCCGTGAACGGGCCCGTGCCACGCGGGAAAGCGTGGTGAAGCATAGAGGGTGCCGCGTCGGGCGTTCCAGCTCACCGTCCGGTCCGGGCCATCGCGCGGGTCGGCGGGGTGACGGGGCCGGACGTTCCGCTTTGCCCGATCCTGATCAATTCTGTGCAGATCTGTTTCATCGGATGGCCCGAGTGGCCGATGGTGACGTTCCGTGAAGGTGTGGGTGGCGATTTTGACCGCTGACCCGTGTGGGGCAGCACAACAGGGCGTGGCGTGGTGAAGCGACACAGGGTGGACGGGATGGACCGTGTTTCCCCACCCGGAGGTCGATGTGCCGTGCCGTCGCGGACCCGGGGGAGCGGAACGGCCGCCGCTGCGCAGTCTGGCCGCCGCCGCCACCTCCCTCCTGGCGCTCGCCGCCACGTCCCTCGTCGCGGGCCCCGCCGCGGCGGCCATGGAGAACGCCACCCCCTGCGCCCTGCCCCGGACGGCGGCGCACCACTCGCTCGGCCTGAACACCTGGAACACGGCGTACCCGCGCCCCGACCGGGGGCTCGACGCGGTCATGATCTTCCTGTCCTTCCCGGACTCCGAGCCCACCCTCACCCCCGAGGCGCTCACCGCCGACCACTTCCCCGCCACGACCCGCTTCTTCGAACGCGCCAGCTATGGCCGGTTCACCCTGCGTCCCCATCCGCAGCGGACCTGGACGCGGATGCCGCGCGACTCCACCTGGTACGGCATAGAGCGTGACTGGAACGCCGAGCGGCGCACCGCCTACCTGCGCGACGCCATCGACGCCGCCGACCCGGACGTGGACTTCTCCCGGTACGACGTCGTCTACCTGGTGGCCGACCCGGACGCCCCCGGCGTCGACTCCGACGCCACCAAGGTCGTCAACTTCGACCGCCCGCTGCGCGCCGACGACAGCGACATCCGGCGCGTCGTCACCGTCTTCGAGCAGCACCCGCCCGACCGCAACGTCCTCGCCCACGAGACCGGACACGTCTTCGACCTCGCCGACCTCTACCACCGGCCCACCGACGGCAAGGGCGACTGGGACACCCACGTCGGCGACTGGGACGTCATGGGCAGCCAGTTCGGCCTCGCCCCGGACCTGTTCGGCTGGCACAAGTGGAAGCTCGGCTGGCTCGGCGGACGCCAGGTCGTCTGCGTCCGGGGCTCGGCCGACGTCACGCTCGAACCGGTCGCCGCCGCCCCGGTCCCCGGCGGGTCGATCGGGACCCGGCTCGCCGTCGTGCGCACCGGCGCCGGCAGCGTCCTGGCCATCGAGGCCCGCAGCGCCACCGGGAACGACCGCGACACCTGCGCCGAGGGCATCCTGATCTACCGCGTCCGCAGCGAAACGGCCTCCGGCGGTGGACCCGTCGAGGTGGTCGACACCCACCCGGACACCGGGGCCTGCTGGGACCGCTCGGTCTACCCGCCGCTGGCGGACGCCCCGCTCGCCGTCGGGGAGACCTTCACCGTGCCGGGCGACGACACCCGCGTCGAGGTCGCCGACCGCACTCCGTCCGGCTCCTGGACCGTCCGGATCACCACCGGCGTCGGGAGCGCCCCCGGGGAGAGCCCGGGTGAGAGCTCCGGGGAGGGGATCGCCGCACCCGGGTGAACGAAGAAGCCCCCCGCTTCCGCGGGGGGCTTCTTCCGTCTGTGCGCCGTCAGGGACTCGAACCCCGGACCCGCTGATTAAGAGTCAGCTGCTCTAACCAACTGAGCTAACGGCGCCTGGTGACGTCGTAGACATTAGCACCCTGATCCGCCCGAGGAAAAATCGTATGTGCGGCACCCGGGGACGACGAGGACCGGCTCACCCGCACACACGCCCAGAGCAGCACATCGGGGCCCGGGAGCCAGGGGCTGCGGGTGTCGGGGGCGACCACCCAACGCGGCCCGCTCTCGGACGGGACGCAGGTCAGCGGCGGTACGGTCACGGCGTCACCGGTGCCGTGGCAGAGCACGGGCGGCACCGCCCCGCGCTGCTTCCCGGAGTCTCCGCCGCCCCCGGAACCACTGGTTCCCCACTCCTCCCAGGCGAGCAGCGAGGGCAGCCGCTGGGCCGTTCCGGGGGCGGCGAACAGCAGCATCCGGCCCCGGTGCGTGGCGACCGGACCGGAGCCGGGCCCCTCGGCCCAGAGCTGCTCCAGCATCCGCCGCCCGAACAGCGCCGGCACGTTCACGACGTCGAAGGCGGAACCGCAGGGCAGCACTCCGGGGGCCTTTGGGCGTTCCTCCCAGTGGGCGAGCGTGCTGCGCGGATACGGGGCGGCCCCCGCCAGCCAGGCGGCGCCGGCCGCCGTGACCTGTGCGGCCTGGGGCCCGGACTGGTCCCGCAGCAGGGCGAAGATGTCGACGCCGTGGTGCTGGGCGGCACCGGTCCGCAGGGTCGTTTCGTCTTTCAGCCATGCGCTCATGGAGCAAGGTCTACCGGGAGTGACGGTGAGGATTCCGAGAGTTGCCGGAATCCGGGACAGGCCGGGAGGGGGAGGGGTATCTTGCCCGCCGGAATATGCCACGGGACCTGACCCCCGGTCTGATGCGACCGCATCTGCCCCGTCCGCCCCACAGGCCACACACGTTCACTACGCCCACACCCGCCCCACCGGTCTCACGCGTCCCCCCGGTCTCACCCGTCCTGCCGGTGTCCCCCGCGCCACCGACCCGGTCCACCCACGGCCCTGTCCGCGGGGCACGGGGCACGCGGGACGCGGTGCCGCGGGGCGTGATTCACCCGGGCCGGTCAGGCGCCGGGAGCGTCCAGCAGGGAGCGGCCGAACTCGATCATCTTCTTCGCGTAGTCCTCGGTCCACTCCGCGCGCTCCGCGACGTCCGCCGCGGTCAGCCGGTCGAACCGGCGCGGGTCGGCGAGCTGGGCCGCCGCCATCGCCTGGAACTCCACCGACCGGTCCGTCGCCGCCCGGAAGGCCTGCGTCAGCTCGGTCGCACGGGCCAGCAGCTCACGGGGGTCCTCCACCGACTCCAGGTCGAAGAAGTGCTCCGGGTCCGCCGTGGCCTGAGACGGCTCGAAAAGCAGGGGCGCGGGGCGCAGCCGCTGCCGTTCGTTCCGCTCGGACTGTGTCATGTGGTGTTCCTCCCTCGGACGACCTGATGACCGGAGGATCCGGACGGCCACCCTCCATTGTCCAACCCCGCGCAAGGGGGCCGGGGCGCGCGGCGGGGGCGCGGGGACGGGCCTCCCGCCCGGGCCGGCCCGGGGCCCCGGCTCAGGGCCGCCACCGCACCCGGTGCTCCGAGAGGTGGGCCAGCACCGTGTGGTTCGCCTCCCAGCCGTCGGGGAACTTCACCGTGACGCCCAGCTGGACCGGCTCGGTGGACGGGTGTTCGTCCAGCAGCTCCGCCACCCCTTCCCGGCACACCACGACGCAGGCGTGCCGGTGCCGGGAGGCCAGCACGCACAGGCGGCCCGTCTCCAGGTGGAAGGCCGTGGCGTCGGGCCGCCCCGACAGCGGGTGCAGCACCACCGTGACGTCGAACTCGCGGCCCTGGAGCCGGTTGGCCGTGTCCACCGCGACCCCCGTGACGCCCAGCTCCGTGAGGGCCGCCCGGACCGCCGCCGCCTGGTCCCGGTGGGCCGTGCCGACCGCCACCCGGTCCGCCGTCACCGGCACCGGCTCCTCGGCCCGCTCGCTGGTGGCGACGCCGCCCCGGTCCAGCAGCCGCCGGACCACCAGCGCCACCGCCCGTACCGCCTCGGGGTCGGTGCGCGGGGTGTGCCGCGCGGGCAGCTCCAGCAGCCCCCACCCGGACTCGGCCGCCTCGTCCAGCACCCGGTCGGGCCCCGAACCGTCCGAGGCCACCCCGAAGGAGAGCTTCCGGTCCCCGTGGTCCGTACCGCTGCGGAACGGCGTGTACGGGTAGAACGCGTCCGACACCAGCGGGGCGGCCGACGCCGGGAGCCGCCACGACACCGGCAGCCGGTGCTGCGGCAGCTCCGGATTGTGCGCGAGCAGCGTGGACACCGCGCTCGCGGACGGGTCGTAGCTGAGCCCCGCCCACTGGTCCGCGCCGACGATCGAGAACGGGTCCAGCTGGCCCGGGTCCCCGACGAACAGCGCCCGCTCGAACAGCCCGGCCACGGCCAGCAGGGCGTCGGAGCGCATCTGGTACGCCTCGTCGACGATCGCGTGCCCCCACGGCTCCACGTTCTTCACGTGCGCCCACTTGGCGGCCGTCGAGATCACCACGTCGAGCCCGGCCAGATCCGCCGCCTTCGCCGACTTCGTCACGTTGGCCAGGCCGTCCAGGACCTTGTCGTACGGATCGGAGTCGCTGCTGTGGAGCCGCCCCACCGGCAGCTCCGGGTCCTTCTCGGCGAGCCGCACCACCAGGTCGTCGACCTGGGCGTTGGTCTGGGCGATCACCATCAGCGGATGCCCGGCGGCGGCCAGCTCCAGGGCCGCCCGGACCACCAGCGTCGACTTCCCGGCGCCGGGCGGGGAGTCCACGACGACGCCCCGGGCGCTGCCGCGCAGGGTGTCGTCGAGGATCGCCCCCGTCGCCCGGGCCGCCTCCGCGCCCGGATCGAAACCGGTCGTCACCACAGCGGGCCCTCACAGACGGCGGTCGTCACAGCAGATCCTCCGGGGTCACGGGGTCGGGTAGCTCCGCACGCGTCGCGGCGTCCGCGCCCGGCGGGCCGCCGTGGGTCCACGGCGTCTCCTCCGGGTCCGGGAGCTTCGGGCCGCCGCGCTGGTCGTGCTCGAACAGGGTCCAGGCGATCCGCTCGCCGGGCTCGGGCACCGAACCGGGCGCGGGCTCCTTGCCCCGGCCCATGCGGTCCAGGATCCGCAGCACCAGCGGGATCTCCCCGTCGTCGGCCGGAGGCCCGTCCGCGTACCGCACGAACTCCGCCGTCTGCGGCTTGCCCTCCAGCGAGCGGTAGACCTTCGTCCGCTCGGCCAGGTGCGGGCGCTCGTCGGTGCGGACGGTGAGCAGCGGGCGGGGGGCGGGCCGCTTGGACTCGGTGTACGCCATCTCCACCGCGGACACCGTGGCGAGGAACGCCTCGCCCGCCAGCCGCCGCCCCGCCAGCACCAGCGGGTCGTCCAGCGCCTCCTGCGCCTCCAGCTGGGCCTGGGCGGTCTCCCGGGAGGCCAGCTTCTGGGCCGCCGTCACCGCGTCGTCGCGGCGCGGCTGCGGCGGCTCACCCGAACGCACCCGGTCCCGGTGGGCGGTGAACGACCAGCGGTCCCGGGTCCAGCGGTCCTCCGTCCGGGACCCCTCGGGCAGCTCCCGCAGCAGGTCGAGGCCCCGCCAGACCGCGTCCCAGGTCGGCAGCATGACCCGCGCCAGCAGCGAGCGGATCTCCCGCTCGGCGGCGCTCAGCTCGCCGAGGCGGGCATCGGCGGCGAGCCCGTCCTCGGCGGACGCCAGCGCCGTGCGCGCCCGGTCGTACCGCTCGATCGCCGGGGCGAGGAGCCGGTTGTCGAAGTCCGGGTCGGTGGCCGGACCCGCCGGCGGGCAGAGCAACTGGCCCTTCCCGTCCCGGGCCAGCTCGGCCCGGAGCGCCGCCTCGGCCCCCGACGAGCCGGCCGGCGGGTCGATCCAGGCCAGCAGCGCGCCCAGGTGCTGGTCCTCCAGGCTGCTCTGCCCGCTCGCCCAGTGCCGGTTCAGCAGGTCCGTGACGGCGGGCAGCAGCGAGGAGCCGGGCACCCGGGCCCGCTCCCCGTAGTGCGTCAGCCAGCGGCCGAGCAGCGGCACGCGGGCCGGGGCCGGATACGGGGTGTCCGGATCGTCCTCGGCGGTGCGCCGGAACCGCATGGACCGGCCCAGCAGGCGGACGAACTCGACGCCCGCCCGGCTCGGCACGATCAGCTGGGCGGCGTCCGTGCACAGCTCGACCTCGACCTTGGCCTTCTTACCCGTCGCCGGATCCGTCTCGTTGCGCTCGGCGGGCTCGACGACGTCCGCGTACGCCTCGATGTGCGGGAGCACCGCCTCCGCCAGCTCGGCCAGGAACGCGAACCGCAGGTCCCGGTCGCGCGGCTGGGCGACGGCCAGCAGCCGGGGTGCCTCCCGGTCCGTGCCGACCAGTGCCCCGAGCGGGGCCCCCGCCTCACCGGCGGTGGTCAGCGGCACCAGCACGAGCGGCCGGTCGGCGAGATGACGGTGCCGGACGGTCGCCAGCGGCTGCGCGCGGCCCGTGTCGACGGCCTCCAGCCGGGCCAGGGTGGTGATCAGCGACATGCGCCCGCACCCTCCGGCACGTCGGTCCCGGCCCGCGCGGCGGAGGCGCTCTCCAGCGCCTCGGCGCGCAGGGCGGCGGCCCGGCGCAGCGCCGCGACCGTCGGATCGGCGGGATCGCCCTCCTTGCCCGCGGCGGCGGCCAGCACCCCGGCCACGGTGGTCAGCCCGCCCAGCTCGCCGCGCACGCTCCGGCCCAGCGCCTCCACGGCCCCCTCGGCCCGGGACCTCGACCGGCAGTGGAACGCCAGCTCGCAGGCGGCCAGACACTCCGGGGCGTACGCCGGGGGCACGGCGGCCACGGCGGCGTCGAGCTCCTCGGGCGGGCACGCCGGATCGAACGTCGTCCCCTCCGGCAGCGCCGCCGCGATGTCCTCGACGCGCGTCAGCCGGGTCAGCTGCCGGCGGGTCACGGCGCGCTGCTTGCGCACGTCCACGACGGAGGCGGTCGGCAGGTTCGAGAAGTCCTTGGGGCAGACCAGCAGCACCCGGTGGCCGACCTCCGCACCCTCGGTGACCGCCGCGACCCGCTCCAGCGCCAGCACGTACACCGCGGCCTGCCGGGCGGCGGCGCCGACCTTCGACGGATCGGCCGACGCGTCGATCATCGGAAACGACTTGATCTCGACCACCGTCCACCGGCCGTCGGGGTGCACCACGACCGCGTCGGGCTCCAGATAGGCGGGGGAACCCGCGACCTCCAGGGCCAGCATCGGGTGGTCCAGCAGCGCCCAGCCGCCCGCCGCCGTGGCCTCGCGGAGCGCGAGCGCGGTGCGCGCGGCACGGCCCTCGGGGCCGGCGGCGCTCAGATCGGGCGTGGCGGTGTCCCCGGCCGGGGGAGGGGCGCCGCCGCCGAGCCGTTCGTACAGCAGGCGCAGCAGCTCCGCCCCGCCGTCGGCCTTGACCTTCGCCTCGAACGCGTTGCCCCGCATGAAGGCGAACTGGGACTGTCCGAAGGGGGCGGGGGAGCCGAGCGCGGTGGCCAGCACGCCCTTGTCCACCCCGGCGCCGTCGAGCAGGGCCCGCCGCTTGCACCCGGGGTTGGCCGCGAGGGCGGCCAGGGCTCTCGCGTCCAGCGGATGCGGTTGGACGGACGGGCCGCGCAGCTCAGCGAGCCGCTGCCGGAGCGTCGTCGCTCGCGGCCGCGTCGGCGTCGTCGCCGGCTGCCGTGCCGCCGACTGCCGGGCCGGGGGGATCTGCGGAGGTGGTCCGCTGGCCGGGGATTCGCTCACCCGGGGAAGTCTTGCATCCGGTACTGACATTCGGGGGCGTGGCCGCGGATACGGACCCGGCGACGGTGCTCCGGCCGTCCTCGCCGCGGCCCGCGAACAGGACGGCGGCCGGTCCGGTGAACCGCGCGGCGCCCCACGCCTTGACCCGGTCGGCGATCCGTACGACGGGCCTGACCAGCAGGGCTCCGACGCCCATCACCGCGGCGCCCGCGACGGCGTCCAGGAAGTAGTGGTTGGCGGTGCCCATCACGATGACCGTGGTGAGCAGCGGATAGGCGATACCCGCCGCGCGTATCAGGGGGTGGCGGCCGTGCCGCCACAGCAGGATCCCGCACCAGATCGACCAGCCGACGTGCAGGCTGGGCATCGCCGCGTACTGGTTGGTCATCCCGCTCAGTCCCCGCGGGGCGCTCGCCCCCTCGCCCCACCAGCCGTACGCGCTGTACTGCGCCATCGTGTCGACGAAGCCGTGGCTCGCGTCCAGCAGCCGGGGCGGACAGGTCGGCATCAGCGTGAAGCCGACCAGCCCCAGCAGGGTGGAGTTCATCAGCCAGACCCTCGCCGCCCGGTACGCGGCCGACCTGCGCCGGAACATCCATATGAGCACGGCCGGGGTGACCAGGTAGTGCAGCGACGCGTACGCGAAGTCGGCGGGTATCCCGAGCGACGGTGTGCTGGTGAAGAGACGGTTCAGCGGATGCTCGGCGTTGAGGTGCAGCGCCTGTTCCAGCCGCAGGATCGCCAGGCCGTGGTCGACGGCCGTCGACACGTCGCCGCGTACGAGGAGCCGGCCCACCGAATACAGCGCGTACACCACCGCGATCAGTGGCAGCTCCGTCCACCAGCGGGGCCGATGACCGGTCGCGGGCGGCGCGGTGGCGTGCGGCATCCGGTAGCTCTCCCCATGTTCATG
Source organism: Streptomyces griseus (assembly GCF_900460065.1). GTDB lineage: Bacteria > Actinomycetota > Actinomycetes > Streptomycetales > Streptomycetaceae > Streptomyces > Streptomyces griseus. The sequence goes on along the minus strand of NZ_UAVD01000025.1, from coordinate 140,169 downwards.
CGGCCGACGACGAACGTTCAACCGTACGGCGGCACCGTGCCGCCGTCTCCCCCGGGGGTCCCCTGCCGGACATCCCGTACGCGGCGGTCCCCGCCCTGGTCCGTACGCTCGGCCGGGGGCGCTGCTCAGGGTGGGACGCCCGCACGGCCCGGGAGGTTGCCTGCCGGGCCGGTACGGGATGATGGAAGGGCCCGACAGCACCAAACGTTCCAGGGAGAGCCTTCATGGCAGCGCGCATCCTGCTCGCCCGGCACGGCCAGACCCAGTGGTCGGTCCGGGGCAACCACACCGGCAGGACGGACATCCCGCTCCTGGACGACGGGCGCGAGGGCGCGAAGCTCCTCGGCGAGCGGCTGCACCGGGCGCCGTGGGCGGGTCTGCCCGGCGTCGAGGTCCGCACCAGTCCGCTCGTCCGGGCCGCCGAGACCTGTGGACTGGCCGGGTTCGGCGAGCGGGCCGAGCCGTGGGACGCGCTGATGGAATGGGACTACGGGGCGTACGAGGGGCTGACCCCGGCGCAGATCAGGGCGGACCGTCCCGACTGGCTGATCTGGCGCGACGGGGTCCCGGACGGGGAGTCCGTCGCCGACGTCACCGCCCGCGCGGACGAGATCGTCGCCTGGGCCCGCTCGGCGGACCGGGACGTCCTGGTCTTCGCCCACGGCCACATCCTGCGGGCGCTGGGTGCGCGGTGGCTGGGCGAGGACCTGTCGTTCGGCGCCCGCATCCGCCTGGACCCGACGTCGCTGTCGGTCCTGGGCTGGGCCTACGGCCTGCCGGCCGTGGAACGCTGGAACGACACGGGCCACCTGGACCGGTAGCGGCACCGGTCGCCGGGCACCGGTCGGCCGGGGACCGCCCGCGCCCCTCAGGTCCGTCCTCGAACGCCCGACGGGCCGGGACGGGCGCGGGACGGGCCAAGCGTCGCCCTACCGGCCGGGGTGGCCGTCAGGGCCGCCCGGCCCGGGCGACTCCTGGTGGCGGGTCAGGAAGGCGGCCACCGGGCCCGCCCCCGCCCGCGGGCCCAGCACGCGCGCCGCCCCCGCCAGCATCCCCCGGATCCGCGAGGACTGGACCCGGGTCAGCAGGTCCAGCACCTGGTGCCCCGTCGCCGCCGCCTCGTCCGCCCGGCCCGACCGGGCCAGGTCACCCATGAGCTGGGCGCGGTACAGCGCCAGGTTCCGGGTGAAGTGCGGGTCCTGGAGCGCCGTCGCCCGCCGCCCGTGCCGCGCGGCACGGGACCAGTCGCCCAGCGCCGACCAGCACTGCGCCTCCAGCAGTTCCAGTTCCGCCTCCCGGAAGAAGCTCATCCACTCCGGGTCACCCGCCGCCGTGCCCCGCTCGAACGCCGCCCGGGCCCGTCCGATCGCCCGGTCGCAGCCCGTCCGGTCCCCGAGCCCCGCCCGGCCACCCGCCTCCCGCAGCGCGAGCAGCGCCAGCAGCCGGGGCGACCCCAGCGTGCGGGCCGCCCGCTGGCCGGCCTCCGCCGCCCGTACCGCCTCCCTCGGCCGCCCCGCGTCCCGGGCCAGGAACGACGTGTTGCAGAAGGCGTGCGCCTCCAGGCCCGCGTCCCCCGCCAGCCGGGCCGTGGCCAGCGCCTCCGCGTAGTGCGAGCGGGCGTCGTCGAAGCGGCCCGAGTCGTGGGCCAGCCACCCCACCGAGATGGCCAGCTCGCCCGCGCCCGCGTGCAGCCGGTCCGAGGTGGCACGCCGTGCGGTGGTCCCGCCGTCCAGCAGTTCGTAGGCCGCGCGCAGCGGCTGGGCGGCCCGCCGGTAGAGCCCGTCCGCCCCGTGCCGGTCGTCCAGCAGCCGGATCTGCCGCACGGCCTTCTCGACGGCGTTCACCTCCGCCTCGCCGACCCTGCGCTGCGCGGGCAGGGAGACCCGGTTCTCGGCGGAGGCGGGCGAGCCGCCGAGGCCCAGGGAAGTGGCCGCCACCGTGGTGGTGCCGCTCATCATGAACACGCGACGCAGCACGTCGCTCTCCTCGGGGATGTCGTCGGTATCGGTCTCGCGGTGGAGAAGGGGCCCCGTGCCGGGACGGGAGGCGTGGTCGCCGCGGGAGTCGTGCGGGAGCCCGGAGGAGGGGTCCCGGAGACCGGAAGCACGGGGCGCGGCGGCCGGTGCCGAGACCGTTCGCGCCCCCGTCCCCGCCCCCGTCGGCGGCGGTTCGGAGACGACCCGGGCCCCCCGCCCCCGTACGCTCTCGCGGGCCGAGAACCCGAGGTCGGTCAGGGACGCCCCCGGGAACATGTGCAGGAACACCCGTTCGTAGGCGTAGTTGGGGCAGCGGATCTCCCCGGACTCCACGCGCCCGATGTAGCGGGCGTCGCACGCGACCTGCTCCCCGATCTCCCGCGCCGCCCTGCGGACGGCCGCCGCGAACTCCCCGGCGGAACGCTGTCCGCGCAGCTGACGGAAGGCGAGGTTGGGAACTGCCGCTGTCGCCACCATGGCCGGCCCCTCTCTGGTGCGGCCGGGGCCCGTGGATCCCGGCGCCCCGGCGGAGCAAGAACGTACCTTCTGTGACGGGGCGCACACACAGCGTTTCGTTGCGAAAGGGGCATACCACCCTTGATCTGCCATGAACTGCCACCCTTTGCGGCGGTGCGGACCCGTAGCCCTTGACGCACCCGGGGCGTTGGTCCATGCGGAGACGGAGCGTGGCTCCGTTCGGCGATGAGAGGAGGGGTTCCCTTGTTGCACCTCGGCAGGGAGACCGGCTCACGGACGACCGCGACGCATCCGCTGCCACCGGCGCAGGCGGACCAGTCCTGCGACCTCGTCACGGTGCCGGCCCGGCAGGGCCTGGAGGCCGTCGACATCCTCCGCCGGGGCCGGAACCGGGAAACCGTCGGCCCGGTTCTGCACGACGGCGCCTGCGACACCCTCGGCTTCCTCGTTCCGCCGGGCACCGCCGACGCCTGGGACGTACCGGGCAGCGCCTGTACGCGGACCGACGGCCGCGGGCTGCGCATCCCCGCCGAGCCGCCCGTCTCCGGCTCCGGCTGGCTGCTGCCGCCCGCCGAGGACGCCCCGGTCACCGACCCGGCCGTGCTCCGCGCCGCCCTCGATCAGGCCGCCCGGCTGCTGGAGGCGGCCGACAACTGCTGCTGAGCCCATAATGGCCGGGCGGGCGGAACACCTCCGCGCGACCGGCGAGCCGGGCCCCACCAGCAAGGACCAGCGAACGTGGCACGTCGAGGAGCGTCGACCCGGGGCAGGGCCAAGGCCTCCGGCAAGGGCGGAGCCGACGACGCGACGGGGCGTCGGGGCGGCGGCCGGGGGCCCGGCCGTACCGAGCGGGAGCCGGTCTCCCGGCAGGTCGCCGGCGGACTCGCCGAGCTCCTGCCCGACCGGGAACGCCCGCACGGCTGGACGCTCCTGATCGACGGCGCCCCGCAGTCCCACGTGGACCTCGACGACCCCGCCCACCTCTCGTTCGCCTACCAGCGCCGCCTCGGCCACGTCATCGACCTCGCGGCACCCCCGCTCCGGCCGCTGCACGTCCTGCACCTGGGCGGCGGGGCCTTCACCCTCGCCCGGTACACCGCCGCGACCCGCCCCCGCTCCACCCAGCAGATCGTCGAGCTCGACGCCCCCCTCGTCGAGCTCGTCCGCAACCGCCTCCCGCTGGACCCCCAGGCCCGCGTCCGGGTCCGGGCCGCCGACGCCCGCGAAGGGCTCGGCAGGCTCCCCGACGGCTGGGCCGACCTGGTCATCGCGGACGTCTTCAGCGGGGCCCGCACCCCCGCCCACCTCACCTCCGCCGAATTCCTCACCGAGGTGCGCCGGGTGCTGAAGCCCGAGGGACGGTACGCCGCCAACCTCACGGACGGCCCCCCGCTCGCCCATCTGCGGGGCCAGGTCGCCACCGCCGCCGCCGTCTTCCCCGAACTGGCGCTGGCAGCCGACCCGGTGGTGTGGCGGGGGCGCCGCTTCGGCAACGCGGTCCTGCTCGCCTCGGGCCTGCCCCTCCCCGTCGCGGAGTTCACCCGGCGGGTGGCGAGCGACCCGCACCCCGGCCGCGTCGAACACGGCCGCGCGCTCGCCGACTTCACCGGCGGCGCGGCCGTCGTCACCGACGCGGCGGCCAAACCGTCGCCCGCACCGCCGCCGTCCGTCTTCGAGAACCCGTGACCGGTCCCGACTACGGCCCCGCCCCGGCCCCGTTCACGCCCCCGGTCCTGCTCCCGGTCACGGTTCGACCACCTGCACCGTCGGCGGAGTCCCGTTCCAGGTGCAGAACACCGAGTACGTCGTCCCGTCCTTCCCGCCCCCGTCGCTGAAGTCCACCCGGATCCAGGCGTCGTTCGGCCACACCTGCATCGACCAGCCCGGCTCCGGCGTCGCCGAGACGAGCTTCGCCGAGCGCGCGCCGAGCTCGAACACCACCCGGCCCCCGTCGGTGCGATAGCTCCTGACCGTGCCCGAGGCCGACGGCGCCGGAGGCTTCGCGGGGGTGGCCGACGGCGTCCGGGAGGGGCGTGGGGCCGGCGGCGTGGTGCTCACCTCGCCGGGGCGCGACGGGGCGGGGGCCGAGGCGGAGGGGGAGGGCGGCGTCCGGTGCGTCGAGGAGACGAGCGGCGCCCCGGTGCTCTGCCCGAGGTGCTGGGGAGGGGCCGAACCCACCAGCACCGGCACGGCCCGGGGCGGGTCGTAGGCCGTCCCCGTCATGACCGTGTGCACGCCCCACCACGAGAGCGTGACCGCCGCGCCGGTGGCGAGCGTCCACGCCAGCGCGTGTACGAGTCCTCGTTGCATCGGCACATCCTGCACCACCCGCCCCGCCCCGCTCGCCCCCGGTCTGCGTCAACAACCGCCCTTCTCCGGCCTTTGCGGAGGTTTCCGACGGGACCGGGACCGGGCCCGCCGGCATGGCGTACGGTGCCGCCCATGGCAAGTGTGCTCGTGGTCGAGGACGACCAGTTCGTACGTTCCGCCCTCATCCGGCACCTCAGTGAGGCCTCCCACACGGTACGGAGCGTGGGCACCGCGCTCGAAGCGCTGCGCGAGGTCGCGCACTTCCGCTTCGACGTGGTCATCCTCGACCTCGGGCTGCCCGACCTGGACGGCGGCGAGGCGCTGAAGATGCTCCGGTCCATCACCGATGTGCCCGTGATCATCGCCACCGCCCGGGACGACGAGAGCGAGATCGTCCGGCTGCTCAACGACGGCGCCGACGACTACCTGACGAAGCCGTTCTCCGTCGAGCACCTCTCCGCCCGGATGGCCGCCGTGCTCCGCCGCTCGCGCGCCGCCGGGGGCGAGGCGCCGCCGCCCCGGGTCATCCGCGTCGGCGGGCTCTCCATCGACCCGTTGCGCCGCAGCGCCGAGCTGGACGGGGCCGAACTCGACCTGACCCGCCGCGAGTTCGACCTGCTGACCTTCCTGGCCGGGCGCCCCGGCGTGGTCGTCGCCCGCAAGGAGCTGCTGGCCGAGGTCTGGCAGCAGTCCTACGGCGACGACCAGACCATCGACGTCCACCTCTCCTGGCTGCGCCGCAAGCTCGGCGAGACCGCCGCCCGCCCGCGCTATCTGCACACGCTGCGCGGCGTCGGCGTGAAGCTCCAGCCGCCGGCCGACGCACCGGCCGCCGCACCGCTCACGGAGCCGCCCGCATGAGATGGGCCCTGGTCAAGGTCTGCCTGGCGGTCACCGCCATGGTCGTCATCGCCTTCGCCGTGCCGCTCGGACTCGTCATCCGGGAGATGGCCAGTGACCGGGCGTTCTCCGACGCCGAACGCCAGGCCGCGATGATCGCCCCGACGCTCTCCATCACCACCGACCGCGAGGAGCTGACCCGGGCCGTCCTGTCCACCGAACCGGGCGACCGGGGCCGCCTCGCCGTCCATGTCCCGGCCGAGGGAGGGCCCCTGGACATCGGCACCCGGCGCGCCACCCCCAAGGACGTGGCGACCGTACGCAAGGCCGGGCGCGCCTCCATCACCGAGGTCGCCGGCGGTTTCGCGCTGCTCCAGCCGACCGCGCTGGGCACCGGGGACATCGCCGTCGTCGAGGTGTTCGTCCCCGAGGGCGAGGTCTCCCACGGGGTCGCCACCGCCTGGCTGACGCTGGCGGGCGTCGGCGTCGCGCTGATCGTCGGCTCGGTGGCGGTCGCCGACCGGCTCGGCATACGGATGGTGCAGCCCGCCCAGCGCCTCGCGGGCGCCGCCCAGGACCTGGGGGAGGGGCGCCTGGGCACCCGCGTCCCCGAAGAGGGCCCCACCGAACTGCGTTCCGCCGCCGTCGCGTTCAACTCCATGGCTGACCAGGTCGTCCAACTCCTGGCCAACGAGCGCGAACTGGCCGCCGACCTCTCGCACCGGCTGCGCACCCCGCTCACCGTGCTCCGGCTGAACGCCGCGTCCCTCGGGGAGGGCCCGGCGGCCGAACAGACCCGGGCGGCGGTCCTGCAACTGGAGCACGAGGTCGACACGATCATCCGCACCGCCCGGGAGCAGCGCCCGCAGTCCCCGGGCGGGCAGGCGGGGGCGGGCTGCGACGCCTCCGAGGTGATCCGCGAACGGATGGGCTTCTGGTCGGCCCTCGCGGAGGACGAGGGCCGCGAGGTGCGCCTGGCGGGAGTCGACCGCACGGTGCGCATCCCGGTGGCCCGCCCCGAACTGGCCGCCGCGCTCGACGCGTTGCTCGGCAACGTCTTCCGCCACACCCCCGAGGGCACCGCCTTCGCCGTCGACGTCCACCACAGCGGCGACGCGGTCATCGTGCTCGTCTCCGACGCCGGCCCGGGGATTTCCGACCCGAAGGCCGCCCTCGCCCGGGGCGCCAGCGGGCGCGATCCGGCGAGCGGGTCCGTCGGCTCCACCGGTCTCGGCCTCGACATCGTGCGCCGGGTCGCCGAGTCCACCGGCGGCGACCTGCGCATCGGCCGGTCCGTCCTCGGCGGCACGGAGGTGCGGATCTGGATCGGGCTGTACGGCAGCCGCCCCGAGCTCGGCCGGCGGGGGCACGGCCGCCGGGTCGGCCGCCGGATCGGCTGGCAGCGGCGCAGGGACTCCCGGGCCGCGAGCCGGGCCCAGCATTAACCCGCTCCGATGGGTTCCTTAAGCCCGCCCTAAGAACCTCGACCGCGGTCCGGAACACCCGCTTTGCCCGTTCCGTTGCCGCTAGCGTTCTCGTCGTACCTCCTCGTCGGCGGTACAGACCCCCACGCCGGCCCCCACCGCCACCGGTCGCCCCGGTGGCGGCGGGGAAACCGGCAGCCCAGCAGCCCGAACGCCCCCCTCGGGCCCACGAACCGCACCATGGCCCCCCACCGCGCGTCCCGGCCGGAACCCCACCCCACCTCCGGCCGGGGCGCGCCTCTCAACCCGCCTGGGCCCGCCACTCCTCGGCGTACGCGTCGAAGATCGCCCGCAGATGGTGGCCGATCTTCAGGTAGTCCAGATCGTCCAGGTTGGCCAGCGACACCCGCACCGACCACTCGGGGCCGTCGAAGCCGCCGCCGTTGAGCAGCACCACCGACGTCTGCTCGGCCAGCCGGAACAGCGGGTCGACCGGCTCGTAGTTCTTCTCCAGGAAGTCGGCGAACGGCTTCCCGTGCACCCGCTCGGCCTCGGCCAGCAGGTCCAGCTCGATGTAGTAGGCCGCCCGCTTCGGGTCCTCCGACACCTTCATGTGCACGCCCTCCAGGAGGAGTTCGAGCCGTTGCCGGACAATGGCCCGGACGCGGTGCTTGTACGCCTGGCCCTCGTCCAGCATGTCGAAGAGCGAGAACAGCGCCATCATCACCTGCTGCGGGAGCGAGAGCCCCGCCGTGTGGTTCAGCGCCACCTGCCGGGAGTCCGCCACCATCCGGTCGATGAACCTCATCTTCTCCGGCTCCAACGACAGCGTTCCGTAGCGCCTGTTCAGCCGTTCCCTCTGCTCCGCCCCCTGCTCCCGGAGCATCGCGTCGATCACGTTGTCGTCGTGCAGCGCGATCACCCCGAGCCGCCATCCGGTCGCCCCGTAGTGCTTGGAGTAGGAGTAGACCAGGAGGGTGTTGCGCGGCAGGTCGGCGGCGAGCGAGCGGAAGCCCTCCACGAAGGTTCCGTACACGTCGTCGGTCACGATGATCAGGTTCGGGTTGCGCTCCCCGACGATGGACACGATCTGCTCCGCGACCCTGGTGGAGAGCGCCAGCGAGGGCGGGTTGCTCGGGTTGACGCAGCAGACCATCCGGATCGACGGGTCCGCCAGCTTGGCGATCTCCTCCTCCGGGTAGCGCCACTGCCGCACCCCCGTCTCGGTGAACAGGCTCGCCTCCACCCGCACCACGTCGAAGTCGTACGTGTCCAGCTCCGGGATCTCCAGGTACGGGGTGAACACCGGCACCATCAGGGCGATCCGGTCGCCCTTCGCCAGGATCCCGTTCTTCATCAGCGAGTCGAAGACGTAGCACATCGCCGCCGTGCCGCCCTCGGTCGCGAACAGGCTCAACGTCTGCCCCTCCGGCGGCCGGTGGTCGAACATCTCGTCCGCGATGTAGCCGCGCACGATCTGCTCGGTGTGGTGCAGGATCCGGTCCGGGACCGGATAGTTGTCGCCGATCGAGGAGTCCGCCAGCTCGTGCACGAACGCGTCCCGGTCGAAGCCGAACCGCTTCACCGCCAGGTCCACGCTCGCCTTCAGCAGCTCGATGCCCGGCAGCTCCGGATGCGTACGGACGAAGTGCTCGAAGCGCTCCGAACACCCCGACTCCTCCGGCATGCCGCCCAGGTTGTCGGCGGTCCACACCCGCCGGGACTCCGCGATCGCGAAGTAGCCGAGCGCGTGGTACGCCTCACGGGGCCCCGTGGCCACCCAGTTCGGGTTGCCGCGGCCCGCGTTCAGCATCGTCCGGGTCGACTTCCCCTTCTGTCCCGGCTGATCGCTCTGCGCGGCTGTCGCGATCTGGATGAACTTGTCCTTCAGCTCGAACGGGGAGAGCTGGGCGAACGACCGGATCTCTTCACGGCTGATGCGGGTCTTGGGCATGGTGGTGTCCACTCCGTAGCGGGTCAGTGGTTCAGCAGGACGATCACGGCCCCCCACACCGTCAGCAGGACGTTGCCGACGGCGTACGGGATGGTGTAGCCGAGGGTGGGGATCTGGGACTTCGAGGTCTCGTTGACGGCGCCGATCGCCGCCGTGGTGGTCTGGCCGCCCGCCAGGACGCCCATCAGGATCGGGAAGCGGATCTTCTGCACGTGGTGCCCGACCAGGAACCCGACGAGCAGCGGCACGACGGTGGCGACCGCGCCGAGCAGCAGCAGCCCCCAGCCGGCCGTGGAGAGCCCACTGGTGAAACCGGGCCCGGCGTTGATCCCGACGACGGCCACGAACAGGCAGAGCCCGAGCGTGTCCATGAACCACTGCGCACCGGGCGGCACGTTCCCGTACGTCGGGTACTTGCCGCGGATCCAGCCGAAGACGAGCCCCATGATCAGGCCGCCGCCCGAGGTGGACAGGGAGATCGGCACCCCGCCGGCCGTCAGCGCCGGGATGCCGATGCAGCCGCCGAGGAAGATGCCGAGGCCGACCCAGATCATGTCCGTCGCGAAGCTCGTCGGAACGGGCTTGCCCAGCGCCTTCGCCGCGGGGCCGACCAGGCGCTCCGGGCCGGTGAGGACGAGGGTGTCGCCGCGCTCCAGCTTCGTGGACAGCCGGTAGGGGAAGACCGCCCCCGCCCGGTACAGCCGGTCGATGTACACGCCGACCATGAACGGTTCCCGCCGCACCTCCTCCACGGTCCGGCCCAGCTGAGCCTTCTCCGAGACGACGACGTGCAGCGTCTCGGTGCGGTAGCCCAGCAGCGTCACGTCGTCGGCCTCGGCCCCGATGTGCGTCACCGCGTCGAACGCCACCAGGTCGCCCCGGATCGCGCTGACCGCGACGGTGTCGCCGAGGCGCAGGACGCGGGACTGGTCGTGCTCCAGGACCGTGCCGTCGCGGCGGATCCCGGTGAGGTAGACCCGGCGGCCCAGGGACTTCTGCTGCTCCTCGAAGTCCGCCACCGAGCGGCCCACCAGATCGGGCCGCTGGACGCTGTACGCGCGCAGCACCACCTCGTAGTAGCCCTCCCCCTCGTCCGGGCTCTCGTCCGGCGCGTCCAGCTCCGCCGCCAGCTCCGCGCTCTCCTTCGCCAGGTCGCGTCGGTAGAGCCTCGGCAGCGCGTTGGCCAGGAGCATCGCGCACAGGATGGTGCCCAGCGGATACGTCACCGCGTACCCGACGGCCACCAGGTTCTCCTGGGTCTTCACCTCGGCGGAGGAGAGGCCGGGCAGGGTGCCGATCGCGTCCTGGGCGACCCCGATCGCGGCCGACTGCGTCAGGGCCCCGCTCATCAGGCCGGCGCCGAGCCCGGGACCGTAACCGAGCAGGTTCGCGAACAGCCAGGACACCAGCAGCCCGGTCACACAGACGACCACCGCGTTGACGACCTGCGGCAGCCCGTCCTTCCGCAGCCCCTGGAAGAACTGCGGGCCGACCCGGTAGCCCAGGGCGAACAGGAACATGATGAAGAACAGGTTCTTCACCGTGTCGTCGATCTGGACCTTGAACTGGGCCCCGAGCAGCAGCCCGGCGACCAGGCAGCCCGTCACCGCGCCCAGCGCGATGGCCCGGTAGCGGATCTTCCCGAGCAGGAAGCCGAACGCGACCACGAGGAAGACGAGCAGCTCGGGGTGGGGCTGGAAGATGTTCCGGTTCAGGAAGTCGACCACGTCACGCCCCCAGTACGCCGACGAGGACGGGCCCGGTCAGCGGCAGCAGGAAGTTGGAGAGCGTGTACGTGATCGTGTAGCCGAGCAGCGGTACCGAGCTCTGGGCCACCTGGGTGATGGAGGTGATCGCCGGGGTCGAGCACTGCTGTCCGGCGATCGCCCCGATCAGGAGCGGCTTCTCGATCTTCAGCAGCTTGCGCCCGACGACCAGGGAGACCGTCGCCGGGACCAGCACCATCGCGATGCCCGCGAACGGCAGCAGCGCCCCGTACTCCTTCAGCAGCGGCCAGGCCTGGGGCCCCGCCGCCAGCCCCGTACAGGCGATGAAGACGGCCAGGCCCATGTCCTTGAGCGTGCTCGCGGCCTGCGGCGGGAACGCCCCGAAGGTCTGGCTGCGGGAGCGGAACCAGCCGAACACCAGACCCGAGATCAGACAGCCGCCGCCGGTGCCGAGCGACATCGGGACATCGCCGAGCTTGACGACGACCTGGCCGAGCAGGGAGCCCGCCACGATGCCGAAACCGAGGTAGATGAAGTCGGTGGCGTCGTTCTTCACGACCGCGCCGAGCTTCGCGACGAGCCGGTTCAGTCCGCCGCGGGCGCCCACCAGGGTGAGCACGTCGCCCCGGGCGAGGACCGTCTCCCCGCTGGCCGGCAGATGCTGGTCGTTGCGCAGCACGTCGGTGACGTAGACGCCGTCCTTGCGGAACTCGGGATGGCGCTTCTCCAGCCGGTCGATCGTCGCGCCGATCGTCTCCTTCTCGGTGACCGCGACCTGACTGGTGGCCAGCGGGGCGTCGAGCCCCGGCACGGCCGGGGTCTCCGGGCCGATCTCGCGGCCCGCCTCGATGATGGCCGCCCGCTCCCCGACCACCTGGATCAGGTCGCTGAGCGTCAGCTCCAGACCGGGGGAGGGCGTCAGGAGCCTGCTGCCGCGCTTGACGCCCTCGACGGTGATCCGGCCGCCCAGGGCGTTCTCCAGATCACCGACCGTCCGCCCGTCGGCCCGGGTCACCAGATAGGTGCGGCCGACCATGCCGGGCAGCGCCTCGCGCTCGTCGGACTCCAGCCCGCCCTGGCCGCCGCGCATCTTCTCCCACAGCTCGCGCGAGGCGTCCGCCAGATTGATGCGCATGAGCATCGGCATGATCTGGCTGGTGTACAGCACGATGGTGATCAGGCCGAACAGGTAGCAGACGGTGTACGCGGTGGCGACGTGCCCCTGGTACTGGCTGATCTGCTCGGAGGTCAGATCGTCGAGCTTGCCGATGGCCTCGGTCGCCGTCCCCACGACGGCGGATTCGGTGGCCGCTCCGGCGAGGATGCCGGACGCCGTGCCCACGTCCAGGTCGAAGGCCTCGGCGAGCCCGTAGGCGATCCCCAGGACGCAGACCAGCTCGATCAGGCAGAGCGTGAAGAAGCGCAGGCTCTTGCGGTTGAGGTTGGCGAAGAACTGCGGCCCGGCCATGTAGCCGAGCGAGAAGATGAACAGTGCGAAGAAGACGGTCTTGACGTCGTCGTCGACGCTGACGTGCCGGGTGCCCAGCAGCAGCGACACGATGAGGGTGCCGCAGATGCCGCCGAGCGTGATCGGGCCGACGCGGAGCTTGCCGACGAGGTAGCCGGCCGCGAGGCAGAAGAACAGGGCCAGTTCGGGATGGTCGCGCAGGACGCCCATCCCGCCTCACTCACCGGGGCTGGTGTCGGCGACCAGGATGCTCAAAAGGTGCATAAAGGAGAAATTAACAGGGGTGTGGTGCCCTCGCGGCTCGCCTTGCCCGGCCGCCCCCCGTTCACCTTCCGACGGAAGGGTGGCCCAACGCCCCCTCGGTGACGCTCCGGACATCCCTCGGCAACGGAATCGTCTTCAACTCTTGACACCCACCCCCTTCAGGCAGCAACCTTCCGGCAACGGCGCATGGGAGCGCTCCCACTCCAGGGGAGGGTCTCGCGCGCTTCCTCTTCCCGCACCAGATCCGACGCCCTCCGCCCTGCCTCGCGGAACGGCGCCGGTACCACCCCGGAACAAGGAGCAGTGGAATGCGCATCACCCGCAGCGTTGCCGGTCGACGCAGGAGAACCGCCCTCGTGGCCACCACGGGCCTCACGGTCACCGCCCTCCTCCTCACCGGATGCGGCGGCTCGTCCGACTCGGACAAGGGCGCCGACGCGGACGGCAACATCACCCTGACCCTCGCCGACTTCGGGCAGTTCGGGTACAAGGAGGCCGGGCTCTTCGAGAAGTACCACGAGCTGAACCCGAAGATCACGGTCAAGGAGGACACCACCGCCGAGGAGAAGAACTACTACCCCAAGCTCCTCCAGCAGCTGAACTCCGGCAGCGGCCTCGCCGACGTCCAGGGCATCGAGGTCGGCCGGATCAAGGAGATCGTCGACACCAAGGCGGACTCCTTCGCCGACCTCTCCCAGACGATCGGCGTGGACGAGTGGGTGTCGTGGAAGGCGAAGCAGGCCACCGCCCCCAGCGGCGCGGTCATCGGCGCGGGCACCGACATCGGCCCCATGTCCCTCTGCTACAACCGTGAGCTGTTCGAGAAGGCCGGGCTGCCCACCGACCGCGCCGAGGTCGCGAAGCTGACGGAGGGCGGCTGGGAGGACTTCCTGGCGCTGGGCGAGCAGTACAAGAAGAAGGCCCCCGAGGGCACGTACTTCATGGACTCCGCGAGCGCCATGTTCAACGCCGTGGTCAGCTCCAGCCCCGAGCAGTACTACGACGCGAGCGGCAAGCCGGTCTACGAGACGAGCGCCAGCGTCGAGAAGGGCTGGAAGCTCGCCGCCGAGGCCGCGTCCAAGAAGCTGACGCAGGGCCTGGCCCAGTTCGAGGACCAGTGGCAGGCGGCCCTGCGCAAGAGCACCGTCGCCACCGTCGTCTGCCCCGCCTGGATGGCCGGCCAGATCTCCACCTACGCCGGTGACGCCAACAAGGGCAAGTGGGACATCACCAGCGCCCCCGGCAACACCTCCGCCAACTGGGGCGGCTCCTTCCTCGCCGTCCCGAAGTCCGGGAAGAACGTCGCCGAGGCCACCAAGCTCGTCAGGTGGCTGACCGCCCCCGAGCAGCAGGCCGCCGTCTTCAAGGCGATCGGCGTCTTCCCGTCCAACCAGGGCGCCTACGAGCTGCCGGACGTGAAGAACGCGACCCTGCCGTACTTCAACAACGCCCCCATCGGCCAGATCTACGCCGATGGCGCGAAGTCCATCCCCGAGGCGGTCCTCGGCCCGAAGGACGGCGTGATCAAGGACTCCATCTCCACCCAGATCAACAACATGGAGCAGCGCGGCACCAGCCCCGACGACGCCTGGGACGCGGCCGTGCGGACGATCGACAAGGCCATCGGCTGACCTGATCCCCGACCGGCCGCGAGCCGGTCCCGCGCCGGGGTGGGCGGGCGACAACCGCCCGCCCCGCCGCCCGCCCACCCCTCCGGCCGCCCGCAGCTCCACTCCTCCAGCCGCCCCTCCGGCCGCCCCGGCCGTCCGTCGGCGCACCCAGGGAAGGACTCCCCGCCCGTGGCAACCTCGACCCCCACCCGGGATGCGTACGCGACCCCGCCCCGTGAACCGAAGAAGGAACCGCCCAGCGAACGGCGGCAGTTGTGGCGCAGCCGGCTGTGGCGGTTCGACGACAAGGCGTCCCCGTACGCGTACATCGCCCCGTTCTTCCTGGTCTTCGGGGCCTTCGGGCTCTACCCCCTCCTCTACACCGGCTGGATCGCCCTGCACCGGGTGGAGATGACCGGCCTGGACTCGATGGAGTGGGTGGGCTGGGAGAACTTCGACAAGATCCTGCACGACCCCGAGTTCTGGACCTCGGTCAGCAACACGTTCCTGATCGGCGTCATCTCCACCGTGCCGCAGCTCCTGGTCGCCCTCGGCCTGGCCCACCTCCTCAACTACAAGCTGCGGGCCAGCACGTTCTGGCGCACGGTCATCCTCACCCCGTACGCGACCTCGGTCGCCTCGGCCGCCCTCGTCTTCGCCCTGGTGTTCCGGGCCGACGGCGGGCTGCTGAACTGGACGCTCGGCCTGGTCGGCTTCGACCCGGTCAACTGGGCCAACGGGCACTGGACGTCGAAGCTGGCGATCTCGATCATCGTCATCTGGCGCTGGACCGGGTACAACGCGCTGATCTACCTCGCCGCCATGCAGGCCGTCCCCAACGACCTCTACGAAGCGGCCTCCCTGGACGGGGCCTCCCGCTGGCAGCAGTTCCGCAAGGTCACCATCCCCTCGCTGCGGCCGACGATCCTGTTCACCATCGTCATCTCCACCATCGGCTCCATGCAGCTGTTCGGCGAGCCGCTGCTGCTGGAGGGCGGCGCGCTGGGCGCCACCGGCGGCAACGAGAACCAGTACGAGACGCTCAGCATCTACCTCTACAACTACGGCTGGAACCTCGGACATCTCGGTCCGGCCGCCGCCGTCGCCTGGGCGATGCTCGCCCTCCTGCTGATCATCGCCGCGGCCAACTGGTTCATCGGCCGATTCGTCCGCAAGTCCGCGGTCTGACCGGGAGCGCATCCATGACCCTGACCAGCCCCACGCACCCCGCCCCCGTGAAGCTCGCGCCGGCCCCGCAGGGCGGCGCCCCGCGGCGGCCCAGCCGCTTCCGGATGGGCGCCGGCCAGCAGCTGAAGGGCGGCCCGTTCGCGTACATTGCGCTCGCCGTCGTCGGCTTCGGCTCGCTGCTGCCGCTCTACTGGACCCTGGTCGCGGCCTCCCGCACCCAGGACGAGGTCCTCGCCGCCACCCCGCCGTTCCTCCCCGGCGGGAAACTGCTGGAGAACCTCCAGAC
Source organism: Streptomyces griseus (assembly GCF_900460065.1). Classification (GTDB taxonomy): domain Bacteria; phylum Actinomycetota; class Actinomycetes; order Streptomycetales; family Streptomycetaceae; genus Streptomyces; species Streptomyces griseus. The sequence continues at coordinate 124,645 of NZ_UAVD01000025.1, read as the reverse complement.
CGCCTGGGAGCAGGCCAACCTCGGCACGGCGATCCTCAACAGCGTCATCGTCTCGTCCTCGATCACCCTCGCGACGCTCTTCTTCTGCACGCTCGCCGGCTACGCGTTCGCCAAGATGCGCTTCCGGGGCCGCGGCTGGCTGATGACCGCGGTCATCGCCACCCTCACCATCCCACCGCAGCTCAGCGTCGTCCCGCTGTTCATGATGATGTCCGGCCTCGGCTGGGGCGGGCAGCTCGAATCCGTGATCTTCCCGACGCTGGTGAGCGCGTTCGGCGTCTTCTTCATGCGCCAGTACCTGATCGAGGCGCTGCCGTACGAGCTGATCGAGGCGGCCAAGATCGACGGCGCGAACAACCTCCGCATCGTGGTGAGCGTGGTGCTGCCGGTGGCCCGCCCCGCGATGATGGTGCTCGGGATGCTCACCTTCGTCCAGGCGTGGAACGACTTCTTCTGGCCCTACCTCGCCCTCAACCAGCAGAACCCGACCCTTCAGGTGGCCCTCGGCCAGCTCAGCGCCTCGTACACCCCCGACCAGTCCATCGTGATGGCGGGCGCGCTGATCAGCACGCTGCCGCTGCTGGTGGTGTTCGTGGTCTTCGGCAAGAAGATCGTCGGCGGGATCATGTCCGGCGCGGTGAAGGGCTGACCCTCCCTCGCCCGGCGTCCTCTCCACCTCCTTCCCACCCCTCACTTCCCCAGGGAGCGCTCCCACATGACAGTCGTCCGACCTGACACGGTCCCGCAGCAGGCCCCCGCCGCCACGGCCCCCTTCCCGACCGGTTTCCTCTGGGGCGCGGCCACCGCCGCCTACCAGGTGGAGGGCGCGGCGGCCGAGATGGGCCGCACGCCCTCCATCTGGGACACCTTCAGCCACACGCCCGGCCGGACCCTCGGCGGGGACACCGGGGACGTGGCGGCCGACCACTTCCACCGCTACCGCGACGACGTCGCCCTGATGAAGCGGCTCGGACTCCAGGCGTACCGCTTCTCGGTCTCCTGGTCCCGCGTCCAGCCCACCGGCCGGGGACCCGCCGTGGAACGCGGCCTCGACTTCTACCGCTCGCTCGTCGACGAGCTGCTCCTCGCCGGCATCAAGCCCGTCGCCACGCTCTACCACTGGGACCTGCCCCAGGAGTTGGAGGACGCGGGCGGCTGGCCCGAGCGGGCGACGGCCGAGCGGTTCGCGGAGTACGCGGCCATCATGGCCCGCGCCCTGGGCGACCGCGTGGGGATGTGGACCACGCTGAACGAACCCTGGTGCTCGGCCTTCCTCGGTTACGGCTCCGGGGTCCACGCCCCCGGCCGCACCGAACCGGCCGCCGCGCTGCGGGCCGCCCACCACCTCAACCTCGCCCACGGCCGGGCGACCGAGGCGCTGCGCGCGAACCTCCCCGCTGCCGCGCAGACCTCGGTCACCCTCAACCTCCACCAGGTGCGCCCGCTGACCGGCAGCGAGGCGGACGCGGACGCGGCCCGCCGGATCGACGCGGTGGGCAACCGCGTCTTCACCGGTCCGATGCTGAAGGGCGCGTACCCGGAGGACCTGCTGGCCGACACCGAACGCATCGTCAACTGGGGAGAGCTGGTCCGCGACGGCGACCTCGCCGCGATCGCCGCCCCGATCGACGTGCTCGGCGTCAACTACTACACGCCCACCATCGTCAGCACGCCCGCCTCCGGCGCGGGGGACACCCGCAACGACGGCCACGGCAGCAGCGACCACTCCCCGTGGCCCGGCTCGGAGCACGTCGCCTTCCACCTCGCCGAGGGCCGGCCGGTCACCGCGATGAACTGGTCGGTCAAGCCGGAGGGGCTGTACGACCTCCTCATGGACGTCTCGCGCGAGCACCCGGAGCTGCCGCTGATGGTCACCGAGAACGGCGCCGCCTTCGACGACGCCCCGGACGCGGACGGCCGGGTCCACGACCCGGAGCGGATCGCCTATCTGCGCGGCCACCTGGAGGCGGTGCGCCGGGCGGCGGCCGACGGCGCCGACGTACGGGGCTACTTCCTCTGGTCGCTGATGGACAACTTCGAGTGGGGCTACGGCTATGCGAAGCGCTTCGGCGCGGTCTACGTCGACTACGAGACCCAGCTCCGTACGCCGAAGTCCAGCGCCCACTGGTACGGCGAGGTCATCGCCCGCCACGCGCTGCCCCCGGAGGCCTGACCCGGCGGCAGCCCGTTGAGAGCGGTGGGCCCGGTCGACCCCGACCGGGCCCACCGCCTTTCCGTCCCCTTCTTGGGAGCGCTCCCAATACACTGTCCGTACGCTCGTCGGGGTGATCGGTCCAGGACTTGGATTGACTGTACGGCTGTGAGAAATTGACCGGGAACGGGGAGGCGGCCATGGCGGCATCGCGAGTACGGAACGGCGGGCGGCCCACGCTCGAAGAGGTCGCGGCACGGGCCGGGGTCGGCCGGGGCACCGCCTCACGGGTCATCAACGGCTCGCCCCGGGTCAGCGACGCCACCCGGCAGGCCGTCGAGGCGGCCGTCGCCGAACTGGGGTACGTCCCCAACCGCGCCGCCCGCGCCCTGGCGGGCAACCGCACCGACGCCATCGCGCTGGTGGTCCCCGAGCCGGAGACCCGCTTCTTCGCCGAGCCCTACTTCTCCGCCATAGTGCGCGGTGTCGGGGCGGCCCTGGCCGACACCGAGATGCAGCTGCTCCTCACCCTCGTCGGCAACGACCGCGAGCGCCGCAGGCTCGCCCAGTACCTCACCGCCCACCGCGTCGACGGGGTCCTCCTGGTCGCCGTGCACGCCGATGACCCGCTGCCGGAGCTCCTGGAGCAGCTGGGCATGCCCTGCGTGATCAGCGGCGCCCGGCACGCGGCCGAGACGCTGCCCTCGGTCGACTCCGACAACTTCGAGGGCGCGCGGGCCGCCGTGGAGCACCTGGTCTCCCGGGGCCGCCGCCAGGTGGCCACCATCACCGGCCGCCTGGAGGTCTACGGCGCCCAGCGCCGCCTGGACGGCTACCGCGCCGCGGTCTCCGCCGCCGGCCTGGCCCCCGACGAGCGCCTGATCGCCCCGGCCGACTTCACCGAGGAGGGCGGCGCCCGGGCCATGCGCGACCTCCTGGCCCGCCGCCCCGGCCTCGACGCCGTCTTCGTGGCCTCCGACGTGATGGCCGCGGGCGCCCGCCAGGTCCTGCGCGAGGCGGACCGCCGCATCCCCGAGGACGTGGCCCTGATCGGCTTCGACGACTCGGTGGTCGCCCGCCACATGCACCCGGCCCTCACCAGCGTCCGCCAGCCCATCGAGGAGATGGGCCGCCGGATGGCCCAGCTCCTCCTGGACGAGATCGCGGGCCGGGCCCCGGGCGACGAGCGCCCCTCGGTGGTCCTGCCCACGGAGCTGGTGGTCCGCGACTCGTCGTGACGGCCGGCGGGGCGGCGGCGGTCCCGGCCGCACGGTCGGGACCGGCCCGTACCGAGCCGTCCCCGGGCCGGGGCGCAGCGGACCCGAGCGGGACCTGAGTGCGGCCTGGGTGCGGCCTGAGCGGGACCGACCCCGTACCGAGCCGTCCCCGGGCCGCTCGGTGCGCGCGGGGCCTTCCGGGGGGTCTTTCAGTGGTATGGACATGACCAAAGGACAGGACTAACCTCCGTCTTGGTCTAGACCAAGTGCGGTGAGTCGCCGCACGCCGGTCCCTCTGTCCGCCAAGCTCCACCCCTCACCTCAGGAGCACCACATGCGCAGAAAGATCACCTCCTTACTCCTCGGCCTCGGTATCGCCGGAGTCTCCCTGCTGGCCACCTCCGGCAGCGCCCAGGGCCACGGGTACACCGACTCGCCGGTCAGCCGGCAGCAGCTCTGCGGCAACGGCACCGTCCGCAACTGCGGGCAGATCCAGTGGGAGCCGCCGAGCGTCGAGGGCCCCAAGGGCTTCCCGGCGCGCGGCCCCCGCGACGGTCTGATCTGCGCCGGGGGCAACCAGCGGTTCGCCGAGCTGGACGACCCGCGCGGCGGTGCCTGGCCCGCCTCCGCCGTGAGCGCCGGGGCGAGCCACACGTTCCGCTGGCGGATCACTGCCCGGCACGCCACCACCGACTTCCGGTACTACGTCACCAAGGACGGCTACGACCCGTCGAAGCCCCTGACCAGGGCCGACCTGGACCCGCAGCCCTTCCTGACCGTGCCGTTCGGCGGCCGGCAGCCGGGGGCGACGGTCACGCACGCGGGCAACCTGCCGCAGAAGTCGGGCAAGCACCTGATCCTCGGCGTCTGGACCATCGCGGACACCGGCAACGCGTTCTACGCCTGCTCCGACGTCACCTTCTGATCCACCGGGCCGCCCGGGCGACCGGAGCGCCCGATCTCCCGGGCGGCCCACCACCCCGCACACATGAAGAAGGGCCCCGGTCCACAGACCGGGGCCCTTCCCTCAGGGTGAGTAACGGGACTTGAACCCGCGACATCCTGGACCACAACCAGGTGCTCTGCCAGCTGAGCTATACCCACCATGTCGCCCGGTCGTTTCCGACCGGCCGAGAAAAAGTGTACAGGGTCCGGGAGGGTGCTCGCGCCCCCGTTTCCCGGGGCCGGTCCACGGGCGCTCTCGCGCCCGTGACCAGCGGGTTCCTACGGTGCGGCCGGAGCCGACAAGCGCGCCGCGATCTCCTTGGCGCGCTCGGAGTCCGGGCCGGGCTGCGGCACGAAGACCGCCTCCCGGTAGTAGCGGAGCTCCGTGATGGAGTCACGGATGTCCGCCAGCGCCCGGTGGTTGCCGTTCTTGGCCGGGCTGTTGAAGTACGCCCGGGGGTACCAGCGCCGGGCCAGCTCCTTGACCGAGGACACGTCCACGATCCGGTAGTGGAGGTAGCCCTCCAGCTCCCGCATGTCCCGCGCCAGGAATCCCCGGTCGGTGCCGACCGAGTTCCCGCAGAGCGGGGCCTTGCCGGGCTCCTTCACGTGCTCGCGGACGTAGGCCAGGACCTGCTCCTCGGCGTCCGCCAGGGTGGTGCCCCCGGCCAGCTCGTCGAGGAGGCCCGAGGCGGTGTGCATCTGCCGCACCACCTCGGGCATGGTCTCCAGGGCCGCGTCCGGCGGGCGGATCACGATGTCCACCCCTTCGCCGAGCACGTTCAGCTCCGAGTCGGTGACCAGGGCGGCCACCTCGATGAGTGCGTCGTCCGCCAACGAGAGCCCGGTCATCTCGCAGTCGATCCACACCATGCGGTCGTTCATGCGCCCCACCCTACGGGGCACTCCGCTGTCCCGGCAGGGCCGGGCGCCCGGGAACGTACGCGTCAGGTCCGGGCAGGGACAGCTCCCCGGACCCCACCGAGGCCGCCACGGCGACGGCCGCGGAGGACAGGGTCGAGCCCCGGCGTCCGGACGGTGGCCCCTGGCTGGGCACCATCGTCTCGACCACCGTCGCGGCGCTCTCCGCCACCCCCTGCGGACGGCGGGCCCGGTAAGCGGCCCGGTACGCGGCGGGGGAGGAGCCGAGCTGGCGGCGGAAGTGCCCGCGCAGCGCGACCGGGGAGCGGAAGCCGCAGCGGCCGGCGACCTCGTCGACCGAGTAGTCGGAGGTCTCCAGCAGCCGCTGCGCCTGCAGCACCCGCTGGGTGATCAGCCACTGCAGCGGTGCGCTGCCGGTGAGTGAACGGAACCTCCGGTCGAAGGTCCGCCTGCTCATGTAGGCGCGCGCGGCGAGCGTCTCCACGTCGAACTGCTCGTGCAGATGCTCCAGGGCCCAGGCCACGACCTCGGCGAGCGGGTCGGAGCCGATCTCCTCCGGTAAAGACCTGTCCAGGTAGCGCTCCTGCCCGCCACTGCGCCGTGGCGGCACGACGAGCCTGCGGGCGAGTGCCCCCGCGGCCTCCGTGCCGTGGTCGGTGCGGACTATGTGGAGGCAGAGATCGATCCCGGCGGCGGTGCCGGCGGAGGTGAGCACATCCCCGTCGTCCACGAACAGTTCGCGCGGATCGACGTGCACCGACGGATAGCGCTTGGCCAGCGTCGGCGCGTACATCCAGTGGGTGGTGGCCGGCCGGCCGTCCAGCAGGCCGGCGGCCGCGAGCACGAAGGCTCCCGTGCACAGACCGACGATGCGGGCGCCCTCCTCGTGGGCGCGCCGCAGCGCGTCCAGTGCCTCGGCGGGCGGCGGCGAGGTGATCGACCGCCAGGCGGGCACCACCACGGTGCCGGCTCTGCTGATCGCCTCCAGGCCGTACGGCGCGGTGAGTTCGAGCCCACCGGTGGTGCGCAGCGGTCCTTCCTCGCCGCCGCAGACCAGCAGGCGGTAGCGGGGAACTCCCGCGTCCTGCCGGTCGATTCCGAAAACGGAGAGCGGGATGGAGCTCTCGAAGATAGGGCCGCCGCTGAACAGCAGCACGGCAACGACTTCCCGGCGTCGCCGCCCGGTCAGCTTGCGTGCGGCCTCCGTCGCGGCGGCGGAGTCCTGGCTCATGACGCTAAGCCCCCCTCGGTGTTCGCGTCTCCCTGGTCCTTACGGGCCTGTCGCTCCTGCACGTTTCCCCTCGGTGTCGCACGTGTCCCCAGTCTCCGATTTCCAAGATCGAATCTACTGCGTCGCGTGGTCCCGCCGTGACACCTTCCCCCACCAGCTCAATGTCGATAAGGAAACGTGGCGTGAAGCGTTCGATCACGAAGCGTTTCACTCGCGAAGCGCACAGGGAAGTGCCCTTCGACAACGTGGCCCGTCCGCGTCGGGTGAAAGCGTACCGCGCGGTCCGTTCCTGCCTGGTGGGCGGTGGGGTGTCCGGCCATCCCGCGAAGGGTTCGGCACCCGGGTGAAGTTGGCTTAAAACCATTGGTTGCGTGTGCTGTATCCGGTCACGCCGGGCGCACAACCGTCGCCTGAAGGCCGCGCCGGTGCGCTCCCTCACCGCCGGGAACGATGGCGTGTTCGGATCGCCGCGGAGGGATGCGGGGGCTCGTCGCGGGGCGGGCGGGGCCCCGGCCGCGCAGGGCCGGATTACCGACCGATGGGCCCTGCGGCACGAGAACCGCGGGTTTCCGGCGTCGTTCGCGGGCGGTCCCGCGGACCCGGCCCGCCGCGGTTCGGGGGTCCGTCACCCGGTTCGGCTCGAACGGCGATCGCGTCGGGTGCGCCGCGGCGTCGTCCCCCGGGGTGACGGACCGGTCGCGGCGTGGCCAACAGGGACCGGGTGAGGGCCTCGCCGCCGGGTTCGCCGGGCGACCGCCCGCCCGCGCGGAAAACAGGACGGCTGACGGTGTTCGCGCCCTCCGAGGCCCGTGTACGACACAACCGGCATTGCCATCGCGGACGGGCTCGGGCATGCTCCCTCCAGCGTCACGCACGCTTTTGCGGGGGTCTGGGCGGTGGAGGAGTGACGCCGTACCCTTGGGGGTATGGGGTTGGGAAGATGATTCCCGGACAGAGCTTCACCGCCAGCTGATGCACCTCTCGAAACCGTTCCCTCCTCACGAGGATTCTCTTCGCCGAGACACCGATGGCCGGTCACGAAATCCCTGAACCCAAGGACCGCAAGCCGCTCGCCGACCCAGGGTCGGAGCCGCGGACGGTCGAAGAAGCACGCCCCGCGTGTGATCCCGCTTTCCGGCACGGAGTCGTGGTCGGTTTCGACGGCTCCACGTCGAGCGAGCGGGCTCTCGCCTACGCCATCGGCATGGCCGGCCGCTCGGGCTCCGGCCTGATCATCGTCCATGTCGCCAACCGGTTGCCGACCACGGTCTGGGCGGGCTGCGAGCCCCCCGTCTTCGTCGACGTCCCCGATCACCGCACCGAGGTCCTCGGTCTGGAACTGGCCTGCGCGGACTATCTCTCCGATGTGCCCTGGGTGCTCGTCGAGCGCGGGGGCGACATCTGCCACGAACTGGAGGAGGTCGGCCGGGAGTACGCCGCCGACGCCATCGTCGTGGGCTCCACGCACGGCATCGTCGGCCGGATCTTCGGCTCCGTGGCCGGCCGCCTCGCCCGCCGGGCGCAGCGCCCGGTCATCGTCATCCCCTGAGGACCCGGGCGGCCGGAGCGCCCTGAGCGCCCCGGGCGACGGGATCGGGCGGCGAGATCCGAGCGGCCCCCGGTGACCTGAGAGGCCGCCAGAAAGCCCTGGAGCGGCACGCGTTGGGCCCCGTACCGGCTTCCCGGCGGTACGGGGCCCGACGTCCGTGCGCCGCCGTCTACTCGACCGTCACGGACTTCGCCAGGTTGCGCGGCTTGTCGATGTCCCGGCCCATCGCGAGGGCCGTGTGGTACGCGAACAGCTGGAGCGGGATGCCCATGAGGATCGGGTCCAGCTCGTTCTCGTTCTTCGGCACGACGATGGTGTGGTCGGCCTTCTCCTGCACCTGGTGGGCGACGGCGAGGATCCGGCCGCTGCGGGCCTTGATCTCCTCCATCGCGGCGCGGTTCTTCTCCAGCAGGTCGTCGTCCGGCACGATCGCCACGGTCGGCATCGCGGGCTCGATCAGCGCGAGCGGGCCGTGCTTCAACTCGGAGGCGGGGTAGGCCTCGGCGTGGATGTACGAGACCTCCTTCAGCTTCAGCGAGGCCTCGCGGGCCACCGGATAGCCGCGCACCCGGCCGATGAACATCATCGACTTGGCGTCCGCGTACTCGGCGGCCAGCCGCTTGATCTCGTCCTCGTTCGCCAGGATCTCGCTGATCTGCTCCGGCAGTCGGCGCAGCCCGTCGATGATCCGCTTGCCGTCCGCGACCGAGAGGTCACGGATCCGGCCCAGGTGCAGGGCGAGCAGCGCGAAGGCGACCACGGTGTTGGTGAAGCACTTGGTGGAGACCACGCAGACCTCCGGGCCCGCGTGGACGTACGTACCGCCGTCGGCCTCCCGGGCGATGGCGGAGCCGACCACGTTGACCACGCCGAGGACCCGGGCGCCCTTGCGCTTCAGCTCCTGGACGGCGGCCAGCACGTCGTAGGTCTCGCCCGACTGGGAGACCGCGACGTACAGGGTGTCGGGGTCCACGACCGGGTTGCGGTAGCGGAACTCGGAGGCCGGCTCGGCGTCGGCGGGGATCCGGGCCAGCTCCTCGATCAGCTGGGCGCCGATCTGGCCTGCGTGGTACGAGGTGCCGCAGCCGAGGATCTTGATCCGGCGCACCCCGCGCGCCTCCCGGGCGTCCAGGTTGAGCCCGCCCAGGTGCACGGTGGAGAAGCGGTCGTCGATCCGGCCGCGCAGGACGCGGTCCACGGCGTCGGCCTGCTCGGAGATCTCCTTGTGCATGTACGTGTCGTGGCCGCCCATGTCGTACGACTCGGCCTCCCACTCCACGGTGGTCGGCGTGGCCGTCGTGGTCGAGCCCTCCGTCGTGTACGTACGGAAGTCGTCCGCCTTCAGCGTGGCCATCTCGCCGTCGTCGAGCGTGACGACCTGGCGGGTGTGGGCGACCAGGGCGGCGACGTCGGAGGCGACGAACATCTCCTTCTCGCCGATGCCGAGGACGACCGGGGAGCCGTTGCGGGCGACCACGATGCGGTCGTTGAAGTCGGCGTGCAGCACGGCGACGCCGTAGGTGCCCTCGACGTGCCGCAGCGCCTCGCGGACCTTCTCCTCCAGGGTCTCGGCCTGGGCGCGGGCGATCAGGTGGACCAGCACCTCGGTGTCGGTCTCGGAGAGGAAGACGACGCCGTCCGCGGTGAGCTTGGCGCGCAGCTCGGAGGCGTTGTCGATGATCCCGTTGTGGACGACGGCGACCTTGTTCTCCGCGTCCATGTGCGGGTGGGCGTTCTCGTCGCTCGGCGCGCCATGGGTGGCCCAGCGGGTGTGGGCGATGCCGGTGGTGCCGGCGAAGCGCTTGGGGACCTTGGCCTCCAGCTCGCGGACCCGCCCCTTGGCCTTGACCATCTTCAGCGCGCCCGGCTTGCCCGCAGCCGCCTTGCCGGTGATGACGATGCCCGCGGAGTCGTACCCCCGGTACTCCAGCCGCTGCAGGCCCTCCAGCAGCAGCGGTGCCACGTCACGCTTTCCGATGTATCCGACGATCCCGCACATGAGTTCTCTGCCCCTCCATCGACGTACTCGTACCTGCTCGCGTTCGGCGCCCCGCACGGGCGCCCGGCCCGCTCAGCCGTAGACGATGCGGCGCAGCTGGCGGAGCGAGAGCTCCGGCGGCGCCACGGCGCGGTGCGGCAGCTCGGCCGCGATCCGCTCGAAGATCTCCGTGTTGACCAGGCCGCCGGACTGCAGTTCGCGGTGGCGGCGCCGGACGAAGTCGTCGGTGCTCTCGTCGAAGTACGCCAGCACGTCGAGGATCACCCGGGCCGCCTCGCCGCGCTGGAGCGCGGTGGAGCGTACGAGGTGATCGATGAGGTCGTCATGGGACGAGCGGCGTTCAAGCACCCGTCGATATTGCTTGCCGGGGCGCGCTTATGCAAGAAATCTGCCCGAAATCGGGCAGGAGTGGCCGGGAAGGCCGTCCGGTCGCGTCACATGCTGCGGAGAACGGCCTGCTTGGCGGTGCTGAACTCCTCGTCGGTGAGGACTCCGGCCCGGTGCAGCTCGCCCAGCTCCCGGAGCCGCCGCAGCAGGGTGTCGTGATCGCCCGCGGGCGGGGCGGCGGGGGCCGGACCGGCGCCCTTGGCCAGGGCCGGGGCCGCCCCCGGGGCGTCGAGGGCCGCGCGGGCCCCGGGCAGTCGCATCAGCACCGCCGCCGCGACCAGGACCGCCGTGTGCTCCTTCTTGGAGATCCCCCACAGGTCCAGGGCGTACGTGTCGTACTTCGGCGGGGCCGAGACGGGCCCCTCGACCGGTTCGAAGCGCAGGTAGCCGTTCTCCAGGCCGATCGACGGCATCCACCGCACGCCCGCGATCCGCGACAGCGGGAAGGTGGTCGGGCCCCCGGCGGTCTTGGACTCCTCGGCCTTCCAGTTCCAGGTCAGCCGGACGCTCTCGCCGTCGAAGGACGCCGTCCCGTCGCCGCCCCCGCCGGAGACGGGCAGCGTGGGGCCCGGCAGCAGGAAGCGGTCCACGGGGCCGTCCGGCACCTGCTCGATCAGCAGCGCGTTGCGCACCTCGTCGACGAAGTACTCCGCGACCCCGGTCCGGTCCTTCTCCACGGTCAGCGCGTAGGGGTCGGCGCCGTCCTTGAGCCGTCCGTCGGCGGCCCGCAGCACCGGGCAGGCCCCGCCGCGCAGGCGCAGCCGCAGCCGTCCGCCCTTGCGGTCCGGTTCGAAGGAGATGCCCGCCACCGCCTGGAGGGGCACGGCTGTCTCACCCAGCTCCTGCCGGACCGGGTGCGCCCTGCCCCCCGGCACGATCCGGACGGTGTCCCCGTCGAACGTCCATGTTCCGTCCCGCTGGATGATTTCTGCCATGTCCGCGATTCTGCCAGTCCGCCTCCGGGGCACGCCGGGGAAGGCGAGCGCCCGGGGGCGGTCCCCGGGCGCTCGCCCCCACAGGGCCGCCGCTGTCCGGCGGCCGGGCTCAGAACCCGGCGATCGGGTTCTTCAGGCGGCCCACCAACTGGAGTGCTCCGGCCGGGTCGTTGAGGTCGACCATCTGCTGGTTGTCGCGCAGCTGGAGACGGTTGAGGCAGGAGAGGGCGAACTCCGGCTCGAACAGGTCGTACTGCCGGAACTTGTCCGCGAGATACGGCACCGATTCCTGGTAGTCGCGCACGCAGGCGGCGACCGTCCGCCAGAAGGTGTCCTCGTCCAGGACGCCCTCGGTGGCCAGGCCCGCGCCCAGGAAGCGGAAGAAGCAGTCGAAGACGTCGGTGAGGACCGACAGCAGTTTCATGTCCTCGGGGACCTCGACCCGGATCCGCTCGACCTGCGGTGGCAGCACGGCGTCCGGGTCCATCACCGCGATCTCCTCGGCGATGTCCTTGAAGATCGTGCGGGTGACGATCCCGTCCTCCACGACCAGGATCACGTTCTCGCCGTGCGGCATGTAGACGAGGTCGTAGGCGTAGAAGCTGTGCAGCACCGGCACCAGATAGGCGTCCAGGTAGCTTCGCAGCCACACCTGCGGGTCCAGCCCCGACTCGGCGATCAGCGCCCCGGCCACCGAGCCGCCCTCGTGGTCGGTGTGGAGCAGCGAGGCCATCGTCGCGACCCGCTCGCCCGGCCGGAGGCCCGGCACGGGGCTCTCGCGCCACAGGGCGGCCAGCATCTTCCGGTAGGGGGAGCCCTTGACGGTGGCGGCCTCGTAGGACCGGTGGTGGTAGCCGATCGCGGCCCGCTCCCGGATGATCGAGAACCCGACGCCGCGCAGCAGGCCGTCGCGCTCGATCAGGCCGGCCAGCCAGTCGTTGATCGCGGGAGTGGCCTCCATGTACGCGGCGGACAGGCCGCGCATGAAGCCCATGTTCAGGACCGACAGCGCCGTCTTGACGTAGTGCTTCTCGGGGTGGTCGGCGTTGAAGAAGGTGCGGATCGACTGCTGGGCGAGATAGCCGTCCTCGCCCTCGCCGAGCACCACCAGGTGCCGGGCGGCCAGCTCTCCGGCGAAGCTGACCGCGAGCTTGTTCCACCACTGCCAGGGGTGGACGGGCAGCAGGTAGTAGTCGGCCGGGTCGAGGCCGAGTCCGCGCAGCGCCCCGTCGAACCGCTCCCGGGTCGCCTCGCTCAGCTCGTCCTTGACCAGTGCCTCGTAGTCGAGCCCGGCGCCCGACGTGAAGGTGGCCCGGTCCCGGTGGGCGGCCAGCCAGACGAGCCGGATCTCCGAGGCGGCCTCGGGGGCGTACGCCCGGTACTCGTCCACGCCGAAACCGATCCGCCCGTTGTTGGCGACGAAGCACGGGTGGCCCTCGGTCATCCCGGTCTCGATGGCCTGGAAGCCGGCGGCCACGAGCTGGCCGGAGGTCGCCGGTTCCTTGGTGAGTTTGTAGGCGGTTCCGGCCAGGGTGGAGGAGATCTCCTCCAGGTAGACCGGCAGGACCTCCGCGGAGATTCCCAGGGTGTGCCGCAGTTCGATGAAGAACTCCAGCGTGTCCAGCGGGAGTTCGGAGCCGTGCCGGTGCCGGGTGATGGTCTCGGCGTCGATCTGCCAGTGGTCCAGGGCGAAGAGTCGCGCGGTGAAACGGTACTCGGTGGAGGCGTCGTCGCTACGGACGGTGAAGCGGCCGTCGCCGAGCGGCGTGGGGGCGAGCAGCCGTTCATGGCTGAATTCCGCCAGTGCTTTGCGCACCAGCAGTCGGTTTGCGGTGGCCCAGCGCCCCGGGGTGAGGTGGGCGACGCTGTCGGTGAGGTCGGTCGTCATCGGTCGTTACCTCCGGTTGCTGCTTCGAACTGCGCACGGGTGCAGGCGCTGAGCAGGGCGTCCTTCTCCGGTTTGGCGATCTCGCGGAGCACCTCGAAGCCGACGGCCTTGTTGAGGGCCTGTACGGCGCTGTTGGTGACGTCGGGCTCGACGACCACCCGGCGCACCGACGGATCGGCGAACAGGAAAGCCATCACGGTGGTGATCACGGCCCGGGTGAAGCCGTGCACCGGGGTGTCGGTGGGGGCGACCAGGAAGTGCATCCCGACGTCGCCGGGCTCCGCCTCGTACAGCCCCTTCAGCTCGACCTCGGTGGGGTCGTAGCGCTCGATCAGGAAGGCGGGCGCGCCGTCGTGCAGCCCGATGAACGCGTCGTGGTGCGGATGGGCGGCGATGGACCGGTACTCCCGCTCCACGTCGGCGAGTCCGGCGTCGCCCATCAGCCAGAACGCGGCCTTGGGGTGGGTCACCCAGCCGTGCACCAGTTCGGCGTCGGCGGCGGGGTCGAGCGGGCGGACGGCGAACTCGCCGATGGCCGCGGACTGCTGTTTGCCGGGGTGGCTCATACGGCGAACTCCTGGAAGGCGATGGACTTCTCGACCGGGTAGACCTCGCGGCCGAGCAGCTCGCCGATGATGTACGCGTTGCGGTAGGCGCCCATGCCGAGGTCGGGCGAGGTGATCGAGTGGGTGTGCACCGAGGCGTTCTGGAGGAAGATCCCGCGCCCGGTGGTGTCGATGCTGTAGTTGCGGGCGACGTCGAAGCGGCCCCGGCTGTCGTGCCGCAGCCGCCCGGTGACGGGGGCGAGGAAGGCGGGAGCCTCGTACCGGTAACCGGTGGCGAGGATCAGGCCCTCGGTGGTGAGCCCGTAGTCCTTGCCCTGCTCCTCCTGGCGCAGCCCCAGGCTGTACGCGCCGCCCTCGGCGTCGTAACGCGCGCTGACGAGGGCGGAGTTGGTCAGCAGTCTCGTCGGTGCGGGCCCGGCGATGTTCTTCTGGTAGAGCAGGTCGAAGATCGCGTCGATCAGCTCCCCGTCGATGCCCTTGAACAGACCCTTCTGTCCGGTCTCCAGCCGGTAGCGGGTCTCCTCGGGCAGGGCGTGGAAGTAGTCGATGTACTCCGGAGAGGTCATCTCCAGCGTCAGCTTGGTGTACTCCAGCGGGAAGAATCGCGGGGAGCGGGTCACCCAGTTCAGCCGGTAGCCGTAGGTGTCGATCTCGGAGAGCAGGTCGTAGTAGATCTCCGCCGCGCTCTGCCCACTGCCGACCAGGGTGATCGACTTCTTCTTCTGGAGCTCGGCTTTGCCTTCCAGATAGCGGGAGTTGTGGAGGAAGTCCCCACCGAGACCCCGGCAGGCCTCGGGTATGTGCGGCGGCGTGCCGGTCCCGAGGACCAGGTGCCGGGACCGGAACGCCCGACCGGAGGCGGTGGTCACGGTGTAGAGCTCGGAGCCCTCGTCGTACGTCACCGTGTCGACGGTCTCGCCGAACCGGATGCTGCTCAGCTTCGCGGCGGCCCAGCGGCAGTAGTCGTTGTACTCGGTCCGCAGCGGGTAGAAGTTCTCCCGGATGTAGAAGGAGTAGAGCCGGCCGCGCTCCTTGAGGTAGTTGAGGAAGGAGTAGGGCGAGGTCGGGTCGGCCATGGTGACCAGGTCCGACATGAACGGGGTCTGGAGGTGGGCCCCTTCGAGGAACATCCCGGCGTGCCACTCGAAGTCCGGCTTGGACTCCAGGAAGACGCCGTTCAGCTCGTCGACCGGCTCGGTCAGGCAGGCGAGGCCGAGGTTGAACGGGCCGAGCCCGATCCCGATGAAGTCGTGGGGGTCAGGAAGCGCGGTCAAGGGAGTCTCCCAGGTAGCTCTCGGCGTGGCCGGAGATCAGATCGAGGACGGCGGCGATGTCGTGCACGGTCGTTTCGGGGTTGAGCAGGGTGAGCTTGAGGTACTGGCGGTCGCCCACCTTGGTGCCCGCGACGATCGCCTCGCCGGAGGCGAACAGCGCCTTGCGGGCGTGCAGGTTGGCGCGGTCGATCTCGTCGGGGGAGGCGGCCCCGGCCGGGATGTAGCGGAAGACGAGCGTGGAGATCCGGGGCTCGACGACCACGTCGAAGCGCGGGTCGGCCGCCAGCAGTTGCCAGCCCTCGGCGGCCAGGTCGCAGACCTCGTCGAACAGCTCGCCGATCCCGTCCGCGCCCATGACGCGCAGCGTCATCCAGAGCTTGAGCGCGTCGAACCGGCGGGTCGTCTGGAGGGACTTGTCGACCTGGTTGGGGATCCGCTCCTCGGCCATCCGGCGCGGGTTCAGATACTCCGCGTGGTACGTGGCGTGGCGCAGGGTCGCCCGGTCACGGACCAGGACGGCCGACGAACTCACGGGCTGGAAGAAGGACTTGTGGTAGTCCACCGTCACCGAGTCGGCGTTCTCGATGCCTTCGAGCAGCCCGCGCCGCTCACGGGAGGCCAGCAGCCCGCAGCCGTAGGCGGCGTCCACGTGCATCCAGGTGGCGAACTGCTCGCAGAGTGCGGCGATCTCGGGCAGCGGGTCGATGGACCCGAAGTCCGTGGTGCCGGCGGTCACGACGACGGCCATCGGGACGGCGCCTTCGGCCACGCAACTCTCCAGCGCGTGGGCGAGCGCCACGGTCCGCATGCGCTTGTCACGGTCCACGGGGACGGATACGACGGCGTCCGGGCCGAGGCCGAGCAGTTTGGCGGACTTCTGGACGCTGAAGTGGCTGCACTCGGAAGTGAAGATCCGCAGCCGGGTGAAGTCCTCGGGCCGGACCTTCGCCTCCTCCCGCGCCAGCAGCAGCGCCTGGAAGTTGGACTGCGTGCCGCCGCTGGTGAAGATCCCGTCGGCGGCCGGGCCGAGCCCGATCCGCTCGGCGGTCCAGTCGATCAGCCGGCGCTCGATGAGCGTGGCGCCCGCGCTCTGGTCCCAGGTGTCCAGCGAGGAGTTGATCGCGGAGAGCACGGCCTCGCCGAGCACGGCGGGTATGACGACCGGGCAGTTGAGGTGCCCCAGATAGCGGGGGTGGTGGAAGTAGACGGCGTCGCGGAGGTAGACCTCGCCCAGCTCGTCGAGGGCGGCGGCGGCGTCGCCCAGCGGCCGGTCCAGGTCGATCGCGTCGACGAGGGGGGAGAGCTCGTCGACATCGATCCCGCTGAAGGGGCGCTCGGTGGCGGCGAGGGTGGCCGCGACCCGTTCCACTCCTGCGGAGACGGTGTTCCGATAGTGCTCCGCGGTCGTGTTGTTGAGCAGGTGCGAACGCATGAAGGGGTCCTCCCGGGTGAGGGGAACTTCATCGCGGCCCTCCGGGCAGGAAGGGGGGACGAGGGCGCGATGCCAAAGTAAGGCGAGCCTAACCTAACTCGGAACCCCTTGTTCCTCCGGCCCCCCGGCTGCACCGGTTGTCCGCTTTCCCTCCCCTATCCCTCCACTTGCTCTCCTGGTGGTCCCTGTTTCAGCAGCTCGGGCCCGAAGCCGACGGTGCCGGTCGCCGCTTCCGCTTCCGCTCTGCGCGCCTGCTCCTCGGAAAGGCCGCGCCGCCAGTAGGTGCAGGCCGTCACCCGCCCCGGGTCGAAACCCCGCTCCTGGAGGAGGTGGTGGCGCAGCGCCCGCACCCCGGACGCCTCGCCCGCGATCCACGCGTACGGAGTCCCCCCGGGCAACTCGGCCGCGCGCACGGTCTCCACGCCGCAGGCGGCCCCCTCGTTGCGGACGAGCCACCTGATCCGGGCCTTCGCGGCGGTGTTCAGTGCCTGCCGGTCCTCGGTGCGCGGGATCTCCAGCCAGACCCGGGCCGGCAGCCCCGCGGGCAGCCATTCCAGGGCGGCTGCCGCGGCGGGCAGGGCGGTCTCGTCGGCGCGGATCAGCACCCAGTCGGTGTCGGCGGGCGGCCGGAAGCGCACGGCGGCGTTGTCCGCCGCGGTGGGGCCCAGCACCGCGAGGCGGTCGCCGGGGGCGGCCCCCCGTGCCCAGCGCGAGGCGGGGCCGCCGTCGCCGTGCAGCACGAAGTCGAGGTCGACCTCGGTGGAGCCGTCGGGCCGCGGCCGCTCGGCCCGTACGGCATACGAACGCAGCACGGCCCGTTCGTCCTCGGGCAGTGCCCGCCACCGCTCGTGCCAGGTCCCGGACCCGCCCGCCGGGACCACCGCCTCGCGCTGCCCCGGGCGGGGGAGGAGGAGGGACACGCTCTGGTCGCGGCGGCCGCCGCGGAACCCCCCGGACCCCGCCCCGCCGAGGGTGATCCGCAGGATGGACGGGCCGAGCCGCCGGGTGCGCACCACGGTCAGGTCGAAGATCCGGAACGGGGCTGCTTCGGGGGCGGCGGCGGTCGTCGGCGTCAACGGGAGCTCCTCCGGGGCGGGCCGCAGCGTCGGGCGGACGGGCCCGGGCTCCAGCGGGGGCGATCCGAAGGAAGGTTAGCCTACCCTTGCTTGAATGGGGCGTCGTGTGAGGCCCCCGGGCCGCCGGCTCACGCCCCGAACTCCGCCCGGCAGGCGTCGAGCCCCTCCACGGTCTGCCGTCCGCGCGGTCAGGACGCGAGCCCGGCCGGCTGCTCGACACCGCCCGGCGCACCGCTCCTGTCCGACTCGGCCCCGTGACCGGCGACAGCGATGCCGCCCGCCCGGGCCCGTCGGGGACGGAGGCCGAACGCGCTGACGGCGGCGGCGATCAGGGCGGCGGCCGGCGGCACCGCCAGGGCCGCCCGGTATCCGTCGAGCAGGGCGGCCGGGGACGTCCCGTCCGTCGCGCCGACGGTGACGGCGGTCACGGCGGACAGCCCCAGCGC
Organism: Streptomyces griseus; assembly: GCF_900460065.1. GTDB lineage: Bacteria > Actinomycetota > Actinomycetes > Streptomycetales > Streptomycetaceae > Streptomyces > Streptomyces griseus. The sequence continues at coordinate 106,666 of NZ_UAVD01000025.1, read as the reverse complement.
GGCACCGAACTGCCAGGACGTGTAGAGCAGTCCGCCGGCCACCCCCTGCTCCTCCTCGGCGACACCGTCCGTGGCCACGATGGTCAGCGGGCCGTAGACCAGGGAGAAGGCCACACCCAGCAGGAGCAGGCCCGGGAACATCGCCGCGTACGTCCAGTCCGCGGCGAGCGGCAGGAACAGGGCGTACGAGAGCGACGCGACGAGCAGCCCGCCGAAGATGACCCGGGCGTTGCCGAAGCGGGCCACCAGCTTCGGGGTCAGGAGCGGCGAGAGCACCGCGTCCACACCGACGACGAGCAGCGCGAGGCTGGTCCGCAGGGGCGACCAGCCGCGCAGCTCCTGGAGGTAGAGCACGGCGACGAACTGGAAGCCGAAGAACCCGGCGGCGAACAGCAGCCCCGACACATTGGCGCGGACCAGCGACCCGCTGCGGAAGATGCCGAGGCGCACCAGCGGCGAGGACGAGGAGCGTTCGACGACGACGAACGCGAGGAAGAGGAGCAGCGCCGCGCCGACCGTGCCGACCGTCCACGCGGCCGGGACGTGCGTGGCCCGTTCGACGCCGAGGACGAGCAGCAGGATCCCGGCCGTGACGGTCACCGCTCCGGCCAGGTCGACGCCCTGCCCGGTGCGGTCGGGGCGGGGTGAGGCGGGGATGAGCGCGAGCGCGGCGAGCAGGATGCCCAGCGAGAGGATGACCGGGGCGAAGAACACCCAGCGCCAGTCGATCGCGGAGAGCAGCCCGCCGACGACCAGGCCGATCGAGAAGCCCCCGGCGGCGGTGCCCGCGTAGAGCAGGAGGGCCTTGTCGCGCTGCGGCCCCTCGGGGAAGCCGGTGGTGATGATCGACAGGCCGGCCGGGGTCATGAAGGCGGCGGCGATCCCGGTCACGAAGCGGGCGGCGATCAGCATCCAGCCTTCGGTGGCCAGTCCGCCCAGCCCGGAGAAGACCAGGAACACGACGAGCCAGAGGACGAACATCCGGCGGCGGCCGAAGAGATCGGCCGCCCGTCCGCCCAGCAGCATGAAGCCGCCGTAGCCCAGGACGTACGCGCTCATCACCCACTGGAGGGTGCCGGTGGGCAGGCCGAGGTCCTCGCGGATCGCGGGCAGCGCCACGTTCAGCATGGCCACATCGATGCCTTCGAGGAAGATCGCGCCGCACAGGACGAGCAGCACGCCCCGGGCACGGGCGGTCATGCGGTCACTGCTCGGTCTCGGCGGGGGCGGTGATGAGGACACGGAATTCTCCTTGTGCGCGGACGAAACGGGCATGACGAACAGCCGCAACAGCGAATCGGTGAAGCGGGGTTGGTGTGCGGGGGCCTCAAGCGGCACGGAACCGAGGCGAGTTACCGAACCGGTGGTCGGTTCCCTCTTGTAACCACCTGAAGCTTGCGGCACCGTGGGGCGGTATGGAAGAAGGCACTTCGAAGTCACCGAGTCACTGCGTCGATACCGGCGCCGGTCCGGACTACGACATCAGCCAGTGGGACGTCCGCGAGGGCTGCGAGGTGCGGCAGATCCTCGACCGCGTCGCGGACAAGTGGTCCCTCCTCGCCATCGCCCACCTGGAACGCCGCACGCTGCGCTTCTCCGAGCTGCGCCGGCTCATCGAGGGCATCAGCCAGCGCATGCTCACCGTGACCCTGCGCCAGCTCGAACGCGACGGCCTGGTGCGGCGCACGGTCTACCCCGTCGTCCCGCCCCGCGTGGAGTACGAGCTGACGGAGCTGGGCGCGACCCTGCACACGACGATCAGGTCGCTCGTCGACTGGACCGAGAGCCACCAGCAGGAGATCGCGAAGGCGCGCGCCGACTACGACGCCCGCCAGGAGGCCGGGGCCTCGGCCACCTGACGCCGGGGCCGCCGGTCTGCCGGGGCCCGGGCTTCGCCGGCCATGTCCGAAGGGCCCGGGCCGCACTGAGCGCTGTCCCGCAATTCCCGGCGGGCGCACGGCGCCGGCTACGGCGCCTCGCCGCGTTGTCGAAGCACCCGAATACCTCCCGTACGCGGGTGCGTCTTGGCCTTGCGACGCACCGCGTCTGACGCCGTGCGCCGATCCACCGGGAATTTGCGGGACAGCCCTTAGGGTGAAGCGGTGAACTCACCCCAGGGAAAAGCCTTTTCGCGCGTGAGCGAGGACGACCGGGAGGCCGCCGTACGGCGCGTACGGGAGGCGTACGCCGAGGAGCACATCTCGCACGAGGAGATGGACGAGCGCCTCGGCCGGGTGCTGGCCGCCTCGTCCCGCGCGGAGCTCGCGGCGGCCCTGGACACCCTCCCGGCGGAGGACCCCGGCACCACGGCGACGATCGCCGCCGCCGGAGGCCGGATCAAACGGCGCGGCGCGTGGCGGGTCCCCCGCGTCCTCAAGGTCGAGTCCGCCTTCGGGCGGGTACGCCTGGACCTGTCCCGGGCGATCATCGAAGGCCCGGTCGTCGACATCGAGCTGAGCCTCGGCACCGGCAACGCGAGCATCACGGTGCCGCGCGACGCGATCGTCGAGGTCGAGGGCCTGACGACCGGCTGGAAGGACCTGCGATACCGGCCCCGGCAGCCGAGCCGCCCGGGCGCGCCGCGCATCCGCTTCTCCGGGGCCGTGGGATACGGCCGGCTGAAGATCCGCCACGCCTGGCGCTGAGGAAGCCCCCCGGGACCGGCATCCGGACCGGCACCGGCACCGGCACCGGAGCCGGAGCCGGGACCGACCGGGTGACGCCGGCCGTGGCCGGTGGCGTCCGGGGCACCACCTGAATGACGGCTCCGGCATGCGGGGGCACGGGAGCGGACGTCTGCTGGGGAGGAACGGTTTCCGCCACCCCACCCCCCCCGCGAAAGGCCCCGCCCGATGGCTGACAAACCCTCTATCGTCCTGGTCCACGGCTTCTGGGGCGGCGCCGCCCACTGGGCCAAGGTCATCACCGAACTGCACCGCCGGGGCTTCGGCTCCCTGCACGCGGTGGAGAACCCCCTGACCTCCCTGGCCGACGACGCCGAGCGCACCGCCAAGATGGTCCGGCAGATCGACGGACCGGTGGTCCTGGTCGGCCACTCCTACGGCGGCGCGGTCATCACGGAGGCCGGCGACCTGCCCAACGTCACGGGACTCGTCTACATCGCCGCGTTCGCGCCGGACGCCGGTGAGAGCCCCGGGCAGATCAGCCAGGAGAAGCCCCCCGCGGCGTTCGAGAACCTCGCCCCGGACTCCGACGGCTACCTGTGGGTCAAGCAGGACAAGTTCCACGAGAGCTTCGCCCAGGACCTGTCCGAGGAGGAGGCGCTGGTGATGGCCGTGACCCAGAAGGCGCCCCTGGCCTCGACGTTCGGCGACAACGTCACCGCGCCGGCCTGGCGGTCCAAGCCCACGTGGTACCAGGTCTCCGCCGCCGACCGCATGATCCACCCCGACAACGAGCGCCGCATGGCGACACGGATGCAGCCGCGCAGGACGGTCGAGCTGGACGCCGGCCACGCCTCCCTCGCCTCGCAGCCCGGCCCGGTCACCGACCTCATCGAGGAGGCGGCGACCGCATCGGCCGGATGACGGGTCCCCTGTCCGCCACCGCCACCACCGCCGACACCGCCGACGCCGACGCCCCGGCCGCCGTGGGAACGTCCACGGCGACCGGGGCGGCGGTCGGGAAGGCGGGTGAACGGCTCAGCCGGGGAGCCCCAGCTCCCGGGCGATCAGCATCCGCTGCACCTCGCTCGTCCCCTCGCCGATCTCCAGGATCTTCGAGTCGCGCCACATCCGGGCCACCGGGTACTCGTTCATGAAGCCGTAGCCGCCGTGGATCTGCGTGGCCTCACGGGCGTTGTCCACCGCGACCGTCGAGGAGTACAGCTTCGCGATCGCGGCCTCCTTCTTGAAGGGTTCGCCCGCCACCAGCCGCGAGGCCGCGTCACGCCAGCCCACCCGGGCCATGTGGGCCCGCATCTCCATGTCGGCGATCTTGAACTGGATCGCCTGGTTCGTGCCGATCGGCCGGCCGAACGCGTGGCGCTCGGCTGCGTACTTCACCGACTCGTCCACGCAGCCCTGCGCCAGCCCCGTGGCCAGCGCCGAGATCGCGATCCGGCCCTCGTCGAGGATCCGCAGGAACTGCGCGTAGCCCCGGCCCTCCTCGCCCAGGAGGTTCGACGCCGGGACGCGGACGTCGGTGAAGGACAGCTCCCGGGTGTCCGAGGCGTTCCAGCCGACCTTGGAGTAGGGGGCGGCGACCGTGAAGCCGGGAGTGCCGGAGGGGACGATGATCGCGGAGATCCGGGGGCGGCCGTCCTCCTTGCGGCCCGTCACCGCCGTGACCGTGACCAGCTCGGTGATGTCCGTGCCGGAGTTGGTGATGAAGCACTTCGAGCCGTTGATCACCCACTCGTCCGTCGCCTCGTCCAGCACCGCCGTCGTGCGCGTGCCGCCCGCGTCCGAGCCGCCGTCCGGCTCGGTCAGACCGAACGCGCCCAGCGCCTCACCGGCGCAGAGCTTCGGCAGCCACTGCCGCTTCTGCTCCTCCGTGCCGAAGAGGTGGAGCGGCATCGCCCCCAGCGAGACCCCGGCCTCCAGGGTGATCGCCACCGAGGAGTCGACCCGGGCCAGCTCCTCCAGGGCGATCCCGAGCGCCAGGTAGTCGCCGCCCATGCCGCCGTACTCCTCCGGGAACGGCAGCCCGAACAGGCCCATGCGGCCCATCTCGCGCACGATCTCGTAGGGGAACTCATGGCGCTCGTAGAAGTCGCCGATCTTCGGCGCGACCACGTCGTGCGCGAACGCCTCGACCGTGCGGCGCAGTTCCTCGTGTTCGGCGGTCAGCCGGTGGTCCAGGGACATGGTGTGGCTCACTCCTTGTGGGAGGGGGAGGAAGTGGAGGGGGTGAGGGCGCGGACCGTGCGGGACGGGCTCGGCCGGCCCAGGTGTCCGGCCAGCCAGACGCTGGTGGCGGTCAACTCGTCGAGGTCGACGCCCGTCTCGATGCCGAGGCCGTCGAGCATCCAGACCAGGTCCTCGGTGGCGAGGTTTCCCGTGGCGCTCTCGGCGTACGGGCAGCCGCCCAGGCCGCCCGCCGAGGCGTCGACCGTGCTCACCCCGTGCCGGAGCGCCGCGAGGGTGTTGGACAGCGCCTGGCCGTACGTGTCGTGGAAGTGGACGCCCATCGCGGGGGTCGCGACGCCCGCCTCGTTCAGGGCGGTCAGCAGCGCTGTGACGTGGCCCGGCGTCGCCACTCCGATCGTGTCGCCCAGCGACAGCTCGTCGCAGCCCAGGTCCATCAGCGCCTTCGCGACCCTGACCACCTGCGCCACCGGCACCGCGCCTTCCCAGGGGTCGCCGAAGCACATCGACAGATAGCCGCGCACAGAGGCCTTCTCCGCCTTCGCACGGGCCACCACCGGCGCGAACATCGCCAGCGACTCGTCCACGGTCCGGTTCAGATTGCGTGCGGCGAACGTCTCCGTCGCCGAGCCGAACACCGCGATCGACCGGGCCCCGAGCGCCAGGGCCCGGTCCAGTCCGCGTTCGTTCGGCACGAGGACGGGGAGCGAGACGTCGCCCACGTCCGCGATGTCCCCGACGAGGGGGAACAGGGCTTCCGCGTCTGCCAGTTGGGGCACCCACTTCGGATGCACGAAGCTCGTCGCCTCGATGGTGGTCAGGCCGGCCACCGCCAGTCGGCGGATGAACTGAGCCTTCACCTCCGTCGGGACGGTGCCCTTCTCGTTCTGGAGGCCGTCGCGCGGCCCCACCTCGTGGATCCTGACCCGGGCGGGGAGGCCCGGGGCCGGGACCCGCATGGGCAGCGCACGTGTCGTCATGAGTCCTCCAGGGGAACCACGACCGCCAGGATCTGGTCCATCGCGACCGTCGCACCCGCCGTGACGTCCAGTTCGGTGACGGTCCCCGCGTGCGGGGCGGAGATCACGTGCTCCATCTTCATCGCCTCCACCACGAGCAGGCTCTGCCCTGCCGCGACCTCGTCGCCGACGGCGACCTTCACCACCGTGACCGTGCCCGGCATCGGGGCCGCCAGGGTGTCCGCCCCGCTCCGGCCCGCGCCGCTCAGGGACGCCTCCACCGGGTCGTGGTCCTGGACGTGCCAGGTGTCGCCGTCCCGGCCGAGCCAGTCCCCGGAGCGGTGGAAGTGGCCCACCGCGCCGTCGAGTTCGACGGTGACCCGGTCCGCGGTGACCGCCGCGGAGTCCGGGGCGCCGTAGGTCACCGGGTCCGTGCCCGCCACCCGCAGCGGGAAGCGCAGGGGCGCCGGAGCGCCTCCTGTCCGCCAGCCGTTCGGCACCGAGAACGGGTCCGTCCAGCCGTTCGCGTCCGGCCGGGGGGCCAGCGCGTCCCGGCGGACCGCCGCTGCCGCCGCGTACACCTCGTCCGGCACCCCGTCCGGCACCAGGCCCGCCGCCTCGCGCTCCACCAGACCGGTGTCCAGGTCGCCGGAGACCACGTCCGGGTGGGCCAGCAGGCGGCGCAGGAAGCCCGTGTTGGTCGGGACGCCCAGGATCACCGTGTCCGCGAGAGCCGCCCGCAGCCTGCGGATCGCGGTCGCGCGGTCGGGGCCGTACGCGATGACCTTCGACAGCATCGGGTCGTAGAGGCTGCCCACCGGCACGCCCTCGCTGAGCCCCGAGTCCGTCCGCACCCCGCCGCCCTGCGGCTCGCGCAGCGCCAGCACCGTACCGCCGGAGGGCAGAAAGCCGCGGGACGGGTCCTCGGCGCAGACGCGGGCCTCGATCGCCCAGCCCGTCAGGGTGACGTCCTGCTGTGCGTACGGCAGTCGCTCGCCGGACGCCACCCGCAGCTGCCACTCCACCAGGTCCAGGCCGGTGATCAGCTCGGTGACCGGGTGCTCGACCTGGAGGCGGGTGTTCATCTCCATGAAGTAGTACGAGGCCGGGTCGTTGCCGGGGACGATGAACTCCACCGTCCCCGCCCCGACATAGCCGCAACTGCGCGCCGCCTGGACGGCCGCCTCGCCCATCGCCGCCCGGGTCTTCGCGTCCAGCAGGACGCTCGGCGCCTCCTCGATGATCTTCTGGTGGCGGCGCTGGAGCGAGCACTCGCGCTCGCCGAGGTGGATCACGTTGCCGTGGGTGTCGGCGAGCACCTGGATCTCGATGTGGCGCGGGCGGTCGATCCACCGCTCCACGAGGAGGGTGTCGTCGCCGAAGGAGGCCCGTGCCTCGCGCCGCGCCGCCGCGATCTCCTCGCCCAGCACCGCCGCGTCACGGACCAGGCGCATGCCCTTGCCGCCGCCGCCCGCCGAGGGCTTCAGGAGGACCGGGGTGCCGATCTCCCGTGCTGCTTCCTCCAGTTGAGCGTCGGTCAGGCCGCTGCCCGACGAGCCGGGCACGACCGGGACGCCGTACGCCGCGACCGTCTCCTTGGCCCGGATCTTGTCGCCCATCAGCGAGATCGCGGCGGCGGGCGGGCCGATGAAGACCAGCCCCGCGTCCGTGCAGGCCCGCGCGAACTCCGCGTTCTCCGCGAGGAACCCGTAGCCGGGGTGGACGGCCTGCGCGCCCGTGCGGCGGGCCGCCTCCAGCAGGGCGGGCACGTTCAGATAGCTCTCGGCGGCCGGCGGCGGGCCGATTCGCACCGCCGTGTCCGCCTCGTGCACGTGCCGGGCGTCGGCGTCCGCGTCGCTGAAGACCGCGACCGAGCGCACGCCCAGCTCCCGCAGGGTCCGGATCACCCGGACGGCGATCTCGCCGCGGTTGGCGACCAGCACGGTGTCGAACATCGTCGTCATCTCGTTCCTCACATCCGGAAGACGCCGAAGCCGGGACCGGCCGGGTCCTTCTGCGGCAGCGGGGCGTTGGCGCAGGCCGTGAGGGCGAGGCCCAGCACCTGCCGGGTGTCCACGGGGTCGATCACGCCGTCGTCCCAGAGCCGGGCGGTCGCGTAGTAGGCGTTGCCCTGGGTCTCGTACTGGGCGCGGACCGGGGCCTTGAACGCCTCCTCGTCCTCGGCGCTCCAGTCGTCGCCGAGCTGGTCGCGCTTGACGGTGGCCAGCACGGAGGCGGCCTGCTCACCGCCCATCACCGAGATCTTGGCGTTCGGCCACATCCACAGGAAGCGGGGGCTGTAGGCCCGGCCGCACATCGAGTAGTTCCCCGCGCCGTACGAACCGCCGACCACCACCGTCAGCTTCGGCACCCGGGTGCAGGCCACGGCGGTGACCATCTTCGCGCCGTGCTTGGCGATGCCGCCCGCCTCGTAGTCCCGGCCGACCATGAAGCCGGAGATGTTCTGGAGGAAGACGAGCGGGATGCCGCGCTGGTCGCACAGCTCGATGAAGTGCGCGCCCTTCTGGGCCGACTCGGAGAACAGGATCCCGTTGTTCGCGACGATCCCGACCGGGTGGCCGTGGATCCGGGCGAAGCCGGTGATCAGGGTCTGCCCGTACTCCGCCTTGAACTCCTGGAAGCGGGAGCCGTCGACCACGCGTGCGATCACTTCGCGTACGTCGTAGGGCGTCCGGGAGTCCACCGGCACGGCCCCGTAGAGCCCGGCCGGGTCGGCCTTCGGCTCCTCGGCCGGCTCGACCGACCAGGGGAGCGGGGCCCGGTCCGGGAGGGTCGCGACGATGTTGCGGACGATCCGCAGGGCGTGCGCGTCGTCCTCCGCGAGATGGTCGGTGACCCCCGACGTGCGGGAGTGGACCTCGCCGCCGCCCAGCTCCTCCGCCGTGACGACCTCGCCGGTGGCGGCCTTCACCAGCGGCGGGCCGCCGAGGAAGATCGTGCCCTGGCCGCGCACGATGACGGCCTCGTCGCTCATCGCCGGAACGTAGGCCCCGCCCGCCGTGCAGGAGCCCAGCACCGCGGCGATCTGCGGAATGCCGGCCCCCGACATCCGGGCCTGGTTGTAGAAGATCCGCCCGAAGTGGTCCCGGTCGGGGAAGACCTCGTCCTGCATCGGCAGGAACGCGCCGCCCGAGTCGACCAGATAGAGGCAGGGGAGACGATTCTCCAGCGCCACCTCCTGGGCGCGCAGGTGCTTCTTCACCGTCATCGGGTAGTACGTGCCGCCCTTGACGGTCGCGTCGTTGGCGACGATCACGCACTCCCGGCCGCTGACCCGCCCGATCCCGGCGATCACCCCGGCGGCCGGGGCGGCGCCCCCGTACAGCCCGTCGGCGGCCAGCGGGGCCAGCTCCAGGAACGGCGAACCCGGGTCGAGGAGGGTGTCCACCCGGTCCCGGGGGAGCAGCTTGCCGCGCGCCTCGTGGCGGGCCCGCGCCTTCTCACCCCCGCCCAGCCGTGCCGTGGCGAGGCGTCCCGCCAGCTCGTCGGAGAGCGCGCGATGAGCCGCCTCGTTGGCCTGCCAGGCCTCCGAGGCGGGATCGGCCGCGCTCGCCAGGACCGGTGCCTGCTGCATCGTGTCGAGCCCCCTTGCCCGTACCGGAAAAGTCAACCGCTGCTGTCGCGCCGCTGTTAGTGAGCGTTAACGCGTTTCCCTCAGGTTAACGAGCGCTAACGACCCTGTCTAGAATGAATCCTCATGAGCACCCATGCCGCCGCCCGCGTCGCGGCTCCCACCCGCCGCGAGCAGATCCTCCGGGAGGCCGCCCGCCTCTTCGCCGAGCGCGGCTTCCACGGCGTCGGCGTCGACGAGATAGGCGCCGCCGTCGGGATCAGCGGTCCCGGCCTCTACCGCCACTTCCCCGGCAAGGACGCGATGCTCGCCGAGCTCCTGGTGGGCATCAGCGAACGGCTGCTGGAGGGCGGCCGTATGCGGGTGTCGGAGGACGCCGCCCGGGGCGGCGGCTCCCCGGAGGAGCTCCTGGACGCGCTCATCGAGGGTCACATCGACTTCGCCCTCGACGACCGCCCCCTGATCACCCTCCACGACCGCGAGCTGGACCGGCTGCGCGACACGGACCGCAAGCGGGTGCGCCGGCTCCAGCGCGAGTACGTCGAGGTGTGGGTCGGCGTCGTCCGCGCCCTCTACCCGGCGCTGGCCGAGAACCGGGCCCGCGTCACCGTGCACGCCGTCTTCGGCCTGCTGAACTCCACCCCGCACCTGGCCCGCCCCGAGGCCCTGCCCGGCCGGGCGGTGACCGCCGCCCTGCTGCACCGGCTGGCCCGGGGCGCCTTCGCCGCCGCGGAACCCTCCTGAGCGGCGGTCGCGCCCCCTGAGCAACCCCGGACGGGACGCGCGCGTCTCTCCGGTGGACAGGGGGTCGACACGCAACCGTCCGGTCGTCACGCAAGGAATCGGGGAGCCGCACCATGGCCGTCTCGCTGGGCGAAGAGATCATGCTGCTGTCGCTGGACGACGCGACCGGCGCGGCGAAGGGGGAGACCGCGGCCCGCTGGGGCGTGGCGGCCGGAATGCTCCTGGAGCTGGCCATGGCGGGCCGTGTCACGGTCAAGGGCGGGCGCGTCGAGGTCTTCGACCCGTCCCCGACGGGCGATGCCCTCCTGGACGGACGGCTCGACCGGCTGGCGCGCTGGGTCCACGGGGCGTCCAGCAGCCGCAAGGTCACCGACTGGCTGACCCGGGACCAGGCCAAGGGTTCCCAGGACGTCGTGGACAGCCTCGTCGGCCGTGGCCTGGTGACCGAGGAGAAGCACCGGGCGCTCGGCGTCTTCCCCGTGCGCCGCTACCCGGAGGCCGACGGGACCGTCGAGCGGGAGCTGCGCGCCCGGCTGGCCGACGTCGTGCTCCACGAGGCCGAGCCGGACGCGCGCACCAGCTCCCTCGTCGCCCTGCTGCACGCCACGGGCATGCACCCCCAGGCCTTCCCCGGAGTGCCGAGGAAGCGGATCGCCCCGCGCATGGCGCGGATCGCCGAAGGGCACTGGGCGGGCGTGAGCGTGGGCGAGGCGATCCGCGACGTCCGGGCGGCGATCTCCGCGGTGACGCTGGTGACGGTCCTGACCGTGGTGACCTGAGGTCTTCCGTCCGGATCGGCTCGGGCCCGCGGTGTGGTGGCCGATCGGTCCTGATCCGGCCTGATCCGGCCTGATCCGGCCTAATCCGGACGCGGGGGCCCGGGGCCGAAATCCGGACGCGGGGGCCCGGGGCCGAACCGGGCCGTGGGCCGGCGCCCGGACCCGGACCGTCGGCCCCGTGCCGTCGGACGCCGGTCAGCTCCGTGCCGCCAGATGCCGGTGCGCCCAGGCGGCGAACGAGGTCACCGGAATCCCGAGCTCCACGGCGAGCTCGGGGCGGGCCGGCTGCGTGATCGCGTTGCTCCACAGGTGGCCGGCGCCCCACGCGGGCATCCCCGCCGCGAGCGCCTCGTCGAGATCCATCGTGGGGGCCTCCACCCGTACGCCCCACACGTCCGACAGCACCGCGGCCACCTGCTCCATGCTGAGCCGGTCGCCCGCGAGCTCCAGCTCCACCCCGTGGAAGCGGTCGGGCTCCCGCACGGCGTGGGCGACGGCAGCGCCGATGTCCTCGCACGCCACCAGCGCCAGGACCGTCTCCGGCCGGATCACCGTCGCGAGACCGCCGTCGGGGCCGCCGGGGGCCAGCTGGGGCAGGTTCTCCATGAAGAACGCGGGCTTGACCACGGTCCACCGGGCGAAGCCCGCCCCGCGCACCGCCTCCAGGATGGCCTGCTTGGTGTCGAAGTAGGGCTCCAGCGCCGCCCAGCGGCCCTCGGCCCAGCCCGGCGTCCGGGTGTGCGCGCCGACCCCGCTGGTCGAGGACTGGACGAACTGCGGCACGTCCGCCGCCCGTGCCGCCTCGACGAGGTGCCTCGCCTGGGCCAGCTCCCCGGCGAAGTCGACGCCGCCCTCGCTCATCGGCGGCATCTGCACCGAGAACACGGCCCGGACGTCCGCGCAGGCCGCGTCCAGCGAGGACCGGTCGGCCAGGTCCCCGGTCACCAGCTCGACGCCCAGCGCCTCCACGTCCTTCGCGCGCCGGGTGTGCGGGTCGCGCACCAGGGCGCGGACCGGAACGCCGGCGGCCAGCAGGGCCCGGGCGGTTGCCCCGCCCTGGCGGCCGGTGGCGCCGGTGACCAGGACGGGGGCGGTGGGTGATGCCATGGCGGTGTCTCCTCGCGACCGGGAACACAAAACGGCGGGGCCCGCCGTTTTGCTTCCGGCTACGATATGGCGGGGCCCACCACTTAGCAACATGGAGAGAACGTGACCGGTCAGCGCGCGGACGCCCGCCGCAACTACAGCCGCATCCTCGCCGTGGCGGAGGCCGAGGTCGCCCAGCACGGAGCCGCCGCCTCCCTCGAACAGGTCGCCCGCACGGCGGGCGTCGGCTCCGCCACTGTGCGCCGTCACTTCCCCACCCGCCAGGCCCTGCTGGAAGCCGTCTTCCAGGAGCGCGTCCAGGCCCTCTGCGGGCGCGCGGAGGAGCTGGGCCGGACCGAGGACAGCCGCGCCGCCCTGCTGGACTGGCTGCGCGGCCTCGTGGCGTACGCCGTCTCCGCCCGGGGACTCGCGGACGCGCTGACCTACGAGCCGCCGACGGACGCGCCCGCCGGTGACGCGCCGCACTCCTGCGGCGCGGTGCTCGCGGACGCGGCGGCCCCGCTGCTGGCCCGCGCCCTGGACGACGGCACGGTCAGGGCGGGCACCACCTTCCACGACCTGCTCACCCTCGCCGTCGGCATCGCCCTGGCCACCGAGCACCACAGCGAACCCTCGGTCCAGGCCGACCGCCTGTTCACCCTCGCGGTCGAGGGCCTCAGCCCGAGCCCCTGAGGGGCCTGGCCCCGGTCAGCCCGCGGCGCCCCGGACCGCGACCCTGACCCGGTCGACCCGCATCGGATGGCCCGGCTCGGTCGCGGGGCCCGCGGTCGCCCCGTCGGCCTCCGGCAGCTTGCCGCCGACCGCCACGTTCAGGATCAGGAACACCCCGTGGTCCACGGCCCGCTCCCAGGTCCCGGCGTCCATCGCGTCGGCCCGCACCCGGTGGTGGACCCGGTCGTCCCGGTACCAGCGCACCTCCCGCGCCCCGGGGGAGAGGTCGACCTCCACGGCGTACGTGTGGAACGCCTCGCGGCAGTCCGGGCAGGCCCGAGGTCCCGATGTCAGCCCCACCGGCTCCCGGCACGGGCCGCCGTCCAGGACGCCGCAGTGCATCGACCCGAAGACGGTGTCCCGGCCGTTGACCGACTCCATCACATCCAGCTCGCCGACCCCGGGCCAGCCGGTGTACCCGTCGCGCAGGTCCGCTCCCAGGGTCCAGAACGCCGGCCAGTAGCCCGCCGCCGCGGGGCCCGTCACGTCCGGCAGCGCGATCGACGCCTCGATCCGCAGCACCCCGCCGGGCGGCGGCGCGAAGTCGGACCGCACGGTCGTGATCCGGCCCGAACTCCACTTCCCGTCCTTCCTGGTGGGCACGATCTCCAGCACGCCCTGCCCGTCCAGACGCACGTTGTCGGTCGAGTCGGTCATCGTCTCGATCTCCCCGGTGCCCCACCGGGGCGCCGGGCAGCCGGGGTAGCAGGTGCCGAGGTCGTGACTCCAGTTCGCGGGGGAGGGGCGGCTGTTCGCCGGGCCGTCGAAGTCGTCCCGCAGCAGCTCGGTCCAGCCGTCCGCCCCGGGGGCGGCGGACGGCACGGGGGCGGGGGCGCCGGCCGGGGGCAGTGCGCCCGACTCCGTCAGCAGCCGCTCCAGCCGGGGGGCCAGCACGATGGCCGCCACGTTCGTCAGATGGGCGTCGTCCCGGTAGAGCAGGATCCGGTCCCGCACCGCAGGGCAGGTCGGGCCGTCCCCCGGGCACAGCACCGAGGTGACGCCGACGGACCGCACGCCCGGCACCGCGCCCGCCGCGATCCGCCGGGCCAGCGGATCCTCCGGGACCGCCTCCGCCCGGCTGAACGCGCAGGCGGCGGCGGAGTCCGGAGCGCCGGAGACGCACGCCGGAATGTCCGTCCCCGGTACGGGGGTGTCCTCGACGTACACGATCGGCGCGCCGATCGCCCGCAGCGGCTTCAGCGTCCTCTCCCAGGCGGCGGCGAGGAGTTCACGGTCGGCGGTGTACCGGTTGAGCGAGGCGATCACGATGAGCCGGGGCTTCGGTCCCGTCCGCAACCGGTCCAGTGCGTCGGCCCGCCAGGTGTCGCACTCCCGGTACTCGCGTCCCAACTGGGGGTTCTTCAACGTCAGTTCCGGCAGCGGGCAGCCCTGCTTCACCAGTTCCTGGAGCGCCCAGCCGCGCTGGGAGGCCAGTGCGAGCAGCGGGGAGAACCACTGCCCGGCGTGGGAGTCGCCGAGGAGGACGACGCGGTCGGGGCTGTCCACCGCCCCGAACAGGCACTCCGGGCTGCGGGTCGCCTCCGGCGGGACCTGGCAGGCCCCGTCCGGCGGGAAGTCCTCGCGCGCCTGGGCCGGTCCCGGCACCAGCGGGCCGTCCGGGAGCGGGGAGCCGTCGCCCCGGGCGAGCAGCGAGGGGCCGGCCGCCGCGCCCGGCGGGAGGCCCTTGGTGTCGACGGGGGTGGCCGGGCCCATCAGGTGCAGGGTCGTGGTGCCGACGACCAGCGCGAGCACGACCGGCAGGACGATGGCGGAGATCCCCACCGCCAGCCCGCGGCGCGGGAGTTCGGCGACCGTACGGCTGCGGCGCAGCGGTTGCTCGACCCAGCGCATCGTGGCGAGGGCGGGCAGCGCGGCGGCCAGGGTCAGGGCCGTCTTCGCGGGCCAGCCGAGCGTCCCGAGCCGCGCCTCGGCCAGGACGAGCACCGGCCAGTGCCACAGGTAGAGGTTGTAGGAGAGCCGTCCGACCGCACGAGGAGCCCGGCCGCTCAGCAACCGCCCGACACCGTGGGCCCCTTGGGCCTCGCGTTCGCCCCGGCCCGGGATCCCCGCGAGGATCACGGCGGCCGTGCCCAGGGTGGGGACGAGCGCCGCGTGGCCCGGGTACGGGGTCGACGCGTCGTACGACACGACGCACCAGAGGATCGCCGCGGCCCCCGCCCACCCGCAGACGAGCCGCAGCGGGCGCGGCCCGCGCAGCAGGTGCCAGGGCAGCAGGGCCAGCAGCGCGCCGACGGCGAACTGCCAGACCCGCGAGGGGGTTCCGAGGTACGCGAGCGAGACGGAGTCCCGCGTCCAGTGCAGGGACAGCGCGAACGAGGCGAGCGCCACGGCGGCGGTGGTGAGCGCCACGACCGCGCGCACCGCGCGGCCCCGGCGGACCGCGCGGGCGGCGACCAGCACGATCACCGCCAGCAGCGGGGCCCAGAGCAGATAGAACTGCTCCTCGACGGCGAGTGACCAGAAGTGCAGCAGCGGGCTCTGGTCGTGCCCGGCGGCGAGGTAGTCGGTCTGCTGCGAGACGAACCGCCAGTTGGCGACGGACAGCGCCGCCGCGAGGACGTCCTGCTCCAGGTCGGCGCGGAGCAGCGGTACGGTCAGCCACGCCCCGGCGACCGCGACCGCGGCGAGGACGACGGCGGCCGAGGGCAGCAGCCGGCGGGCCCGGCGGGAGAAGAAGTCGCCGAGCCGGATCCGCCCGGTGGTGATCGCCTCCCGGACCAGGAGGCCGGTGATCAGGTAGCCGGAGATGACGAAGAAGACGTCCACCCCGACGAAGCCGCCCGCCACGCCCGGTATCTGGGCGTGGAAGGCGAGGACGGCGAGGACCGCGACGGCGCGCAGCCCTTCGATGTCGGGCCGGAACGTGGACCGGTGCGGGCTCGGCCCGGACTCGCCGCCCGAGCCGGTCGAGCCGGCCGAGCTGTCCGAGCCGGTCGAGCCGGTCGAGCTGTCCGAGCCGGTCGAGCTGTCCGAGCCGGCCCGGTTGTCCGGGGAGAGGGGTGCGGGCCGCTTCCTGCGGGGCCCGTGGGTGAGGAGGAACGGCATCGGGTGGCGCCTTTCGGTGCGGCTCAGCTCAGCCACGGGAGCATCGGGTCGACCCACCCGGAGGCGAGCAGGCCGGTGAGCAGGAGGACGGCGGAGGCGGCGAGCGCCTCCGGCCAGCGGCGGGGCAGCACGCCCGTCCGGGTCCGTGAGCGGTGGTCGGCGGGCGGCCCGGCGGCCTCGGCGGATGCCCGGCGGTCCGGCCGCAGTTCGGTCAGCAGGCCCCGGATCAGGGGCACGTTGATCTGGAGCTGGACCAGGAGGTAGAGGCCGAGGCCCCAGGCGGGCTCCCAACCGTTGCGGGCCACGACCACCGCGAGGCCTCCGGCGGCGGCTCCGTTGGACAGGACCAGCCAGACCAGCGAGACGCCCACCACCCGGCGGGCCATCGAGCCCGAACTCCCCCTGCCGCGTACCCCCGTGGGCACCCAGGCGGCGCTGCGGCCCCGCAGGGTGTGCCAGAAGGCGGTGGCGGCGGCCACGCTGGTGAGGACGTTGGCGCGGATCACCTCCACCCGCCACCGGGTCCGGCTGATCCGGGGCAGCAGCACGTGCCACAGCCACAGCGGGGCGAGCAGCGGCAGCACGTGCCAGGGGCGGACGTGGTCCGGGTACCAGAACATCATCACCAGCGGCGGCAGCGGGGCGGCGAAGGTGTTCACGGCCGTGGTCAGGTAGCCGACGACGCCCTCGTAGAAGCAGAGCCGCATCCGCCAGGGCGCGCCCATGCGCCCCAGGACGGGGGCGCCGAGGAGGTGCAGGTTGCCCA
Organism: Streptomyces griseus; assembly: GCF_900460065.1. Classification (GTDB taxonomy): domain Bacteria; phylum Actinomycetota; class Actinomycetes; order Streptomycetales; family Streptomycetaceae; genus Streptomyces; species Streptomyces griseus. The sequence goes on along the minus strand of NZ_UAVD01000025.1, from coordinate 90,113 downwards.
TCGCCCACCGGTACTGCTGGTTGACGAACGAGGTGACGGTGTCGGGAGAGGTCCCCTTGGCGACCAGGACCGGGACGTACTGGGTGCGGAACCCCTTCTCGTGCAGGGCGAGTCCGGTGTACAGGTCCTCGCTGTGGTCGAGCCGGGCGAAGCCGCCCGCCAGGTCGATCGCGGAGCGCCGGTAGACGGCGTTGCTGCCGCAGCAGATCGCCGCGTCGCTGGCGTCCCGCGAGGGCTGGATCCAGCGGAAGAACCACTCCTGCGCGGCCCCGGCGGCGCGCTGGATCCAGTCCATGCCCGCGTCCGTGTCGAAGCACTGCGGGCTCTGCACGATGCCGACGGCGGGGTCCGCGAGATACGGGACCAGATGGCGCAGGAAGTCCGGCCGGGGTGCGAAGTCGGCGTCCAGGATCGCGATGTACTCGGCCGCGGAGAGGGTGAGCGCGTGGTTGAGGTTCCCCGCCTTCTTCAGGTGGCCCCGGTCGGGTCGGACGACGTACCGGTAGCCGTGCTCCGCCGCCAGCGCCGCCACCTCGGCCCGGTCGGCGTCGTCCAGCACCCAGACGGTGAGCGCGCCCGGCCAGTCGAGGGCGCCGACCGCCGCGTAGGCGTTGGCGAGCACGGGCAGCGGCTCGCCGCAGGTCGGCAGGTAGAGGTCCACCCCCGGCAGCGCGGTGGGCCGCCAGGCGCGGACGAGCACCTCGTGGGAGGCCCGGGTCAGCCGGCGCTGACGCAGGCTGTTCACGGAGGAGAGCAGCAGGGCCACCACGTTCAGCCCGAGGACCGCGAGGAAGGCCCACAGCGCGGGGGTCCGTAACGCGAAGGTGAACATCGTCGCCGCCGTGAAGACGAAGGCCAGCGAACTGCTCACCAGCACCCACCGGCGTTGCGGTCCGAAGTACCAGTACAGCTCGTTGTCGGACGGAGGTTGCGGAAGGTGATGCACGGTCATAAAGCCCCCCACGGCTGTCTATGTGCCCGTTTCAGGTGGCCCACCCTAATGTCAAAGGTATAGACCACTTGGCCGAGAGCGCCCCGACGGAGAGAATCGGACACCGGTTTGGCGCGACTCAATTGGTCCAGACCTCTTGGTGGTCCTATTCGAGCCCGACGGCCGCCCGAAGGAGGAAGAGGCAGGTCACGCGGGGGTGAACAGTCCCGGAAGACTTGCCGGACCGGACGCCGGCCCGGACGCACCGCCGACCACCGGACCGCCCGCCCGGGGTGGAGGCGCACCCTCCGCCGGACGGAACGCCCGGCACCCCCGCCCGCCGGACAGGACACCGGGCACGCCCCGCACACCGGACGGCACAATGGGTCCATGCCGATACCCAGCCGCGCCGCCCTCGTCGACCACCTCGTCCGTACGCGTATCGCGGGGGACGTGGCCACGCCACGCGACAACAACCTCTCCCACTACCGCAAGCTCGCCAACGGCGACCGCCACTACTGGCTGGGCCTGGAGCTGGGTGACCGCTGGACCGACGAGCAGGACGTGCTCGCCGTGATGGCCGAGCGCTGCGGCGTCAACGACGACCCCGCGCACCGGCAGGGCCAGGACACCATCGACCCGGAGCTGACGGTCGACGCCCTGGAGCGGATGGCGGCCCGGCTGCGCAAGGCCGCCGACGGCCGCGAGCGGGTCCTGTTCGCCACCGGGCACCCCGGCGGCCTGCTGGACGTGCACCGGCAGACGGCGGACGCGCTGCGCCGCGCGGGCTGCGAGATCGTCCGCATCCCGTCCGGGCTGATCGCGGACGAGGGCATGGTCTTCCAGTTCGCCGACGTGGCGATGCTGGAACGCGGCGCGACCCTGTGGCACACCCACTCCCCGGCCCCGATGGCCGCCATCCTGGACGCCATGGCCCACCAGGGCCGCCCGCTGCCCGACCTGGTCGTCGCCGACCACGGCTGGGCGGGCTGCGCGGGACAGCGGGGGCTGGACGCGATCGGCTACGCGGACTGCAACGACCCGGCCCTGTTCCTCGCCGAGGCGGAGGGCACCCTCCAGGTCACCGTCCCGCTGGACGACCACGTCACCGACCCGCGCTTCTACGACCCGATGACGGACTACCTGCTGCACGCGGCGGGGCTGCTGGAGGCGGAGCCGGTCGAGCCCGCGGAGCCAGCGCAGCCGGTGGGGGAGCCCGCAGCGTAGGGCCGTCGGCGGCACGCCCACAGGGCCTTCCCTCTCCGGGTCCGGGGCGCGCGGAGCGCCGGAGGCGGGCGGTCAGGGGCCGGGGCGCCGCAGACGCTGCGCGCGCCCCGGCGTGGGGTCCAGATAGACCCGCTGGATCGAGGGGAACCGCTCGCGCAACTGGGCCTCCGCCTCCTCGCAGGCCCATTCGACCTCCGCCGCGGTGGCCATGTCCCGGAAGTCGATCTTCGCGGCGATCAGGATCTCGGTCGGTCCCTGGATGAGCGTGGTCAGCTCCAGCACGTCCACGATGTGCGGCACCGACAGCAGCTCCTCGCGCACCCCCGCCCGCATCGCCGGGGGCAGCGGACGCCCGATGAGCAGTTGCGCGTTGGTGCGGCCGAGCACCCAGGCCACGTACACGAGCAGCAGCCCGATCAGGCAGGACGCGATCCCGTCCCAGACGCCCGAGCCCGAGAGCTGCCCGCCGAGCAGTCCGCCCGCCGCCAGCAGCAGCCCGATCAGGGCCGCCGAGTCCTCCATCACGACGGCCTTCACCGCCGTGTCCGGGGTGTGGCGCAGGTAGTACGTGTCCGGCACCCGCAGCCGCGCCGCCTCGCGCCGCACCTGCTTGACCCCGGTGCGCAGGGAGTAGCCCTCCAGGAGGAAGGCGACGCCGAGGACGAGGTAGGAGACGAGCGGGTCGCCCAACTCCTCGCCCGCGACCAGGGTGTGGACTCCGTCGTAGATCGAGAAGACGGCCCCGCCGACGAACGTGGCGATGGAGGCGAGCATCGCCCAGATGTAGCGTTCGGGGCCGTGGCCCAGCGGGTGGTCCTCGTCGGCCGGCTTCCCGCTCCGCTTGAGCGCGGCGAGGAGCATCACCTCGGTGACGGTGTCGGCGACCGAGTGGGCCGCCTCGGACAGCATCGCGCTGGAGCCGCTGATCAGCCCGGCGACGGCCTTCGCCACGGCGATGCCGAGGTTGGCGCCGGCCGCCACGATCACGGTGAACGTGGACTCCCCGCCCTCGGCCCCACTGCCCGCTTCCGCGTCACCCATGGTGGGGAGTATGTCCGAAATGGCGCTTCAGGTGGTGCTCATCCCCGAGGACGCGTCGCCCCCCCCGGGGACGGGTCATGCCCTCGGGACGCGGACGACGCCTTCCTGGATGACGGTGATCGCGAGACGCCCGTCGGCGGTGTGGATACGGGCCTGGCCCAGGCCGCGCCCGCCGGAGGCCGACGGGGACTCCTGGTCGTACAGCAGCCATTCGTCCGCCCGGAACGGCCGGTGGAACCACATCGCGTGGTCCAGGCTGGCGCCGACCACGTCCCCGACCGCCCAGCCGCCCCGCCCGTGGGCGAGGAGCACCGAGTCGAGCAGGGTCATGTCGGAGACGTAGGTCGCCAGGCAGACGTGGAGCAGCGGATCGTCCGCGAGCTTGCCGTTCGTCCGGAACCAGACCTGGGACCGGGGTTCGCGCGCCTCGCCGACCGTGCCGAACGGCGGCGCGTCCACGTACCGCAGGTCCACCGCGGCCCGCGCCTCGATCAGCCGGTCCACGACGCCCGGATCGCTGAAGCGGTCCGCGTAGCGGGGCAGCATCTCGGCCGCCGTCGGCAGGGTCTCCGGGTCCGGGGCGGCGGGCATCGGCGCCTGGTGCTCCATGCCCTCCTCGTACGTCTGGAAGGACGCCGAGAGGTGGAAGATCGGCTGCCCGTGCTGGACGGCGACGACGCGGCGGGTGGTGAAGGACCGCCCGTCGCGGATGCGGTCGACGGTGTAGACGATGGGCGCGCCCGGGTCGCCCGCCCGCAGGAAGTACGCGTGCAGGGAGTGGGCGGACCGGTCGTCGGGGACGGTGCGGCCCGCGGCGACGAGCGCCTGGGCCGCGACCTGGCCGCCGAACACCCGGGGCACGAGCGAACTGCGGCTCACGCCCCGGAAGATGTCCCGCTCGATCCGCTCCAGGTCGAGCAGGTGGAGCAGATCGAGCAGGGGGTCGGGACTCTCGTTCATCGAGGGAACGTAACCCCTCTACAGGCCCATGGACTTGGCGATGATCGACTTCATGACCTCGCTGGTGCCGCCGTAGATGCGGTTGACCCGGTTGTCCGCGTACAGGCGGGCGATCGGGTACTCGTTCATGAAGCCGTAGCCGCCGTGCAGCTGGAGGCAGCGGTCGATGACGCGGTGCGCGACCTCGGTGCAGAACAGCTTCGCGGAAGCGGCCTCGGCCGCCGTCAGCTCACCGGCGTCCAGGGCCTCCAGCGCGCGGTCGGCGACGGCCTGGGCCGCGTCCACCTCGGCCTGGCAAGCGGCCAGCTCGAACTTGGTGTTCTGGAACGAGGCGACGGTCTTGCCGAAGACCGTGCGGTCCTGGACGTACTCCTTGGCGAACCGGACGGCCGCGGCGGCCTGGGCGTACGCGCCGAAGGCGATGCCCCAGCGCTCGGACGCCAGGTTGGTGCCGAGGTAGCCGAAGCCCTTGTTCTCCTCGCCCATGAGGTCCTCGACCGGGACCTTGACGTCGACGAACGCCAGCTCGGCCGTGTCGGAGACCTTCAGGCCCAGCTTGTCGAGCTTGCGGCCGACCGAGTAGCCCTCGGACTTCGTGTCGACGGCGAAGAGGGAGATGCCGAAGCGGCGGTCGTCCTCGCGCGGGGCGGCGGTACGGGCGCAGACGATGACGCGGTCGGCGTGGACGCCGCCGGTGATGAAGGTCTTCGCACCGTTGAGGACGTAGTGCGTGCCGTCCTCGGAGAGCTTGGCGGTGGTCTTCATGCCCGCGACGTCGGAGCCGGTGCCGGGCTCGGTCATCGCGAGGGCCCACATCTCCTCACCGGTCGCGAACTTCGGCAGCCAGCGCTTCTTCTGCTCGCCGGTGGCCAGCATCTTGATGTACGGGAGGCCGAGCAGCGTGTGGACGCCGGAGCCGCCGAAGGAGACGCCCGCACGGGCGGTCTCCTCGTAGATGACGGCCTCGTACTTGTGCGAGTCGATGCCCGCGCCGCCGTACTCCTCGTCGACCTCGATGCCAAAGACGCCCAGCTCGCCCAGCTTGAGGTAGAAGTCGCGCGGCGCCTGCCCCGCGGCGAACCACTCGTCGTAGACCGGCACGACCTCGGCCGCGATGAAGGCGCGGATGGTCTCCCGGAACGCCTCGTGGTCCTCGTTGAATACCGTACGGCGCACGGGATGCCTCCTAGGTCGGCAGTCGGTTCGCGGAACTCGCGGTATGCGACACCCGCGATATGCGGCTAAGCGCTTGCTCAGACTCCCTTCGAAGTTACCCGCCGGTTGTGGTCGCTGTCCAGGGTGATGCTCGGCACGCGGACGCCCGGTGCGCACCGCACCCCCGCCACCCGCGCGCGGGCCGGTTGTCAGTGGCGTGGGGGAGTATCGGAACGACGGCGACGGAACGCACGGAACGCATGGGGGAGACCACCGTGACCATCACCAACGAGCGGCTCGCGCAGTACGCCTTCCTGGCCCTGCTGTACGAGGACGACTACTTCCCCGACCACGTCCTGGACAAGGGCACGGCGATCCTGCGCGCCCTGTGCGAGCGGATCGAGGCCGAGAGGCCCGCGGACCTCGCCGCCCTGTACGCGCTGACCGCCGCGCCGACCCGGGCCTTCAACGACCTGGAGGCGGAGTTCGAGGCGGCGGGCAGCGAGATCGAGACGGTCGCCCGCGAGGAGATAGGCGAGGCCTTCTGGATCATCGCGACGGCGTACGGGTTCGCGGACGCGGACCCGGAGGAGCTGATCGCCGAGCGCGAGTGGTGACCGGTCGCCGAGCGCGCGGGGTGGCCGGGTGCCGCCCCGGCGGGACGCGCCGGGCGCCGGCGGCCGTGGGAGGGTGAAGGAGTGAGGCTGGAGGACCTGGCCCGGCTGCGCCGGGCCCGCGACCGCATGGACCGCGAGTACGCCGAACCCCTCGACGTGCCCTCGCTGGCCCGCGCCGCGCTGATGTCGCCCGGCCACTTCTCCCGCACCTTCCGGGCGGCCTTCGGCGAGACCCCGTACAGCTACCTCATGACCCGCCGCATCGAGCGGGCCAAGGCGCTGCTGCGCCGGGGCGACCTGTCGGTCACGGACGTCTGCTTCGCCGTCGGCTGTACGTCACTGGGCTCGTTCAGCTCACGCTTCACCGAGCTGGTCGGCGAGAGCCCGAGCGCCTACCGGGCCCGCCCCCACGACGCGGGCGAGACCATCCCGGCGTGCGTCGCCAAGATGCTCACCCGACCGGTCAGGAATGGAGAAGCGGATCGCAAGCCCCGCCCGTAGCGTGAAACGCATGGACATCAAGCTCTCGCAGTGCTTCATCGCCGTCGACGACCACGACAAGGCGCTCGCCTTCTACCGCGACGCCCTGGGAATGGAGGTGCGCAACGACGTCGGATTCGAAGGCATGCGCTGGGTGACCGTCGGGTCTCCCGCACAGCCCGACGTGGAGATCGTCCTCGAACCCCCGCTCGCTGACCCGAACGCCCCGGAAGCCGACCGCCGGACCATGGCCGAGCTGCTCGCCAAGGGGATGCTGCGCGGCGTGATCCTCTCCTCCGAGGACGTCGACGAGGCCTTCGAGAAGGTCCGCGCGGCGGGCGGAGAGGTCCTCCAGGAGCCGATCGACCAGCCGTACGGCGTCCGCGACTGCGCCTTCCGCGACCCCGCGGGCAACATGCTCCGCATCACCCAGGCCAAGAAGTAGCACCAGCCCGCCGCCCCACCGGGGCCGGGGCCGAAACCGGCCCCGGCCCCCACGCACGACCAGTAGGCTCCGCGCACCGGCGGGCGCCCGCACCAGTCCCACGAGCCGTACCAGCAGGGCCCCGCACCAGCAGGCTCCGCGCACCAGTAATGGAGAGACGACGAGCATGGCTCCGCGAACGAAGACCCAGCAGCCGCACGCTGCCGACAGCCACGACCTGATCCGTGTGCACGGTGCGCGGGAGAACAACCTGAAGGACGTCAGCATCGAGCTCCCGAAGCGGCGGCTGACGGTGTTCACCGGAGTCTCCGGTTCGGGCAAGAGCTCGCTGGTCTTCGCCACCATCGCCGCGGAGTCCCAGCGGCTGATCAACGAGACCTACCCCGCCTTCGTCCAGGGCTTCATGCCCACGCAGGCCCGGCCCGACGTCGACGTCCTCGACGGCCTGACGACGGCGATCATCGTCGACCAGCAGCGGATGGGCAGCGACCCCCGCTCCACGGTCGGCACCGCCACCGACGCCAACGCCATGCTCCGCATCCTCTTCAGCCGCCTCGGCGAGCCGCACATCGGCCCGCCCGGCGCGTTCGCCTTCAACGTCCCCTCGGTGACCGCGAGCGGCGCGATCACCGTCGAGCGCGGCAACAAGAAGACGGAGAAGGCGACCTTCAGCCGCACCGGCGGCATGTGCCCGCGCTGCGAGGGCCGCGGCTCGGTCTCCGACATCGACCTCACCCAGCTCTACGACGACTCCAAGTCGATCGCCGAGGGCGCGTTCACCATCCCCGGCTGGAAGTCGGACAGCTGGTGGACCGTACGGATCTACGCGGACTCCGGCTTCCTCGACCCGAACAAGCCGATCGCCAAGTTCACCAAGAAGGAGATGCAGGACTTCCTCTACCGGGAGCCGACCAAGGTGAAGGTCGAGGGCTCCACCCTCACCTTCGAGGGGCTGATCCCCAAGATCCAGAAGTCGTTCCTGTCCAAGGACCGCGAGTCGATGCAGCCCCACATCCGGGAGTTCGTCGACCGGGCGGTCACCTTCGCCACCTGCCCCGAGTGCGAGGGGACCCGGCTCACCGAGGGCGCCCGCTCCTCGAAGATCAACAAGATCTCCATCGCCGACGCCTGCGCGATGGAGATCCGCGACCTCGCCGCATGGGTCCGCGGCGTGGACGAGCCCTCGGTCGCCCCGCTCCTCGAAGCGCTCCAGCAGACCCTGGACTCGTTCGTGGAGATCGGCCTCGGCTACCTCGCCCTGGACCGCCCCTCCGGCACCCTCTCCGGCGGCGAGGCGCAGCGGGTCAAGATGATCCGCCACCTCGGCTCCTCCCTCACCGACGTCACGTACGTCTTCGACGAGCCGACCATCGGCCTGCACCCCCACGACATCCGGCGCATGAACGACCTCCTGCTGCGCCTGCGCGACAAGGGCAACACCGTCCTGGTCGTCGAGCACAAGCCCGAGGCCATCGCCATCGCCGACCACGTCGTCGACCTCGGCCCCGGGGCCGGCACGGCGGGCGGCACCGTCTGCTTCGAAGGCACCCTGGAAGGCCTCCGCGCCTCCGACACCGTCACCGGCCGCCACCTCGACGACCGGGCCGCCCTCAAGGACGAGGTGCGCGAGCGCACCGGCGCGCTGGAGATCCGGGGCGCGACCTCGCACAACCTCCGCGACGTCGACGTCGACATCCCGCTCGGCGTCCTCACCGTCATCACCGGCGTCGCCGGCTCCGGAAAGAGCTCGCTCGTCCACGGCTCGATCCCGGCGGGCGAGAACGTCATCTCGGTCGACCAGAGCCCGATCAAGGGGTCCCGCCGCAGCAACCCGGCGACGTACACGGGCCTCCTGGAGCCGATCCGCAAGGCCTTCGCCAAGGCCAACGGGGTGAAGCCCGCCCTGTTCAGCGCCAACTCCGAGGGCGCCTGCCCCACGTGCAACGGCGCGGGCGTCATCTTCACCGACCTCGGCATGATGGCGAGCGTCTCCAGCCCCTGCGAGGACTGCGAGGGCAAGCGGTTCCAGGCCTCGGTCCTCGACTACCACCTCGGCGGCCGCGACATCAGCGAGGTCCTCGCCATGTCGGTCGCCCAGGCCGAGGAGTTCTTCTCCTCCGGCGATGCGGCCCTGCCGGCCGCGCACAAGATCCTCGACCGCCTCGTGGACGTCGGCCTCGGCTACCTCAGCCTCGGCCAGCCGCTCACCACCCTGTCCGGCGGGGAACGCCAACGCCTGAAGCTGGCCACGCACATGGCCGACAAGGGCGGCGTCTACGTCCTCGACGAGCCGACCACCGGCCTGCACCTCGCGGACGTGGAACAGCTCCTCGGCCTCCTGGACCGCCTGGTCGACTCCGGAAAGTCGGTGATCGTCATCGAGCACCACCAGGCGGTCATGGCCCACGCCGACTGGATCATCGACCTCGGCCCCGGCGCCGGCCACGACGGCGGCAGGATCGTCTTCGAGGGCACCCCGGCGGACCTGGTCGCCGACCGCTCCACCCTCACGGGCCAGCACCTCGCGGAGTACGTGGGCGCGTGAGGCCAGGGGCCCCCTCCGCCCGGCCTCCGGGTCAGGCGGAGAGGGCTCCGCGCTTGACCGCGTCCACGAAGGAGGCCCACCCGGCGGCGGGGATGAGCAGGGACGGCCCGCCGGGGACCTTGGAGTCGCGGACGGGGACGGAGGTGGGGTGGTGGTCCTGCACTTCGAGGCAGCTGCCCGACTCGCTACCGCTGTGGGAGGACTTGCGCCAGCGGGTGAGAGAGGAGTCGGTCAGGGTAGCCATGTTCTCTGTAGCCCTTCGCTGTCGCCTTCACCACTGCCAAGGACTCTTCTCGTGACAGGGAGTCGCTCAGTGCAAGAGCGTAACGGCTCTGAAGTGCCTCGACCACGGCCGGCGATTCGTGCAACTTCCCTGCTCGCACTCCTTCGCTGTAGGCGACTGGCGGCTGGTCGTCGAACCACATCAACGTCAGCATGCCTTCCAGCAATGAGTGGAATCCGAGCGACATCGGGAGCACGTGGGTGCGGACGAGCTTCGCCTCGGTGAGCGCAATGATGTGGTCCAACTGGTCCGCCATGACCTTCGGTCCACCGATCGGACGCCGAAGCGATGATTCGTCCAAGATCGCCCAGACCACAGGTGCCCTGGCGCCCTGGAAGATCTCTGCGCGCTTCAGCCGTGCGACGACGGCCTTGTCACATTCCGTCGGACTCGGCGGTGGGAATGCCATCCCGAGAACAGTGCGTGCGTACGCCTCGGTCTGGAGGATGCCCGGGAGAAAGGACAGGGCGAACTCGCGGATCATCGTCGCCTGCTGTTCGAGATGCCGCGCCGCGCTGAAGTAGTCCGCGAGGACTCCGTCGTCCTCCGCTCCCGGCCGGAAACTCGTGAGCACGTTCCCCGTGCCCAGCGCCCTGTCCAGTCGCTGCGCATCCTCCCCGCTCGGCATGCGACGCCCGGCCTCGATGTGTGCGATATGGGACCGGGTCATGAACGCCAGGTCCGCCAGCTCCTGCTGGGTCAGTCCGGCCGCTTCGCGCTGCGCCTTCAACCATTCGCCATAGGTATTGCTCACAGCCGACTCCCGTGTGACGAGCGTGGTGTCACTCCAGACCCCTGGCGAGCCTAGCCGCGCCGATCGCACGCTGTGAGTGGATCGCTACGCAGCGAAGGACCCACCCTCACCTCACGGAGTTGACGCCCCCATGGACGCCCCCATCAACGAACAGCCCCCGAACGCCGCCCGCCTGCTTCCGTGGGCCGGTACGGAAGGCAGGCCCTGCTACGTCATCGGCGACGGCCACGGCAAGGTCTCGCGCGAGGCAGACAAGGTCGAGGCCCTGCAGCTCGGCATGGCGTACGAACTCCTCGACCACGCCGACGACATGGTCGCGGACGACACCTCCACCACCGTCCAGCTCCGCCACGTCGCCGCCGCCCTGACCTACTCCCTGCGGGACGTCCACCGGGTCGCGAGGAGCCGTGGTCTGCGGCTCGGGATTCCCGATGACTTCGAGCCCGGACACCCGTCGGGTCCGGGGCTGGTCCGGCTGCGGCCGTGAGGGGGCACGGGTGACGATGGGGCCATGACCCGCGTCCTGTCGACACCGCCCGCCATGGCCCCCGGCTGCCTCGCCCGCGCCCCGCAACCCGTACTCCCGGCCCCGGGCGGCGGTGGTCTGGTGCTGCGCCCCTGGGAACGGGCCGACGCGGCGGCGTTCCTCTCCGCGTACCAGGACGAGGAGACCCGTCGCTGGCACACGCACCGGCCGTCGACCGAGGCCGAGGTCCGGGAGTGGTTCGAGGGGTACCGGCAGGACTGGGAGCGGGAGAAGGGCTGCCACTGGGCCGTCGCCCGCGACGGGGGCGAGGTGCTCGGCCGGATGGCGTTGCGCGGAGTGGACTTCGCCGACGGCGTGGCCAACGCCGCGTACTGGGTGCTCCCGGCCGCACGCGGCGCGGGGGTCGCCTCCCGGGCGCTCGCGGTGCTCAGCGCGTGGGCCCTGGAGGACATCGGCTTCCACCGCCTGGAGCTGGACCACTCGACGCGCAACCACGCCTCGTGCAGGGTCGCCGCGAAGGCCGGCTACCGGCTGGAGGGCACCAGGCGCAACGCGGCCGTGCACGACGACGGGCGTCACGATATGCATCTGCACGCCCGGGTCAGGGGCGACTGATCCTGTCGTGCAGCCAGGAGTTGACACCGTCGAGCGCCGTCGCGGCCAAGGCCGTGGGGTGGCCGGTGAAGCCGTGGGGAGACGCGGGATAGACGCGCAGTTCCACATCGTTCCCGGCCGCCGACAACCGGCCCGCCAGCGTCAGGTTGTCCTCCAGCAGCACGTCCTCGCTGCCCACGACCAGCAGCGCCGGAGGAAGACCGCTCAGGTCGGCGTAGAGGGGTGAGATGTCGGGAAGGGTGCGGTCGGCCACGTGGCCCGCGTACGCCTGGAGGAAGTACTCGTCGGCGATGAGACGGCCGGCCGGCGTCCGCGCGCTCAGGTCCCACGTGCCGAAGCGGAGCGCGGCCCCGGCGAACCGGTCGACGACGCCCCGGTCCCGCAGCCGGAGCAGGGTCGCCAGGGCGAGGGTGGCCCCGGCCGAGCTCCCGCCGATCACGAGCCGGGCGGTCCCGAAACGGGCCTCGGCCTCGTCGACGAGCCACCGGGCCGCCGCTTCGCAGTCGTCCGGAGCGGCGGGCCACGGGTGCTCGGGCGCGAGCCGGTAGTCGACCCCGACGACGGCGATCCGGAGCGCGTCCGCGAGTTCGCGGTGGCGCTCGTCGCCCTGCGCTGCCGAGCCCATGTAGAAGCCGCCGCCGTGGATGCCCAGGTAGACGGCCCGGGGCGGGCCGCTGGAAGGGAGGAAGATCCTGACCGGGACGCGTGCCCCGGCGGCCTCGACCGTCTCTTCGAGGGCCGGGGGAACGGCGGCACGGGGCTCGGGCTTCCGCGCGCGGGCCTCCTTCAGCTCCTCGAACGAGCCGGGCCCGCGGCCCGCCACCCTCGACCGGTAGAAGGCGCGGGCCTCGGCCACCTGCTCGTCCGGCACATCGGCCAGCAGTGCTTCCAGCGCGAATCGCACGTGTCGCTCCTCATCCGTCGTCCCCGCCCCGGCCTCGGTGCGCAGGCCGCCAGGTGTATTGATCACGAGCGTTGACAACGCTCGTGATCAATACACCTAGCCCTCAGGGTAGAAGAGGAACAGTGTGCAGCCCGTGCTGGTGGAGGGCACGTGCCACGACCCGGCGGGAGCGTGCAGGAAGGTGCCGGGAGCGTAGTCGCGTGCTCCGTCGTTGAAGGTTCCGGCGACCACGAAGACCTCCTCCGGGCCGGGTTCGTGGACATCGCGGTGCGGCCAGGTGGAGCCCGCCTCCATCTCCAGCACGTTGGCGTGTGCTCCGGTCGGTCCCTGCCACAGGGGACGGAGCCGGATCCCGGGAAACAGCTCACGGACCGGGGAGGCGTCGACGGAGACGGAGGTGTAGCCCTCCTGGGCGAGGATCTCGGGGCGCATGGCAAGGCGTGGGTGCATGCCCGCAACAGTGCCGTGCGCGGATCGCGACGAGACAGAGCCCGCGAGGACAGCCTGGGGTACTTTCGTGCCATGCATCGCGTGGTGGCTCTGGTGCGACCGGTGCAGTCGACGTTCGAACTCGGCTGCGCCATCGAGGCGTTCGGTACGGAGCGACCGGAGATGCCGCAGCACTACACGTTCGGGGTGTGCACGGAGACGCCCGGCCCGGTGCCGACCACGGGCGGGTACGCGATGACCGTCTCGCAGGACCTGTCGGCGCTCGACACCGCGGACAGCGTGATCATCCCCGGTTGGCTGCCGGTGGAGGAGCCGCTGTCCGACCCCGTACGCCGGGCGCTGTTGCGTGCGCATGCGCGTGGGGCTCGGCTGGTCACGATCTGCTCCGGGGTGTTCGCGTTGGCCCGCACCGGACTGCTGGACGGCCGCTCGGCCACCACGCACTGGGCGCGGGCCGAGCAGTTGCGACGTGAGTTCCCCCACGTGCGCGTGGAGCCGGACAGACTCTTCGTGGACCACGGTGACGTCGCCACCAGCGCCGGCGCGGGAGCGGGGTTCGACCTGTGTCTGCATCTGGTCCGGAACGACCACGGGGCCGCGTACGCGGCCCTCCTCGCGCGGCACATGGTGCTGCCGCCCCATCGCGAGGTCGGCCAGGCGCGGCACGCGCCGCCCCCAGCACCCGGGGACGCCCTCGACGGACTGCTCCCGTGGGTCGACGAACGCCTCGGGGCGGCCCTGTCGGTGGACGACCTCGCCGCCCACCTCGGTGTCTCACCCCGCACCCTGGCCCGGCGTTCCGCCCAGTGGTTCGGCATGAGTCCGGGGGCGTGGCTGCTTTCCCGGAGAGTGGCCGCGGCGCGGACTCTGCTGGAGGAGACGGATCTGCCGGTCGAGGCGATCGCGATGCGTGTGGGCTTCGGCTCCTCGGTCAACCTGCGCCGTCGCTTCCGCGACCGGACCGGGACGACGCCGGGCGCCTACCGGCGAGAGTTCAGGGTGCCGTGATCCGCCGTCCAGGCGCTGGTCCCGGGGCCGGACGGCAGGCGGCGGACGGAGCGGCACCTGGACGTCACGTGTCCACCCGCTCCTCCAGGACGACGGTCACACGGTCCCCCTCCTCCTTGCCGATCGCCTTGCGCACGTCCGCCTTCACCGGCAGCTTGTGCGTGCCGTCGCCCAGGGCCATGAACGAACTGCGGAAGGGATGGCCGTCGATGGTGCCCCGGACCTTCACCAGACCGCGGGTGCCGAAGAACGCGGCCGACTCGGGCCACACGACATAGGTCCAGCCGCCCTTCTCCGGACTCTTCCGCAGGGTCGCGGTGAACCGCTTGTCCAACGTGCCGTTCGTCTTGTGGTCCATCGTGGATACCGCCTGTTCAGGAGCTCGCGATGCGAGGGCTTCCGCCGCTGCCGTTCACCAGTAGGACCGGGACGGGCGGGGAAACTCATCGGGGACGCACGACGGCCGCCGGACCGTTCATGACGTCTGTCATGAACAGTGGTGACAGCCCGCACCGCCCCGGCCGCTCTCCGCGCGGCAGGCTCGGGTGGGAGGACCGGGTACGTCCGACGCCGACGGTGGGACACGATCGTGCGCGACGAGACTGGAGCGGAGCAGTTGGGGCGCGGAAGCGGTGAACGCCGCCGTGATGCGGACCGTGGCGGCGGTCTCGGCGGGCGCCGTCGTCGAGGCCACCACGTGACCGGAGCGCACCACCCCCTGGAAGCGGTGGAAGCCGTCGCACCGTCCGGGCCGGACGCCCTTCCCCGCATCTGTTAGCGTCGCGGTGTGCCGCATCGCATGGCGGTCTCCCCTCACTTCTCTCCAGAGGATCGCCATGTCCTTCTCCCCTGCCGTGCGCACCTTCCGCCGCAGTGACCGCCACCAGCTGACCGACCTGGTGAACCGCCATGCCGCCGCGGTGCTTCCCGGCGTCAGTACCTCGGTCAACACCGTCCTGAGCAGCCTTGAGGCGCGGCCCGACGAGTACGTCGTCGATCCGTGGGTCGCGGAGCGCCTCACGCTCGTGACCGAGCACCGCGGCCGTGTCGTCGCGGCGGCCCATCTGCACCGCTACCGCGACGAGCCGGACGTCGGCCCCGACTACCGGGGAGCCGTCGCCGTCCCCTGGTTCGTGCACCACCCCGGCGGCGACCCCGTCTCCTCGGAGGCGGCGGACCGCCTGCTCGCCGCGTGCCTGGCGACCGCCACCCGGTGGCGGGCTCGCAGCGTCCACGCCGACGGGGCACTTCCCTGCCCGGGGGTGTACGGCGTCCCCGCTGCCTGGCCGCACGTCCGCTCAGCGCTGGAGCGGGCGGGGTTCGTGCACACGGGCGCCACGGAGGTGCTGCTGCTCGCCGAGGTGAGCGACCTTCCCGAGCCCGGTGAACGGGCCGGCCGGGAGAGCCCGGCCCTGCTGCGCACGCTCGGCCCCCTCGGCACCCGCTTCACCGCCCTCGCCGGTGACCGCGTGCTCGGGCACCTGGAGCTGGACACCACGCTCGACCGTCCCGAACGGGTCGGGCGGGGCGGCGGGTTGGCGGAGCTGGCCGATGTCGAGCTGGACGCCGATGCTCCGGAGGGGGCGGACGAGATCCTCGCCCGGCTGCTCGCCCGGGCCCGGGACTGGCTGACCCTCTGCGGGATCGACCGGCTCCTCACCTGCGCCTGCCCCGAGGAACGCGACGAGATCGACGCCCTGCGCCGCCACGGCTTCCGCGAGGTCACGCGGACCGCCCGGGGATGGGAGCTGCGCGCCGTCTGACGCCGGACCGGCCCGCCCGCACCGGCCCCGGCGTCAGACGGGGCGGCGGGCCATCCACGTCTCGCGCATCGACCGCACGACCAGGTCGTCCCGGTGGCGCACGTCCTCGGGCCCGCCGTCGACGAGCCGGTCGAGCGCGGCCAGGTCCTCCGGCGAGATGCGCCCGACCAGGCTGTCGCGGACACGCTCGAAGACGAGGTAGGCGTACCGGCCGGCTCCCTCGGGAAGCGGGGCGCGCAGCTCCCACGGCTCGGCGCGTTCCTGCTCGACGGAGAAGCCGGCGGCCGTCAGCAGCGAACCCCAGTCGGCCCCCCGATGCGGCAACCGCTCGGCGTGCAGGCCGTCGAGGGCCTCCCGGCAGCGCCGCTCCAGGGCGCCCGGCTCCCCGTCCTCGGGCAGGAAGGTCGGCATCCCGTCCACCTCCGCGACGGCCAGCAGGCCGCCGGGGCGCAGCGCGGCGCGGATGCCGGCCAGGGCGGTGGCGGGGTCGTCCAGGTGGTGCAGGGACGCCGACGCCCAGACGAGGTCGGCGTCGGCGACCCCGGGCAGCCCCGCACCGGCATCGGCCTCCAGCGTGCGCACGCGGTCGCCGAGCCCCCGGTCCCGGGCCGCCGAGGCGAGCCGCTCCAGCATCTCGGGGGAGCTGTCGACGGCGGTCACCCGGGCGGTCGGGAACCGCTCCAGCAGGGCGAACGTGCCGGTCCCGGTGCCCGAGCCGAGGTCGACGACGCTCCGGACGTCGTCACCGGCCAGGCAGGCGATACGCCCGGTGAGCGCGGTCAGGTGGGGTGCGAAGAGGGCGGCGTCGAGATCGAGGATCTCGGGGAGACCGTTCGGCGTCGCGTCGGAGCCGCGGGCGTGTGCCGCATGTTCGTGCTGGTGCTGGTGCTGGTGCTGGTGCTGGTGTCCGTGAGCCATGGAATCGAGCGTACGGGGACTTGCGCCATATGCATGCGATCTTGCCGCAAGCGCAAGAAGATGGCGACGGAGCCGCCCTCGTACGCAAGGGCACGGGCCCCGGAGCGCACAACCATTCGCCGTACGGATGGTCTTCCTCACCAGTGAGCACGCAGGCACATCAGGGGGATGAACAACGATGAAGACTTCTCGGCTCCGGCTCCGTACCGCTTCCGCGATCGTCGTGACGCTCGCGGCCACGGCCGCGGCCGTACCGGCCCTCTCGGGTACGGCGACCGCCGCCGCGCCGGTCTCCGCCGCGCGTCAGCAGGTCGACTTCAACGGGGACGGCTACGAGGACATGTACGCCTCGGTGCCGGACGGAACCGCGTCCGGCCTCAAGAAGGCCGGGTACCTGGTGGTCTACCCGGGCGACGCGCAGGGCGTCAGCCCGGCCCGGCACCGGGTGATCCACCAGAACACCTCCGGGGTTCCCGGCACGGCCGCCGCGAACGCCCGCTTCGGCACGGGTACCCCGGCCGACATCGACCGGGACGGCTACACCGACCTGCTGGTCTCGGCCGGCAAGGGCCCGCGGATCATCCTGTTCGGCGGCAAGGGCGGCCTCGGCACCCGGGCCGTCGCGTATCAGGGCCAGGGGTACGCGCTGGGAGACTTCGACGGCGACGGCCGGATCGACGCGGCCGGCATCGACCACGCCGAGTGGGACGGAAAGGTGGTGCTGGACGAGAACATCGGCGCGGACGGTTCCGTCGGCGGCACCCGCACGGCGCTCACCGTCGACAACGGCGCCATCGTCTTCGAGGGCGTGCAGGCCGTGGACATCAACAACGACGGCAAGGACGACCTGCTGGTGAGCACCGGCTGCAACGACGAGCCGGACTGCGGTGGCCGGTCGCTGTACCTGTCGACGGGGACGGGGTTCACCCGCACCCCCATCGTCACCGCGCCGGGAACCTCCCTCACGCACTCCTCCATGACGGTCGGTTCGGTCAACGGCGACGCCTACCCCGACCTGGTCTTCACCCGGCAGCCCACCGGCATGGACAGCGACCTGGACTTCCCGAGCAAGGGCGGCGCCGTGGCGGTCGTCCTCGGCGGACCCAAGGGCCAGAACACCGCGGTGAAGCCGAAGTGGATCACCCAGGCCACCGCGGGCGTGCCGGGCGCCGACGAGAAGGGCGACGCCATGGGCGCGAGCGCGGCGGTGGGGGACCTGGACGGCGACGGCTACGGCGAGGTCGTCGTGGGCCTGCCGGGCGAGGACGTGGGCGCGGCCGAGGACGCCGGCGGGGTCCTGGTCTTCAAGGGCCGCGCCACCGGCATCACGGGCGCCGGCACGAAGGTGATCGGCCAGTCGACGGCGAACGTCCCCGGAGTCGACGAGCCGGGCGACGCGTTCGGCGGCGAGGTCCACGTGGTGGCCCCGGCCAAGGGGGTTCGGGCCACGCTCGCGGTGGCCGCCCCCGGGGAGAACACCGACCAGGGCGGCGTCTGGCTCCTCAAGGGCAGCCGTACGGGCCCGGTCGCGAAGGGCAGCGTCTCCTTCGGCGAGTCGACCCTGGGCGTCAAGCCGTCGGCGGTCCGCTTCGGCGGTCTGCTGGGGTGACCCGGCGTTCCGCCGAAGAGGCGGGGTTCACCCCCGGTCGGGGCGCTTCCAGTCGCGGTACTCGCGCAGGACGGTGAACCCGGCCGACGTGTAGAGCGCCACCGCCGCCTCGTCGGAGGCCGGCGTCAGGACGGCCACCGCGCTCGCGCCCCGGTCGGCGAGTGCCGCGCACGCGCCCCGTACGGCGTCGCGGCCGTAGCCGTGGCCGCGGTGGTCCGGGTGGGTGCCGACCGGTTCGAGCAGGCCGCACCGGCCCGCGCCCGCGAACCAGCCGGTCGCGGCTGCGGCGGGGTCTCCGGCGGGGGTGCGGACGAGCGTCTCCACGGCCAGGTGGCCCGCCGGGGAGGCCCGCATCGCCTCCCAGTGCTTCAGGGCGAACTTCGACCCCGGGAAAGCCGCCCGGTGCACCAGCACCCGGTCGGCCGCGTCGGGTTCGCCGACCGGTTCGGCGCGGGTGGTCACCGGTTCCGGGGTCCAGGACAGGACGAGCCGGCTCTCCTTCAGGTCGGGGCGCCACCCCGGTACGGGCAGGCCGTCGGACCAGTCGTTGCCCGGTACGAGCAACTCCTGCGCGTCCGCCGCGAGCGCCCCGAGATCCGCGTCGGGCGCGGCCGTCACCCGGAGCACGCGCCCGTCGAGGAACCCCACCGCGACGGGCGCCGCGGCGTCGTGCCGGGGGTCGAGCCGGGGGTCGGGCCGTCCCGCGCCCCGGGCGTCGACCCAGAGGTGGACCGTCGCGTCCGCGTGGCGCAGCAGCCAGCCCACGTCCCCGGGGTGCAGGCTCCCCGCCGGGGCGTCGGCCGGGGTCCACACGCCGAGCGCGCGCAGCGCCCGGGGGGTCTCGATGGGGGACAGGGTGCGTCGCACGACGGGAGGCATGGGCGCGAGGGTAGTGCGCCGACCCGCCCGGGGCATCCGGCCGTCCGCTTCCCCGGGCGGAGTGCCGCGGTGCCCCTCGCCCCGTACCGCCCCGGCTCACCCCTGCCGCAGCGCGAACCACAACTCCGTCCGTACGTCCATGTCGTCCAGGTCCGCGCCCAGCAACTCCCCGCACCGCCCGATGCGTTGGCGCACGGTGTTGCGGTGGACGCCGAGGGCCACCGCCGTACGGTCCCAACTGCCGTGGAGGGAGAGCCAGCAGCGCAGGGTCTCGGCCAGCGGCGCGGTGAGCGGGGCGAGGAGGGCGCGGGCGTGGGCGGCGGCCTGTTCGGGCGGGACCAGCGCGGCGAGGCCCCTCGTGGGGGAGTCCACCGTCAGCGGGGACCGGGTCGCCCGTGCGTGGGCCAGGGCACGGGCGGCCAGGGCGTCGGCGGTGTCGAGAGCGGTGACCGGGGTGGGGGCGGACGCGCCCAGCGTCCAGCCGGGCTGCGGGGTGAGCCGGATCCCCCCGGGCGGTGAGCCCCGCCCGGGGGGAGCCGCGGGCGCCGCGGGATCGCCGTTCCGGGGCTCGTCGCCCGCCGCCGGCCCCTCTCCGCCGCCCGGCAGCAGGAGCCGTACCGCCTCGCCGGGCCCGCGTCCCGCGTCGACCAGGGCGGTGCCCAGCGACGCGCCCAGCGCCCCGGCCGTCAGGGCGTCCGCCGGGGCGCCGTCCGCGCGGCGGGCGTGGACGACCGTCCAGGAGCCGGTGGAGGCGTCCGGGTCGGTGGAGCCCAGGAGCGGCGCCACCTCGGCCGGGGAGGCGCCCAGGAGCATGCGGACCAGGGCCGCCGACCGGCCCGCCGCGTCCGCGCCCTGGTGGGGGGCGGCCAGCAGGGAGAGCAGGACCACCGCGATGCCCGCCACCGTGTGGTCGCCGGACTCCCGTCCCCGGGTCGCCAGCGCCAGGACCAGGCCCTGACCGCCGCCCAGCGCGTACGCGGACAGGTGGGTACCGCCGTGGGTGTCGGTGGCCGAGGACGGGGAGCCGGGGCGTTCGCGGGCGACCACCCGGGCCAGCCGGATCAGGGCGCCCGCCGCCTCCTGGTCCGGGCGGCGGCCCGCCGCGCGCACCTCCTCGACCGGGGCGCGGCCCGCCGCGTGCACCTCCTCGCCCCGTGCCGTCAGCAGCACCGCCCGGCCGCCGAGCTGCGTCGCGAGCTGGTGCAGGACCGCCGCTACGGGGTCGGGGCGGGCCGCCGCCGTCGCCAGCGCCTGCTGGGCGCGGGTCACCCGGCGCAGCTCGCGGTGGCGCGCCTCGGCCATCAGCCGCCAGACCGCCCGCGCGATCGCGGTGAACGGGGTCTTCGGCCCCACCTCCAGCAGCGGCAGCCCCTCCCGGTCGCACGCCTCGATCAGGGCCCGGGGCACCGTCTCGTGCACCGGCCGCACCCCGAATCCCAGCGCCGCCGCCCCCGCCTCCACCAGTCGGCCGACGTAGTGGTCCGGGTCCGTCAGCAGCACGCCCGCGCTCAGCAGCAGTTCGCCGCCGAGGAGGTACGGATAGGGGTCGGCCATCTCCGACGTGTGCACCCAGAGCAGATCGGCCTCGGCCGGGCCCGCGATCAGGCGCAGGCCCAGCTCCTCCCGGGCCAGGAGCTCCGCCAGCGGGATGGGCGGGGTCGGCGGGCCGGCCGGCGGAGTCGGCTGCGAGGCGCCCGTGGCGGAGTTCGGCATGGACGGTTCATCCATTCAGTGCGTCGCGATGGGAGGAAACGTACACTTCAGCGTCGGCTTTCGGCCACCTACCGTCTTCCTCGCACGTACATCTGTTCCGCGAGACGGAGGGAAGCCCATGGCTGTCGACTACGCCGTGATCGTCGCCTATCTGGCCGGCATGCTGGCCATGGGCTGGTGGGGCATGCGCCGCGCCAAGTCGAAGAGCGAGTTCCTCGTCGCGGGCCGCCGCCTCGGGCCGGGGATGTACTCCGGCACCATGGCCGCGATCGTCCTCGGCGGCGCGTCCACCATCGGCGGTGTCGGGCTCGGCTACCAGTACGGCCTCTCCGGCGCGTGGATGGTCTTCACCATCGGCCTCGGGCTCCTCGCCCTGTCCGTCTTCTTCTCCGCGCGGATCGCCCGGCTGAAGGTCTACACCGTCTCCGAGATGCTCGACCTGCGCTACGGCGGCCGGGCCGGGATCATCTCCGGCGTCGTGATGTGGGCGTACACCCTGATGCTCGCGGTCACCTCGACCATCGCGTACGCCACCATCTTCGACGTCCTCTTCGATGTGAACCGCACCGTCGCCATCGTCCTCGGCGGCACGATCGTCGTCGCGTACTCGACGCTCGGCGGCATGTGGTCGATCACGCTCACCGACATGGTCCAGTTCGTCGTCAAGACCATCGGGGTGCTGCTGCTCCTGCTGCCGATCGCCGTCGTCAAGGCGGGCGGCTTCGGCGAGATGAAGGCCCAGCTGCCCACCGAGTACTTCGACCCGCTCGGCATCGGCGGCGAGACGATCTTCACGTACGTCCTGATCTACACGTTCGGCATGCTCATCGGGCAGGACATCTGGCAGCGCGTCTTCACCGCGCGCAGCGACAGGACGGCGCGCTGGGGCGGCACGGTCGCCGGTACGTACTGCCTCGTCTACGCCATCGCCGGGGCCGTCATCGGCACCGCCGCCAAGGTGATGTACCCGGACCTGGCGAGCCCGGACTCCGCCTTCGCGACGATCGTCAAGGACGAGCTGCCGGTCGGCGTGCGCGGACTGGTGCTCGCCGCCGCGCTGGCCGCCGTGATGTCGACCTCCTCCGGTGCGCTGATCGCCTGCGCCACCGTCGCCAACAACGACATCTGGTCCCGGATCCGCGGGGTGGTCGGCCGGGGCGCGGGCGGCGAGGGGCCGCACGAAGAGGTCGACGAGGTCAAGGGGAACCGGGCCTTCATCCTGATCATGGGCATCGGCGTCATCCTCATCGCCATCGCGCTCAACGACGTGGTCGAGGCGCTCACCGTCGCGTACAACCTGCTGGTCGGCGGGCTGCTCGTGCCGATCATCGGCGGGCTGCTGTGGCGGCGCGGCACGGCGGCCGGGGCGCTGTCGGCGGTCTGCGTGGGGGGTCTCGCGGTGATCGGGCTGATGGGGCACTACGGGATTCTGGCCAACCAGCCGATCTACTACGGGCTGCTGGCGTCGCTGACCGTGTACGTGGTCGTCTCGCTGGCCACGCCGCCGACGGACGCGGCCGTGCTTGCGGCGTGGCGCGAACGCCTCGCGGGCAACCCAGCGCGTCCGGCGTTCGAGGACGGAACCCCTGCGCCGGATCCGGCCGAGCCCACCGATGTCCTCAATCGCCGCACGGGCTGAGTTGGGCCGGGCTCAAAGGCGTCCTCAATCGCCGGACGGGCTTGATGCGGCCGCACGGGCTGAGCGTCGCCGCACGGGCTGAGAAGACCGCACACTTGACACCGTACGAAACCGAAGGAAAGGCACACCCCATGAGCAGCACCGACGCGCCGCGCGGCCCCATCGACTCCTCCCGCGTCCCGCGGTACGCCGGGCCCGCGACGTTCGCCCGGCTGCCCCGGCTCGACGAGGTCGGCCGCACCGACGTCGCCGTGGTCGGCGTGCCCTTCGACACCGGGGTCTCCTACCGCCCCGGCGCCCGCTTCGGCGGCAACGCCATCCGTGAGGCCTCCCGGCTGCTGCGCCCGTACAACCCGGCGCAGGACGCCTCCCCGTTCGCCCTCGCGCAGGTCGCCGACGCCGGCGACATCGCGGCGAACCCGTTCAACATCAACGAGGCCGTCGAGACCATCGAGGGCGCGGCCGACGACCTGCTGGGCACCGGCGCACGCCTGATGACCCTCGGCGGCGACCACACCATCGCCCTGCCCCTGCTGCGCTCCGTCGCCAAGAAGCACGGGCCCGTCGCCCTGCTCCACTTCGACGCGCACCTGGACACCTGGGACACCTACTTCGGCGCCGAGTACACCCACGGCACCCCGTTCCGCCGGGCCGTCGAGGAGGGCATCCTCGACACCTCCGCCCTCTCCCACGTCGGCACCCGCGGCCCGCTCTACGGCAAGCAGGACCTGACCGACGACGAGAAGATGGGCTTCGGCATCGTCACCTCCGCCGACGTCATGCGGCGCGGCGTCGACGAGATCGCCGACCAGCTGCGCGGGCGCATCGGCGACCGGCCGCTCTACATCTCCATCGACATCGACGTCCTGGACCCGGCGCACGCCCCCGGCACCGGCACCCCCGAGGCCGGCGGCCTCACCTCCCGCGAACTGCTGGAGATCCTGCGCGGCCTCTCCTCCTGCCACCTGGTCTCCGCCGACCTGGTCGAGGTCGCCCCGGCGTACGACCACGCCGAGATCACCTCCGTGGCCGCCTCGCACGCCGCGTACGAGCTGACGACGATCATGTCCCGGCAGATCGCCGCGCAGCGGGAAGCGAAGGAAGCCGAGGACGCCAAGTGAGCCACGACCACGACGACCGGCCGCAGCTCACCGCCGCCCAGGCCGCCGCCGTACTGAACCCGCCGGCCGGCCGCAACGGCGGTGACCTCGTCGTCGAGTCCCTCCAGGGGCTCGGCGCGACCACCGTCTTCGGCCTGCCCGGTCAGCACGCGCTCGGCATGTTCGACGCGCTGCGCCGCTCCTCCCTCCGCTACGTCGGACTCCGCGTCGAGAACAACGCGGGGTTCGCCGCCGACGCGTACGGCCGGATCACCGGCGAGGTCGCCCCGCTGCTCCTGTCCACCGGGCCCGGGGCGCTGACCTCGCTCGCCGCCCTCCAGGAGGCCGCCGCCGCCTCCGCGCCCGTCCTCGCCATCTCCAGCCAGATCCCCACGGCGGGGCTCGGCGGCGGGCGGCACGGCTATCTCCACGAGCTGCGCGACCAGCAGGCCTCCGTCCGCGACATCGTGAAGTCCGTGCACACCGTGCGGTCCGCCTCGCAGATCCCCTCCGCCGTCGCCGCCGCCTGGGAGTCCGCCCTGACCGCCCCGCACGGCCCGGTCTGGGTGGAGATCCCGCAGGACGTGCTGCTGGCCGAGACCACGCTGCCGGTCGTCAGCGCCATGGACGCCACCCCGCGCGAGCTCTACCCGCGCCCCGAGCTGACGATCACCGCCGCCCACCTGCTGTCCAACGCCGAACGGCCCGTGATCATCGCGGGCGGCGGAGTCGTACGCTCCGACGCCTCCGGCAAGCTGCGCGCGCTGGCCGAGCGGATCGACGCCCCCGTGGTGACCACCTTCGGCGGCAAGGGGGCGTTCCCCTGGGAGCACCCGCTCTCGCTGCGCTCCTGGCTGGAGGACCGGCACACCACCGACTTCCTGGAGGACGCGGACGTCCTCCTCGTCGTCGGCTCCGGCCTCGGCGAACTCTCCTCGAACTACCACACCTTCCGCCCGCGCGGCCGGGTGATCCAGATCGAGGCGGACGCCGGGAAGCTGGAGTCCAACCACCCCGCCCTCGGCATCCACTCCGACGCCCGCGAGGCGCTGGCCGACCTGCTGGAGGCGGTGGAGCGCCGCGAGGACCCGGGCGCCGCCGAGCGCGTGCGTACGGTGCTGGAGAAGGTACGGGTCCGGATCGACGCCCAGGAGCTGACCCTCGAACAGCAGGTGCTCGCCGCCGTCCGCGAGGCGCTGCCCGACACCGCGCCCAGCTTCTGGGACATGACGATCCTGGCGTACTGGGCCTGGTCCGCGTTCGACGCGCGCCGCCCCAACACCATGCACTCCGCCCAGGGCGCGGGCGGCCTCGGCTACGGCTTCCCGGCGGCCATCGGGGCCGCCGCCGCCGACCCGACGAAGCCCGTGCTCGCGGTCTCCGGCGACGGCGGCGCGATGTACTCCATCGCGGAGCTGGCCACCGCCCGCCAGTACGACCTGCCGCTGACCTGGCTGATCGTCGACGACGGCGGCTACGGCATCCTGCGCGAGTACATGACGGGAGCCTTCGGCGAGGCCACCGCCACCGAGCTGTCCCGCCCGGACTTCGTGGCGCTCGCCGAGTCCTTCGGCGTACCGGCCGTCCGTACGACACCGGAGTCCCTCGCCGCCGACCTCGGCAAGGCGCTGGCGGCCCCGGGCCCGTCCGTGGTCGTCCTCCCGGCCCTGCTGCGGATGTTCGAGCCGACGCACCTGTAGGCCGGCGCGCGTGAGCCGGCGG
Source organism: Streptomyces griseus (assembly GCF_900460065.1). Taxonomy (GTDB): domain Bacteria; phylum Actinomycetota; class Actinomycetes; order Streptomycetales; family Streptomycetaceae; genus Streptomyces; species Streptomyces griseus. Next base: position 64,868 of record NZ_UAVD01000025.1, on the reverse strand, counting down.
CGGGCGCCCCGGTCACCCGGGCGCCCGCCCGCTCACAGCTCCGCGAGCGCCTTCCCGATCGCTGCCTCCTGCTCCTGGACGCCCTCCTGGAAGCGGGCCCGCTCCGCCGGGTCCCGGATCTCCCCGGGCAGCTCCCGGCGCAGCGGGAGCAGATCCGGCAGCTGCCGGAACACCACCGCGGCGGCGGGACCCTCGCCCCGCCCGGCGGCGGCGGCCAGATACCGGCCCGCCTGCCACAGGTGCACGGTCAGGTGCTTGCGCGGCTCGGTGGACACCTGCCGCCGTGTCCCGGGCCTCCCCAGGGAGTGGTGCGCGCCCTCGCCGAGACGTTCCAGCGCGGCGAGCGCCGCGTAGAGCCGTCCGCAGCGGTGGGCCTCGGTGAGCCGGTCGATCGCCATGGTTCCCGCCCCTTCGGGTGCCGTCCGGCGGGGAGGCCGCCGGTGCCGCCGCGGATGACTACCCACCGTGCCGGGGCGGCGAACCGGTCCCGGGACCCCGGTCCCGTCTCCCGCCCCCTTTGTTGCGGCTTGTTGCGGCGGGATGAAATCCGCAGCCCCGGGCGTTGGTGCCTTGCGGTGGGCGAGGTCCGACGGCGGGCTCCGGACGGGACGCGCACGGGATGCGGCCCCGGCCACCGGTGGAACAGTTGGATCAGCGACAGGCCGGCGGACGGGCCGAAACGGGAGGCAACGCGTGACGGGCGCAGAGCAACAGGGGTGGGGCCGGCGGCTGACCGGGTACGCGTGGCGGTACCGGCGCAACGTCGTGCTCGCCCTCGGCTCGTCGCTCGTCGGCATGGCCGTCATGGCCCTCGTGCCGCTCATCACCAAGGTGATCATCGACGACGTGGTCACCGACCACACCCGCTCCCTCGCCGTCTGGACCGGGCTGCTCATCGGCGCGGCCGTCCTCGTCTACATAGCCACCTACATCCGCAGGTACTACGGCGGCCGGCTCGCCCTGGACGTCCAGCACGACCTGCGTACGGACATGTACACGACGATCACCCGGCTCGACGGGAAACGGCAGGACGAGCTCTCCACCGGCCAGGTCGTCGGCCGCGCCACCAGCGACCTCCAGCTGATCCAGGGCCTGCTGTTCATGCTCCCGATGACCATCGGGAACGTCCTCCTCTTCCTCATCTCCCTGGTGATCATGGCGTGGCTCTCGCTGCCCCTGACCCTCGTCGCCCTCGCCGTCGCCCCCGCCCTCTGGGTCATCGCCCGCCGCTCCCGTGCCCGCCTCTTCCCCGCCACCTGGTACGCCCAGAGCCAGGCCGCCGCCGTCGCCGGAGTCGTCGACGGGGCCGTCTCCGGGGTCCGGGTCGTCAAGGGCTTCGGCCAGGAGGACCAGGAGACCGGCAAGCTCCGCGAGGTCGGCCGCCGGCTGTTCGCCGGACGGCTGCGCACCATCCGGCTGAACTCCCGCTACACCCCGGCCCTCCAGGCGGTGCCCGCGCTCGGCCAGGTCGCCATGCTCGCCCTCGGCGGCTGGCTGGCCACCCGGGGCGAGATCACCCTCGGCACGTTCGTCGCCTTCTCCACCTACCTGGCCCAGCTCGTCGGACCCGTCCGGATGCTCGCCATGGTCCTCACCGTCGGCCAGCAGGCCCGGGCCGGTGTGGAACGCGTCCTGGAGCTCATCGACACCGAGCCCTCCCTGCGGGACGGCACGAAGGAACTGCCCGCCGACGCCCCGGCCGGCATCGAGTTCGACGACGTCCGCTTCGGGTACGACGAGGAGCGGCCCGTCCTCGACGGGTTCTCGCTCACCGTGGAGCCCGGCGAGACCGTCGCCGTCGTCGGCGCGTCCGGCAGCGGCAAGTCCACCGTCTCGCTCCTGCTGCCCCGCTTCTACGACGTCTCCCACGGGGCCGTCCTCATCGGCGGCCACGACGTCCGCGAGCTGACCCAGGCGTCCCTGCGCTCCGCCATCGGACTCGTCCCCGAAGACAGTTTCCTGTTCTCCGACACCATCCGCGCCAACATCGCCTACGGCTTCCCCGGCGCCACCCAGGAGCAGATCGAACAGGCCGCCCGCGCCGCCCAGGCCGACGGGTTCATCGCCGACCTGCCCGAGGGGTACGACACCACCGTCGGCGAGCACGGGCTCACCCTCTCCGGCGGCCAGCGCCAGCGCGTCGCCCTCGCCCGCGCCATCCTCACCGACCCCCGGCTCCTCCTCCTCGACGACGCGACCTCCGCCGTCGACGCCCGGGTCGAGCACGAGATCCACGAGGCCCTCAAGCAGGTGATGGCGGGTCGCACCACACTCCTCATCGCCCACCGCCGCTCCACCCTCCAGCTCGCCGACCGCATCGCCGTCCTGGACGGCGGGAAACTCGCCGCGATCGGCACCCACGAGGAGCTGGAGCGCACCTCCGCCCTCTACCGCCGCCTCCTCACCGACCCCGACGAGCTGGGCGGCGCCTCGCCCGGCCACCGCCCGCTGCGCACCGCGACGGACCCCGAGGACGACCGCGCGCTCCAGGAGGAGCTGGACGCCGAGTTCGACGCGGAGCGCGGCATCACCCCCGCACTCTGGATCCGCGAGGAGGAGGAGCGGGACACCACCGTCGCGGGCATGCCCGCGACGCCCGAGCTGCTCGCCCAGGTCGAGGCCCTGCCGCCCGCCACCGACACCCCCGAGGTCGACGAGACCGCCGCCGTGCGACCGGAGGACTCCTACGGGCTGCGCCGGCTGCTGCGCGGCTTCGGCGCGGTCCTGCTGATCAGCCTCGGGCTCGTCGCCGTCGACGCCGGCATGGGCCTGCTGCTGCCGGTCCTCATCCGGCACGGCATCGACGAGGGCGTCTCCCGGCTCTCCACCGGCGCGGTGTGGGCGGCGTCCGCCATCGCGCTGGTCGTCGTCCTCGTCCAGTGGGCGGCGCAGACCGGCGAGATCCGGATGACCGGCCGGACCGGCGAGCGGATCCTCTACTCGCTCCGCCTGAAGATCTTCGCCCAGCTCCAGCGGCTCGGCCTCGACTACTACGAGCGGGAGCTGACCGGCCGGATCATGACCCGGATGACGACGGACGTCGACGCGCTCGCCACGTTCCTCCAGACCGGGCTCGTCACCGCGTTCGTCTCCGTGGTCACCTTCTTCGGCATCATGGTCGCGCTGCTCGTCCTGGACGTCCAGCTCGCCCTGGTCGTCTTCGCCACCCTGCCCGTACTGATCATCGGGACCGTCTTCTTCCGGCGCAGCAGTGTGAAGGCGTACGAGCTGGCCCGGACCCGCATCAGCGCCGTCAACGCCGACCTCCAGGAGTCCGTCTCCGGTCTCCGCATCGTCCAGGCCTTCGGCCGCGAGCACGACGGGGCCGCCCGCTTCGCCGAGCGCAGCGACCACTACCGCCAGGCCCGGGTACGCGGCCAGTGGCTGATCTCCGTCTACTTCCCGTTCGTCCAGCTGCTGGCCTCGGTCGCCGCCGCCGCCGTGATCATCGTCGGCGCGGGACGGGTCGACAACGGCACGCTGACCGTCGGGGCCCTGGTCGCCTACCTCCTCTACATCGAGCTGTTCTTCGCCCCCGTCCAGCAGCTCTCCCAGGTCTTCGACGGCTACCAGCAGGCGACCGTCTCCCTCGGCCGCATCCAGGAGCTGCTGCGCGAACCCACCTCGACCGAGGACCCGGACGAACCGCTCGACGTGCTCTCGCTGCGCGGCGAGATCGCCTTCGAGGACGTCTCCTTCGCGTACGGCTCCGACGAGGAGGCCCTGACCGGCGTCGACCTGCGCATCCCGGCGGGCCAGACGGTGGCGTTCGTCGGGGAGACGGGTGCCGGGAAGTCGACCCTCGTCAAACTGGTCGCCCGCTACTACGACCCCACGAGCGGCCGGGTCACCGCCGACGGGGCCGATCTGCGCACCCTCGACCTGACGGCCTACCGGCACCGCCTCGGCGTCGTCCCGCAGGAGGCGTACCTCTTCGCCGGCACGGTCCGTGACGCCATCGCCTACGGGCTGCCCGACGCCACCGACGCCCGGGTGGAGGCCGCCGCCCGGGCGGTCGGCGCGCACGAGATGATCGCCACGCTGGAGGACGGCTATCTCCACGAGGTCGCCGAGCGAGGGCGCAACCTCTCCGCCGGGCAGCGCCAGCTCATCGCGCTGGCCCGCGCCGAACTCGTCGACCCGGACGTCCTGCTCCTGGACGAGGCCACCGCCGCCCTGGACCTCGCCACGGAGGCCCTGGTCAACCAGGCCACCGACCGCCTCGCGGGCCGCCGCACCACGCTGGTGGTGGCCCACCGGCTGACCACCGCCGCCCGCGCCGACCGGGTCGTGGTCATGGACCACGGGCGCGTCGTCGAGGACGGCACCCACGACGAGCTGCTCGCCCTCGGCGGGCGGTACGCCCGGCTGTGGCGCACCTTCATCGGCGAGGGCATAGGGGAGGACGAGCCGGCGGGCGTCTGAGCGGCCCCCGGGCCGCGTGGTCCACCGGGCCCGCGCGGCTGGTCCACCGGGCCCCGTGGTCCGGGTGACGCCGGGGCCGCGTGGTCCGGGTGGCCCCGGTGACGCAACCTCCCGCGGGCCCGCTGCGTCGTAGCCAGGGACGCACGGGTGCGCACAGACGTCAGGTGGGGGCGAAGGTGTTCGACAGAACTGCGGAGTCGACGGGACCGGCGCTACCGGCCGGACCGGGGGCGCCCGGCGGTCGGGGGACGTCCGCCGGGCCCGGGGCGTCCGGCGGCCCGACCCGGCCCAGGGCGCGGCGCCTGCTCGTCCGCCTGCTCGTCCTTCCCCTCCTCGCCGGGTCCGTCCCCCTCCTCGCCGCCCCCGCCACCGCGCAGGCCGCCTCCGGCTGCTCCGGCCGCCCCGCGAAGACCGTCGAGTTCTCCACGGGAGAGCTGCGCGTCTACAAGAGCCGCGCGCAGGCGTGCGCGGTGACCGTCGCCAAGAAGCCCGGCAAGCGGCGGACGATGAGCGTCACGCTCCAGGCGCGCGGCGGTCGCGCGGTCACCGACAAGGGCTCGTACACGAAGATGGCCGGGCCCGTCACGGTCAGCGCGCTGAACCGCTGCGTCCGGGCCACCGGCGCGATCGGCAAGAAGTCCGCCTCCACCGGATGGATTCTCTGCTGACCACCGCCGCCCGGCCGGCCGAACTTCGCCCCCGGGGCGGATCTTCCCCACTGACACGGGCAACCAGGTCTGGCGTGGCGTGTGTTGCCCCGATAAGTTCACGGCGACTGTTGTGAATCAAGGGGAGCGTGCATGCGCAAGTCACTCACAGGGGTTCTCTCGCTCGCCGTGCTCATAGGCACGGTCGGAGCCACGGGGGCCTCGGCCGGTGCGGCCACCGCCGCGGAACCGGCCGCGAAGCGGAGCAGCGGAGCCGTCGCGGGCAGCGAAGCGAGCAACGAGGACATCAAGGACCGCATCCTGGCCATCCCGGGCATGAGTCTGATCGAGGAGAAGCCGTACGCGGGCTACCGCTACTTCGTCCTCAACTACACCCAGCCGGTCGACCACCGGCGCCCGTCCAAGGGCACGTTCCAGCAGCGCCTGACCCTGCTGCACAAGGACGTGAGCCGTCCGACGGTCTTCTTCACCAGCGGCTACAACGTCTCGACCAACCCCAGCCGCAGTGAGCCCACGCAGATCATCGACGGCAACCAGGTCTCCCTGGAGTACCGCTACTTCACCCCGTCCCGGCCGGCCCCCGCCGACTGGTCCAAGCTGGACATCTGGCAGGCCGCCAGCGACCAGCACCGGGTGTTCACGGCGCTGAAGAAGATCTACGACAAGAAGTGGCTGGCCACCGGGGGGTCCAAGGGCGGCATGACCGCCACGTACTTCGAGCGCTTCTACCCGAAGGACATGGACGGGGTCGTCGCCTACGTCGCGCCCAACGACGTCAACGACAAGGAGGACTCGGCGTACGACCGGTTCTTCCGCGACGTCGGGACGAAGGAGTGCCGCGACAAGCTGGCCGGTGTGCAGCGCGAGGCGCTGATCCGCCGGGCCCCGCTCCAGAAGAAGTACCAGGAGCAGGCCGCCGCCAACGGCTGGACCTTCAACACCGTCGGCTCCCTCGACCGCGCCTACGAGGCCACGGTCCTGGACTACGTGTTCGCCTTCTGGCAGTACAGCCTGCTCGCCGACTGCGTGGAGATCCCCGCCGACGCGAAGAAGGCGACGGACGAGGACATCTGGAACTCCGTCGACGGCATCGTCGGCTTCTCCGGCTATGCCGACCAGGGTCTCCAGACGTACACCCCGTACTACTACCAGGCGGGCACCCAGCTCGGATCGCCGGACATCAAGCAGCCCTGGCTCGGCAACCTGAGCCGCTACGGCTACCAGCCCCCGCGCAACTTCGTGCCCCGCTCCATCCCGATGAAGTTCGACCGGGGCGCCATGCGCGACATCGACAGCTGGGTCAGGCACAACGCCCGGCAGATGATGTACGTCAACGGCGAGAACGACCCGTGGAGCGCGGAGCCCTTCCGCCTCGGGCGCGGCGCGAAGGACAGCGCCGTCCACACCGTCCCCGGCGGCAACCACGGTTCGAGGGTCTCCGGTCTCCCGGAGGCCCAGCGGGCGAAGGCCACCGCCGACATCCTGCGCTGGGCGGGCGTCGCCCCGGCGGCCGTCGAGGCGGACCCGGCCAAGGCGAAGCCGCTGGCGAAGTTCGACAAGAGGCTGGACCTGCGCAACGGCGAGGTCGAGCGCGACGAGGCCACGCTGCGCCCGTAACGGCGAGGCGCGGTTCTCCGGGCGGCGTCCCGGCCACGCACGGTTCCGCCGGCGTCCCGGCCCGTCCCCGTGGGCTGTGTCCCCCGGTCACTCTCCCGGTGACCGGTGGGCGCAGCCCACCGGCCTGTCCCCGTCCAGGGCGACGAACAGGTCCGTGGTGGCGGGGCACTGCGCCCGCCGTTGCACCGCCGACTCGACCCGGTAGCGCGGTGCCCGTCCGCCCGTGTCCGCGCACGGGGTCTCGGTGACCTCCCCCGCGCGGGAGCCCGTGACGCAGTCCCCGACCACGGTCAGCGGACCGCCGCCCTGCCCCGGATCGCCCGGGTGCGGAGGCTCCAGGTTGCGCATGCAGGCGTAACCGGTGGTGAGCCGGGAACGGGCCCCGGCGCCCGTCTCCGACACATGCAGGACGAAATCCGTCGCGTCGGGGCAGGGCGGGCCCGACGCCGGGGTGCCGAGGTGCCGGGCGAGCACGGTGGCCAGGGCCTTCTCGCTGCGGCAGAACACCTCCCGGATCTCCGGTCCGCGCGAACTGCAGTCGCCGGGGCCGAGGAAGACCACCCCGTAGGGGGAGGGGCCGGGCGAGCCGGGGCCGGGGCCGGGCGCGGGTGCGGCGGCGGAGGCGTGCCCGCGGTCGTCGGCGGCCGTCCCGTCCGAGGCCCGGCAGGCCGTCAGCAGGAGCGCGGCCACGAGCACGACCGGCACGGCGGCGCGGGCCGTGACCCGGGCCCGCGATGGAACCGGCGGCCGGCGCCGGGCTCCCGGGAAAGTGCGCTCATCCATGGAGAACCCCCGATACGTCTCTCCAGACGTACACCCGGCGCGGCCCGCGCGAGCGGGGCCACGCCAGGTGCGCGGGGCGCTTTGCGTCCGTGGCCGGAGGGCGGTGCCGTCCGGCCGCCGTAGGGCTAGTACGACATGCCGTGGCCCACCGGATACAGCACCTGCGTCGGGTCGTCCGCGCGCTGCACCGGGACCGGGAGGGTGCCCCGCGGGTCGGCGTGGCCCGCGATCACCCGGGCCGCGGCGCGCAGTTCGACATCGGTCCAGGAGTACGCGGCGAGGCTCGCCGCGACTCCGGTCCCGGTGAGGTGGGCGATGTCGTAGGGGTTGCGGACGGCGACGGCCACCACCGGGACGCCGGTCGCCACGAGGGCGGTGACCAGGGTGCGCTGCGCGCTGGTCGCCGTGACGTTGTACGTCGCCACGACGACCGCGTCCCGGCCCCGGGCCGCGGCGACCGCTTCGGCGATCTTCGCCTGGTTCGGAGCCGTACCGGTGGACAACGCCGTCGCCGTGAAGCCCAGTTCGCCGAAGGCGTCGCGCAGGGTGCTGGTCGGCGGGCCCGTCGTCCCGGAGGGGGAGGCCGGATCGGCCCCCACCACCAGCAGGTCGCGGTGGCTGCGGCGGGAGAGCGGCAGCAGGGCGCCCGGGTCGGCGAGCAGGGTGGTCGTGCGTTCGGCGATCCGGTCGGCGGCGGCCCGGTGGGCGCGGCTGCCGACCGTGCGCCCGACGTCCCGCCGACTGACGAACGGGTCGCGGAACAGGCCCAGCCGGTCCTTCAGCCGCAGGATCCGCAGGATCGATTCATCGACTCTCGCCTCGCTGATCTCGCCGCCCTGCACCGCCGCCACCACGGCGTTCCAGGCGACGGAGAGGTTCGGCGGGTTGAGCAGCTGGTCCACGCCCGCCAGCAGCGCCAGGACCGGCACGCGGTCGTCGCCGTACTTCGTGCGCACCCCCTCCATGCCGAGGGAGTCGGTGACCACCACCCCGTCGTAGCCGAGCTCCTCGCGGAGGATGCCGGTGAGGATCGGCCGGGAGAGCGTGGCCGGGTCCTCGGACGGGTCGAGTGCGGGGACCACGATGTGCGCGGTCATGATCGAGTCGATCCGGGCCCGGACGGCGGCGCGGAACGGCGGGGCGTCCAACTCCTCCCACTGGGCCCGGGTGTGGTTGATGACGGGCAGCCCGGTGTGGCTGTCGGTGCTGGTGTCCCCGTGGCCGGGGAAGTGCTTGGCGGTCGACGCGACGCCCGCGCCCTGGTACCCCTTCACCTGCTCCGCGACCAGGGCGGCCACCGCGGCGGGGTCGGAGCCGAAGGACCGTACGCCGATGACCGGGTTGGCCGGGTTGACGTTGACGTCGGCGTCCGGCGCGTAGTTCTGGTTGATGCCGAGCGCGGCGAGTTCGGCGCCCGCGATCCGGGCCGCCCGGCGGGTGTCGGAGCGCGAGCCGCCCGCGCCCAGGGCCATCGCGCCCGGCAGCAGTGTGGCGGGTTCGCCGACCCGGCAGACGATGCCGTGTTCCTGGTCGGTGGAGACGAGCAGCGGCAGCCGGGAGCGCCCGGCGAGCGCGGCGCGCTGGAGGCCGTTGGAGAGGTCGGCGATCTGGTGCGGGTCGCGGGTGTTGTGCGCCCAGGTGAAGTAGATGATGCCGCCGACGTGGTACGTGGAGATCAACTCGGCGGCCGTACGGACCCCGATCTCCTTGAGGTTCGCGTCGATGTCCGCCTGGTCGGGGTCGGTGGCGGAGTGCCCGTAGACCCGCATCACGAACAGCTGGCCGACCTTCTCCTCCAGGCTCATCCCGGCGATGATCCGTCGCAGCCGGCGGTCGGAGGAGGCGTTCGTGGGGTGCGCGGAAGCGGCGGAGGGGACGGCGAGGGCGCCGGTGGCCGCCGCGGCCGTGGCGGCCGCGGTGGCGGTGAGGAGGGTGCGTCTTGAGGTGCGGTGGGGCACGTGAGCTCCTTCCCGGGGTGAAAGAAACTTCCAAGTGAGTACGCTTATAGGGAAAGTAACTTCCGGTCAAGGGGCCCGGCCGTTCGCGTGACGACCCGCACGCGAACGGGGGGACGGGAACGAGCGGCCCGGAAGCGCGGGGGAACGCCCTCCGGCGGGCATGCGAAGGCGCGGGGTGCGCCGGCTCCCGCCGCCCCCGCGCCCTCGTACCGCCCGCCGCTACTGCTTCGGCGCTCTGAGCCGCAGCAGGTGCTCGCGCCCCGCGCCCAGCAGCCCCGGCAACTCCGCCGCCCCCGGGTGCCAGCGCTTCTCGTACTCCCAGCACACCCACGTGTCCGGATCGAGCCCGTCCAGGCACTCCGCCAGCGGAAGCACCCCGGAGCCCAGCGCCAACGGGGTCAGGTCGTCCGCCGACGCCACGTCCTTCACCTGGACGTAGCCCAGGTGCGGTGCGAGCACCGCGTGGCTGGCGGCCGGCTCCTCACCGGCGAGCCAGGTGTGCAGCACGTCCCAGATCGCCCCGACCCGGGGGTGCCCGACCGTGGCGACGACCCGGGCGGCGTCGAGGCCCGCCCGGTGCGAGTCATGGGTCTCCAGCAGGATGCTCACGCCCATGTCGGCGGCGGCCGGCGCCACGGCCCCGAGCCGCCGGGCGGCCGTCGCGTCGGCCTCCGCCTGCTCCTGGTCGCCGCCGCCCGGGAAGACCCGGACGTAGGACGCGCCCAGGTCCCGGGCGAGCTTCACCAGCTCGGACAGTTCCGCCAGGACCGGTTCGTCGTCCCCCTCGGCAGCCGCCTTCACATACCCGGCGAGGGCCAGGATCTCCACCCCGCCGGCCTTGAACGCCTCGACCACATCGGCCCGTTCCAGCGACGAGAGCCCCAGGTGCACCGGCTCCTCGGGGTGGACGCGCAGCTCCACCCCCTGATAGCCGTTCCCGGCGGCGAGCCGGACGACCTCCGGGACCGGCGTTCCCGGCACCCCGAGGGTGGAGAATGCGAGCTTCATCGTGCGGTTCCTTCCCTTGTGCCGACGCCCCGCTCCTGCCCGCCGGGCCGGTCGCTACTCCCGACCGCGTGGTCGGCGGGCGCTCCCGGCCCGGGGCTGACGGCCGCCCGGGCGCCGGCCTCCTCAGCCGACGCCGCGCAGCAGCCGCTCCAGGCTACCCAGGAGCTTCAGCGCGTCCTCGCGCCGCGCACCGTCCAGCACGCCCGCGCCGGCCGCCGCCCGCTGCTCGGCCTCGCGGACCGGCTCCGGGGTGACCACCCGCAGCGCCGCCGCGGCCTGCCGGGCGAACATCGCGAGCAGGTCCAGCTCCCGGACGCCCGACCTGGCCTGCGGGGAGGGGTCCAGCACCTCCAGCACCCCGAGGATCCGGGATTCGCTGATGAGCGGGGCCGCCATCAGGGCGTTCGGCACGTACGCGGTCGACTCGGCCAGCGACCGGTCGAACGACGTGTCGGAGCTCAGGTCGTCCACCACCATCGGCTCGCCGGAGGTCGCCACCCACCCGGCGATCCCGCGGCCGGCCGGGAACCGGCGGCCCACCAGGAACTCCTCGCCCTGCCCGGACACGGCCTGGAAGACCAGCTCGTCCGCCTCCTCGTCGAGCAGGAACACCGAGCTGGCCTCGGCCCCGAAGATGGCGCGGGCCACGTCGACGACCGACTGGAGCAGCTCGCGGCGCGGGGCGTCGGCGACCGTGGCGGCGGCGGTGGGGGAGAGGGACGGAGCGGGATCAGTTCTCGGAGTCATCACGGATATCTCCTGCCGCAGTGGAAGGACGCGGCGTGTGGCGCACATTGGCCGCGGACAGATAAAGGGCGTTCTTGAGCTGGAAGGCCGTCATCCGCGGATGCGCGGACAGGACGCGGGCGCAGAGCCCGGCGACGTACGGCGTGGCGAAGCTGTTCCCCGTGGTGCGGATCGTCCGGCCGCCCAGCCACGGCACGGTCACGTTCTGGCCGGGCCCGAAGAACTCCACCGGGGGCTCGGGGTTGTACAGGTGGAGTTCGGGGTCGTCCTCCTGGTGGCTGCCCACCGAGATCACCGACGCGAACCGCCAGGGGAAGCTCTCCACCGGGGTGTTGTGGGCCGAGGCGACGATCACCGTACGGGCGAAGTAGGCGCTGTCGGCCAGGCTGTGCAGCTCCTGCGCGAACCGCGTACGGGTCGTCGACAGGCTGAGGTTGACCACGTCGAAGCCCTGCTCCACCGCCCAGCGCAACCCCGCCATCAGGACGTCGCCGGTGCCGGAGAACCGTTCCCCGAGCACCCGCACACTGTGGATCTCGCACTCCGGGGCGGTCCGGCGGACGATGCCCGCGCACGCGGTGCCGTGCCCGCAGGTGTCCCCGGTGGTCGTCGGCTCGACCGTGATCTCCCCGCTCTCCGCGTCCTTGACGACCACCCAGGAACCGGCGAGCGGGCCGATCAGCGGATGGTCCCGCTCCACGCCCGAATCCACCACGCACACCCGCACCCCGCGCCCGGTGGCGGGCCCGGTGGGGCGGCCGAGCGGCGGCCCGGGGTCCGCCAGCACCGGTACGTCCTCCGGGCCGCGCCCGCGCAGGCTCCAGGTCAGCCCCTGCCCCGGGGCCGTCCGCGGCCGTTCCGGTTCCGTCCGTGGCCGTTCCGATTCCGTGGTCGTCATCGGTCAGCTCCTCTCCCTCGTCGTGGCCAGCGGCCGGGGCGGGTGCGCGAGGAAGCCGGAGACCCGGCGCACCCCCGGCAGATGCCCCTTGCCCGTGAAGTGCGCCCCGGCCGACCGGGCCGAGGCCTCGGCCTCCGGCCACCGGCCCAGGGCGGCGAGCGTCTGCGCCCGGTCCAGCTCGGCCGTCGCCTGCACCAGCGGGGAGTCCGTGAGCAGCGAGGCCCGGACCGCCCGGTCCGCGTGCTCCGCCGCCTCCTCCGGGCGGTCGCGCACCGTCAGCCGGGCCCGCAGCCCCGCCAGGTCCACCGCGTCCGCGCGGCTCAGCCCCGACGTGTCGCCGACGCCCGCCAGCCGGGCCGCCGCCGGGGCCTCCCGGCCCGCGTCCAGCTCCAGGCGGGCCGCGTCCAGCGCCACCGCCGTCCGCATCCCGGCCGCCCCCGTGCGCCGGGCCGCCGCGTCCGCCCGCCCCAGCAGGTCCAGGGCCTCCGGGCCGTTGCCGAGGAGTGCCTCCACCGCCGCCCGGAACACCGGGAGGAAGACCTCCGCCTCGGCGAACCCCAGCTTCCCGGCGAGCCGCTCCGCCTCGGCCAGGCAGCGGTATGCCTCGTCGGGCCGCTCCTGGAGCGCGTGCAGCACCGCCAGCGGGCAGTTGAGGGTGACCCGGACCGTGGGCCGGCCCGCCCCGTGCGCCGCCAGCAGCGACCGGCAGCGGTCCACCGCTTCGGGCACCGGAACCGGCCCCCGCCACAGGGAGACGCCGATCGCGCCGAGCGCCCCGGCCCGTTCCGGCTCCGCGCCGGCCAGCACCGCGTGCTCCAGGGCCCGCGCCTGGTCCCGCTCCGCCTCCTCGTGCCGACCGGACCGCTGGAACTGCTGGGAGAGCCGCAGATGGGCCCGCGCCCGGCCGGCCGAGTCCCCGGCCGCCTCGAACACCGGCAGCACGGCCCGGGCCACGGCGGCGGGGCCGGGACCCGGACCGCCCGGATCCAGCACCGCGAGCGCCAGGCGGGCATGGGCGGCCTCCACCGGGTCGCCCCCCGAGTCCCGGACGAGGCGCAGCAGTTCGGCGCCCTCCACGGTGCGGCCCAGCGCCACCCGTACCTCGCCGAGCCGCCGGGTCGCCGCCGGGTCCCCGGGGCACAGGTCCACCGCCCGCTCCAGCAGGCCGTGCGCCCAGTGCAGGTCGGACCGGGCGGCGGCCTGCGCCCCGGCCCGGCCCAGCGCCGCGGCGGCCCGCTCGCGCAGCCGCCGGGCCGGATCGTCCAGCAGGCCCAGCTCCGCCCGGTAGCGGTAGGCCCGCTCCAGATGGCCGCCGACCGCGCCGTCGCCGCTGCGCAGCACGCTGGGCAGCTCCGCCGCCCAGGCATGGCGTTCGGCCTTGGCCCGCTTGGACAGCGAGGCGTACGCGACCTCGTGCACCAGTCCGCTGCTGAACCGGTAGGGCGCGGGCTCCCGGGACCCCGGGGCCCCCGACTCCACCAGCCGGCGACGGCCCAGCACGGCCAACGCCTCCTCGACGCGCCGCCGGTGCTCCGGGGCCGCCCCGGCCGCGCCGGTCGCCCCGGCGAGCTGCCCGGCGTCGTGCCCCTCCCCGGCCCGTAGCGACAGCTCCAGCCGGACCAGCTCCGCCGCGGTGAACTCCCGTCCGATCACCGCGGCCAGGTCCACCACCCCGCGCTCCGCCCGGGCCAGGGCGCCGATGCGCGCGCCCAGCAGGGCCTGGAGCGTGGGCGGCAGATCCTCCTCGGCCGCCGGTTCCCCCGGACGGGCGGCGACCGCCGGGTCCGCCCGGTCGCCGATCAGGAGCTGTTCCAGGTAGAGCGGATTGCCGCCGGCCCGGGCCAGGAGCCGGTCGTCCACCGGGGCGGGCCCGGCGTCCGGCCCCGCCAGACCGGCGGCGAGCCGCGCCGCCTCCCCGGGCGGCAGACCGGTGAGCAGGAGGCGCCCCGCACCGGTGGCGGACCCGTCCCCCTCGACCCCCTCGTCCGGCCCTTCCGGCGCTCCCGGGCCCTCCGCGCCGTCCGGTCCGTCGGGCCGCCCGGCGCAGACCACCAGGACCCCCGCGCACCCCGAGCCGTCCGTCAGCCGGCGCACCGTGCGGACCAGCAACGGGGCCGCCGCGTGCCAGTCGTCGAGGACCAGGACGACCGGGCGGGCCCGGGCGGCCCGCTCCAGGACCGCCGTCAGGGCCGCGCACATGTCCTCGAACGGCGCGTTCGGCGTACCGTCGCGCAGGAGGCCCCCGGACAGCAGGGCCATCGCGTCGTCGACCGCCAGACCACCCGCCGTGTCCTTCCCGTCGTCCGCGGCGCCGGGCATCCGACCGGACGCCTGCCCGGAGACATGACCGGACCCGGGCCCAGGCTCCGGCGCCTGCCCGGACCCCGCCGCCGATCCGGCCCCGGAGCCCGGCCCGGCATCGGATGCGGGCCCCACCGCCACCAGCGAGCGCACCGCGTCGGCCAGCGGGGCGAGGGTGCCGTGGTCCCCGTAACTGCGGCACCGCCCCGCCCCGTACGTGAGCGCGCCGGACGCCGACCGTCGCGACAGCCACTCCCGTACCAGCCGGGTCTTGCCGATGCCCGCCTCCCCGGTGACCCGCAGCAGCCCGGCCCCGCCGCCGCGGACGGCTCGCTCCAAAGCGGCGTCGAGCGAACGCCGTTCGGCGTCGCGGCCGACGAAGGGGACGTCGAAGCGGCGCAGCAGCTCGGGGTCGTCCGCGCCCAGCGCCAGCAGCCGGTAGGCCTCCACGCTGTCCCGCTTGCCCTTCAGCCGCAGCGGCCCGGTGGGTTCGGCCCGCACCGTCGGGCCCGCGGCGAGCAGGGTCTCCGGGCCGATCAGGATCTCGCCGGGGCCCGCGTTCTGCTCCAGCCGGGCGGCGATGTTGACGGTCTCCCCGGAGACCAGGGCCTGCCGGGCGGTCGTGTCCGAACCCGCCACCACCTGCCCGGTGTTGACGCCGATCCGGGTGGTCAGCTCGATGCCCAGAGTGGCGTCCAGCTCCTCGTTCAGCCGGGCCAGCGCCCGACGCATCCCGAGCGCCGCCGCCAGCGCCCGGCGGGCGTCGTCGTCACGGACCACCGGTACGCCGAACACCGCCATCACCGCGTCCCCGATGAACTTCTCCGGGGTGCCGCCCCGCGCCACGATCTCCGCGCTCATCGCCTCGAAGTAGCGCAGGGTCACCGTGCGCAGGGTCTCGGGGTCGAGCACCCCCGACAGCGCGGTGGACCCGACGAGGTCGCAGAACAGCACGGTCACCGGCTTGCGTTCGTCACCGGGCGGCGCGGCGGGGACCGGCCCGGCCCCGGCGGCCCCGGTGGCCGCGCACGGGGTCCCGCAGGACGAACAGAACCGGGCCGTCGGCGGCAGATCCTGCTGGCACGAGGAGCAGTTCATGGCGGGTCCTTCTCTCCCGGGGGCCGTGCGGTCGGAGGTGCCGTGCGGTCAGGTGTGCGCGCGTGCGGCGGGGTGGCGTGCGGTCAGGCGCCCGTGCGCGGTCGGGGGGCGTGCGGTCGGACGGTGTGCGGTGAGGGGCCGGGCGGGCGCACCGGGCGCCCGTGCCCCGGCGGGTACGGCCCCGGCGGCCCTGAACCCGCCGCCGGGGCCGTACCGGTGATCGGTCACCGCCCGCCGGTCAGAACAGGGCGCCGCCGGCGATCTCGCCGTGCGCCTGGACCTCCGGCCCCACGGCGTCCAGCCGGCCCTTGACGTCCAGCAGCAGCGCCAGTTCCTCCGGCGTCAGCCCGCACAGCACCTCGCGCTGTTCCTCGGTGAGCAGGTCCACGGGAAAGCCCGCCTCGTACAGGGCGGCGGGCAGCACGGGCCGTTCGCCGTTCTCGGGTGGTCCGGTCATGGTGTGACTCCCATCGGTGGGACGAGTCCGGCTCCCCGCAGCGACGGCGCCGGTGCGGAGCGCCCGAGCCGGACGAACAGCCTGGTGAGCGCGTCGAGGGAGTGCAGTGCGCTGACCGCGACGGCCGCTTCCCGCCCCCGGTCGAGCGGTAGCCGGTCGAGCAGCGCGTACAGCTCGTCCAGGTGCTCCGTGTCGATCACCGAGTGCTCCCGTACGGTCCGCAGCGCGGCGGCGGGCAGCCCGGTCAGCCGGGCGATGCGGCCGGTCAGGCCCGGGGCGGGGGCGTAGCCCTCCAGGACGGCGATGTAGCCGAGCAGGGCGACCGGGTGGTGGTGCTCGATCCAGTAGTACTGGGACCCGACGAGCGAGGCGACCAGGGGGGAGGGCAGGGGGTCGAGCGCGTCCCGGGGGTCGCCGCCCGCCGCCCGGAGGTCCTCCAGCAGCCAGGCGTCATGGTCCGCCTCCTCCCGGATGTGCTCCTCCAGGTACGCGGCGAGCGGCACGGCCAGCGGATCGCCGGACCCGGCCAGGGCGCGGGTGCGGTCGAGGGCCAGCTCCATCAGCGGGACGGAGGCGCGGATGACGGCGTGCATGGTGCACAGATACGTCCGGTAGCGCGGCAACAGCCCGTCGGCGCGCCACATGTGGTGCGTGGCGTCCCGGAACTCCGGTTCCAGCAGCAGCAGTTTGACCCGCAGCCGGGCCGACGCCCCCGCGTGCCCGACCCGTGTGCCGTCGGTCGCGGTGCTCATCGGACGTCCCGCCCCTCGGTCTCCGGCAGCGGTGGCCCGCCCGTGACGACCAGGGGCGCGTAGGCCGCACAGCCGTGGCGGCGCACGACGCCCTGCGCACCCTCCCGGGAGCCGCGCACCGCGGCCGTCAGGTCCAGCAGCGCCCCGGCCGCCCCGCCCGCCACGGCCAGCGCCCCGGCCGCCGCCGCCTCGTCGTCGCCCAGCGCCCGGCACCCGTCGCAGTAGGAGCCCGCCCCGGGGCCGGAGCCGTACCGGGCGGCCAGATGCGTCGGCCCGACCGTGCGGAGCATGCGCAGCACCGGCGACTCCAGCGCCCGGGCGCGTACGGTCCCCCAGTCGTCGGCGCCGATGTGCCCGAGGTCCAGATGGGCCGGGACGGGCCGCTTGTCGACGGTGTCCTGGTTGCAGCAGGCCAGTACGCGGCCGTCGAAGGCGACCACCGGCCAGGCGGCCATCGAGCAGGGGGAGGCCGCCGCGGGGTCGGGGCCGGTACGGGCGGGCCTGGCCCAGGAGGCCGCCCGGCCGAACGGGCGCACCTCGTTGACCAGGCAGGGGACCCGGCCGCCGAACTCCCGCTCCACCGCCCGGGTGATGTCGGCGAGATACGGGTCGGCCGCACCGGTCCCGGTGAGGTGGAAGCTCACCGCCACGCCCTCGTCCCGGATCCGGTGCAGGGCGCGGAACACGTCGGCGCGCGGCACCTCGCGCTCGTGGTGCAGGTCGAGGGAGGCCGAGAAGTGGTCGACGGAGCGGATCGCGCGCAGGATCGCGGGGGGAATCGCCGCGCCCCTCCGGCCCCGCCGGCTCCCGGACCGGGCGAAGAACATGCCGCTGAGCAGCGCGGTACGGGACCCGGCACCGCGCGCCAGGGTGCTCAGCCGTTCGGCGAGCGCGGGCAGCAGCAGGGGTTCCCCGCCGGTGAGCATGACGATGTCGGGCCGGTCCACCTCGGTGAACGAGCCCACGAAGCGCTCCAGCTGACCGCCGTCCGGCTCCTCCCGGGTGAACAGGTCCGACCCGGTCGAGCAGTGCGCGCAGCTCAGCGGGCAGCGCCGGGTGAGGCCGAGGAGCAGACCGGCGGCCGGGAAGGGCCGCCGTGCGACGAGTTCGGCGAGTTCCATGCGGGCCGCCTCCTTCGGGGCCGGGGCGCGTCGGGCGCGTACCCAGGCTGCGCGGCACCGGTTCGGGGACGGTCCGAAGGTGGTTCGGCGGCGGTATGGGCCCAGGTCGGAGCGGGTCCGCGGGCCGCCGCGAACGGTCGCGAACCGGCCCCCGTACACCGTCAACTGGCCCGATACCGGCGCCATACCGACGCCGAAGCGATTGCCAGGCCCGGCTTCCTAACGTTCTCGGCAACGGCAGGCACCAGCCGGCCGCACCGGACACCGAGGGGCGATCCCCGACGGAACCCGGCCCCGCTGTGACGAGTGGATGGAGACCATCATGTCCGAGAACACCAAGCCCGAGGCCGGCGACGCCGAGGAGACCCCCGAGGTCGAGGCGCACTCCGTCCTGGACCTCCAGGAGACGGCCGGCAACCACGAGATCATCGACGTCCCCGGCAACTGCGTCAGCACCGTGAGCCTCGTCCTGGGCTGACCGGACGGACCACGCGGCCGTCAGGGCCGCACCGCCCTGAGCCACGCCCGACGGGCCCCGAGTCCCACGGCCGTGGCACCGGCCTGAGCCGGGGCGGCCTCCGCGCACCACGGAGGCCGCCCCGTCCCGCGCAGCCGAACGACCACCACCGACGGGAGCCCACGATGGCCGAGTCGCTCCGTTCCAACCGGGATTTCCGGCTGCTCTGGTTGAGCGGCCTCTTCGCCGTTCTCGGCGGCCAGATGAGTGCCATCGCGCTGCCCCTGCTGGTCCTCAAGGAGACGGGCTCCGCCGTGCAGGCCGGCGCCGTGGGAACCGTGGCCGTCTGCGCCGTGCTGATCACGATGCTGCCGGGCGGGGTCATGGCCGACCGGGTCGAACGCCGCAGGCTGATGCGGCTGTGCGACGTGGGCAGCCTGGCGGCCGTCACCGCGCTGGCCGTCGCCGTGTGGAACGGGCACGCCCCGATGGCCCTCGTCCTCCTGGTCGCGACCGCCGGCGCCGTGCTCAACAGCGTCTACGCCCCCGCCGCCTTCGGTCTGATGCGCGCGGTCGTGCCGCCGGACCGGATGAGCACGGCGACCGCCCGGCTCCAGGCGCGTACCTCCACGGCCCGGCTGGTCGGGCCGCTGGTCGGCGGCGCCCTGTTCGGCGTGCACGAGGCCCTGCCCTTCACCGCCCAGTTCCTCGGGCTGCTCCTCTCCACCGTCTGTGTGGCGCTCGTACGGACCCGCTCGAAGGCCAGGAGCCGGGCGGGCTCGGTGTTCAGCCGCCGGGAGCTCACCGCGGGACTCTCCTTCCTGTGGCAACTGCCTTATCTGCGGACGGTGCTGCTCGTCTTCGGGCTGGGCATGAACTTCTCCTTCGGCGCCCTCACCTTCACGGCGCTCGCCGTCTTCTCCGACGGCGGGCGCTCCGGCCTCGGCGGCGGCTTCGTCATCACCTGCGTCTCGGCGGGAGCCCTCGCCGGTGCGCTGATCGCGCCCCGGTTCGCCGCGGAGCGCCACGTCCGGACGCTCATCGTCCTCACCTGCTGGAGCTGTGTGGCGACGGCGGGCGTCCTGGCCTGGCTCAGCAGCCCGCTGGTGGCCGGACTGCTCTGCGCGCTCTGCATGTGCCTCTCGACGGTCGCCAGCATCGGCTTCCTCTCCACCCTGCTGGTCGTCACCCCCGAGGACCGGATCGGGCGGGTGCAGAGCGCCGCGGGCTTCCTCTCCTCGCTGGTCCAGCCGTTCGGCCCGCTCGTCGGCGGCTTCCTGCTGACCACGCTGGACAGCAGCGCCGCCTTCGTCGTGATCGGCTGCGTGCTGGCCGTCTCGGCGGCCGTCGTGACGCTCGCGCCGTCCGTCCGCGCCGGGGCGGGTGCGGTGGGGGAGAAGCCGGATGCGGCCGGGGCGCCGGAGCCGCGGGAGGAGCCGGCGACGCCGCAGCTGCCCGAACGGCCGGACCCGGAACCGGCCGGAACCGTCCCCACCCGCCCGGCGACCGCCCCGGAGCGGACCACGGCCGGGCCGGCCCCCGACGCCGCGGGCCCCGGCACACCCTGAGGAGGATCCCGTGCCCGGTCTCCAGCAGACCCAGCTCTACTGCCTCGCCGACCGTACGTACTACGAGACCCCTGCCCGGCTGAAGGACGAGAGCACCCGCTACCCGCTGGACTCGGAGCCGCCGGCCGACGGCTGGCGCCGGGTCGCGGGCGGGCTGTGGACCTCCCTGCTCCCCGAGGGCCGTGAACCGGCCGGGCAGGGCTGGAAGATCCACGTCTCCACCGTCCCGGAGGAGGCCGAGGAGACCCTGCTCGACACCGCCCGGATCTGCCGGGCCCACGGGGTGCCGTTCAAGTTCCTCCGCAGCGAGCGGGCGCTCCTGCTGATGTCGGGCAAGTACATGTCCCGGGCGGGCGCCGGGAAGTTCATCACGCTCTACCCGCCGGACGAGCGCGTCTTCCTGCGGGTGCTGGACGAGTTGACCCGCGCCCTCGCCGGCCGCCGCGGCCCCTACATCCTCAGCGACCTGCGGATCGGCGACGCCCCGGTGTACATCCGGTACGGGGCGTTCGTCTCCCGCTGGTGCCTCGACGGGAACGGGGAACGGGTCCTCGCCCTGCGCCACCCCTCGGGCGAACTGGTGCCCGACGAGCGCGGGGTGGTGTTCCGGATACCGCCGTGGGTCACCGTCCCCGACGCGCTGCGCCCGCACCTGGCGGCCCGCGCCGCGGCCGGGGACGCCGGTTTCCCCTACGACGTCTCCGAATCCCTCCAGTTCTCCAACGCGGGCGGCATCTACCTGGCCCGGCACCGGGAGACGGGCCGGCGGGTGGTGCTCCGCGAGGCCAGGCCGCACAGCGGGCTGGACGAGGCGGGCGACGACGCGGTCACCCGGCTGCGCCGCGAGCACCGGGCCCTGACCGCGCTGGCCGGGCTGGACTGCGTTCCCGAGGTGTACGGCGTACGGACCGTGTGGGAGCACCACTTCCTGATCGAGGAGCACATCGAGGGGACCACCCTCCTGGAGGAGATCGTCGGCCGCTTCGCCCTGCTCCACACCACCGGCACGGCCGCCGAACTCGCCCCGTACACCGACTGGGTGGAGTCGGTGACCGAGCGGCTGACCGCGGCGCTGGCCGCCGTCCACGAGCGCGGTCTGCGCTTCGGCGACCTGCACCCCTCCAACGTCATCATCCGCCCCGACGGCCGCGTGGCCCTGATCGACTTCGAGTACGCCACCGCCCTCGACGACCCGGACACCCCGGTGGCGGGGGCACCGGGGCTCCAGGCGCCCGCCGGGACCGTCGGCGCCGAGGCCGACGCCTACGCGCTCTGGGCGACCTGGCTCTACATGCTGATGCCCATCATGGAGATGGCCGGCCACGACCGGGCCAAGGCCCTGACGCTGGAACGCTGGGCCCGCCGGAGGTACGGCCTGGACGCCGGAGCGGGACCGCGCAGGCCCGCGGCGCTGCGGGCCGCGGAGAGCACCGACGGCCGCGAGCGGGAGACCGCCGCGCTCCTCGAAGGGCCGCGGCCGGACTGGGCCGGGCTGCGGGACCGGCTGCTGCGGGGCATCCACGCGGGGGCGACGCCCGAGCGCACCGACCGCCTCTTCCCCGGGGACCCCCAGGCCTTCTCGACCGGCGGGACCGACGTCGCGCACGGGGCGGCCGGGGTGCTCCACACCCTGCACCGCACCGGCGCCCCGGTGCCGCCCGCCTGGACCGACTGGCTCGCCGACACCGCCCGGCGCCAGGATCCCGCGTCGCCCGGCGGCCTCTACGGCGGGCTGCCGGGCACCGCGGTGGTGCTGTCCGCGCTGGGCCGCCGGGAGGAGGGCCGGGAACTCTACGAACGGTGCGCCGCCGCGCCCCCGTCCGCCTCGGCCGACCTGATGAACGGCCGCGCGGGCGTCGCCCTCGCCGCGCTGCGCCTCGCCCGCCCCCAGCGCGCGGAGGGCGCCTCGCCCGACGCCAAGGTCGACCACGACCTCGTCGACGCCGCCGCCCGCACCGCCCACGACCTCGACCGGCTGGTGCGGGGCGAGTCCGTGCCGGGGCTGCGCGCCCCCGCCTCGGCGGGTCTGCTGCGCGGGCTGAGCGGTGCGGCCCTGCTCCACCTCGAACTGCACGCCATGACCGGCGACGAGCGGTTCCTTCTCGCGGCGGGCCGGGCCCTGGAGGCGGAGGCGGCCCACTGCGTGACCATGCCGGACGGCACCGTCCAGGTGAAGGACGGCCGACGGCACTTCCTCTACCTGGACCAGGGCAGCGGCGGGTTCGCCCTGGTGGCCCGGGCCTGGCTGGCCCGCCGCGAGTCCCCGGAGCTCGCCGCCCTGCTGCCCGGGGTGGCCAGGGGCTGCGCCTTCGAATTCGTCCGCGAGCCGGGGCTGTTCACCGGCCGGGCGGGGCTCATGGCCGTGGCGGGCGCCCTGTCGCCGGAGGGCCGTACGGCCCCCGGGGTCCTGGCCTCCGTACGCAACCTGTCCTGGCACCTGGTCGCCGACGAGGACCGGCTGCTCGTCCCGGGGGCGGGGCTGCTGCGCTGCTCCGCCGACCTGGCCACCGGAGCGGCGGGGCTGCTGCTGTCCCTGTACTTCCTGGCCGGTGCGGAAGCCGGCGGACCCTCCCTCGGGGCCCCCGCCGGCGACCGGCCGCACGATCTGCTGGATCTGCTCACCCTGGGATGAGCGCGGAGGCCTGCACACCCGGCAGGTCCGGGGCCTCCGGCCGGTCCGGGGCCCCCGGCAGGGCGGCAGCCTCCCGCTCACGGGCGTACAGGGCGAGCAGCCTCGGCACCTCGTAGAGCGCGGCGTGCGCGGTGACCTCCCCGGCGGGCGAGGTCACCGCCCCCGCGCCGATCAGCGACTCCACGGCCCGGATCGCCGCCCGCTCCCCGCGGCCCAGCGCCGCCGTGGCCCGGTCCAGGGCGAAGCCCCCGTCCTCGGCGAGCTCCGCCAGCCGGCCCAGCGCCCACCGGTCGCCGTCCCCGAGGTCCCGCCAGCCGGACGCGATCCGGTCCCGTACGGAGACGTCCCCGGCGACCAGTTCGTCCAGCGCGGCCGACGGGTCGTCGAGCCGGGCCGCGTACTCCGCCAGCGGCAGATGCCGCAGCACCGCCAGCCGCATCCCGCTCACCTCGACCGCGAGCGGCAGCGCCCCGCAGGCCCGGACGATCCGTAACGCCGCCCCCGGGTCGGTCCGCAGCCGCCCGGCCCCGATCAGCTTCCCCAGCAGCTCCAGCGCCTCACCGTCCGCCAGCGCGGGCAACGCGATCCGGTGTACCGGAGCGAGACCCGCCAACTGCCCCCGGGCGGTGACCAGTACGGAACACTTCCCGGACCGGGGCAGCAGCCCCCGGACGGCCGCCTCGTCCGGCACGCCGTCCAGGACGACCAGCGCCCGGTGCCGGGCCAGCCACCCCTGCCAGGCGTCCGCCAGGGCCGCCGTGGCCCCGCGCGCGTCCGCCGGGCCGCCCGCCGCCCCCGCGGGCGCGGCGCCGGCCACCCCGCACAGCCGTCCCAGCTCGGCCAGGACCTCCGCCCGGCTCCGGGCCGTACCGTCCTCCCGGCGCACCCGGACGTGGACGCGCCCGTCGGGGAAACGGTCGGCGAGCAGATGCGCCGCCCGGACCGCGAGCGCGGACTTCCCGGCCCCGGCCGGACCCGAGACGACCACCACCCGCTCCTCGCCACCGCCCAGCACGTCCAGCAGGTCCCGCAGTTCGTCGCGGCGGCCGGTGAACGCGCCCGTACAGGCGGGCAGCGCCCCCGCGCTCCCCGCCTCCCGGGTGGCGGCGGGCCGCCGGGCCTCACGCCCCCGGCCGAGCATCGAGCGGTACTGCGCCGCCATCGCCGGAGACGGCTCCAGCCCCAGCTCCCGCGACATCAGCTGCCGGTAGTCGTCGTACACCGCCAGCGCCTCGGCCTGCCGCCCCGACTGGTGCAGGGAGGTCATCCAGGCGGCCCGGAGGCGCTCCCGCAGCGGGTGGCGCTCCACCAGATCCCGCAGCCCGTCCACCGCGACGGCGGCCCGGCCCAGCTCGATCTCGGTCTCCGCCCAGTCCTCGAACACCGTCAGACAGCGGGCCTCCAGCCGGTCGGCCTCCTCGGCGACCCCGACGGAGTCGCGCAGATCGTTCAGCGGCGGCCCCTCCCACAGGTCCAGTGCCTCACGCAGCAGCCGGGCCGCGCCGGGCAGATCGCCCCGGCCGGCCGCCGCCCGCCCCGCGCGGGCCAGCGCCCCGAACCGCAGGGTGTCCAGCTCCGCCTCGGCGATGCGCAGGAGGTAGCCCCCGCAACCGTGCACCACCCGGTCCCGGCCCCCGTCCCCGGCGGGCCCCAGGAGGGTGCGGGCGGCGCTGACGTAGACCTGGAGGTTCTTGCGGGCGGTCCGGGGCGGGTCGTCCGGCCACACCGCGTCGGTCAGCACGCCCACCGGCACGGGGGTGTTGGGGCGGGCCAGCAGCGTGGCGAGGACCAGGCGCTGCTTTCGCGGGCCGAGCGGCAGCTCACGGCCGTCCAGCCGGGCGGTGAGCGGGCCGAGCAGGGAGACGTGCACCGCACCTGCGGAGCCGGTACGGGCGGGAGGTCGGGTCATCAGCGGGCCTCCGGAACGGGGACGGGCGGCGGACTGGTCCGTACGTACGCCCGATCCTGCTGGCCCCCCCGACCCCCGCACATCGGGGCCCCGCACGCATTTTCCGCCCGGCCACCCGACCGAAACCGCCCGCTGCCCCCATGTTGCCCGCCCCGGCCCCCATGGGCCCCGGAGCGGACCCCGCCCCCGGCCGGTCCGGGCGGATCGCGGCTCAGGCCGGTCCGGTTCGGGCGGGTCGGGGCTCAGGCCGGTTCGACGGCGCACTCGGCGGCGAACTCGCACAGCGCCGCCCGGTCCGCGCGCCCGGTCTTGCTCAGCAGACTGGCCATGTGCTTCTCCACCGTGCGGGGCGAGATGGAGAGCCGCCGGGCGATCTGCTGGTTGCCGGGCCGCTCGGGCAGCAGCACGAACACCTCGTACTCGCGCGGGGTCACCCCGCTGGACCGCAGCGGCGACGGGATCCGGTCCCAGCCGCCCCGGTGCTGGCCCACGCTGGCCCCGGCCTGCCGCAGCGCCGCCCGGCACGCGGAGGCGACCGGCTGCACCCCCGCCCCGTAGAAGAACTCCTCGGCGGACCGCAGCCACGCCACCGGCTCGCCCCACCCGTCCGCGCGGGCCGCGTCCGCGACCAGCCGCAGCCCCAGGTGGCGGGCGACCGGGAAGGGCGCGGACCGCCCGTCGAACGACGCCATCCGCCGGGCCGCCCCGGCCGCGTCCCCCTCCCGCCCCAGCAGCACCGCGGACGCCAGCTCCAGGAACTGCCGGTTCCAGGCGAGACACCCCCCGGGCGTCGCCCGTGCCTCCTCCAGCTCCGCCCGGTCCGCGTCGCCCGCCAGCACCCGCAGCAGCGGGCGCAGCCCGTACCGCCCGCTCAGGTAGTAGTAGCTCGGGTGGTCCGCCTCCCAGGCCAGCGCCTCGTCGAGATCCGCCGCCGCCCGCTCCCGGTCCTCCTCCAGGAGCGCCCCGAACGCCCGGCACAGCCCCGACCGGAGCGGCACCAGCAGCGACTGCTCGCCACCCGCCCGCCGGAACGCGGCCAGCGACCGGTCCATGTCCCGCCGCCGCCCCCGGTGCGCGGCCATCGTCGCCCCGGCCAGCAGCAGGTAGCGG
Organism: Streptomyces griseus; assembly: GCF_900460065.1. Lineage (GTDB taxonomy): Bacteria > Actinomycetota > Actinomycetes > Streptomycetales > Streptomycetaceae > Streptomyces > Streptomyces griseus. The sequence goes on along the minus strand of NZ_UAVD01000025.1, from coordinate 39,359 downwards.
TGGGCGGACCGGTCACCGACCCGCGCGCTGGCCTCCGCCGAGCGGTCGATGATCTCCTGCGCCTCCTCCCACCGGGCGCACATCACCGCGTTCATCGCGAGCAGCCCGTCGACCGTGCGGGTCAGCAGCAGCGCCCCCAGCTCGGTGGCCGCCGCCCGCGCCGAGAGCAGCCGGGCCGCGTCCCCGGTCCGCATGAAGGCGTTCGCCCCGAGCCGCACCAGCGCCTCCACCCGCCAGACCGGCAGGGCGTGTTCGGTGGAGATCGACAGCATCCGCTCCAGTGCGGCGTCCGCCGCGTCGAAGCCCTCCTCGCGCCGCAGCAGCGCCAGCAACTGCCACGCCTGACAGGCCACCACGGGCAGCCCCTCCGCCTCCGCGGTCTCCGCGGCCTCCCGCACGGCCCGCTCGGAGCCCGCCGGATCCCGGGGCTCGGGTCCGGGCCGCCCGTGCCCGGGAAGCAGCGCCAGGTACCCGTCGACCACCACGAGCGCGGCCCGGCGGCCCGGCGGCGGCGACGGTCCCAGCAGCACCCGGGCCGCCTCGACCTGGAGCGCCGCGTCGGCGGGGCGCTCCGCCATGACCGCGGCCCAGGCCAGCTCGATGTGGATCAGGCCGCGCCGGGCGGCGGCCTCGGAACGCGCCGGAACCGGCGGAAGCGCGTCCGCCAGCGCCAGCGCGCCGTCCAGATCGCCGCCCTCGGCCCGGGCGACCGCCAACGACTCGGCGACGGCGGCCCGGTCGGTCTCGGCGGCCAGCGGGTGCGCCCGCTCCAGCAGCACCACGGCGGAGCCGTGCGCCCCCGAAGCGAGCATCCGTCTTCCCGCCTCCGCGAACTGGCGGGCCGCTCCGGCCCGGTTGCCCGCCGCCAGCTGCAACGAGGCCACGAGCTGCCGCCCGTCCTCGTCCAGCGGCTGCCCGGCGTGCTCGATGGCCCCGGCGGCGCGGCGGGCGAGCGAGGCGCGTTCGGCCGGCGCGAGCGAGGAGATCAGGGCCTCGGCGGTCAGCGAGTGCCGGAAGGTGTAGCGGTCGGGGGCCGCGCCGTCGGGGGCGATGACACCGGCTTCGACGGCGGAGCGCAGATGCGTGAACAGGGCCCGGTCCTCGAAACCGGTGACGGTCTGGAGCACGGTCACCGAGAACTGGCTGCCCAGGGTGGCCGACGCCAGTAAGAGGTCCCGCACCGGCTCGTCCAGCCGCTCCAGCCTGCGGGCCCAGCTGCGGACGATGTCCGAGGGGACCGAGCCGCCCGGCTGGTCCACCGCCTCCCACCCCTCGTCCGTCCGCCGGAGCCGCCCCGTGTCCAGCAGGTCCGCCAGCAGGACTTCCAGCAAGTACGGGTTGCCCGCGGCACGCTCGGCCAGCCGGCGGTGCACCGACTCGGGTATCTCCTCCGGCCGCGCCTCCAGACAGGCGCCCGTCAGCGCCCGCACCCGGTCGTCGCGGAGGGGGCCCAGCTCCCGCACGGTCGCGGCGTGCCGGCGTTCGACGGAGCGTACGAGGTCCAGTGCGGAGCCCGGCTCCGGACGCAGGGTGCCCAGCAACAGGATGGGCAGATCGGCCAGGTTGTCGATGACGTACTCGACGACCGCGACGGTCTCCGTGTCGCAGTCGTGCAGATCCTCCAGGAGGATCGCGCAGCCCGCCTCCCGGCCCAGCACCGACAGCAGCCGCAGCAGGGCCTCGGCGAGCTCCACGACCGTCTCCGGATAGCCGGGGGACCCGTCCTTGCGCCACTCCGGGACCAGGCGGGCCAGCGCGGGGTGGTAGGGCGCCAGCTCCGGATCGGTCGGGGTGCCAGCGGCCCGGAACCGGGACGCCAGCGCCTCCGCGAGCGGGCGGAAGGGCACGACGAGCCCGGTCGAGGTGGCCCGGCCGCGCAGGACGGGCATGCCGAGCCCGTACGCCCGGTAGGCGCACTCGCCCACCAGTCGGGACTTGCCGATACCGGCTTCCCCGAGGAGGAACAGCGCGCGCCCCGAACGCCGTTGTACGGCGTCCAGGGCGCTGCTCAGCAGTCCGATCTCTTCGTCCCGTCCGACGATGACCGGCGAAGTCGCTCGCATGGCCGCAGGTTACTGGAGCCCAATCCTCGACGGCAGCGGGCCAATTCGGCTCATTTAAGGCTTAGTTGGCTGGAACCGTTCACCACGGGGCCGTCATGGTGGTCCACGGCAGATCGTGGCTGTAGCCGCTCTCGCCCTCCGAGGCGCTGAGGAGTCTGCCGCGTGCACCGAGGCCTCCGGTGGACCCCAAGGAGATCTGCCCCGCCGGGTGCTCGGGCGTGCCCTCGTGCGCGATCTCGCCGGACGCCTGCAGGGCCGATTCGCCGAACTGCTTCATCTCTGCCTCATCCTCTGGGTGGTGGTGATAGCGGTGGTGATGATGTGGTCGCTGTCGCCGATCTCGGCGCTGTCGCTGGTCGTCGGTCGCTGTCGGTCGTCGTGGTCATCGGAGCGGTGGTTCGGTCAGGGGGCCCCGGAGGGGCGCAGGAGCAGCGCGGACCCGATCCGGTCGGGGAACCCGGCCCGCAACAGGCCGTGCCCGATCCCGGAGAGCCCGGTGAGCAGCCCCGGATGCGGTACGCGGCCGGGTGTCCCGCACTGCGGGCCCGCCCGGTCCGCCGAGGCCAGCAGCGTTCCGGCCCGGCGCATCCACGCGGGTCGCGCGGCGGGCAGCGCACGGTGGCCGAGGAGTTCCAGCAGCCCCGACTCCCCGTGGCACAGGCTGTCGTCGGCGAGCGGACCGATGCCCGCCAGCTCGGCGGAGCGCGCGGCGAGCCAGCCGGACAGCTCCGGGTCCACCAGCGCGTCGGGGCTGTCCGCGATCGCCAGCGCGATACCGGCCGCCCCGTCGCACCAGGCCGACCCGGTGGCGGCTCGGGCCGCCGGTTCGGGAGCCGTCCCGATGGCGGTCGCGCGGTTCGCTCCGGCCGTGGCCCGGCGCAGGGCCGCCAGCCCCGTGCTCCGGTGGCTGGCGTCGCCCCCGGCCCCGGCGAAGCGCAACAGCGCCCAGCCGATCCCCGCCGCCCCGTCGGCGAAGCCCGCGGCGTCGGGGAGCGGGGCGGCGGCGATCCGCTCGGCGCAGCGCTCGGCGCCCCGCCAGGCCTCGGGGCGGCCGGTGGCGCGGTGCACCGCGAGCAGCGAGACGAGCCCGCCCGCCGCCCCGCCGCGCACCCCGTACCCGTCCTCGGCCGCGCTCGCCGCGCAGCTCAGCCGGACGGCGGGACCGGCCTGGTCCAGCACCTCCCGGTCGCCCAGCAGCGTGCCCACCTCGGTCAGCGCGTACGCGATGCCGCCGAGGCCGGCGAAGGCTCCGGAGCCCAGCGCCCCGAGTTCGTCGGCCCGGCCGTGCAGGGTGTCCAGCAGCCCCGGGACCGGGGTGAGCGCCTCGCGGGCCGCCTCCGCGTACCGGGAGGCGCCGGTGAGCGCCGCCAGTTGCGCGAGAAAGAGCGCGGGTCCCGTGTACCCGCCCGCGAGGTCCGCCGCCATCGGGGTGAGCCGCCAGTAGCGCTCGCCGAGCAGTTCGAGCCCGATCCAGTTGGTGCGGCGCTCGTGCCGGTAGGCGAGGGAGACGAGCTGGTCGCCCACCGACCGTGCGGCGGACAGCAGTTGCTCGGGCTCCGGTGCGGTCGCCGCGCTCCGCGACCGGCCGCCCGGCGCCGACCGGTGCGGCGGCTCGGGCGAGGTGCTCACCATGGCGGCCCGGATGATCCGTTCCTGGTCCTGGCGGTCCACGGTGTCCATCGCGCGGACCTTGGCCTCGACGCGCGCCAGCCCGGTGGGGCCGGCGGTTTCGCCGTCGGGCTGCCCCGGGACCGTACGGCCGGTGCCGCTCCACAGCTCCGTGGAGCCCGGCCGGGTGCCGAACACCGGCACGTCACCGCACCAGAGCTCCGCGACCTCCTCGTCCTCCACGCCGGGCAGGGCGGGCACGCCCAGGAGCGGGGTGCGCAGCAGCGAGAGGACCTGGTGCCGTTCGGCGGCGTCCCGCATCAGATCGGGGTGGGTCGACTCGTCCAGCAGCGTCGTGTACGTCCAGGTCGGCCGGGGCACGACGCGCACCTCGTCCCGCGCGAAGAGGCGCAGAAGACCGTCCGAGCCCAGGAGTTCGTCCCGGTGCTCGCTGATCGCCGTGTATCCGGCGCGGAAGCCGCCGCACAGGGCCTCGGTGAACGCGGAGGGATCGGCCGCCACTCCGCCCATCCGGGGCCGGTTGGCGGACTCGGTGAACAGGCCCGCCCGCCGCACCAGCCGCATGCGGTCGGTGCCGGCGTCCGCCCAGTCGGCGGTCTCGATCGGCGAGGACGCGGCCCGGCCCCCGCCGATGGCGGACATGTCGAGCGCGGTGGTGTCCCCGACGAGCAACTGCGGCAGCAGGCCCACCCGGTGGACCGAGTCGTGCAGGGCCCGGGCGGCCGGATCGGAGGACCGGGCGGGCCCCAGCGGCGGGTGGAACAGCGTCTCCACGTCGACCAGCACCGGGTGCGGGCCGCAGGCGATCAGGTTCTCGTGGTGCAGGTCCGTACCGTCCAGCGTGTGCAGCAGGGCCAGCAGCGCCCCCTGGCGCCGGTAGAACAGGCGGGTCTCCGCCGCCGTGGCGCAGGGCCGCTCCTCGACGTACTCCGCCCAGCCGTACTCCCCCCGGTCCAGGACCCGCAGCACCCGCAGCTCCGGCGCGCCGGACAGCGAACCGAACCACTCGGCCAGGGCGTTGAAGTGCCGGTGCGCCGCGAGCGGACGCGGCTTGTAGACCAGCCGCGTGCCGTCGGCGAACCGCAGCAGCATCACCGACCGGCCGCCGCGGTGGCTGTCGCCCGCCCCGGCCTCGACGCCGGTGAGCGCCCCGGGCCCCGTGCTCCCGCCGCGTCCGCCCTCCGGGGAACCGGCCCGGTCGCCGAGGACCCCCGAGGGGGCCAGCAGGTGCCGGTCGGCGGCGAGCCGCGCGGCCATCTCCGCGAACGCGTCCCCCGCGTTCAGGCAGGCCGTCGCGAGGAGGCGCGCCAGCACGGGATAGCCGGTGACGAGCAGGGCGAGGCCGTCGCGTCGGGCGGTGCGCCGGACGAAGTCCCGGAAGCGCTCCTTCGCGCCCTCGCCGCTCAACCGGCCCAGCCGCCGGGCCTCGTGCAACTCCGTGACGAGGGTGCGCGCCGCGATCCGGGACAGCCGGCGCGTCAGCTGCCGGCGGAAGTCCGCCAGAAGGGCCGAACCGTCCCCCGTCGGCCCGTCCGCGGCCGAGCCGCCCACCGCCGGCGCGTCCTGGAGCCGCCGTGCGGACGCCTCGACGAACGGCGCGACGATCGGCCCGAAGCCGCTGAGTCCGGGGTACGCCCGGTCGGCGACCTCCACGTCACGCGGCGCCGAGGCGACGGCCTCCCGGGCGAAGACCGCCCAGCCGGGTTCGCCGGAGGGGCCGCCCCCGACGACACCGGGCAGCCACCACGGCTCCCCGACGGTGGAGAAGAGGGCAGCGACGGACGCGACGGGAGCGGTGGGCGAGGAGCCGAGGGGAACGGCCGGAGCGGATCCGACGGGCACGACGGGAGCGGACGCGCCGGAGACGACGGGACCGGAGCCGACGGGAGCGGCGGGCGTGGACCCGGTGGAAACCGCGGGAGCGGAGCCGACGGGCACGACGGGCGCGGACTCGACGGATACGGCGGGCGAGGAGCCGACGGGAACGGCCGCCGCGGACTCGGCGGACACCGCGGGAGCGGACGCGCCGGGAGTGACGGGAGCGGACGCGAAGGGAACCGCGGCGGCGGGGCGACGGCTCGGCCCTCTGTCGATCAGATCCTTCTCCGTCACCGCTCCGCACCTCCCCGGTCCCGGGCCGGCCCCGGTCGGGCCGCCCGCGTCCATCGTGGCGGGGGAGCGGGTGGGGGCGCATGGGGGAGTCGCCCCCATCTTTCGCCCCCCGGCCCCGCAGACACCGGCCACGGCCGCGGCGGCGGATTCGGGAAATGGCCACTTCTCGCCTGCCGCGCGGAGCCGGGTTGCTGCTTAATAGGGCTCCCGCGAGCGCGGGGTGAGTGACGAGTGCACGGGGGAGCACATGGACACCACTGGGAGCTTCGGGCAGCCACAGAGATCCGCGCCACCGTCCGGGCGGCTGTCCGGACCGTCACCGGCGCCGCCCTCCACGCCGCCGCCCTCCTCACCACCTTCCTCGTCCCCGCCACCGCCGGGCCCTCCGCCCGGACCTCCGCAGGGGCAGCCGCCCATACCGCCGCTGCCGCGTCCCGGCGGCGTCCTGGAGGTGTCGGTCAACCAGCGCATGCTCTGGATCGGCTCGGCGGCCTTCCCGCTGGACAACCTCACCCGGGTCGAGGCCACCAAGGTCAAGCCGCAACGAGGCGCCACCTTCCTCAGCTTCCTGAAGTGGCTGGCCCTCACCGCCGTCGTCTACGTGGTGGTCAACGCGTCGAGCGGCGGTGACGCGCGGATCGGGGAGAGCGGCAACCCCGTGTTCGTCGTCTTCCTGGTCGGTCTGGTCATGTACTTCATCAAGGAACTCCTCGAACCGGCGAAGCCGATCCTGGCCGTCGAGACGGCCGGCGGCTCCCTGGCGGTCGTGACGCTGCCGAGCGTGGACGAGCTGCGGACGATCGCCGGTCAGATCGTCCACGCGATCAACCACCCGGAGGCCGAGTTCACCGCGTACGTGCACGAGTTGAACAACTACAACGGCCCCGTCTTCAACCAGAACGGCGGGACGAACACGGGGATCAAGCTGTGACCGAACCCACGCACCACACGACCTACAACGGCCCCGTCTTCAACCAGCGGGGAGAGCAGGTGATCGGCATCAACTACGGCATCGTCGGAGCCACCCAGGACCCGGAACTCCGCGCCGCGGTGCAGGAGTTGACCGCCCGACTCCGTGACCTGACGGCCCATCTCACCCCGGAGCAGGTCCGCGCGGTCGAAGAGACCCTGCCCGTGCTCGCCCTGGACCGCGAGGCCATGACCGAGCGCGGCCTCGTCCTGGCGCGGCTCGGCCAGATCGCCAACAGCGTGGGACCCATGGCCCAGCCCGTCGCGGACGCGCTGGGGCGGCTGCTGGGGCTGCTGGGCTGAGGCTGTCCCGCCGCGGGATCCGGGACGGCCGTCGGGGGTGCGTGGGGCCGGAGGCCGGGAGACCCCGGACCTCCGGGTCCCGGTCCTCGGGGCCGCCGCCCGCACCGGCCTCACCCCCGGGGCGCCGCCGTGGACCCCCGGATCATCAGCTCGGCCGCGATGGTCGCGATGCCGCCGGGCGGCGGGTTCTCCTTGCCCATCGCCAGCCGGCCGGCCCGGGCGCCAGCCTCGAAGAGGGGCAGCCGGACCGTCGTGAGGGCCGGCACCGCGTCCACCGAGAACGGCAGGTCGTCGAAGCCCGCGACCGAGATGTCCTGGGGGATCCGCATCCCCTGGTCCCGGACGGCCGCGCACGCGCCCAGCGCCACGGTGTCGTTGGCGGCCACGATCGCGGTCACGTCCGGTGCCCTGCGCAGGAGTTCGAGGGTGGCCTCGTAGCCGGAGCGCCGGTCGTAGGGGCCGTGCACGGTGAGCCGCTCCTGATCGTCGGAGCTCCGGTCGCGGTCCGCCCCGGCCGGGGCGGCGTCCAGCCCGGCGGCCCGCAGCGCCTCCCGGTGGCCCTCCAGCCGGTGCCGGGTGGTGGTGCGTTCCGGAGGCCCGGCGACGTAACCGATCCTGCGGTGGCCGAGTGAGACGAGGTGCTCGGCGAGCCGGCGTCCGCCGCCCCGGTTGTCGAACGTGAGCGCGGCGACGAGGGCGTCCCCCTCGGGCAGCGGGGGCCGCCCGCAGAAGACGATCCTGGTGCCCGCGTCCGCGAGCTTCGCCAGCTTCGCGGACATCGCCGCCTGGTGGGCCGGGTTCTCGACCGCGCCGCCGGTGAGGACAACGGCGGCGGCGCGCTGGCGCTGGAGGAGGGTGAGATAGGTGAGCTCGCGCTCAGGGGAGCCGCCGGTGTTGCAGATGACGGCCAGCTTCTCGCCGCCCGCCCGCCCGGAACCGTCGCCGGGTCCGCCGATCTGCGTCTGGGCCGCCCCCGCCATGATCCCGAAGAACGGGTCGGCGATGTCGTTGACCAGGATGCCGACCAGGTCGGAGGTGGCGGCGGCGAGCGAGCTCGCGGGACCGTTGAGCACGTAGTCCAGGTCGTCCACCGCGCGAAGGACCCGCTCCCGGGTCGACGCGGCCACCGGGTAGTTGCCGTTCAGCACACGCGAGACGGTGGCCGGGGACACCCGGGCGCGGGCCGCCACATCCGCCAGGGTGACTGTCATCGCTGTCCTCCGTGAGATCACGTGCGGCCCCCTCTTGTCCGGCCGCTGTCGGCAGGCTAGCGTCATCTTCGATAGAAAGCGCTTGCTACGGCTGTATGGAGGGACCTTCGTGACACGCAGGACAGTGCGCATCGCCATGAACGGCGTCACGGGACGCATGGGGTACCGGCAGCACCTGGTGCGCTCGATCCTCGCGATCCGCGAGCAGGGAGGCCTTGATCTCGGCGACGGCGAGGTGCTGTGGCCCGAGCCCGTGCTCGTCGGCCGCCGTGCCGACGCCCTGGCGGAGCTCGCCGGGCGCCACGGGCTGACCGAGTGGTCGACCGACCTGGACGCGGTCCTCGCGGACGACACGATCGACGTCTACTTCGACGCCCAGGTCACCTCGGCCCGGGTGGAGGCGATCAAGAAGGCCGTCGCGGCGGGCAAGCACGTCTACACGGAGAAGCCGACCGCCACGGACGTCGAGGGGGCCCTCGACCTGGCCCGGCTCGCCCGGGACGCGGGCATCAAGCACGGCGTCGTCCAGGACAAGATCTTCCTGCCGGGCCTGCTGAAGCTGAAGCGCCTGATCGACGGCGGCTTCTTCGGCGAGATCCTCTCCGTGCGCGGGGAGTTCGGCTACTGGGTCTTCGAGGGCGACTGGCAGGAGGCCCAGCGCCCCTCGTGGAACTACCGCGCGGAGGACGGCGGCGGCATCGTCGTCGACATGTTCCCGCACTGGGAGTACGTGCTCCACGAGCTGTTCGGCCAGGTCACCTCCGTAACCGCCCATGTGCAGACGCATGTTCCGCGACGCTGGGACGAGCGGGGCAAGCCGTACGAGGCGACCGCCGACGACGCCGCGTACGGCATCTTCCAACTGGCGGGCGGGGCGGTCGCGCAGATCAACTCCTCCTGGACGGTGAGGGTCAACCGCGACGAGCTGGTCGAGTTCCAGGTCGACGGCACGCACGGCTCCGCCGTCGCCGGGCTGCGCAACTGCCGCGTGCAGCACCGCTCGTCGACCCCCAAGCCGGTCTGGAACCCGGACCTCCCGGTCACCGAGTCCTTCCGCGACCAGTGGCAGGAGATCCCGGACAACCAGGAGTTCGACAACGGCTTCAAGGCGCAGTGGGAGCTGTTCCTGCGCCACGTCGTCCTCGACGAGCCGTACACCTGGGACCTGCTGGCCGGCGCCCGGGGCGTCCAACTGGCCGAGCTGGGGCTGAAGTCGTCCGCCGAGGGCCGCCGCCTCGACGTCCCGGAGCTGAACCTGTGACCCGCGCGGCCGGTCCGCGGCGCCGACGGAGGCCGCTGACATGACGATCCACCTCCCGCAGGGCCCCTACATGCCCCGCGCCACCCCGCTCGACCTCGCCCCGGGAGCACCGGCCCCCACCTCCCGTACGGTCTTCTCGGCGGCGCACGTGGTCGCCGACCCCTACGCGGACATCAGCCCGGACGACCCGGCCGCCGTCGACTGGGACTCCACGCTCGCCTTCCGCCGCCACCTGTGGGCGCACGGCCTGGGCGTCGCGGAGGCCATGGACACCGCGCAGCGCGGCATGGGCCTGGACTGGGCGGGCGCCGCCGAGCTGATCCGCCGGTCGGCCGCCGAGGCCAAGGCGGTGGGCGGCCGGATCGCCTGCGGCGTGGGCACCGACCAGCTGCCCGCCGACGGGACGCCCGCCCTGGCCGAGGTCATCGCGGCGTACGAGGAGCAGCTGGCCCTGGCCGAGGAGCACGGCGCCCGGCCGATCCTCATGGCCTCCCGCGCGCTGGTCCGCGCCGCGCGGGGCCCGGAGGACTACCTCACCACCTACGCCCACCTCCTGCGCCAGGCCTCGGAGCCGGTGATCCTGCACTGGCTGGGCCCGATGTTCGACCCGGCCCTGGAGGGCTACTGGGGCAGCGCCGACCTCGACGAGGCCACGGACACCTTCCTCAAGGTCATCGCCGAACACCCCGACAAGGTCGACGGCATCAAGATCTCCCTCCTGGACGCGGCCCGCGAGATCGACGTCCGCCGCCGTCTCCCGGGCGGGGTGCGCTGCTACACGGGCGACGACTTCCATTACCCGGAGCTCATCGCGGGCGACGAACGCGGTTTCAGCCACGCCCTGTTGGGGATCTTCGACCCGCTGGGCCCGCTGGCCGCGCACGCGGTACGGGTGCTGGACACGGGAGACGTGGACGGCTTCCGGGCCCTCCTGGACCCCACGGTCGAGCTCTCCCGCCACCTCTTCCGGCCGCCGACCCGCTTCTACAAGACGGGTGTGGTGTTCCTGGCCTGGCTCTCCGGCCACCAGGACCACTTCACGATGGTGGGCGGGCTCCAGTCGGCGCGCTCGCTCCCGCATCTGGCGAAGGCGTACGAACTGGCCGACGGTCTGGGCCTGTTCCCGGACCCGGAGCTGGCCGAGCACCGGATGCGCTCCCTGCTCACGGTCCACGGAGGCGCACGATGAGCGACGGCCCCCTCTCCCGCCTCTCGATCAACCAGGAGACCGTCAAGCAGTGGTCCCTGCCCGAACTGGCCGAGGGCTGCGTCAAGGCGGGCGTCGGCAAGGTCGGTCTGTGGCGGGCGCCGGTGCAGGCCTACGGCGTCGAGCGCACGGCCGGCCTCCTGTCCGACGCCGGGCTCGCCGTCACCAGCCTCTGCCGGGGCGGCTTCTTCACCGCACTCGACCCGGCCGACCGGGCCCGCGCCCTGGACGACAACCGGTCGGCGATCGACGAGGCGGCGGCCCTGTCCACCGACACCCTGGTCCTGGTCTCCGGCGGCCTCCCGCCCGACAGCCGGGATCTGCACGGGGCCCGCGAGCGGGTCGCCGACGCGCTGGCGGAGCTGGCCCCGTACGCGGCGACGCGCGGCGTACGCCTGGCGATCGAGCCGCTGCACCCGATGTACGCCGCCGACCGCTGCGTCGTGTCCACCCTCGGCCAGGCGCTGGACCTCGCGGAGCGCTTCCCCGCCGAGCAGGTCGGGGTGGTCGTCGACACCTACCACCTCTGGTGGGACGACCGGGCCCCGGCGGAGATCGCCCGCGCGGGCGCGGGCGGCCGCATCCACTCCTTCCAGTTGGCCGACTGGATCACCCCGCTCCCGGCGGGTGTTCTGCTGGGCCGGGGTCAACTCGGCGACGGCAGCGTGGACTTCCGCGCCTTCCGCCGTCAGGTGGAGGCCGCCGGCTTCGACGGCCCGATCGAGGTGGAGATCTTCAACGAGGCGCTGTGGGCCCGCGACGGGGCGGAGGTCCTGGCGGAAGTGGCGGAGCGCTATGTGCAACACGCCTGCTGAGAGCCGTGCGCCGAGGCTCGGGTAAAGAGATCGCAAAGGGCTGCAACCTTTGCGTACCCTCCCGGGTCACACATGGCGTCGGGACTTCCGGGGAGGGGTCCGGGGGGAACGGGAAGGCCCGACGGGAGGGGAAAGCGAGGGGGGTCCGGCCGCGAGGCCGGGCCCCATTCCGCTGTCCGGGGACACTTCGGCGGTACGCCGCCCGGGTCGGGCGGAGCGACCGGGGCCGGGGTCGGGCGGAGCGACCGGGGCCGGGGGCGGGCGGAGCGACCGGGGCCGGGTGGCCGGCCGCGGGGTAGAACGGGCCGCCTCGGGGTAATCGGCGGTCATGGCCCTCATGAAGCGTGTAGCCCTCGCCCCTCGCGCTGTGCGGCAGCTCCGCCGCATCCGTTCCGTGTACCTCGCAGGGGCGGTGCTCAGCCTGCTGGGCCTGGTGCTCCAGGCGGAGCGGGGCTCCGGCGGACGGCAGGCGGTGATCGTGACGGTGCTCCTGGTCGCGTTCTCGGCGCTGTTCACCCTGACGATCGTGCAGTTGTGGAGGCACGCGCGGACCAGTCATTGCAGTACGGCACAGAAGCTGACGCCGTCCGCCTGACGCCGTCCGCCTGACGGCGCCGCCCGAGCGGCGGTGTCGGGCGGGTGCGGGCGCCCGACGCCCGGCGACCCCTTCGGGTCGGCGCCGGGCGTCAGCTCCGCAGCTCCGCGAGCCTGGACAGGGTGTCGGCGGCCACGTCCCGCTCCTCGGCGTCGAGTGGCAGCGCGGCGGCCTGGGCCAGCAGCGCCGCCGCCCGCTCCGCGTCCCCCGTCCGCTGCGCGATGTCCCCGCGCAGGACGAGGAGCCGCAGCTTCTGCACCGGAGTCGGCTGCTCGTCCGTCAGCCCCAGCGCCCGGTCGATGATCTTCGCCGCGCCCGCCAGATCCTGCTTGGAGTCGGCGAAGAGGTCCGCCATGTGCAGGGCGCGGGCGAAGGTCTCCTTCGGCGCCGGCCGGTGGCTCTGGTCCTCGCTGATCGGCTGCCCGATCCGGATGGTGTTCCCGGTCGGGTCGGTCACCAGGAACTGCCTTACCCCGTACGACATGTCCTTCAGCGGGCCGATGCGCGGCAGCCCCCGCGCCGGGACGCGCCCGTAGGCCGCCTTGAGGCCCGTCCGGAACGCCGCGTGCAGGCCGTCCACGTCCTCGGTCAGGACGTAGCACCCGGAGTGGGAGGAGGCCGGGTCGTACTCCTTCATGCCGTACAGCTGGAGTTCGACCGCTCCCCGCTCGACGACGGCGTACGCGTACGGACTCTTCTGGAGGTACGTCGTCGCGAAGCCCAGGGCGGTGTAGAACTCGACGGTGGTCTCGATCAGCGAGGTGCGGCAGGGCAGCATCGGGATGGTCGTCTCGGTCATGCCCGACAGCGTAGTCAAATTTGAATACTGAGGGCAAGGGGTGTTCCGTGACCGGCCGCCGCCCTTGCGCGCCGTGGCGCGCCCGTGGGGCGGGGTCGGGCGCCGGGGGCCTTCAGGCGTGAAAATTCTCGCCGATCCGGAGCGTTCGCGCAGGTGGGACCGGTCGGCACAGGTCTAGACCGCAGGGCCTCTTTACGCCTCCCGCCGCCCGTGCGTTACTCATGACATGTCCATGGCGTCCGCTATGCGGATGCCATGGCCCTCTTCCCGTCAACGTGCCCGGAGGTGGCTGTGCCCGCGTACCGTTCTCCGTCCCGCCGACTCAAGAGATCCCGGAGGGCCCTGCTGGCCGCAGGAGCCCTCGGCAGTGCCGCGGCGCTGGTCCTGACCGCCACGGGCCCGGCCGCCGCCGCGCCGCCCGACCCCGATGAGCCGGTCCGGCCCGGGCAGGCGTGGATGGGGGCGGGGACCCGCATCGAGCAGGGCCCGTCCTCCTCGGTTCCGGGCGGCGTGACGCCGATGGACACCAGCGGTGTCCAGGGCGTCGACGTCTCCCACTGGCAGGGGGCGATCAACTGGGGCTCGGTGAAGGCCGCGGGCATCGACTTCGCCTACATGAAGGCCACCGAGGGCACGTCCTTCAAGGACAGCCGCTTCAGCGCGAACTACACCGGTTCCTACAACGCCGGCCTGATCCGGGGCGCGTACCACTTCGCCCGCCCCGACGTCTCCAACGGGGCGACGCAGGCGGGCTACTTCGCGGGCAACGGCGGCGGATGGTCCAGGGACGGCAAGACCCTCCCCGGAGTGCTGGACATCGAGCACAACCCGTACGGCGCCATGTGCTACGGCCTCTCCACGACCCAGATGCGCACATGGATCAACGACTTCTACAACACCTACAAGGCGCGCACCACCCGGGACGTCGTCATCTACACGACGGCGAGCTGGTGGAACACCTGCACCGGCAGCTGGACCGGGATGTCCGCCAAATCTCCCCTCTGGGTGGCCCATTGGGGGACCAGCAGCCCGAACATCCCGGCCGGCTTCCCCACCTGGACGATCTGGCAGTACACGGCCACCGGCCGGGTCTCCGGGGTCTCCGGGGACGTGGACCGCAACAAGTTCAACGGCTCCCCGGCCCGGCTCCAGGCCCTCGCCGACAACACGGCTTAGCCGCCCCGCGCCCACGGCGGCCGGGTCGGCCCGGCCGCCGGAACGACCACAGATCAGGAGTCCGCCGTGCACCTTCCCCGGCCGTCCCGCCGCCACGTCCTCCTCGCCGGCGCCGGAGGTCTCGCCGCCGCCGCGCTGCCGAACACGGCCCATGCCCTCGACGTCGTCGAACCGGACGTCGACAGCACGTCCCGGTGGAAGGCCCGCCCGCCGCAGGGGCCGATCGACCTGGTGGGCAAGCGGCCGACGATGATCGTCGTGCACCACACGGTCAGCGCCAACACCACCGACGTCTCCCGCGCCCAGGCCCACGCACACGCCCACTGGGTCCAGGACCTGCACATGGACGAGAACGGCTGGACCGACACCGGCTACCACTTCCTCGTCAGCCGGGGCGGCTGGATCACCGAGGGCCGCCACCAGAGCCTCGGCGCGCTGCGGAGCGGCAGGGACTTCGTCCTGGGCGCGCACACCTCCGGCCAGAACGGAGCGGGCATCGGGATCGCCAACGAAGGCGCGTACCACGACGGCGCCCAGCCGCCGCGCGCCCAGTGGGAGGTCCTGGTGGCGCTCTGCGCGTACACCTGCCGGCAGTACGGCATCGCGCCGAGCCGCATCTACGGGCACAAGGACTTCGGCGACACCCTCTGCCCGGGCGTGCTCCACGACAAGCTGCCGCAACTGCGCAGCGAGGTCGCGGCGAGCATGGGCTGAGTGACTGAGTGACTGAGTGACTGAGTGGCTGAGTGGCTGAGTGGCTGAGCGCTCGGCCGAGGCCCGCGCTCCGGTCGGTCACCGGTTCCGGCTCCGGCTCTCGCGCGGTCGGTCACCGGAGCCGGCGTGGACCGGGCGGTGCCCGGAGCGTGGACCCTCGGTGAGCGGCGCGCCGCTCACCGCCGGGCGGCCAGGACCGCCGCCAGGCCCGCCCGCAGGTCGGCGACGAAGAAGTCGGGCATCTCCAGCGACGGGAAGTGCCCTCCGGCCTCGGGCGACCGCCACCGCACGATGTTCCGGTACCGCTCCCGGGCCCAGGGGAGCGGCGTCTTGTCGATGTCGCGCGGATACATGGTGATCGCCGACGGGACGTCGACCCGGAGCCCGGGGTCCAGCGAGTTGTGGCTCTCGTGGTAGATGCGGGCCGCCGAGGCTCCCGTCCGCGTCAGCCAGTACAGGGTGACGTTGTCGAGGACGCGGTCCCGGTCGATCGTCTCGAACGGGCTGTCCGCGGTGTCCGACCACTCGGCGAACTTGTCGAGGATCCAGGCGAGCAGCCCGACCGGCGAGTCGACGAGTGCGTAGCCGACGGTCTGCGGCCGGGTCGCCTGCTGCTTGGCGTAGGCCGCGCGGTGGCGCCAGAAATGGCGGGTCTCCTCGGTCCACCTCCGCTCGGTCTCCGTCAGGCCGTCCGTGGTCAGGCCGGGCGGGGCCTCCGCGAAGGTGGAGTGGACGCCGAGCACGTGGTCGGGGAACCGCCCGCCCAGCACCGTGGTGATGTTGCCGCCCCAGTCGCCGCCGTGGGCCAGGAACGCGCTGTAGCCGAGCCGGCCCATCAGCTCCACCCACGCGGCCGCGATCCTCTCGGTGCCCCAGCCGGTGGTGGTCGGCCGGTCGCTGTACCCGAAGCCCGGCAGCGAGGGGGCCACGACATGGAACGCCGGTGCGGTCGCGTCCTTCGGGTCCGCCAACTCGTCCATGACGTGCAGGAATTCGACGACGCTGCCCGGCCAGCCGTGCGTCAGGAGCAGCGGGGTGGCGTCCGGGCGCGCGGACCGCCGGTGCAGGAAGTGGATGCCCAGGCCGTCGATGACCGTACGGAACTGGCCCATCCGGTCGAGGCGCCGCTCGAACGACCGCCAGTCGTACCCGGTGCGCCAGTGCTCCACGACGTCGACGAGGTCGGCGAGCGGAACGCCCTGGTCCCAGCGGCGGCCGGGCTCGGCGCCCCGGACGGTCTCGGCCTCCGGCAGTCGCGCCGCGGCCAGTCGCGCCTTCAGATCATCGAGATCGGCTTCGGTCGCGCGGGCCTCGTAGGCGTGGACGTCGCTGTTCGGGTGCGGCATGGGGCCTCCTGGCCATGGTGGGGACCGGCGTCGATCGGCCGGGGCGGGCCCGTACCGCCCCGCCGCCACCGCGACGACCCCGGCCCATCGTGAACCGTCTAAGACGGTTCTAACAGTGATCCGGCGCGGGTCGCAACCGGCTAAGGTGGTTCCATGCGTGCTGGCTTTCCTGACTTCCGTCTCGGCAACGTGCTGGCGACGAGCTTCACCGGGACCCTGTCGGAGCGTTTCGGCGACGCCGTGGAGCGCATCCCCGTTCCGCGACGGCTCGTCGACTGGCTGGCGGAGTACGGACTCGCCGTGGACTCCTGCACCCCGGCCCAGCTCGACCGGGCCCGGGAGCTGAGGGAGTCGATCCACGCCGCGGCGACGGCCGCCGCGCTGCACGAGCCCCTCCCCGCCGACGCGGTCCAGGTCATCGGCGACCACAGCGTCGCCGGGCGGGCGGCGGCGGTCCTGACCCCCGGGGGCGAGCGGCGGTGGCGGCTCGCCTCCTCCTCCGTGGAGGACGCCCTGAGCGTGGTGGCCGCCGACGCGGTCGACGTGATCTCGGGCGTCCGGGACGGAAGACTGGCCCTGTGCGCTTCCCCGACCTGCCGGGCTGCCTTCTTCGACACCAGCCAGAGCCGTACGCGCAAGTGGTGCGACATGAACACCTGCGGCAACCGCCAGAAGAAGGCGCGCTTCAACGCGGGCCGGCGCACGGACCCGAGCTGAGCAGGCCCACCCCCGGAGCACGGCCCGCCCCACGGGCCCGAGTCCGGAAGGCCGGCCCCCTCACGGGAGGGAGCGCCGCCCGGGCCCGGGATGACCGTCGGCCGGGCCGGGCCACCGGCCGCCGCGACGAACGAGCCGCACAGCGGCGGCGGTACGTACGGGACTTCGCCGCCGGTCAGTCGAAGAGGTCGATCAGCCCGTTCACCCAGATCGCCAGGAACGCGATCACGGCGACCGCGCAGCCCACGGCCGCCGCGCGCTCCCCGACGGTCGTGGGCAGGTCCTCGCGGGGGCCGGGCTTTGGCCGCCCGGCCGGGAGGCCGTCCCAGTCCAGCGGGCAGCCGGCCTCGTCCGACGCCGCGGTGCGCAGGGCCGTCAACTGCCGGGCGGCGAAGGCGGGAACCTCCTCCGGAGACTCCGGATCGCGCCAGGCGACGGCGGTCATCCGGCGCAGCGGGGTGGCGTACCGCTTCTCGAAGGCCGCCGTCTCCTCCGGGACGCGGTCCTCCTCCAGATACATCCAGCGGCCCGCCTCCGCCGGGTCGCCGTACAGGCGGTGGACGGCGGCCAGCCGACGGCGGGGCTCCGGCTCGTGCGGGTAGGAGGAGACCAGGCCGCGCAGACGCTGCCTCGCCACCGGTATCCGGCCGGCGGCGAGGTCCGCGTCCACGCGGGCCAGGGTGTCGTTCAGGGGCATGGGGTCATCATGCGGCCGGGAGAGCGCCGTCGGCGACCGGGTTGTTCACACCGTTCGCCGCACCGGACCGTGCGGTGCCTTCGGGTCCGAAGGGCCCTGGTTCTGCGGCGTCTTCGGCGTCTTCGGTGTCCTCGGCCCCCTCGGTGACATGAACAGGGTGGCCGCCAGGGCCAGGAGCAGCAGCCCCGCGCAGACGTACCCGGAGACCTGCACGCCGACCGCCATCGCCTCGCGGGCCGCCTCCGCCGCCGACGCCGTGCGCGGCTCCGACGCGAGACTCCCGATCACCGATCCCGCGCTGTCCGTCACCACGCCCCCGAGCCGTTCCGCCTCGTCCGCGGGGACTCCCTCCCGGGTCAGCCGGTCGGTCATGCCGGAGGCCAGGGTGCTGAAGAACAATGTCGTCAGGAGGGCGATGCCGAGGGCCGACCCGAGCTCGCGGGCCGCGCTCTGGATGCCCGAGGCCTGGCCCCCGCTCCGTTCCGGCACGTCCACGAGGACGATGTTGGTGACCTGGGCCGTGGCGAAGCCGACGCCGATCCCGTACACGAACAACGCGATCGAGATCAGCCACCAGGAGCTGTCCGTCGACGCGATCAGGGCCAGCATCGTCAGCCCGGCGGCCTCCAGGCCCAGGCCGATCCGGACCTGGGCGAGCGCGGGGACCGCCGCGGCCATCGGGAAGCTCGCCCCGGAGGCGGCGAAGCTGCCCGCGGCGAGCGCGACGAGGGCGAGTCCCGCCTCGAACGCGCTGTAGCCGAGGGCGAACTGCAACCAGAGCGGCAGCACCGCGATGATGCCGAACTCCCCGAGGCCGACCATCAGCGTGACGAAGTTGCCGTTGCGGAACGAGCGGATGGAGAGCAGCCCCACGTCCATCAGCGGCTCGTCGCCCGCCCGGCTCAGCACGGCCTGCCTGCGCCAGAACACCGCCAGCGCCGGCACGGACAGCAGCAGCGCGACGAAGACCGGCGAGAGCCCGCCGGACCAGGAGAGGCCTCCGATCTCCAGGGGCTCGGTCGTCATCAGCCAGCCATGGGTGCGCCCCTCGATCAGGACGAAGGAGAGGAGGCCGAGGCCCACCGCCGACAGCACCGCGCCGACGCCGTCGATACGGCCCCGGGTGCGGGGCGACACGTCCAGATACCTGAGCACCCCGACGACGATCAGGGCGACCAGCGGGATGTTGATGCCGAAGGCCCAGCGCCAGGAGATGTCGGCGAGCCAACCGCCCAGCAGCGGGCCCACGGCCGCCGCCGCACCGATGGTCGAGCCCCACACGGCGAACGCCTGACCGCGTGCCCGGCCCGTGAACGTGGCGTTCAGCAGGGCCAGCGAGGTGGGCAGCATCATCGCTCCGCCGACGCCCTGGACGAACCGGGCGACGATCAGCGGACCGCCGCCGGGGGCCAGCGCCGCCAGCAGGCTCGTGACGCCGAAGACGGCGAGACCCAGCAGAAAGATCCGGCGTGCGCCGTACAGGTCGCTGAGGCGCCCGGTGACCAGCAGGAGCGCCGCGAACGTGATCGCGTACGACTCCTGGATCCACTGGGCCTCCGAGGAGCCGATGGAGAGGTCCTCGATGATCGGCGCGAGGATCACGTTGACGATCGTCAGATCGACGACGATCAGGGCCACGCCGAGCGCCACGGCGACGAGACCGAGCCACTGACGTGCTGTGGGAGGGATTTCCGCTGGTTCGGACACAGTGCTTCGACTCCCCGGATTCACTTTGCGGCAAAGGAAGATAGCTTTGTCGCAAAGGTAAATGTGGCGGGGTAGGTTGTCAAAACAGACGGTGGGAGACGCGGCCGGAGGGCCCGCGACGGAACCGGAACCGGAAGAGAGCGGGGCAGCGCCAATGCCGAACGGGCACGGAGCCGACGGGAACGCCAGGGCGGACGAGGTCGGCCCGGTGGGCGGGAACGCCGTCGCCGGCGGTGACGGGGCGACCGGCCACGACGCCTCACGGGTCGACCGGGTGATGGACGGCCTGCGCGCCTTCGGGGCCAACTACACCGAGTTCACCCGCCGCTTCGCGGCCTGGCTCGGGCTGCACTCCACCGACGCCGCCGCCCTGGTGGAGATCCTCTACGCGGAGGACCAGGGCACGCCCCTGTCGCCGGCCCGGCTCAGCGAGCGCGTCTCGCTCTCCTCCGGCGCGACCGCCATCCTGCTCAAGCGGCTCGAACAGGCCGGACACATCGTCCGCACCCGCGAGAGCACCGACCGCCGGGTGGTGACCCTGCGCAGCAGCCCCGACATCCGGCCGCGGGCCATGGCCTTCTTCGGCCCGTACTCCGAGCGGATGGCCGCGGCGATGGCCGCCTACTCCCCGCAGGAGATCGAGCGGTTCGAGCGGTTCCTCGGCGGGCTGCGCTCGACCATGGACTCCCTGCTGGCCGACGAGTACCGCGACGGCGGACCGGCCCCCGCGCCCCGGGACGACCCCCGCACGCCCTGACGGCCCCCGCGCCCCGCGACGGCCTCCGCGCCTCCGCACGCCGTGACGGGCCCCGGGCCGCGAACCGCCCTGTCAGCGGCACCCGGTAGCGTCGGGTCATGTCCAACATGGCCGTCCTCGAAGGTGTCCTGGAGCGGATCACCTACGCCAACGAGGAGAACGGGTACACGGTCGCCCGCGTCGACACCGGGCGGGGAGCGGGCGACCTCCTCACCGTGGTCGGCGCTCTGCTCGGCGCGCAGGTCGGCGAGTCGCTGCGGATGGAGGGCCGTTGGGGCTCGCACGCGCAGTACGGCAAGCAGTTCACCGTGGAGAACTACACCACCGTGCTGCCCGCCACCATCCAGGGCATCCGCCGCTATCTCGGCTCGGGGCTGATCAAGGGGATCGGGCCGGTGATGGCCGACCGGATCACCACCCACTTCGGCGTCGACACCCTCGACATCATCGAGCGGGAGCCGAAGCGCCTCGTCGAGGTCCCCGGCCTCGGCCCCAAGCGCACCAAGATGATCGCCACCGCCTGGGAGGAGCAGAAGGCGATCAAGGAGGTCATGGTCTTCCTCCAGAGCGTCGAGGTCTCCACCTCCATCGCCGTCCGCATCTACAAGAAGTACGAGGACGCCTCGATCTCCGTCGTGAAGAACCAGCCCTACCGGCTGGCCGCCGACGTCTGGGGCATCGGCTTCCTCACCGCCGACCGGATCGCCCAGGCCGTCGGCATCCCGCACGACAGCCCCGAGCGGGTCAAGGCCGGCCTCCAGTACGCCCTGTCCCAGTCCTCCGACCAGGGGCACTGCTTCCTCCCCGAGGAGCGGCTCATCGCGGACGGCGTCAAGCTGCTCCAGGTCGACACCGGGCTGGTCATCGAGTGCCTGGCCGAGCTGGCCGCCGACCCGGAGGGCGTCGTACGGGAGAAGGTGCCGTCCCCCGACGGCGGCGAGCCGATCACCGCCGTCTACCTCGTCCCCTTCCACCGTGCCGAGCTGTCCCTCGCCGGGCAGGTGCGCCGCCTGCTGAAGACCGGCGAGGACCGCATGCCGGCCTTCCGGGACGTGGACTGGGACAAGGCCCTGGCCTGGCTCGCCACCCGTACGGGAGCCACCCTCGCGCCCGAACAGGAGCAGGCCGTACGGCTCGCGCTCAGCCGGAAGGTGGCCGTCCTGACCGGCGGCCCCGGCTGCGGCAAGTCGTTCACCGTACGGTCCATCGTCGAACTGGCCCGGGCGAAGAAGGCCAAGGTGGTGCTCGCCGCCCCCACCGGGCGCGCCGCCAAACGCCTCTCCGAGCTGACCGGGGCCGAGGCGTCCACCGTGCACCGGCTCCTGGAGCTGAAGCCGGGCGGGGACGCCGCCTACGACCGGGACCGCCCGCTGGACGCCGATCTGGTCGTGGTGGACGAGGCGTCGATGCTCGACCTGCTGCTCGCCAACAAGCTCGTGAAGGCGGTGGCACCCGGTGCCCACCTCCTCCTCGTGGGCGACGTCGACCAGTTGCCCTCGGTCGGCGCGGGGGAGGTGCTGGGCGATCTGCTCGCGGAGGGCGGCCCGGTCCCCGCCGTCCGGCTCACCCGGATCTTCCGCCAGGCCCAGCAGTCCGGCGTGGTCACCAACGCCCACCGGATCAACGCCGGGCAGCCGCCGCTCACCGAGGGGCTCAGCGACTTCTTCCTCTTCGTGGAGGACGAGACCGAGGACGCGGGCAAGCTCGCCGTCGATGTGGCGGCCCGTCGCATTCCGGCCAAGTTCGGCCTCGATCCCCGCCGTGACGTGCAGGTTCTCGCCCCGATGCACCGGGGTCCGGCGGGCGCGGGGAATCTGAACGGGCTGCTCCAGCAGGCCATCACCCCGGGCCGTCCCGATCTCCCCGAAAAGCGGTTCGGCGGCCGGGTCTTCCGGGTCGGCGACAAGGTCACCCAGATCCGCAACAACTACGACAAGGGCGAGAACGGCGTCTTCAACGGCACGGTCGGCGTCGTCACCGGCCTCGACGTCGACGAACAGCGGCTCACCGTCCACACCGACGAGGACGAGGAGATCGGGTACGACTTCGACGAACTGGACGAGCTGGCCCACGCGTACGCCATGACCATCCACCGCTCCCAGGGCAGCGAGTATCCGGCCGTCGTCATCCCCGTCACCACCAGTGCCTGGATGATGCTCCAGCGCAACCTGCTCTACACGGCCGTGACGCGGGCCAAGAAGCTGGTGGTGCTGGTCGGGTCCCGTAAGGCGATCGGTCAGGCGGTCCGCACGGTTTCCGCAGGCAGGCGCTGTACGGCACTGGATTTCCGGCTCCGGGGCGGCTCCGGAGAAGACTTCGCGTGAGCCGTGGAAAAAATGATCGATCAAATCGGTGGGAAACATCACGGAGGTCTTCCGGAACCGGAGTCAAGGGGGCAGGATGAGTAAGTTGGCGGCACTCAGTGCCGCCCATGAGTCCAATGGACGACCCCGAGTGCACTCTCCTGAGCCGAATGGGGGAGGGTGGAAGACAGTCAGGGCACCTCGAAGAAGAGGCACTACGTCGGTGAGGGATGACGTGAGCGAGCACACCAACAACGCTGTAGTACTGCGGTACGGCGATGACGAGTACACCTACCCGGTGATCGACAGCACCGTCGGCGACAAGGGCTTCGACATCGGGAAGCTCCGGGCCAATACCGGCCTGGTGACGCTGGACAGCGGATACGGCAACACCGCCGCCTATAAATCCGCCATCACGTACCTCGACGGTGAGCAGGGCATTCTGCGCTACCGCGGATACCCGATCGAGCAGCTCGCCGAGCGCTCGTCGTTCCTCGAGGTCGCGTACACGCTGATCAACGGCGATCTGCCGAAGGTCGACGAACTGGCGACCTTCAAGAACGAGATCACCCAGCACACCCTGCTGCACGAGGACGTCAAGCGGTTCTTCGACGGCTTCCCGCGCGACGCCCACCCGATGGCCATGCTGTCCTCGGTGGTCAGCGCGCTGTCCACGTTCTACCAGGACAGCCACAACCCGTTCGACGAGCAGCAGCGTCACCTCTCGACGATCCGCCTCCTCGCCAAGCTTCCGACGATCGCGGCGTACGCCTACAAGAAGTCGATCGGGCACCCCTTCGTCTACCCGCGCAACGACCTCGGGTACGTCGAGAACTTCCTGCGCATGACCTTCTCGGTCCCCGCCCAGGAGTACGAGCTGGACCCGGTCGTCGTCTCGGCGCTGGACAAGCTGCTCATCCTGCACGCGGACCACGAGCAGAACTGTTCGACCTCCACCGTGCGTCTGGTCGGCTCCTCGCAGGCGAACATGTTCGCCTCGATCTCCGCCGGCATCTCGGCGCTGTGGGGCCCGCTGCACGGTGGCGCCAACCAGTCGGTGCTGGAGATGCTGGAAGGCATCCAGGCCAACGGCGGCGACGTCGACTCCTTCATCCGCAAGGTGAAGAACAAGGAGGACGGCGTCCGCCTGATGGGCTTCGGCCACCGGGTGTACAAGTCCTTCGACCCGCGCGCCAAGATCATCAAGGCCGCCGCCCACGACGTGCTGTCCGCGCTCGGCAAGTCCGACGAGCTGCTCGACATCGCGCTCAAGCTGGAGGAGCACGCGCTCTCCGACGACTACTTCGTCTCGCGCAACCTCTACCCCAACGTGGACTTCTACACCGGTCTGATCTACCGGGCCATGGGCTTCCCGACCGAGATGTTCACCGTGCTGTTCGCGCTCGGCCGCCTTCCCGGCTGGATCGCCCAGTGGCACGAGATGATCAAGGAGCCGGGTTCCCGCATCGGCCGCCCGCGCCAGATCTACACCGGCGAGGTCCTGCGCGACTTCGTCCCGGTCGAGGGCCGCTGACCCGACCGCACGACCCTCTGGAGTGCCCGGCCTCTTCGGCCGACTGCCTTCGCCCCGCGTACCGCGCTTCGCACAGAGCGCGGTGTCCGGGGCGATTCGGCTTTGTGGAGGGCTTCGCGCGGGGTGCGTACGGGGCTTGAGCCGGGCCGCGGGCGTCCGTACGGGGCCTGAGGGGCCGTGTTCACGCGTGGGCGGCTCAAGGGGGCCGCGGGCGCGCGTACGGGGCCTGGGCGGGGCGGTGTGCGCACGGGGGAGGGCTTGGGCGGTCGCGCCGGCGGCTCCTGCGGTGTTGTGCGCGGGGCTCGGTCGCGCCCCTTTGCCGGAAAGCGAGAAACGCCCCGCCGCCGATCCCCCCACGGGTCGACGGTCAGGGCGTTTCCCATATCCCGGAGCGGATTCCCCCCACGGGATCCGGCCGGGCGTCTGCAAGGAGCCGAGGCTCCCGTTGTTCTGTTGTGCTGCGGTCCGCCGGGGTACGTACGCACGGGAGGGCCGCTCAAAGCTCCCCGGTGCACGTGCCCCGGCCAACGCTTGCCACAGGAGCGTCCCCCAAGACACTCCATCGGACGTCCCCCAAGACATCCTTGGCATCGCACTCTAAGACTCGCGAACCCACCGGATGGTTACCCTGAAACCGGTGTGATCTAAATCTCTTTGTGGAAGTTACGTGAAGGCACGCAACCGTAGACTGTTCGTGACGACGAACACGGACGAAAACGCCATGGCGGCTCCCGCGATCATAGGGTTGAGCAGGCCACTTGCAGCCAGGGGCAAGGCCGCGACGTTGTACCCGAAGGCCCAGAAGAGGTTGCCCCTGATGGTGGCCAGCGTACGCCTGGAGAGGCGGATTGCGTCAGCCGTCACCTTGAGATCTCCACGAACCAGTGTGAGATCGCTCGCCTCGATCGCCGCATCCGTCCCGGTGCCCATCGCCAGCCCCAGGTCCGCCGCGGCGAGGGCGGCCGCGTCGTTGACCCCGTCGCCGACCATGGCCACGACCCGGCCCTCGGCCTGAAGCCGCCTCACGACGTTCACCTTGTCCTCGGGGAGCACCTCCGCGTGGACCTCGTCGATGCCCACCTCGCGGGCCACGGCCTCCGCCACGGCCCGGTTGTCGCCGGTCAGCAGCACGGGCCTCAGCCCCAGGGCGCGCAGCTCGCGCACGGCCGCCGCGCTGCTGTCCTTGACCGCGTCCGCCACCGCGAACACGCCCCGGGCCTCCCCGTCCCAGGCCGCGACGACCGCCGTACGGCCGAGCTCCTCGGCCTCCGCCAGGGCGGCCTCCAGCACCGGCGGGAGGGGGATCGCCGCGTCGGCGAGCAGCCGGGGCCGTCCGACGAGGACGGCGTGGCCTTTGACGGTGCCCTGGACGCCGAGTCCGGGGACGTTGGTGAAGTCCTCGGGGGTGGGGAGGGGGCCGGTGGTGGCGGCTGCGGCGGTGGCGACGGCTTGGGCGATGGGGTGTTCGGAGGCGTTCTCCAGTGCTCCTGCGAGGCGGAGGACTTCGGTGGTGTCGGTGGTGTGGGTGGTGTGGGTGGTCTGGAGGGTCATGCGGCCGGTGGTGACGGTGCCGGTCTTGTCGAGGACGATGGTGTCGGCGCGGCGGGTGGTCTCCAGGACTTCGGGGCCCTTGATGAGGATGCCGAGCTGGGCGCCGCGGCCGGTGCCGACCATGAGGGCGGTGGGGGTGGCGAGGCCGAGGGCGCAGGGGCAGGCGATGATGAGGACGGCGACGGCGGCGGTGAAGGCGGCGGTGAGTCCGGCGTCGTTGCCGAGCCAGAAGCCGAGGGTGGCGAGGGCGAGGGCGATGACGATGGGGACGAAGACGGCGGAGATGCGGTCGGCGAGGCGTTGTGCGGAGGCCTTGCCGTTCTGGGCGTCCTCGACGAGTTTGGCCATGCGGGCGAGTTGGGTGTCGGCGCCGATGCGGGTGGCTTCGACGACGAGGCGTCCGCCGGCGTTGAGGGTGGCTCCGGTGACGGTGTCGCCGGTGGTGACCTCGACGGGGACGGACTCGCCGGTGAGCATGGAGGCGTCCACGGCGGAGGAGCCCTCGACGACGGTCCCGTCCGTCGCGATCTTCTCCCCGGGCCGGACCACGAAACGGTCCCCGACCACGAGCGTGCTCGCCGGGACGCGGACCTCCCGGCCGCCCCTGAGCACGGCGACGTCCTTGGCTCCCAGGCCCATCAGCGCCCGCAGCGCCGCCCCCGACCTCCGCTTGGCGCGGGCCTCCAGGTAGCGGCCGAGCAGGATGAAGGTGACGACCCCGGCCGCCACCTCCAGGTAGATCGTCGAGCCGGCGTCGGCCCGCGCGACGGTGAGGTCGAAGCCGTGGCGCATGCCGGGCATGCCCGCGTCGCCGAAGAAGAGGGCCCACAGCGACCAGCCGAACGCGGCGAGCGTGCCGAGCGAGACCAGTGTGTCCATCGTGGCCGCACCGTGCCGGAGATTGGTCCAGGCGGCGCGGTGGAAGGGCAGGCCGCCCCAGACGACGACCGGCGCGGCGAGGACGAGGCTCAGCCACTGCCAGGAGTCGAACTGGAGGGCCGGGACCATGGCGAGCAGGACCACGGGCAGTGCCAGCACGGCCGAGACGACCAGGCGCCGGCGGAGCGCGCCGATGGCGGCGTCCTGCTCCGCCCCGGCGTCCCGGTCCGCTGAGCGCGGGTCCGGCCCGGGTCCCGCGGCGGGGGTGGCGTCGAGGGGCGTGGCGGGGTCCGTGCGGCGGCTCTCGCCGGCGTACGGGGCCGGGACGGCGGCCGGGGAAGCGGGGCTCGGGAGGGCGGCGGCCGGGGGAGCGGTGGCCTCGGACGGCGTCGGCGCCCTCCGCTCCGGCCGGGCGACGGGGCGGGCCGTGTAGCCGGTCTTCTCGACCGTGGCGACGAGGTCCCCCAGCTCCAGGCCTTCCCCGAAGGTGACGCGGGCCTTCTCGGTCGCGTAGTTCACCGTGGCGGTGACGCCGTCCATCCGGTTGAGCTTCTTCTCGACGCGGGCGGCGCACGAGGCGCAGGTCATCCCGCCGATCATGAGCTCGGCCTCGGACGCCTCGGCGGTGGGGAAGTCGGCTGCTGCTGTGCTGGCCATGTCCGGAACTCCTGGGAAACGCAGATCGGGCCGTACCCCACCAGTATCGGCTGGTGGGAGACGGCCCGACGGCGAAGGGGTGCTGCCGCTCCGACAGGTCGTCAGACGGCCGGGCTGACGAGCTCGTACCCGGCCTCGTCGACGGCGGCGCGGACGGCGTCCTCGGCCAGCGGGGCCTTGGAGGTGACGGTGACCAGGCCGGTGGCGGCGACGGCCGCGACCGAGGTCACGCCCGCGATGCCGGAGATCTCCTCCGACACGGAGCCCTCGCAGTGGCCGCAGGTCATGCCCTTGACCTGGTACACGGTGGTGACCGAGTCGCTCTGCTCGATCTGCACGTCGGCCGCGCCGTCGTGGCAGGAGCCGGTGGGCGAGCAGCAGGAACCGGTGGACGGGGTGGTCTCGGTCTCGGCGGTCATGACGTTCTCCTCTTCGCGAACACGTTACGGCGGCGTGGCGGGGCGCAGGGGGTCGCGGAGGGCTCCCTGCGTTCCGACGTCACCACACTATACCCCTAGGGGGTATAAAGCGATCCAGGGGCGCCCTGTGTCGGTCCCGGGCCCGTCCGCGGTGTGCGCGGGCCGCCTACGGCGCGTTCGGGGTCCGGTGCCGCACGGCGTCGCCCACCAGGGGGTCCAGGTAGCGGAACATGATCGTCTTCAGCTCCCGGACGTAGGCCGCGCGTTCCTCGCCCTCGTGGGCCATGATCAGATCCAGTCCGGCCTTGAAGATCATGAAGGTCATGTCCGCGATGCGGTGGACCTGGCCGTCCGGCACGTCCGGGAGGTAGCCGGCGAGCACCGATTCGACCCGCGTCAGCATCGTGGCGTGCAGCGTGTCGTGCTCCTCGGTGATCCGGCCGGGGATCTCCGAGCCGTGCATCAGGACGGAGAAGGCCGGGTTCTCGCAGTTGAAGGCGATCAGCGGGTCGAGGATGGCGTCCAGCATGCGGTCGAGCGGCAGTTCGATGTGGCTCTGGGTGAAGGCGGCGCCGTAGGTGTCCCGCCAGCGGTTGAGCAGCTGATCGCCCAGCTCGACGGCGATGGCCTCCTTGTTCGGGAAGAACTGGTAGAGCGTGCCCGGCGACACCCCGGCCTCGCGGGCGATGGCGTTGGTGCTCGACGCGGTGTAGCCGCTGGTGCAGAAGACGCTGGCGGCGGCCTGGAGCAGTTGGGCGATACGGGCCTCGCCGCGCGCCTGGCGGCGGCGCGGGCGGGCGGACCCCGGCGTTCCGTCGGCCGCGTCCGCGGTGGCTCCGTCGTCCGCTCCGCCCGCTGTGGCGCCCTTGGTGGCTTTGGCCTCCGACACGGTCCATCCCCGGCTCTCGTGATGCGATTGACAAACACGAGTGTTCGCTCGCATTCTTGTGAAACGCGAGCGACTACTCGTGTTTGCCAGGGTAAGTGGCAATGACCGACCCATGCTGCCCTGTGCCGCCCGGGTCTCGGTGAAGGGGACACCGCACCATGTCCGAAGTCAACCGTTCCGCGCCGCCTCCGATCGGCGGCTGGACCCGGTTCGTCACCGCCCGGCCGCGGTTCGCACTGCTGGCCGCGCTGGTGATCACCGCGCTCGCCGTCTTCGCCGGGAGCGGGGTGGCGGACCGGATGGGCAGCGGCGGCTGGCAGGCCCCCGACGCCGAGTCGACCTACGCGACCGAGGTGCTGGCGAGGGAGTTCCCCGCCTCCCAGCCCAATCTGCTCCTGCTGGTGGACGGCGGCTCCGCGTCCGTCGACGACCCGGCGGTGGCCGCCGAAGCCGCCCGCCTGGTCGAGCGGCTGAAGGCCGAGCCGGGAATCTCGGGCGTCGGGTCCTACTGGGAGACCGGATCCCCCGCCCTGCGCTCCGAGGACGGTCACGAGGCGGTCATCGCCGCGCGGATCGGGGGCGACGAGAAGACCGCGGGCGAGACCCTCGACCGACTGGCCCCGGCCTTCGCGGGGGAGCGGGGCCCGGTGACGGTCTCCCTCGGCGGACCGGTGGCGGTCCAGCACGAGATGCAGACGATCATCCAGGAAGACCTGCTGCGGGCCGAGCTGATCGCCCTGCCGGTGACGCTCGTCCTGCTGGTCATGGTCTTCGGCAGCGCCGTCGCCGCGCTGCTGCCGCTCGGTGTCGGCATCGTCGCCATCCTCGGCACCAACGCCGTGCTGCGGGCCCTGACGGAGTTCACCGACGTCTCGGTCTTCGCCATGAACCTCACCACGGCGCTCGGCCTCGGACTCGCCATCGACTACGCCCTGTTCATCGTCCGCCGCTTCCGCGAGGAGCTGGCCGGCGGGGCGGACCCCCGGAGCGCCGTGGGCACGACGCTGCGGACCGCCGGGCGTACGGTGCTGTTCTCGGCGCTGACCGTGGCGGTGTCCCTGTCGGCCATGCTCGTCTTCCCGCAGTACTTCCTGCGGTCCTTCGCCTACGCCGGGATCGCCGTGGTCCTCCTGGCCGCGGCTGCCGCCCTGATCCTGCTGCCGGCCGCCCTCGTGCTGCTCGGCCACCGGGTCGACTCCCTGGACCTGCGCCGCCTCTTCCGCCGCCGGAAGAAGGGGCCCGCCGACGCCGGTGCGTCGCCCGGCCGGGGATGGGCGCGGCTGGCCGTGCTGGTGATGCGCAGGGCGCCCGTCTTCGCCGTCGTCACCACCGTCGGGCTCCTGCTGCTCGGACTGCCCTTCCTGGGAGTCAGGTTCGGCACGGCGGACGACCGCCAGCTGCCCGCCGGAGCGGAGTCCCGGATCGTCCAGGAGCACCTCCGCGACGGGTTCCCCGGCAGCCCCGGCGGCGGCTTGGAGGTGCTGGCCGAGGGGCAGGGGTCCCCCGCCGCGTACGCGGAGCTGAAGCGCCGGATCGAGCAGCTCCCCGGCGTCCTGCGGGTCGACGGCCCGGTCACCGGGGATGCCGTCGCCTTCTACGGCGTGCTGCCCGAGGGGGAAGCCGTCGGCGAGAAGGCGCAGCAGCTCGTACGGGACCTGAGGGCCCTGCCCTCCGCCGCCTCCCTCGACACCTCGGTGACGGGCACGGCTGCCGTCCTGGTCGACTCCAAGGACGCCATAGCCGACCGGTTGCCCTGGGCGGTGGGGATCATCGTGGTGGTCACCCTGTTCCTGGTGTTCCTGCTCACCGGCAGCGTGCTCATCCCGCTCCAGGCGGTCGTCCTCAACGCCCTCAGCCTGACCGCGATGTTCGGAGCGGTGGTCTGGGTCTTCCAGGACGGGAACCTCTCCGGGCTGCTCGCCTTCACCAGCACGGGCGACATCGAGACGACCCTGCCCGTCCTGATGTTCTGCGTCGCCTTCGGACTCTCCATGGACTACGGGGTCTTCCTGATATCCAGGATCAAGGAGGAGCACGACCGCACGGGTGACCACGAGCACTCCGTCACCTTCGGACTCCGGCACACCGGCGGGCTGATCACCGCTGCCGCCGTGATCCTCGCGGTCGTGATGGTGGCCATCGGCACCTCACGGGTCACCAGCACCAAGATGCTGGGACTCGGTATCGCCCTCGCCGTCCTGATGGACGCCATGGTGGTGCGCGGCCTGCTGGTCCCCGCCGTGATGAAGCTGATGGGCCCCTCCACCTGGTGGGCCCCCGCACCCCTGGGCTCCTTCCACCGCAGGTTCGGCCTCAGCGAAGGGGAGGCGACCTCGGCCGTCGCCCCGCCGGCTGTGCCGGACCCGGCCGGCCGGGGAGGCCCGGCGGGCCCGCGACCGACCGCGGAGGACGAGGAGGGTTCGGGCGCGAGCAGGGAGATCGGCGAACCGGCGCGACGCTGAGACCCTCACACCGAAGTCGACCGGAAAGGGGTCCTCGGGGAAGCCGGGAATGCCCTCTGGAGGCGACAGGGCGGGCCCGCCCGGCAACGGACGGATGATGGGCGGGGCCCGGGCCCGGCCGCCGGCCGGGGGGTCTCCACAGGCCCGCGGACGGCATCGGTAAAGCGCCTCTGACCTGGGCTTTCCTGCCCATCCCGCCTAGAATTCCCTCACGGAGAAGGGGGCCCGGATGCACCGGAACGTATCGACGACCGATGACGTATTGGCTCTGCTGGACGGCCTGTTCGCCCCGGAGGCGGACCGGTGGACGGCTGGTGGGGCGTCCTGGTGGGACGCGTTCTACGCGGACCGTTCACGCGAGGTCCCGTTCTTCGCGGAGAAGCCCGACGAGAACCTCGACGCCCACCTCCGCCAGGGGCGGATCGCCCCGGGGCGCGCGCTCGAACTGGGCTGTGGGCCCGGCCGCAACGCCCTCCGTCTGGCCGCGCTCGGCTTCGACGTCGACGCGGTCGACCTCTCCCCGGAGGCGCTGGCCTGGGCCCGGGAGCGGGCCGACGAGGCGGGGGCCGGGACCATCCGGTTCCACCACGGTGACGCGTTCGCCCTGACGGCGGCGGGGGCCGCCCTCGCCGGCCCCTACGACCTGATCTACGACTCGGGCTGCTTCCACCATCTGCCACCCCACCGGCGCATCAGCTATCTCGCCCTCCTGGAGCGCTGCCTGGCGCCCGGCGGCCACTTCGCGCTCACCTGCTTCGCCGCCGGAGAGGGCGGGATGGGCTCGGAGCTGCCCGACGCCGAGCTCTATCTGACGGGCGGTCTGCACGGCGGGCTCGCCTACACGGACGACGAACTGCGTCACGTCTTCTCCGGGCTGACGGAGATCGAGCTGCGCCGGATGAACGACGAGGCCCCCGAATCCCCGGTCTTCGGGGAGCCGTTCCTCTGGACGGCCCTCTTCCGGGCGCCCGCCCGGAGCTGACGGGGCGGCCCCGGAGGGCGGGGCCGCCGTGCGGGACCGGAGGTCAGCGGCTCCGGTTGCGGGGGCGGGAGGCGACCCAGGCGCGGATGGTGTCTCCGTACCAGTACGGCTTCCCGTTCCTCACCTGGTCGGGCGGGGGCAGGAGCCCGTGCTTGCGATAGGAGCGGACGGTGTCCGGCTGGACCTGGATGTGCGCGGCAATGTCCTTGTAGGACCA
Organism: Streptomyces griseus; assembly: GCF_900460065.1. Taxonomy (GTDB): domain Bacteria; phylum Actinomycetota; class Actinomycetes; order Streptomycetales; family Streptomycetaceae; genus Streptomyces; species Streptomyces griseus. The sequence goes on along the minus strand of NZ_UAVD01000025.1, from coordinate 7,388 downwards.
GAGCGTTCCGTCGGTCATCGGTGACACCTCTCTCAGCGCTTCTCCGGCTCTGCTGCGCTCCGCGGCGCAGGCTGACGACCACTCAGCCTGTGCTCGGCCGGGCCGACTCGGACGGCAGGCGGCGCGGAGCTGTCGACCGGCTGTGACAGAAACCACGCGTAACCGAGATATGTGCGCCGAAATGATGACCGCTGTAGCAGAACGGGTGAAACGGGTCCCGCGGCCGAGCCCGAAGCGCCGACGGGCTCAGGCCGTTGCGCCGGGCCTTCCGCAGGAGCGGAGGAACTCCCGGGTGCGGCGCGCGATGGGGAGCGGCTTGTCCGGCGGGCAGGGATACATGTCCTGCTCCACGATCGCGAACAGGTCGACGTCCAGGGCCCGGGCGGCTTCCAGCACCGGTTCCAGTGCGGGGACCCCGCCGGGCGGCTCGCACATCACCCCCCGGGCCACCGCCGGCCCGAACGGCACCTCGTCCGCCACCACCGTCGCCAGGATCTCCGGATCGACCTGCTTGAGGTGGAGGTAGCCGATGCGCTCCCCGTACGTCTCGATGAGCTTGAGGCTGTCGCCCCCGCAGTAGGCGTAGTGCCCGGTGTCCAGGCACAGGGAGACGAGATCCGGATCGGTGGCGTCGAGGAAGCGGTTGACGTTCTCCTCGGTGTCGATGTGGGTGTCGGCGTGCGGGTGGACGACGATGCGCAGCCCGAAGCGCTCGCGGACCTCCCGGCCCAGCCGCTCGGTCTGAGCGGTCAGTTCACGCCACTGCGCCGGGGTGAGCGCCCTGTCCTCCAGCACCTCGCCCGTCTTGTCGTCGCGCCAGAAGGAGGGGATGACGACCAGGTGCTCGGCGCCCATGGCTTGGGTCAGTCCGGCGATGTCCGCGACATGCGCCCACGTCCGGTCCCAGACGTCAGGGCCGTGGTGCAGTCCGGTGAACACGGTCCCGGCGGAGACCCTCAGCCCCCGCGCGCGGGTCTCGTCGGCCAGCCGCGCCGGGTCGGTGGGCAGATAGCCGTACGGGCCGAGTTCGATCCACGCGTACCCGGCCTCGGCCACCTCGTCGAGGAAGCGCTGCCACGGCACCTGCTTCGGGTCGTCGGGGAACCACACACCCCAGGAGTCGGGGGCCGAGCCGATACGGATGCGGGCCGGGGAGCGGACGGAGGGGGTCATAACGCCCAGCCTCACGGGCCGTGCGGAAGAGTGTCAAGGGTTCGTCCGAATGTCCGGACAAAATGTTGACAGGGTTCCCGGGAGGGGGCTACACCTGGGACCCAGCCGGCCACCGGCGGGTCGAAGGGATGGGCATGCCTGAGCCGTACGACGTGATCACCATGGGGCGGATCGGGGTGGACCTCTACCCGCTGGAGATCGGGGTACCGCTCGCCCGGGTCGAGACGTTCGGCAAGTTCCTCGGCGGCTCCCCGACGAACGTCGCGGTGGCGGCGGCCCGGCTGGGGCGGCGGACGGCCGTGATCACCCGGACCGGGCAGGACGCCTTCGGCGCGTATCTCCATCAGGAGCTGGAACGGTTCGGGGTGGACGCCCGCTGGGCGACGACCGTGGCGGAGTACCCGACCCCGGTCACCTTCTGCGAGGTCTTCCCGCCGGACGACTTCCCGCTCTACTTCTACCGTCACCCCAAGGCCCCCGACCTGGAGATCCACGCGCCGGACCTCGACCTGGACGCGGTGCGCGAGGCCCGGATCTTCTGGATGACGGGCACCGGACTCAGCGCCGAGCCGAGCCGCTCCGCCACCCTGGCCGCACTCGCGGCGCGCACCACCGGCCCGGCCGGCCCGCCCCGCACGGCGACCGTCTTCGACCTGGACTGGCGGCCCATGTTCTGGGACGGCGGTGACGACAGCGCCGAGGCGCCCGCGCGGTACCGCGAAGCGCTGGCCCACGCGACGGTCGCCGTCGGCAACGTCGACGAGTGCCGCATCGCGACCGGCGAACGCGAACCGTACGCCGCGGCCCGGGCCCTGCTCGCGGCCGGGGTGGAGCTCGCCGTCGTCAAACAGGGCCCGAAGGGCGTGCTCGCCGTCCACCGCGACGGCACCACCGCCGACTGCCCGCCGCTGCCGGTGGACGTGGTCAACGGACTCGGCGCGGGGGACGCGTTCGGGGGCGCGCTCTGCCACGGGCTGCTCGCCGGGTGGCCGCTGGAGCGCATCGTGCGGTACGCGAACGCGGCCGGCGCCATCGTCGCCTCGCGGCTCGCCTGCTCGTCCGCGATGCCCTTCCCGGACGAGGTCGAGGAAGCCGTCAGGGCCGGGGCCGTCACGTCGGACCCGGGCCCTCGGACGACCCCCGGCGCCCAGGGGCCCTCCGGAACCACGGCCGATGCCCCGCCCGGACACGCCTCGCCCGGAGACGCCTCGTCGGGAGACGCCCCGACCGGTGATTCCCGGACCGGTGATTCCCCGGCCGGTGGTTCCCGGACCGGAGACGCCCCGACGGGTGACTCCGCGCCCGGTGCCGCCGGGACCGGAGCGGGCTCATGACGCCTTTCGCGCCCTCCCTCTCCGCGCTCGTGCGGTTGCGCGCCGAGCGCCCCGAAGCCGTGGCCGAGGCCGCCGCGCGACGGAGACGACGGCGGCTGATCCGGCACCCCGGCGACCGGTTGATGATCATCGCGGCGGACCATCCCGCGCGCGGCGCGCTCGCCGTGGGGGACCGGTCCCTCGCCATGGCCAACCGCTTCGAACTCCTTGAGCGGCTCTGCCTCGCCCTCTCCCGCCCCGGGGTCGACGGCGTGCTCGCCTCCGCCGACGTCCTGGAGGACCTCCTCCTGCTGGGGGCCCTGGAGGACAAGGTCGTGATGGGCTCGATGAACCGCGGCGGACTCGCCGGCGCCGCGTTCGAGCTCGACGACCGGTTCACCGGCCACCGCCCCGACGACCTGGTCCGCCACGGGTTCGACGCGGGGAAGCTGCTCCTGCGCATCGACTACGACGACCCCGGTTCGCTGGACACCCTGCACGCCGCCGCCCGGACCATCGACGCGATGGCCGCGCACCGGCTGCCGGTCTTCGTCGAGCCGTTCCTCTGCCGGCGCGTCGACGGCCGCCTCCGCAACGACCTCGGCGCCGCAGCCGTGACGACCTCCATCGCCATCGCGTCGGGCCTCGCCGGGACGTCCGCGTACACCTGGCTGAAGGTCCCCGTCACCGACGACCCCGACGCCATGGCCCGGGCCATGGAGGCCTCCACCCTGCCCGCCGTCCTGCTCGGCGGCGAGGTCGGCCACGACCAGGACGCCGCGTACGGGAAATGGCGCGACGCGCTGCGGCTGCCCACCGTACGGGGGCTGGTCGTGGGCCGCTCGTTGCTCTACCCGGTCGACGGGGACGTGAAGAGTGCCGTCGACACCGCCGTATCGCTGCTCGGTACGGGTAGGCAGGGGGCATGACGACGCATCACCAGCAACAGCCGCACCCTCGCCACCACCTGCCGGCCGGCAGCGCAGCGCGCGGGGCGTACGCCGTCGACATCGACCCCGGGCGGGCCGGCTGGGAGCGTTCGGCCCTGCGGGTGCTGGAGCTGGAACCGGGAGGTGTTCACACGCTCGACACCGGCGGCAGTGAATGGATCGTCCTGCCGTTGGCCGGTGCATGTACGGTGCGTACGGCAGGCGAGACCTTTGAACTGCTGGGCCGGGAGAGCGTGTTCAGCGGGGTCTCCGACTTCGCCTACGTACCGCGTGACTCCCCCGCACAGATCGCCTCCGGCGCAGGTGGCCGCTTCGCCCTGGCAGGAGCGAAGTGCGAGCGACGACTCCCCGCTCGCTACGGCCCCGCGCCGGAGGTACCCGTCGAGCTGCGCGGCTCCGGGACCTGCTCGCGCCAGGTGAACAACTTCGCCGCGGCCGACACCTTCGACTGCGACCGGCTGATCGCCGTCGAGGTGCTCACCCCCGGCGGCAACTGGTCCTCCTACCCGCCGCACAAACACGACGAGCACGTGCCGGGCGAGGAGTGCGAACTGGAGGAGATCTACTACTTCGAGGTCGCGGACGGCGGGATCGGCTACCACCGCGTCTCCCCGTCGCACGACGGCGGCACGGACGTCCTCGCCGAAGTGCGCGACGGCGACGCCGTCCTCATCCCCGACGGCTGGCACGGCCCGTCCATCGCCCCGCCCGGCCGGACGCTGTACTACCTGAACGTGATGGCCGGGCCGGGGGAGGAGCGCGCCTGGCTGATCCGCGACCATCCCGACCACCGATGGATCCGCGACACCTGGCCGGGCGAGCCGATCGACGCCAGACTCCCGCTGTACACGGCGCATCCGTCGCCCGGCCCGGAGGTAACGCCTTGAGCCCGACGAGTCCCGCCCGCACGGCACCTTCCGCGAACGCCCACGGCCCCACCCGCCGGCTGACCACCGCTCAGGCCCTGGTCGCCTTCCTGGCCCGGCAGTACACCGAGCGCGACGGCCGTCGGCAGCGGCTCATCAGCGCCACCTGGGGCATCTTCGGGCACGGGAACGTCGCGGGCATCGGCCAGGCGCTCGTCGAGGCGGGCCCGCGCGGAAACGGCGACGGGAACGGCGGCGGCGCGAACGGCAACGCGAACGGCCACAGTGGTGCCGGGGCCGCGCACCGCATGCCCTACCTCCAGGGCCGCAACGAACAGGCCATGGTGCACGCGGCCGTCGGATACGCCCGCCAGTCGGGGCGGCTCTCCGCGCACGCGGTGACCACGTCCATCGGCCCGGGGGCCACCAACCTCGTCACCGGGGCCGCCCTCGCGACGATCAACCGCCTGCCCGTCCTCCTGCTGCCCGGTGACACCTTCGCGACCCGCCCCGCCGACCCCGTACTCCAGCAGCTCGAAGTCCCCTACGCCGGCGACGTGTCCGTCAACGACTGTCTGCGCCCCGTCTCGCGCTACTTCGACCGGATCACCCGGCCCGAGGCGCTGATCCCGGCGGCCCTCCAGGCGATGCGGGTCCTCACCGACCCGGCCGAGACCGGGGCCGTCACGCTCGCGCTGCCGCAGGACGTGCAGGTGGAGGCGTACGACTGGCCGGAGGAGTTCTTCGCCGAGCGCGACTGGCACGTCCGCAGGCCCGCGCCCGACACGTACGAGCTGGAGACGGCGGTACGGGCGATCCGCTCCGCCCGCCGTCCCCTGATCGTCGCGGGCGGCGGGGTCCGGCACAGCGCCGCCGAGGAGACGCTCGCCGCGTTCACCGCCGCCACCCGCATCCCGGTCGCCGCGACCCAGGCGGGCAAGGGAGCGCTCCGCCACGACCACCCGGCCGACGTCGGGGGCATCGGCCACACCGGCACCGCCACCGCCGACGAACTGGCCCGCACCGCCGACCTGGTGATCGGCGTCGGCACCCGCTTCTCCGACTTCACCACCGCCTCCGGCACCCTCTTCGCCAACCCGTCGGTCCGCTTCCTCCACCTCAACATCGCCGGCTTCGACGCCCACAAGCTGGCCGCCCTCCCCCTGGTCGCCGACGCCCGCACCGGACTGGAGGCGCTCACGGCACAGCTCGCCGGACGCGGCTACCGGGTCGACCCGGCGTACGAGACGGAGTACACCGGCGCGAAGGAGGCGTGGGAGGAACGGGTCGAAGCATCCTTCGCCACCCCCGACCCCACCGCGCGCCCCACCCAGACCCAGGTCCTCGGCCTGCTGGACGCCCTGGTCACCGAGGACGACATCATCGTCAACGCCGCGGGCTCCCTCCCCGGCGACCTGCACAAGCTCTGGCGCACCCGCTCCCCCGACCAGTACCACGTCGAGTACGGCTACTCCTGCATGGGCTACGAGATCCCCGCCGCGATCGGCGTCCTGCTCGCCGACGGGGCCCGGGGCGGCCCGCACCGGCCGCGCCGCCCCGTCTGGGCGCTCGTCGGCGACGGCACGTACCTCATGAACCCCACCGAGATCGTCACCGCCGTCCAGGAGAACCTGCCGCTGAAGCTGCTGATCCTCCAGAACCACGGGTACGCCTCCATCGGCGGGCTCTCCGAGGCGGTCGGCGCCGAAGGCTTCGGCACGGCCTACCGCCACCGGGACGCCGACGGCGGCTTCACCGGCCCGCCGCTCCCCGTCGACCTGGCCGCCAACGCGGCCTCCCTCGGCCTGCGCGTCCTGCGCGCCACCACCGTCGACGACCTGCGCACCGCACTCTCCGAGGCCCGGGACGCGGAGGGCCCCACTTGTGTCTACGTCGAGACCGAAACGCCCGACACAGTGTCGGGCCCCCCTCCGGCACAGGCGTGGTGGGATGTTCCGGTGGCCGAGACCGCGAGCCGGCCGGCGGCGGTCAAGGCCCGGGAGGAGTACGACCGGCAGGTCGCCGCCCGACGCCGCCACCTGTGAAGACCGCCTGAAGCCGCTCGAACGGCCTGAGCGGCCAGAAGCCTGAAGGAGTACGTCATGACGAAGACCGTCAACCACTGGATCGGCGGCAAGACCGTGGAGGGCACGTCGGGCCAGTACGGTCCCGTCACCGACCCGGCCACCGGCGCGGTCACCACGCAGGTCGCGCTGGCCTCCGCGGAGGAGGTCGACGCGGCCGTGGCGGCGGCGAAGACCGCGTACGCCACCTGGGGCACCTCCTCGCTCGCCCAGCGCACCACCGTCCTCTTCCGCTACCGCGCGCTCCTCGACGCCCACCGCGACGACATCGCCGCGCTGATCACCGCCGAGCACGGCAAGGTGCACTCGGACGCGCTGGGCGAGGTCGCCCGGGGCCTGGAGATCGTCGAGCTGGCGTGCGGGATCACCACCCAGCTCAAGGGCGAGCTGTCCACCCAGGTGTCCAGCCGGGTCGACGTCTCCTCGATCCGCCAGTCGCTCGGCGTCGTCGCGGGCATCACCCCGTTCAACTTCCCTGCCATGGTGCCGATGTGGATGTTCCCGCTGGCCATCGCCTGCGGCAACACCTTCGTGCTGAAGCCCAGCGAGAAGGACCCCTCGGCCGCCAACCTGCTGGCCGAGCTGGCGGCCGAGGCCGGCCTCCCGGACGGCGTCCTCAACGTCGTCCACGGGGACAAGGTCGCGGTGGACGCCCTGCTCGACCACCCCGACGTGGCCGCCGTCTCCTTCGTCGGCTCCACCCCCATCGCCCGCTACATCCACGCCACGGCCTCCGCCAACGGCAAGCGCGTCCAGGCGCTCGGCGGCGCCAAGAACCACATGCTGGTCCTCCCGGACGCCGACCTGGACGCCGCCGCCGACGCCGCGGTCTCGGCGGCGTACGGCTCCGCGGGCGAACGCTGCATGGCGATCTCCGCCGTCGTCGCGGTCGGCGCGATCGGCGACGAGCTGGTCGCCAAGATCCGCGAGCGCGCTGAGAAGATCAAGATCGGCCCCGGCAACGACCCCGCCTCCGAGATGGGCCCGCTGATCACCGCGGCC
>NZ_UAVD01000037.1 GCF_900460065.1 Streptomyces griseus | reverse complement strand
GCCGAGCATGGCGATCCGGCCGCCGTGCGTCATGTTCGCGACCATCTCGCGCATCGCCTCGGGGCGGCCGGACATCTCCAGGCCGATGTCGAAGCCCTCGCGCAGGCCGAGTTCCCGCTGCCCGTCGGCGATGGTCCGGTCCGCGACGTTCAGGGCGAGGCTGACGCCGACCTTGCGGGCGAGGGCGAGGCGGGCCTCGCTGACGTCGGTGATGACGACGTTGCGGGCGCCGGCGTGCCTGGCGACGGCGGCGGCCATGATGCCGATCGGGCCCGCGCCGGTGATCAGGACGTCCTCGCCGACCAGCGGGAAGGACAGCGCGGTGTGCACGGCGTTGCCGAACGGGTCGAAGATCGCCGCGATGTCGAGGTCGACGGGGACCCGGTGCACCCACACGTTGGAGGCGGGCAGGACCACGTACTCCGCGAACGCGCCGTCCCGGCCGACGCCGAGGCCGACGGTGGAGCGGCAGAGGTGGCGGCGGCCGGCGAGACAGTTGCGGCACTTGCCGCAGACGAGGTGGCCCTCGCCGCTGACCAGGTCGCCGGTGGCGATGTCCGCGACGTCGGAGCCGATCGCGGCGACCTCGCCGACGAACTCGTGGCCGAGGATCAGCGGGGTGGTGACCGCCTGCTGGGCCCAGCCGTCGTAGGCGCGGATGTGCAGGTCGGTGCCGCAGATACCGGTGCGCAGGACCTTGATCAGGACGTCGGTGGGGCCGTACTCCGGCTCCGGCACGTCCATCAGCCACAGTCCGGGTTCGGCCTTCTGCTTGACGAGTGCCTTCACGGCTGTGGCTCCCTGACGTCGGTACGCGAGTGGATACCCCGGGCCTCGGGGCATGTCGGAAGTACCCTGCGGCCCGGGGTGGTTTTCGGGTGGTCGCCCCCGTGGCGGGGACGCGGAAGGACGGGACGGGACGGAGCTCGTCGTACGCCTCCGCGGCGGACGACTCCACGACGTACGGCCGCACGTCGCGGGGCTCCACGCGCCATCCTCGGCCGTCACGGAGCAATCTGCCGTACGACGGGGCCCGGGTCCATCGAGGATTTCTTAAGCACGGCCGCAGAAGATCTTCACGCCTGGCCGTGGCTTCACCGACCGCTGCCGCCTCGGGTGCCCCCGCGACGGCGCTCAGACGTCGCCGAACGGGCCCAGGAAGCGGGGGCGGCCCTTCTCGATCCGGTAGAGGAAGATCCCGTCCGGGATGCGCACGCGGCGGGTCGAGGCGTCGAAGGCGAGGGTGCGCACGATCCCCCGGTGCTCGGACCGCACGAGCCGCCGGGCGATGCCGCTGCGCACCTCCCCCGAGGCGCTCGTGGTCCCGGCGGCGCGGGCGATCAGGCCGACCGCGTCGTACGCCTCGGCGGCCCAGGTGTCCGGAGGCACGCCGAAGCGTTCGCGGTGCGCGGAGGTGAACGTCCTGGCTGACGGGAGGGCCGTGGGGTCGGCGTACGCCTCGGCGAAGACCCAGCCGTCGGCGGCGGCGCCCGCGCCCGCGAGGAAGGCGGGCCCGAGGGCCGGTCCGGCGGCGACCCTGCTGCCGGTGAAACCCTCGCCGGCCAGCGCGGCGGCCAGGCGGGCGGCCCGGGAGGCCTCGCCACCGCCGAGCACCACGGCGTCGGCCCCGCTGGTCACCGCCTTGCGGGCGACCGCGCCGAAGCCGGCGTTCCCCCGGACGAGGGGGTGTTCGAGGAGGGTCGCGCCGGCGGGGACGGCATCGCGGAACGCGCCTCCGGTCTCCTTCGCGGACACGGGGTCGGCGGCGTCCTCGACGAGCAGGATGCGGGTCGCGGGGCGAGTGCGGGTCAGGTACCCGATGAGCCCGGTCGCGAGCACGTCGTCGAAGGGGCGGGTCACGCAGAGGTGGAGGCCGGTGCCCGACTCGGCGGTGGTGGAGCCGGCCGCGACGACGACGATGGCGAGCCGCTCCGTCTCGTACCGCTGGACGAGGTCCTCGCGCAGCAGCCTTCCGGTGGGGCCGACGACCGCGATGACCCCGGGGTCCGCCGCCAGCCGCGCGGCCGTCCGCAGCGCCTTCGCCGGATCCCCCGCGTCGTCCTCGGCGCGCAGGGCGAGCCGGAACGCCGCGTCCGGACGGGCGTTGTGGTCGGTGACGGCGAGCTGGGCGCCGCGCCGGTGGGCCAGTCCGGTGGCCCGGCCGGGGCCGCCGAGGTCGGCGTGGAGTCCGATCGTGTACGTGAGCGGCTCGCCGGAGCCGGCCGAGGGGCCGCCCGCCCCCTCGCCTCTCCCCCGCAGGGCGATCCAGGTCGCGGTGGAACCGCCGGCGAGGAGGACGGCTCCGGCCGCCCCGGCGGTGAGCAACCGCCGCCGGGCGGGCCCCGAGGCGGTGCCCTCCCCGGCCGGGCCGAGCGTGGCGGGCAGCGGTTCGGGGTCCGGCAGCGCGAGGACGGCGGCGGACCGTTCGGCGATCAGTGCGGGAAGCCCGGCGGGCGGCTGCCACAGGTCGGGGGCGGGGGGCGTACGGGGGTGTTCGCGCGGGTCCGGGGCGCCGCGTCGGCCCGGGTACTCCCTCGGGTCCCGCACCCGGCCGGGGCCGCCCGGGGCCTCCGCCGCCAGGGCGTCCCGGACCCGGCTCGCGGCGGGCCGGGCGGCGGGGTCCTTGGCCAGGCAGGCGGTGATCAGGGGCAACAGGCCGGACTCCACGCCCGCGAGGTCCGGCTCCTCGTGGATCGTGCGGTAGAGGGCGCCCGCCCCGCCGCCCGCACCGAACGGCGGTCGCCCGGTCGCCGCGTACCCGAGGACGCAGCCGAGCGAGAACACGTCGCCCGGCGGGCCCGGCAGGCCGGCCGACGCCTGCTCGGGGGCCAGATAGCCGGGCGTTCCGATCACCGCGCCGGTGGTGGTCAGGGCGGTGGCGCCCTCGTGGCGGGCGATCCCGAAGTCGATGAGGCGGGGGCCGTCGAGGGCGAGGAGCACATTGCCGGGTTTGACGTCGCGGTGGACCAGTCCCGCCTCGTGGACCGCCATGAGGGCTTCGGCGAGCCGGCTCCCGAGCGCCCTGACGGTGGCCGTGGGCAGCGCCCCGCCGGCGCCCACCACCTCGGCGAGCGAGGGCCCGGCGACGAACGCGGTCGCCAGCCACGGCTCGCGGCCCCCGGTGTCCGCGCCGAGCACCGGAACCACCCAGGGGCCGGTGATCCGGGCCGCGGCCTCGGCCTCGCGCCGGAAGCGGGCCCGGAACCCGGGATCGTCGGCGTGCTCGGCCCGGATGACCTTGACGGCGGCGAGCGCGCCGCCCGCCGAGCGCGCCAGGTAGACCACGCCCATGCCGCCCGCGCCGAGCCGGGCGAGGGTCCGGTACGGGCCGACGGCGCGGGGGTCCTGCGAGGTGAGGGGCCGCACGTCAGCCCTTGGGCTTCGGGGCCGGGCCGAGATAGCGGTAGCGGCCCTTCTCCACCCGGTACAGGCGGGCGTCCTGGCCGACGAGTTGCTGGCGTTCCTTGTCGAACGCGTAGGTGCGGGCGATCCCCTCGTAGCGGACGCCGGCGATCGCGGCGGTCAGCGCGGAACGGGTAGGCCGGCCGTCGCCGGAGGGCGCGGCGCCCGCCGTCGCCCCGTCGGCGCTCGCCGTCGCCTTCCTGGCGGCGTCGGTGAGGGCGGCGAGCTCGCGGGCGACGAGTCCCGTGACGTCGTACGCCTCGGCCGACCAGGCGGCGGGGGCGGCGCCGAAGCGTTTGCGGTGGGCGGCGGCGAACGTCGCGGCTCCCGGGGCGCCCGCGTCGGTGAACGGTGCGACGAACTCCCAGCCTTCGGCCGCCGCGCCCGCCTGTTCCAGGAACTGCGCTCCCATGACGGTGAGCTGGGCCATGCGCGGTCCGGTGAAGGAGAGCCCGGCCAGGATCCGGGCGACCCGGGCGGCGCCGGCCACGTCGCCGGCGTAGAAGACGGCGTCGCTCCGGTGGGAGAGGAGGTCGGCGACGACCGGGTCGAAGACGGTCGTCCCGGCGGGCACCACCCGGGGGTGGGTGGTGCCGGTGGTGAGTTGGGGCGTCATCAGGTTGACGGTGTAGCCCGCCTGGTAGGCGGACTGCCCGCCGGACCGGTCGATCAGGATGCCCAGCCGCTCGACGTCGGGGCGCAGCAGCAGGCGGTGGACGACGGGGAAGGAGAGCTCGGCGTAGGAGGGCGAGGCCTGGAAGAAGGCGCCGTTGGCCCGCTCGGGGAAGGCCATCAGGAGGGCCGACACCGTCAGGACCGGCAGCACCGCCTCGTCGTACGCGGCCAGTGCCGCCCCGGCGGTCTCGTCGCCCGTGGGGCCGATGACCGCGACGACCTCCGGGTCGCGGGCGAACTCCTCGGCGACCAGGACGGAGCGGGCGGGGTCGCCCTGGTCGTCGAGGACTTTCACGGCGAGGCGGAAGGGCTGGGCGTCGAGGGCGTTGAAGCGGTCGACGGCGAGCCGGGCGCCGCGTTCCTGGGCACGGCCCGCGGCGCTCAGGGGGCCGGTGAGGTCGGCGTGCACCCCGATGATCAGGCGGCGTCCGCCGGGAGTTCCGTCCCCGCCGGCTTCGGGTTCGTCGCGGGTGAGGCGGGCGGCGGCGAAGGCGCCGGCCCCGAGGGCCACCGCGCCGCCGGCCGCGAGCAGCAGGAACCGCCTCCGGTCCGGGGCCGGTTGCGGCGGAGCGGGCTCCTCGGTGACGGTGGCCTCGACGTCGGGCAGGGCCAGCAGGGCGTCCGCCCGGTCCGCGATGATCCGCACGACGTCCTCGGGCAGCCAGTCGACGGTGGCCCCGGCGGGGGCGTCCTCGGCGAGCAGGGGGTCGAGGCCGGCGGCGGCCGGACGCTCGCCGGGCTCCTTGGCGAGGCACCGCTCCAGCAGCGCGCGCAGTCCGGGGTCATCGACACCTTCGAGGTCGGGGGCGTCGTGGACGGTGCGGTAGAGGACGGCGTCGACCGCGCCGCCGCCGAAGGGCGGCCGGCCGGTGGCCGCGTACGCCAGGAGGCAGCCGAGCGAGAAGACGTCCCCGGCGGGCCCGGCGGTGTTCCCGGAGGCCTGCTCGGGAGGGAGGAAGCCGGGGGTGCCGACGACGAGTCCGGTGGCGGTCAGGGCGGTGGCGTCGGCGGCGCGGGCGATCCCGAAGTCGATCAGCCGGGGGCCGCCGGCCGTCAGCAGGACGTTGCCCGGCTTGACGTCGCGGTGGACGAGCCCGGCGGTGTGGACGGCGGCGAGGGCGCGGGCGAGCAGCCGGCCGAGGACGGTGACGCTGCGCACGGGCAGCGGGCCGCGCCGGGCGACGACGTCGGAGAGTGTCGGTCCGGGCACGAACTCCGTCGCGAGCCAGGGGCGTTCGCCCTCGGTGTCGGCTGCGGTGACGGAGACGGCCCACGGGCTGTCGACCCGGCGGGCGGCCTCGGCCTCGCGGCGGAAACGGGTCCGGAACTCCTCGTCCCCGGCGTGCTCGGGCAGGATCACCTTGATCGCGGCGAGCGCTCCGGCGTCGGTGCGTCCGAGGTAGACGACGCCCATGCCGCCCGCGCCGAGGCGGCCGAGGAGCCGGTGGCCGCCGATCCGGGCGGGGTCGGTGGGTCGCAGGTCGTCCATCGCCCGGCCTCAGCTCTGCTTCTCGACGGCGGATTCCAGCCGGGCCAGCATGGTGCCCTGCGCGTGGACGACGAGGGCGTCGATCTCCCGCTCGGTGCGCCCCTTCGCCCCCTTTCCGGTCACGGCCACGGTGAACTGAAGGGTCTGCGCCTGCTGCCAGAAGTAGTGGTGCGGTCCGCCGAGCTCGGCGCTCCGGTACTCCCCCAGCTCGCTGAGGGAGTCCTCGGAGGTGGTCTGCGTGGCCTCGCCGCCGAGGAGCGCCCCGGCGATCATGGAGCCGATCTGTTCGCCCTCGCGCAACTGCTGGGTGGGGCAGCGCATGCTCTCCTCGATCGACTCCGCCATCTCCCAGGTCGCGTCGGAGCGGGTGCGGTGCACGGTGACGACGGCGCCGAGGCGCACCGGTCCCTTCCCCCCCTCGGCGGGGACCTCGAACGACCGGGTGAGGGTGGCCAGGACGCTGGGCGCGGGCTTTCGCTGCTGCCAGACGCAGTCCTCGCCGAGGACGGGCCAGGTCGCGGGGTCGCTCTCGTAGGGGCTCCGCTTCACCACCCCGGGGCCGAAGCTGTCGGGGCCGGCGATGACGCGGTCGATGAGGTCGCGTGCCTCGGCCCGGGTCTTCGGGAGCCGGGCGGGGTCGGGGACGAGCGCCTCCTCGGGCGACGGCCCGGTACCGGTGCCGCCGCCGGGGTCCGGGCTTGCGCTCGCGCTCGTCGAAGCGTCGCGTTCCCCCGCCTTCCCCGGGTCGTCCGGCGCGCCGGAGCAGCCGGCGAGCAGCACGGTCACCAGGGTCAGGGGCAGCGCGTACCGGACCCCTCCCCGGGCGGGTTTCGGAAGGAGCGCCGTCCGCCCTGAGGGCGGACTCGGCGGCGTCCGGTGCGTGCGATCGCACGGCGGAGGGCCGCCCCGATACTGGTTGTACCGGGGTGATCCCGACAACGCGGCGAGCGTGCGTGCCGGACGCCGCCGAGAAGGCGGGACTTCCGAAGCACGCCCTAACGGCACGTGACAGGTCACAGCGTTTCCCCGTTCCTCCTCGACGCCGCGTCGATCATAGGTTCGCCCGGTAGGGCGGGCGGGGGGCGCTGAGGGACTGTTACCTCGTCGGAACATGCCCGCACCCCTCGGTGCGTCGGGCCCGCCCCCCTCTCCCTCGGTCGGCCTCGGCCAGGAAGGCGCCGACGCGCTTCGACGAGGGCGTCGGGCCCGTCGCCGCCGGTGTCGTGGTCCTCGGCCACCCCCGCGGTGAGCCTCACGTCGCCCATGGGGCCGACGTCGTACGGCCGCCCTCGGGCCAGCGCCTGACGCAGCGTAGGGATTCGGTCCCCGTCCTTGATAACGTCGCCCCCGCGGCTGCGGACTTCTCCCCCCGACCCCAGCCGTACGGGGTGGGCACGGGGAATCGGGCGCGGCAGGACGAAGAGGGCCGACAGATGAGCCTTGCACAGGTGCACTACACCTCCGCCGCGCCGGGGGACGAGGGGGCGGCGGGCCGGTTCACCGCGGTCGGCCCGGGGGTGTCGGGCGCCCTGCTGGCGGAGATCGAGCCCCTGGTGCGCTACGAACTGCCCGGGGGCGTCGCCGACCGTCCGTCGGACAGCGAACTGCGCTCGCTGCCCCAGGCGTTCGGGTACTTCGTGTTGTCCGACGGCAGTCGACTGATAGCCCGGTCGGCCCCGGTACGGGACACGGGCGGCACCGGGTCGGGGGTCCGGTTCCACGCGCACGCGGTGCACCTGCCGCCGGGGGTTCCGCTGCCGGACGACCGGCTGCCGGTCGAGGCGTGGCGGTCGCCGCACTGGGCGGCGGCGACGCCGGGCGGGCCGGCACCGGACCCGTTGACGCTGCCGCCGGGTCCGACGCCGGTCTCCGAGGGCCTCGACGACTTCGCCGTCTCGCGCGGCCCCTGGCTCGCGGCCGTGCTGGCGGATCTGCGCCGGGCGAGCGACGCGGAGGAGGGGGCCGGCGGGGGGCCGGTGGTGCTGGTGGAGCGGCAGTGCGCGGACGTGGCCCGGTGGCTGGGGCTCGCGTCGGTGACCCTGCCGAGGGAGAGCGCGGAGCGGCTGACGTTCACCACGTACACCCGGCGGCCGGAGGGTTCGGTGTCGCGGGTGGTGGGGGTGGGGCCGGACGACGCGGAGACGGCACGGGCGGCGGGCCTGCGGGTGCACGTGTGCGCGGGGCGGGCCCCGGTGGGCGGTGCGGACGACGTGTGGGCGGCGACGGCGGCCCGGGTCTGGCGGAGCCGGTCGCCGGAGCTGTTCCGTGAGGCGCGGGAGCTGCCCGGGGAGCCGTTCGCGGCCGGCCCGCTGGCCGTGACGGCGCTGTGCGCGGGGATCGTTCTCGGGCCGAAGGAGCGTGCGGCGGCGGCCGGTTGGGCCGCCGATCGCCCGTACGCGCTGGACGCCAAGCGCACGGGCCAGTTGGTGGAGGCCCTCACCTCCCCCGCCGTCGACGACCGTACGGGCGCCGAGTTCGACGCGGCGGGGCGGCTGTTCGGCGCGCTGGAGGGCCGTTGCCCGGCCTCGGTGACCGCCCCGCTCGCGGCGATGCTGGTCACGGAGGCGGTACGGGGCGGCAACGGCTCCCTGGAACTGCCGCGCCGGGAGGCGTTCGAGGGTCCGGAGGGGGCGGAGGTCGCCGAGCGGCTGGGCCCGGAGATCCTGACCGAACTGGCCGACACCGTCGGCTCGCGCTCGGTGGCGCGCACCGTGCAACTGCTGCGGGTGGCCCGGCTGCTGGGCGTGGACGGCAGGGAGTCGCTGCCCGGGGTCGTGGACCGGCTGGCGCCCGCGCTGCTGGCGGAGGCGGCGGCGCAGGAAGGCCCGCCGGGCTTCGCGCCGGCCCTGCTGGAGCTGTTGGACGAGCAGTTCGAGGTGCGGACGGCGCTGCTGGGCGCGCTGGACCGGATCGCACCCGGGGACCCCGGGGCGGTGGCCCGGTTCCTGGAGCGGGTCACGCTGCCGTTCACGGGTACGCAGGCGCTGCCGCATCTGCGGATGTGCGCCGAGGTGCCGGAGGCGATGGCGACCCTGGGCGGTGACCGCGCGGCGGTGTGGCACCGGGTGCTGCGGGCGGCCGGCCTCTCCCCCTTCGCCGAGCCGCTGGTCCTGCGCACGGCGGCCGGCCTGGTGTGGGAGGACCGGGCCCCGACGGTCGGGGAGGCCCGGCTGCTGCTGGACGCGGCCACCTCGGACGCGCACCGTACGGCCGGTACGTGGGCGCGTCTGGTGGACGCGGCGCTCAGCCCGTCCGACGCCGGGACGGACGAGGCCGCCGGGCTCGCCCACGACCTCCTGCGCGGCTTCCCCGAGGAGATCGGCGGCCGGGAGCGGGCCGGGCTCCTGCTGCTCGACCTCGTCCGCGAACTGCGCACCGGAGCACCCGAGCCCGGCTGGGCGGAGCGGGTCCGCACCCTGTGCGCCCGGGCGGAGCCGGTCGACCCCGCGCTCCGGCAGCGGGCTCACGCGGCCCTGGTCGAGCGCCTGCTGGCCCCGGACCGCCCGGGGGCCGAGCTGTACGACTTCGTCCACGGCGAGGACGACGAGCTGATCGCCGCGTACGACCGGACGGCCCGGACGGAAGCCGTACGCACCCGGCTGCGCACGCAACCCGCCTACGCGGCGGACTGCTTCACCGTCTGGACGGCCCACCCGCACGCGGGCCGCACCTGGCCCCCGGTGGCCGCCGCCCTCCTCGACGAGGTTTTGCGCCCCGCCGTCCGCGGGATGTCGGCCGAGGACGTGGCGGAGGTCGAGGCGACGGTGGGCCGCACGGGCAGCAGCGGGCGGGCGGAGGCCTTCCGCGACTGGAACCGGTCGAGCGCCCTGGGTCGGCTGGGCCGCCGGATCGCGGGGCGGGTGCGGCGGGGGTGAGGGGGCCGGGGCCCGCCACGCCTCGGAAGAGGCCGGAAGGTGCGGGTATCCGTTCGCATCCAGCGCTGAACCCGGGCGGGGGTCAGTACAGCAGGTCCAGCTCCGCCCGGACCGTCTTGCCCGGGTTGCGGTCGAGGACCGCCCAGCGGTCGGCCAGGGCGTCCACGATCAGCAGCCCGCGCCCGCTGTCGGAGCCGTCCTCCGGCGCGGCGACCTCACGGCTGGTGGAGCGCGCGGCGGTCATGCGCCGTCCCGACCGCCCATGGGCGCCGGCGGGGGCGGGCGCTGTGCGCGGCACCGCCCCCGGTCGGCGTCTCGTCGGCACCCGGACGTCAACGCCAGGGCGCTGCCTTGGCGTGGAAGGTCAGGCCCGGCCACGCCTCGACCGGTGTGGGTGAGTACACGATCCGCCCCGGGCACACGCCCCGCTCGGCGAGCCCCTGGACGATCTTCGGAATGGCGGCGAGGGTCGTCGGCAGACCGTCGTGCATCAGGATGATGCCGCCCGGCTTCACGGTGAGCGCGTTCGCCACGATCGTCTCGGTGGGGATACCGCTCCAGTCGACGGTGTCGGCCGTCCAGATCACCTCCGTCATCCCCAGGCGGGCCGCGTCCCGCCGGGTCCGTGCGTCGGTGCTCCCGAAGGGCGGCCGGAACAGCGTGGGCGCACGGCCCGTCTGAGTTCGGACGACGCGGCTGGTGTCGCGGAGTTCGGCGAACGCGGTGGCAGCGTCGAGCTGCACGAGATCGGGGTGGGTGGAGGAGTGGTTCCCGACCTGATGGCCCTCGGCGACGATCCGCCGTGTCCCGGCCCGCTGCCCGTCGGCCAGTGTGCCGGTCACGAAGAACGTCGCCCTGGCCCGTCCGGCGTCCCGCAGCGCCTTCAGGTACGCGGCCGTGGTGCCCGTCGGGCCGTCGTCGAAGGTCAGGGCCACGTACCCCCCGGAACAACGGCTCCCTGAGTCGGCTGTCCGCGCGGACGCCTGCGGTAACGCGAGCGACGCCATCAGCACCGCCACAGCAGCGCTGAACCCTATGCGCGCTCTGTATCGCCTGCTCATACGGGGAATCCTCTCCAGGGGTGGACCGGTGAACCAGCGAGGCACCCAAGCCGCGCGAAGCAGCGGCTCACTCACCCATATCCGCCCTGGGTATGGCTGCGGCCGGACGTCACACACATGACGCAGGACAGTCCTGTCCCACGGAAGAACGCGGCAAACGCGGGAAGCCGTGTGGCCGGCCCCGGGAGAACCCGGCGGGGCGCCGTCAGTCCAGGTTCAGCTCGGCGAGGAACGCCTCGGGGGTCACCGCGTAGCCCATGGGGTTGATGACGGTGACGGGGCGGCCGTCGAAGACCACGGTGGGCGTGCCGGTGACCCCGCTGGTCTCGAAGGCCGCCGAGACACGGCGGGCCCAGGGGAGGTAGAAGCCCTCGGTCACCTTGCGGTCGAAGTCGGGACCGCGCAGTCCGTCGACCTCCTCGGCCAGGCGCAGCAGGACACCGGTGTCGGCGAAGGCGTCGTCGTCCTCGGCGGGTTGGGCGGCGAACAGGGAGCGGATGTAGCGCAGGGCGGTCGCGGCGCCCGCGTCCGACGCAGCTCCCACGGCGCTCAGTGCGCGCAGCGACCCGGTGCCGCCGGCCCCGTCGTCGATGAACGTGGCGAACCGGTGCTCCAGGGTGACGCGGCCCTCCTCGGCCAGCTTCTCCATGACCGGGCCGAGGCCTCGTTCCATGCGTTTGCAGAAGGGGCAGCGCAGATCGGCGTAGACCCGCAGGGTGTGGCCGGGCGGCGCCCCGGTGTCCTTGCCGTGGACGAGGACCGTGCCGCCGGGGCCGGTGGTGTTGGCCGGCACGGGGGTACGCGATGACGTCATGGTCGCCTTTCGGATGGCTGTGCGAACGTGCTTCCCCGGCGAAGGCGGTGACGCGGACCCTCTTCTCGGTGAACTGCCCACGACCGACAGGTCCGCGTGGTGCGCCCGGACAGGAACCGGCACCGATCGTGTCAGGAGGGCACCCGGCGCAGGAGTCTCCTCGAGGCGATCCGCTCGCGAGCCACTCCCCCGGGTGACAGGGTGCGGCCCTCTGCCGAGGTCCCGGCGGCGACGCGGTTCACCGGTCCGGTGGTGACACCCGTGCATCGAGATCACGGGTGGCCCGCTGACGAGGGTGGGGCTGTCCGGCCCGGGCCGGACAGCCCCACGACACGATCTCCGGCGGCCTTCTGCCGGGGGATGCCTCCGTCGGGGCTCAGCTGCCGGCGAAGGGGTGGCGGGCCGGTGCCGCGGCGGAGCCCGGCGAGGCGGAACGGGAGTCGGCCTCGGGGAGCGGATCGGCCCGGCAGGTGACGTCCCGGGCCGGAAGCCTGCCGGTGGTCAGGTACCGCGTGGCGACGTCGTCGGCGCAGGCGCTGATGCCGAGCGCGTACACGCCGTGGCCCTGCCCCTCGTCCACGGTGACGAGCCGGGAGCCCTTCAGCGCCCGGCGCAGGCCGAGTGCGGCGGCCAGGGGGGTCTGCGAGTCCCATGCGTTCTGGACGATGAGTGCGGGAACCTTGTTGTCGATCTTGGTGGCCGGTTCGACCGGGCGGTCCCAGTAGGCGCACGGGAAGATGTTCGACACGGAGTCGCCGTACAGGGGGTAGCGGACGCTGTCGCGCCGGGAGTCGGCCCGGTAGACGGCCGGGTCGGTGGGCCAGCGGGTGTCACCGCACACGATCGCGAGGTAGCTCGCCAGTTCGTTGTCGGTCGGCACGAAGGTCGGGAAGGGCGGGACGGGCTTGCCCGCGGCGGCGTCCCGGAGCAGTCCCAGGGTCCTGGCGGCGACGGAGGGGTGGGTGATCTCCCAGCGGATGTACTCGCGGACCTCGGCGCCGTCGAACCTGGTGCCGCCGAGGTCGAGCGGCTCCCGGTCGGCGCGGGCGACGATGTCCCAGAACAGCCGCTCGACCTCGGCGGACGTGTCGCCGAGTCCGTACCGTGCCGCATGACGGGCGGTCCACTCCGTCCACCGGTCGAACGCGGGCTCGGCCTGCTCCGCCCAGGACTGCCCCATGCCCCTCCAGACCCGCTTCGGGTCGACCGCGCTGTCCAGGACGAACCGGTCGACCCGCTGCGGGAACAGCTGGGTGTACACGGATCCGAGGTAGGTCCCGTAGGACAGTCCGAAGTAGGAGATTCTCCGTTCCCCGAGGGCCGCGCGGACGATGTCCATGTCGCGTGCCGTGTTGCGGGTGGTGATGTGCCGGAGTGTCTCCTTGTTGCGGTTGCGGCACCGGTCCGCGATGTCGCGCGCCCAGGCGACGTCCTGGGCGAACGTCGCCTCGGTGTAGGGCCGGTACGTCAGCCGTTCGTCGGCGGTCGTCGTGCCGCAGGCGAGCGGACTGCTGGCGCCGACCCCGCGCGGATCGAAACCGATCAGGTCGTACCGGTCCTTCACGGACTGCGGCAGAAGACCGCTGAGCGCCAAGGGGTAGAAGATCCCGGAGCCGCTGGGGCCGCCCGGATTGAAGATCAGGACGCCCCGGCGCTCGGCCGGGGCCGCGGCCTTGATCCGCGAGAGTGCCACATCGATCTTCCGGCCGCCCGGCCTGCGGTGATCGAGGGGCACCTCGAGGGTCGCGCACTGGACGGTGGCGGGGATGTCACCGCCGCACCCCTGCCAGCTCAAGGAGGAGGCGGCCGGGGCGGTCGCCGAGGGGCCGGCCGCGGGCGCGGCTGCGGCCGTGGTGCCGAGGAGGGTGGGGGTGAGCAGGGCGGCGACGCCCAAGGCGATCTTGGAGGTCCATCTTCGTCTCAGGAGCAAGGGAGTGCCTTCGTTCGCTGGGATGGTAAGGGCGCTCAGTGGTCCGGAGGGACGGACCGCAGGCCGTCGGAAAGGCTAACGGCCCTACGGGACAGGCGAGTTCGGATGCGCAGTTTCAGCAGAGCACCGGGCTGAGGAGTGCTGCGCCCCGACGGAGGGGGCGAGGGGTGCGGGGTCGGGCCGCCCCCGCGATCACCGGCGTCGCCGTCCGGGGGCGCGAACATCGGCCTCGGGCCTTCCGCCCGGTCCGCGCGGCGGCGCCGGGCGGGTAACGTAATGAGGTACGACCGATCGACTCGTGGGCCTCCTGGCGGGCTGCGTGAACCCAGGAGGAGCACCATGACGACCAACCGTGGACGCAAGGACGTCATCCGCGACCGGATGGCCGCCACCGGCGAGTCGTACAACGTCGCCGCCCGCAACCTCAAGGCCATGAAGGACACCGCCGCCACCCGCGACGCCGTCCTCGTGCAGCGCTGGACGCCCGCCGACTCCTTCGACGTCCCCTGCCCCTGTGGCGGAACCTGCGAGCCGGGCGAGACCTGCGACCACTGCCACGCCCGCCACCGGCACGTCAAGCGCTACCCGGGCTCCACCACCGAGGTCGAGACCTGGGCCGACCGCTACGAGTGCACCGGCTGCTCCGCCTCGTACACCCTGACCATCCACCTCTCCGGGCGGCCCTGGGGCGTCGCCGAGACCGTCGTCCGGGGCGGGTCGGCCGAGGAGACCGTGCAGGCGACCGTCTTCCCCGGCGTGATCCACCCGCTGCTGCGGTCCGAGGCCGACGGCGGGGGCGGCGACCGGTGATCCTCCGCCCGTGAAAGGGCGCGTGCGGACGGTGTCCCGCCTGCTTGGATGAGCCGCATGAGAATCGATCAGTCCATAGAGACGCCCTGGGGCATATCCGTCTTCGGCGCGGCGAGCATCGACGCCGCCCCCGATGTGGCGCGGCTCCGGGTGGCGATCAAGGAGACCCGGCAGCAGGCGGGCGAGGCGTTCGAGGTCACCCGGCGCGCTGTCAACCAGGTCCGGGAGGTCGTCCGCGGCCACGGCGTGCCGGACCGGCACGTGTCCACGTCCCGGCTGAACCTGGAGTCGTCCTACGTCTACGGCGCCGAACGCAAGTTCGTCGGCTACGAGTGCACGGCGTCCTTCGTGATCGAGCTGCGCACGCTGGACGCGCTGGAAGCCGTGCTGGTCGACGTCGTGGAGGCCGGGGCGAACGAGGTCGGCGGCGTCGAGTTCGACGTGCGGACGAAGAAGGAACTGCGCGCCGAGGCCCGCAGGGCCGCGGTGGCCGCCGCCCGCGAGAAGGCGGCGCTCTACGCGGAGGCGGCGGGCGTCCGGCTCGGCGGGGTCGTCCACATCAAGGACGTGGACTCCGAGCAGTTGCAGAACAGCTACCGCTCGCACGGCAGGAGCGCGGCCGGTGACGGCGAGGGCGACCTCACTCCCGGCCGGATCACCGTCACCGCGGGAGTCGTCATCGGCTTCTCGATCGTCGGGGACGTCGAGACCTGAGAGGCCCGGAGCCGGGAGGGGAGGCCCGGAGCCCTGGCCCCGCGGTGCGGGTCGCGGGCTCCGGGCCTCCCCTGTACGGCTGGTCTCAGCTCTCGTCCGGCGCCAGGGTCAGCGAGATCGAGTTGATGCAGTAGCGCTGGTCCGTCGGGGTGGGGTAGCCCTCGCCCTCGAAGACATGGCCCAGGTGCGAGCCGCAGCGGGAGCAGCGCACCTCGGTGCGGACCATGCCGTGGGTGCGGTCCTCGACCAGCTCGACCGCGTCGGTGTCCTTCGGGTCGTAGAAGGACGGCCAGCCGCAGTGCGACTCGAACTTGGTGTCGGAGCGGAACAGCTCCGCCCCACAGGCCCGGCAGGAGTAGACGCCCGCCGTCTTGGTGTCGGTGTACTCACCCACGAAGGCGGGTTCGGTGCCGGCCTGGCGCAGCACCGCGTACTCGGCGGGGGACAGCTCCTCCCGCCACTGCTCGTCCGGCTTCTCCACGTCGTACGACACGTCCCGCTCCTCAGCTCGACAGGTGGTCGCTCGGTCCGGTCTCCACTCGGCTACCGGCCGCTCGCCAGGTGGTCCAGGATGCGCGGGCCGAGGTCGGTGACGTCGCCCGCTCCCATGGTGAGAACAAGATCTCCGGACTTCGCCATTCCCGCGACGGCGGCGGGGACGTCGGCCTGGTCATGGACGGCGGTGACCTCGGCGCCCGCCTCCTTCGCCGCGTCGATGATCAGGGCGCTGGTGATGCCCGGGATCGGGTCCTCGCGGGCCGGGTAGATGTCCAGGACCACGGAGGCGTCGGCCCGCGCGAGGGCCTGGCCCATCTCGGTGCCCAGCTCCTGGGTGCGGGAGAACAGGTGCGGCTGGAAGACGACCAGGATGCGGGCGTCGGCGGCGGCGCCGCGCATGGCCTCCAGGTCGGCGGTCATCTCGGTCGGGTGGTGCGCGTAGGAGTCGATGACCTGCACGCCCGCCGCCTCGCCCTTGAGCTGGAGGCGGCGCTTGACCCCGGTGTAGCTGCCGAGGGCGGAGGCCAGGTTGTGCGCGGGGATGCCGAGGGCGACGCCCGCGGCGAGCGCGGCGACCGCGTTGTGGGCGTAGTGGGCGCCGGGGACCGAGACCGTGAAGGTGAGGAACTTCCCGTTGAGGAGGACGGTGACCTCGCTGGTCAGGCCGCGCGGGGTGACCTTGTGGACGCGTACGTCGGCGTCCTCGGCACAGCCGTAGGTGACGACCTTGAGGTCGGAGAGGTCGCGGACCCGGCGGGTCAGCTCGACCGCGCCCGGCTGGTCGGCGGAGACGACCAGGGTGCCGCCGGGGACGATCTTGCCGACGAAGGTCTCGAAGGAGTCGTAGATCTCGTCCATCGAGGCGTAGTTCGCGTGGTGGTCCAGCTCGACGTTGAGGACGATCGCGACCTCGGGGTCGTACTTCTGGAAGCTGCGGTCGCTCTCGTCCGCCTCCGCGACGAAGATGTCCCCCTCGCCGTGCGTGGCGTTGGTGCCGGGGCCCTCCAGGTCGCCGCCGATGGCGTACGAGGGGGCCAGGCCCAGCGAGGAGAGGGCGACGGCCAGCATGGAGGTGGTGGTCGTCTTGCCGTGCGTGCCCGCCACCGCGATGGCCCGCAGGCCGTTCATCAGGGAGGCCAGGGCGTCCGAGCGGTGGACGACCGGGACGGCCAGCTCGCCCGCCCGGAGCAGCTCCGGGTTGTCGGCGCGGATGGCGCTGGAGACGACCACGCAGGACGCGTCGTCGGCCAGGTGGCCCGCCGCGTGTCCGATGTGCACGGTCGCCCCCAGCGCCCGCAGGGATTCGGCGGTGGCGGACTCCTTCGCGTCGCTGCCCGCCACCTTCGCTCCGCGCTGGGCGAGGATCTTCGCGATGCCCGACATTCCGGCGCCGCCGATGCCGATGAAGTGGGGTCGTTCCATGGCGGCGGGAATGCCGGGTGCCATCAGTGCTCCTGCGTGGTCGCTGCGGTTCGGACGGCGGCCGGGGGCCGACCCGGACCGCGCGGCTTCAGCCTATTCGCTGTGCGCGAAGAGCTTGAGCACCGGGACACCCACCTTGTGCCGGGCGCGGGAGGCCCAGTCGCGGTGGAAGAACTCCTCGACGTAGTGGGGGGCGGTCAGGACGATGACCTCGTCCGCGCCCGCCTCCTCGACGACGGTCGTCAGTTTGTCGAGGGGGTGGTCCTCGATCACCTGGCCGATCGCTTCGGAGCCCGCGTCGCGCAGGGCCCGGAGGGAGTACTCCAGGCCGATCTGCGCGGTCTCGCGGGCCTCGTCGCCCTCCGGCTCCTCCCCTTCGCGGACCGCTTCCTTCAGCTCGCCCATCGCCACGTCGTCGATCGCGCGCAGCAGGACATCGGCCTGGTCACCGCGTGGCTGCAACAGAACGACGAACGAGATGCGCTCCTCGCCGTGGAGCGTGGTGACGAAGTCCACGTCCTCGGGAGTGAGCGGCTTCTCGATCATCAAAACGCTTGTGAACACGACAGGCGCCCTTCCGCTTCTTCGTCTCGTCGACCGCCGGCTCGACCGTCGACGGTCGTTTGCTGAAACCATCCTTCCCCGTGCTTCCACGGGGTGCAGGGGTAAGTGTGCCCATCCGAAGCTAAGCGGAACGGTAAATTCCGCTATCTGTCGGTCCGACGGTACCGAGAGAAGAGGAAACCGGCCTCTTCCAGCAGTGATGCGAGGAAAAAACGTTCCGGCACGGCGACTCCGGGCCCCCCGGCGATCCGCTGAGCGTCACCCGCGGTGAGCATCGGGGACAGGGTCAGACACAGCTCGTCCAGCACCCCGGCCGCCACGAACTGGCCCAGCAGCCGGGGCCCGCCCTCGGTGAGCTGCCGGGTCAGCCCCCGGCCGGCCAGCTCGCGCACGAGACGCGCCGGGTCCACCCGGGTGCCCTCGCCCGCGATCACCACCTCGGCGCCCGCCTCGCGGGCCGCCGCGATCCGGTCGGCGGGGGCCCCGGCCCCGGTCACGACGAGGGTCGGGACGAGCGGCTCGGTGAACAGCGGCAGCGCGAAGTCCAGCTCCAGGGAGCCGGACACCACCGCGACGGCGGGAGCGGGGCCCTGTCCGGCGGCGGCCCGCCGCGCGGCGAACGCCTCCCGGGCGCGGGCCGGACGGTAGCCCTCCTGGCGTACGGTCTCGGCCCCGGCGACGACCACGTCGGCCAGGCCCCGCAGGGTGCCGAAGATCCTCATGTCCGCGGCGCAGGAGATGGGCTGCGAGCGGCCGTCGTGCTGGGCGGCCCCGTCGAGGGTGGAGACCATGTTGGCGCGCAGCCAGGGGGTCCCGTCCGGGAGGCCGGCGGGGTAGGCGTACGCCTCCGCCAGCTCGTCGAGGCTCCACTCGCGGTCGGGGGCGGCGGCGCCCGTCGTTGTCAGGTCCGTCACAGGGAACAGGCTTCGCATGGGTTGCAGTCTGGCACGGGCCTTAGGGTGGAGAGTTGTGTCGTCATCCACCGCGTTTCCGGGGCAGAGCCCCCTTGCCGAAACGGCCCCGCTGTCCCTGTGCGCCCGTGAGCCGCACGTCCCCGCAGACCGTCTGGTCGCCGAGATGGTGCCGCCGCCGCGCTTCGACTCGGTGCGCTTCGACACGTACGTCCCCGACCCGAACCAGCCCAGCCAGAGCGAGGCGGTCACGGTCCTGGAGGAGTTCGCCGCCGGGCTCGGCGGGGCGCACGCGACGGGTTCCGGCCGCCGCAAGTGGTTCGGGAGCAGGAAGCCCGCCGCTCCGGCCGGGCCGCGCGGGGTGTATCTCGACGGCGGCTACGGCGTCGGCAAGACCCATCTGCTGGCCTCCCTGTGGCACGCCACGCCCGCCGAGCCGTCACTGAAGGCGTTCGGCACGTTCGTGGAGCTGACGAACCTCGTGGGCGCGCTGGGCTTCCAGCAGACCGTGCGGACCCTCAGCGGGCACCGGCTGCTGTGCATCGACGAGTTCGAGCTCGACGACCCGGGCGACACCGTACTGGTGTCCTCGCTGCTCAGCCGGCTCGTGGAGGCCGGGGTGGCGCTCGCCGCGACCTCGAACACCCTGCCGGGCAAGCTCGGCGAGGGCCGGTTCGCCGCCGCCGACTTCCTGCGCGAGATCCAGGGCCTGTCCGCGCACTTCCGCCCGCTGCGCATCGACGGCGAGGACTACCGGCACCGGGGTCTGCCCGAGGCGCCGCCGCCGTACGACGACGAGCAGGTCACCCGGGCCGCGTACGCCACTCCGGGCGCGTCCCTCGACGACTTCCCCGGGCTGCTGGACCACCTGGCCCGGGTCCACCCGAGCCGGTACGGCGCGCTGACCGACGACCTCCGCGCGGTCTGCCTGACCGGGGTGGGGGCGGTGCCCGACCAGTCGACCGCGCTGCGCCTGGTGGTGCTGGCGGACCGGCTGTACGACCGGGAGGTCCCGGTGCTCGCCTCGGGGCTGCCGTTCGACCGGCTGTTCAGCGACGAGATGCTGAACGGCGGGTACCGGAAGAAGTACTTCCGGGCCATCTCCCGGCTGACGGCACTGGCGCGTGACGCGAAGGGTCTGGTGGCGCAGTAGGTTCGGGGGCGTAACGCAACGGGACGCCGCGCGTGACGAGGTGTTCCGACTTATCCCGTACAACTACGCAGACCGTTCGAAGGGATCCAGCATGGCTACCACGCGTGTGGCGCACACGAACTGGGAAGGCAACCTGATCGAGGGCAAGGGGGTCGTCACCTTCGACTCCTCCGGCATCGGCGACCACCCCGTCTCCTGGCCCGCCCGCTCGGAGCAGGCGAACGGGAAGACGAGCCCCGAGGAGCTCATCGCCGCCGCCCACTCCAGCTGCTTCTCGATGGCGCTCTCCCACGGTCTCGCCGGGGCCGGCACCCCGTCGACCCGGTTGGAGACCAAGGCCGAGGTGACCTTCCAGCCCGGTACGGGCATCACCGGCATCCACCTCACGGTCGTGGGCGAGGTGCCCGGTCTCGACGAGGCGGCTTTCGTGAAGGCCGCCGAGGACGCCAAGGCGAACTGCCCGGTCAGCCAGGCGCTCACCGGCACGACGATCACCCTGACGGCCTCGCTCGCCTGACCTTCCGCGCAGGGCTGCTCCCAACGGGGTGGCCACGGCGGCGACACGGGGCGCGGGGGCACGCATGGTTCCCCCGCGCCTCTGTGCGTGCTACACACGTGCGGGTCACTTCACCTGTCCGCCAACAGGGAGTCACCTCATGTCATCCGCACCCCGCACGTCCGCGACACGACGCCAGGTCCTGGCAGGCAGCGGCGCAGCCGCCGCGATCGCCTTCACGGGAGCCTTCTCGGAACTCTTCGCGGGCACGGCCGCCGCACGTGGCCACGACGGCTACGGCCCCCTCGTCCCCGACCCCGACGGCCTGCTCGACCTGCCGAAGGGGTTCCGCTACCGGGTGCTGTCCCGGGAGGGCGACCCCCTGCGCTCCGGCGAGGGGCTGGTGCCGGGCAACCACGACGGGATGGCGGCCCTCCGGGGCCGCAACGGGCGGATCCACCTGGTCCGCAATCACGAGAACCGGCACACCGCCAGGATCGGCGTGCCGACCGTCGAGGGGCTGACGTACGACCCGGCGGCCAAGGGCGGCTGTACGTCGCTGGAGCTGGACGGCCGCAACAAGGTGCTCGGCGAGCGGGTCGCCATCGCGGGTACGGCGGTCAACTGCGCGGGCGGGCCCACCCCCTGGCGCACCTGGCTGACCTGCGAGGAGAACGAGGACAAGGCCGGGACCAACGGGTACACGAAGGACCACGGCTTCATCTTCGAGGTGGACGGCGCCGATCCGCGCCGCACCGGGGCCGTCCCGCTGACCGCGATGGGCCGCTTCCAGCACGAGGCGATCGCCGTCGACCCGAAGTCCGGGATCGTGTACGAGACGGAGGACGCGTTCGACAGGCCGTTCGGGCTTTTCTACCGCTTCCTCCCCGAGAAGCCGCTCGGCGGCACCGGTTCGCTCCGGGCGGGCGGGGCGCTGGAGGCGATGCGGGTGCCGGGCGTGCCGGACCTCTCCTCCGTGCAGGAGACCGGGACGAGCTTCGACCGGATCGAGTGGGTCCCCGTACCGGATCCGCTGGCGGCACAGACCCCGATCCGGTTCCAGGACTTCGGGCCGAAGGGCATCACGCACGCCCAGAAACTGGAGGGTTGCTACTGGGGCGGCTCGTCCGTCTACTTCGTCTCCAGCTTCGCGCGCAGCGACGAGGGCTCGGCGGCCGACCACTACGGACAGGTCTGGCGCTACGAGCCGGGCAAGCGGCGGCTCACCCTGGTCGTGATCTTCGGCCCCGACACCGATGTCCAGCTGCCCGGCGAGTCCCCCGACAACATCTGCCTGGCCGCCGACGGCGGGCTGATGGTCTGCGAGGACGGCGGTGGCGCGCAGCACGTGCTCGGGGTGACCCGGCGCGGCGAGGTGTACGCCATGGCGCGCGGGCGGCAGAACATCGGGACGCCCGAGGAGCCGGAGTGGGGGGAGTTCGCGGGGGTCGCCTTCTCCCCGGACGGCTCGACGATGTACGTGAACTGCTATACGCCGGGGACGACGTTCGCCGTGACGGGGCCGTGGTGCTGAGCTGGGTCCTGTCGTCAGACCGCCGTCGTCGCCCGAAGGGCGGCCCCATGGGGTCAGGTGCGTGCTCTCGGCGCGCCCGGTGCGGCGAGAGCGTGCATGACCCCGCGGGGCAGACGGAAGTCTGACGACAGGGCCCGGGTCGCCGGGGCACTCCGCCGGGCACCGGAGCGCCATCGCCCGAAATAGTCCTATTGTCGGATATTTTCCGTGTGTGATCACTGCTGCGCGGAAAATGCGGAAGACGACGACTCTGGCGGTCGCGTGCGTCCTGACCGGCGCCGCCCTGGCCGGGTGCGGGGGCCCCGCCCCCGCCCCGGAGCCCCCACCGGCCTCCATCCCGGCTCCCGCCGCACCGGAGAAACCGCCCACGATGGCGCCCGGACCGGCGGGCCGCACCCCGGTGTTCGAACGGAGGCCGACGAGCGGGGGCGCGGCCGGCCGGGCGGCGGAGAAGGTCGTGGCGCTCACGTTCGACGCCGACATGACGGCCGATCAGGGCCCCCGCGCGGCCGGGGGCGAACGCTTCGACAACCCGGAACTGATCGCGCTGCTGCGCCGGCTGAAGGTGCCCTCCACCGTCTTCATGACCGGGCGCTGGGCCGAGGAGTACCGGGCGCAGGCGAAGGCCATCGGCACGGACCCGCTGTTCGAGATCGCCAACCACTCCTACAGCCACCACGCCTTCAGCTCCCCCTGCTACGGCCTGCCGGTGGTCGGGAAGGACACGATGGCCCGCGAGGTGGAGCGCGCCTTCGCGGCGTTCCGGAGGGCGGGGGCTCGGAACGTGGTGCCGTACTTCCGTTTCCCCGGCGGCTGTTACGACGACACGGCGCTGCGCGCCCTGGCCCCGGCCGGCGTGACGGCCGTGCAGTGGGACGTGGTCAGCGGCGACGCCTTCGCCACGGACGCGGACGCGGTGGCCGAGCAGGTCCTGGACGGGGTGCGGCCGGGCTCCCTCGTGGTGATGCACTGCACCCGCAGCGCGGCCCCGGCCACCGAGGCGGCCGTCCGCCGGATCGTGCCGGAGCTGCGCGAGCGCGGCTACCGCTTCGTGAAGGTGTCGGAGTTGATGGCGGACAGCCCCTGAGAGTGCCCCCGACAGCCCTCGGACCGCGCCGGCCTCCGGGCCGTTCGGGCTCACGGCCACGGCGCCCCGGGCCGGCGTTCCCCGGATCCGGCCGTCCCCGTCCGGTCGGGACCTAACCCGAGCACGCCGTCCGGGCCGCTTCCTGCCAGGCGCAGACGGGGCACAGCGTGGCGCCCCTCGTCGACTCCGGGTACTCGGTCGGCTCGCGGCACAGCACGCACGCGGCGTACGGAGGGCCGTCGGCGGCACCGCCCGGCGGGGCCGGCGCGACCGGGCCCGGGGTCGCGCAGAACGTGTCATCGGTGTCCACGCCCACGAGCCTACTCAATCGACCCCGCGCGGCACCCGGGCGCCGCGGAGGCCGTGCCGGTGGCCCACGCCCGCGCGTTCCACCGTCAGTTGGAGGTCTTCTCCGGCCTGGCCTCGCTGGGCCGCACGATGACGAAGCCCTCACCCTGGAGCATCAGCTGGACGGCCTCGCCGGATCCGCCGCGCACCATCGAGCCGACGCTCTGCGAGCGGTTCAGGCTGGTCGTCAGCTGCTGGCTCCAGCCGACGACCGCGTCCGTGTCCACGTACACCGGCTGGGCGCCGGTCACGGGGATCACGATCGGGGTGCCCTCACACATCAGGCCGAGCTTGCCGTAGCCCGTGAACACGCTGTTGAAGAGGCCGCCGCCGACCATGCCGGCGCCCTTCACCGTCTTGATCTCGTAGGAGAGCGTGGGGTCGAAACAGAGGACGTTGCGGCCGTTGATGGTGATGGAGTCGCCCTGGTCCAGCTCGACGATGAAGCAGTTCGCCGCCTCGTGCGCGAACCACGCCTCGCCCTGGCCCCGGACCGCCATGAGGGCGAGCCCCTCGCCGGTGACCGCGCGCTTGAGCATGCCGCCGAGGCCCTGCCCCTTGCGCTCGAACTGGAGGTTGCCGCGGAAAGCGATCATCGAGCCCTGCCGGGCGTGCATCTCCCCGTTGACCGCGTACTTGATCGATTTGCTGTTCTGCAGGGTCATGCCGGGGGCGGTGGCCGGCTGGGCCATGTGCTCGCTGGAAAAGAGATCGCTCTTCATGCGGAGCATCCTCACCCGGACCCCGTCGTTCCGCCAAGCAGGTGACGGGCCCGGCCTGGCAGACTGGGACGGTGACCAGCGACGACACTCCCGCCCCCGAGAGCCCGTTCCACGACGGCCCGACCGACCGCGACCAGGCGCGGCAGTTCGTGCTGCCGCTGGTCCTCCACCTGGAGAAGACGGACCCGCCCGCCCGCACCGACGCGCTGCGGGCCGCGGCCCGCGCGGTGCTGACGATCCTCTCCGACGAGCGGTCCCACGGGGACGGCGCGTGGGCCGGGGCGATGCGGGACTGGCAGGACGCCCGGATCCGCAAGGTCGTGCGCCGGGCGCGGGGCGCGGAGTGGCGCAAGGCCGCGGCGTTGGACGGCATCACGGTGACGGGCGAGGACGGCGCGGAGGTGCGGGTGTTCCCGCCGATCCCGCTGGACGGCTGGCCCAAGGAGCTGGCCAAGCTCCAGGTGTCGGGCACGGATCTGGACGACCCCGGGCCGCCCGCCGCGCCCGACCTCTCCGAGCCGGTGCTCTGGCTCAACCCGGAGCTGGGCATGTCGGCGGGCAAGACGATGGCCCAGGTGGGACACGGGGCGCAGCTGGCCTGGTGGGAGCTGTCCGACACCGAGCGCAAGGCCTGGCGCGAGGCGGGTTTCCCGCTCTCCGTCGCCACCCCCGGCGCGGAGCGCTGGCGGGAGCTGACGGTGAGCGGGCTGCCGGTGGTGCGCGACGCGGGGTTCACCGAGATCGCACCGGGGTCCTGCACGGTGATCGCCGACCATCCGGCCCTGCGCCGCTGACGAGGCCCCGGTGCGGGAACCTCAAATCCAGCTCTGAACGTCTCCTTGGTCGGGTTCATCGCCGCCTGACGGGGCCATGACCCCTGTACAGAACGAGGTGAGCAGGGGGGACGGGGGAAGCACCATGGAACTGGGCATCGGCATCGGCTGGCGGCCGGAGATCGCGGACGAGGTGGAGGCGCTGGCGGGGATCGACTGGGTCGAGGCGGTCGCGGAGAACCTCTGCGCCGACCATCTCCCGGACTCCCTCGTACGGCTCCGGGAACGGGGCGTGCGGGTCGTACCGCACGGGGTCGCGCTCGGGCTCGGCGGCGCCGACCGCCCGGACCCGGTGCGCCTGGCCTCCCTCGCGGCGCGCGCCGAGCTGCTGGGGACGCCGCTGGTGACCGAGCACATCGCGTTCGTACGGGCCGGGGGGCCGCTGACCGCGTCGCCGAGGCTGGAGGCCGGGCACCTGCTGCCGGTCCCGCGCACCCGGGACGCCCTGGACGTGCTGTGCGAGAACGTGCGGATCGCGCAGGAATCGCTGCCGGTGCCGCTCGCCCTGGAGAACATCGCGGCGCTGATCACCTGGCCGGGCGAGGAGCTGACCGAGGGCCAGTTCCTGGCGGAGCTGGTCGAGCGGACCGGGGTACGGCTGCTGATCGACGTGGCCAACCTGCACACCAACCACGTCAACCTCGGCCAGGACCCGGCGAAGGCGCTGGACGAGCTGCCGGTGGAGGCCATCGCGTACGTCCATGTGGCGGGCGGGGTCGAGAAGAACGGCGTCTGGCACGACACGCACGCCCACCCGGTGACCGCCCCGGTCCTCGATGTGCTGGCCGAGCTGCGTTCCCGGGTCGACCCGCCGGGCGTACTGCTGGAGCGCGACGACGCCTTCCCGCCCGCCGGGGAGCTGGCGGGCGAACTGGACGCGATCCGGGCGACGCTGCGGCGGGCGGCGCCTCCGACCCGGGGCCCGGGCGCGGCTCCGGGCGTGGGCTCGGCTTCGGCTTCGGCTTCGGCTTCGGCTTCGGCTTCGGCTTCGGCTTCGGCTTCGGCTTCGGGTGAGGGTCCGGGCCGCGCGGTGCGGGGCGGGGACCGTCCGCCCGTCGCCCCCGCGCCGGCCGGGGCCCGTGACCGTACCGCCGTCGCGCAGGCCGCGCTGCTCTCCGCCCTGGTCGCCGGAACGCCCGCGCCCGAGGGCTTCGACCACCGGCGGCTGCGGGTGCAGAGCCGGGCGCTGGCCGCCAAGCGCGCGGACGTCGTCGCCAAGGTGGCCCCCGAGCTGCCGGAGATCCTCGGCGACGGCTACCGCGCGGCCTTCCTGGCGTACGCCGACGGCCGTCCGATGTCCGGCGGCTACCGGCGCGACGCCCTGGACTTCGCCGAGCACGTGCTCATCGCCGGCGGCCCCGCCGACCCGGCGGCCCGACGCCGGCTGACGTACTGGTGGCAGGACCGGGCGGGCGCCCGCCCGCCGCGCCGTGGCACCCGGCTGATCCGGGCGGCCCGTGCCGTCCTCGTGGGGAGGTGACCGCCATGAACACGCTCGCTGTGCTGGCGACCCTCGGGGTCGCCGTCTCCACCGTGCTGCTCGTCGTCAGGTCGGGGGCCGAACGGTCCCGCCGTCCCCCCGCGAGTCCCGACGCCACCCTCCACGACCTGTACGAGGTCGCCTTCCTGAACGGCGGTCCGGCCAGGGTCGCGGACACCGCGCTGACCGCCCTGCACGCGGACGGCCGGCTGGCCGTCGGTGGGCCCGGCATCGTCGCCGTACAGCGGTCACAGGCGAACGACCCGGTGGAACGCGCGGTGTTCCAGGAGCTGGCCGCCGCCCCGAACGGCGCCCTGCACGTCCTGCGGGAAGCGGTGATGCGGCACCCGGCGGTCCAGGAGGTCGGCGACGGGCTCGCGGCGCGCGGGCTGCTGGTGGCGCCCCACCGGCTCCGGCCGCTGCGGCGTTGGGCGGTGCTCCAAGGGGTGGCGTGCCTCGTCGCGCTGCCGTTGAGCCTGGTGCTCACGTTCGTGCAGTACGCCATGGACGACTCGGCGCCCTTCGCCGTCCCGTTCCTCGTGAAGATGCTGCCCGCGATCCTGATCGGCGGGCTCACCGGGCTGATCGTCGCGGGCTCCTCCGCGAGCCGCATCACGCAACCGGGCCGCGACGCCGTCCTGGCGTTCCGCACCGCGCACACCCACATCTCGACGCCCGCCCATCTGGTCGCCACGATGGGGCCCAGCACCCTGCTGGACCCGGTGTTCCGGGACCAGCTGATGGCAGCGGCTCGGCTGAGCGCTCCGCGTCGGCGGCCCTCCGGGGGCGTCGGCGGAGCCACGGCGACGGGTGCCACCGCCGTCGGCGTGGCGACGGTCTGGTGCGCCGCGTCCGGTCCGGGCGGCTCCAGTTGCGGCGGGTCGACCGGGGGCGGCTCGGGGTGCTCCTCGGGGTCCGGCTGCGGAGGCGGCGGCGGGTCGAGCTGCGGCGGTGGCTCCAGTTGCGGTGGCTCCAGCGGCTCCAGCTGTGGGGGCGGGGGCGGCGGCTGCGGCGGGGGCGGGTCGTGAAGCCGACTCCGGGCCCGAACAAGGCGCTCATGTACCGGTACTGACCGCCCATCAGGGTGGATTCGGCCGACATTCCGGGGCGGTGCTGGACCTGTCCGCCTGACCGCCCGACCCTTCCTCTCCGCATCCGCAGAGAGGCACGCGCGTGAGAACTGCTGCGCTCTACACATCGATCGGCTCCCTGGTCCTGTCCGCCCTCGCCGCCGCTCCGGCGGGGGCCTGGGAACGCCCTGGTTCCGCCGAGGCCCGGGGCACCGCGATCGCCGCCGCCCGGGCCACCGCCGCCGGGATCGACTTCACCGCCTGCCCCGAGGGGGAGATGCTCCCGGA
The DNA here is from genome assembly GCF_900460065.1 of Streptomyces griseus. Classification (GTDB taxonomy): domain Bacteria; phylum Actinomycetota; class Actinomycetes; order Streptomycetales; family Streptomycetaceae; genus Streptomyces; species Streptomyces griseus. The sequence continues at coordinate 127,166 of NZ_UAVD01000037.1, read as the reverse complement.
CTCCCTGAAGTGCGGCACGGTGAAGGTGCCCCTCGACTACGCGGAGCCGGACGGGCGGCAGCTCGAACTGACCGTCAGCCGGACGCCCGCCACCGGTCCGGCGCAGGAGCGGCAGGGCGCGTTCGTCTACAACCCGGGCGGCCCCGGCGCCTCCAGCATCACCTTCCCGATGGCCGGGGAGCTGCCGGAGTGGAAGGAGATCGCCGGGGCGTACGACCTGGTCGGCTACGCCCCGCGCGGGGTGAACGGCTCCTCCGCCCCGCTGACCTGCCAGGACCCGGCGGCGTACACGAAGGGCCCGACCGACGCCCCGACCCACCCGACACCGGAGTACAAGGAGCGGCGCGTCGCCCGTGCGAAGGCGTACGCGCGGGGCTGCGCGGACCACGCGGGCGAGACGCTGCGGCACTACACCTCGCTGAACAACGCCCGCGACCTGGATGTCCTGCGGGCCGCGCTCGGCGAGGAACGGCTGACGTTCATGGGGGCGTCCTACGGGACGTACTTCGGCGCGCTGTACGCGACGCTGTTCCCCTCCCACGTACGGCGCATGGTCTTCGACTCGGTGGTCGACCCGGATCCCGAGCAGATCTGGTACCGCTCCAACATGGGCCAGTCGCTGGCCTTCGAGGCGCGGTGGGAGGACTTCCGCCGCTGGGTGGCCAAGCACGACGACGTCTACCACCTGGGGGACACGCCCGCGTCGGTGCAGCAGCACTACGACCGGGTGCGCGCCGAGCTGGCGGCGAAGCCGGCGGGCGGGAAGGTCGGGCCGGGGCAGCTGCACTCGGCGTTCCTGGGGGCCGGTTACTACGACGACTACTGGGCGATGCGGGCGACGGCGCTGTCGGAGTACGTCCGGGGCAATCCGGAGCCGCTGGTCGCGCAGGCGTCGCCGCGCGCGGTGGCGGCGAAGGACAACGAGAACGCCCAGGCGGTGTACACGGCCGTCGAGTGCAACGACGCGCCCTGGCCCGAGGACTTCGAGGTGTGGGACCGCGACCACACGGAACTGGCACGCGTCGCGCCGTTCGAGACCTGGGACAACGCCTTCTCGAACCTGCCGTGCGCCTTCTGGCCGGCTCCCCGGCAGCGGCCGCTGGAGGTCGGGACGCGGTGGGGCGAGCTGCCGCCGGTGCTGATCCTGGCGGCGGAGCGGGACGCGGCTACCCCGTACCAGGGGGCGCTGGAGCTGCGGAGGCGGCTGCCCGGTACTTCGCTGGTGACCGAACGGGACGCCGGGACGCACGGCATCGGCGGTGCGGGCAACGCCTGCGTGGACGATCACCTGCGCCGTTATCTGCTGACCGGTGAGGTGCCGGGGCGGGGCGCGGACTGCGCCGCGCACCCGGAGCCGAACCCGGTGTCGCTGGACTGACGCTCGCCGCGTACGGAGCGGGGGCCGCCGCACCATCACGGTGCGACGGCCCCCGAAGCCGAACCCGGTGTCGCTGGAGGAGCGGACGGCACGGCAGGTGCCTCGTGTCCGCCCTTCTGATCTTCCGGGTTGGGGTGGTGCGGGACTCGCTGGTTATGCGAGCCCGGCCACCAGGTCTGCGACGCTCTTCCTGCGGCCCGTGTAGAACGGGACCTCCTCGCGCACGTGGAGCCGTGCCTCGGAGGCGCGCAGGTGACGCATCAGGTCGACGATGCGGTACAGCTCGTCCGCCTCGAAGGCGAGGATCCACTCGTAGTCGCCGAGCGAGAACGAGGCGACGGTGTTGGCGCGGACGTCGGGGTAGCCCCGGGCCATCTTGCCGTGGTCCGCGAGCATGCGGCGGCGGTCCTCGTCGGGCAGCAGGTACCAGTCGTAGGACCGGACGAAGGGGTAGACGCTGATGTAGTCGCGCGGCGTCTCGTCGGCGAGGAACGCCGGGATGTGCGACTTGTTGAACTCGGCGGGGCGGTGCAGCGCCATGTTCGACCAGACCGGGTCGAGCGCACGGCCGAGCTTGGTGCGCCGGAAGAGGTTGTACGCGTCCTGGAGCTGGTCCGCGGTCTCGGCGTGCCACCAGATCATGATGTCCGCGTCGGCCCGCAGTCCGGACAGGTCGTAGGTGCCCCGGACGGTGACGTCCTCGGCCGCGAGCCGGTCGAACAGCTCCTGGACCTCCTCGGCGTATCCCGCGCGGTCCAGCGGGAGCACGTCGCGCAGTTTGAAGACCGACCACAGGGTGTAGCGGATGACCTCGTTGAGGTCCTTGGCCTTCTTGCCGGCGTTCGGACTCTTGCTTGATGTCACAGTCTCAGGAGCACTCATACGGCTATTGTCCCGCCTCGCTCCCGGTGCCCCGCACCAGGGTCGACGTGGTGATGATCTCTCCCGTGATCTCCCGCGCGATCTCGTCGGCCGCCCGGTGCGCGCTCGCGACGCAGGCGGGGATCCCGACGCCGTCGTAGACCGCGCCGCAGACCCGCAGGGCGGGGAGCTTGGCGACCTCGTCGCGGATGCGGGCGACGCGGGCGAGGTGGCCCACCGGGTACTGCGGCAGGCCGCCGATCCAGCGGGTGACCTCGGTGTCGACGGGCCGGGCGGTGAGGCCGGTGGCGGCGGCGAGGTCGCGCAGGGAGACGGCGACGAGCTCCTCGTCCTCGCGGTGCAGGTGGTCCTCCTCGCCGTAGCGGCCGACGGAGGTACGGAGCACGAAGAGGTCGGGGGCGGCGTCCGCGACCCACTGCCACTTGTTGCTGGAGAACGTGGACGCCTTGATCGTGTGCCCGTCGACCGGCGGCACGAGGAAGCCGGAGCGGCCGCGCAGGGCCTCGTGGTGCTCGATGTCGGCCCGCCGGAAGGCCAGGGTGACCAGGGCCATCGAGGCGTACTCGACGCCGGACAGCTCGGCGGAGGCGGCCGGGGACTCGGCCGCCAGCAGGGTGCCCGCGGACCAGGCGGGGGTGGCCAGGACGATGCCGTCGGCGGCGATCGTCCGGGCGTCGGTGCGAACGGCCCAGCCCGACTCCGTACGGGTCAGCCCGAGGACGGGGGTCTCGGTGCGGATCTCGCCGCCGCCGGCCCGTACGGCGTCGGCGACGGCGGCCGGGAGGGTGCCGATGCCGCCCGCGAGGCCCTGGAAGACGGGGCCGGTCAGCTGCCTCGCGGCGGCCCGCTCCTGGATGCGGCGGACGCCCTCCAGCAGCGGCCCGCCCTCCTTCACCGCCTCGAACAGCTGGGGGACGGCGGCGCGCATCGAGATCCGGTAGGCGTCACCGGCGTAGACCCCGCCGAGGAGGGGCTCCACCAGCCGGTCCACGACCTCGCGGCCGAGCCGGTCGGCGACGTACGCGCCGACCGCGACGTCGTCGCCGACGGGGGTGGGGGTGAGGTCACGCTCCTCGGCGATCCGGGCCAGCCCCTCGGGGGACAGCACCTCGCCGAGGACCGCAGGATCGCCGGGGACGCCCATGACGTGGCCCTTGGGCATCGGGCGCAGCGCGTCGCGCGTCCAGAGCGAGGCCGTGGCGGTGGCGGGCGGCTGGAGCCGGTCGCCGAGGCCCACCGCCTCGGCCAGGGCGACCGCCTCGGGGCGCCGGGCGAGCATCGACTCGGCCCCCAGGTCGACCTGGACGCCCGCGATCTCGCCGGTCATGAGCTTCCCGCCGACCCGGTCCGTCGCCTCCAGGAGGGTGACCCGCAGTCCGGCGGCGACCAGGTGGTGGGCGGCCGCCAGGCCGGCGATGCCGCCGCCGATGACGACGACGTGGCCCGGGGGCGTTTCCGCACACTGTTGAGAACGCTGCATGGGTCCACTCTCTCAAACCCGCTCCGCGTCCCGACCGTGACCACTTCGAAACCAGCCGCCGGCAACCGGCCGTGGAGCGGCCGCGTCGAACCGGCACGATCAACCACCTTCCTGGGGGGACCAGTTATGGAACGGAACAGCGGAACCGATCGATCCTCGGCCCGTGGGCGGGCCGTGCTCGTGGCCGGGGTGCTCGGCCTGGTGCTCGCCGTCGGGGGCTGCGGGGCGTCCAGCGATGTGTCGGGCGGCAACGAGAAGGCGGCGGACGGGAAGGCCGCGCCGCGCGAGGGGTTCGCGGACGGTCCGGACGGGGCCGGCGCGGACGAGGGCGGGGCCGCGTCGTCGGCCCGGGAGCGGGCGGACGGGAAGCCGTCCGGGTCGAAGGCGGCGCCGAAGCCGGGGACGGCGGCCACCCACGTCATCCGTACCGCCGCGCTCTCCGTCGAGGTGAGGAGCGTGCCGAAGGCGGTGGCCGCCGCGCGCGCCGTCGCGGAGGGCGCGGGCGGCCTGGTGGCGACGGAGAACACCGAGCGGCTCGACGACACCTACGAGACGTCGCACCTGGTGCTGCGGGTGCCGCAGGACCGCTTCCAGGAGGTGCTGCGGGAGCTGGCCGGTTCCGGGAAGCTGCTGTCGCGCACCTCGAACGCGAAGGACGTCACCGACCAGGTGGTCGACGTGGAAAGCCGGACAGCCACGCAGCGCGCGAGCGTGGCCCGGGTACGGGAGCTGATGGACCGGGCGGAGAAGATCAGTGACGTGGTCGCCCTGGAGGGCGAGCTGAGCAGCCGTCAGTCCGACCTGGAGTCGCTGCTCGCCCAGCAGTCGAGTCTGAAGGACCGCACCTCGCTGGCGACGATCACTGTGGACCTGACGCCGCCGGACGCACCGGACGCCGACGGGCGGGAGGAGGACCCCGGGTTCCTGGACGCGCTGGGCGGCGGCTGGGACGCGTTCGTGACGATGCTGCGGTGGATCGCGGTGGCGTTCGGGGCCGCGTTCCCGTTCCTGCTCACCGCCGCCCTGCTGGCGCTGCTGGTCCGGCGGGTGCTGCGCGCCCGGCGGGCGGCCCGCGGGACCGTTCCGGCGGTCACGGCGCCCGCGACCGGGAAGGACGGGGCCTCGGCCCACTGATCCGCTGCGGCGTCGTAGCGTGGGGCCTGGACTCGCCGATGCGGCGAACCGGCGGAAGGGACCCGGCATGGCAGCGGAGCGACTGGTGGTCATCGGCGGTGACGCGGCGGGCATGTCCGCCGCGTCACAGGCCCGCAGGCTGAAGGGACCGGATGCGCTGGAGATCGTCGCCTTCGAGCGCGGGCACTTCACCTCGTACTCCGCCTGCGGCATCCCGTACTGGGTGAGCGGCGACGTCGAGGCGCGCGACGACCTGATCGCCCGCACCCCCGAGGAACACCGGGAGCGGGACATCGATCTGCGGATGCGGACCGAGGTGACGGAACTCGACGTGCCGGGGCGGCGGGTGAAGGCCCTGGACCGGGAGAGCGGGGAGACGTACTGGACGGGCTACGACAAGCTGGTGATCGCCACCGGGGCCCGTCCGGTGCGCCCGGCCCTGCCCGGCATGGACGCGGCCGGGGTGCACGGGGTGCAGACCCTGGACGACGGGCAGGCGCTCCTGGACTCGCTGGACGGCCTGGGCGCGAAGGAGAACCGCCGGGCGGTCGTGGTGGGCGCGGGGTACATCGGCGTCGAGATGGCCGAGGCGATGCTCACGCGGGGCTTCGAGGTGACCGTCCTCAACCGGGGCGAGCAGCCGATGGCGACGCTCGATCCGGACATGGGGCGGCTCGTCCACGAGGCGATGGACGGGCTGGGCATCACCACGGTCAACGGGGCGGCCGTCACCAAGATCCTGACCGGTCCGGACGGGCGGGTGAGCGAGGTGGCCACGGACGCGGGGACGTATCCGGCGGACGTGGTGGTCCTCGGCATCGGCGTGGAGCCGGAGACGGCGCTCGCGCGTGAGGCGGGGCTGCCGGTGGGCCCGCACGGCGGGCTGCTCACGGACCTGGCGATGCGGGTGGTGGGCCACGAGGACATCTGGGCGGGCGGCGACTGCGTGGAGGTCCAGGACCTGGTGGCGGGCCGCACCCGGCACATCGCCCTGGGCACCCATGCCAACAAGCACGGCCAGGTGATCGGTTCCAACGTCGGGGGCGGCTACGGCACGTTCCCGGGCGTGGTCGGTACGGCCGTGAGCAAGGTCTGCGACCTGGAGATCGCCCGGACCGGGCTGCGGGAGAAGGACGCCCGCGCGGTCGGGCTGCGCTATGTCACGGCGACCGTCGAGTCGACGGGGCGGGCGGGCTACTACCCGGGCGCGAAGCCGATGACGGTGAAGATGATCGCGGAACTGCGCACGGGCCGGCTGCTCGGGGTCCAGATCGTCGGCCGGGACGGAGCGGCGAAGCGGGTGGACGTGGCGGCTGTCGCGCTGACGGCCGGAATGACGGTCGAGCAGATGACGGCGCTCGACCTGGGGTACGCCCCGCCGTTCTCACCGGTCTGGGACCCGGTGCTGGTCGCCGCCCGCAAGGCGGTGGCGGCGGTGCGGGGCGCGGGGGGCTGAGGACGGCGCCCGGGGCCGGCCGGCCCCGGGCGCCGTGCGGTTCAGCGCGCGGTCTGCTCGTGGACGTACCCCACGAGGCGGGTGAGCGCGTCGGGGTCCATGTTCGGCATGACGCCGTGGCCCAGGTTGAAGATGTGGCCCTCCAGTCCCGCAGCGGCGTCCAGCACCTCGCGGGTCTTCTCCTCGACGGCCGGGGTCGGGGCGAACAGCACCGCCGGGTCGAGGTTGCCCTGGAGCGCCTTGCCGGGGCCGACGCGGCGGGCGGCCTCGTTCAGCGGGACGCGCCAGTCGACGCCGACGACGTCCGCGCCGGCCTCGCCCATCAGGCCGAGCAGCTCGCCGGTGCCGACGCCGAAGTGGATGCGGGGGACGCCGTAGGGGGCGACGGCGTCGAAGACCTTCGCGGAGGCGGGCAGGACGGCGCGGCGGTAGTCGGCGGGGGCCAGTGCCCCGACCCAGGAGTCGAACAGCTGGACGGCGGAGGCTCCGGCCTCGATCTGCACCTTGAGGAAGGCGCCGGTGATCTCGGCGAGCCGGTCGACGAGGTCGGCCCAGAGCTGCGGGTCGCCGTACATCATGGCCTTGGTGCGCTCGTGGTTGCGCGAGGGGCCGCCCTCGACGAGGTAGCTGGCCAGCGTGAAGGGGGCCCCGGCGAAGCCGATGAGCGGGGTGGCGCCCAGCTCCGCGGTGAGCATCCCGATGGCCTCGGTGACGTACGGGACGTCCTCGGGGGTGAGATCGCGCAGCCGGGCGAGGTCGGCGCGGGTGCGGATCGGCTCGGCGATGACGGGGCCGACGCCGGGCTTGATGTCGAGGTCGATGCCGATGGCCTTCAAGGGGACGACGATGTCGCTGAAGTAGATCGCGGCGTCGACCTTGTGGCGGCGTACGGGCTGGAGGGTGATCTCGGCGACCAGCTCCGGCATCATGCAGGAGTCGAGCATCGCGATGCCCTCGCGGACCTTGAGGTACTCGGGCAGCGAGCGCCCCGCCTGGCGCATGAACCAGACCGGCGTGTGGGGGACGGGTTCGCGGCGGCAGGCCCGGAGGAACGCCGAGTCGTGGGTGGCGTGGCGGACCGCGTCGAGGCTGGCGGAGGTCGTCGTCTGCTGGCCCGAAGGGCTGTCGTTGGCACTCACGCACAGAATCTTCGCACGCGCGCCGAAGGAGCCCGGCCCCGCACGGGTGTCTCTCCCTGCGCGGGGCCCGGCTTCCGCCTACTCTTCCCCGCATGGCTCCGGCTCAGGGACAATTTTCCGATCATTCCGACGGCGTTGACAGCGAGGACCGCGCGGAGGGCCCTTCCGTGCCGCCCGCGTTCCTGGCGGCGGTCGACGCGCTGCGCTCGGCCCGACTCCGCCCGGAGCTGGAGGTGGAGGTGACCCGGCCGCCCCAGCGGCTCGCTCCGCACGCGTACGCCATGGAGGCGGCGGTGGTGGACGGTGAGGACGATCTCGCGGACGGCAGGCTGGTCCTGCTGCACGATCCGTCGGGGCACGACGCCTGGCAGGGCGCGTTCCGGCTGGTGACCCTGGTCCGGGCGGAGCTGGAGCCGGAGATGGCGGCGGACCCGCTGCTCCCGGAGGTGTGCTGGTCCTGGCTGACCGGCGCGCTGGACGCGCGGGGCCTCTCGTACGGAGAGGCCGGGGGGACGGTGACGCGCGCCGGATCGCACTACTTCGGCGCGCTGTCCACGCGCCGTCCGGCGACGCAGATCGAGATCCGGGCCTCATGGACGCCGAGGGAGTCGCGCGGGGGTGTGCCGGACACGGCGTCGCACCTGATGGCCTGGGGCGATCTGCTGTGCCAGATCGCGGGTCTGCCGCCGTCGGATCCGGCGGACGCGGCGGTGGTGACGCTGCCGCAACGGCGCGGGCCCCAGGTTTCGTAACACTCCGTCACCCGTTTCGCACACGTACCGACGCTCTTTTCGTACAATCGATCGCGCGTCCTATTTGCCCGAATTGTTACTCACCAAATCGCGATCTTCCCCTAAAGGAGGACGGGTCCGCTGCCGAAGAGGTCAATGACCCTTCAAGCACGGTTCGCCCCCGGCTTCACCCCCCGAGCCGGCCCGTCCCGCCACTCCCCCAGGAGGCCTGGTGTCCGTTCTCCTTGAGCAGCCCGCAAGCCTGGTCGCCTACCGCCCGAACAAGCCGACGGCCATGGTCGTCGTGGCCGACCCGCGCGTCCGTTCCACCGTCACCCGCCATCTGTGGGCCCTCGGAGTACGTGACGTCATCGAAGCGTCGTCCATCGCGGAGGCACGCCCCCGCGTCGGCAACCCGCGCGACATCTGCATTGCCGACGTCCACCTGCCCGACGGTTCCGGGCTGACCCTGCTGTCCGAGACCCGCGCCGCCGGCTGGCCCAACGGTCTCGCCCTCTCCGCCGCCGACGACATCGGCGCCGTTCGCAACGCCCTCGCGGGCGGCGTGAAGGGCTACGTCGTCACCGGCACCCGAACCAACATCGGCCACCCCACCCGCCCCGGCGTCGCCCCCATCGGCGCCAACGCGGCCCGTATGCACCGCAGGCCCCCCGGTTCCCCGAGCCACCCGGGCGGCTACCGCGAACTGTCCGGACGCGAAGTGGAGGTGCTCCGCCTGGTCGCCGAAGGCCAGTCCAACAAGGCCATCGGCGTCTCGATGGGCCTCTCCGCCCTGACCGTCAAGTCGCACCTCGCCCGCATCGCCCGCAAGCTCGGCACCGGAGACCGTGCCGGAATGGTCGCGGTCGCCCTGCGGACGGGCATCATCCACTGACCGCACCCCGCCGGGACGTGCACCGATGCGCCTCCGGCTGGAATACGCGCATGGCCGCCCGTCGACGGAACGTTCCGTCGACGGGCTCCGTGCATACACAGATACCCTTGACACGTGACCGACGCCCAAGAGACCGCAGCAGACACTTCACTGCGAACCACCGGGGGCGCCCCCCCGGACGACGTCGCCCCGGCGCCGATCCCCTTGCTCGAACCGCGCGAGGGCATTCCCCCGGTGGTGACGTCCGACGACGCCCTCGCCGAGGTGGTCGCGGCCTTCGCCGCGGGCACCGGCCCGGTGGCCGTCGACGCCGAGCGCGCCTCGGGATACCGCTACGGGCAGCGTGCCTACCTCGTCCAGCTGCGCCGCGAGGGCGCGGGGAGCGCCCTGATCGACCCGGTCGGCTGCCCCGACCTCTCCGGCCTCGGCTCCGCGCTGTCCGGCACGGAGTGGATCCTGCACGCGGCGACCCAGGACCTGCCGTGCCTGCGGGACATAGGCATGACCCCCACCTCGCTGTTCGACACCGAACTGGCCGGACGGCTCGCGGGCTTCCCGCGCGTCGGCCTCGGCGCGATGGTGGAGAACGTCCTCGGGTACGCCCTGGAGAAGGGCCACTCCGCGGTCGACTGGTCCACCCGCCCGCTGCCCGAGCCCTGGCTGCGCTACGCCGCGCTCGACGTGGAGCTCCTGATCGACCTGCGCGACGAGCTGGAGGAGGAACTGGAGCGGCAGGGCAAGCTGGAGTGGGCCCGGGAGGAGTTCGACGCCATCGCCTCCGCGCCGCCCGCGCCGCCCCGCAAGGACCCCTGGCGCCGCACGTCGGGTATGCACAAGGTGCGCCGGCGCCGTCAGATGGCCGTCGTCCGGGAGCTGTGGACCGCCCGTGACCAGGTGGCCCAGCGCCGGGACGTCTCCCCGGGCAAGGTCCTCGGCGACGCCGCGATCATCGAGGCCGCGCTCGCGCTGCCGGTCGACGTGCCGGCCCTGACCGCGCTGCCGGGATTCGGCCACCGCATGGGACGCCGTCAGCTGGAGCAGTGGCAGGCGGCCGTGGATCGGGCCAGGGCACTGCCCGAGACGGCCCTTCCGCAGCCCGGTCAGCAGCCGGCCGGTCCGCCTCCCCCGCGCTCCTGGGCCGACAAGGACCCGGCCGCCGCCGCCCGGCTCTCCGCCGCCCGCACCGCCGTCTCCGAGCTGGCCGAGCGCCTCCACATGCCCCAGGAGAACCTGATCACCCCGGACACCGTGCGCCGGGTCTGCTGGGAGCCGCCGAAGAACGCGACCCCGGGCGCCGTGGAGGACACCCTCGCCGGCTACGGGGCGCGGAACTGGCAGATCCAGCAGGTCGCCCCGCTCCTGGTGCGGGCGCTGGACGCCTCCTGATTCCGTGACGCAGCGGACACCCCCGGTCACCGGCCGGGGGTTTTTCCTGCCCCGGACCCTGTCGAGGGACCGAACCCATGGTCGAAATCGCGCCAGGTTCGAAGCCCGTTCCTCGACCGTACGGCGGGTACGGGCGCCTGTACCGGGCACCAGGGCGGTGTGACCTTCGACGCTCCGGCCGCGAGGGGTGGGCAGTCTGGTTACCCGCAAGTAGCATGAGGGCAGGCGGCACGCCCCCGTGGCGCGCCCCGCAGCAGTGCCATCCCGCACCCTGGAGGAGAGCCACCGTGCCTCGTACCATCCGGGACGTCGTCTTCGTCGACGGCGTCCGCACCCCGTTCGGCAAAGCGGGCCCCAAGGGCATCTACCACGAGACCCGCGCCGACGACCTCGTCGTGAAGGCCATCCGGGAGCTGCTGCGCCGCAACCCGGACCTGGACCCCAAGAAGATCGACGAGGTCGCCATCGCCGCGACCACGCAGATCGGGGACCAGGGCCTCACGCTGGGCCGCACCGCCGGAATCCTGGCCGGTCTGCCGCAGTCCGTCCCCGGCTACTCGATCGACCGCATGTGCGCGGGCGCGCTGACCGCCGTCACCTCGACGGCCGGTTCCATCGCCTTCGGCGCGTACGACGTCGTCGTGGCCGGTGGCGTCGAGCACATGGGCCGCCACCCGATGGGCGAGGGCGTCGACCCGAACCCGCGGTTCGTGTCGGAGAAGCTGGTCGACGAGTCCGCCCTCTTCATGGGCATGACGGCGGAGAACCTGCACGACCGCTACCCCACGATCACCAAGGAGCGTGCCGACGCGTACGCGGTGCGTTCGCAGGAGAAGGCCGCCAAGGCGTACGCCAACGGCAAGATCCAGCAGGACCTGGTACCGGTCTCGGTGCGCCGCACCAACGCCGAGGCGGGCGAGACGGGCTGGGGCCTGGTCACCGCCGACGAGCCGATGCGCCCGGGCACCACCATGGAGTCGCTGGCCGGTCTGAAGACCCCGTTCCGCGCCCACGGCCGGGTCACGGCCGGTAACGCCGCGGGTCTCAACGACGGCGCCACCGCCTCGCTGCTCGCCGCCGAGGACGTCGCCCGCGAGCTGGGCCTCCCGGTCAGGATGCGCCTGGTCTCGTACGCCTTCGCGGGCGTCGAGCCGGAGGTCATGGGCTACGGCCCGATCCCGGCGACCGAGAAGGCGCTGGCCCAGGCCGGCCTCTCCATCGAGGACATCGGCCTCTTCGAGATCAACGAGGCGTTCGCCGTGCAGGTGCTCGCCTTCCTGGAGCACTACGGCATCGCGGACGACGACGCCCGCGTCAACCAGTACGGCGGCGCCATCGCGTACGGCCACCCGCTGGCCTCCTCCGGTGTCCGGCTCATGACGCAGCTGGCCCGGCAGTTCGAGGAGCAGCCCGAGGTCCGCTACGGCCTGACGACGATGTGCGTCGGCTTCGGCATGGGCGCCACGGTCGTCTGGGAGAACCCGCACTTCAACGCTGACGGAGGCAACAAGTGAGCTCCACCACTGAGCTTCTGAGGGGCGCGGCCGAGCTGTTCCCCGGCGAGGTCGTCACGCAGGCGCACGTACGCCACCTGGACCTGCCGGGCGGTGCGGGCAACTTCGCCCTCATCACGCTGGACAACGGCCTGGACCACACCAAGCCGACCACCTTCGGACCGCAGTCGCTGGCGAACCTGAACGCCGCGATCGACCAGGTCGAGAAGGAGGCCGCCGACGGCACCGTCACTGGCGTCGGCATCACCGGCAAGCCGTTCATCTTCGCCGTCGGCGCCGACCTCAAGGGCGTCGAGCTGCTCGGCCGCCACGAGGACGCGCTGGCCATCGGCAAGGGCGGCCACGACGTCTTCCGCCGCCTCTCCGGTCTCGCGGTCCCGACCTTCGCGTACTACAACGGCGCGGCCATGGGCGGCGGTGTCGAGGTCGGTCTGCACTGCTCCTACCGCACCGTCTCCACCGCCATCCCGGCGTTCTCGCTGCCCGAGGTCTTCCTCGGCCTGGTCCCCGGCTGGGGCGGCTGCGCGCTCCTGCCGAACCTGATCGGCGCGGACCGCGCGGTCTCGGTGATCATCGAGAACTCGCTCAACCAGAACCGCCAGCTCAAGGGCAAGCAGGTCTACGAGCTCGGGATCGCCGACGCGATCTTCGAGGGCGCGGACTTCCTGGAGCAGTCGCTGATCTGGACCGCGGCCGTCCTCAGGGGCGAGCTCGCCGTCGAGCGGCCCGAGATCGACCGCGGCGAGGGCTGGGACGCGGCCGTGGCCCGCGGCCGGGCCATCGCGGACTCCAAGGTGCACGGCGCGGCCCCGGCGGCGTACCGCGCGCTGGACATCATCGCGGCGGCCAAGGACGGCGACCTGTCCGCCGGCTTCGACGCCGAGGACCAGGCGCTCGCGGACCTGATCATGGGCGGCGAGCTGCGCAGCGGCATCTACGCCTTCAACCTGGTCCAGAAGCGTGCCAAGCGCCCGGCCGGCGCCCCGGACAAGAACCTGGCCCGCCCGGTCACCAAGGTCGGCGTCGTCGGCGCCGGTCTGATGGCCTCGCAGCTGGCGCTGCTGTTCCTGCGCCGCCTGGAGGTCCCGGTCGTCCTCACGGACATCGACCAGGAGCGCGTGACCAAGGGTGTGGGCTACGTCCACGCCGAGATCGAGAAGCTGCTCGGCAAGGGCCGCATCAACCAGGACAAGGCCAACCGTCTCAAGGGCCTGGTCTCCGGTGTCCTCGACAAGGCCGAGGGCTTCGCGGACGCGGACTTCATCATCGAGGCCGTCTTCGAGGAGATCGGCGTCAAGCAGCAGGTGTTCGCGGAGGTCGAGGCGGTCGCCCCGGCGCACGCGATCCTCGCCACCAACACCTCCTCGCTGTCGGTGACCGAGATGGCGTCGAAGCTGAAGAACCCCGAGCGGGTCGTCGGCTTCCACTTCTTCAACCCGGTCGCGATCCTCCCGCTGCTGGAGATCGTCCGCGGCGAGCAGACGGACGACGCCTCGCTGGCCACGGCGTTCGGTGTGGCCCGCAAGCTGAAGAAGACCGCGGTCCTGGTGAAGGACGCCCCGGCGTTCGTCGTCAACCGCATCCTCACCCGCTTCATGGGCGAGATCCAGAACGTCATCGACGAGGGCACCCCGGTCGAGGTCGCGGAGAGGGCCGTCGAGCCGCTCGGCCTGCCGATGTCCCCGCTGGTGCTCCTGGAGCTGGTCGGCCCGGCCATCGGCCTGCACGTCTCCGAGACCCTGAACCGTTCCTTCCCGGAGCGCTTCACCGTTTCGCAGAACCTCGCGGCGGTCGTCAAGGCCGGCAAGCGCGGCTTCTACGTCCACGACTCCGGCGCCCCGGTCCTCGACCCCGAGGTCGCAGCCCTCCTCAAGCAGGGCGACACCGTCCTGACCGAGGAGCAGACCCGCGACCGCGTGCTCGACGCGGTGGCGCAGGAGATCGGCCTGATGCTGGACGAGGGCGTCGTCGCCGAGGCCCAGGACATCGACCTGTGCCTGATCACCGGCGCGGGCTGGCCCTTCCACCTGGGCGGCATCACGCCGTACCTGGACCGCGAGGGCGTCTCCCAGCGGGTGAACGGCAAGCCGTTCCTCGCTCAGGGCGTGGCGAGCGTACCGGCGTCGTAGTCCGCCGGAGGACGAAGCGGCCCGGCACCCCTCGGGGGGTGCCGGGCCGCTTCGTCCTCAGCGGGCCGCGATGGCCTCACCGGTGGAGTTCGGTCACCGCCGCCCGCTGAAGGGAAGGTGGTCGCACGCCTCGGAGCAGGCCTCCCTGGCACTGACCGACTGCCTGATCCAGTTCCCCTCCGGTACGCCGTGCACCCTCAGGGCGAGCTGGGCCGGTCGGGAGTGGATGGCGCTGAAGATCGACACGAACTCGACCGTGTAGGCGCCGGGCTTCCAGTCGTGCGGGTGGGTCACCTTCCAGGTGCCGTCCTTGGCGACCGGGGCGGAGGCGATCAGCCGGCCGCCTTCGAGCACCATGACCTTGGTGACGCCCACGGCAGCGGTCCCCGAGAAGCGGGGGCGCGCGCCGCTCAGCGCTCCCTCCTTGGGGCCCAGCACGACGGGGGGTTCGACGTAGTCGCGCACGGTGAAGGCCACCGTGGAAAGGGGGGTCACCCCTTGCTGGTTGTAGCCGACCACCTGGACGAGGTGGTCGCCCGCCTGCCAGTTCAGGACTCTCCGCCACTGCCAGCGGCCTTCGGCGTTGACGCGCGCCCCGCCGAGGTAGGCGCCGTTCTCGAAGAACATCACATAGCTCGTCCCCACCTCGGCCGTACCGGAGAACTTCTGCATGGCACCGGTCAACTGTGCGGGAGCGGGCCGTTCCACCACGGGGGCAGCACCTGTGCGCACGTCGGCGTAGAGGGCGAACTCCGGCTTCTCCACCGTGAATTCGGTGAGGACCGGAGGGTACTCCGGCGCCGCGCCCAGAGTATTGACGTCGATGAGACCGGGAGGCAGTTCGCGGGAGTCGTGCAGGGCGATGGCCACCATCCGGGCCACGGCCCGCCCTCCCGCCTCGTTGAAGTGGGACGAGTCGATGATTCCCTCGGGATGCCGGGGGTGCTCGCCGGCGTCGAGCCAGCGGAAGAACTGGCGCGCACGCTGCGGGCCCAGCTCCTGCAGCCACCTCTGGGTGAAAGCCGCGAGATCGACGAGGGCGGTACCCGTCTCGGCGGCCACCTCACGCATCAGGTCGGGGTACACCCCCCGGGTGTCGGCCACGTCGCCCTCGGCCGTGAAGGCGCACCGGGCGGCCGGGGTCACCAGGACGGGAAAGGCCCCCTCAGCCCTGATCCCTTCGATGTAGAGGTAGAGGAACTCCTTGAACTCCCTGGGACCGTGGTAGCGCAGCGGGTTGTCGATGCGCTGCTCGACCCCGCCGAGGTTCACGAGGACCACGTCCCCGGGGGCCAGCAGGTTCAGCAGGGTGGCCAGCCGGTCGGTGAAGTAGGTCCGCAGCGTCATCGCGTCGCGGGCGTAGTTGCGTACCTCGTGGTACGGCGTCAGGAAGTCCGCGAGAAACTGCCCCCAGCCCGCGAGAGGGGACTCCTCCGGCGTGCGTGGCGCAGCCACGGAATTCCCGACTATGCAGATCTTGCTCATGGGTTCACCTCTCTCACGGTCGCCTCTTCCGGCTTGTCGGCCGTGGATCTCACAGCGGCCAGTCGGGCAGGGTGCGCGCGTGGTACCGCTGATTGCGGGGCGAGCCGTATTCGAATTGGCTCGCGATGGGGAAATAGCTCGGGAGGAACGCGGCCAGAATGGCGTCCTGCTCGTCCTCCGGCACGTCACCGTCGTGGAAGTCGTTCAGGCAGAAGACGTCGTTCGGGCGGCTGGTCAGCAATCTGCTGAGCCTGGTGCGGTGTTCGCTCAAACCCACGTTGACGAATCCGCAGGAGAGGGAACCGGGCACGCTCCGTCCGGTGTGGAAGCCGAAGTAGTGGTGGAGCGAGGAGGCGATCGACACGTCGCTGTGGCTGCGCAGCCTGCTCGCCGAGGTGGCGGCGATCTGCTGCGGATAGGCGCGTTCGAGATCCTCCATCACGCTTCTGCGCAGCACGTACGGTGCGTGGAGGAAGGAATGGGTGAGGATCTGCCCGAAGCTGTTGGCGATCAGTGCCCGGTTGTTCTTCGCCGCACTGATGTTGAAGTCGTCGGTGGCCAGCGGCGGCACCATGGGTACCGCGGTGGGCGACTGGAAGTGCTTGGCCTGCCCGTTGCCGAGGAAGAACAGGCTCGGCAGGACGGTGCGGCCGATGAAGAAGTCGTCGTTGAAATAGAGAAAATGCTCGGAGAGGCCCTCGATGTGGTGGAGCCGGCTTTCGATCGCGTGCGAGTTGTAGGTGGGCAGGGCGCCCTGGTTGCCGAAGATCTCCGTGTGGTCGACCACCCGGACCCGGTGGTGCGCGTTGTCCAGCCAGGACGGGACCTGCCGGTCGGTGACGATGTAGATGTTCCGGATCCACGGCGCGTACATGTCGATGGACCGGAGCGAGAAGCGGAGTTCGTCGCGGCTGCGGAAGCGCGCGGCGCTGGCCGCCGCGTCGACCGTCTCCAGGCCCAGCATCGCGAGTACCTGGTTCTTGCGTTCCAGCCACTGGACGTCGGAGCCGTCGACCCAGGTGTACACGGCGTCGATGGGGAAGCCGACGTCGCCGTGGAGGGGCTGTGCGAACGCGTTGATGGTCGGGTAGGTGCGCCCCGAGAGGACCATCGAGGCACGTCCCATGGAGTGCTGCGAGACCCGGTCGCCGATCAGGGTGCGGGAGGGCGCGACCATCGTGTCGCTCTCCTCGGGGTCGTTGTCCCAGAAGGAGATCGTGCAGCCGTACACCGCTCCCAGTCGCAGGGTGCGCGAAGTCGACACGGCGTTCTGGTAGACGCGGACGCCTGAGCAGGGCTGGTCGAGATGGTCTCCGAGAAGGCCCGCGAGCGTGGTGGTCACGGGGTTCTGGCGGGCGTTGAGCAGCGCCGTGTAGACAGCTTCGTACCGGTACGTGCCGCTCAGTGATTTGAGGACCGCCTCCCGGTACGAGGCGTGCACGGCGACGGTGCGCCGCACCATCGTGTCCCGGACCACGAGGTAGGGCACGTCCGCGGCTTCCAGCGCCGACGCGGCGAGGGCCAGGTTGGCCTGCACGATGTCGAACGGGGACTCCGAGTCCACCACCCGGCAGAGCTGGCCGCCGTCCTTGACCAGGTCGGGCCGTCTCTTGGCCACCTGCTGCTCCAGCTGCCGGTGGGCGCCGGAGCGCACCTGACTCGGCGGAGGAGCGGTGGCCGCGGTCGCGGCGCCCTCCAGACCGCTGTACGCGGCGTGCAGGGCGAGCCGGTCCGCCTTGGCGGCGGCCCGGTCGCCGCGCTCCCGGTCGTCC
The DNA here is from genome assembly GCF_900460065.1 of Streptomyces griseus. Taxonomy (GTDB): domain Bacteria; phylum Actinomycetota; class Actinomycetes; order Streptomycetales; family Streptomycetaceae; genus Streptomyces; species Streptomyces griseus. Next base: position 109,785 of record NZ_UAVD01000037.1, on the reverse strand, counting down.
ACCAGCCCCTGGAAGAAGGCCTCCCACTGGGCGGTGACCAGGGGCGGCGCGAACCGGGTGATGGACTCGGCCGCCGCCGCACCCATGCGGTGCCGCAACGGGCCGTCCGACATCAACTGGTTCAGCCGACCGGCCAGCGCCTCCACGTCTCCCGGCGGCACGAGCATGCCCGACCGCCCGTCCAGCACGATCTCGCGCGGGCCGTTCGGGCAGTCGTAGGACACCACGGGAACACCGGCCGCCTGTGCCTCCATGAGCACCAGGGGGAAGGCCTCGTTCTTCGAGGTGAGCAGGGCGATGCTCGCCTTGGCCCACTCCTCGGCCAGATGCGGCGAGTTCCCGTTCAGCTGGACGCTGTCATGCAGTCCCAACTGGGCGATCTGCCGTCGCAGGGCGCCGCTCAGCGGTCCGTCGCCGAAGATCCTGAGCGTCCAGGTGGGGTGGTACGGCGCCAGCAGCGCCCACGCGTCGAGGGCCTGGTCGAGTTGCTTCTCCCCCACCAGGCGGCCGGCGCACACCACGGTCCGGGTCTCCAGCGTCGAGCGCGGCCGGAACCCCGCGGGCAGCGCGTTCGGCACCACCTCGATGCGCGGAGCGGTGGCGCCGAGCGTCTCCGCGAACCAATCCCTCGTGCGGTCGCTGAGCACGGCCAGGGCGTCCAGCCGGGCGGCGTAGCGGAGCAACGGCTCCCCACTCGTGCCCCGCAGCTCGGAGACCCTGTGCTCCTGGTGCACCGTGATCACCTCGGCCGGGGCGAGCTGGACGGCCAGCGCCATCAGAGCCGGGGTGGTGGTGATCAGGACGTCCGTGTCGGTGTGTTCGAGCGCCAGGCCGAGCTCGATGTCGGAGAGCCGGTTGAACGCGGCCTCCCAGGCACGGTCGACCAGGCTGCTCGGCTGTTCGGCGAGGGCCCCGTACACGGACTCGTCGAGCTCCGCGCGGCGCATCGGCCGCTGCACCCGGCCGGTCATGTCGACCAGGTAGTCGACGCGCACCCGTTCGTCGGGGGAGAAGAACAGCTCGGACTTGCTCTTGAAGACGCTGAGGACGCGCACGTCGTGGCGGTCGGCGAGTTCGGCGGCCTGGTTGAACACCGCCCGTTCCGTGCCGCCCACGGCGTCGGCGGTGGTCAGCAGAAAGGTGATCTTCATCGGAGTCTCCGCCCGGCTTCGGGCATGCGACTGCACGTCACACGGAAGTTGCCCGCGGGCGTGTAGCGGGGGTGGACCAGCAAGGGCGCTTGCCCTCGGGGGGCGACACTGGCTTGATGCATGGTGAAGACGCGCAGCGGATTGCGGACGTCGTGCATCCTCTTCCCCAGCCTCATGGGACGGCCGTCGGCCGAGCAGCAGGCGACGTCCCAGTGCTCCGTGGCCCTGCGCTGCGGTGTCATCTCCTCCAGCGGTACGGCGGCACGCCACATCCCGTCGCCCAGGTCGTGCAGGGGACGTCGGATGTTGCGTCCCGTGGCGGTGAACTCGGCCCAGGGTTCGGCCACTTCGGCGCCCACGACACGAAAGTCGACCACGAGCCCGGTGTGGGACAGGTCGACCTTCATCACCTCGGCGGACGGCCGCGGCTGCGAGGTGACCACCCGGAGGTTGCCGGTCACGGTGCGGCCGAGGCGGTGGCGCCGGCCGCTGACCGGTGACACCTCCATGGGCATGGTGGGTCCGCCGTAGGGCCGGGGCGGCTCGACGAGGAGCAGCGGGAACCGCGCGGTGCGGCGTCCGGAGCGGGTCGCGAGGACGACCCGCCAGCGGCCGTCGTGGAGGGGCAGGCCCCCCACTTCCGCGCCCAGCAGCACGGTGGCGTCCATCAGCACCTCCCCGTCCCGGCCCTGGTACACGCGGGCAGGGCTCTCGTACCGTCGGCGGCCTCGCTGGATCACCAGCTCGGCCTCCGCGGGAAGCCGTGCCGAAGGGGGCAGAACGGCGTGCAGGTTGACCGTCTGGCCGTCCAGCACGGCCGCGTAGAGCAGCCGGGCGGCCCGCCCGGACCGCCGGGGCAGGAAGAACCGCTGCATCAGCCAGGACCGCAGCGGGACCGCGCGGGCCGTGAGCCGCCGCCGGACGGCGGCGAGGTGTCTGCGTCGCGGGATCATGTGGCTGCCGCTCCCAGTTCTGCTGTACGCCGTGTCGGGGTGCCCTCGGCTCCGGGGAGCTCGAAGGGGCTCGGCACGGGGAAGTAGTCGTTGAGGAATTTCCTCACCATGCGTTCCTGCGCCTGCGGGTCCTCCGGCACGACGGTGTCGTTGATGCAGAAGGTGTCGAAGTCGCGCCGGGCCACCAGCCGGTCCAGCCGCCGCTGGGCCAGGGCGTCGCCGATGTCGACGTACACGTACCGCAGGTTGCCGAGCGTCGCCCGCGCCTGGTGGTACGCGTAGTAGTGGTGGAGCGACGAGGCGACCGGGATGTCGTGCGGCGACCGGAACTTCGAGTTCTGGGTGACCCAGTGGGCCCGCTCGTAGGTCTGCTCGATCTCCGCGAGAACGGTTCTGCTGAGCGCGTGGGGCGTGTGCTTCATCTTCTGGGAGATGACCGTGCCGAACTGCTGGGCGATCAGCCCGCGGCTGTTCTTCCCCGCCGCGTCCACCGGCAGGTCGTCCGGTGTGATCTGGCCGGAGGGAATGAGGGCCTTCGAGGTGAAGAACTTCGTCAGCCCGTTGGTGTGGAAGAAGTGTTCCTGCGTGACGGGCCGGCCGAAGAACACGTCGTCGTTGAGGTAAAGGAAGTGCTCAGACAGCTCGGCTATGTGATGCAGCTGGCTTTCGATGGCGTGTGAATTGAAGGTGGGCAGCGCGCCGGGGTCGGAGAAGATCTCCCGGTGATCGACCACGCGCAGTCCCGGGTGATCGGTGTTCAGCCAGCCCGGCGCCTGGCCCGCGGTGACGAGAAAGACGTTCCGCACCCAGGGCGCGTACTGGTGGATCGACCGCAGGGAGTACCTGAGCTCGTCGCGGCTGGTGTAGCGGGCCCCGTTGTCCGCCTGCTCGTGCAGCTCCGCCGTACCGCCCGCGAGGGAGCGGCGTACCGCGTCCTTCCCCGCGCGCCACACCGGATCCGCGTCGTCCACCCAGGTGTAGACGACGTCGATCGGGAAGGCGTGGTCGCCGGGGAGACGGGCCGTGAAGTCGGCGACCGTGCGCGTGTAGCCGGTGTGGTACGGGCCCGGGACGGGGCTGAAGCGCTTCTGTTCGGCCGTACGGAGCTCCGTGCCGACCGGCAGCTGGGTCACGACGGCGTTGGGCCGGGGCGCGACCAGCATCCCGTCCGTCTCCGACCAGAACTCCAGATCGCATCCCGAGTCGGGACCGAAGACCAGTTTCCCGGTCGGGTCGCAGACGTTCCACGTCAGCCGGAGCACGCTGCTGGAGCGGAGCCTCCTCCAGGTCTTCGCGGACGCCCCGGTCCGCAGCTGCCCGCCGGCCACATCGCGGACGTAGCCCGGATTGCGGCCGAAGGCGATCTGGAGCACTTCCTCGACGTCCGCGCGGTGTCGCGACGAGACGGCGACACACGGAACGGACTTTCCCGTACCCCGGACCGCGAAGTAGTCGATCTCCGCGCTTTCCAGCACGGCCACCACGATGTGCAGGTTCCGGGCGCGCGCGGCCCATTCCGTCGCACCTCTGACCACGACGACCTTGACGTGCTTGCCGTCGATCTTGAGGACGCGCAGGGATGCCTCCGCGCTGTGCCTGGCGGGATTGCGCCGGCCTCCCAGCGCCCGCACGACCACGGCGGAGCGCGCGGAGTCGAAGACGGCCAGCAGGTGCATGACGACGTTGCGCAAGGGAGCGGGCACGCGACGCACGATGCGGCGGCGCGCTCGGACGGGCAGCAGGGACCGGTAGGCGGAGACGAGCGAACTGGTCTCGGGATTACTGACGCTCACCACTGAATTTCCGCACCATCCATACACCCATGGGGCCTCGGCCCACTCCCGCGCCTTCGCCTGGCAAGTGGTCGCACTCACCGACGCCATCACCGGAGACAGATGGCCGCCACGAAATCTTCACATCCTGAACACTCTGTGTCCATCTTTGATCGTTGAAATTCGCATCTGTTACACAGGTGCAATAGTGCAGAAGTGGAAAGGAAACGTACGGTTCCGGTCTCGCCCGTTCTGCCGGCGGACTCACACGCGCACGGAAGGCTCCATGACGAGTCCCTGTTCACGGGACTGACGGGCAATCCGCAATGCGCCGTCCGAGCCGAGCGTGGCCATGACGACCCGGCCGTACCCATCACGGGCCAGGGCGGGGGGACCCGCACACCGCTCGCCCGTCGGCGCCCACCAGAGCCCGGCGGCCTCGTTCTCCGTCGCGCAGGCCGCCACCATCACGTCGCCGTCAACGCCGCGGTGGGCCAGCACGGTGCAGTCGTATCCGTCGAGCGCCACCCGGAGGGCCGCGATACGACCGCTGACCGGTCCCCCACCGAGGGGGATCACCCACTCCCCCGGGCGGTGGGCGAAGACACCCCCCGTCGCCGGGTCCGCCCAGTAATAGGTGATGCGGTCCGGGCCCGTCTCCAGCCCGACGAGACTGCCGGGCGCGGGAGCCATGGGGATGTTGGGGCCACGCTCCATCTCGCCGTCCGGCTCGCTCTGCCGCCAGCGCATGGCCCGGCCGCTCGTGTCCGGGACCAGCAACTCGATCCGGCCGGAGGACGAGGCGACGGCCGTGACGTCCCCCTCGGCGAGCTGCCCCTTGAGTCCGCGCCAGGGTTGCCACGGGCCCTTGGCCCCCTCCTGACGCATCACGACCCCGCCCCCGGCCCTGGCCAGGAAGACGTGGACGAGCCCCGCGCCGCTCACGGCGATCCCCGGCACGGTCACCGCCCGGATCCGCTCAGGATCCTTGTGCGGGTTGCCGATGGAGCGCCACTGCGTGAGCGGGCGGCCCGTCTGGTACTGGACGGCCTGCACCACGGTGACCGAGGCCCCTCCGTCGGAGACCCGCCGACCGACGAAGTGAAGGAAGCCGTCGGCCCCCTGGGTCGACGAGAGACCGGTGAGCCGAGGAGTGGCAATCAGCTCGGGCCCGTCCCACCCGGTTCCGTTCGGGCGGTGCTGCGTCCACCGGAGCAGACCGTCAGCGGTCCGGGCGATCGCGGTGAACCGGTGATCCCTGCCCAGAAACAGTCGTACGCCCTCGTCGGCCAGCGGCCTGGACGGCGTCGCACTCCCCCCGGACCCGGCGGCCCCGGGGCGCTCCGTCTTCGTGGCGCCACGCCCGTACTTCGCCCCCATGTCCGCCCCTCACGCTCCCCGTACCGCAGCCCTGTCGGCCACGCCCCCCGCTTGGCGCCCCTCCCCCCGGAGCTTGTCGGCGTCGGCCGCCGGGGGTCGCACAAGTGGACTACTAGTGAAATCTCTGCAGAAGTTTGCCATACGCGTCCCACAGCCTTGACATGGAGACGGCACAGGGGGGGGCTGGTGCGCCGGGGCGAGACAGCTCGGCGCGACGCCCGGAGAGTGCGCCCGCGCGCGTCTCAGGCCGACGGGATCCCGGCGAGGTCGCGCCACGCGGCCGGATGCCGCAGGCACCAGCCGGCCCAGGCCGACTCCACCATCTGCCGGACGTCATGGGACGCGGACCAGTCCAGTTCTTCGCGGATCAGGTCCGCCGAGGCGACGACACGGGCCGGATCGCCCGGTCGCCGCGGAGCGGAAACCGGCTCGGCGGCAGAGCTGTACCCGGTCACCTCGCCGATCAGCGCGATCATCTCGCGGACCGAAACACCCTGCCCACGGCCGATGTTGACCGTCAGATCCGACCCAGGGCCGCGGCCGACGAGCGCACGGGCCGCCGCCAGGTGGGCCGAGGCGATGTCGTCCACATGGATGAAGTCGCGGACGCAGGTTCCGTCGGCGGTGTCGTAGTCGGTCCCGAAGACCACCGGGGCGGCGCCCTGGGAGAGCTTCTCGAAGACCATGGGCACGAGGTTGAAGACACCGGCGTCGGCGAGGTGGGGCGCCGCGGCACCCGCCACGTTGAAGTAGCGCAGCGAGGCGGTGGCCATGCCGTGCGCCCGTCCCACCGAGCGCACCAGCCACTCGCCCGCGAGCTTGGTCTCGCCGTAGGGGTTGATGGGGGCGCAGGGAGTGTCTTCCGTCACAAGCGCCACGTCCGGCATTCCGTACACGGCCGCGGAGGACGAGAACAGGAACGAGCCCACCCCGCTGTCGGCCGCCGCCTCCAGGAGCACCCGGAGCCCCTCGACGTTCTCGCGGTAGTAGTGGAGGGGGCGCTCGACGGACTCGGCCACCTGCTTCTTGGCCGCGAGGTGCACGACGCCGCGTACCGACAGGTCCCGCATGACGCGCCGCAGGCCGACGGCGTCGAGCGTCGAGCCGTGCACGAAGGGCACGTCGTCCGGAACGCGCTCGCGGTCTCCGGTGGAGAGGTCGTCGTAGACGGCGACCGTCTCGCCGGCCGCCGTCATGGCGCGTACGACGTGAGACCCGATATAGCCCGCTCCGCCTGTGATCAACCAAGTCATGGGCGAATAGTAGTTCGATACGCTCGTCGTCCATTGCCAGGCATCGGCTCACCAGTTCATGCGCCCGTCTGTTCTATAGTGCTCGGTCAGTCGAACATTCACGGACCGGCCACACCCCCCACCCGAGTCCCGCGCACTCCCCTGCCCTCCCGGGCAATGAGATTTGAGGACTCGAAACAGGATGAGCAACGACGTCATGCCTCCGGGCCCCCGTGCCTCCCGGCGCTCACCCAAGCCCCGCAAGCGCCGCCGCGGGCTCAAGATCACGCTCGGTGTCCTGCTCGTCCTGCTGCTCGCCGCCGGCGGAACCGTGTACTGGCTCTACAGCCAGCTCGACGGGAACATCACGGGCGTCGACATCGACAAGGCGCTCGGTGAGGACCGCCCGGAGAAGCTGCCCACCAGCGGGCAGAACCTCCTGGTCCTGGGCTCCGACTCGCGCGCCGGGGCGGAGAACAAGGAGCTGGGCGGGGGCGGGGGCGTCAGCGGTGCGCGCTCCGACACCGCGATGGTGGTGCACATACCCGAGGGCCGGTCGAAGGCCGTCGCCGTCTCCATCCCGCGCGACACCCTGGTGACCCGGCCCGAGTGCGTCGGGGACAACGGATCCACGGTGTCCGCCAAGGAACGCGTCATGTTCAACTCCGTCTACTCCCAGGTCGGTCCGGCCTGTGTGGTGAAGACGGTCGAGAAGATGTCCGGCGTCCGCATCGACCACTACCTGGAGATCAACTTCGCCGGGTTCAAGGACCTGGTCGACGCCATCGGCGGGGTCACCGTCGACGTACCGCAGGACATCGACGACAAGGCCTCCGGGCTGAGCCTCACCGCGGGCCCGCAGAAGCTGGACGGCACCGAGTCCCTGGCGTACGTCCGGACCCGGCACGGCATCGGCGACGGCAGCGACCTGGGCCGCATCGGGCTCCAGCAGCAGTTCCTGATGGCCCTGCTGAGCGAGGTCAAGTCGCAGGACCTGCTGGGCAGTCCGGCGAACTCGTACAAGATCGCCAAGTCGGCCACCAAGTCGCTGACCACCGACTCGGGGCTCGCGTCGCTCACCTCGCTGGCGGAGTTCGCCCGCTCGATGAACGGCGTCGACCCGGCCTCGATGGAGACGATCATGCTGCCGGTGGCGTACGACAAGATCGACAAGAACCGGGTGATCGCGGCCGAGCCGCAGGCCGGCCAGCTGTGGAAGGCGATCCGCGAGGACACCGCGATCCCCGAGGAAGCGAAGAAGTCCCCCGCCACCGGAGGCTGAGACCCCGCCGAACCACGCCGCCCGTGACACCCTGCCGGGATGAGCGAGGACGACGCGGTGCTGGTGATCGTGGACGCCGCCAACGTGGTCGGTTCCGTGCCCGACGGATGGTGGCGGGACCGGCGCGGGGCGGCGACCCGGCTGCGTGACTCGCTGGTCCCGTACGCGGCGGCCGGGCTGCCGGGGCTGCCCGGCCCCGCCGAGCTGGTGCTCGTCGTGGAGGGGGCCGCCCGGGGCGTCGCCTCCGTGCCCGGGGTGCGGGTCGACTCGGCCCCCGGCAGCGGCGACGACCTGATCGCCGAGCTGGCGGCCGGGGCCGCCCCGGACCGGGACTGCGTCGTCGTCACCGCCGACCGGGGACTGCGGCGGCGGGTCGAGGCGTACGGGGCCCGCTGTGTGGGACCCCGTACGGTACGGCCGTCGCCGGGCGCTTAGGGCCTGTCGCCCTGGCCCTCCCCTCCCCGGGCACCTGCCGGCCGGGGCCGTACCTGTCAGCCGGACGGCTGAGGCCCCCTCGGTCCGTGGCCTCCGAGGGGGCCTGCCCGGTCCGTGGACTGCGACGACCGGACTGACCGGTCCCTGGCCTACGAGACGGCTCGCCCGTCCGTGGACTGCGTCGAGCGGCCTGGCCGGTCCCTGCCCGCCGGAGCCGGTCCCCCGGTCCGCGCCCACGGGGCACCGCTGCCCACGGGACCCCGCTGCCTCCGGCCCCGGGTGCGGTGGCCCTCCCCGTGCACCGCCGCCCGGCCACACCGCGCCGGACCGCCCTCCGCGGCCCCACACGCACCGCGCCCGACCGCCCCCAGCCGGCTCCGCACACCCGCCTACCTGCGGCGGGGCCGACACGTGTCCACGGTCCGGGCCCCGACATCCCCTCCGGTCACCGGTGCCGTCCCGGGCCCGCGTCGTGGGCCGTATACCGGCGTCGGGCCGACGATCAGGCGTTCCCATACCGCGCGTTCGTACGTTCTTCTCAGCCGGTGCAACCGCCACCGTCGACCAGAGGAGAACAACATGCCCGAGAACCAGAGCCAGGAGCCGACCGAGTCCGAGGAGTTCGAGGTCGTCGCCCACAGCGAGGACGGCGAGGACGAGGCGGGGAACTGCCTCACCAACAACAGCGACATGCTGCAGTAACTCGCCCCGTCGCGTCCTGTGCACCGCACGGGCCTCCGGAGCTCGCACCCATCGTGCCGAGCGCCGGAGGCCCGGCCGCCGTCCGGCGCCACCCGCCGAGAGGCGCCCGCCGCCGTCGCACCTGCCGCCGCCGGCCCCGGCCGCCGCGAGACCCGCCCCTTTCGGCCCTCCCGCCCGGCAGGCCCGCCGGCCGCCCGTCACCGCCCGCCACGCCCCGAGGGAGCACCGAGTGACCCCCGCCGCCCCACCGGCACAGTGCCGGCGCCCGCACCGGGCCCCGCGGCCCGCGGCGCGGGAACTCCCGGCGGCGGCCGCTCAGCTCCGGACCGCCCCGTCCGGCATCCGGACCGACCGTTCCGACCGGGAGGCGTCGTGAGAATCCTGCTGTGTCCGCTCAGCGACGGCGGCTACCTCTACCCGACGATCGCGGCCGGTCGTGAGCTCGGACGCCGCGGCCACCACGTCAGCCTGCTGGGCAGGTCCGGCGTCGCGGCCGTCGCGGCCGACGCCGGACTGCCGTTCGCGGCGACGGAGGACTTCGGCGAACGGCGCGCGTTCTCCGTCGCGTGGTGGGGCACCTCCGCCATGGCGCAGTACCGCGCGACCGTGCGCGCCGCCCGCGCCGACCGGGCCGACCTGCTCATCACCTCCGTGCTGTGCCACGGCACCCTGCTCGCCGCCGAAGTGCTCGGCCTTCCCGTGGTGGTGGTCGGGCTCTCGGTCCACCTGTGGGACTACCGGGCGGGCGGGGACGGCGAACCGCCGCTGGGCAGGCCCCGGCGGAACCGGACCCGTGAGATGCGCCAGCAGTACGCCGAGGTGCGGGAGCTGGCCGGGCTGCCGGCGCGTGGCTCCCGGTGGGGGGACGACCCGCTGCCGGGTGACGCCCTGCTGCTGCGCGGCGACCCGGCGCTGGAGTACCCGGGCGGCGAACTGCCCGACCGGGTCCGGCACGTGGGACCGCTGCGCTGGGAGCCGACGCCCGGACCGGGCGAGGTCGAGGCGGTCAGGGAGCAGGTGGAGCGGTCCGGGAAACCCCTGGTGTACGTCCATCTCGGGCGCGTGTTCGAGGGTGGCAGCCGGTGGCCCCACCTCAACGAGGCCTTCACCGGCGGCCGGTTCCAGGCCGTGGTCGAGCAGGGTCGCTCGCCGAGCCCCGAACCCGCGCCGGGCGCGGACATCCTGACGGTGCGCAAACCGTGGATGGGGCCGCTGATCGACCTGGCGGACCTGGTACTGACGAGCGGCACCTCCGCCCCCGTACTCGCCGCCCTGCTGCGCGGCCGCCCCCTCGCGGCCTCGCCCAACGGCTCCGAGCAGCCGCTGCTCACCGGCGCCTGCATGCGGGCGGGTGTGGGCGTGCATCTGCCGAAATCCGCGCTGTCGGACTGGCCGGCGCTGCTGGACTCGGCCTGGCGGGACGAGGCCCTGCGCGGCCGTGCCCAGGCACTCGGCCGGCGGCTGGCCGCGGTGGACGGCGCCGCCCGCGCGGCCGACATCGTCGAGCGGGTGACCCGGCACTCCACGATCCCGAAGGAGGACCATGACTACGCGAACGTCAGCCCCTGACACGAGCGGCGGGACAGCCGCCGCCGAGGAGACCGTCGCGATCCTGTCCACGGGTACGCGGCGGTGGCTGGGGCTCCACGCCGGCCGCCTGGACTCCCCTGCCGGCCGCGCCGAACTGCCCGTGACCCCGCGGGTGAAGGCCCTCCTGCAACTCGCGCTGCTCTGCCGCTGCTGGCGGAAGGCCACGCCGGACGACCCCGCGCTGGAACCGGTACGGGCGGTCGTGGAACACGCCTGGCGGCAGCCGGACTTCCCGCGCCTCCTCGCCCACTCCCCCGGCAGCGCGCGACCCTTCGCCCTGGTGTGGGCCGCCCTCGCACCGGACGCGGCCGCCTCCGGGGCCCGACGCGAGGTGCTCGAACGGCTCGCCGCCGACGGCTATCTGACGCCCCGCCGCAAGTCGCCCTACCTCCACCTGGGAACCAGGTTCTACGCCGAACTCGCGGGCCTCGGGCACGAACTGGCCTCGTACGAGGAGCTGTACGCGGACAGCGTGCTGGCCCGCGCCGACGGCGTGCCGGCGGCCGAACTGGACGTCTGCCAGGTGACGGACACCGTGTTCTACCTCTCCGACTACGGCTTCCGCGCCACCGGGCTGGACACGCGGGCCCGGCAGCGGGCGCTGCGCGTGGTGGAGCGGCTCACCGACCACTGCGTGCGCGAGGACGCGTGGGAGTACGCGGCCAAGCTGCTGCTCGCCCAGCACTGCCTGGGCTCCGACCCGCTGCGGACGCCTTCGGGGACCGCGGCCCTCGGGATGCTCGCGGGGGCCGCGTCGCCGGACGGGTCGATACCCGGCAAGACCGCCCGGGGACGGGCCCCGGCCTCCGCCACCCCCCAGGTGTACTTCCGGTGGGCCTACCAGCCGACGCTCGTCACGGCGCTGACGACGCTGCTGCTCACCGCCGACCGCCGCCCCCACCCCGTTCCGACCACCGCATCACCCACAGCTCGGAGGACGCGATGAGCCTGCAACAGGTCCAACTCCCGGACGGCGCACGCCTCCTCGAAGGCAAGCGCAACTGGTGGTTCCTCGGCCGGGGCGGGGTCGTCCGCCTCGGCGGCCGGCACGTCACCCCGGAAGGGGATCTGCGGCCGGACACGGAGCGCCGACTGCGCGAGGGCGGGATGTTCGCCGCCCCGCCGGTCCGCTCGTACGCGCTGACCGTGCTCACCAGCACCAACTGCAACCTCGGCTGCGGATACTGCTTCCAGAACACCGCCCAGGACACCACGAACGGCAGCCGTCCGCCCCGGATCGCCCGGACCCGTCTCAGCTCGGGGACCATCACCTCGATCCTCGGGTTCACCCAGCGGCAGATGGCCGCGGCCGAACTGGACCGGTTGCGGATCCTCCTGTTCGGCGGGGAGCCCCTGCTCAACCCGCGCGGCTGCCTGGAACTGCTGGAGCGGTCCGCGGACATCGGGATGACGTCGGCCTGGATGATCTCCAACACCACGCTGCTCTCCCCCCGGCTGGCCCGGCAGCTCTCCGACCTCGGGCTCGACTCCGTCCAGGTCACCTTCGACGGCGACCGCGCCGACCACGACCGCATCCGGGTCAACAGGGCCGACAACGGCGGGACCTTCGACAAGATCGTCCGCAACATCGTCGCGGCGAGCGAGGTCACGCCGATCCGGTGGACCCTGCGGGTCAACGTCTCCCAGGAGACCTTCGACGGCGTCGACGCGCTCATCGACCGGCTCGCGGCGGAGCTGGACCCCTCCCGGTGCGCGCTGTACTTCGCCCGGGTCGGCGACGTGGGCATCGGCTACGCCAACGACCTGCTGCACACGGGCGAGCTCTCCGCCCACTTCACCAGGTGGCAGCGCCGGGCGCTCGACCTCGGCTTCAGGGTGAGCCGCCCCGGCGCCCGCCGCCCCTGCCTCACCTGCGGCCACACCGAAGGCCGCTACGGCGCGGTGATCAGCGCGGACGGGACCCTGGCCAGTTGCTGGGAGACCGCGGGCAAACCCGACTGGGAGGTCGGCACGGTGGGCGACGGGTACCGGCCCGCCGAGGCGACCCTCGACCGCTGGATCTCCTGCGAGGACCTCTACCGCTACGACGAGGACACCCGCAACCTCACACGGTTCCGCGACGACGTGGACGCCACCCTGCTCGACTACCTGGACGAGACGGAGCGGCTGTAGCCATGACGTCATCTCTCGACCAGCTCTCCGCCGGCACGCTCGACTGGTTGGGAGCGAACCTGGACCACTTCGACCCGTACACGGCCGACGCGGGGACGGCGACGCACCGGCACGCGAAGGCCGTACTGGAACTGGCGCTGCTGTGCCACTGCTCGAACCGCCCCGGGGGCCCCCGCGACGAGCGGCTCGACGGGGCGACCGCCCTGCTGCGCAAGCTCTGGCAGCGCCCGGAGTTCCCCCGGACCTTCGACACCCACCCCCCTTCCGCCTCCACCTACCGACTGGCCTTCGCCGCGCTGGCTCCCGACGGGATCGACGACACGGTGCGCCGGGCCACGCTCGCGCGGCTCGCTCCCGACTTCCTCTCACCGGCCGGCAGACCGCCGCTCAAGCGCATGGAGATCCGCTTCTACGCGGACAAGGCGGGGGTGGACCACACCGTCGAGCCGTACGCCGAGCTCCTCGGGCAGAGCCCGCTCGTCACCCTGACCGGCGCGGCGGAGGACGGGGTTCCGGGGGCCGTCGCCACCGGGGACGCACCACCGCTCACCGACTCCGAGGGATACTCCCTCACCCACGCCGCGTTCTTCCTCGGCGACTACGGGCGGACCCCGACCGGTCTGTACGGGGAGGCCCTGGCGGACGCGCGGGAGCTGGCCCGGCGGATGCTGGACCACTGCGTCGGACAGGACCGGTGGGACCTCGCCGCCGAACTCGTCATCACGCAGTTCATCCTGGGGCTGGAGCCGCTGCGCACCCCCTCGGGGGCCGCGGCCGTGGAGTGCCTGGTGCGGGCCCAGCGGTCCGACGGGGCGATCCCCGGGCGGTCCGCCGCGCTCATGGCGTCCTCGTCGGCCCCGGCCGGGGAGTTCTTCCGGAAGGCGTACCACACGACGCTGGTGACCGCGCTGATGGCGCTGGTCCTCTCCTCGGGGAGGCCGTCATGGCACCGCGGCTGACCCTCATCAGCCCCGACTTCACGCGGCTCTGGTTCGGCCAGGCGGTCTCGTCCGTCGGGGACATGGTCTTCAGCACCACCCTGATGCTCTGGGTGGCCACCGTGCTGGCGAAGGACGAGAGCTGGGCCCCCGCCGCGGTCAGCGGTGTCCTGGTGGCGGGCGGCACCGCCGTCCTCGTCGTCGGGCCGATCGCGGGCGTCTTCGTCGACCGCTGGGACAAACGCCGCACGATGCTCGGCACCGAAGTGCTGCGCGGCGGACTGGTGGCCCTGCTGGCGGTCGTCTCCTTCCTGCCGGCCGACGCGCTGCCGGCCGGGGTGTGGCTCACCCTCGTCTACGGCACCGTGCTGCTCCTGCACGCGGCCGCCCGGTTCTTCGCACCGGCCCGCTTCACGATCATCGCGGACCTGGTGACCGGGGACGCCGACCGCGCCCGGGCGGCCGGCATCACCCAGGCGACCAGTCAGACGGCCCTGATCGTGGGGCCACCGCTCGCCGCACCGCTGTTCTTCACCCTGGGCGTGCAGTGGGCCATGCTCTTCAACGCGCTCTCCTACCTGGTGTCGTACGTCGCCATCGCCTCGGTCCGGGTGGCCCCCGCCGAGAAGGCTCCGGCGGGTGCGAGCGGCCCGGGGAAGGCGCCCGGCCCGCGGACCGGCGTGGTACGGGAGTTCGTGGCGGGCCTCCGCTTCTTCGGGCGCAGCAGGTTCCTGGTCGCGCTGCTGGTCTTCGCCGTGATCGGCCAGTTCGGGGTCGGCGCGCTCAACACGCTCAACATCTTCTTCACGACCGAGAACCTGGGCATGTCGGCCAAGCTGTTCGGCTACGTCGGCATGGCCATCGGGGTGGGCGGCATCGTCGGCGCGCTGTGCGCCGGCCGGGTGGTCCAGTGGATCGGGGCGCGGCGGACGACGTGGGTCAGCCTGCTGGTGAGCGGCGCCCTGCTGGTCGCCTACTCCCGGCAGACCGGGTTCGTCGCCGGTATCGCCCTGCTCATCCTGTTCACCATTCCGCTCACCGTGCTGAACACCGCGATGGCCCCGCTGCTGCTCTCGGCGGCGTCCGCCGAGTACCGCGGGCGGGTGGTCGCCGTGTTCCAGCCGATGACGCAGCTGGCGGCGATGGTCGCGGCGGCGCTGTCCGGCTGGCTCGCCGGCACCGTGCTGCGGGACTTCGACGGCTCGGTGGCGGGCGTCCGGTTCGGCCCCATCGACACGATCATCGCCGTGGCCGGGCTCTGCATCCTGCTGTCCGGGCTCTACGCCCGCGGCGCCCTGCCCGACACGGAGACCGCCGAGGACGGCGGACCCGACGGCTCACCGGCCGGGGAGGGAACGGCCGGTGAGCCCGCCGGACCCGCCGAGGAGGCGGCCCCGCGGGCCGCCGCCGTCCCCAGCCCCGCCCCACCACGACGAGGGAGCACCCAGTGACCTCCGCCGCCCGACCGGCACCGCACGCCTACCCCCGCACGGCACGGCAGGACGTCGTGGACGAGCTGCACGGGGTGCCCGTCCCCGACCCGTACCGCTGGCTGGAGGACGCGCGGACGGACGCGGTGATCCGCTGGGATGCCGAGCAGGAGGCCCTCTACGCGGCGGAGCGGGCCGCCTGGCCGGGGCGGGAGCGGTGGGAGGCGGAGGTGGCGGCGCTCACCGCCGTCGACCGCGCGACCCCGCCCAGGGTGCGCGGCGGCCGGGTCTTCTGGCTGCGCCAGGACGCGGGTCAGGAGCAGCCCGTGCTCATGGTGGCGGAGCCCGGGGCGGAATCCGGCCGGGTGCTGCTGGACCCCCAGGTCCTCGATCCGTCGGGGCGTACCGTCCTCGACGCCTGGCAGCCGTCCCTGGAGGGCGAGCTGTTGGCCCTGCAGACCTCCCGGGACGGCACCGAGGACTCGCGGCTCCAGGTGATCGACGTGGCGACCGGGAAGGTCGTCGACGGGCCGGTGGACCGGGTGCGGAAGTCGTCGGTCGCCTGGCTGCCGGGCGGCGGGGCGTTCTACTACGTCCGGCGGCTGGACCCGCGGCTGAACCCCGGCGAGGAGCAGTACCACCGCCGGGTCTGGCTGCACCGCGTCGGGACCGCGCCCGGTGCCGACGCCCTGGTCTTCGGCGAGGGCCGGGACCGGACCCAGTTCTACAGCGTGTCCGGGTCCGCCGACGGCCGCTGGCTCGGGATCCGGGCCACGCTCGGCACCGGTCGCCGCACCGACCTCTACCTGGCCGACCTGACCGCGGGACCGCTGGAGAGGCCGCTGCTGGTGCCGGTCCAGGAGAACACCCCGGCCGCCACCCGTCTGCACGTGGCCCCCGGCACCGGTCCGCGGGACCCGGTGTGGCTGCGCACCGACCACGGGGCCGCTCGCGGCCACGTCGTGGCCTGCCCGCCGGACGCGCTCCACCGGGGGCCGGAGGCGTGGCGGGAGGTGGTCGAGGGACGCCCCGACGCGGTCCTCACCGACTTCGCCGTGGTCACGGGGCCCGAGCTGGACCACCCGCTCGGCCTGGCCGCCTGGACCCGGCACACGGTGGCCGAGGTGACCGTGCACGACCTGACGGACGGGACGCGGGTGGGCTCGGTGCCGCTGCCGGGCAGCGGCACCGTGGGCGGCTTCGCGGCCGGGCCCGCCGGCAGCCACGAGGCCTGGTTCACCTACACCGACTTCGCGACCCCGACACGGGTCCTGCGCTTCGACGGGCGGACGCGCCGCGTGACGGGCTGGGAGCACGGCGCCCGGAGCGCGCCCGAGGCCGAGGGGGCCGTCACCCGGCAGGTCGCCTTCCCCTCCCGGGACGGGACGACGGTGCGGATGTTCGTGATCTCCCCCACCGGGCGTCCGGACGTGCCGCGCCCGGCCCTGCTCACCGGGTACGGCGGCTTCGGCCAGATCATGTCGCCCCGGTACCGGCCCCAGATCCTCGCCTGGGTCCGGGCGGGCGGCGTCTTCGCCTGGGCGGGGCTGCGCGGCGGCGGCGAGGAGGGCGAGGAGTGGCACCTCGCCGGCAGCGGGGCCAACAAGCAGAACACGTTCGACGACTTCGCCGCCGCCTCCGACCACCTGCTGGCGGCCGGCTGGGCCGAGGAGGGCCGGATCGCGGTCATGGGCTCCTCCAACGGCGGGCTGCTCGTCGGCGCGGCCCTGACCCAGGAGCCGGAGAAGTACGCCGCCGCGGTGTGCCGGGTCCCGCTGCTGGACATGGTCCGCTTCGAGTCGTCGGGGCTGGGGCCCAGCTGGGTGCCCGAGTACGGCAGTGTGCGCGACCCCGCGCAGGCCCGGACGCTGCTGGGCTACTCCCCGTACCACCGCGTCACGCCCGGCGTCGGCTACCCGGCGGTGCTGCTCGCCGCATCGGACGGCGACACCAGGACCGATCCGCTGCACGCGCGCAAGATGTGCGCCGCGTTGCAGCACGCCACGTCCGGGTCCGGGCCGGTCCTGCTCCGCCTGGAACGCGGCGTCGGGCACGGCGCGCGTGCCGTCTCGCGCGTGGTGGCGCTGGAGGCCGATTGCCTCGCGTTCCTGGCGGGGCGGGTGGGGCTGCCGGCGCCGGGCGGGGTCGCTCCGTGAGGCCCCGGCCCGGGCTTCAGCGGCCCTCCTTGGCCATGCGGCTGTGGGAGCGCCCGTACACGAAGTAGATGACCACCCCGAGGACCATCCAGGCGCCGAAGCGGACCCAGGTCTCCACCGGCAGGTTGAGCATCAGCCAGACCGAGGCGGCCACCGAGACGATCGGGAGCACCGGCACCCACGGGGCACGGAACGCGCGGGGCAGGTCGGGCCGGGTGCGGCGCAGGACCAGGACGCCGAGGGCGACGATGACGAACGCGAAGAGGGTGCCGATGTTCACCAGGGTGGCCAGCTCCTCGATGCTGGTGAACCCGGCGATGATCGCGATCAGCACGCCGAGCAGGATCGTCGGGCGGTAGGGCGTGCGGAAGCGCGGGTGCGTCTTGGAGAAGAAGCGCGGGAGGAGGCCGTCGCGGCTCATCGCGAAGAAGACGCGGGTCTGGCCGAGGAGCAGGATCATGCAGACCGTGGTGAGGCCGACCGCCGCGCCGAAGCTGATCAGCCCCGCGTAGAAGGGATGCCCGGTGGCCTTGAAGGCGTCGGCGAGCGGGGCGCTGACGGAGAGCTCGCTGTAGTGCTGCATGCCGGTGACCACGATCGAGACCGCGACGTAGAGCACCGTGCAGATGAGGAGCGAGCCGAGGATGCCGCGCGGCATGTCGCGCTGGGGCAGTTTGGTCTCCTCGGCGGCGGTGGCCACCACGTCGAATCCGATGAAGGCGAAGAAGACGATGGAGGCGGCGGTGAAGATGCCCATCACGCCGAAGTTCGTGGGCTCGTAGCCGAACAGCAGCTGTACGAGCGGCGCGTCCCAGCCCGAGCCGGCGGGCTGCTTCTCGGCCGGCGGGATGAAGGGCTTGTAGTTCTCGGCCTTGATGAAGAACAGGCCCGCGATGATCACCATGAGGACCACCGCGACCTTGATCGCCACCACGACCGAGGTGACCCGGGCGGAGAGCTTCATGCCGACGACCAGGATGGCGGTCAGGATCAGTACCAGGGCGAAGGCCAGGATGTCGAAGCCGAATCCTTCCGCCACGTCCGTGCCCGAGAGCACTTCGGGCATCGTCCAGTCGACGTTGTCCATGAGAGAGCGGACGTAGCCGGACCAGCCGACCGCGACGACGGCGGTGCCCAAAGCGAACTCCAGCACCAGGTCCCAGCCGATGATCCAGGCCACCAGTTCGCCCAGCGCGGCGTAGGCGAAGGTGTAGGCGGAGCCGGCCACCGGGACGGTGGAGGCGAACTCGGCGTAGCAGAGGGCGGCGAGCGCGCACACGACGCCGGCCACGGCGAACGCGATGGCGGTGGCGGGGCCGGCCGTCTCCTTGGCGACCTGTCCGGTGAGGACGAAGATACCGGTGCCGATGATGACGCCGACGCCGAAGACGGTGAGGTCCAGGGCGGAGAGGGACTTCCTGAGCGCGTGTTCCGGCTCCTCGGTGTCGCGGATCGACTGTTCGATGGATTTGGTGCGGAACATGCCGTTTCCGCGGGGTGGTGTGACCTGCGCGCTCACCTGCGTTACCTCCACGCATTCGTTGTGAACGCCATGATGGGGACCGTGCCGCGGGTGAACGCGCCATCCGGCCCGTTTCATGCGAATGGGCCGGGAGAACCACCCGTACAGGGGCGGTTCTCCCGGCCCATCGGCCGAACGGAGGTGGGTGCGTCAGTCGCGGGCGGGCTCCACGGCGCGGCTCTCGAAGCGGCCGTCGAGCTTGGCGACCAGGCCGGTGACCTGCCGGGCGATGTCCGGTGCGGTCAGTCCGATCTCGGCCATGACCTCGCCGCGCGAGGCGTGGTCGAGGAAGACCGGCGGGATGCCGAAGTCGCGCAGGGGTACGTCGACCCCGGCGTCGCGCAGGGACTGGGCGACGGCGGAGCCGACGCCTCCGGCCCGGCTGTTGTCCTCGACCGTGACGACGACGCGGTGGCGTTCGGCGAGCGGGGCGAGCGCCTCGTCGACGGGCTTGACCCAGCGGGGGTCGACGACGGTGCTGGAGATGCCCTGGGCGTCGAGCAGGTCGGCGATCTCCAGGCACATCGGGGCGAGCGCGCCGACGGAGACGATCAGGACGTCCGGGCGGGCGGCCGTCGGCCGGCGCAGGATGTCCATGCCGCCGGCCCGGCCGACCGCCTTGACCGCGGGGCCGACCGCGCCCTTGGAGAAGCGGACCACGGTGGGCGCGTCGTCGACGGCGACGGCCTCGCGCAGCTGGGCGCGGACCTGGTCGGCGTCGCGCGGGGCGGCGATCCGGAGCGTGGGCACGCACTGGAGGATCGACATGTCCCACATGCCGTTGTGCGAGGCGCCGTCCGTGCCGGTGATGCCGGCCCGGTCCAGGACGAACGTCACACCGCACTTGTGCAGGGCGACGTCCATCAGGACCTGGTCGAAGGCGCGGTTGAGGAAGGTGGCGTAGACCGCGAAGACCGGGTGGAGTCCGCCGGTGGCGAGGCCGGCGGCGGAGGCCGCGCCGTGCTGCTCGGCGATGCCGACGTCGTAGATCCGGTCCGGGAAGGCGGCCTCGAACTTGCCGAGGCCGACGGGCTGGAGCATGGCCGCGGTGATCGCGACGATGTCCTCGCGCTCCTCGCCGAGCTTGACCATCTCCTCGCCGAAGACGGAGGTCCAGTCGAGGCCGGAGGTGGAGATCGGCAGGCCGGTGTCCGGGTGGATCTTGCCGACCGCGTGGAAGCGGTCCGCCTCGTCCTCCAGGGCCGGGGTGTAGCCGCGGCCCTTCTCGGTGAGGCAGTGCACGATGACCGGGCCGCGGAAGCGCTTGGCGCGCTGGAGGGCCGATTCCAGGGCCTCGATGTCGTGGCCGTCGATCGGGCCGACGTACTTCAGGCCGAGGTCCTCGAACATGCCCTGCGGGGCGATGAAGTCCTTGAGGCCCTTCTTGGCGCCGTGCAGGGTCTCGTACAGCGGGCGGCCGACGACGGGCGTGCGCTCCAGGATGTCCTTGCCGCGGGCCAGGAACCGCTCGTAACCGTCGGTCGTACGGAGCGTGGCGAGGTGGTTGGCCAGGCCGCCGATGGTCGGGGCGTAGGAGCGCTCGTTGTCGTTGACGACGATGACGAGGGGGCGGTCCTTGGCGGCGGCGATGTTGTTCAGCGCCTCCCAGGCCATACCGCCGGTGAGGGCGCCGTCGCCGATGACCGCGACGACGTGGTCGTCCTTCCTCAGGACCTCGTTCGCCTTGGCCATGCCGTCGGCCCAGCCGAGGACGCCGGAGGCGTGGCTGTTCTCGATGACGTCGTGGTCGGACTCGGCACGGGAGGGGTAGCCGGAGAGGCCGCCCTTGCTCTTGAGCCGGGAGAAGTCCTGGCGGCCGGTGAGCAGCTTGTGGACGTAACTCTGGTGGCCGGTGTCCCAGAGCACCTTGTCCCGGGGCGACTCGAAGACCCGGTGCAGGGCGATGGTGAGCTCGACGACGCCCAGGTTGGGTCCGAGGTGGCCGCCGGTCTTGGACACCGCGTCCACCAGGAAGGTGCGGATCTCCTGGGCGAGCTGGTCCAGCTCACCGAGGCTGAGCCGGTCCAGGTCGCGCGGTCCCTTGATGCGGGTCAGCAGATCCACCCGTGCCTCCTTGCGTTTGAGCTGATCGAGCGTGCCGATCCGATGAGTCTAATGTTCCGCTACCGGACGTGAGCAGCGGGCGGGCCCGTTCGTAGCGATACCCGGACACGCACAGGTGCCCGGCAGCCCCTGTGGGGACGCCGGGCACCTGCGCGAACGTGCGGTCAGGCGCGACCCGCGGTCTTCTGGGTCTTACGGGTGACGGAGTCGATGACGACCGTGGCGAGAAGCACGGCGCCCGTGACCATGTACTGGATCGGGGTGGCGATGCCCTCCAGCGACAGGCCGTACTGGATCGAGACGATCACCATGACGCCGAGCAGGGCGTTCCAGGTGCGGCCGCGGCCGCCGAAGAGGCTGGTGCCGCCGATGACGGCCGCCGCGATGACGTTCATCAGGAGGTCGCCGGTGCCGGAGCCCTGGTTGGCCGCCGCGATCTTGGAGGCCCAGAACAGGCCGCCGATCGCCGCGAAGGTCCCCGCGATGGAGAAGACGGAGATCCTGATCGCGGTGACGTTGATACCGGCCCGCCGGGAGGCCTCGACGCTGCCGCCGAGCGCGAAGATCTTCCGCCCGTAGGCCGTGCGGCGGAGCACGAAGTCCGTGCCGACCAGGACGATCAGGAAGAGGACCAGGGCCAGCGGCAGGCCGCGGTACTGGTTGAACATGTACGCGGCGGCGAAGGCGAACACCGCGAGGACCGCGGTGCGCACGGCGATGTCGGCGATCGGCCGGGACGGGATGCCCGCGGCCTCCCGGCGGCGGGTGTCGAGGAAGGCGGCGGCGAAGTAGCCGACGACCGCGACGGCGGCGAGCCCGTAGGCGGCGGCGACGTCGGTGAAGTAGTACGTGGTCAGCTTGCCGACCACCCCCTCGCCGTCCAGGTTGATCGTGCCGGAGTCGCCGAGCAGCTGGAGCATGAAGCCGAGCCAGAACAGCAGGCCCGCCAGGGTGACGGCGAAGGCCGGGGCCCCGATCCGGGCGAAGAAGAAGCCGTGGATCGCGCCCATCACCGCGCCGCTGACGATGGCGACGACGATCGCCAGCCACTCGTTCATGCCCTGGGTGACGCTGAGGACCGCGACCAGGGCGCCGGAGACACCGGAGACGGAGCCGACCGAGAGGTCGATCTCGCCGAGCAGCAGGACGAAGATGATGCCCACGGCCATCATGCCCGTGGCGACCATGGTGACCGCGATGTCGCTGATGTTCTTCGCGGAGAGGAACTCGGAGTTCAGGCTCTGGAAGACGATGGCGATGATCGCGAGTCCGATGATCACCGGGATCGAGCCCAGGTCACCGCCGCTGATCTTGCGCTTGAACTCGGTGAGGTAGCCGGCGAAGCCCTGCTCGCGGATGAGCAGCCGGGGGTCGACGACCGTGGCGGCGCCGTCGGCGGCGTCCGGATTGCCGACCGGGGGCGCGTCCACCGGGTCGCTGCCCTTGTCCCAGGAGCTGCTGCTCTTGTCCGCCGTGTTGGTGGTCTCGTCGGTGGTCACGGGGAAACCTCCGCGTTGCGCGCCGCACGTCGGGTCACGGCGTTGTCCGTGGCCCCGGTGATGGCGGAGATGATCTCTTCCTGGGAGGTGGTCTTCACATCGAAGACACCGTTGTTCCGGCCCAGCCGGAGCACAGCGACCTTGTCGGCCACGGCCTTCACGTCGGCCATGTTGTGGCTGATGAGGATGACCGCGTGGCCACGCTCGCGCAGCCGCTCGACGAGGTCGAGGACCTGGGCGGTCTGCTCGACGCCGAGGGCCGCGGTCGG
This sequence comes from Streptomyces griseus, assembly GCF_900460065.1. GTDB lineage: Bacteria > Actinomycetota > Actinomycetes > Streptomycetales > Streptomycetaceae > Streptomyces > Streptomyces griseus. The sequence goes on along the minus strand of NZ_UAVD01000037.1, from coordinate 87,277 downwards.
CTCGTCCAGGATGACGAGGCGGGGCTCGCCCAGCATCGACCGGGCGATGGCCACCGTCTGGCGCTGGCCGCCGGAGAGCGAGGCGATCGGGATGCGGACGCTCGGAATGCGGATGGAGAGCGTGGACAGCAGCTCGCGGGAGCGGCGCTCCATCTCGACCTCGTCCAGGACGCCGAACCTGCGCAGCTCCCGGCCGAGGTAGAGGTTGCCGACGACATCGATGTTGTCGCACAGCGCGAGGTCTTGGTAGACGGTCGCGACGCCGAGGTTCTGGGCGTCGTGCGGCTTGTCGATCCGCACGGCCCTGCCCTCCCACTCGATGACGCCGTCATCGATGGGGTGCACTCCGGCGATCGTCTTGACCAGCGTTGATTTACCGGCGCCGTTGTCGCCCACCAGGGCGACCACCTCACCGGCGTGGACCTCAAGCTCTACATCGGTGAGTACCTGGACGGCACCGAAGCGCTTGGAGACCCCTCGCAACGCCAACACGGGCGTAGCGGACACATGAACCATCTCCTTCGCCGCCTGACCGGCGGGGATGCCGCGCCCGGGGGAAGGCGCGGCGGTGTCGAGCAGAAGGGATACGAGGAATGCGGGGAAGCGTTCCGTCCGGCGCCCCGCCCGGTAGCGGGACGGTTGATGTGCGGGACGCCGGACAGGCTTCGTTGCGCGGGCGGGCCGGGGGCCGACGCTCGCGCGGGCGGTGGGGCCGCCCGGCCCTCGCGCGGGCGCGGCGGGCCGGGTGGCGGTGGAGCGGGCGGGACCCGGCGGCTCGGGGGCGTGCCGGGTTCCCGGGGCCGGGGCCCCTGGGGACTACTTCAGACCGATCTTGTCGCAGGAGGCCTTGTACTTGGCCGAGCAGATCTCGTCCAGCGTCCAGATGCCGTCCTTGATGACGGTGTCCTTGATGTTGTCCTTGGTCAGCGAGACGACCGGGACGAGGACCGTCGGGATGCCCTTCGTGGTGGCGCTGTCGACCTTGGAGGTGGCGATGGAGTCGAGCTTCTCGCCCTTGGCGAGGGCGACGGCCATCTCCGCGGCGACGATGCCCTCGGCCGGGTAGGACTTGTAGACGCTCATGAACTGCTCACCGGTGACGATGCGCTGCACGCCCGCCAGTTCGGCGTCCTGGCCGGTGACCGGCGGCAGCGGCGAGATGCCGGCGCCCTTGAGGGCGGTGATGATGCCGCCCGCCATGCCGTCGTTGGCGGAGTAGACGCCGTCGATCTTGTCCTTGCCGAGCGCGGTGATCGCCGCTTCCATGTTGGCGTTGGCGTTCTCCGGCTTCCACTCCTTGGTGTCGTACTCCTTGCCGTACTTCACCTTGCCGTCGAGGACCGACTTGGCGCCCTTCTTGAAGAGGGCGGCGTTCGGGTCGGTGATCGCACCGTTCATCATCACGATCGTGCCGCCGTCGGCCTTGTCGCCCAGGGCCTCCAGCAGGGCGGTGCCCTGGGCCCGGCCGACCTCTTCGTTGTCGAAGGAGGTGTAGGCGTCGATGGGGCCCTCGGCGAGACGGTCGAAGGCGACGACGGGGATGCCGGCGTCCTTGGCCTTCTTGATGCTGTTGGCGATCGCCTTGGAGTCCACGGCGCCCACGATGAGCGCGTCGACCTTGTTGGTGATCATGGTGTCGACGTGCTGGGCCTGCGCGTTCGCATCCTGCTTGGCGTTGGCGTAGGTGACCTTCCCCTTGCCGCCGGTCAACTCGCTGATCTTCTTCTCGATGATCGGCCGGTCGAACTTCTCGTAACGGGCCGTCTGGTTCTCGGGGAGGAGCAGACCTATCTTCAGGTCGTCGCCCTTCTTCTCCGAACCTCCTTCGGCCTTGTCGCCGGACTCCTTGGCACTCCCGCAGGCGGCCAGCGACATCGCCATCGTGGTGGCGGCAACGGCAACGGCGGCACGACGCATACGCGTGTTCATTCTCGAACCTCCCTGACGAGGCCGCGACGTTGCGGCCGAGGTGGCTGGAAGTCAACTCGGCCCCAGCGTCAGCGTCAAGGAGTAAATCCTTAACGAGATGACAACGGTGCCATCCGTTATCTAAGTGAAGGCAGGAGTGGCCGTGGGGAGGGTGCTCTCCAAAAGGGTCGAATCCCCCATCTCGCTGAGCACCAGGGCGAGTGCGCCCAGCACCTCGGCCCGCCCGCCGAGCGCGCCGGGCAGCACCGAGAGCTGCCGCGCGGCGCTGGGGATCGCGTAACGCGACACGGAGTCCCGTATGGGCCCCAGGACCAGCTCCCCGGCCTCCGCCAGCGAGCCGCCGAGCACGACCCGGCTCGGGTTGAGCAGATTGCACAGGTTGGCCACGCCGCTGCCTATGTGGCGGCCCACGTCACCGATCACCCGGCGGCAGCCCGGATCGCCCTCCCGGGCCAGCTGGACCACCCGCTCCATGGTGAGCCCGGGGCCGTGGCTGGGCTGGAGCAGCGGCAGGACGTAGCGGGCGGCCGTGAAGGTCTCCAGGCAGCCGCGGTTGCCGCAGCGGCACACCGGGCCCGACTCGTCGAGCGTGATGTGCCCGATCTCGCCGGCCGTGCCGCCGGGGCCCCGGTAGATGGTCCCGTCGATCACCAGGCCGGCGCCGACACCGCTGGCCACCTTGATGTAGGCGAGGTCCTTGACGCCCCGCCCGCTCCCCCAGACCAGCTCGCCGAGCGCCCCGAGGTTGGCGTCGTTGTCGACGTACACGGGCACGCCGAGGCGGCCGGAGAGCTCCTCGCTGGGATTGATGCCGGTCCAGCCCGGCAGGATCGAGGTGGAGCCCAGGGTGCCGGACTCGACGTCGATGGGGCCCGGTACGCCGAGTCCGATGCCGATCACCTTGTCCGGGCCGATGCCGGTGGCCTCGATCAACCGCTTGACCAGCACTTCCGCGCGGTCGAAGCCCTCGGCGGACGAGGCGTCGACGTCCAGCGGCTCGGACTCCTCGGCAAGCACCTGGTGGGCGAGGTTGCCGACGGCGACGCGCAGGTGCGTATGGCCGAAGTCGACGCCGATGACGATGCCGGCGTCGCCGCTGAGCGAGACGCTGCGGGCCCGCCGGCCGCCCGCCGAGGTGGGAGTGACCTCGACCGTTCCGCCGTCCTTCAGCTCCCGGACGATATTGGAGACGGTGGCCGCGGAGAGGCCCGTGCTCCGGGCGATCTCCGCCTGGGTGAGCGATCCCGCCATCCGTACGGCGCGGACGACCCGCTCCAGATTGGCCCTGTGCAGCGATGTCTGCGACCCGGGAGTCTCCATCGACTCATCCACTCCTGCCCTTGGCGGGCGGTCCTGAAGACCGCCCCGGCCGGGGCCGCAGCGATGAGACCCCGGCTTCCTCCAACATGTGAACTCTAAGCTCACCGTTCGGGGGTGCCTCCCGTCAAGACCTGAGCACGTGCACACCACAACGGCCCAGTGCCCCGGCGGAGGGATTCCGCCGGGGCACCGGGCCGTACGCGCGTCGCGGGCTACTTCAGGGCGCCCGCCGTCAGGCCGGAGACGACCTGGCGCTGGAAGATGATGTACGCCGCCAGCACCGGCAGCATCGCGATCACCAGCCCGGCGAAGAGGCCGGAGTAGTCGCCCTTGTAGCCCTGGCTGGAGGCCAGCTCCACCAGGCCCTGGGCCAGCACCCGCTTGTCCGGGTCGGTGTTCAGCACGGTGGGCAGCATGTACTGGTTCCACTGCCCCAGGAAGTTGAAGATGCCGACGCTGATCAGGCCGGGCCTGGCCATCGGCAGCATGACCTGGAAGAACGTACGGGTGTGCGAGGCCCCGTCGATGATCGACGCCTCCGCCACCGAGGTCGGCAGCGTCCGGAAGAACGAGGTCAGGAAGAACACGGTGAACGGCAGCGAGTAGGCGATGTACACCAGGATCAGGCCGTGGATCGTGTTCAGCAGCCCCATGTTGTCCATGACGTAGAACAACGGGACCAGCGCCAGCATGACCGGGAAGCTCATGCCGCCGACGAACAAGAAGTAAATGAACCGGTTGCCCGGGAACTCGAAGCGCGCGAGCACGTAGGCGGCCATGGACCCGAGGACCAGGGTGCCCGTGAGCGACCCGCCCACCACCAGGATGGTGTTGAGGAAGTACTCGCTCATGTGGGCCTGGCTCCAGGCCCGGCCCCAGCTGTCGAAGTTCAGTGAACCGGGCAGCGACCACGGGGTGTTGAAGATGTCCGCGTCGGTCTTGAACGAGGACATCACCGCCCAGAACAGCGGCAGGACGACCATGATCGCCCACAGGATCAGCACCCCGTGCGAGAAGACGTTGAGGACCTGGCCCTCACTCTTCTTCGCGGGGGCGGAGGCGCCCTTGCCCACCGGCCCGGTGCGCTGGGCCGGGACGGTCGCCGCGTGGGCGTCGGAGGGCCCGGGGGGAGGGGTGTCAGTGGTCTTCATCAGAACTCCAGCCGCTCGCGCCGGCCCACCCGCATGACGATGGCGGCGAACGCCAGCGTCACGATGAGCAGGGCGACACCGATCGTGGTCGCGTAGCCCGCCTGTCCGTCACGGAACGCCGACTGGTACACGTACAGCGGCAGGACGGTGGTCGAGTAGTCGGGCCCACCGGGACCGACGCTCATGATGTGGACGATCGCGAAGCCCTCGGCGCCGAGCGCCAGGATGCCCATGTAGACCCAGCCGGACTGGACCGTGTCCCACAGCAGGGGCAGCGTGATCCGGAAGAAGGTCGTGAAGCGGCTCGCCCCGTCCAGCAGGGCGGCTTCGTAGAAGTCCTTGGGGATGGAGGCCATGCCCGCGGAGAACAGCACCACGAAGAAGCCGGTGGTGCACCAGACGAGGACCGCCATCACGACCCACAGGGCCAGTTGCGGATCCCCGAGCCAGGTCGGCACGTCGTCGAAGCCCACGGCCTTGAGCGTGCCGTTGATCATGCCCTGGGCCGGGTCGAAGGCGAACTGGAACAGGATGGCCACGATCGCGATCGAGAGCACCTGCGGGAAGAAGTAGGCGATCTTGTAGAAGCCGGAGCCGCGTACGCCGGCGATGGCGGCGCCCTTGCGGCGCCGCCCGCCCACGTTGAGCATGAAGGCGAAGAAGAGCGCGAGCCCGAGCGTCACCAGCGGCAGCAGAATGGCCAGCATCACGCTGTGCTGCAGCGATTTCCAGAAGATGTCGTCGTCGAGCATCTTGGTGTAGTTGTCGAACCCGACCATCTTGAAGTCGGGACTCAGCCCCGTCCAGTCCGTGAACGAGTAGTAGATGGACTGGATGAAGGGCCAGATGACGAAGATGACGTACAACGCCATCGGGACCACCAAGAACCCGACTATGAACCGGTATTTACCGTGTTGCATCGTTACCGACTCCGACCTTCCCGTGCTGCCCGCCGCTGGTGACGCGTGGTCACTGGTGCTTGAAGTGCTTGATGGACTGGTCCTTGGCGGTCGCGTCGGCGAAGGCCTGGATCTTCTTGATGGTCTCGGCCGGCTTGGCGCGGCCCGCCATCATCTCGCCGAGCGCGGCGACGCCGATCTGCTCCTTCTGGAGCTTCACGTACCAGTCCTGCAGGCGCGGGTTGACCACGTTGGTGCCGGCCTTCTCCAGCGCGGCGACACCGGACTTGAGACCGTCGGAGAGCTCGATGCCGTCCGTGCCGCCGTTGAAGGCGGAGAGCGACTTGGTGCTCGACGTGAAGGACTTCGAGGAGTCCTCGCTGAGCATGATGCGCAGCTGCTCCATGCCGCCCTCGGGGTTCTTCGCCTTGCTCGGGACGATGAACGGCTCGCCGCCGGACGCCCAGAGGGTGCCGAAGGGCAGCTTGTCCGAGGAGTCGAGGCTGGAGGGAGCGCCCACGGACAGCTTGAAGTCCTTGGGGATGATCGCCGCTTCCTCGTTCTCGACCCAGGAGCCGTTCGGGATGAACAGCGCCTTGCCGCGGGCCCACGCGCCCTGGGAGCCGCGGTGGTCCAGACCCGGGGTGCCCTCCAGGATGTAGTCCTTGGCGACGAGCTCGTAGTACGCGTCGAAGGCCGCCTTGACCGCCGGGTGCTCCCAGGCCTTCGGCTCCAGGTTGTCGATCGCGTCGAGGACCTCGACGCCGCCGATCTTGCCGATGAAGGGGTACAGCGAGAAGGGGAGGTAGTAGGGGTGCTTGCCGGGGTAGGTCCAGCCGGCGATGCCCTTCTTCTTCGCCTTCGCGCAGAGCGCGAGCATGTCGTCCCAGGTCTCCGGGTACGTGGCGTCGAGCTTCTCCAGCGCGGTCTGCGAGTACCAGACACCGTAGACCGTGTACGCGTAGTACATGATCCAGACCGGGTCGCCGTCGAACTGGCCCATCTCGATGATGCCGGGCCGCAGGGTGTCGCGGACCTTCTTGGCGGGGTCGTCGATGGAGGGGGCGTCGAGCAGCGGGGTCAGGTCGGTGAGCTGCTTCTTGCCGACCAGGACGCCCATGTCCATCTGCTGCGCACCGGAGTTGTCGATCAGGTCCGGCGGGGTACCACCGTTGAACCGCGGCTGAAGAACCGACTGGATCTTCTGCGTCGCGGAGAACTTGACCTTCGCCTCGGGATAGGTCTTCTCGTAGACGGCCTTGGCGTCCTCGGCGTACTTGGTGCCGAAGCCGCCGTCGAAGATCACGATGTCCAGCGGTGCGCTGCCGTTGACGGCCAGCGGGTTCTTCTCGGTCTTTTCGCCCTTTTCGACCTTGTCGTCGCTGCTGCTGTCGCCGCTCGCGCAGGCGGACAGGAAGCTCATCGTCGGAACAGCGATCAGGCCGAGTGCGGCAGAACGCTTGATCAGATCGCGACGGCCAAGGCCCTCATTGTTGTGGGCGGAGGTGGATCCCATGCTCAAGTCCTCGCCTTCTCCAGGACTCAGGCGGTGTGCCGGTCACCCGTCGAAACTCGCCTCAGGCGAAGGGCCCCGCCACCGCGGTCAATTGCGCTTGGGTCATGCGGATATGCAGATGTACCGGACGGGCCGGTGCAGTGGGGATGCCGGAAGACCGTACAGCGAGGACACCCCTGGCGTCCTCGCGACCGTCACTGATTCCCCCGCGCGCACGTCCGCGTGAAGCGGCCGTGCAGGTGCCGACAGGTATAGTCCACTCGTCGCCAACTGAGCAAGATCGAATGCAGGTTTGGGCGGCAGTCTTTCCCGAGTTGAGACCTCACGGACACCTCGGCACCCCGCGCCCTCCCCCCGCGGCGACTATTTCCGCATTCCGGCCGATTCGCCGAGGGGCCTCGCGGCAACACCCTTGACACGTCCAGCCACTTGGCTCCCTACTGGACCTTGCATCCCACTATGACAACGTTGTCCAGGCATTTTCCCGGGGAGGAACGGCTCGGCATGCAGCCACCACGCGGCCTCAATCACGGATCCGACCAGGACCCTCACGCGGTCCCCCGCCCGGCTCCCCGCCGGAGACGGACCCCCACAGCGGCGGCCCTGGCGGCCTCCCTCGCCCTGGTGGTGATCGCCCCCGCGGTCGCCACCGCCCAGCCCTCCGCGCCGGACCGGAAGCCCTCCGGCGACCGGACGTTCAGCACCTCGTTCGAGGCGGACGAGAAGCAGCCGGACTGGCGCAACACCGTCGAGGAGGGCCCCGACGGCGAGAAGCGGTCCTCCGGCGTCGACGGGGGCTTCTCCTCCGGCATACCGGGCAACGTCACCGACCGGGTGACGGAGGTCCGCGCGAGCGCCGAGAACACCGCGGGCGGCGAGGTCAAGGAGAACCTCGTCGACGTCGAGCCGGGCTCCAAGTGGCTGACGTTCGCGAAGACCGGCTGGGTGGAGTTCGACCTGGACGAACCCGTCAAGGTCGTGACGTACGCGCTCACTTCGGCCAACGACCACGCGGAGCGCGACCCGAAGGACTGGACGCTCCAGGGCTCGGCGGACGGCAAGGAGTGGACCGACCTCGACACCCGCACCGGCGAGTCCTTCGCCAAGCGGCACGAGACGAAGACGTACGACTTCGCGAGCGAGACCGCCTACCCGCACCTCCGTCTGGAGATCACCGCGAACAACGGCGCGGACGCCCTCCAGCTCGCCGACGTTCAGTTCTCGAACGGTGACTCCTCGGCCCCGGTGCCCGAGGAGATGCGCAGCCAGCCCGACCGCGGCCCCTCCGGCTCCCCCACCGCGAAGTCGGGTGCGGGATTCACCGGAAAGAAGGCACTGCGTTACGCGGGCACGCACACGCCCGACGGACGCGCGTACTCGTACAACAAGATCTTCGACGTGAACACGGCCGTCACCAAGGACACCGAGCTGTCCTACCTCGTCTATCCGCAGATGGGCGAGACCGACCTGAACTATCCGGCCACGCACGTCGCGGTGGACCTGGCCTTCACCGACGGCACGTACCTGAGCGAGCTGAAGGCCACCGACAGCCACGGCGGGCTGCTGACCCCGCAGGGCCAGGCGGACGCCAAGCGCCTCTACGTGAACCAGTGGAACAAGGTCGCCGCCCGCCTCGGCACGGTCGCCGCGGGCAAGACGGTCGACCGGATCCTGGTGGCGTACGACTCCCCCAAGGGGAAGGCGAAGTTCCAGGGCTGGATCGACGACATCACGATCGCCCCGAAGAAGCCCGAGAAGCGCAAGGCGCACCTGTCGGACTACGCGCTGACGACCCGCGGCACCAACTCCAGCGGCGGCTTCTCGCGCGGCAACAACATTCCGGCCACGGCGGTCCCGCACGGCTTCAACTTCTGGACGCCGGTGACCAACGCCGGTTCGCTGAGCTGGCTGTACGACTACCACCGGGGCAACAACGCGGACAACCTCCCCACGTTCCAGGCCTTCGGCGCGAGCCATGAGCCGAGTCCGTGGATGGGCGACCGGCAGACGTTCCAGCTGATGCCCTCGACCGCGAGCGGCACCCCGGACGCCTCCCGCACCGCCCGCGCACTGCCCTTCCGGCACGAGAACGAGACGGCGAAGCCGCACTACTACGGCGTCACGTTCGAGAACGGCCTCAAGGCCGAGATGACGCCGACCGACCACGCGGCCCGGATGCGGTTCACCTATCCGGGCAAGGACGCCAGCCTGATCTTCGACAACGTGTCGAACGACGGCGGCATCACCCTGGACCCGAAGACCAGCTCGTTCTCGGGCTTCACGGACGTCAGGAGCGGCCTGTCCACCGGTGCGACCCGGATGTTCGTGTACGGCGTCTTCGACGCGCCGGTCACCGACAGCGGCAGGCTGAAGGGCGGCGGGGGCGACGACGTCACCGGGTTCTTCCGCTTCGACGCGGGCAAGGACCGCACGGTCAACCTGCGGCTGGCCACCTCGCTGATCGGCGTCGACCAGGCGAAGCAGAACCTGGCGATGGAGATCCCGGAGTCGGCCTCCTTCGACCGGGTGCAGCGCAGGGCGCAGGGCGCCTGGGACGACGTCCTCGGGACGGTCGAGGTCGAGGGCGCGAACGCCGACCAGCTGACGACGCTCTACTCCAGCCTCTACCGGCTCTACCTCTACCCGAACTCGGGCCACGAGAAGGTGAAGGGCAAGAACAGGTACGCCAGCCCCTTCTCCAAGGCGACCGGTGAGAACACCCCGACGCGGACGGGCGCGAAGATCGTCGACGGCGAGGTGTACGTCAACAACGGCTTCTGGGACACCTACCGCACGACCTGGCCCGCGTACTCCTTCTTCTCCCCGAAGAAGGCCGGCGAGCTGGTGGACGGCTTCGTCCAGCACTACAAGGACGGCGGCTGGACCTCGCGCTGGTCCTCCCCCGGCTACGCGGACCTGATGACCGGCACCAGCTCGGACGTGGCGTTCGCCGACGCGTACGTCAAGGGCGTGGAGTTCGACGCCGAGGCGGCCTACGACGCGGCGCTCAAGAACGCCACCGTGGCCCCGCCGTCCTCCGGCGTCGGCCGCAAGGGCCTGGAGACCTCGGTCTTCACGGGGTACGCCGACACGGCCACCCACGAGGGCCTGTCCTGGTCCCTGGAGGGCTACGTCAACGACTACGGCATCGCCCGCATGGGCCAGGAGCTGTACAGGAAGACGAAGAAGGCGCGGTACAAGGAGGAGTCCGAGTACTTCATGAACCGGGCGCAGAAGTACGTCAAGCTCTTCGACGGCAAGGCCGGGTTCTTCCAGGGCAAGAAGCCGAACGGCGACTGGCGCCTGCCCTCGGACCAGTACGACCCGCGCGTCTGGGGCTACGACTACACCGAGACCAACGGCTGGGGCTACGCCTTCACCGCCCCGCAGGACAGCCGGGGCCTGGCCAACCTGTACGGCGGCCGGGCCGGTCTGGGCAAGAAGCTGGACACGTACTTCTCGACGCCGGAGACGGCGGGCCCGGAGTTCGTCGGCAGCTACGGCGGGGTCATCCACGAGATGACCGAGGCACGGGACGTGCGGATGGGCCAGTACGGCCACAGCAACCAGGTCGCCCACCACGCCACGTACATGTACAACGCGGCCTCGCAGCCGTACAAGACGCAGGAGAAGGTCCGCGAGGTGCTGGGCCGCCTGTACGTCGGCAGCGAGATCGGGCAGGGCATCCACGGCGACGAGGACAACGGCGAGCAGTCGGCCTGGTTCCTCTTCTCCTCGCTCGGCTTCTACCCGCTGGTGATGGGCAGCGGGGAGTACGCGATCGGCTCGCCGCTCTTCAGAGAGGTCACCGTCCGCATGGACAACGGCCGCAAGCTGACCGTGAAGGCCCCGAAGAACAGCGACGAGAACATCTACGTGCAGGGCGTGAAGGTCAACGGCAAGAAGTGGACCTCCACGGCGCTCCCCCACGACGTGCTGGCCAAGGGCGGCACGCTGGAGTTCGCCATGGGCCCGAAGCCGTCGGCCTGGGGCACGGGCAAGGACGCCGCCCCGGTCTCGGTGCAGAAGGACGACCGGGTCCCCACGCCCAAGGGCGACGCGCTGAAGGGTGACGGCGCGCTGTTCGACGACACCTCGGCCACCTCGGCGACGGTGGAGTCGTCGGTGGAGCTGCCGGTGGCCTCGGCCACGAAGGGCGTCCAGTACACGCTGACCTCGGCGGCGGCGGACAAGGCCCCGCAGGGGTGGACGCTCCAGGGTTCGGCGGACGGCAGGGAGTGGAAGGACGTCGACCGCCGCTCGGGCCAGTCGTTCGCCTGGGACAGGCAGACCCGGGTGTTCTCGGTGGCGAAGCCCGGCTCGTACACGAAGTACCGGCTGGTGCTGACGGGTTCGGCGACGCTCGCGGAGGTGGAGCTGCTCTCCTGACCCGTACGTGATGGGCATCGGCGGCCGGTACCCCGGAGGGCGGGGTGCCGGCCGCCGGCGTGTCAGCGGTTCTCGCCGAGGCTGTCCAGAAGGCTTTCGGGCAGCGCGACGTTCAGGGCGGCGACGACCGGCCGGCCGTGTTCGGTGCCGAGCCGGGAGAGGGCGCCGGTGGCGAGCTGGAAGAGGCGCCCCTCGGCCGGGGTCAGACCGAGGTAGCGGGCGGTGAGGACGCGCAGGAAGTGCGAGTGCGCGACGAGCGCGATGTCCGCGCTCCCGATCCCGTCGGCGGCGGACCGGACGCCCGCGAGGACCTGGTCGGCCCGCTGCCCGATCTGGTCGGGGCTCTCACCGGGGTGCTCGTCGGAGCCGGGGTCCACGCCGTCGGTCCACAGGTTCCAGAAGGGCCGGGTGCGGCGGATCGCCGGGGTGGTGATGCCCTCGTAGCCGCCGTAGTCCCACTCCCGCAGCTCGGGGGTGACCCCGGGTGCGGGGAGTCCGGCCAGCTCGGCGGTGCGGCGGGCCCGGATCATCGGGCTGACGAGGGTGAGCCCGATGTTCCGGTCGGCCAGCAGCGGGACGAGCGCGCGGGCCTGGCGCTCCCCGGCGTCGGTGAGCGGCAGGTCGGTGTAGCTCGTGTGCTGTCCGGAACGGGACCATGCGGTCTCGCCGTGCCGGATGAGGATCAGCTCGCCCATGGGGTCCGTTCGCTTTCTGTACAGGTGGTGCGGTTGGGGCTGGTGGGGCCACGTACGGTAAGCCCCTCAGCTGATCACTTTCCCGTGGGGGGACCGTATGTCCGACACCTTTCCGCCTCCGCCGCCCGAACAGCCGCAGCCGGACCACCGGTCTCCCGCCGGTGCGCCACCGCTCTCACCGTGGGCTGCCCCCGCCCCGCCTCCGGGCAAGCAGCGCACCGGGCTGATCGTGACGCTCGCCGTGGGCGGTGGGCTGGTCGTTGCGGGAGCGATGGTGGCGCTCGTCTACGCGTTGATGGACTCGGTCTCGGACTCCATCGCGCTGCCGCCGCGGTCGGACGCGCCCTACGCGGAGCCGTACGAGGAGGAGCCGATGGAGCCCGCGGAGCCCGGGCCGCCCGCCGAGAAGGACGTCACGATAACGACGTGCACGCGCGACTCCTCCATCGGCTGGCCACACGCGGACCTGAAGATCGTGAACAGGTCCGGGAGTCCGGCGGCGTACATCGTGACCATCGCGTTCCTGGACGCGGACGGCGCCGTGGTGTCCGACGGCATCGCGACCACCGAGGAGATCGCCCCCGGCGCGTCGGTCGAGGTCAGGGCCCAGGGTTCCGGGGAGGTGGCCGCGGACACGGAGTGCCGGATCGGCACAGTCGACCGGCATCTGCTGTGACGGTCCGCCAGGGCTCTCGGCGGTACGCGGAAGGGCCGCACCCCGGGTTGCCCCGGGGTGCGGCCCTTCCTGCTCGGTCCGGTCCGTCTACTTGCGGATCAGGCTGCGGAGCACGTACTGCAGGATGCCGCCGTTGCGGTAGTAGTCCGCCTCGCCGGGGGTGTCGATGCGCACGACGCCGTCGAACTCCACACCGGTGTCGGTGGTGACCTTGACGGTGCGCGGGGTGGTGCCGTCGTTCAGCTCGGTGACGCCGGTGAAGGAGAAGGTCTCCTCGCCGGTGAGACCTAGGGTCTCGGCGGTCTGGCCCTCGGGGAACTGGAGCGGGAGGACGCCCATGCCGATGAGGTTCGAGCGGTGGATGCGCTCGTAGGACTCGGCGATGACGGCCTTGACGCCCAGGAGCGCGGTGCCCTTGGCGGCCCAGTCACGGGACGAGCCGGAGCCGTACTCCTTGCCCGCGAGGATCACGAGCGGGGTGCCGGCGGCCTGGTAGTTCTGCGAGGCGTCGTAGATGAACGACACCGGGGCCCCTCCGTCACCTTCGGCGGACCGGGTGAAGTCGCGGGTGTAGCCGCCCTCGGTGCCCGGCGCGATCTGGTTGCGCAGGCGGATGTTGGCGAACGTGCCGCGGATCATGACCTCGTGGTTCCCTCGGCGCGAGCCGTAGGAGTTGAAGTCACGGCGCTCGATGCCGTGCTCCGTGAGGTACTTGCCGGCCGGGGTGTCGGCCTTGATGGCGCCGGCCGGGGAGATGTGGTCGGTGGTGACCGAGTCGCCGAGCTTGGCGAGCACCCGGGCGCCGGTGATGTCCTCGACCGGGGTCGTCTCCATCGTCATGCCCTCGAAGTACGGGGGCTTGCGCACGTAGGTGGACTCGGAGTCCCACTCGAAGGTGTTGCCGGTCGGGATCGGCAGCGCCTGCCACTGGGCGTCGCCCGCGAAGACGTCCTGGTAGGACTTGTTGAACATGTCCTCGCCGATGGCGTTCGCCACGACGTCGTTGACCTCGGCCTCGGAGGGCCAGATGTCGGTCAGGTAGACCGGCTTGCCGTCCTGGTCGGTGCCGAGGGCGTCCTTGGTGATGTCGACCTTCATCGAACCGGCGATGGCGTACGCGACGACCAGCGGCGGGGACGCCAGGTAGTTCATCTTGACGTCGGGGTTGATCCGGCCCTCGAAGTTGCGGTTGCCGGAGAGCACCGAGGTGACCGCGAGGTCGTTCTCGTTGACCGCCTTGGAGACCTCGTCCGGCAGCGGGCCGGAGTTGCCGATGCAGGTGGTGCAGCCGTAGCCGACGAGGTTGAAGCCGACCTTGTCGAGGTACGGGGTCAGGCCCGCCTTGTCGAAGTAGTCGGTGACGACCTTCGAGCCCGGGGCGAGGGTGGTCTTGACCCACGGCTTGCGGGTCAGGCCCTTCTCGACCGCCTTCTTCGCCACGAGCGCGGCGGCGACCATGACGTAGGGGTTCGAGGTGTTGGTGCAGGAGGTGATCGCGGCGACGGTGACGGCGCCGTGGTCGATCTCGTACGTGGAGCCGTCGGGGGCCGTGACGGTGGTCGGGTTCGACGGGACGCCGTTGGAGACGGCCGGGGCGTCGGAGGCCGGGAAGGACTCCTTGCCCGCCTCGTCGACACCGGTGTCGGAGACGTAGTTGCGGACGTCCGAGGAGAACTGCTGCGCGGCGTTGGCCAGGACGATGCGGTCCTGCGGGCGCTTCGGGCCGGCGATGGAGGGGACGACCGTGGAGAGGTCGAGCTCCAGCTTCTCGGAGAAGTCCGGCTCGGCGGCCGGGTCCAGCCAGAGGCCCTGCTCCTTGGCGTACGCCTCGACGAGGGCGACCTGCTGGGCGTCGCGGCCGGTCAGGCGCAGGTAGTTCAGGGTCTCGCCGTCGATCGGGAAGATCGCGGCGGTGGAGCCGAACTCCGGCGACATGTTGCCGATGGTGGCGCGGTTGGCGAGCGAGGTGGCGGCGACGCCCTCACCGTAGAACTCGACGAACTTGCCGACGACGCCGTGCTTGCGGAGCATCTCGGTGATGGTCAGCACGAGGTCGGTGGCGGTGGTGCCGGCCGGGAGCTCGCCGGTCAGCTTGAAGCCGACGACGCGCGGGATGAGCATGGAGACCGGCTGGCCGAGCATCGCGGCCTCGGCCTCGATGCCGCCGACGCCCCAGCCCAGCACGCCGAGGCCGTTGACCATGGTGGTGTGCGAGTCGGTGCCGACGAGGGTGTCGGGGTACGCCTGGCCGCCCCGGACCATGACCGTACGCGCCAGGTGCTCGATGTTCACCTGGTGGACGATGCCGGTGCCCGGGGGGACGACCTTGAACTCGTCGAAGGCGGTCTGGCCCCAGCGCAGGAACTGGTAGCGCTCCTTGTTGCGGCCGTACTCCAGCTCGACGTTCTGGCCGAAGGCTTCCTTCGTGCCGAACTTGTCGGCGATGACGGAGTGGTCGATGACCAGCTCGGCCGGGGCCAGCGGGTTGATCTTCGCCGGGTCGCCGCCGAGCTCCTTGACGGCCTCACGCATGGTGGCGAGGTCCACGACGCACGGCACGCCGGTGAAGTCCTGCATGATCACGCGGGCCGGCGTGAACTGGATCTCCTGGCTGGGCTGCGCCTGGGAGTCCCAGCCACCGATGGCCCGGATGTGGTCGGCGGTGATGTTCGCGCCGTCCTCGGTACGGAGCAGGTTCTCCAGCAGGACCTTCAGGCTGTACGGGAGGCGCGCGGAGCCCTCTACCTTGTCCAGCTTGAAGATCTCGTACGACTCGTCGCCCACGCGCAGCGTGCTGCGGGCGTCGAAGCTGTTCGCCGACACGACAGTCTCCTTCTTCAATGTGCGCGTATCTCCGCGCCGCGCCTCATTGGAAGCCGGCGCCGCGTTTGCCGTACACGGTCCCGACCATCCGCTAAGGTAAGGATTAGTTAGGTAACCCTTACCGGGCGGCGGCTGTGGTGCGCCTCGGCAGATATCTCGATGTCGAGATAACTCTAGTACATAGCCGCCGCTCGGTCATGCCCAGGTGCCCCTCCACGCCGCCGGACGCCCGGTACGCCGCAGTCGCGAGCGGGCCCCGCCGGGTGGCGAGCGGCCCCGCCGGAGGAGTCCGGGCGGGGACGACGTCACCGGGCGCGAGCGGCCGACTTCGCCGGGGGGACACCGGGCCCCTGGATGACCGCCTACCCCGTACCGCCCGCGGCAGTAGTGGGCCGCTCGTCCACGTCCCCGCAACGGTGCCACTCCGCGTACGTCGGGATGCCGAGCATCGGGCCCCACAGGACCAGGGGGACGGAGGAGGTTCCGCGGCGTACTCCCGGGCCCCACAGGGCCAAGGAGACCCAGGAGGCTCCGCGGCGCGCTCAGGGACGAGGCGCCCGGACCACGCCCGTGCGCAGAACGCGGTCGAGTGCCGTCCGCCCCGCGGGGCCCCAGGTCGGCTTGCCGCCGGGAAGCCCCTGGTCCCCGTTCCGGCCCATGAGCATGAGGAACAGGCTTTTCATGGCGGCCAGCCCCCGGGCCCGCCGGATCATCGCCTCGTCCGCGCCCCCGTAGGCGTCGAAGAACCGTGCGTCGACGCCCTCGGGGAGGACGACCCACGCGGCGGCGAGGTCCCACGCCGGATCGCCGGCGAACAGGTCGCCGAAGTCGATCACGCCCGAGAGCGTCCCGTCCGACACGACGACGTTGGCCGGGTGGAGATCACCGTGCACCCACACCGGCGGCCCCTCCCACTCCGGGGCGGCGACAGCCTGGTCCCAGACGGCCCGGACGTCGTCGGCGACACCGTCGGGGACGACCGCGTCGAAGAGGTGGCCGAAGCCCTCCGTGTGCGCGCCGGGGTGGCCGCCGCGGTCCGAAGCGGCCGGCGCGTCGGCGGGCGCCCGGACGTGGAGGGCCCGGAGGAAGTCCGCCAGCGCGTCGGCGGCATGCTCGCCGCGGCTGATCGGAGTGCGGTCCAACGGCTCACCGGGGACCCACGTCATGACCGTCCAGGGCTTCGGGAACCGTTCGGACGGTTCGCCGGCCCGCACGGGGTTCGGGACGGGAAGCGACAGGCGGGGGGCCAGAACGGGCAGCCACCGGCGCTCCTTGCGCTGGAGTTCCGGGGCGCGCTCGGTACGGGGCATACGGACGACCAACTCGTCGCCCAGGCGCCACTGCTGGTTGTCCCATCCGCCCTCGACCTCGCGGACGGCCAGCCGCGCGAGGTCCGGATGCTGCTCCTGGAGCAGGCCGCGGACCAGGTCCGCCGTGATCTCGATCTCGAAGTCGGTCATGCGGAACCACGGTAGTGCGGCGGACCGCCGGACGGGCCCCAACCCCCGGCCCCGCCACGCGGGCCGGGGGTTGGGGGCGCTGCGACCGGAGGCCGGGGGCCGGAGGCGGCGGTCAGAGACCGGGCCCGGTCCGGGCGCCAGAAACCGAGGGCCGCGTGCCAGGAGCCAGAGGCCGGGAGCCGGGAGCCGGGGGGGGTCAGTCGAGACAGAACTCGTTGCCCTCGATGTCCTGCATGACGAGGCAGGACTCGTTCTCCTCGTCGGCGAGCAGCAGGCGCAGGCGCACCGCGCCGAGCGGTACCAGTCGCGCGCATTCGGCCTCCAGCGCGGCGAGGCGCTCCTCCCCCACGAGCCCGGTGCCGACCCGCACGCACAGGTGCACCCGGTTCTTGACGACCTTGCCTTCGGGAACGCGCTGGAAGTACATCCGCGGGCCCACACCCGAGGGGTCCTGGCAGACGAATCCCGCGTCGCGTTTCTCGGGCGGCAGCGAGAGGTCGTAGTCGCCCCACGTGGCGAACCCCTCCGGTGGCGGCGGAACGACGTACCCCAGCACCTCGCACCAGAAATACGCGACGCGCGAGGGCGACGCGCAGTCGAAGGTGATCTGTACCTGCCTGATCGGAGCCATCCGGCCACCGTAGCGGCGCACCGCTCGCCGGGCAGGTGGTTTTCGCCGCCGCCGAAGCCGCGGCAGCGGTAGGGGGCTTGGGCGCCGGATCGCCGATCGGCTGACGTCCCGCGCGCCGCGTTCCGCCCAAGTGGACGACGCGGGGCGCGTGTTCGGCCCAGCGGAAAAATGCGCGGGCGCACCGCGGAGCACGCTGCAAGGATGGAGGGCTCCAGGACCGACCTCAGCACCAGGAGACGCACCACCGTGACCCGCGCCAGCGCCGTTTCGCTGATCCGATCCCGCTCCCTCTCCGACGTGGCCGAGTACGCCTACGCGGCCACCGCGCCCGCCGGATCCCGGCTGATCTTCCTCGCCGGTTCGTGCCCGCTCGACGAGCACGGTGACACCGTGGCCGTGGGGGACTACGCGGGCCAGGCGGCAAAGGCCGTGGAGAACCTGCGGACGGCGCTCGCCGACGCGGGCGCTTCCGTCCAGGACGTCATCAGCACCCGGGTCCTCGTGGCGTCGGCCCGGCAGGAGGACCTCGTGACCGCGTGGGCGGTGGTCCGGGACTCCTTCGGCGACCACGACGTGCCCAGCACCCTGATGGGCGTCACCGTGCTCGGCTACGCGGACCAGCTCGTCGAGATCGAAGCCGTGGCCGCCGTCCTCGACACCCCGGCGTCCGGCGACCCGGCCCGCCTCCCGTCGGCGTAGCGGCAACGGCCCGCACCGTCCGCGCCCCCTCCGCGCCCCCTCACACCGAAGCGTGCGAGGGGGCGCGGTCGGCTGTGGCCGCTCGCTCGGACGGACGCGCGGGCCGCGCCCTTCGCTCCGGCGCGGGGCACGATGGGGAGAGGCCTGTACGCGGAGCCGGTACACACCCGTCACTCGAACGGCACACCCCCACAGCAGCCTCATCTCATATCTGAGATAACCTGCCGTCATGTCAGACGACTACCTCGTACGCATCGGCAAGCTCATCCGTGACGCCCGTCAGCACCGGGGCTGGACACAGACGCAGCTGGCCGAGGCGCTCGCCACCAGCCAGAGCGCCGTCAACCGCATCGAGCGCGGCAACCAGAACATCAGCCTTGAGATGATCGCCCGCATCGGTGAAGCCCTCGACAGCGAGATCGTGTCGCTCGGTTACGCCGGGCCCATGCATCTGCGGGTCGTCGGCGGCCGCCGGCTCTCCGGGGCCATCGACGTCAAGACCAGCAAGAACGCCTGCGTCGCACTGCTGTGCGCCTCGCTCCTCAACAAGGGGCGGACGGTGCTGCGCCGGGTGGCCCGGATCGAGGAGGTGTTCCGGCTCCTGGAGGTGCTGAACTCCATCGGGGTGCGCACCCGCTGGATCAACGACGGCGTGGACCTGGAGATCGTGCCGCCCGCGCAACTGGACCTGGCGGCGATCGACGCCGACGCCGCGCGCCGCACCCGCTCGATCATCATGTTCCTGGGTCCGCTGCTGCACCGGACGGAGCAGTTCACCCTGCCGTACGCGGGCGGCTGCGACCTGGGCACCCGCACGATCGAGCCGCACATGATCGCGCTGCGCCGGTTCGGCCTGGAGATCGCCGCGACGGAGGGCCTCTACCACGCACAGGTCGACCGCACCGTCGCCCCGGACCGCCCCATCGTGCTGACCGAGCGCGGCGACACGGTGACCGAGAACGCCCTGCTGGCGGCCGCCCGCCACGACGGCACGACGGTCATCCGCAACGCCTCGTCCAACTACATGGTCCAGGACCTGTGCTTCTTCCTGGAGGCCCTGGGCGTACGGGTCGACGGAGTCGGTACGACGACGCTCACCGTGCACGGGGTCCCGCAGATCGACGTGGACGTGGACTACTCCCCCTCCGAGGACCCGGTCGAGGCGATGAGCCTGCTGGCCGCCGCGGTGGTGACCGAGTCCGAACTCACCATCCGCCGGGTGCCGATCGAGTTCCTGGAGATCGAGCTCGCGGTCCTGGAGGAGATGGGCCTCGACTGCGACCGCACCCCGGAGTACGCGGCCGACAACGCGCGCACCCGCCTGGTGGACCTGACGGTGCGGCCCTCCAAGCTGGAGGCCCCGATCGACAAGATCCACCCGATGCCGTTCCCCGGCCTCAACATCGACAACGTCCCGTTCTTCGCGGCCATCGCCGCCGCCGCGCACGGCCAGACCCTGATCCACGACTGGGTCTACGACAACCGCGCGATCTACCTGACCGACCTCAACCGCCTCGGCGGACGCCTCCAACTCCTCGACCCCCACCGGGTCCTGGTCGAGGGCCCGACCCGCTGGCGCGCCGCGGAGATGATGTGCCCGCCCGCCCTGCGGCCCGCCGTGGTGGTGCTGCTGGCGATGATGGCGGCGGAAGGCACCTCCGTACTGCGCAACGTCTACGTGATCAACCGCGGTTACGAGGAACTGGCCGAGCGGCTGAACTCGGTGGGCGCGCAGATCGAGATCTTCCGGGACATCTAGCGCTCCGACCTGGAGGAGTTGCGGCAGATCGCGCGTCGGGGCGGTACCGGTTCGGTGCGGCACCCGGCGCGCGATGCTGCCGCCGCCCGCGTGACGGTCACGCCGTAGCGGCGTGACAGCAGTGGAATTACCACGGTGGCAATCGCCGCAGCGCCTTCGATCCGGTGGACAGTTGGGTCGGGTGCCGGGGAGTCAGGACGTGCCCAACCGTGGACGCCGTGGCCCACAGTGGCTCCGAACTTCCAGGTGAAGCAACCTCCGCGCTTGAGCGCCGCGTTGGCGTTGATGACATTCCGCCAGTCGCTGACAAGGTCTCGACCGGCCTGCCGGAAGCGGCGTCGCACTCGGTCGTGCTGGCCGGCAGTCCGGCGGGGTTCGAGCCTCCACCAGTGATCGCACCGACCGCGCTGGTCCGGCAGGGCAGGTCTGCCCGTTCGGGTCGACCGGAGCAGGTTCCGGTCCGGCAGCGTGCGCAGCAAGACGCTCCCGCCGTTTGACGTCACGTCCGGGCTCGCCGAGTACCCGTCAGCTGTTCGAGCTGCCGCCGAGATGGCCTCGCGAAGCGTCGGGGAAGCTCCGCCGATCGCGCTCAACACCACGCGTTCCAGGGCGGGTTAACGGACGCGGCACGCGCCGCATACCCCCTCGCCCGAACCCGCAGCATGTTGCGTCCGAGTCCGCATCCTCATGCCAGCTGAGTGGTCTTCCCTTTGCGTCGGGCGCTCGGCATCGTGTGGAGCGCATCACAGATCGTCTGTTCACGCGGGGGCCGGCTCCCGGGTGCGCTTGCGCGCGCCTGGATGGGCCCCGGTGACGGCTCATCGATGAAGGAGAGACATGCCCGAATTCAGACAACCCGGTTGGACCAGGGGCGTCGCCCCGCTCGACGAGAGCGCCGGTGGGCAGGTGTTCGGGGGCGCGTCCCCGGTCGCCGCGACCCCGGCCGTCGTGGCCACCGCGGGTGCCGTGGTGGTCGCCTTCGCGGCCGGCGTGGCCGCTCGCCATCTGGCCAATGGCGGCAACGTCGAACTGCCGATGTAGGCGGCGGCACCCCACCATCCGTATCCGCCGGGGAAGACGCCCGGCGCGCGGCCCGGACACCCGCCGTTCCCACCGGGGCGGCCCGTCCCACGCCCTCCTTTCGGAGCCGTGTCCCCGTCAGGGGCCGCCCGCGTCGGTTGCCGCGCCGAAAGCGGCTCCACGAGGCGAAGGCCGTCCGCCGACAGGGCACGCGGCCGACGGCATGCGGCGCCCGCACCCGTGGGTCCGTCCCGTCGGCGTCGTCCGCCCATGGCGTCACCCCACCGGCCGCCCACCAGCGAGGAGAAGTCCTTGAACACCGCTTCGATACCGGCCGTTCTCTCCGAGACCGGTGCCCTGTCCGAGTCCGACCACGGCCGGGCGCTGCTCGACACCGTTCCGGTCGCCTCCGTCACGTTCACCATGACGGCATGCGTCGAGGTCTCGGTCTGCCTCACCGGAAGCGTCATTCAGCTCCCGCAGTAGCCCGACGGGCCGCCCTCGCGGGTGGCCCCGCATCTCACCCGTACCGACATCTCACCCGTAGGAGAGTTTCATGAACAAGTCCTCCGCTCCGGCCGTCCTGACCGCGACCGGTGCCCTCACCGAGTCCGACGCCGGCGTGACGCTGCCGACCCTCGCGCCGGTCGCCGCGACCCCGGTGGCCATCGCGGCGACCATGGGAGTCGCGTTCGTCGCCGGTTACGCGGCCGGCCGCGCGGCGACGGGCAACGTCGAACTCCCGATGTAGGCGCGCGTCCCCCTGCACCGGACCGTTTCGTTCCATCACTCCAGTGAGGAGAGCCCCATGAGCATGTCTCCGACTCCGGCCGCCCTGCGCGGCGCCGGCGGTCTGTCCGAGTCCGACCCCGGCCGGGCGCTGTCGTCCCTCGCGCCGGTCACCGCGACCCCCGGGGTCGTGGCCGGCGTGGCCCTCGGCGTCGCCTTGGTGAACGCCTTCGCCGCCGGTTACAACCACTGCGGCGGCAACGTCGAGCTCCCGATGTGAGCTCCTCACGCCGTCCCCGTCACCGGTGGGGGAACCCTCTGATCGCGGTGACGTCCCAGGGGGCGGTGGGCCGCAACGGCGGCCCGGGCGCCGGGCGGTAGGTCCGTCGCCCCGGCTCCGGCACGGGGAGCCGCGGCCACCGTGCCGGGGCCGGCCGGGAGCGACGGTGCGCGGGTGGCGTGGGGACGAGCGCCTCCAGGGCGGTCGCCCGCCCATGCCACCCCGCCCGGACTCGCGGCCCGGCCCCGGCACGAACGGCCCCGCCCGGCACGAGCCCGGCCCGGCGGGAGCCCGTCCCGCACGCCCCGTCGCGCCCCCGGGCAGCACCCCGCCGGGCCCGTGGGACCCCGTACCGGCCCGAGCGCTGCCCGCTCCCTCCGCCTCGTCCCCAAAAGCCCCCCGCCTCGTTCGTCCCCAGCACGGAAGGCCCGTCCATGCCCTCACGCCTTACCAGACCGAGTGGACCCAGCAGGCTGCGGCCGACGCTGCGCGCTGTCCTGTCCGCCCTGCAAGGCCCCGTCCCGCTCTCCCGCGAGCAAGCCATGGGCGCAACCGAGCGACTGGCCGCGACGACGTCCCTGCTGTCCAGCGTCGAGCACCTCGCGCGCCGCCGGGATCACCGGTCGAGCCGGATGAACGATTGGGCCATCTCCCGTGACGCGTACGCCCGTTACGGCAGGCCCTTCCGCAAGCTGCTGGACCTGGCCTCCGACGAGCGGACCAACCGGGCGCTGCACGTCGGGCGGGTGGCCGCGAGCGCTGCCCTCATGCTGCCCGGCAACGGCCGGTGGCGCGGGGCCGCCACCCTCTACCTCGGCGTCAGCGGGGCGTTGCTCTACCCGGGCGAGCGCTACGGCACCGACGGCTCCGACCAGGCGTCCACCATGGTGCAGACCGTGACCGGGCTGGCCAGGCTCGCCCCCTCGTCCCGCACTCAGGACGCCCTGATCTGGTACGTCGCGCTCCAGGGGAACCTGTCCTACCTGATCTCCGGCTGGGTCAAGCTGCTCGGTCCCGACTGGCGGTCGGGGGCCGCGCTGGCGGGGGTGATGCGGACCAGGACGTACGGGCACGAGGGGATCTGGAAGCTGGTCCACCACCACCCGCGCACGACCCGCGCCCTCGTCTACGGAGTGCTGAGCCTGGAGTGCCTGTTCCCGGTGCTCTACCTGAAGGGCGGCCGGCTGACCCGCCCGGTGCTGAGCGGCGCCGTCCTCTTCCACGTGGCCAACGGCTACGTCATGGGCCTCGGCAGGTTCCTCCCGGCCTTCGCCGCGATGCACCCGATGGTCGCCTACACCAGTACGCCGCGCAGCCACCCCGCGGTGGCGGGCCGCGACGACACCATGCCGGCCGCGGTGGCCCTGCTGGCGGCGGGCGGCGCGGCCGTGCTGGGGACGATCGCGGTGGCCCGGCGGCTGCGCGTCACCGACGCCCCGCACGGCGGCACCGTCGTCACCACCCGGCACGGCAACGAACTGAGCGTGCAGAGCACCCTCGACCGCCGGAGTGCGGACCCGGTGGTGGTCTTCGTCCACGGGCTGGGCGCCTGCCCCGCGTACTTCGCCTGGATCGCCCGCGCCCTCGTCGGCGGGGACCGGCAGTGGCTGATGTACAACAGGGCCGGCTACGGCCCCAGCCGGCGCCGCGCGGACGGGGAGTACACGCTGGAGGAGTCGGTCGACGACCTGGTCGACCTGATCGGCGCGGCGGTCCCGGAGGGGCGTCAAGTGGTGCTGATGGGCCACTCCCTGGGCGGCGAGATCTCCCGCCGCGCGGCGGTCAGGCTGGGCTCCCGGGTGAACTCCGTCGTGTACGTCGACAGTTCGCATCCCGGACAGCTCAACCGGTCGGCGCAGCAGGGCGCCACCGCCCCGCGGATCGGGGAGGGCCTGCGCACCATGGCCATCAGCCTGCGGCTGGGTTTCGGGGTGCTGATGCGGGCGCCCGAGCCGGTCGCCAACCTGCCCGAACAGGTGCGGGACAAGGTCAGGACGGAGTTCGCGGACTCCCGCGTGTGGACGGCCGCGGTGCGTGAGTGGAAGGCCGTCGAGCGGGACTTCCCCTCCTTCACCGGGCCGCTCGACGCCCTGGACACCCATGCCCTGGTGCTCTCCGCCCAGCGGACCGTGGACCGCGACCCCGACCACCTGCTGATGCACAAGGACCTCGCGGACGCCCACACCGAGGGCCGGACCGTCCGCAACGTCGTCATCGAGAGCGCCGACCACGACGGCATCCTCACGGACCCCCAGTACGCCGCCGAGACGCTCCGCCACCTGCTGGCCTTCCTGGCCGACACCGCCGGGCGGGAACCGGAGTCCCGGCTCCTGAACGGTGCGCAGCCGTCCGGCCTGTCCACCGCGTCCGAGGAGGACCGATGAGCACACCCCGTCTCCCGACCGCCACGGGTTCGCTGCTGAACCGCGCCTTCGGCGGCGCGGACGGCAAGGTCCGCCTCGTGGCCGGCGTCGTCTTCCTCGGCGCCGTCTGCTGCCAGCACCCGCACCCGTCCTTCGACCGGGTCCAGCGGCTCGACCCGCTCTCCAGCATCTTCCCCAACTGGCGCTTCTTCGCCCCGACTCCGGCCCAGCACGACTTCCAGTTCTACTACCGCACCCTCGACGAGGCGGGCGAGACCTCCGACTGGTCCGCGCTGGAGGTCATCCAGGGCCGCCGCGCCCGCCAGTTCGTCTGGTTCCCCGAACGGCGTGCCGAGAAGGCGGTGTACGACCTGGGCAGCGAGATCCTGCGCGTCCTCGACCGCGGGTTCGAGGTGGCCGCGACCCTGCCGTCCTTCCGGATCCTGCGCACGTTCTTCCGCGAGGAGATCGAGCGGTCCGGCACGCCGGACGTCAAGGGCTTCCAGTTCGCCCTGGTCCAGGAATCGGGCTACGACAAGGCCGAGGAGCCCGAGATCATCTTCCTCTCCCCCTACACACCGATGCGCGAGACCGCGGCACCGGTGCGAGAAAGCGAGACCGTATGAGCACCGCCGCCCCCTCCTCGACCCCCGTGGCCACCGCTCCCGAGGTCCAGGACATCGGCTACGGAAGGGTGTTCGCCGACTTCTACGACCGTCTGCTGCCCCACGACGGCTCCGCAGAACGCACCGCCGAGGTCCTCGCCTCCTGGCACCCCGGCGGAGGCACCCTCGAACTCGGCGTGGGCACCGGACGCGTCGCCGTCCCGCTCTCCCGGCTCTCCGGCGAGGTCGTCGGCGTGGACTCGTCGCCGGAGATGCTCCAGCGGCTGTGCGAAACGGTCGACGCCACCGGCGCCCCGGTCACCCCGGTGCACGGCGACATCCGCACCTACGCCGACGACGCCCGGTACGGGTTGGTCTACTGCATCTGCGCCACCCTCTCGCTGATCTGCGACCCCGCGGAGCAGCGGACGGCCGTCGCGCGCGCGGCCCGGCACCTGGCTCCCGGCGGCACCCTCGTCGTGGAGACCCACAACCCCGGCTTCGTGACCGCCCTGCACGAGGGGCTGGCCCGCACCTCCTTCTTCATTCCCTACGCCGAACCGGGCACCGGCGTGCAGACCTACTCCACCCTGATCCCCGGCGGGCTCTGGCACGCCTCGCACCTGGTGCACGAGGGCGGGCGGGTGAGCATCGGCACCGAGGTCACCCGGCTCACCACCGCCGAGGACGTCGACTCGTACGCGGCCGAAGCCGGTCTCGTCCTGGTGTCCCGGCAGGGCGACTGGGCGGGCAGCCCGTTCGTGCCCGAGGGGAGCGGCGTCCACATCAGCCGCTACCGCCGCCCCGCCTCCGGTGAGGAGCGGTCATGACGGCCGCCGCGGCGGCGTCCGGCGGCGCCGTACGGAACCTGACCCGCAAGCAGTGGCGGTTGCTCCTCGGGGGCACCGCGCTCGGGCTGGTGGGCGTGGTGTGCACCCTGGCGCAGCCGGTGCTGCTGGGCGACCTGATCAGGGCCGCGGGGGACAACCGCCCGGTGGTCGGGATCGTCGTGGCGCTGGTCGTGCTGTTCCTGCTGGACGCCGTGCTCTCGGCCGCACAGGGCTGTCTCATCGGCCGGGCGGGCGAGAACATCGTCCGTGACGCCCGGGTCCTGCTCTCGGGCAAGGTGCTCCGGGCCGACCGCGCGCACCTCGACACCCGGCGCCAGGGCGACCTGCACACCCGGCTGGTCTCCGACACCTCCCTGATGAAGATCGCGCTCACCCAGAGCCTCGCCCAGATCGTCCTCAACGGGCTGATCGTGGTCGGCGCCGTGGTGATGATGGCGTTCACCGATGTCTGGCTGCTCCTGATCGCCGTCGGATGCCTCGGTGTCGCCGGGACCGGGTCGGTGTGGCTGGCCCGCGCGCTGCGCCGGGCCGCCCTGGCCAACCGGGAGGACATCGGTGACTTCGGCGCCGACCTGCAACGCGTGCTCACCGCCCTGACGACGGTGAAGGCCGCCAACGCGGAGGGCCGTGAGCAGCTCCGCCTGGCGGGGTCCGCGGACCGCGCCCGTACCTCCGGCAACCGGGTCACCGTGCTGAACGCCCTGTTCACGCCCGCGCTGAATGTCGGTCTCCAGGCGTCGCTCGCCGCCGTGATGGGCATCGGCATGGCCCGCGTCGTCAGCGGCTCCATCAGCCTGGCCGACTTCTCGGCGTTCACGATGTACCTGTTCTACCTGGTGTCGCCGCTGGTGCTGGTCTTCCTCTCGATCGGCACCTACCTCCAGGGCCGGGCGGCCGTCGAGCGCGTGGACGAACTCGACACCCTGCCGCAGGAGGACGAGCACCCGGCCGGCACCGCGGACCCGGCCGACGGCCGGACCGGCACACCTGCCGGCGCCCCGGCCGTCCTTCCGGCCCCGCCCGGCGGTCACCACGCGGTGGAGTTCCGCGACGTCTCCTTCGGCTACGGCGACCGCCCGGTGCTGGAGGGCGTTTCGTTCACCGTCCCCGCCCACGGGCTCACCGCCGTGGTGGGCGCCTCCGGCGCGGGCAAGACCACGGTCTTCCAGCTCATCGAGCGGTTCTACCGGCCCCGGGGCGGCGCGATCCTCCTCGACGGAAGGGACATCGCCCACCTCCCGTCCGCCGAGATCCGCGGCCGCGTCGGCTACGTCCAGCAGGACAACGCAGCGATGCGCGGAACCCTCCGCGAGAACATCGTGTACGCCGCGCCCGACGCCACCGAGGCGGAGATCGCCGAGGCCGTCGAACTCGCCGGTCTCACCGAGGTGCTGGCGGAGCTGCCGGACGGCCTCGAAACCCTCCTCGGCGACCAGGGCACAGGACTCTCCGGCGGGCAACGGCAACGGCTTTGCGTGGCACGGGCGTTGCTCCAGAAGCCGGACGTGATGCTGCTCGACGAGGCCACCGCGCACCTGGACTCCGACGCCGAGGCGGCGCTGCGCGACAGCCTGCGCGGCATCGCCGAGCGGTGCGCCGTCGTCGCCATCGCCCACCGGATCTCCACGGTGGCCGAGGCCGACCGGATCGTGGTCCTGGACGAGGGCCGGGTGCGCGCCGTGGGTACGCACACCGAGCTCCTCCGCACCGACGCGCTCTACCGGCGGCTGGCCGCCACCCAGTTCGCCGACGGCCCCCTCGGCGGACGTTCCGCGCCGGACCCCGTACCGGACGGGGACCGGGGCGCGGCGCCGGGCTCCGGCCCGGTGTCCGAGCCGGTCCCGGCCGCCCTGCCGGGAGCCGTCCGGTGAGGACGGCGGGCGCGGCGGGCCCGCCGGTCGTGGGCAGCGCGGCGAGCACGGCGGTCGTGGGCAGCGCGGCGAGCACGGCGGTCGTGGGCGGCGGGGCGAACGGGCCTGCTCGCCCCGCCGGGGGACCCTGCCGCCCGGCGAGACCCGGTGACTGTCGCGGTACCGGTGCGGCCCGGCCGCGGGCGAGGCGGAGTTCCCGCTCTCCGGCCGACCGACCCCCCGGCCGGACGGAGACCGGCGGGCCGGAGGCCCCTCGGACGGAGACCGGCCGGCCGCTGCCCGCGCTCGGCCCGGTCGGCGCGGGGACACCGGTCGGCGCGGGGACCCCGGCCGCATGACGACGTGGCCCGCGCACCGGTGCCGCCCGGCACCGGTGCGCGGGCCACGGGCCCGAGGTCACACCCAGCCGCGTTCGCGGGCCAGCAGCGCCGCCTGGGCCCTGCTGCGCGCGCCCAGCAGGGCCAGCAGATCGGAGACATGGCGCCGGTAGGTGCGCAGCGACATGCCCGCGGCCCGGGCGCCCGCCTCGTCCTTGGTGGCGGTGCACATGAGGAGCAGCACCGTGCGCTGGGTCCCGGTGGGGCTGTCGGTGTCCGGCTCCGGAGCGGGAGGGTCGGCGAGGTCCGTCCCGGCCGCCCACAACCGTTCGAAGAGGGTGACGAGACTGCTCACCGGGCCGCTCTCCTCGATCCACAGCACGCCCCGGTCGATGTCGTGCGCGTCGACGGGGACCAGCGCGGTGCGCCGGTCGTAGACCAGCACCAGTTCCGAGAGCCCCTCCGCGACCCTGACCTCCGCACCGTGCGAGCGCAGCCGCCGGAGGTCGTCCGCCCCGGTCCGGGGCGCCGGAGCCTCGCTCCCCACCAGGGTCCGCACCCGGACGCCGCGCCGCAGGCAGCGCAGGCCGAGGGAGAGCGTGTGGGCCGTGCCCAGCGGCACCAGGGCCCGGTTGGGCACCGCCGCCAGGATCTCGGCGTCGGCGTGGAAGGCCGCCCGGTCGATCCGGGCGAGGACCTGCCCCAGGTCGTCCAGGCGGTCGAAGGCGATCGCGGAGCCCGCGTCGACGCCCCCGCCGCCCGCCGAGGAGGGGCCGGGCACGTCCCGCCACAGGGAGCGCAGGATCGGCCGCGGGTCGGCGAGGCGGCGCAGCGTCCGGTAGGCGGCGTCCAGCTGCTCCTCCGCCAGCCGGGCCACCACGACCCCCGGGTCCGTGGCCCAGGTCCGCGCCTCGCTCCCGTGCAGCAGCCCCTGGTCGCGCAGCCGCGCCGCGGCCCGGTGCACGCCCTCCCCGTCCATCGGCGCGGCGGTGCCCGCGTCCCGGACGGCGGCGCCAGGATTCCGCAGGAAATACCGGTACACCGCTTCCTCGGTGCTGCTCAGACCGAGTGGCGACATCGTATAGGTCCCCATGGCCCTTCCCTTGAACATGTCCGGCGGAACGACGAAGCCCAAGTCTGCCCGGGGAGACGGGGCGTGAGGGTCTCACCGAAGTCTCACGACCCGCTGGTACCACGGAAGTTCAGGATGGTGCGACCACTTGTACGAATGGCCTTCGATCGCTAGGAAGGAGCCCGCGCACCGAAGTGATCTGGAGGTCCGATGGCCGAGGCACCCGCAGCCGCACCGGCGGTACGAGCCACGCCCGACTCCTTGCGGGAGGTGGTGGCAAGCCGCGGCCTGGCCAATCTCACCGGCCCGCTCGGCAGCGGGAAGTCCCGGTTGGCCGCCGGACTCGGGCCCGTCTCCCTCCTCGACCTCGACCGGCCCGGCGCCCTGGACCGGCTGCCGACCGCGCTCTTTGAGCGCACCCGGGCTCCGCTGGTCGTGGACAGCGCCGACGGCGACCACGCCCTGGCCGCGCTGGAGCCGCTGCGGCTGCGCCCGCCGGGAAGCGGCAGGCCCGTCCTCGTGGTCAGCAGGCGCTCCTTACTGGCCCGGCCGGGGTGGGCCGACACGGGGGTCGCGGTCGTGGAGACCGGCCCGTGGCCGGACGCGCGGATCGGGCGTCTGGCCACGGAGGCGCGGGTGACCGACGCGCGGTGCCGCGAACTGGTCGTCCGGCTCGCCGCGGGCAACCCGCTGATCGCCGACGCTGCCTGCCGGGCCGTCCACGCGGGTGCGCCGCCGACCGCGGCCGGGGCGGTGGCGGACGGCGCCGCCCGGGAGATCGTGGAGCGGCTCTCCCGGGAGCGGCCCGCCGGGCCGTGGCAGCAGGCCCTGGTCCGGCTGGCCACGGTGTGGGCGGCGGACGAGGAACTGCTCGACGCCGACCCGGACCT
Organism: Streptomyces griseus; assembly: GCF_900460065.1. Taxonomy (GTDB): domain Bacteria; phylum Actinomycetota; class Actinomycetes; order Streptomycetales; family Streptomycetaceae; genus Streptomyces; species Streptomyces griseus. The sequence continues at coordinate 57,332 of NZ_UAVD01000037.1, read as the reverse complement.
GTTCGACACCCTGGCCGGGCTCAGCCCGGTCGTCCCCACCGAACTCGGGTTGACCCTCGCCGAGCCCTTCCGGGGGGTCATCGACCTGGCCCACCGCTGGCGTCGGCCCGCCGCGCACCGCGGCGCGTGGGCCGGCGCGCTGGCCCACCGCAAGAAGCTGCTGGCCGACGAACCCGCCCCCGACCGCCGTAGCCGCCTCACCGAGGGGATCATCGCCCTCGCCGACGACGAGGCCGTCCGCGAGACCATGTTCCCCATCAGCGTGACCCGGGACGTGATCCACACAGCCACCCCGGACGACGCCGACGCCATCGGCACCCTGATGCGCCAGTGGGCCCGGCACGGCGGCCTGGACACGCGCTGGACCGACCGCCTGGTGGAACGCTGGCTCGTCGACGACCCCGCCAGCTTCCAGTTGATCCGCGACGGCGGGGACCGGATCATCGGCCTGACGAACACCCAGCAGGTCACCGAACGCACCGTGAACTCTGTGGAACCCCTGCTCCAGCAGCACACGGACCGGCTGCTCGGCCGCCCGCGCGGCACCGGGGGGTGGCTGCTCGGCGCGGCCTACTGCCCCGACCGGGGCGCCCACGCGCACCTGCTGCGCGGCCTGCTGCGCCAGGTCATCACCGGCGGTCTGCTGCTGACGGTGTCCACCCCGAACCCGGACTACCAGCGGCTCCTGCGCGGGTTGCGCTTCCAGCGTCACGGCACCACCACCGACGACGTCTACCGCTGCGGTCGCAAGCCCGAGATCTTCAGCCAGGACTTCGGCTCCGCGGCGCTGCCCGACTGGACGGAGCGGCTCGCCCGCACCTCGGGGATGCGCGGCGGCCCGCGTCCGACCGGCCAGGAGGTGGCGCGTGCCCTCGCCGACATCGCCGACCCGGCCCGGCTGGCCGAGAGCCCGCTGCTCTCCTCGCCGCGCCCCCGGACGGTGGCGGAACTGCGCACGGACCTGTGGGAGGCGGTGCGGCGACTGACGGACAGCGAGGTGCGGGAGGAGGCCGAGGCCGGGTGGATTCTCCAGCACTACTACCTCGGACGGCCGCGGACCCACCAGCGGCTCGCCCAGCAGCTCCACATCAGCCGGGCCACCTACTTCCGGCGGCTCCGGCACGGCCTGGACCTGGTGGGTCTCGGACTGGCGACGGAACAGAGCGTTCCCTGAGGGGCAGCCCGGGCAGGCCCAGCGGAGCGGCGTCAGAACGGCGGGGCGTCAAAACGGTCACCGTCCCAGGGATCGTCGGTGACGGGTTCGGGGTCCGGCCGGTTCCGGAGGACCCGTACGGCGTCTTCGACACGGCCGAGGTCGATGAGGCGCTCGGCCAGGACGGAACCGTTGGACGCGGGGTGCTGTTCGAGGACGGCGACGGCCTCCTCGGCCCGGCCCGCCTCGGCCAGCAGGTCGGAGAGGGACCAGGCCGCGTACCAGGAGGCGCCCTCGTGGTGCGCGCCCGCCAGTTCGATCGCCTCGTCGAGCAGGCCGCAGTCGGCCAGCAGGGGAAGCCGCATCCGGAAGAAGTCCCACTCCTCCTGTCCACCGCGGCGTTCCTTGAGGGCGTCGAGGTGGGCCAGACCCTCCCGGGCACGGCCGTGTTCGGCGTACAGGGTGCACAGCGCGTCGACGACCCAGTCCTCCGCCCCGCCCGGGGAGTCCACCTGCGCGCGCAATCCCGCGATCGCCTCGTCGGCCCGGCCGTGGCGGGACAGCAGCCCGGCCAGCAGCACGGGATCGTGGTAGCGGCGGTTCGAACCGGCCTTCTCCTGCCGGTAGACGGCGATCGCGCCCTCCAGGTCGCCGCGCTCCTCCAGCACTTCGGCCAGGCGCTGCGCGGCGTGCCCGTGTACGTCGGAGGCCGCGTACGCCCGCAGTTCCTCGATCCGGCCGTGTCGGGCCAGCAGCTCCGCGAGCTGGTCCCGGCCGTTGACGGAGGTGCCGTTCCGGGCGCGCAGCAGGGCGATCGCCTCGTCGACGCGGCCCTGGCGCTCACGGATCCGGGCGAGCAGACCGAGTGCGGTGTCGGGGTCCAGACCGCTGCGGCAGCACCACGGGGTGTCGCAGCGGTGGTCGGCCGGTATCCAGGCGCTCAGCAGCTCGGCGGCCTCCGCGTCCCGGCCGGCCGCTTCGGCGACGTCCACCAGCGCGTCGGCGAGGAACCAGTCCTCGACTCCCGGGCTCAGCAGGTCGAAGGCTTCGGCGCCGTGGTCGTGGCGGGCCATGAGGCGGCCCACGAAGTCGAGCGCCATCCGGTCACCGGCCCGCGCGTAGGGGCGCGTCAGCGCGATCGCCTCCAGCGCCCGCCCCCGGCCTTCCAGCAGTTCTGCCTGCACCCGGGCAGCCGGCCACCAGCCCGTGGCGACGTACGGGGCGAGGACGTCCCGGGCACGGTCGTGCCGGCCCCGCTCGCCGAGGAGCCGGGCCCACGCCCGGGCGCAGAACCATTCGCCCCGGCCTGCCAGGGACTCCACGTCCTGTTCATGACCGAGCCCAAGGAGCCGGTCGGCCAACTGCGGCGGGATACAGCCGGACAGGGTCCGGACCTGGCGGTCGAGATCAGCAACGTCCACGCCACGGCACCTTAGCGAACGGCGGTGACGTCTCTCCGTGGCGACCTCCGCACGTCGATCGCGCGACAGAGACGGCCGAAACGCGACGTGTTGGCGATGTCCACAGAAGTACGCCATGTGGACGATCGGCTCGCGGTATACGCTTCCGGAGAAGGTGCCCGCCTCGCATGCGGCAGGTGAAGAAAAGGGGGAGGCCCGCCATCGGCGCGCAGGTCATCGCCGGGATCGCCGCCCGGGTGATCCGAAACCCGCCGTGCTCACACTGACCCGTGATGGCACCGTCAAAAACCTCGACTTCGGCATCGGCATCGGCATCGGCCCGATCGGACTCGGCTCCCGGAGCGCAGCCCAGCCGCACCCGTGCCCGTACCTCGCAGGGAGCCGCATCCGCCCAACGCCATGGGCGTCTTCGGTATCCGTGCGAGAACCCGTTCCGCGCCGCACCGAGCGGCCAACCAGCCACCATCCGCCACCAGGAGCCCCGTGCGGTACGCAGAGGAAGAGGACACGCGCACGGCACAGACCGCGGTCGTCGGCCGGGCCGGGTCTCGGACCGCCCGGCGTTCCCGCCGTTCGCCCGTGATGACTTCGACCGGTTCACGCGGGGCCGGACGCGCGACCACTTCTTCGTGCGGTGTCCTGCTCGGCGGTTGCGGCCCGCACAAGAACCAGCCGTCCCGACGGACACCGACCCGGGAGAACCCACCATGACAGAAGCCGTGATCGACGCCGGCGACGACGACGCCGACACCCGTGCCGCCCGGGAGACCGTCGAGCAGGAGCGTTCCGAGATACGCGAGTTCGTCAAAGGCCTCAGTGCCGACGACATCAAGTCCGGCAACTGGTTCACCAAGCTCTGCGCCCAGGCCATGAGTTCCTACACGGCGAAGGCCGACTGGCAGTACTTCCAGGAGCGGTACGAGGGCGTACCCCCGGACGGCATCGTCGACCAGCGGATCAAGATGGCGGCCCGGTACGCCGCGCTCGAAGGCGGCCTCTCCGCCGGGGCCTACACCGCGGCCGTCGCCTCCACCATCGGGACCCTCGGCGGGGCCTCACCGGCGACCGTCCCGGCCGCCGTCGCGACGCTGATGGTCGATGTCGCGTTCACCACCCGGCTCCAGCTCCGTCTGGCCCACGACATCGCGGTCCTCTACCGGGTCCCGCTCGACCTGTCCGACCCCGATGACCTGTGGAAGCTCATACGCGTGGCCTTCACGATCAAGAGCGGGGAAGTGGCCCGGGAAGGTGTGGCCAAGGCGGTTCCGGTCGTCGTGCGGCCGGTGATCAAACGCTTCTACTCCAAGGGGGTGCTGAACGCCGCGAAGGGGCTCCCGTTCGTCGGGAAGTACCTTCTCCAGCGCAACGTCATCAAGATCGGCATTCCCCTCGTCGGCGTGCCCCTCGCGGTGGTGCTGAACCGCTACACGACGCTGGTCGCGGGGCGGCACGCGCAAGCGGTCTTCCGGAACGAGGCTCGGGTGATCGAAGTCGCCGAAGGGCTGAGCAGCCGGAGTCGGCACCCGCGGTCGATGCTGTGGGTGGCGTGGCTCGTCATCAGAGCGAACCGCACGATCGCGGACGACGAGGCACTGTTGATGCGCCATCTGGTGAGGCTGGTCCGGGAGCGGCACCAGATCGTCGACGAACGACTCGCTCGGCTCGTCGACGTCGACGCCTCCGAGGTGTGGCGACGCCTGGACGCGGAGCCAGGGGATCTGAGCGACCTCCTCGACGTGGCCGAACAGGTGGCCTCGGTGGACGGTGACGTCAACGCGCGGGAGAAGGCCGTGATTTCGGATCTCCGCGTGCGCTGCCGTCGAGGCTGATCGCTCGACAGCGCCCCCGCGGCGTGCCGCTCACCCCCCGGACGCGAACCGCCCGGACGCGGCCCGCCCGGGCGGTGCCCGGCCGAGACGCCGGCGAACTCCGTGGACGCCTTCGGCGTTCGGGGTCACGCGCACACGCGAGCAGGACCTGGCGTGCGGAGGCCTTCGTCGCGGTCACCCGTTGCGAAGCGGTGTCCCGTACGTGGCATCGAGCACCAGACCGAGCAGCCGGTCGGGCTGTGTCGAGTCGGTGCCGTGAGCAGTGGACAGCGCGATCCCGACGACGAGCCGGACCAGGTCGTCGGCGGTCAGGTCGGGGCGCGCCGTTCCCCGCCGCTGGGCCCGGGCGAGAAGACCGGCTGCCGCGTCGAGAATCAGACGATGGCAGTCGAGCCCCAGCGCGTCCGGGTCCTCGGTCATCACCGCGCCCCCCAGCCCTTGGTCGACCCGGGCGTGGACGAGAAACGCGCGCAGCCACCGCGCGAGCGCGTCGTCGGCCGATTCCGAGGCGAGCAGCGTCTCCGCCAGCCCGCACAGCGCCTCGATCCGGTCCCTGAGGACAGCGGTCAGCAGGGCGAAGCGGTTGGGGAAGTGGCGGTAGAGGGTCCCCGGGCCGACGCCGGCCCGGCGGGCGATCTCGTTGAGGGACGCCTCCGGCCCCGCTTCGGCGAACACGTCCTGTGCCGTGGCGATGAGACGTTCCCGGTTGAGTCGCGCATCGGCGCGCGGTGGTCGCCGCGCGGAGCCGTGCCCGTGTGCAGTCGTCATCGTCCCGTCTTTCGGTCGAACCCGGAGAGCCAAGCGGAGAGCTTCTCCGTATAGTAGCGTGCGCCAAACGGAGAACCTCTCCGGAATGCCTTGGCCCGAGGAGTGCACATGACGGACAGCGGACGGACCGAGCTGGGCCGCGTCGGGATCTGGACCACCGCCTATGACGGACAGCCGGCCGAGCGGGTACGCGAATCGGTCGCGGAGATCGAGGAGTTGGGTTACGGGGCCATCTGGTACGGGGAGGCGTTCGGCCGCGATACGGTCGGCCAGGCGTGGCTGTTGCTGTCGGCGACTCAGCGCATCGTCGTCGCCTCCGGCATCGCCAACATCGCGTTCCGCGACCCGATCGCCACCGCCACCGCGACACGGGCCCTGGGCGAGGCGTTCCCCGGGCGCTACCTACTCGGCCTGGGCGGACACCGCGTCGACGACACCGTCCACGAACGGGACGGCTATCCCCTGCCGGCGCGCGGCCGGGCGGTGACCACCATGCGCGCCTACCTGCGGGCCATGGACGCGGTACCGGCCCACGGCCCCGTTCCGGCCCCGGCTCCGCGCCGCGTGCTGGCCGCCCTCGGCCCGAAGATGCTCCAGCTGGCCGCCGAGCACACCTGGGGCGCGCACCCCTACTTCGTACCCCCCGAGCACACCGAACGGGCGCGCCGGATCATGGGACCGGAAGCCCTCCTGGCGGTGGAGCAGGCGGTGGTGCTCGACACCGACCTCGCCCGCGCCCGCGAAGTGGCCACAGCACACGTCGCCGGCTACCTCCTGGCGCCGCACCAGGAGGCGAACGTACGGCGGCTCGGCTTCGGCGACGAGGACATCAGCGGCCCGAGCCGACGGCTGGTGGACGCGATCGTCGCCCAGGGGGACGAAGGAGCGATCCGCCGACGGGTCCAGGAGCACCTCGACGCGGGAGCCGATCACGTCTGCCTGCACGTGCTCACCGCCGACCCCCTCTCACTGCCCGAACGTGCGTGGCGCGAGCTGGCTGCCGCCCTCCTGCCCACCGCACAGCACGCGTGACGTCCGACCGGGGCGACCGCCGGGGGACCGTCACGCCGCCCGACGGCATTCATCGGGCCGCGCGAGGGGGCTGTCGAGGGCCCGGGTGGCCTGCGCGGCGCCGTGGGACGGGGCGACCGGGCCGCTGAAGGACGCGCGGCTCGCGCTCCCCCGGCGGCCGGCCGCGCGGGGCGGGAGCCGTGGCGTCGGGAGCCCCGGGGGCAGAGGCGTACGGGCATGGGCCGGCACTCGGCGCCGCACGGCCGGTCTCGGCGACGCGCATGACCGGCACCGTCAAGATCCTTTGGTTTGTGCTCACTTGTGAGCGAAGTCCAAACATCTCTGTGCGCTCGGTGCGCAGTTTTTTCGCTGATTCCCCCATCCCCGGACGGGTACTACGGCATAGGATCATGCCGCGCGCCCCCGGGGCCTCTGCTGCCCCACCGGCATCGCTCCCCCACCGTCATCGTTCTTCCCACCAGCACGCCCTCACCGACACCCCCCACCATCCGTAAACAGGTACAGGTATCCGCGTGTCACCGATACTCGAGCCCGGTTCCGGCGACGGAGCCGCGCAGTGAAAATCAATCGTCGCCTCGTACTCCTCGTCACCGCGCCGCTCACCGTGGCCGTCGCCTTCTCGGTCCTGGCACTCGCGCCGGCGACCAACCAGGCGCTCCAGGCCGACCGGCTGGCCGCGATGGTCGAAGCCGCCGACGGCGCAAGCGAGTTGGCCAACCGGTTACAGCGTGAGCGGGCCGCGGCCACCGCCCTGGTCTCCGAACAGGGAGACGCGGAGGCGTTCCGGTTACGCACGACCGCGACCGACGAGAGCATCGCCGGGTTCCGCAGCCGGACCGAGGGGCTCTCCGCGGTACCCGGCAGCGCGCGGGGCGCCCTCGACCGTATCGAGCGCTTCGTCGAGGAGATGCCCGGCCTCCGCGCCCAGGTGCGCTCGGGAAGCAGCACCGTCTCCGCCCTCGCCTTCGGCTACCGGATCGTGATCGCCGACCTCAACAGCTACCGCGACGGCATCGCGCAGGCGGACGGCGTGGACGCCGACATCGCGGACCGGATCCGCGCCGCGGCCGCCCTGTCCGAGGCGGCGGAGCACACCGCCCAGCAGCAGGTCACCGTGGCGAGGGCGCAGGCCGCGGGCGGTTTCACCATCGCCTCGCAGCGGACGTTCGACGCCGGGCGGCTGGGCTACACCGAGTCGACCGGCGCCATGTTCGACCTCGGGCCGGGCGAATGGCGGACCTGGCTGGAGCGCACCCTCTCCGGGACGAAGGCGCTGGAGGCCCGGCGCCTGGAGGACGAGATCGGGCGGACGGGCGCCGGCAAGGACATCACCGTCACCCCGAAGGAATGGCAGAAGGCGGCCAACGACCGCCAGGAGATGCTGCGTTCGGTGGAGAAGCGGGTCGACGCCGCCGTCCTCGCGCAGGTCCTGGACGTACGCGCCACGCTCCTCTGGACGGCCGGCGCCGAGGTCGTACTGGTGGTGCTGACCCTGATCGGCGTCGTCGTCGTCGCGATCCGCCTGGGCCGCGTCATGATCCGGCGGCTGCGCGACTTGCGCAACGCCGCGCACGAGGTCGCCCACTCCGGGCTGCCCGCGGTGATGAGCGAGCTGTCCCAGCCCGGAGCACTGCGCGGCGCGACACCCGAGGAGGTGGCCCGGCGGACCGGTGACCCGGTCAGAACCACGGGCGAGGACGAGATCGGCGAGGTCGGTGAGGCGTTCAACGCCGTCCACCACGAGGCCGTCCGACTCGCCGCCCAACAGGCGCACGTGCACGAGCAGTTGGCGGAGACGCTGGTCGGCGTCGCGCGCCGCGGCGCCCGGTTGACGGCTGTCATGGTGTCCGAGCTGGACACGGTGCAGCGCGACGAGGCCGACCCGGTGCGGATGAAGACCCTCTTCGCTCTCGACCACCTCGCCGTCCGCATGGAGCGCAACACCAACAACCTGCTGGTCCTCGGCGGTTACGGGAACGCCCGGGTGCGCTCGGCCGATGTGGACTGCTCCACCGTCATCGTGGCCGCCGCCCAGCAGATCGAGCGGTTCGACCGGGTCTCCCTCGGCGTGATCGAGTCGGGGATCGGGGTCACCGCCCGTGCCGTGCACGACGTGGCGCACATCCTGGCGGAGCTGCTCGACAACGCGACCCGCTACTCGCCCCCGGACAAGCAGGTCGGGGTCGCCGTCTGGCGACTGTGGGACCGGGCCGTCGTGCAGATCGTCGACGAGGGCGTGGGCATCACGGCGGAACGCCGAGCGGTGCACAACGCCGCCCTGCTCGAACCGCAGGCCGGCATCGGCGACGTGCGGTCCATGGGGCTGCATGTGGTGGCACGACTCGCCGCGCGCCACGGCATCGTCGTGGAACTGCGCGACTCCTCGGGCCCCGGCACCATCGCCGAGGTCACGCTGCCGGCCAAGGTGCTGGCGCTGGACCTGAAGGAAGACCCGGTCCCGACAGCGGGCACGGTCGGCAACGATGTCGGCTACGAGGCGTCCCGGCCGATCACACCGCCGGGGCCGGGGGGCCGCCGGCAGGGCGGCGCCGTGAAGGCCCGTCCCGGCCGTGACAGCACCCGGGTCGGGGCGGGGGTCGGCGCCCCCGCGGACGGCGAGCGGCAGGCCCCGCCCGGCCACGACGGGCCCCGCGGCGGCGCCCGTGAACGGGACCACGGCACGGCGCCCGCGCCGCACCCCGTGCACGACGAGCCGGTGTCACGTGTCGCCGGGGTCAGCTCCTCGGGGCTGCCCGTACGGCAGCGCAGAGCACCTCAGCAGTGGCCCACCGCGGGGAAGCGGGAGGGCGCAGAACAGCGTCCCGGGGGCGGAGCGCCGCGGCCGTCGCCCCGTCGCAGGGACTCCCGACAGGTCTCCGACGTGCTGGCGGCATACGCCCAGGGCATCAACCGGAGCACGAACCACCGGGGGCGTTCCGCCCCGGACGACACCACCGAACGGACCGAGAAATGACCACCTCCTCCGACCTGAGCTGGATCCTGAGCGATTTCGCCGGGCGTCTCCCGGAAGTCACCCAGGCGATAGCCGTGTCCGTGGACGGACTCGCGCTGGCGTACACCGGTGTGGAACGCGACGACGCCGAGCGGCTGGCCGCCATCGCGTCCGGCGTCGTCAACCTGCTCTCCGCCGCTGCCCAGTTGACCGACACCGACCCCGTGGAGCACAGCCTCACCGCGATGGAGGGCGGCTACATGTTCTCGATGGCCGTCTCCAGCGGGGCCTCGCTGCTCGTCACCACGACCCGGGACGCGGACATCGGCGAGGTCAGCTACATGATGTCCGAACTGATCAACCAGGTCGGCGATTCGCTGTCTCCCCAGGTCCGCGACCCGAGCCTGCCGCCCCCGCGCTGATCCGCCGGTCCGGACTCCCCACGGGTGGCGGCCACCCGCCGCCCCCGTCCCGACCGGCTCGCACGCACGACACTCCCGCCCCCGAGACTGTGATGTGAGCCCCCATGTTCCCCTTCGCCCCTTCCCGCCCCCACCGCCGCAGAATCCGGCCGGCCTGCGCTGCCGCCCTCGCCCTCGGGCTGGCGGCCGTGACCGGTTGCAGCGGTGACAGCGGCGCCGACGATGACGACACCGTGAAGATCGGCCTCGTGGCCTCCCTGTCGGGCACCTACGAGCCGGTCGGCACGGAGCTGCGGGACGGCTTCAAGCTGTACCTGGACACCCACGGCAACAAGCTGGGCGGACGAAAGGTCGAGCTGATCGTGGCGGACGAGGGCGACGGCCCGCCGACCGCCGTGCCCGCGGCCACCAAGCTCGTCAAGAAGGACAAGGTCGACGTGTTGACCGGCCTCGTCGGCGGCGGCTCGGTCAACGCGGTCCTGCCGCTGATCCAGCAGGCGAAGATCCCCCTCCTGGGATCGAACGCCCGGCCTCCGGTCAAGGACATCGAGTACGTCTGGACGACCAGCTTCCTCTCCGACGAGCCGGGCCGGGCCATCGCCCCGTACATCAAGGAGAAGGTCGACGGGCCGGTCTACGCGATCGGCCCCGACTACCAGGGAGGCCACGACGAACTCCGCGGCTTCACCGACGAGTTCAAGCGGATCAAGGGGAAGCTCGCCAACCCGGACGGCAAGACCACCTGGACGCCGTTCCCGAAGACGACCAACTTCATGCCGTACTTCGCGGAGATCGCGAAGACGGACGCCAAGGCGGTGTACTGCTTCTACGCGGGCAAGGCGGCGATCGACTTCGCCAAGCAGTACGCCCAGTCGGACATCGCCGACCTGCCGCTGTACACGGCCTTCGTGACCGAGGGCAGCGTGCTCCAGGCGCAGGGCGCGGCGGCGAAGGACATCTACTCGGTCCTGAACTACGCGGCCGACCTCGACAACGAGGCCAACCGCACGTTCGCCGCCGACTGGACGGCCGAGCACGACACGCAGCCCACCACCTATGCGATGGCGTCCTACGACGCGGCGGCCGTGCTGGACAAGGCGATCGCCGACGCGGCGAAGGACGGCGACGTCACCTCGCAGACCATCAACAAGGCCATCGCCGGGCTGGGCCAGATCGACAGCCCGCGCGGCGCCTGGGAGTTCGGCGAGAAGGCCCACTCACCGGTGCAGACGTGGTATCTGCGCCAGGTGCGGCCGGACGGGAACCAGCTGGCCAACGTCATGGTCCAGGACCTGGCGACGCTCGGCAGCTGACATGGACCTCCTCGACGGCCACCTCATACCGGCGGTGGACGGAGTGGCCTTCGGGCTGCTGCTGTTCGTGGTCGCCGCCGGCCTGAGTCTCGCCTTCGGCACGGCGGGTGTGCTGAACCTGTCGCACGGCACGCTGTACGCGATCGGCGCCTACACGGGGGCCGAGCTCAGCGACGGGACCTGGGGTGGTCTCGCCCTCGGCCTGGCCGCCGGAACCGCCGCCGCGTGCCTCGCCGGGGCGGGGCTGTCCGCCGCGACGGCTCCGCTCGCCCGGCGCGGGCATCTGGCGCAGGCACTGCTGACCTTCGGGCTCGCCCTGATCGGCGGCGATCTGCTCATCCAGGTCTTCGGGGCGGACGAACTCCCCGTGCGGGTCCCCGAGGCCCTCGACTCCTCGGTGATGCTGCTGGGGCACCGCTACCCCGCCTACCGGCTCTGCTTCATCGTGATGGCCGTGCTGCTCGCGGCGTTCGGGACCTGGGTGCTGACCCGGACCAGGATGGGCGCCGCGGTACGGGCCGCCGCCGACGATCCGCAGATGCTCGCGGCCACCGGTCGCAACCCCCGGGCCGTGCACACCGGCGTCCTGGCGGCGGCGGGGGCGCTGGCCGGGGCGGCGGGGGTGCTCGGGGCGCCGATCATCGGCCCCGGCCCCGGTACCTCCGAGAACGTGCTGATGCTCTCCCTCGTGGTGGTCGTGCTCGGCGGGCTGCGCTCGCTGTGGGCGACCTTCTTCGCGGCGATCGCGGTGGGCGAGGTGCAGACGCTGGGCGTCGCGCTGGCGCCCGATCTGGCGCCGTATCTGCTCTTCGCGGCGATGGCGGCGGTGCTGGTGCTGCGCTCCCGCTTCGCGGAACCGACCGCGGGGCACGGCCCGGAGGACCCCGGACCGGACCCGGTCGCCCGGCTCCGGAGCCGCCTCGCCGGCCGCGTGCCCGGGAGCCGCGTGCCGTCCCGGATCGGCCGGCTGCCGGGCGGGGCCGCGTGGTGGCGGGCGGCCCCGCTGCTCGTCCTGCTCGTCGTGCTGATCTCCCTGCCGGCCCTGCTCGACGCGTACAGCATCTCGCTGGCCGGTTCCGCCCTGGCCCTGGGGCTGCTCGCGGTCAGCGTCACCATCCTCACCGGCTACGCCGGTCTGCCCACCCTCGGGCAGACCGCGCCCTTCGCCGTGGGGGCGTACGCCACCGCGAACCTCGCGGAGGCGGGGTGGACCGTGGGGCCCGTGCAGCTCGCCCTCTCGGCGCTCGCCGCCGCCGTCTTCGCCGCGGTGGTGGGTCCGGCGGTGATCCGGGCCCGCGGCACCACCGTCCTGATGATCACGCTCGCCGTCGGCGAGCTGACCGGCGCGGTCGTCAACCAGCTCAAGTCCGTCACCGGGGGAGCCGACGGGCTCGTCGGTTTCCCGGCCACCCGGGCGCTGTGGGGCGGGGAGGAGATGCTGGAGGAGAGCGAGCTCTACACCTACGCGCTCGTCGTCGCCGTCGTCGCCGTCTCCGTCACCCTGCTCGTCCTGCGCTCCCCGGCCGGCAAGCTGCTGACCGGCACCCGGGGGGCCGAGGCCCGGATGCGCGCCTCCGGACACCCCGTGGGGCGCTATCTGCTGGTGGCCCACATCTGCGCGGGGGCGCTGGCCGGGGTGGGCGGTTCGCTGATGGTGACCGTCCAGCAGTATCTGGCCCCCGCCGACGTCGGGTTCGAGATCGCCGCGTTCGCCCTGCTGGCGGTCGTCATCGGCGGTACGACGTCCGTGATCGGCGCCCTGCTGGGCGCCGGCCTCATCGTCGCCACCCGGGACTGGGTCGCCGGTTCCTGGCCCGGCCACGGGCCGCTGCTGCTCGGCGTGCTCTTCGTCGCCACCGTGTACCTGCTGCCGCGCGGCCTCGCGGGGCTGCGCGGCGGGGCGGGGAGCGGGCCGCCGCCCGGGCTCCCCGCCGTCGAGGACCGCTCCCCGTCCGCGCCCGCCCAAAACCCCGCCGGGAAGGTCTCCCCATGACATCAGCACCCGGATCCGCCGTGCCGGAGCCCCCCGTCCTCGACCTCGCCCGGCTCACCCGCCGGTACGGCGCCTTCACCGCCGTCGACGACGTCGGCCTGCGGCTCCCGGCGGGCGCCCGGCACGCCGTCATCGGCCCCAACGGCGCCGGCAAGACCACCCTGCTCAACCTCATCGCGGGCACGGACCGGCCCGACCACGGCACGATCACCCTGGACGGCACCGACATCACCCGGACGCCGACCGCCGGGCGCAGCCGTCTCGGCATCGCCCGCAGCTTTCAACAGCCATCGGTGATAGGCGAGTTGTCGGTGCTGGACAATATCGTCCTGGCCGGCTGGCCGCACCATCCGAAGCGCCGCGGGGCCTGGCGCAGCCCGTCCCGCTACCGGCTGCACACCGCGTCCGCGGCAAGCCACCTCAAGACCGTCGGCCTCGCGGATCTCGCCCACCGGCCGGCGGCCACGCTCTCGCACGGGCAGCGCCGCATGCTCGACCTCGCCGCCGCGCTGGCGGGCCGCCCCCGGCTGCTGCTCCTGGACGAGCCGGCGGCCGGACTGACCGACGACGACATCGGCCGGCTGCTCGCCATCCTCGGCGCCCTGCCCCCTCACGTCGCGGTCATCCTGGTCGAGCACCACGTCGAGGTGGTGGCCCAGGTCTGCTCCACGGTCACGGTGCTGGCCGCCGGGAGGACGATCGCCACCGGCCCGACGAGGGAGGTGCTGACGCGTCCCGAGGTCCGCGACGCGTACCACGGCACCGGCTCGACGGCGGGTCCCGCCGCCGCACCAGCGAGAGGATGACCGACGCCCGATGCTCGAACTCACCGGCCTGACCGCGGGATACCACGGCGGCACCGTCCTGCACGGGCTCGACCTGTCGGTGCCCGCCGGCACGGTCCACGCCGTCGTCGGCCACAACGGCGCGGGCAAGACCACGCTCGTCCACACCGTCGCCGGACTGATGCGCCCGAGCGCCGGAACCGTACGCCTCGACGGCCGCGACCTCACGGGGCTGCCCGCGCACCGGATCGCGCGTGCCGGGATCGGGCTCGTACCGCAGGGCCGCCGGGTGTTCGCCGGGCTCACCGTCGACGAGCACCTGCGGCTGTCGTACCGCCCGCCCCGCCGGGGCGACCCGGAGCGGCCCGGCGTGTGGACCCCCGCACGCGTGACGGAGCTGCTGCCCCGGCTGGGTGAGCGGCGGGGCAACCGGGGTGCGGAGCTGTCCGGCGGCGAACAGCAGATGCTGGCGCTGGCCCGTGCCCTGCTCGGCTCGCCGCGGCTGCTCCTCCTCGACGAGCCGACCGAGGGGCTCGCCCCTGCGCTCGTCCGCCAGGTGCACGGGCTGGTGGCCACGCTGGCGGGCGAGGGCATCGCGGTGCTGCTGGTCTCCCCCAGTCCCGCCCAGGCCGTCGAGTCCGCCGGAGCGCTGACGGTGCTCACCTCGGGGCGGGCGACGCTGCGCATGGACGGTGCGGACGCCCGCGCCGACGGCAGCGCGCTGCACGCGGCCCTGGAGCTGGCGACGACGGCGGTCTGACACGCGCGGGGGGGGAAGGGGCGTGGTGCCGGGCCGCGCCCCTTCCCCGCCCCGGGAGGCCTACCGGGGCTTCAGGCTGTGTCCGCCGAATCCGCTGCGCCGGTCGGAGCCCTCGTTCTGGTCCTGCCACCAGGTGTCGAACGCGGTCCGGCCCATGGCGGACCAGTCGGGTGTGTGCTCGACCTGCGCGGCGCCCATCCGGCGGGCGAGCGCCACCATGGCGGATCCGATGGGCCCGCGCGCGGTGTCGTAGCTCTCCAGGACCTCCCTCCAGCTGCCCCCGGCCGTCCAGGCGGCCTCCAGGGCGGTGGCGTCCTGGAGCGCCTTCACGCTGCCGCCGCCGATGTGCGGCCGGGCGACGCTGGCGGCGTCACCGACGAGTGCCATGCGTCCCGAGGTGTAGTGCGGCACCTCCAGGTCGTAGATGGGCTGGATGAAGGTGGTCTCGGCGGGAGTGCGGAGCACCCTGGCCGCCCAGTACGGCGGGAAGTTGTCGGCGACCAGGGCCCTCAGGCGCGCGGTGAGCTCGGAGTTGAGCCGGCCCGGCGGGAGGGAGGTGGGGGTGCGCAGGTCGGGGTGGAGGCCGTCGGCCTCGGGGGGCGCGGTGTAGAGCACCCAGTTGAGCCGGTGTCCGCCGGTGCCGTCGGGGATGCGGTAGATCATGCAGTGGCCGCCGGGGAAGACGATGTTGTGCGCGTCGTGGCCGTCCGACGGGAGGTCGGCGACCTCCGGCGACGTGCCGCGCCATCCGATGTATCCGGCGTACGCGGCGTCCGCGCCGGGGAACATGGCCTCCCGGACCACGGATCGGTATCCGTCGGCCCCGATCACGGCGTCGAAGCGCTCCCGGTGCCCGTCCGCGAGGCGCAGGGTCACCCCGTCGGCGTCGGGTTCCACACCGGTGACCACCGTGCCGGACCGGTAGGAGACCCCCTCGGGCACCCGCCGGCGCAGTTCGCTCCACAGCGAGCCCCAGCTGTAGGCCCGGAAGGGGAACGGCTGCTCGCCGACGACCCGGCCGTGATCGGCCTCGCCGTCCCGTACGCTCCAGACCCGTCGGGTCAGCGGCGCCCAGGGCATCTCCGGGGCGACGTATCCGGCGTCCCTCAACTCGTCGTAGCGGTCGCTGTGGAGGGCGATTCCGACCCCTCTGTCACGGAGCCGGGAATCGGCGCGTTCCAGGACGGTGATCCGCTCGGCTCCCCCGCGCGACGCGGCCAGGGCCGCGGCACACCCCGCTATGCTGCCGCCGACCACGGCGACGCTGCCTCCACGCATGTCTGGCACTCCACTCATTCGACGTTCCGGCCTTCCGGTCCTGCCCACCCGACCTACCCGGGGCGATGCCCGTTCAGCGCTTCCGGAACGTCACGTCGAGGTCGGGGACCTCGACGGAGGAGTGCAGGGTGACGCCGTCGGCCGGCCGGACCCGGGCGGCGATCAGATCGAGTACGGCGTTCGCGAGGCGGATCTTGGTGTCGTCGGGGCGGCCGTGGAGCAGACGTATCTCGATGTGCAGGACGGCGTGGCCTGTGGTCCGGTCGCCGATGACGAAGTCGTCGACGCGGCGGAAGCGGGTCTTGCAGGCCTCCGGCCGGGCGGCGACGGTGTCGACGACGACCGGGTGCAGGGCGAGCGCGAAGGCCTGCCGGTCGAAGGCCGCCGCGAGCGTGCCGGAGTAGTCGACGGTGATCTGCGGCATGGGGGCAACTCCTCGGAGAACAGGGCGGGATGGGGGCATCCGTCGGTACGGGGGAACGGTAGCCGAACGCGTGTCCGGGGTGGGGCCCGCCCGCCGTCCGGGGTGGGCGCACCCGCGGCGTCCGCGGCGGCCCGTCCGCCGTCCCGGTCGGCGGCTGCTCCGGTCGGCCCCGCCCGCACTGCGCACCCGGGCGCGCAGCCCTAGCGTCTGTGCTGATGCCGTCACCCGGGGAGCCGGTCGTCGCGGAAGCCCGCAGCCGGCGGGGCGCCGCTGCCACCCCCGTACAGGAGGAGCCATGCCGGAGCTGTTCATCGATGGCCGGTGGACCGGCGCCGCCGAGGGGCGGAGGCGGGAGATCCGCTGTCCCGCCGACGGCACGCTGGTGGCGGAGGTCGACGAGGGCGGGGTCCGGGACGCCGACGCGGCCGTCGCCGCGGCCCGGCGGGCCTTCGACCGGGGGACGTGGCCGGGGACGCCGGCCGCCGAGCGGGGGCGGCTGCTGCTGCGGGTGGCGGAGCTGCTGGAGCGGGACAGGGCCGTCCTGGCGCGGGCCGAGTCGCTGGACACCGGCAAGCGGCTGGTCGAGAGCGCCTCCGACATGGCCGACATCGCGAACTGCTTCCGGTACTTCGGCAACCTCGCCGCCGCCGGGGGCGCCGACCGGGTCGTCGACACCGGGCTCGCGGGCGTCGACAGCCGGGTGGTGCACGAGCCCGTGGGGGTGTGCGCGCTCATCACGCCGTGGAACTATCCGCTGCTCCAGACCGCCTGGAAGGTCGCTCCGGCGCTCGCGGCGGGCAACACGTTCGTGCTCAAGCCGAGCGAGCTGACCCCGCACACGGCCGTCCTGCTCATGCGGCTGCTGACCGAGGCCGGGCTGCCGGACGGGGTGGCCAATCTGGTGCTCGGGGCGGGGGCGGTGGTGGGCGCGCCGCTGACCGAGGATCCGCGCGTGGACCTGGTGTCGTTCACCGGAGGGCTCGCCACCGGGCGGCGCGTCATGGCCGCCGCGGCGGCCACCGTGAAGAAGGTCGCCCTGGAGCTGGGCGGCAAGAATCCCAACATCGTCTTCGCCGACGCCGACTTCGACACCGCCGTCGACCACGCCCTGATGGCGGTGTTCCTGCACGCGGGGCAGGTCTGCTCCGCCGGGGCGCGGCTCCTCGTCCAGGACGAGTTGCACGACCGGTTCACCGACGAGCTGGTGGCGCGGGCCCGCCGGATCCGGCTCGGCGGCCCGTTCGACGAGGACGCGCGCAGCGGCCCGCTGATCTCCGCCGCGCACCGCGACAAGGTCGAGGCGTACGTGGCCGAGGGCATCGCCGAGGGCGCGGTGCTGCGCTGCGGCGGGGCGCGGCCGGACGATCCGGCGCTGGCGGACGGCTTCTACTACCCGCCCACGGTGCTGGACGAGTGCGCGACCTCGATGGCGGTGGTGCGGGAGGAGTCGTTCGGGCCGGTGCTCACGGTGGAGCGGTTCCGGGACGAGGACGACGCGGTCCGGCTGGCCAACGACACCGTGTACGGGCTGGCGGCGGCCGTGTGGACGCGGGACGACGGGCTCGCCCACCGGGTGGCCGCACGGCTGCGGGTGGGCACCGTGTGGATCAACGACTTCCACCCCTACGTACCGCAGGCGGAGTGGGGCGGGATGAAGCAGTCCGGCTTCGGCCGCGAGCTGGGGCCCGCCGGGCTGGCCGAGTACCAGGAGGCCAAGCACGTCTGGCGCAAGGTCGCGGCGGTTCCGCAACGGTGGTTCGAGTGAGTCCGGACAGCGGTCCGGTACGGAACCGGGCTGCCGGGGCCGCCCCCGGCAGCGCCGACGACAGGGCGCTCGGCGAGCTGGGCTACCGGCCCGGACTCCGCCGCACGCTCGGCGACTTCCACACGTTCGCCGCCGGGATCAGCTACATCTCGATCCTGACCGGCACCTTCCAGCTGTTCTACTTCGGGGTCGCCTTCGGCGGTCCGGCCTACTGGTGGTCCTGGCCGATGGTCTTCTGCGGTCAGTTGATGGTGGCCCTGTGCTTCTGCGAGCTGGCGGCCCGCTATCCGGTGGCCGGTTCGATCTACAACTGGGCCAAGAAGATGGGCGGTCCGCACGTCGGCTGGCTCGGCGGCTGGATGATGATGACGGCCACCATGGTGACCCTGTCGGCGGTGGCGCTGGCCTACCAGATCACGCTGCCGCAGATCGACGCGTGGTTCCAGTTCGTGGGCGACGGGAGCGGCCGGAACGACCAGGCGGCCAACGCCGTCCTGCTGGGCAGTGTGCTGATCCTGTTCTCCACCCTGGTCAACGCGTTCGGCGTCAGGCTGATGGCCCGGATCAACTCCGCGGGTGTCTTCATCGAGCTGATCGCCGCCCTCGCCCTGATCATCTTCCTGGGCGCGCACATCACCCGGGGCCCCGGCACCGCGCTGACGGAGACGTACGGGCTGGGCAGCGGCCGGCCGCTGGGCTACTTCGGCGCGTTCCTCACCGCGTCGCTGGCCTCCGCCTACGTGATGTACGGCTTCGACACCGCGTCCTCGCTGGGCGAGGAGTCGCACGATCCGGCCCGCAACGCGCCCCGCGCCGTTCTGCGGGCGCTGATCGCGTCGTTCCTGATCGGTGCGTTCATCCTGCTGTTCGCGCTGCTCGCGGTGCCGGACCTCAAGGCCGAGGAGCTCTCCACCGGCGGACTCCAGTACGTGGTGCCGGCGACGCTCGGCGACACGGTCGGGGAGATCTTCCTCTGGGCGGTGGTCGTCGCGATCACGGTGTGCGTGCTGGCCGTGCAGGCCGCCGGGATCCGGCTGATGTTCGCCATGGCGCGGGACAACAACCTGCCCGCCGGATCGAAGCTGGCCAGGGTCAGCCCCCGCTTCGGGACGCCCGTGGCGCCCGCCGTGCTGATCGGGGTGGTGGGGGTCGTCATCCTGGTGGTCAACATCAACCAGCCGCAGATCTTCTCGGTGATCACCAGCATCGCGATCATCATGATCTACCTGGCGTATCTGCTGGTCACCGTGCCGATGCTGCTGCGCCGGCTGCGCGGCGACCGGCAGCCGTGCGGCGGGGACGCGTTCTCGCTGGGCCGCTGGGGGCTGCCCGTCAACATCGCCGCCGTGCTCTGGGGCACGGCCATGTCGCTCAACCTGGCCTGGCCGCGCGCCGAGGTGTACAACGCGACCGGCCCGCAGCACTGGTATCTGCGCTGGGGCGCGTTCCTGTTCATCGGCGTCGTCGCGCTCGGCGGCTTCGCCTACTACTGGTTCGTGCAGCGGCACCGCACCGGTGTGCTCGCCGAGCACCGCGTCGAGGCCCAGGACGACCCCACCGCCGCCCCGCCGGCCGGCTGAACCCCCAAGACCCGCCGGCCGCCCGGAGCCCCGTCCGCGCCCGAACCCTGGAGACCCCGATGCCCGAAGAGAGCTCCGTACCCACGTTCGACTACGTCGTGGTCGGCGGCGGTACGGCCGGTGCGGTCATCGCCGCCCGGCTCACCGAGGACCCCGCCGTCACGGTCTGCGTACTGGAGGCGGGCCCCTCGGACGTCGGGGACGACAGCGTCCTGCGGCTGGAGAGGTGGATGGCGCTGCTGGAGTCCGGTTACGACTGGGACTACCCGGTGGAGCCGCAGGAGCGGGGCAACAGCTTCCTGCGGCACGCCCGCGCCAAGGTGCTCGGCGGCTGCTCCTCGCACAACTCCTGCATCGCCTTCTGGGCCCCGGCCGAGGACCTCGACGCGTGGGCGGCGCTCGGCTGCACGGGGTGGAGCGCGGCGGACTGCTATCCGCTCTACCGGCGGCTGGAGGCCAACGACGCGCCCGGCGACCACCACGGCCGCTCCGGCCCGGTCACCATCCGGACGGTGCCGCCCCGCGACCCCTGCGGTACGGCCCTGCTGGCGGCCTGCGCGACGGCGGGCATCCCCACCGTCCCGTTCAACACGGGCTCCACCGTGATCCGGGGCGCGCACTGGTTCCAGATCAACGCCCGGGAGGACGGCACCCGTTCCTCGGCCTCGGTGTCGTATCTGCACCCGGTGCTGGGGAAGCGGCCCCACCTGGAGGTACGGACCGGGCTCCAGGCGAAGCGGCTGCTGTTCGACGGCGCGCGGTGCACGGGGGTGGAGTACCTGGAGCCCGACACCGTGCACAGCGGGACGGTGCACGCGCGGCGCGAGGTGATCGTCTGCTGCGGGGCGATCGACTCCCCGAAGCTGCTGATGCTGTCGGGGATCGGTCCGGCCGGGCATCTGCGGGAGACCGGGGTGGACGTGCGGGTGGACTCCCCCGGCGTCGGCTCCCACCTCCAGGACCACCCGGAGGGGGTGGTCATGTGGGAGGCGAAGCAGCCCATGGTGACCACGTCCACCCAGTGGTGGGAGATCGGGATCTTCGCGGACACCGAGCCGGGGCTCGACCGGCCGGACCTGATGTTCCACTACGGCTCGGTGCCGTTCGACCTGAACACCTACCGGCGCGGCTACCCCACCTCCGACAACGCGTTCTGCCTGACCCCGAACGTCACCCGGGCCCGGTCGCGGGGCACGGTGCGGCTGCGGACCCGGGACTTCCGGGACAAGCCCCGGGTCGATCCGCGCTACTTCACCGACGAGCACGACGTACGGGTGATGACGTACGGGCTGCGGCTGGCACGGGAGATCGTGGCGCAGCCGGAGATGGCCGCGTGGGCGGGGACCGAGCTGGCCCCGGGGCCCGGGGCGACCACGGACGCGGAGCTGTTCGACTACATCCGCGAGACGCACAACACCGTCTACCACCCGGCCGGAACCGTACGGATGGGTCCGGCGGAGGACCCGGACTCGCCGCTCGACCCCGAGCTGCGGGTGAAGGGCGTCACCGGGCTGCGGGTGGCCGACGCGTCGGTCATGCCGTTCCTTCCCGCGGTCAATCCGTGCATCACGACGATGATGATCGGCGAGAAGTGCGCCGATCTGATCAAGGACGGACCCGCCTCCGTGACTCGCTAGCTATTCGCACACATGCTCGAATAGCGATACGCTCTCCTCATGTCCGTACACCTGCAAAGCTCGCTTTTCGACCAGGAGGCCGAGGTCGGCACCGGCCCCCTGAGCGGACTGCGGCGTACCGATCTCGGCCACGGCGCCTGGATCGACGTGCTGCCGCAGTGGCTCCGGGGCGCGGACACCCTGTTCGAGACGCTGGTCCGCGAGGTCGACTGGCGGGCCGAGCAGCGCGTGATGTACGAGCGCGTGGTGGCGGTCCCCCGGCTGCTGGCCTTCTTCGGCCGCCGCGCCCCCCTGCCGCACCCGGCCCTGGAGGCCGCCCGCACCGCACTGGGCACGCACTACGCGGCCGAGCTGGGCGAGCCCTTCACCACGGCGGGACTGTGCTTCTACCGGGACGGCCGCGACGGGGTCGCCTGGCACGGGGACACCATCGGCCGGGCGAGCACCGAGGACACGATGGTCGCGATCCTCTCGCTGGGAGCCCCCCGGCACCTCGCGCTCCGGCCGCGCCGCCCGGGCCCCGCCCCGGTCCGCCGACCGCTCGGACACGGCGACCTGATCGTCATGGGCGGCAGTTGCCAGCGCACCTGGGAGCACGCGATCCCCAAGACCGCCCGGGCCGTCGGGCCGCGCATCAGCGTGCAGTTCCGGACCGACGGGGTGCGCTGAGCCCGGCGCCCACCGGCCGGCGCCCGGAGCACCGCGGTTGTGCCGGCCCCGGGCAGGGCGGATTCTGAGGGTAATGAACCGGGCCGGAGCCGCGCCGTGAGCGCGGCGAACACGGCGGAGAGCGCCGATTTCCGCGGCCCCCTGGACATCACCAGGGCGGCCACGATGGTCCTGGACGCCGAGAGCACCGTCATCGGCTGGAGCCCCGCCGCCGCCGAGCTGCTCGGCTACGCCCCCTCCGACGCCCTGGGACGGCCCGTGACCGCGTTCCTCCCGGAGCGGCCGGCCGGTGGTCTCCTCCCGGTGGAAGCGGCCGGAACGGCCGGTCCCGGCCCGCCGTCCCTCGTCGGCAACGAGATCCGCCTGGCGCGCACCCGGGACGGCCGTGAGCTGCTGGTGGCGACGGCGACCTGTCCGCTGCCCGGCGGGGCCGAGGGCCACGGCCCCGGCGAGCCGGACCGGATCCTGGTGGCGTCCGAGGTGGAGTCGCTGCTGCACTGGGAGTCGCGGATCGCCCTGCTCCAGGGGCTGGCCACCCAGTCCCCCGTCGGTCTGGCCATCTACGACACCGACCTGCGGCTGAGCTGGAGCAACACCGCCTACGAACGCGAGATGGGGCAGCCGCTGGCCGCGTTCCGGGGCAAGCGGGCCGACGAGCTGTACGGTACGGGCTCCTTCGTGACCCCCGGCTACCCGCGGATGCTCAGCGGCGTCATGCGTCAGGTCCTCGACACCGGTGAGCCGATCCTCGACCTGCACTTCCGGGGACAGCCGCCCAGCGACCCGGGGAGGTACCACCTCTGGTCCTGCGCCTACTACCGGCTGGAGGACGCCCACGGGCACGTGCTCGGCGTGTGCGAGGACGCGTTCGACATCACCGACCGCTACCGGGTCCAGGAGCGGCTGACCCTCCTGGTCGAGGCCGGCCGCCGCATCGGCACGGTCCTGGACGTCGCCAACACCGCCGAGGAGATCGCCGGGGTGGCCGTGGTGGACTTCGCCACCACCGTCCGGGTCGACGTCACCCGGGCTGCGGTGACCGGCGAGACGGCGGCGGTGGGCAGCCCGGCGGACATGTCCCTGCTGCGGGTGGCCGAACGGTCGGCCCCGGGGTCCGGTACGCCGGATCCCGGCCTGCCGGACCCCGGGCAGGCGGGAGCGGGCGAACTCCCCGGGGCGGGGCCGCCGGGGACGGACGACCGCCCGGGGACCGGACCGCCCGGGGCGGCGCGGGGCCCCGGCGAGCCGCGAGAGCCGTATCCGCCGGTCGCCTATCCGCCCGGATCACCGCAGAACCGCAGCCTGGCCTCGGGCGGTCTGGTGCTCGACGAAGGCACCCTGGTCATTCCGCTGCGGGGCGGGGGCGGCGTTCTGGGGCTCGTCACCTTCGACCGGGGTACGGGCTCCGACGCCGCGGGCCGGGCACCCGCCCCCGACCGGCCGACCACGTTCGACAACGGCGAGGTCGCCCTGGCCGACGAGCTGGCGGCCCGCGCCGCCGTCAGCATCGACAACGCGCGCCGCTACACCCGCGAGCGCACCGCTTCCCTCGCGCTCCAGCGGCAGTTGCTGCCCCATCACCTGCCGCCGCGGTCCGCCGTGGAGACCGCCCACCGCTACCTGCCGGCCGACGACGTGACCGGCGTCGGCGGGGACTGGTTCGACGTGATCCCGCTGTCGGGGACCCGGGTCGGCCTGGTGGTGGGGGACGTGGTCGGGCACGGGCTCCGGGCGGCCGCCACCATGGGCCGGCTCCGCACCTCCGTACGGGCCTTCGCCCAGCTCGACATGGCCCCCGACGAGCTGCTGACCCGGCTGGACGATCTGGTGGGACAGCCGGCCGAGGACCGGTCGGACGCGTACGGCGGAGCGGTCGAGACCTACGACGTGACCACCGGAGCGACCTGCCTGTACGCGGTCTACGACCCGGTCTCCCGGCGTTGCGTCATGGCCCGCGCCGGACACCTGCCGCCGGCGGTCGTCGGACCGGACGGCCGGGTGTCGTTCCCGGACCTGCCCGCCGGGCCGCCGCTCGGTCTCGGCGGGCTGCCGTTCGAGTCGATGGAGATCGACCTGCCCGTGGACAGTCTGCTGGCGCTCTTCACCGACGGCCTGGTCGAGGCCCGGGACCACGACATCGGACGCGGCCTCGACACCCTGGGCCGGGTGCTCGGCGACCGTACGGCGTCGCTGGAGGAGCTGTGCGACCGGGCGGTCTCCGAGCTGGTGCCCGAGGGCACGAGCGCCGACGACACCGCCCTGCTCCTGGTCCGCACCCGCGAACTCGACGCGGAGCGGGTGGCCGACTGGGAGCTGACCGCCGAGGCGGTGTCGGTGGGCCGCGCCCGCGAGCTGGCCACCGGACAGCTGGAGGCCTGGGGCCTGGAGGAGCTGGTGTTCACGACCCAACTGGTCGTCAGCGAGCTGGTCACCAACGCGGTCCGGTACGCGGGCGGGCCACTGGGGCTGCGCCTCATCCGGGACCGCACGCTGGTCTGCGAGGTCGCCGACACCGGCCACACCTCGCCGCACCTGCGGCACAGCGCGGCGGACGACGAGGGCGGGCGCGGACTCTTCATCGTGGCGCAGCTCGTCCAGCGGTGGGGCACCCGGTACACCCCCACCGGGAAGACCATCTGGACCGAGCAGGCCCTGCCGCCGGCCGGAGCGGGCTGACCGTCACGCCCGGGGAGAACATCCGTGAACAGCCCCCGTGGGCACCGCCTTTGTTGACAACCCAACAGACATCGATTTAGGTATGCCTTACCTAAGTCGACTGGGTGTCCGTGGTTCTGGTTACCGATGCCGAGAAAGGTGCTCATCTCATGAGTGCTGTTCCCTCCACCCGCACCGTCGCCCGCGCGGGGCTCGCCGCGTTCGCCGCCTCCGCACTGGCCCTGACCTTCGCCTCCCCCGCCGCCGCGGCGACCGGAACGCGTACGGTCACCGACGGGGGCACCACCTACAACCTCTCGCTCTCCGGCCCGAACACGGCCGCCGCCGCGGGCGCCAACATCACCGTCACCGGCAGCGGTTACAACACCGGCCAGGGCGTCTACGTGAGCCTGTGCGTGGTGAACGGGGCCCAGGGCGCCAACAAGCCCTCGCCGTGTCTCGGCGGCCAGGACCAGGCCGGCACCACCGGGGCCTCGCACTGGGTGTCCAGCCTGGGCGGCGGCCTCCCCAACACCTCGCCGTTCGGCGCCGGCGGCACCTTCAGCGTCCGGATACACGTCAAGGCCGACCTCGGCGGCGGCAACGTCTGCGGCGACACCGTCGAGTGCGCGATCGTGACCCGCGCCGACCACACCGACACCAACGACCGCAAGTACGACGTCCACGCCCCGATCACCTTCGTGTAGCACCAGTCGAGTCCACCAGACCCTCGCCCGGTCCCGGCCGTACGTGCCGGGACCGGGCTCCCCTGCGTCGTGACGAGGAATGACATGACATCCACTCCGGGCACCGCTCCCGGCTCCCCGCCGACCGGCCGCCGCAGACTCGGGCGCCGGGCGGGTACGGCCGCCGTCGCCGCCCTGCTGCTCGCGGCGGTCCCCACCGGCGCGGCGGTCAGCGCCGACGCCGGCACCCCGAAGACGGCCACCGGCCCCCAGGGGCAGAAGCTGACCGTCTCGGCCACCACCGGGCTCGACCCGGCCGGTGAGAAGGTCCGGGTCACCGGCGAGGGGTACGGCCAGAAGTCGGGCATCTACGTCGCCCTGTGCAAGGACAACGGCGACAACCGGGTGCCCTCCCCCTGTCTCGGGGGCGCGGACATGAGCGGCGGCTCGAAGACCTCGCAGTGGATCGTGCCGGCGGGCGACCCGTACGAGGGCGATCTGGCCCGGGCCTTCGGGCCCGGCGGAACCTTCGACGTGGAGATCGAGATCTCGGCCAAGGGCGACGGCCTCGACTGCGCCGAGGTGGCCTGCTCACTGGTCACCCGGGCCGACCACCGCTCCAGTGGCGACCGGTCGCAGGACGTCCGCATACCCGTCGCCTTCGCGGGCCAGGAGCCGGGCGAACCGGGCGGCGAGGGCGTCGACGTGCCCGCGGGGACCGTCTCGTACAAGCCCGCCGCGGACTTCACCTCGGCGGGCAAGCCGCTGGACCTGCTGCTGCACCCCGCGTCGAAGAAGCTGTACGTCGGAGCGGACAACCTCCCCGACACCGCGGACGTCGACGAGCGCGGCCTGCACGTGCTGAACCCGCGGGACGGGAAGTCGGAAAGCTGGACCAGCCAGGCGCCCGGACCCACCGGAGAGATGCGCGCCTCGACGGCCGCCCGCATCGCGGGACCGCTGCCGGGCGACGGCGTCGTCTACAACTACCCGCTGCGGGGCGTCGGCAGCGCCAAGGCCGGTGACGAGAAGGCCTCGGGCGTCTGGCTCACCGGATCCACCATCACCGACATCGCCCCCGGCACGACCCCCGGCACGGTGCTGGTCGCCCAGGGCGCGAAGCTCTCCGAGATCGAGCGGGCCACCGGCGCGGCGACCCGGAGCGTCACACTCCCGGGCGGGGCGCAGTTCGCCGCCGATCCCGCCCGGGGCGCGATCTGGTTCACCGACTTCGCGGCCGGCCGGCTGCACCGGGTGGACCTCGCGTCGTTCGAGGTCACCGCGGACTTCGCACTGCCCGGCGCCCAGGGCCTGACCGGATTCACCGAGGCGGACCCGGCCACCGGCGCGGTCTGGGTGGGCGTCGGCCGGTCCGTGCTCGTCTTCGACGCGGCGGGCAGACTGCTCAGGACGCTCGTGGGCGCGGACCTGGCCCGCGACGCCGCCTTCGACGAGGAGACGGGCCGGGCCTACGTCGTCTGGCAGGACGGCGGGGACCTCTCCGATCCGGCCAATGACAACAACGGCACGCTGACCGTGTACGACACCGAGGACTTCACCCCCGCCGCGAAGGACCTGTCGCTGCCCGGAAACCACTCCCAGTCCGGATCGGCCTCGCTCGCCGTCGAACCGGGCGGGGCCACCGTCTTCGTGACGAACCCCGCCGAGGGCCGGATCACCAAGCTGGTCCGGCAGATCTCACCGCTGGTGACCCGTGCGCCCGCCGACCTGGCGGCCGAGGACGGTGAGGAAGTCACCCTCACCGCGGCGGCCGAGGGCTCTCCCGAGCCCGCGGTCCGCTGGCAGGTCAGCGCCGATGGCTCGCAGACCTGGAAGGACGTCGAGGGCGCGACCGGTCCGGGCCTCACGTTCACCGCGAGGACCGCGCAGGACGGCTACCGCTACCGCGCCGAGTTCCGCAACGACGCCGGCACCACCCGCACCTCCGCCGTGACGCTCACCGTCACGGCGGCGGCCACCGGCGGGGGGACGGGCGGCGACAGCGGCGGCGGTGACACCTCGACCGGCGGCACGACAGGGGACGGCACGACAGGCAGCGGGACGGCCGGAGGCGACGGCGGCACCCGGTCGGGCGGCGGATCCGGCACCGGGGGCTCCGGCTCCGGGGGCACGGCCGGCGGAGCCGGTGCGTCCGGCGGCGCCGGATCCACGGTCGGCGGCGGTGCCGCCGGCGGCACCGGGACCTCGACCACGTCCGGCGGCGGCAGCCTGGCCGCCACCGGGGTCACTGTGATGTCCGCAACTCTCGTGGCAGCAGCCCTCGTTGGCGGCGGCCTGCTGATCCACCGGCGCACCAGGAGGCGCACGGACGGCGCGTTCTGACCCTGAAGCGCCACGCCCGGACCCCCGGGCGGGCGGGCGCGTCCGCGAACCCCCTGGCCGGGCACGGCTCCTGCCAGGGGGTTAGCGCGTTCCCGCCGGAGCACACCGGAGCCGCGGCCTCCGCAGGACGCCCCCCGACGCCGCCGCGCACAAGCGCTTACCGATCTGTCGCTCCATCAACATCCGTACCCACAAGGCGACATCGGACGGTTCCGGCCGATCGGAGCCGTCTGGGCCGAGCCGTCTGAACTTCACGAGAACTCCAGCGAAATGGCACGTGTGTGGATATCGTGCACCGAGCGAGGGCGCATCCGTCAGTCCATGGGATCGGCGGATGCGTCGCGTTTGTGGGGGTGCGACTGTGACTGGGGGGTTCATGGGGCATGTCGAAATACCTGATACCGACCTATCCGGACCGGTGGGGCTCCGGGGTGCGCCGCGCCCCCGCACCGCCGCGTCCCGGAACCGCACGGCGGCCCTGGAACAGCTGTGGAGGGCCCCGACAGCACAGCGCGACCCGGCCGGCCGGGCACCGTCCCGGCGAAAGCCGGCGCCCGGCCCGGCCCTCGCCGCACTGACCGACCTGCTGGGTCTGGCCGGTCCGGCCTGGCTGCTGCTGCGCGCCGGCGACCAGCCGCGCCCGATGGCGGCCGCGGCGGTGGCGGGGCTGGTCTGGGCCGGGCTGCGCGGCGTCCGGGGGCGGTACACCGACCGGCCGGGGACCGGACCCGGCGGCGCGCTCGGTTCCGTCGGGGACTGGCTCGTGCTCATCGGACTGCTGGCCGTCCTGCACACGGCGGCGGACGCCCCGGTGGACCCGGCCACGGCCGTCGTGGCCGTGACACCGGGGCTGCTCATCGCCACGGCGGTGGCGGGGGTGCGCCGGTGGCAGCGGTCCGGGCGACGGGGCCACCGGGCCCGCCGGGTGCTCCTGGTCGGCGAGGCCTCGGCCGTGGGCCGGGCGGCGGAGTTACTCAACTCCCGTACGGACCACGACTACCGCCTGGTCGCGGCCATACCCGTGGGCACCGCCCGGCTGGAGCTGGACGGGGTGCAGGTGCCGGGGCGCCTCGCGGGCTGCCCGGCCGACGACGACGTGTCGACGGTGCTCGGCGGGGTCTACGCGCACGCGGCGGACCTGGTGCTGGTGGCTCCCGGGCCCCAGCTGACCGGGGACCGGCTGCGTCGGCTCGGCTGGGGGCTGCACGACGGGGGCGTCGCCCTGTCCGTGGTCTCGGAGCTGCCCGGGGTGGCGGCCGAGCGGGTGCGCCCCGTCACGGCGGCCGGACTCACCCTGCTGCACATAGCGCCGCCGCTGCGCGGGGGGCCGCAGACGGTGCTGAAGAACGTGCTGGACCGCACGGGGGCCCTGGTGGGGCTGCTGGCCCTGACCCCCCTGCTCCTGGCGGTGGCGCTCAGCGTCGGGCTGTCCTCGCGGGGGCCGGTCTTCCACCGGCAGGTCCGGCAGGGGCAGCACAACCGGCCGTTCACCATGTGGAAGTTCCGCACGATGGTGGCCGACGCGGAGCACCTCAAGGCGCGGCTGGCCGCGAGCAACGAGGCGGACGGCCCGTTGTTCAAGATGCGCGGCGACCCCCGGGTGACGCCGGTCGGACGGCTGCTGCGGCGGACGTCGATCGATGAACTCCCCCAGCTGGTCAACGTGTTGCTGGGACAGATGTCGTTGGTGGGGCCGCGCCCGCCGCTGCCGGAGGAGGCCTCGCGGTACGACGAGAGGGAGCACCGCCGGCTCACCGTGAAACCGGGGCTGACGGGGCTGTGGCAGGTGAGCGGGCGCTCCGATCTGTCCTGGCAGGAGACCGTCTCGCTCGACCTCTGGTACGTCGACAACTGGTCGGTGGCAGCCGACATGGGACTTCTCGCCCGCACCGTGCGCGCCGTCGCCGACGGCCGCGGGGCGTACTGAGGACGGCAGGGTGCGGATGCGTCAGACACCGCCGGTTCGCCGCCGCGAGACACCTCCCGGCGGCGAACGGTCACTGTCCGGGCTGAAGTTGGCCGAGCCACCAGGCGTAGGTGCGGGCCACGCCGTCGCGCAGCGGGATCCGCGGCGTGAATCCGAGGGAGGAGAGGCGGGTGACGTCGAGCAGCTTGCGGGGCGTCCCGTCGGGCTTCGACGTGTCCCAGCCGATGCTTCCCCGATACTCCGTCACCTCGGCGACGGTCCGGGCGAGTTCACGGATGGTGAGGTCCTCTCCGCAGCCGATGTTGACGGGCTCGTCGCCGTCGTAGGCCTCCAGCAGGGTGACGCAGGCGGCGGCCAGGTCGTCGACGTGGAGGAACTCGCGGCGGGGGGAGCCGGAGCCCCACAGGGTCACCTCGGGGGCCCCGTCCCGTCGCGCCTCGTGGAAGCGGCGGATCAGCGCGGGCAGGACGTGCGAGGTCTCCAGGTCGAAGTTGTCGCCGGGCCCGTAGAGATTGGTGGGCATGGCGCTGATGTAGGAGGCGCCGTACTGCCGCCGGTACGACTGGATCTGGACGATTCCCGCGATCTTGGCGAGGGCGTACGCCTCGTTGGTGGGCTCCAGCTCGCCGGTGAGCAGCGCGTCCTCACGGATCGGCTGGGGCGCGAGCCGGGGGTAGATGCACGACGAGCCGAGAAAGAGCAGCCGCTCGACCCCGGCCGCGTGCGCACCGGCGACCACGCTGAGCTGGATGCGCAGGTTGTCCTCCAGGAACTGCACGGGGTAGGTGCTGTTGGCCATGATCCCGCCCACCTTGGCGGCGGCCAGCACCACGGCGTCCGGGCGCACCTCCTTCAGATACGCCCCGGTCCGCGCGGCGTCGCGCAGATCGAGGAGGTCACGGCCGCGGGTGAGCACCTCGTGGCCGTCGTCGGCGAGGCGGCGGGCCACCGCCGAACCGACCAGGCCGCGGTGTCCCGCGACGAATATGCGGGAGCCCGGCCTCAGTAGGGAGCGGTCGGATTCCTGGGAAGGGACGGGAAGTTCGGTCGTCATGGCTCGGATTGTGCCAGCAGAAGGGAACTGCGGTGACACTTCGCCGCAGAACGCCTTAATTCAGATATGTCGGTGACCATCGCCGCCGAGGCGATCAGCAGAGAAGGGGGAATCGTGGCGAAGACCGCGCTCATCACCGGAGTGACCGGCCAGGACGGTTCGTATCTGGCCGAGTTGTTGCTCGACAAGGGATACACGGTGCACGGCCTCATACGCCGCTCCTCCAGCTTCAACACCGAGCGGATCGACCACATCTACCAGGGGCCGGAGGAGCCGGAGCGCTCGTTCGTCCTGCACCACGCGGACCTGTCCGACGGTGTGGCGCTGGTGAACCTGCTGCGTGACATCCAGCCCGACGAGGTCTACAACCTCGGCGCGCAGTCGCATGTGCGGGTGTCCTTCGACGCCCCGCTGTACACCGGTGACGTCACGGGGCTCGGCACCATCCGGCTCCTGGAAGCGGTCCGGGCCAGCGGCATCGAGACCCGGATCTACCAGGCCTCGTCCTCCGAGATGTTCGGCGCCAGCCCGCCGCCGCAGAACGAGGACACCTCGTTCCACCCGCGCAGCCCGTACAGCGTGGCGAAGGTCTACGCCTACTGGGCCACGGTCAACTACCGCGAGGCGTACGGCATGTTCGCGGTGAACGGGATCCTCTTCAACCACGAGTCGCCGCGCCGCGGCGAGACCTTCGTGACCCGGAAGATCACCCGGGGCGTCGCCCGGATCAAGGCCGGGCTCCAGGACCGGCTGCACCTGGGGAATCTGGACGCGGTCCGGGACTGGGGGTACGCGCCGGAGTACGTGGACGCCATGTGGCGGATGCTCCAGTGCGACACCCCCGACGACTACGTGGTCGCCACCGGTGAGGGGGTCAGCGTCCGGCAGTTCGTGGAATTCGCCTTCGAGCACGCGGGGCTCGACTGGCGCGAGCACGTGCGTTACGACCCGAAGTACGAACGCCCCAGCGAGGTCGACGCGTTGATCGGCGACGCGTCGAAGGCCGAGCAGCTGCTCGGCTGGAAGCCCGAGGTGAGGTCGCGCGAGCTGGCCCGCATCATGGTCGACGCCGACATCCGCCGGCTGGACGACCAGCTGAGCGGCGCCGCCGTACGGGTGGACAGGTGAACCGGCCGGGCGGCACGTTCCCGCGCGTCCGCCCGGCGGCCCCGTCCGGCCCGACGGCCGTTCCCACCGACGGCGGCCGCGGGGGTGCCGGTCACCGGCGCCCGGGCCGCGCCGTCGGTCACACCGACTCCCGGCCGGCGCCAGCCGCGCCCGTGTCCGGGAAGATCACCGGCGCGACCGCCGTCTCCACCGTTCCCCGGTGGAGCTCACCGCGCCGGCACCGGGCGGGGCCTCGGCTCCGCCTACTCACTCGCCCCGACCAGCGGCGGGCCGGACAGTCCGCCGCGTCCGGTCGGGCGAGGCAGGACCCGCGGCCTGAAGGCCGCAGCTCGAATCTCACCTTCGGAGCTGAATGATGAACAGAAGTACGGGGCGGAGAACCGGAGGACGCGGCCGTGTGCGGGCCGCTTCCGCCGCTCTCGGCCTGCTGGCCGGAGCCCTGACCGCGACCGCGGCCGGGACCTCTCCGGCGGCGGCGCTGACACCACCGGTCGCCATCACCGCGGACGACCTCACGACCTGGCAGACCAACGGCATCGTCTGGTCGATGGCCGCCGGGGACGGCGTCGTCTACGCGGGCGGCACCTTCTCGACCCTGCGGCCCCCCGCCGCCGCCCCGGGAACGGACGAACAGCCCGCGGTGAACTTCGCCGCGTTCGACGCGGCGACCGGGGCCCCCACCGACTGCTCGCTGTCCTTCACCGTCTCCTCGGGAACCGCGACCGTCCGGTCCCTGGCCCTGTCCCCGGACGGCGATACGCTGTACGCGGGGGGCCAGTTCGGGGCGGTCAACGGTGTCGGGGTCAGCAACATCGCGGCGATCGACACCGAGACCTGCACGGTCCGCAACAACTTCAAGATCGGGGTCTCGGCCACCGTGCGGGGCCTCGCCGTCACCGACGACACGGTCTATCTGGCGGGCGACTTCACCACGGTCGGCGGGCAGACCAGGAGCCACTTCGCCGCCGTGACGACCGGAGCCTCGCTACTGCCCTTCACGGCCAACGCCGACGAGGTCGCGCGGGCGGTCGAGGTGACTCCGGACGGGCGCCACGTGCTGCTCGGAGGTGACTTCTTCCGGATCAACGGCACGAACACGCACGCGCTGGCCGTGGTCGACGCCACCAGCGGACAACTGGCCAAGTCCTACCCGGGGTTCATCCACAACAACTCCACGGTCCAGGACATCACCACCGACGCCACCGGCTTCTACACCGGCAACGAGGGCACCGGCGGCGGGGTGTTCGACGGGCGCATCGCCCTGGACCTCGACGACTTCGAGCAGCGCTGGCGGGACACCTGCCTCGGCGCGACCCAGGCGGTGCTGGTGCACTCGGGCGTGCTCTACAGCGGCAGCCACGCCCACGACTGCGCCAGCATGGGCGCCTTCCCCGACCAGCCGCGCAAGCATCTGCTGGCCCAGTCGGTCGACGACCCGAAGCTGCTCCCGTGGTTCCCGGACACCAACGACGGCATCGGCGAGCCGGTCGGACCGCGGGTGATGAGCCAGGTGAGCAGCGGCGGCAGCCACTACCTCTGGGTGGGCGGCGAGTTCACCACCGTCAACAGCAGACCGCAGCAGGGCCTCACCCGGTTCGCGGACGGTCCGGACACGGGATCGCCCTGGGTGCCCAATGTCAGCCTGTCCACGCTGACCCCGGGGCGGATCGACGTGAACTGGCAGACCAGCTTCGACACCGACGACGGTGAGCTGACCTACCGGATCTACAAGGACGGCTCGAACACCCCGGTCCACACGACGACCGGCTACTCGGTCTTCTGGGACCGGCCCCAGCTGACCTGGACGGACACCGACGTCGCCCCGGGCGAGACCCACTCGTACCGGATCACCGCGAGCGACGGCACCAACACCAGCGCCAAGTCCCCGGCCCAGTCGGCGACCGTGGCGAGCACGGCGGAGGCGTACCCGGCCCGGGTCAGGTCCGACGGGGCGACCCTCTACTGGCGCTACGACGAGGGCACGTCGACGTTCGCCCACGACAGCAGCGGAAACCTGAACAACGGCTTCCTGCGCAACGGCCCCGCCTACCAGCAGACCCCGGCGGCGGTCGCCGGGCCCTCGACGGCGATCGGCTTCAACGGCGCCGACGACTACGCGTTCGGCAACCGGCTGCACGCCGCGCCGGGCCGGTTCTCGGTGGAGACCTGGATCAGGACCACCACCAGGAACGGCGGGAAGATCATCGGCTTCGGGAACAAGACGCAGCAGAACAGCACCCGTCAGGACAAGAACGTCTACATGCGCAACGACGGGCGGCTCGTGTTCGGCGTCCAGAGCAACGGGGCACGGACCATCTCGACCTCTTCCGCCTACAACGACGGACAGTGGCACCACGTCGTCGCCACCCAGGGCCCCCTGGGGCAGGGCATGGCGCTGTACGTCGACGGGCAGCTGCGCGCGTCGAACATCCTGGTCTCCGGCAATGACGGCAACCCGGGATACTGGCGCGTCGGCGGGGACACTCTGTCCGGCTGGCCGAGCCGGCCGACGAGCGACTTCTTCGCCGGACAGATCGACGAGACCGCCGTCTACCCGACCACGCTGAGCGGTTCGCAGGTCAGCGCGCACTACGCCCTGAGGAATGGCTGATCCGATGAGGAACCCGTTCCTGGCCGGCGCCGTCGTCGTCATGGCGACGGCGGCGCTGGCCGCCTGCGGCTCGTCCGCCGGCGGGAACGGCCCGGAGGCCGCGGGCGCCCAGCGCCCCGCGGCCTCCGGGCCCGCCGCCCCCGGCCCGTCCGCCGCCACGCCCACCCCGCCCGCCAAGCCCGCCGCCGGGGAGCCCGGGGAACCGGCCGCCGCCGGCCCCGCCGCCCCCGCCACGGGCCGAAAGACACCGTCCGACGAGATCACCCCGGCCACCGGGACGTTCACCGAGAAGCAGCGGGAGTACCTGGCGGACCGGGTGCCGAAGGGCATGGACCCGGCCGCCGTGCTCCAGACCGGCCAGGAGGCGTGCGACAGGCTCCGCTACCTGGTCAAGGCCGACCGGGACACCGCCGTCGGCGCCATCGCGACGGACGAGATCCCGGACGCGGCGGACGCGGTCGCCGGCCTCTGCCCCCGGCACCAGGACCTGGTGGACGAGGCGGCGTACGCCTACCCCGACGGCACGCACACCGGGGACCGGCTCCGGCCAGGCGTCTACCGGTCCGCCTCCCCCACCACGGCCTGCACCTGGCGGATCATCGGAGCCGGCGGCAAGGAGCTGTCCTCGGGCGCGTCCGACACCGGCACGTCACGCACGATCACGATCCCGAAGTCCGCCCGTACGTTCACCTCCACAGGCTGCTACGCCTGGCTGCCCGAAGGAGCCGACGGATGACCGCAGGAAAGCCGAAGCTGCCGATAGCCGTGGCGATCCCCACGAAGAACGAGGGGCTGAACATCGCGGAGGCGGTGAGATCGGTGCTCGGCCACTTCGAGGCCGTCGTGGTGGTGGACTCCCACAGCACCGACGACACCGTCAAGATCGCCGAGGAGTGCGGCGCGGAGGTGGTCACGTACACCTGGGACGGGGGCCACCCGCGCAAGAAGCAGTGGTGCCTGGAGAACGTCCGCACCGATCTGGACTGGATCCTGCTCCTGGACGGCGACGAACGGCTGAGCCCCGGGCTGCTGGCCGAGCTGCGGGCGACCTTCCGGGACCCGGCGGCCCCGAAGCCGGCGGCGTACGACATACCGCTCGGCTACTGGTTCTCGGGGAAGCGGCTGCGGCACGGATACACCATCCGCAAGCGCTCGTTGACCGACCGGACCCGCTGCCACTACCCGGAGGTCGGGGACCTCGACGCCCCGGGCATCGGTGAGGTCGAGGGCCACTACCAGCCGGTCGCGGCGACCGTGGGGACGCTCACCCACCCGATCGAGCACCAGGACCTCGATCCGGTGACCGCCTGGTTCGAGCGGCACAACCGCTACTCGGACTGGGAGGCGTGGCTGGAGCAGCACCCCGAGGTGAAGGAGCAGGTGCGCCAGGTCAAGTCCCGTCAGGGGCAGTTGTTCCACAAGGCGCCGTTCAAGCCGGTGGTGTCCTTCGCCTACATGTACCTCTACAAGCGGGGTTTCCTGGACGGCCGGGCGGGCTTCGACTTCGCGCTGGCGATGAGCTTCTACCGCTGGCAGATCGCCCTCAAGTCCAGGGAACGGCCCATGCGTTGACGAAGAAGGTGGCCATCACCCGCGCCTCCGGCGGACCACGTCCTCATAGGTCCGCCGGAGGGTGGCGGTGACGGCCTCGATGGTGAACTGCTCGTTGACCAGCTCCCAGGCGGCCTTGCCCGCCTGCTCGGCGGCCTCCGGCTCCAGCAGCTCCAGGATCGCGTCGGCGACCTTGCGGGCGTTGGCCGCGTCCTCCCCGACCCGGCTGTCGATGACCCGGCCCGACCCCGCCCCCGCCACATCCGGGGCCTGCCCGCAGGTGCGGGTGATGACGACCGGGGTGCCGACCGACATCGCCTCCAGCACCGAGACCGGGAACGGCTCCTCGATCGCCGGCAGCACATACACGTCGGCCGCGCGGTCGGCGGCGAGGACCTCGTCGTGCTCCAGCGGACCCACGTGGTCCAGGGAGTCGGCCACCCCCAGCTTCCGGGCCAGGGCGAGGGTGCCGGCCAGCGCGCCGGTGTCCGGCCCGGCCAGCACGAACCGGGCGTCCGGGTGACGGACGAGGACGTGCGGCATCGCGGCGACGAAGTCCTCGGGGCGCTTGCGCTTCTGGATCCGGGCCAGGTACAGCACGGTGGGCGGACGGCCCGGCTCGCGGGCGGGCTTGCGCTCCTGCGGGCGCACCCCGTTGACCAGCCGTACGGTGCGGGTGAGCGGGACGGGGGCGGCGACGGCGTTCACATCGACCCGCTCCATCTCGGTGAGGTGCAGGACCGCGTCGGCCTCGCGCAGCACCTTGCGGACCCCGAGCAGGTCGGTGAGCTGGGCCACCTTCTTCTCGGTGGGGTCGATCATGCCGTGGGTCTGGACGACCAGGGGCGTCCGGGTCGCGAGTGCGAGAAGCGCCGCGGGCAGGGTGACCAGGTCCCGCATCAGATGGACGTGTACGAGGTCGGCGCCGCGCATCATGCGGCGCGCGGTGTTCAGCAGTGCGGCGGAGGTGATGCCGCTGACCTCGAACATCGGGAGCAGGTGCCGCGCCTGGAAGAGGTGGACCGGAACTCCCTCGACCTGGCCGGGCAGCTCACCGCCGGGGAAGCCGTCGCCGAGGGCCATGACGCGGGCGTCGTCCCCGGCGGCCCGCTGGACCCTGGACAGGTTGAACGCCACCCGGGTCGGTCCACCGAAGGCGTGATCCGGGGTGTGGAGCGTGACAACGTGCAGGATTTTCACCGGAGTTCCCCTCGACCATGGCTACTTGTTCACAGCGTAGCCATCGGTCTTCCTCATATGGGCCGATTCGTTAGAGTGTCCAGCGGTTCACTGATCCCGGGGGGGGCGCATGACGTCGGTGCACACGTCGGCGCGGAGCGAGGCCGACCGCGTGAACGGGCTACCGGCGGGGCCAAAAGAGCCCGGCGGCCCCCCGGAGCGGCGGATCGCCTGGTCGATGCTGTCGCGGGCGCTGTCCGTGCCGCTCATCCTGGGCCTGGTCTGCTTCCTGCCCGCGGTGATAGCCGCCCAGCCCGGCGGCGGGGTCCGGGACACGGCGTACTGGCTCCAGTTGGTGCTGACGTGCTACGCGGGGGCCCGGCTGGCGACGATGATCCTCTCGACCCGGCGGCGGCTGCTCCAGGGCGTCTTCTGGATGTTCGTGTACATCGCGATGGGCGTGGCGCCGTTCGCCCAGGTGGTGATCGAGCAGACGCCGACGCCGATGGTGGGACCGCGCCAGGACCTGGTGACCGCCATCTCGATGATCCTGGTGGGGTGCGCGGCCTACGACCTGGGGGCGCTGCTGGCCTCCCGCCGTCCGCTGCGCCGCCGGACGCCCTCCGTCCGGGGCTCGGGCGGCGGGCCCGCCCGGGCGCATCCGGTGCGGCTGCGGATCCTGGTGGTGGTGGCGTTCGTGGCGAGCGCGTTCTACGTGCTGAAGCTGGGCGGTCCCGGCGTCTTCTTCTCCAGTCGGCAGGAGATCAACGAGACGGTGGCGGCGAGCGGGGTGGTGGCGGAGGGCTCCAACGTGGGCTCGGCGTTCATCAAGGGCTTCGGCCAGGTCCCGGCGCTGCTGGCGCTGCTGTTCTACACCCGCCGCCTGGCAACCTCCCGCCGCGCCCGGCGCACCCCCTCGACGGTGCTGGTGTGGGTGGCGCTGGCGGCGCTGAACCTGGTGGTGAACAACCCGATTTCCAATGCCCGTTACTGGTTCCTGACGGTGCTGATGGCGTTCGTGTTCACCGCGTTCCCGAGCAGTGCGGCGTTCTACCGCACCGTGCTGACGACGGGGGTGGTGGGGGCGCTGGTGGTGTTCCCGTACGCGGACAGGTTCCGCTACGAGGAGGGGGGCCAGCGGCCCGTCCAGTCGGCTTCGGTCTTCGAGCCGCTGGTGACCAAGGACTACGACCAGATGGTGATGTTCGCCAACACCGTCTCGTGGGTGGACACCCGGGGACACACCTACGGCCGCCAACTGACGGGCTCAGCGCTGTTCTTCGTGCCGCGCGCGCTGTGGAGCGGGAAGCCGGAGGACACCGGGGTGCGGGTCGGGCAGTGGATGGGGCTGCGGATGACGAACCTCTCGGCCCCGCTGTGGACCGAGTTCTGGGTCGATTTCGGCCCGGCGGGGCTGGTCGGCGGGCTGGCGCTGATCGGCTACGCGGCGGCCCGCACCGACCGCAGGTACGCCCTCGCGGTCACCCGGGCGGGGCCGGGGCCGGCGAGTGTGCTGGCGATCGCGGCCCCGCTGATCGCCGGCTACACCTTCATCCTGCTGCGCGGTCCGCTGCTCCAGGCGGTGGGGAAGCTCGCCATCGCGGCGCTGTGCCTGGCGCTGATCACCACGTTCAGGGAGCAGCGGGAAGCGCGTCGGCGCTGACGGGCTCCCGGTGCGCGGGTCCCCGGCGGCGGATCCTGGCCACCCTGATCCAGGTCGCGAGGGCCTTGCCGAGCGAGCCCAGGGCGAGCCCCCAGGCGGCGCCCGGGACGCCCCCGACGACGTAACCGCCCGCGAGGAACGCCACGGCGGTGAGCGAGAAGACGACCTGGATGGAGAGCGTGGTGCGCGGGTCGAGCATGCGCAGGGCGAGCAGCCCGCAGGTGCCGACGGCCATCGCCGCGTACTGGCTGCCGGTGGCGGGGAGCAGGGCGGCGGCCGTGGGCCAGGTGTCGCCCAGCAGTTCGCGTCCGGCGGGGTCGGGCAGCAGGGCGAGCACGGTGGCCCAGAGCGCGGCGGTTCCCGCGAGGACGGCGGCGAGGGCGGCGGTGGCCCGGATCCGGCGGCGCTCGTCGCCGACCCGGCCGAGCAGCGGGGGTCCGAAGGAGGTGGCCGAGGTGTAGAGCACGTTCAGCGGTCCGAA
This sequence comes from Streptomyces griseus, assembly GCF_900460065.1. Lineage (GTDB taxonomy): Bacteria > Actinomycetota > Actinomycetes > Streptomycetales > Streptomycetaceae > Streptomyces > Streptomyces griseus. The sequence goes on along the minus strand of NZ_UAVD01000037.1, from coordinate 18,272 downwards.
CAGGGTGGTCGCCCCGCGCAGCGCGCCGACGAGGAGCGGGTTGCCCACCGCGCCGAGGCCGAGGACCGACAGCTGACCGGTCGCGTTGCCGACGCCGAACTCGACGGTGAAGCGCTGTCCGAGGTGGCCGCGCCGCAGCATCGGCCGGAGCCGCACCGGGGCGCCCGCGGTGGCCCGGTGCACCAGGGCGGCCGACAGGAGCAGGGCGGGCAGGGCGGAGAGGCCCCAGACGGCGATCAGCCGGGCCGGAGAGGCTCCGTAGTCCTGCGCAAAGAGCGCCCCCAGCACGCCGCCGAGCCGCAACAGGTCGGCGAACAGGGCCAGATGGGGTCGCTGGAGGGTGGAGAAGGCGTAGCGCGCGGCGTCCTGCCCCAGCACCACGGGGAGCACGAGGCCGAGCATCATCAGCGCGCGGGCGGTGTCGCCCGGGACGAGGGCGCAGACGGCCGCGAGCAGCGCGCCGAGGCAGGCCGAGGCGAGGAGGGTGAAGGCGACGGCGGACCGGCAGGCGCCCCGGGTCTCCTCCCCCGCGCCGCGCTTGAGGACCAGCGGCTGCCCGGTGTACGCGCCCGAGACGCCGAGGAGCACCGTGAAGACCAGGTAGACCGCGGAGAAGCGGGCGAAGTCGGTGACGGTGGAGAGCCGGGCGGCGGCGAGGAGCACCAGGATGTTGGTGAGCGCCGCCACTCCTTGGTCGGCGACCGAGCAGAGGACGGCGGTGCGGGCTCTCACCTGCGCGCGGCCGGCTGGGTGAAGGTGCGCAGGCCGAGGGTCTCGGTGGGATCCCCGGAGATCTCGGGTGCGTCCGGCTCGGCGGTGCGGCCCGGTCCTCCGCCACCCCGGCGCCGGGTGGGCTTCGCCCGCCGCTCCGTCCGCCCGAGCCGCCGCCGGCCGGGGTGCAGCAGCGCGCCGAGAACGGAGCCCCCGGAGGCGCCGATGATCTCGCGGATGCGTTCCAGGTCGCTGCGGTGCACCGCGCGCGGGTCGCAGACGATCATGACGCCCTCCACCCGGTCGACCAGGGCGACCGCGTCCGCGTAGGACAGGACGGGCGGGGCGAGGACGATGACGACGTTGCCGGCCCGGTCGGCCTCGGCGACGATGCGGCCGACGGGTGGTGAGGTCAGGGCGCGCGGGACGTTGTCGACGGTGGTCCCGGGGATCAGGGCGAAGGCCCCGGACCCGGGGACGTCCACATGGGTGCGACCGCGGGCGGGCCAGCCGCCGCCCTCCTCGGCGGCCCAGCGCGGTGGGCGCACCTCGTGGGAGCCGGAGCCGAGGTCGCGGGCGAGGGAGGGGGTGCGCAGGTCGGCCTCGACGAGCAGGACGTCGCGGCCCATCTCGGCGAAGGCGGCGGCGAGGTTGGCCGCCGCCGCGGCGGCGGCCGTGTTGTCGCCGCGGGGGGCGGTGACCAGCAGCCGGCGGCTCTCGGCGAACGACGGGTCGTAGGCGAGCCGGAAGGCGACGGCGCGGTACTCCTCGGCCAGCCGTGAGGTGCCGCGCCCGATGGCGAGCAGGCGGCCGGCGGCCCCGCGTTCGCGGGGCAGGGTGCCGAGCAGGGGGGCGCCGAGCGAGCGGACCAGTTCCCGGGGGGAGCGTACGGCGGGGTCGAAGACGAGGCGCACCCAGGAGAGCAGCAGTCCGAGGGCGAGGCCGACGACGCCGCCGAGCCCGAGGAGCAGGGGCAGGCCGGGGCCGGCGGGTGATGTGGGGGCGACGGGCTTCTTGTTGAGGTAGCCGGGGGTGGTGTCCAGGGCCTTCAGCTCGGAGATCTTCCGGCTCAGCTCGGAGATGGAGACGATGATGTTGGCGCGGGCGCTGCTGACGTCGTCCTCCGCTCCGGCCTCGATCTGGTCCTCCAGCAGGTCGCGCTTCTCCTCCAGCGGTCCGAGCTGGGCCCGGTAGCCGTCGGACATGTTTTGGATGCTCTCCTCGGTGCGCGCCTTGCGGTGGGCGAGATAGGCCACGGCGAGGGCTTCGGCGCGGGCGCGGGCCTGCTCGGGAGCGGCGGCGGTGTAGGTGAAGCGGAGGGTGAGGGTGTTGGGCGGGTTGGTCACCTGGAGCCCGCTGAGCAGCTTGCGGGCGGTGACGTCGTCGCCCGCCTTGAGCAGGGTCCCGGCGGCCAGGGTGCCCACCGTGTCGCTGACGGCGGTCTGGCGCTCGGAGCCGATGTTGATGCCCTTGTCGGCGGTGGATCCGGCGGCGAAGGGGTCGGAGATCGCGGAGCGGACGAGCACCTCGCCGGTGGCGGTGTAGGTGTCGTCGCCGCCGAGGGCGAGGTAGCCGCCGCCGAGCAGGCCGACGACGACTCCGCAGACGAGCAGGGGCCGGTAGCGCAGGAGTTGGCGGAACTGGTCGCGCAGGAGCGCCGGCTCGTCGTGGTCGTCCGGGGCGCGGTGGTGCGGCGTCATCGGCGGGGGCTCCCTTGCGTGTCCGGCAGGGCCTCGGCGAGCAGGTCGTCGAAGCGGGCGAGGCCCGCCTCCCGGCTCAGGTGGCGGGCGACGTAGCGCGGGCCCTCGGCCCCGAGGGCGTCGGCGGCGGCCGGGTCGGCGGCCAGCTTCCGCAGCGCCTCCAGCAGGGCGGCCGGGTCCTCGGGGGCGACGAGGGCCCCGGCGCCGGAGCGGCGGACCTCGTCGGCGGTGCCGCCCTCGTCGGCGACGGAGGCGATCACGGGGCGTCCGGAGGTGAAGTACGAGGTGAGCTTGGAGGGGACGCTCATGTCGAGGACCGAGGCGCGCTGGGTGACCGCGAGGACGTCGGCGGCGGCGAGGACGTCGGTGAACTCCTCGGCCGACGCGGGTTCCAGGAAGTCCACGTTGGCCAGCCCCTCGGCGCGGGCCCGCAGGGCCTCGCGCTGGTTGCCGTCGCCCATCAGGACGACGCGGACGTCGGGGGCGAGGCGGGCGGTGTCCACCAGGACGTCGAGGCCCTGCTTGAGCCCCATGTTGCCGGAGTGCAGGACGACCGGGGTGCCCTCGGGCCAGCCGAGCCGGGCGCGGGTCGCGGCGCGGTCGGCGGTGGGGCCCTGCACATGGGTCCAGTTGGGGACGAGGCGGATGCGCCCGGGGTCGACGCCGAGAGCGGTGACGCCGGGGACGAAGCTCTCGTGGATGACGCCGACGAGGGCGGCCCCGCGCAGGGCGTACCGCTCGGCGGCAGCGGCGACGGCGGCGGCCCTGTCGCCGCCCCGGATGCCGCTCTGTGCGGCGGCGGCGCCCATCAGGTCCTGGACGACGGGTATGTGGGGGACGCGGTGGCGACGGGCGAGGCGGGCTCCGATGACGCCGCCCGCGAGGCTGGGCATCTGGGAGACCACGGCGTCGGGGCGCCCGGGCGGTGGGGCGAACAGGCCGGTGGCGAGGACGCTCGCCTCGAACGCCGCTCTGCGGAGCGCGGTCTGACGGGGCGGCACATAGTGCCGGCGCCGGTGCACGCCGACGCCGCCGCGTATCTCCACCGTCCTCCATACGTCCCGGTATCCCTCCTCCACCTGCCAGGAGGGGTAGTGCGGCATGCCGGTGAGTGCGCGGACCCGGGCCCCGGACGCCGCCCAGTGCTCGGCCAGTTGCGTGGCGTACGGGCCTATGCCCGTCAGCTCCGGTGCGTAGTTGGTCGAAACCACCAGAAGACGGCGGCCTCGGATCGGACTGGGCCTTGACGCTTCGGACATCGGACGATCGCCTTCCCCCCACGACAGCCGCTGCCCCCATCGGGGAACAGCCCCTGCCGAGCTTATCCGTTCACGGCTTGCACAAGTGTTCTTCACAGTAAGGTCGTTGGAACATCACCGGATCACGTTCACCGTGGGGGGAGAGATACGGATGGTGCAGCACAGGGTGGGTTACGCACCCGGGGTGTACGACCTGTTCCACGTCGGGCACCTCAACATCCTGCGGCACGCCCGCAGCCAGTGCGACTACCTGGTCGCGGGGGTCGTGTCGGACGAGATGGCCGCCCTCGCCAAGGGGCACACGCCGATGATCCCGCTCCGCGAACGACTGGAGATCGTCCGCAGCGTGCGCTTCGTGGACGCCGCGTTCGTGGAGACCGTGCCGGACAAGGTCGAGACCTGGCAGCAGGTCCGGTTCGACGTGATCTTCAAGGGAGACGACTGGAGAGGCACGGACAAGGGGGAGAAGCTGGAGCGCGACTTCGCCGAAGTGGGCGTGGAGGTCGTCTACTTCCCGTACACCGTGCACACGTCGAGCACCCAGCTCCGCCGGGCGCTCGACGTGCTCGTCAACCGGCCCGGAGCGCTTTCAGCTCCCTGAACCACTTGGCGAGGAAGGCCGCCAGGAACACCGCCTGCACCACCGCGAGCACGGCGTACCCGGCGCGGAACGCCCCGGGTGCGCCGAGCAGCAGGAACACCAGGCAGAACACCCCGTAGTCGGCGGGCAGCAGCGCCACGGCCCGGACCCGTGAGACGGGCGCGGCGGCCTCCGGAGCCGCCCAGGACGGGCCCCGGGCACTCGCCGCCGCCTTGCCGAGCTGCTCGCGCAGCAGACCCGCGCAGAAGGTGACCACCGCCGCCAGCTGGAAGCCCAGCGGGAGCAACAGCCATGCCTCGGATGGCAGTTCCCCGAAGCGGTAGAAGGAGATCAGGACGGCGGCGTGGACGAGCAGCAGCTTCCCGCAGTCCACGACATGGTCCAGCCACTCCCCGTCGGGCCCTCCCCCGCCGGTGAGCCGGGCGAGCTGCCCGTCGGCGGAGTCGAAGGCGAAGCCGACCGCGAGGGCCGCCCAGACCAGGACGCCGAGCGTCCAGGACGGCTCGACGAGCGCGACCGAGGCCAGTGCTCCGTAGGTGAACAGTCCGCTGGTCAGCGTGACTTGATTGGGCGTCATGCCCGCCCGGTACGCCCCGGCCGCGAGCACGCGCCCGGTGGGCCGGTTCACGTACCGCGAGTAGAGCGAGACGCCCTTGGCGCTCTTCTGTGCGCCGCGCAATTCGCGCAGCACTGTGCCCGTGCTTCCCATACGCCCCCCAGCGTCCGGCATTGCCCGCATCATGGCATGCCGGACACCGGCCCGTCGGTGCTTTGGCGCGGACGGGGCGGCGCGGGGGTCAGACGCGTTCCAGCGGGCGGTGCGGTCCGGCGGGGAGCTCGACGGCGACCGGGTCGCCGGGGCGGACGACACCGCCCCGGCGGACCACGCTCATGACCCCCGCCCGGCGCACGATCGCGCCCGTCGCGTCCCGGCCGACGACCTGCTTCAGCAGCCCCTCCTGGAAGGCCTCGATCTGGAGGCAGGGGTTGCGCAGGCCGGTGACCTCCACGACCGCGTCGTCGCCGATCCCCAAGCGCGTGCCGACGGGGAGGGCGAGCAGGTCGATGCCCCGGGTGGTGAGGTTCTCGCCCAGCTCCCCGGGGGCCACGGTGAAGCCGGCGTCGGCCAGCTCGGTGAACAGCTCCTCGTGGATCAGGTGGACCTGCCGCAGATTGGGCTGGGTGGGGTCCTGCGCCACCCGGGAACGGTGCTTGACGGTCACCCCGGCGTGGGCGTCCCCCTCGACCCCGAGTCCGGCGAGCAGGGTCACGCTCTCCCGGCTCTCCTTGCCGAACGTGTGCCCGGCGCTGCTGCTGACCGCCGTGACCGTTCCGTACGCCATGGTTCCCTGCCCCCTGCTCGACATGCCCGGTGCGCGATCCCCCTGACACCCTACGCCCGGCGGTGGAGCGGCCCGCGGGGCCCCTCGTCGCCGGGCGGCGGGGCCGTGGTGGCGGCGGTACGCGGCGCATTCGTCCGCCGTCCGCTCACCTGCCGTCGGTGAGCTGCTCGTCGAGTTCGTCGAAAAGCAGCTCGTCGTGGTCGATCTGGCCGGTGCGGTACGCGGACCGGGCCACCAGGTGCGAGGCCACCGGGCCGGTGAGCATCTGGAAGAAGGCGATGAGACCGAGGGTCGCGAGGTCCATGCCGCTGCGCAGCCGCAGGGCGACCCCGGCCAGCACGAGGATCATGCCCAGGGTCTGCGGCTTGGTCGCGGCGTGGCTGCGGGAGAGGACGTCGGGGAGCCGGATCATGCCGATCACCCCGAGCAGGCAGATCGCGGCGCCGATGAGGAGCAGCGCGGCACCGGCCGTGTCGACGATCTGGAGCCAGAGACTCACCGCGGGCCCTCCTGGGCGTCGTCGGGGTGCGGGGGGCGGGGACGGTCGCGTACGGCGATGAAGCGGGCGATGCCCACCGAGCCGGTGAAGCCGAGGAACGCCAGCACCAGCATGATCGGGAAGTAGAACGGGTCCCGGGCGAAGGCGGACTTGGCGGCGAGGCCCGCGATGATCAGGGCGGCGCAGACGTCCAGCGAGATCGCCCGGTCGAGCATGGAGGGACCCCGCCAGATCCGGGCCAGCAGCAGGGCTCCGGCGATCAGGATCAGGACGACGGCGGCGGTGAGCAGGACGCGGTCGACCACTTCGGGTGCGGTCACGGTGCGGGCCTCCCGGCGGCGAGCTGGGGCGGTGGCGGGGGGCCGGCGACCCGGGCGATCTCGTCGGGGGTGCCGAAGGCCCGTACGGTCAGCTCCTCGATCCGCCACACCTGGCGCCGGGCGGCTTCGAGCTCCTCGGGCCGGTCGGCGTCCAGGACGTGCAGGAAGACCGTGGCGGTGGCCCGGCGCACCTCGATGATGGAGCCCCCGGGGACGTTGGAGACGGCGACGGCGGTGGCCGCGAGCATCAGGTCGCTGCGGCAGCGCAGGGGCACCCCGATCACGGCGGCCCGGTGCGGCAGGCCGAAGAAGATCTGCCGGGTGACCTTCACCCCGGAGGTGTACATGTCGTGGAGGAGGTAGACGGCCAGGTGCAGGATGCCCCAGGGGTGGAGCCGTAGCCCCAGGTCGACGCGGGGCAGGGGGAAGGCGAGGCAGACGGCGACCGAGACGACGAGGCCGGTGATGACGTTGGCCCAGGTGAGGGTGGACCAGAGCAGCACCCAGATGAGGGTGAGCCAGGCGATCAGCGGCAGGTCCAGCACGCGTCGGCGGCGGGTGCCGAACTCGGCGCTCAGCGGCGGCAGGTCGGCGTTGCGGAAGGAGAGGCGCAGGATGCGTTTCACCGGCCCAGCACCTCCTGGACGTAGGGGGCCCGCTGGAGCAGTTCGGTGGCCGTGCGATCGGTGAAGGCGGTGAGCGGGTCGGCGAACACCGTGAAGGCGAGGCCGATCGCGATGGTGGCCGCGGTCGCCGCGACCATCGGGCGGGGCAGCCTGCTGGTGGTGATCACGGCCCGTTCGTGCAGGGTCGCGGCAACGGCCCGGCCCGCCGGGCGGTGGACGGGCTCGACGCCCTCGTCGCCGGTGCCGGGGATGCTGTCGGGGCCCGCGTCCGCGTCGTCGTCGCTGTCGTCGCCGGACTCCAGGACCGTGCCCGCGGCGGCCTGGCCGGGCGGGGCGGCCCGCCAGAAGGCCAGGTTCCACACCTTGGCGACGACGTACAGCGTCAGCAGGCTGGTGGCGGCGGAGCCGGCGACGAGCAGCCAGGCCCAGACCCCGCCGTCGGCGACGCCGGCGCGCATCAGTCCGAGCTTGCCGATGAAGCCGGACAGCGGGGGGATGCCGGCGAGGTTCATCGCGGGGACGAAGAACAGCGCGGCCAGCATCGGCGCGGCCCTGGCCAGACCGCCGAGCCGGGTCAGCTCGGTGGTGCCGCCCCGGCGTTCGACGAGTCCCGTGACGAGGAACAGGGTCGTCTGGACGGTGATGTGGTGGGCGACGTACACGATGGCCCCGCCGTACGCCTCACGGGTGGCGAGGCCGATCCCGAAGACCATGTAGCCGATGTGGCTGATCAGCGTGAAGGAGAGCAGCCGCTTCAGGTCGGTCTGGGCGACCGCGCCGAGGATGCCGATGACCATCGAGGCCAGGGCGATGGCCATCAGGAGGTCGCCGAGGCGGTTGCCGGGAAAGAGCAGGGTCTCGGTGCGGAGCATGCAGTAGACGCCCACCTTGGTGAGCAGTCCGGCGAAGACGGCGGTCACGGGGGCCGGGGCGGTCGGGTAGGAGTCGGGGAGCCAGGCGGCGAGCGGGAAGACGGCCGCCTTGATCGCGAAGACGGTCAGCAGCAGCGCCTGGATCAGCGTCTGTACGCCGATGGGGAGGTCGGCCAGCCGCCCCGCGAGCTGGCCGAAGTTGGCGGTGCCGGCGGCCGCGTAGGTCATGGCGATGGCGGTCAGGAACAGCATGGAGGAGAACAGCGAGATGATCACGTAGGTGGAGCCCGCCCGCATCCGGGGTCCGGTGCCGCCGAGGGTGAGCAGGACGAAGCTGGCGACCAGCATGATCTCGAAGCCGACGTAGAGGTTGACGAGGTCGCCGGCGAGGAAGGTGCAGGAGACCCCGGCGACGAGGATCAGGTAGGCGGGGTGGAAGACGGCGAGCGGGGTCTCCTTGTCCCGGTCGGTCATGCCCTGGCCGAGGGAGTAGACCAGCACGCAGAGCGTGACGGCCGAGGAGACCGTGAGCATCAGCCCGGACAGCCGGTCGGCGACCAGGGTGATGCCGAGCGGCGGGGCGAAGTCGCCGAGGTGGACGGAGAGCGGGCCCTGCCGGTCGGCGGCGATCATGAGGATCACCGAGAGCGCGAGGACGGCGGTGAGCACGGCGACGCTGATGAAGCGCTGGAAGCGCGCCATGCGGGTGCCGAACGCGAGGCTGAGGCCGGTGGCGCACAGGGGCAGCAGCACGGGCAGGGGGACGAGCGCGTTCATCCGTCGGCTCCTCGGTCGCGGGGGTAGCGGTCGTCCGCCTTGGCGTCGCCGTCGCGTGCGTAGTCCTCCGGGTCCGCGCCCAGCACGTCGTTCCAGAGGTTGCCGGAGGCGTCGCGGCCCCGGGCCTGGCGGGCGCGGTCGGCGCGGAGCCGGTCGCGCAGGCGGCGGCGCTCCTCCCGGTAGCGTTCGCGCTCCTCGGCGGTGGGTTCGGCGCCGGACCGGAACTGTTCACGCAACTGGGCTCGCTCGCCGAGGACTTCGGCGCGCAGCACGATGCGCCGGTCCTCCAGGTCGTCGTGGACCTCGTCCGTGCCGGTGATCTGGTGGCTGCGGTAGGCCATGGCCAGCAGGAACGCGGTGGTGGCCAGGGTGATGACGATCGCGGTCAGCGCGATGGCCTGGGGCAGCGGGTCGGTGACCCGGCTCAGGGACACCCCGTAGAGCAGGGGCGCGGCGCCGGCCCGGCCGGTGGAGGAGAGGACCAGCAGGTTGATGCCGTTGCCGAGGATGACGGCGCCGAGCAGGATGCGGGTCAGCGGGCGGGTCAGCATGAGGATGCCGCCGACGGCGCAGAGCACGACGGCGGTGGCGATGAGCGAGGCACTGACGATCATCGGGGGATCCCTCCCGCCTCGGGGCCGCCTTCGGGGGTCAGGACGCCGGCCGCCCGTTCGATCTGCCGGTCGATCTTGGCGCCGAGGGCCCGCACGATGTCCAGGACGACGCCGAGGACCAGCAGGTAGACGCCGAAGTCGAAGAGGACCGAGGTGCTCAGGTGGTACGAGCCGAAGACCGGCAGGTGTCCGTAGTACGTGAAGGCGTGCAGGACGGTGCCGTCGATCAGGCCGACGAGGCCCACGCCGGTGGAGATGAAGAGGCCGAGGCCGGTGAAGAGTCCCGGTTGCAGGGGGGCGGCCTCGGCGAGTTCGAAGCGGCCGCCCGCCAGGTAGCGGGTGATCAGGGCGAGTCCGGCGACGAGTCCGGCGACGAACCCGCCGCCGGGCAGGCTCTCGGCGCAGAACAGCAGGTAGACCGAGAGCACGAGGATCGGGTGGAACAGCAGCCGGGCCACCACTTCGAAGACGATCGAGCGGTGCTCGGGGGCGAGGGTGGCTCCGGCGGCCAGCCAGCCGCGTTCGGGGGCCACGTCGTCGCCCTGCGGCAGCCGGGAGGAGCGGTGGGCCGACAGGGACCAGGCGGTGCGCCCCCGCAACTCCTCCTGGGCCATGGTGCCCTCGCTGCGGCGGTGCAGGTAGATGAGGCTGGTGACGCCGATCGCGGCGGCGGCGAGCACGGCGGACTCCCCCATCGTGTCCCAGGCGCGCAGGTCGACGAGGATGGTGGCCACGACGTCCTTGAGCCCGTGGTCGGCGACCTCCCGGACCATGGCGGCGCCGGCCGGCTCGGCGGTGCGCGCGGCGGCGGCGACCCACACGCCGACGCCGATGGTGGCGGCAGCCGCGAGGGCCATCGGGATGCGGGCGGCCCGCCGCCAGGTGCTCACGGTCTCCTGGAAGTGGACGGGCATCCGGCGCAGTACCAGCACGAAGACGATCATCGAGACGGTCTCGACGCAGAACTGGGTGAGCGCCAGGTCGGGCGCCCCCTGGACGACGAACAGCAGGGCGGCGCCGTAGCCGGTGAGGCCGGCCAGGACGACGGCCTTCATGCGCCGGCGCACCGTCAGGCAGAGGAGGGCGGCGGCGCAGGTCAGGGCGGCGACCGCGCCCTGGAGCGGGTTGTCCCAGAGCCGGGGGCGCACGGCCCCGTTCCAGGGGGTGTCGACGACGAGGACGGCGAACTGTCCGGCGAGCATGACGAGGAGGGTGGTGGCGAGGTACACGGAGAGGGAGCCGCGCTGGATGAAGCCGGTGACCTGGAGGGCGAGACGTTCCTGCCCGAGCAGCAGGTGGCCGAAGACGCTGTCGGCGGTGGGCCAGGCGATCCGGCGGGAGAGCCGGGTGACCTGCGCTCGGCACAGGAAGATCACGGCGCCCGCGGCCCAGGCGAGGGCCGACAGCAGCAGCGCGGTGCCGAAGCCGTGCCAGAGGGCCAGGTGGTACGGCTTCCCCTCGGCCGGGAACGTGTCGGCGTAGGCGCCCAGCAGCCGGTCGGTCCAGCCGACGCCGGGGCCGAGGACCAGGCCGAGGACGGCGAGCAGGGCGGGCGGTGCGAGGAAGGCCCACCCGACGCGGTGGACGGGGGTGTCGGGGACGCCGGGCTTGCGGGCGAAGGCGCCCCAGACGAAGCGCAGGGTGTACGCGGTGGTCAGCGCGGAGCCGGCGACGGTGACGGCCAGTGCCCAGCGGTCGGCGGCGGAGCCGTGCAGCAGCGCCTCGAACGCGGCCTCCTTCGAGGCGAAGCCGAGCAGCGGCGGAAGGGCGGCCATGGAGGCGGCGGCGAGTACGGCGACGCCGGCGACATACGGCAGGGAACGCCCGACGCCCGAGAGTTTCCGCAGGTCACGTGTGCCGGCGGCGTGGTCGACGATGCCGGTGACGAGGAACAGCGGGGCCTTGAAGAGGGCGTGGGCGAGGATCATCGCGACGGCGGCGAGGGCGGCGTCGCGGTTGCCGGTCCCGGCGAGCAGGGTGAGGAAGCCGAGCTGGCTGACGGTCCCGTAGGCGAGGACGAGCTTGAGGTCGTTCAGGCGCAGCGCCCGCCAGCCGCCGAGCAGCATGGTCGCGCCGCCGAGGACGAGCACGACGGGTTTCCAGACGGGGACGTCGGCGAAGGCGGGGGCGAGCCGGGCGACCAGGTAGACGCCGGCCTTGACCATCGCGGCGGCGTGCAGGTAGGCGCTGACCGGGGTCGGCGCGGCCATGGCGTTCGGCAGCCACATCGAGAACGGCCAGATCGCGGACTTCGACAGGGCCCCGCACAGCACGAGGACGATGGCGACGGACACCGCGAGCGTCGCCTCGGGCGGATCGGCGACGATCGCGGAGATCCGGTAGGTGCCCGCGGCCTGACCGAGGATCAGGAAGCCGACGAGCATGGCGAGGCCGCCGAGGGTGGTGACGACGAGGGCCTGGAGGGCGGAGCGGCGGCTGTGCCGGTGTTCGCTGCCGTGGCCGATCAGCAGGTAGGAGAAGACCGTGGTCAGTTCCCAGAACACGTAGAGCGTGATCAGGTCGTCGGCGAGGACGAGGGCGAGCATGGTGCCCGCGAAGGCGAGCAGGTTGCCGGCGAAGCGGCCCAGTTGCGGGGTGTCGTCGGTGAAGTAGGAGGCGCAGTAGAGCAGGACGAGCGCGCCGACCCCGGCGGCGAGCAGCACCATCAGTTCGGCCAGCGCGTCCAGGCGCAGGTCGAGGGCGACGCCGTAGTCCGGGATCCACTCCCAGGACCAGGTGTCCGCGCCTCCGGACGCGGCGGTGTTCCAGCGGGTGAGGGCCCAGACGGTGGCCGCCGCCGGGGGCAGCGCCAGCACGACGAAGGCCCGCCGGCCGAGCCGGTGCACCAGCGGGCCCGCGCAGGCCGCGAGGGCGAAGTGGGCGACGATGAGCGCGATCACCGAGGGGTGTCCGGTTCGGGCGGCGGGGCATCCGGAAGAAAGAGCACTAAATACAGATATATCCCCCAGGGCGATTCACCCGTCCGGCGCGCCGCACACCTCCCGGCCGCTGTGCCCGGGAGCCCCGTTCCGCGGCCCGCCGCGAGCCCGCCGCGGGGGCGTCCGGGGGCGCCGGGGGTGCGGCGCCCGTCGCGCGCGGGGCCGGTCTCAGCCGTGTCCGGCGCAGGGCCCGCTGTGGTCGCAGTACGGGGTGTTGCCGGTGGCGCCGCAGCCGCAGAGCATCACCCGGGTCTCGTGGCGTGGACCGTGGGGGGTGGCGACTTCGAGGTTCCCGCGCAGGTGCAGCACTCCGTCGCCGTGGAGCGACACATGGGTGGGGACGTCGGGGACCTCGTCGGGCATGCCGTCGGTGCGGTGGTACTGGAGGGCGCCGCTCGGGCAGCGGTGGACGACGTCGGCGATCTCGTCGGCGGGGGCGTTGTCCGGCTGGATCCACGGGCGGCGGCCGACGTCGAAGACGGCGGGGAGCCCGCGCACGCACTCGGCGGCGTGCAGGCAGCGGTGCGCGTCGAAGCCGACGACGATGCCCTCGCCGTCGTAGGACCTGGCGGCGGGGCGCTGGGGCGGCTGACTGGTCACCGCTGACTCTCCTGGTCGGCTCGGCATCCGGATCCCCTCAGCCTCGCCCCGCCGCCCTCCCGCCGCTACTCGGAGGCCCGGCCCGGGCACGCGGAGGCCCGGCTCACGGCAGGACCGCGACCCCGTCGATCTCGATCATCGCCTGCTCGTCCCAGAGCCGGGCCACCCCGATGACGGCCATCGCCGGGTAGTCGCGCCCCGCGAGCCGGCGCCAGATCCGGCCCAGCTCGGGGGCGTGGAAGCGGTAGTCGGCGATGTCCGTGGCGTAGACGGTGACCCGGGCGAGGTCGGCGGGGGCGCCGCCGGCCGCGTGGAGCGCGGTGAGCAGATTGCCCAGGGCGACGGCGAACTGTTCGGGCAGGGTGGCCCCGACGACCTTTCCGGCCGGGTCGAGTGCGGTCTGCCCGGCGAGGAAGACCAGGTGGCCGCCGGTGGCGACGACCGCGTGGCTGAAGCCGGTGGGCGGGGAGAGTTCGGCCGGGTTGATCCGGTGGGACGGACTCATGCGGGCGGCTCCTGGGTGAGGCCCGCGGGCTCCACGGGCGGCTGGGCGGCGGGCGGCCGGGCGTCGGGCCGCGGGGCCGCGGCGGGCTCGGCGCGGGGGGCGTCGTTCGCGTACAGCTCCTTGGCGATGATGGTGCGCTGCACCTCGCTCGCGCCCTCGTAGATCCGCGGCGCGCGGACCTCGCGGTAGAGGTGTTCGAGCAGATGGCCCCGGCGCAGGGCGCGGGCCCCGTGCAGTTGGACGGCGGCGTCGACGACGTACTGGGCGGTCTCGGTGGCGTACAGCTTGGCCATCGCCGCCCGGCGCGGCACCCCGCTCTCCCCCGCGTCGTACGCGGCCGCCGCCGCGTACACCAGCAGGCGGGCGGCCTCGGTGCGGGTGGCCATCTCGGCGACCTGGTGCGAGACGGCCTGGAGGTCGCTCAGCGGGCCGCCGAACGCCGTGCGGTGGGCGGTGTGGTCCAGGGTCGCGTCGAGCGCGGCACGGGCCATTCCCACGGCGAACGCTCCGACGCTGGGGCGGAAGAGGTTGAGCGTGTTCATCGCGACCCGAAAGCCCCGGTCGGGCTCGCCGAGGACGTCGTCGGCGGTGACCGGTACGCCGTCGAACTCCAGGGTGCCGATGGGGTGCGGGGAGAGCATGTCGAGGGCGGAGCCGGTGAGTCCGGGGCGGTCGGACGGGACCAGGAAGGCGGTGATGCCGCGGGAGCCCGCCCCGGGGGTGGTCCGGGCGAACACCACGGCGACGTCGGCCTCGGGGGCGTTGGAGATCCAGCACTTCTCGCCGGTGAGCCGCCAGCCGTCGGCGGTGTGCTCGGCGGCCAGGCTCAGGGCCGCCGCGTCGGAGCCCGCGCCCGGCTCGCTCAGCGCGAAGGCGGCGACGGCCCGCCCGGCGCGCACCTCGGGGAGCCAGCGCTCGCGGTGGGCGGCGGTGCCGGACCGGACGATCGGGGTGGTGCCGAGGCCCTGGAGGGCGAGGGCGGTCTCGGCCTCGGTGCAGCCCCGGGCCAGCGACTCGCGCAGCAGGCAGAGGTCCAGCGCCCCGGAGGCCAGCATCCGGCCGAGGAGGCCCAGCTCGCCGAGTGCGGCCAGCAGCGGGCGGTTGACCCGCCCGGGCTCCCCCTCCTCCGCCAGCGGGCGCAGTTCCTGTGCGGCAAGGGTACGGAGCTCCTCGCACCAGGCGGTTTGTTCCGGTTCGAGGGAGAATGCCGTCATGGCGGCGCCTCTCTTGTCGCGTCGTGTCGCGTGCTCCGTCGCGCCGGGTGGCATCGCGTCGCATCGCACGCCGTGGCTTATCGCGGACCGTTGACTACCGTCACCCAAACGATACGCTCCAGAGGCGACAAGGGGGCGATCCTTCATGGAGCCGAATTCCTCGCCGAACACGCCCGCAGCCGCCGCCGACGCGTCCGTACGCGTCCCCGGCGCGCCTCACGAGCCGACCGGGCGCGCCCCGGGCGCCCACACCGACACCTTCGCGCGCGACCACCTCCCCCCGCCGGAACAGTGGCCCGAGCTCCTGCTGGACGATCCGGCGTTGCGCTACCCCGACCGGCTGAACTGCGGGCACGAACTGCTGGACCGGACCGTCGAGGAGCACGGCGCCGACCGTCCCGCCCTGCGCTCCGGCGACGGCGGCGTCTGGAGCTACGGCGAACTGCGGGAGACGGTGGACCGCGTCGCCCGGGTGCTCACCGACGACCTGGGCGTCGTGCCGGGCAACCGGGTGCTGCTGCGCGGGCCGACGACGCCCTGGCTGGCCGCCTGCTGGCTCGCCGTCATGAAGGCGGGCGCGGTCGCCGTCACCGTACTGGCACAGGCGCGCGCGACGGAGCTGGCCACCATCTGCTCGCTGGCGCGGATCGGCCACGCCCTGTGTGACGCCCGGTCGGCACGGGACCTGGCGGAGGCGGACGTGGCGGGCCTGCGGGTCACCCTGTTCGGCGGGGACGGGCCCGGGGACCTGACCCGGCTGGCCGAGGCCAGGAGCGGGCCGTACCGGGCAGTGGACACGGCCGCCGACGAGGTCGCGCTCATCGCGTTCACCTCGGGGACGACCGGGCGCCCCAAGGGCTGCATGCACCTGCACCGGGACCTCCTGGCCATCGCCGACACCTTCTCCCGCCACGTACTGCGCCCCTCGGCCGACGACGTGTTCGCGGGCAGTCCGCCGCTGGGCTTCACCTTCGGCCTGGGCGGGCTGCTGGTCTTCCCGCTGCGCGCCGGGGCCTCGACGCTGCTGCTGGAGCAGGCGGGCCCGCGGCAGCTGCTGCCCGCCCTGGTCCGGCACCGGGTCTCGGTGCTGTTCACCGCGCCGACGGCCTACCGCACGATGCTCGGCGACCTGGACGGCCACGACCTGTCGGCGCTGCGGCGCTGCGTCTCGGCCGGGGAGAACCTGCCGGAGGCGACCTGGCGTGCCTGGCACGAGGCCACGGGGCTCCGGATCATCAACGGCATCGGGGCCACCGAACTGCTGCACATCTTCATCTCGGCCGCCGACGACGCGATCCGGCCGGGCACGACGGGGGTGCCCGTGCCGGGGTGGCAGGCCCGGGTGGTCGACGAGCGCGGGGACGAACTGCCCGACGGCGAGGCGGGACTGCTGGCCGTGCGCGGTCCGGTCGGCTGCCGCTATCTCTCCGACCCGCGCCAGACCGAGTACGTCCGCCACGGCTGGAACATGACCGGCGACACCTTCGTCCGCGAACCGGACGGCTACTTCCGCTACGTGGCCCGCGCCGACGACATGATCATCTCCTCCGGCTACAACATCGCGGGCCCCGAGGTCGAGGACGCCCTGCTGCGCCATCCGGAGGTCGCGGAGGCCGCCGTGGTGGGCCGGGCGGACGAACTGCGCGGCGAGATCGTGGTGGCGCACGTGGTGCTCACGGAAGGTTCGGAGCAGACCGCGGACTCGCTGCGCGCCCATATGAAGGCCGCTCTGGCCCCGCACAAGTGCCCGCGGGTCTTCGTCTTCCAGCCGTCCCTGCCCCGTACGGCCACCGGGAAACTCCAGCGGTTCCTGCTGCGGGACCAGCGCCCCTAGAGTGATCACGTGGCCGAGTTGCGCACCCCCCGTTCCCTGATCGTCACGCTCTACGGCGCCTACGGCCGCCCGCCGGACGGTGCGCCGTTCGCGGTGTCGGAGCTGATCCGTCTGCTGCACGCCGTCGGCGTCGACGCCCCCTCCGTACGCTCGTGCGTCTCGCGGCTGAAGCGGCGCGGGCTGCTGGTGGCCGCCCGTGCCGCGGACGGTTCGGCGGGGTACGCGCTGTCACCGGACGCCCGGCAACTGCTGGACGACGGGGACCGGCGGATCTACCGGCGGCGCGGGCCACGGCTCTCCGACGGCTGGGTGCTCGCGGTGTTCTCCGTTCCCGAGGCGGAGCGCAACAAGCGCCATCTGCTGCGCTCCCGGCTGGCCCGGCTCGGCTTCGGCACGGCCGCGCCCGGGGTGTGGATCGCGCCGGCCGGGCTGTACGAGGAGACGCGGCACACCCTTCAGCGGCTGGGACTCGCCCCGTACGTGGACCTGTTCCGCGGCGAGCACCTCGGTTTCGCCGCCACCCGCGAGGCCGTGGCCCGTTGGTGGGACCTGGCGGCGGTGGCGCGGCTGCACCACGAGTTCCTGGAGCTCCACGAGCCGGTCCTGCGGGACTGGGAGGCCTCCGGGGACGC
The DNA here is from genome assembly GCF_900460065.1 of Streptomyces griseus. Lineage (GTDB taxonomy): Bacteria > Actinomycetota > Actinomycetes > Streptomycetales > Streptomycetaceae > Streptomyces > Streptomyces griseus. The sequence continues at coordinate 1,226 of NZ_UAVD01000037.1, read as the reverse complement.
CGACGAGGCGCCCCGCCCGCAGACCGCCTACCGGGACTACCTGCTGGCCCTGGACTCATGGCGGCAACTCCCCTACGCGGACCCGGGTCTGCCGCCGGAGCTGCTGCCCGGGGACTGGCCGGGCGGCCGGTCGGCGGAGGTGTTCGACCGGCTGCACGAGCGGCTGCGGGACGCCGGGGAGCGCTACGTGCGACCGTGACCCCGGCGGGCGAAATCCAGGTGCCCCGGGCCGGGGCCCCCGGGCACGATGAGGCATGACCTGGACCTTCACGGACGACGTCGCCACGTTCCTCGCGGCGGCCGGCGCGTCGCTCGCCGCACGGCCCGTCGAGCACACGGTGGCGCTCACCGTCACCGAACGGCTGAGGCATGCGGGCCCGCACCACTACGGCGGGGGCGACCCGGTGCTCGGCTGGTGGCGCGGGCCGGACGGGGCGGTGGCGGGGACCCTGGTGCGGACTCCGCCGCATCCGGCGCTGCTGAACTCGCTGCCGGCCGGGGCGGTGGGCCCGCTGGCCGAAGCCCTGGGGGCGGGGCCGGACCTGGACGCGGTCAACGCGGACCGGGACACCGCGGCGCTGCTGGCCGCCCGGCTCCCCGGCTACCGGACCGAGCAGGAGCAGCGGCTCTACCGGCTGGGACCGCGCCGGCCGCCCTCCCCCGCCCCGGAGGGCCGGGCCAGAGCGGCGACGCCGGCCGACCGGGCGCTGCTCGTGGAGTGGGTGCGCGGGTTCGCCGACGCGACCGGGCAGTCGAAGTCCTCGGCCGCGTGGCTGGTGGACGAGGGCACGGCACGCGGGGCGCTCACCCTCTGGGAGTGCGGCGGGGCTCCGGTGGCGCTCGCGGGCCGCTCCCGGATGCTGGCGGGCACGGTGCGGGTGACCCTCGTGTACACCCCGGCGGAGCTTCGCGGCCGGGGGTACGGGGCCGCCGTGACGGACGAGGCCGGCCGGGCGGCCCTGGGCGCGGGGGCCGCGGAGGTCGTGCTGTTCACCGACCTCGCCAACCCGACGAGCAACGGGGTGTATCTGCGCATCGGCTACGAACCGGTGTCGGACCGCGTGCAGGTGAGGAGGAACCCGTGAGTTCGCAACCCGTGGGTTCACAGCCCGTGGCGGCCGGGTCCCTGGCCGAGGAGGAGTCGGCCGGGCAGTCCGCGGCCGGCCCCGTGACCGAGGAGCCCGTGGCGGCGGAGCCGCTGTGGCTCGTCGCCGCCAATGTGGTGC
>NZ_UAVD01000024.1 GCF_900460065.1 Streptomyces griseus | reverse complement strand
TCCTCGGTCCTGGGGCGTGCCTCCGAGCCACTGCTCACCGGACCCTGACGCTCTCCGGGCCGCCGCTCACCGGCCCCTGCCGCCTCCCAGCCATTGCTCGTCCCGATCCCGGCACTCTCCGAGCCGCCGCTCACCGGCTCCCGACGCCCTCCCGGGCCACCATCGCCTCGATCAGGCCGACGGCGCGCGGGGTGCCGCCCTCGCTCCGGGCGGCGGCGCGCAACCGCGCCGACCTGCGGGCGGTTTCCGGGTCGGTGACCAGGTCGTCCAGGGCCGCTCGCAGGGTCTCGGCCGTGGCGTCCGGGGTGTCGATGCGGCGGGCGACGCCCAGTTCCACCAGCCGGTCCGCGTTCATGAACTGTTCGGCGCCCTGGGGTACGGCGATCATCGGGACGCCCGCGAGGAGCCCTTCGCCGCAGCCGCCCATGCCCGCGTGGGTGACGAAGGCGTCCGCCTGTTCCAGGATCGCCCGCTGCGGGACCCAGGAGCGCACGTCGACGCCCGGCGGGATGTCGCCGAGCTCGCGCGGGTCGGTGTGCCGGCCGATCTGGAGCACCACGTGCCGGCCGGGCAGGTTCCCGTACGCCGCGAGGCACTGGCGGTAGAACTCCGGCCGGTGCGTGTACGCCGAGCCGAGCGAGATCAGCAGGACCTTCTCCGCGTCCCGCGGCCGGGTCCACCGGTCCGTGTCGGCCCGGGCGTCGAAGCAGGGCCCGACGAAGGTCACCGTGTCGGGGTCGACCCTGTCGGCGCTGGGCTGCATGGCCTTCGGGATCAGCGCGAGGGCCCGTGCGGGAGGCCCCGAGAAGGCGTCGACGTCGAGGGTGGTCGCCCCGCAGCCGGCGAGCCAGCGGCCGAACCTCTCGCGGTGCTCGGAGGCCCCGGGCAGCGCCCGCAGGTGCGCCGCGACCTCCTGCTCGTACCCCTCCCAGGCCACGAAGGACGGGGACAGCTGCATGAGGGGCCGTCCCTGTGATTCGGCGAGGGCCCGTGCCGCGTAGGCGCCGATGTCGTACAGGTACAGGTCCGCGGGATCCTGGTCGTAGGCGGCGTGCAGTTGGGGCAGCGCCTGCGTCGCCTCGTCGAGGAAGAGGTCCATCGCGGCGACGGGGTCGGTCGGCCAGTTGTCGTCGGCGACGGGCAACACCGAGGAGCAGGGGACGAGTTCGGCGCCGGTGGCCTCGATCCGGTCCGCCACGAACGGGTCGTTGGCGTAGGTGACCCGGTGGCCGCGGGCCACCAGCTCGCGGATGATGGCGAGGCCGGGCAGGACGTGGCTGACGATCGGGACGCCGATCATCGCGATGTGGGAGCGGTGGGGCGGCATGGTTGATCACTCGCTTCGGCAGGGGTGGGGTGCAAGGGGCGGCGCGGGGCTCCTGCCTTCGCGCACGGTCGACCGGGTGCCCCGCAGTTCCCGTCGGGCGCCTCGCCAGCGGCTCCGGAGCAACCGGTCGTGGCTGACGAGGACGACGGTTCCGGCGAAGCCGGCCAGGGCGGTCTCCAACTCCTCCGCGAGAGCGGGAGAGAGGTGGTTGGTGGGCTCGTCGAGCAGCAGGACGTCCGCGGGCCGGCTGACCAGCCGGGCCAGGGCGAGCCGCTGCAGCTGGCCGGTGGAGAGCCGTGCGACGGGCACCGACAGGCGGGCCCGGTCGAACAGCCCGAGGGCCAGCAGCCGTTCGGCGTGCTCCTCCGGCTCCCCGGTGAGCCCCCGGGCGTAGGCGGCCAGCAAGGTCTCCTGCGCCGAGCCGGGCGCCGGGTCCTGGGGAAGGAAGCCGATCCGGCCGCGTCCGACGACATGGCCCCGGTCGGGTGTCAGCTCTCCCGCGAGGACGCGCAGCAGGGTGGTCTTGCCCGCCCCGTTGTCGCCGGTGATCAGCAGGTGCTCGCCCGCCCGGACCGTGAGGTCGACCGGGTCGAGCCGGCCCGCGACGGAGACGCCCGCGGCGTCGAGCGCGGTGCCGGTCCCCTGTCCGGCGCGGAGTCCGGGCGTGAAGCGCAGCGGGTCCGGCGGGGCGGGGACCGGGTCGGCCAGCAGGCGGTTCAGCCGTTCCTCGGCGTTGCGGACACGGGAGGCCAGGGACTGCTGCACACGGGCCCCGGCCTGGTTGTAGGAGAGTTTGTCGCCGTCCTTCATCGGCCGGCCCGGGGCGACCCGGCGGGCGGTGACAGCGGCCGATTCGCGCGTCCGGTCGACCTCCTCGCGCCAGCGGTCGTGGCGCTGGACCCAGCGCTGCCGGGCCGCCGCCCGCTCCGCGAGATAGCCGGGATAGCCGTTGCCGTACCGGACGAGGCCGTGCCGGTCCCCGTCCACCTCCAGGAGGCTCGTCGCGACGCGTTCGAGGAAGCGCCGGTCGTGGGAGACGGCGACGGTGGTGCCCCGGCGGGTGCGCAGGTGCTCCTCCAGCCAGGTCAGGGCGGACTCGTCCAGATGGTTGGTCGGCTCGTCGAGGAGCAGCACCTCCGGGGCGGCCGCCAGCACCGCCGCCAGGCGGAGCCGGGCGCGTTCGCCGCCGGAGAGGGCTCCCAGGGTCGCGGCGCGGTCCACCCGCCTCAGTCCGAGGCCGTGCAGGGCCCGCTCCAGCCGGGCGTCGGCGTCGTAGCCGCCGCGCAGCTCGAAGGCGGAGACGGCCTCGCCGTACGCGTCGAGCGCCGTGGTGTCGCCGTCGGCCATCGCCGCCTCCAGGCGGCGCATCCGCGCCTCGATCGCACGGAGGTCGCCGAGCGCGCGGTCGATGACCTGCTGGGCCGTCGTACCGGCCGGCAGGCTCTCGTCCTGGGCGAGGTGTCCGACGCCGCCGTCGGCGCGCAGGACGACACGCCCCCGGTCGGGACGCTCCCGTCCGGCGAGCAGTCGCAGCAGGGTGGTCTTTCCGGAGCCGTTCTCCCCGACGATTCCGGTGCGCTCGCCCCGGGCGAGCGAGCAGCTCACCGAGTCGAGTACGGGCCTGCCGTCGAAGGCCTTGCTGACGGCGAGCGCGGTGATCTGTGTGGGCATACGGGTGACTCCGAAGCTGTCGTGGACGAAGCGGTGGCGGCGGACCGCGAGGCCGGAGGAAAGCTTCGGAGGATCATCGGCTGCTCCACTAGTGCGACATCTGTTGCTTTAAGATGGTGCCATGACCCACACCCCCGGGCAACCGGATTCCCGAGCCGTCCCGGCGGGCGGCCGGCCCGAGCCCGTCCCCTGTGCCACGACGCCGGAGCGCCGACCGGGCGGTCGCACCGCACGCGTCCGCGCCCAGGTGCTCGACGCGGTCCGCGCCGAACTCGGCGAACACGGCTACGAGGGGCTCACGGTGGAGGGCGTCGCGGCCCGCGCGGGCGTCCACCGCACCACGGTCTACCGGCGCTGGGAGGACGTCGGCGGGCTGCTCGCCGATGTCCTGGACGCCGCGGGCGAGGACGACTGGGAACCCACGGACACGGGCTCCCTGCGCGGCGACCTGACGGCCCTCAACGACGAGATCCAGGAGTCCCTGGTCGCGCGGCCCTCGGTCCCCCGCGCGTTGATGGCCGCCGCGTTCCGCTCGGCGCGGGCCGCCGAAGCGCAGCAGCGGCTGTGGGAGGACCGGTACGCGCGCTGCGAGACCATCGTCGAGCGCGCCGTCGGGCGTGGCGAACTCCCCGCGCGCACCGACGCGCGGAGCCTGCTGATCGCCTCCACCGCACCGCTGTACCACCAGTTGGTGCTGCTGGGGACCGCTCCGGACCCTCGGCTGCCCGCCCGGGCCGCGACCACGGCGACGCTGGCCGCCGCGGCCGGCGCGTTCGGCCTCCCCGTACCGGAGGAGTGATCCCGGGCCCCAAGTGGCCCGGTTGGGAATACGAACTGATTTTCCATAAGATCCGGCGATGATCACTAGAAAACGGCTGACGACCGGGGTGGGCATAGCGCTCGCCACCCTGGCCGCCGGGCTCGGCACCGCGATCCCCGCCGCCGCCGACGAAGCCCCCGCCGCCCCCTCCCCCCAGGTCGAGCTGGTGCTCGACGTCAGCGGCTCGATGCGGACCCGCGACATCGACGGCCAGTCCCGGATGGCCGCCGCCAAGCAGGCGTTCAACGACGTCCTGGACGCGGCGCCCGAGGAGGTGCACCTCGGCATCCGGACGCTCGGCGCGGACTACCCGGGCGAGGACCGCAAGGTCGGCTGCAAGGACACCAAGCAGCTCTACCCGGTCGGCCCGCTGGACCGCACCGAGGCGAAGGCCGCGGTCGCCACCCTCGCCCCGACCGGATTCACCCCGATCGGCCCGGCCCTGCTCGGCGCGGCCGACGACCTGGAGGGCGGGGAGGGTTCGCGCCGGATCGTGCTCATCACGGACGGCGAGGACACCTGCGGGCCGCTCGACCCGTGCGAGGTGGCCCGGGAGATCGCCGCACGCGGCACCCATCTGGTCGTGGACACCCTGGGCCTGGTGCCCAACGCCAAGATCCGCCAGCAGCTGACCTGCATCGCGGAGGCGACCGGCGGCACGTACACCGCCGTCCAGCACAAGGAGGAACTCTCCGGCCGCGTCAAGCAGTTGGTGGACCGGGCCGCCGAGCCCGTCGTCACTCCGGTGGCGACCGAGGGGGCCGGGAGCTGCTCCGCGGCACCCGAGCTGAAGCCGGGCCTCTACACCGACCGCGCGGAGATCGCCCAGCACCGCTGGTACCGCGTCGACGTGCTGCCCGGTCAGGAGCTGCGCGCCTCGGCGAGCGTGGCGGCCGACCGCGCCGTGGACGACGACTACGGCGTCCTGCTGCGGGCGGTGACCGCACACGGCCGGGAGATCGTCCGGGGTTCCGAGGCCGGCACCGGCCGCACCGACGTGATCTCGTCCGGGCTGCGCTATCCGAAGCCCGAGGTGGCGGACGGCGACGACGACAAGCCCGCCGCCGAGACCGTCTGCCTCCAGCTCGCCCACTCCTTCTCCGCGCCCGCCTCGGTGAAGAAGTCCCCCGGTCTGCCGGTCGAACTGACCGTGGACCTGGTGGACGGCCCCGACAACGCCTCGGACGTGGCGGCCTTCGGGCTCGGCCGCGGCTGGTGGCTGCTCGGCGTACTCGTCCTGACCGGACTGCTCGCGGGCCTGCTGACCGGCTGGATCTCGCGCTGGCGCGTCGCCGTCTGGAGGACCAACTGATGCGCACGACCTCTCACCGCACCCATGGCGCCCGGCGCGCGCTGGCCGGAGCGCTGCTCGCCGGACTGACCCTGCTCACCCCGGCGGGCACGGCCGTGGCCGACGGCCCCCCGGCGAGCGCGAGCCCCGCCGAGGACGGGGCGGGCCCCACCGAGGCCGGGACCACGTTCCGTACAGCCACCGCGCTGGACCAGGGGCAGACGGGCACCGCCCGGGCCTCGGCGGGCGACTACCTGTACTGGGTCTTCCCCGCCGACGCCGGTCAGCGGCCCACCGTCGAGGCCACCGTGAAGCTGCCTTCGAGCGCCCGGAGCTCCACGTCCACCTGGCAGCTCGACGTCTACGACGGGCTGCGCCGCCGCCAGGCCTGCATGTACGGGCACCAGACCAGGAAGGCGGCGGCCGACGCGGCCACCGTCGAGCTGTCCTGCGTGCTGCGCACCGTACGGTCCTGGTCCGAGCCGTGGGCGAGCGATCCGCTGCCCGGCAGCTACTACGTCCGCCTCACCGCGGTGGACCTGCCCGCCGCCGGCCTCGGGCTGCCGGTCGGCGTCGAGGTGAAGGCGGTCTCCGAGGAGCAGGGCGGGGCCCACGACGTGGACGGCACGCTCTCCGAGCCGCTGGTGCCGGGTGTGTCGGTCGCCTCGGCGGGCGAGACGGACGCCGCACAGCGGGTGCCGTCCGCCGATGGGCCGGAGGACGGCTGGGCCTCGGGCTGGTGGACCGACCGCTGGCTGTGGACCGTGGGCGGTGGCGTGCTCGCGGCCCTGGCGGCCGTGTTCGGGTACTCGCTGACGCGGGGCCGGGGCCGGCCGGCCCACGTGCCGCACGGCGGCTGAGCGAGCGGGCCGCCGCTCCCCGGGTGGCGGCCTCCCCCGGCCTCGCGGATCCTGGCCCCCGACAGGGACGGGATCTTCGAGGTCGGGGAGGCACGGCCGGTGTGGCAGTTCTTCGCGGACAACCCGTGGGTGGCGGTGTTCGCCGTGATCACGCTCGGCGCGCTGCTCGGCATGGTGCGCTTCGGCCCGGTCCGGCTCGGCGCGGCCGGGGTGCTGTTCGTCGGTCTCCTCGTCGGCGCGCTGGACGAGGACATCGCCGCCGCCGTGCCGGCCGGGGTCTCGGCGCTGGGCCTCGCCCTGTACGTGTACACGGTCGGCCTGGAGTCGGGCCCCGCGTTCTTCCGTGAACTGCGCGGCCAGCTCCCGGTGATGGCCGGAGCGGTGGTGGCCCTGGCCGTCACCGCGGCGGTGGTCGGCTTCGTCGGACACCGCGGGTTCGGCATCGCCGGGCCGTTCCTGGCGGGCGGGTACGCGGGCATCGGGACCACCACCCCGGGCCTCGCCGCCGCCCAGGACGCCTCCGAGGACCCGACCCAGCCCGCCGTGGGGTACGCCATCGGCTATCCCCTCGCCGTCGTCATCACGATCGTGTTCGTCTCGGCGATCGCGGCCCGCCGCCACTGGACCGCCCGCCGCGACCCCGGCTCGGGCCTGCCGGCCACGCTCGTCACCCGTACGGTCCAGGTCGCCCGTGACCTGCGCTGGGCGGACGTGCCCGGCGCCGCCGCGCACCGGGTACTGGCCAGCGAGTACCGCCCCGCCGACGGCGTGACCCGGGTCGCCCGGGAGCTGGACCGCCTCTCCCCCGGCGACCAGGTCGTCCTGGTCGGCGGCGATGAGGACGTACGGGCGGCGACGGACGCCCTCGGGTCGACGGCCCCCCGCCACCTGCTGGACGACCGCAGCGCGGTGGACTACCGGCGGGTCCTGCTGACCAACCCGGACCTGGCCGGGCACACCGTCGGGGAGCTCGGACTCGGCGAGAAGTACGGGGCGCTCGTCAGCCGGGTGCGGCGCGGCGACTTCGACATGCTCGCCCACGACGACCTGCTGCTCCAGCTCGACGACCGGGTGCGGGTCGTCATGCCGCGCGAGCGGACCGGCGAGGTGACCCGCTACCTCGGGGACACCGAGGCCGAGGTCAGCGAGGTCAGCGCCGTCAGCCTGGGCCTCGGCCTCACCCTGGGCTTCCTCATCGGCATCCCCTCCCTCACCCTGGGCTCCACCACACTCGCCCTGGGCACCGGGGCCGGACCGCTGGTCATGGGCATGGTCCTCGGTTGGCGCCGGCGCACCGGCCCCCTCGTCTGGACCCTGCCGACCCGCGCCAACCTCACCCTGCGCCAGATCGGACTGCTGCTCTTCCTCGCCGTCGTGGGGCTCACCTCGGGCTACTCGTTCCGGGAGAACGCCTTCTCCCTCTTCGGGCTGAAGCTGGCGGCCGTGCTGGCGATCGGCGCGGTCGTCAGCTACGCCCTGCTGGTGCTGGTCGCGAAGGCGCTGGGGCAGAGCCGGGAGCGGACCATGGGACTGCTGTCGGGCTACGTCGGCAACCCGGCGATCGTGGCGTACGCCAACAGCCGGGCGAGCGACAGCCGGATCAACAACGGCTACTCGACGCTGTTCGCGCTCGCCATCCTGGTCAAGATCGTCTGCATCCAGCTGATCGTGGGCCTCTGACACCGGCCCGTCCGGTCCGCGGCTAGGCTGGCCCCTTCACCGGTCGGGTCGGGGCGGCGGAGGACGGCATGGGCGGGACGGCGGCGTACGTACGCTTCCAGGGCACCGAACGGAGCCCCCGGGGCCACTTCCCCGGGATCTTCGCGCTGGCGGGCGGCCTGGCCCGGGAGGGCCGTCTGACCGAGGAACAGCACCGGTTCTGGCGGGCGGCGAACGACTGGTACGACGCCGCCTACTCCGACCCCTCCCGGATCGACCCCGCGGTGTACGACGCCGGGGTGAACCCGGGAGCGGTGGCCTGGTTCAAGGGGACGGCGACCCACCTGCTGGACCGGATCCCCGGCTACCTCGCACTCCTGGCCGCGCACGGGGTGGCGTGCGAGCGGGTGGAGTCGGCGGATCCCGGCCGGGTCGTGTACGAGGACGAGCACCAGGTCGTCGTGGTGCCCCACTCCGCCGGTGAGCGTCCGACGGACTTCTCCAACTGCCGTGCGGAGTACAGCACCTGACGGAATCCGGCCACGCCGGCCGTCGCTCTGGTGGAGCGCCGCCCGCATCCTGTTCGATGGGCTCGAACAGTCGCGCGCCGGCAGTGGCGCGCCCCAGGGAGCGGAGTTCTTCGATGTCCACGCAGACCGGCCCGGCACTCGGCACCCCGCCCCGCGGCCATGCGTTCGTTCCGGGGCCCAGAGGGCTGCCGCTCGTGGGGAATCTGCCGCAGTTCGGCAAGAACCCCCTCGCCTTCTTCGAACTCCTGCGCGGCCACGGGGACATGGTGCGCTGGCGGTTCGGGCGCAAACGGTGCGTCTTTCTCGCCGACCCGGACCTGGTGGGCGAGTTGCTCACCGAGACCGAGCGCACCTTCGACCAGCCCAGGCTCGGCATCGCCTTCCGTACGGTGCTGGGCAACGGGATGCTCGTGGCGCGGGGCCGGGACTGGCGGCGCAAGCGCTCGCTGGTGCAGCCGTCGGTGCGGCCCAAGCAGGTCACGTCGTACGCGACCACGATGGCGGGCTGTGCGGTGGAGCTGGCGGACCGCCTGGCGGACGGCCAGCGGATCGACGTCAAGCGGGAGATGTCCGCGCTGACGCAGAAGATCGCGGTGCGCACGATCTTCGGGGTGGACACCCCCGCGGACTCCGAGGCGATGGGCCGGGCGATGGACGTCGCCCAGATGGAGATCGGCAAGGAGTTCGCCGGGCTCGGCGCGCTGCTGCCGGACTGGGTGCCGACCCCGGGCCGGACGCGGATCAGGAAGGCGGCCGGCGTCATCGACGCCGAGGTGCGCCGGGTGGTCGCCCGGCACCGGGACGGCGACGAGGAACGCCCCGATCTGCTCAGCCGGTTGCTCACCGCCGTGGACGAGAGCGGGACGCGTCTCAGCGACGAGGAGATCCGGGACGAGGCGGTCACGCTGTACATCGGCGGCCACGAGACGACGAGTACGACGCTGGTGTGGGCCTGGTACCTGCTCGCCCGCAACCCCCGCGTGCGGGAAGCGCTCGCCGAGGAGCTCGACCGGGTGCTCGGCGACCGGGACCCCGGCTTCGGGGACTACGCGCAACTCACGTACGCCCAGGCCGTGGTGAAGGAGACCCTGCGGCTGTTCCCGGCGGTCTGGCTGATCACCGGCATCGCGAAGGAGGGGGCGACGATCGGGGGTCTGCCGGTGGCGGAGGGCACCCGTGTGTGGAGCAGCCAGTGGGCCACGCACCGCGACGCGCGGTGGTTCCCCGAGCCGGAGGAGTTCCGGCCGGAGCGCTGGGACGCCGAGAGCGGCGACGCCATCCCGGAGTACGCGTGGTTCCCGTTCGGCGGCGGTCCCCGGGTCTGCATCGGTACGCGGTTCGCGATGGTGGAGTCCGTCCTCCTCCTCGCCGTGCTGGCCCGCCGTTTCACGCTGGACGTGGACCCGGGCGAGATCACGCCGCTGACGGGGCTGACGCTCCAGCCGGACCGGGACGTGCTGGCGACGGTCCGGGCGCGGTAGCGGGAGAGCGCCCGGCGCCCGGGCCCTCGGGAGAGGGCCGGGCGCCGGGCCGTGTCAGTCCCGCGGAAGCCACTTCCTCCACACGTCCGGGTGGCGCTCGATCCAGCGCTTCGCCGCCTCCTGGGGGTCGAGCTTCTCGGCGGCGATCATCTCGGACACCTCGTTCTGGTCCTTCTCCGACCAGTGGAACTTCTTCAGGAACGCGGACGCCTCGCCGCCGCGCTCGGCGAAGTCGGCGTTGAGGAACTTCTGCAACGGTGTGGTCGGGTAGGCGCAGTCGATGTCCGCCGGGTCCTTGGCCGCGCACGCGTCCGTGTACTCGGGGAGCTTCACCTCGACCATCGGCACCTCGTTGAACAGCCACTGCGGCTGGTACCAGTAGCTGAGGAAGGGTTTCTTCTCCTTGGCGAACTGCTGGATCTGGGTGATCTGGGCCGCCTCCGAGCCGGCGAAGACCACCTTGTAGTCCAGGTCCAGGTTCTTCACCAGGGCCACGTCGTTGGTGACGTAGGACGGCGAGCCGTCCATCAGCTGGCCCTTGCCGCCGCTCTCGGCCGTCTTCAGCTCGTCCGCGAACTTGTTGAGGTTCTTCCAGTCGGTGACCTCGGGGTTCTCGTCGGCCCAGTACTTCGGGACGTACCAGCCGATGTGGCCGGTGACGCCGAGGTCGCCGCCCCGGACGATGGTCTTCTTCTCGTCGATGTACAGCTTCTCCTGGTCCGGGTGGCCCCAGTCCTCCAGGATCGCGTCGACGCGGCCCTGGCTGAGGGCGTCCCAGGCGGGGACCTCGTCGGTCTGGACGAGGTCGACGCGGTAGCCGAGCTCCTCCTTGAGGATCTGCTCGGCGACGGCGACGTTCGCCTGGGCGCCGACCCAGGACTGGACGGAGAGGGTGACCGTCCTGACCCCGGCGGGGGCGGCGAACGGGGAGGCCTGCTGGGTCATGTCGGCGGCGCCGCAGCCCGCCGTGGTGAGCAGGGCGGTGGCCGAGGCGAGCGCCACGAGCAGGCGCGTGCGGGAGCGGTTCATCTCAGCTCTCCTGTCGCTGGCGGCGGGTGGTGGGCTGGGTGACCCGGTCGAGCATCAGACCGAGGCAGACGATCGCCGCTCCCGCGACGAGGCCGGTGGCCAGATCGCCCTGCGCGAGGCCGAGGACGACCTCGTAACCGAGGGCGCCGGAGCCGACGAGTCCGCCGATGATGACGACGGCGAGGACCAGGACGACCGCCTGGTTGACGGCGAGCAGCAGGGAGGGCCTGGCCAGCGGGATCTGCACCTGGCGCAGTTGCTGGCCGGGGGTCGCGCCGAGGGAGCGGGCTCCTTCCATCGCCGCCGGGTCGACGCTCCGCAGCCCCTGGGTGGTGATGCGGATGACGGCGGGCAGCGCGTAGATCACCGCGGCAGCGGCGGCGGGGGCGCGGCCGACGCCGAAGAGGGCGACGACGGGGATCAGGTAGACGAACTGCGGCATGGTCTGGAAGACGTCGAGGACCGGGCGCAGCAGCCTTTCCAGGCGTGCGCTGCGGGCCGCGCCGACAGCGACGCCGAATCCGATGACCAGGGTGACGGCGACGGCGGCGAGCACCTGGCTGAGGGTGTCCATCGAGGGCTCCCAGACGCCGAGTACGCCGATCGCGGCCATGGCGAGGACGGCGGTGGCGGCGGTGCGCCAGGTGCCGATGGTCCAGGCGAGGGCGGCGACGATCAGCAGCACCGACCACCAGGGCAGACCGGTGAGGCCGCTGCGCAGGGGGTTGAGGACGCCGCTGGTGAAGTGCGCGGCGAGGTCGGCGGTGCCGCCGACGACGGGGACCCCGGTGTAGAGGTGGTCGACCATCCAGTCCTTGGCGGTGTTGACCGGTCCGGCGATGGCGACGGTCAGGTCGTCGGGCCACACCTGGCCGTCGGCCGCCCGTCCGACGGCGGTGACGGCCGCGGTGACCAGGGCGGCCAGCGACCAGCCGCGCCAACCGCGCAGCAGGGCCGGGCCGGTGGGCTCCGCGCCGATACGGCGTCCCGCCGCCTCCGTCGTACGGTCGAGCACGACGGCCAGGAGCACGATCGGGATGCCCGCGGCGAGGGCGGCGCCGACGTCCACGGAGGACAGCGCCTGGTAGACGCGGTCGCCGAGGCCGCCCGCGCCGATCACGGAGGCGATGACGGCCATGGAGAGCGCCATCATGATGGTCTGGTTGAGGCCGAGGAGGAGCTCCTTGCGGGCCAGCGGGAGCCGGGCGCTCAGGAGCCGCTGCCGCCCGGTCGCGCCGAGCGAGGTGACGGCCTCCATGACGCCGCCGTCCGCGCCGCGCAGGCCGAGTGCGGTGAGCCGGGCCATCGGCGGAGCCGCGTAGACGACGGTGGCGAGGACGGCACCGGGCACGCCGATGCCGAACACCAGCACCACCGGCAGCAGATAGGCGAAGGCGGGCAGCACCTGCATGGTGTCCAGCACCGGGCGCAGGACGCGGAACACCCGGTCAAAGAGGCCGGCGGCGAGGCCGAGGAGCAGCCCCAGTACGACGGAGGCGAGGACGGCGACGACCATCAGCGCGAGCGTCTGCATGGTCGGCACCCACATGCCGAGCAGCCCGCAGAGCAGGAACGACACGCCCGCGGTGAGGGCGAGCCGGATCCCCGCGGCGCGCCAGGCGACGGCGGCGGCGAACACGGTGACTCCGGCCCAGCCGAGGGCCAGGAGGAGCAGGTAGACGCCGCGTACGGAGAGCACGACGGCGTTGCTGATGTGGCCGAAGAAGTAGAGGAACAGCGGGTGGCTGTCGCGGTTGGAGACGATCCAGTCCGTGACCTCGCCGAGCGGCGCGGAGAGGTCGGCCGTCAGTGCGTCGGGCCAGACTCCGCCTCCCCAGCGGCCGTGCACGAGAGGGACGACGACGGCGGCGACGAGTGCGAGCAGCAGCAGCTTGGCCGCTGCCGGGCGGTCGCGGAGAGCGGCAAGCGGTCCCCGGCGCGCGCCCGCCCGCGCGGGGCGGGCCGGGGTGGCCTGGGCGGTGGCCATCAGAAGGTCACCTCGCGGGCGCCGTCCGGCGCGTCGGGTCCGGTGTGAGTGCCCGGCGCGCCGGACGCGGATGCGGTCGCGTGGCCGGGTCCGGTCGTTCCCGCGACGACGTCGAGGAGGCACGCGTGGTCGACGACGCCGACGAGCCGCCCGCCGTCCATCACCCGGGCGGCGGGGTCGCCGGAACGGGAGACCGCCTCGATGGCCTCCGCGACGGTGGCCTCCGGGCGCACGGCCGGGCCGCGCTCGCTCTCCCCGGCGAGCGCGGGCCGCATGGCGGTGGCGACGGTGAGGACCTGCTCGCGCGGCACGTCGCGGACGAACTCGCGGACGTAGTCGTCGGCGGGTGAGCCCACGATCTCCTCGGGGGTGCCGAGCTGGACGATGCCGCCGTCGCGCATCAGCGCGATCCGGGTGCCGAGGCGCAGCGCCTCGCTCAGGTCGTGGGTGATGAAGACCATGGTGCGGCCCTCCTCGCGGTGCAGCCGGACCACCTCGTCCTGCATCTCGCGGCGGATCAGGGGGTCGAGCGCGCTGAACGGCTCGTCGAAGAGGAGGACGGACGGGTCGACGGCGAGCGCGCGGGCGAGCCCGACGCGCTGCTGCTGGCCGCCGGAGAGCTGCGACGGGCGGCGGTCCTCCAGACCGTCGAGCCCCACTTTGGCGACCAACTCGGCTGCCTTGGAGCGGCGTTCGGACTTGCTCAGGCCCTGGATCTCCAGGCCGTAGGCGACGTTGTCCAACACCGTTCGGTGCGGGAGCAGTCCGAAGTGCTGGAATACCATCGCGGCCCGGTGGCGGCGGAGTTCACGCAGCCGGGAGCGGTCCATCGCGAGGACGTCCTCGCCGTCGATGGCGATGGTGCCGCTGGTGGGCTCGATCAGCCGGGTCAGACAGCGCACGAGGGTCGACTTGCCGGAGCCCGACAGGCCCATGACGACGAAGACCTCGCCCTTGCGGACGTCGAAGGAGACATCGCGCACGGCGGCGGTGCAGCCGGTGGCGGCTCGGAGTTCGGCGGGCGGCAGTGCGGCGTGCTCGCCGCCGGGGATCCGGTCGGCCCTGGGGCCGAAGACCTTCCAGAGATCGCGTACGGAGAACACGGGGTTCTCGGCGGGCCCGGGGTTCCCCGTGGCCTTGAGGGTCTCGGTTCCGGTCATCGGGCATCGCCTCCGGTGCTGGGGCCAGTGACCGGCGCGGTGTCACGCGTCCGGTCCGCGAGGAGTTCGGCGCACTTCTCGCCGACCATCAGGACGCCGATCATCGGGTTGACGGCGGGCATGGTCGGGAAGACGGAGGCGTCGGCGATCCGGATGCCCTCAAGGCCGCGGATGCGCAACTGCGGGTCCACGACGGCCTCTTGGTCGTCGGCTGCGCCTATCTTGCAGGTGCCGGCCGGGTGGTAGACGGTATGGGCGACCTTGCGGGCGTAGGCGCTGATGTCCTCGTCCGAGGTGACCTCGGGGCCGGGGCAGACCTCGCGCTTGAGCCAGTGGGCCAGCGGTTCGGTGGCGGCGATCCGCCGGGCGAGCTTGATGCCGTCGACGAGGGTGCGGCCGTCGTGGTCGTCCTCGTCGGTGAAGTACCGGAAGTCCAGGGCCGGCTTGACCTCGGGGTCGGCACTCGTGAGGTAGAGGCGGCCCCGGCTGCGCGGCTTGGGGATGTTCGGGGTCATCGACACGCCGTGCTCGGGCTTCTGGTAGCCGAGCCGCTCCGGGTTGTCGGTGAACGGGATCTGGTAGAAGTGGAACATCAGGTCCGGGCCCCGGGATCCGGGGTCGCGGCGGACGAAGAGTCCCGCGTCGGAGTCCATCGCGGAGTTCTCCGGGATGGGCCCGTCGGTCTCCCAGACGATGACGGACTCGGGGTGGTCGAGCAGGTTCTCGCCGACGCCCGGGAGGTCGTGGCGCACGTCGATGCCGAGGGCGGCCAGGTCCTCGCGCGGACCGATCCCGGAGTGCAGCAGCAGCCTGGGCGTGTCCACGGCGCCCGCGCAGACGACGACCTCGCGGGCGGCGCGCAGCAGGATCTCCTCGCCGTCCTTCGTGCGGACGTGTACGCCGGTGGCGCGGGCGCCCTCGAACTCCAGGCGGTACGCCCAGGTCTCCAGCATGATCCGCAGGTTGGGCCGGTCGCCTGCCTCGATGTGCGGGTGGAGGTAGGCCACCGACGCGGAGGAGCGCTTGTTGTTCTCCGGGTGGTAGGCGAGGTCGAAGAAGCCGACGCCCTCGTGGAACGGCTTGCTGTTGAAGCTGTCCACGCGCGGGACCCCGGCAGCGGCCCGGGCGGCGTCCACGAAGTCGCGGGCGATGGCGTTGCGGTCCTTCTCGTCCACGGGCACGATGTTGTTGCGCAGCTTGGCGAAGTACGGGTCCATGGCTGCCGCGTCCCAGCCCTCGGCGCCCGCCTCGGCCCACTCGTCCCAGTCGCCGGGCAGCGGCTTGAAGCTGATCAGCGTGTTGTGCGAGGAGCAGCCGCCCAGCACCCGGGCCCGGCTGTGCCGGATGTGGCTGTTGCCGCGCGGCTGCTCGGTGGTGGGGTAGTCGTAGTCGAGGTCGCCGCCGAGCAGGCCGAGCCAGCGGCGCAGGGTCAGCACGTCGTCGCGGTCGATGTCGGTGGGGCCGCCCTCGATGACCGTGACGGTCACGTCCGGGTCCTCGGTGAGCCGGGAGGCGATGACCGATCCGGCGGTGCCGCCGCCGACGATCACGTAGTCGGCCACGGGGCCTTCGGGGTCGGGGACTGCGGTGCTGCGAGGGGTGGAAGGCATCGGTCACTGCTCCTTCTGCAAGGTTCGTGCGTGAGCGTGGTGCTGCGAACAGCCGGGCGGGGCCCCGGGGTTCATTCGTCTCGGGGCCCCAGCAGGTGTGTCAGCCGGCGAACCAGCGCTGGGGGCGCGGGTTCAGGTTCTGGTAGATGTGCTTGGACTCGCGGTACTCGGCGAGCCCGGTCGGGCCGAGCTCGCGCCCCGTGCCGGACTTTCCGAAGCCGCCCCACTCGGCCTGCGGGAGGTAGGGGTGGTAGTCGTTGATCCAGACGGTGCCGTGGCGCAGCCGTCCGGCGACCCGGCGGGCCCGGCCGGCGTCGCTCGTCCAGACGGCGCCCGCGAGCCCGTAGTCGGTGTCGTTGGCCAGCGTGATGGCCTCTTCCTCGGTGCGGAAGGTCTCGACGGTGAGAATCGGGCCGAAGGTCTCCTCGCGGACCACCTTCATCTCGCGGTGGCAGCCGTCGAGGACGGTCGGCCGGTAGAAGTAGCCGCCCTCGGGCCGTACGTCGCTGGGAGCCGGCCGTTCGCCGCCGGCCCGGACGACGGCGCCCTCCTCGCGGGCGGAGGCGACGTACGCCTCGACCTTGGCGAGCTGCTGGGCGGAGACGAGCGGGCCGCACTCGACGCCGTCGAGCGTGCCCCGGCCGAGGCGGATGGCGTCGGCGCGGCGGGCCAGCTCGGTGACGAAGCGCTCGCTGACCGAGTCCTGGACGATCAGGCGGGCCCCGGCGGAGCAGACCTGGCCGCTGTGGAAGAACGCGGCGTTCAGCGCCTGGTCGACGGCGGTGTCGAAGCCCTCGTCGGTGGCGCAGGCGTCGGCGAAGACCACGTTGGGGTTCTTGCCGCCGAGCTCCAGGGCCACCTTCTTCACGGTCGGCGCGGCGGCCCGGGCCACCTTCGTACCGCTGGCGAGGCCGCCGGTGAAGGAGACCAGGTCGACGTCCGGGTGCTCGGAGAGCCGGGCGCCCACCGGGTCGCCCGCGCCGGTGACGAGGTTGGCGGCCCCGTCGGGGAGCCCTGCCTCGGCGAGCAGCTTGATCAGGTGGACGGTGGAGAGCGGGGTGACCTCGCTGGGCTTGAGCACGAAGGTGTTGCCGGCGGCGAGGGCCGGGGCGATCTTCCAGCTGGCCTGGAGGAGGGGGTAGTTCCAGGGCGCGATGAGGGCGCAGACGCCGACGGGCTCGTGGACGACGATGCTGTGGACGTCGGGGTCGCCCGCGTCGACGACCCGGCCGCCGCTCTCGTTCATCACGAGGTCGGCGAAGTAGCGGAAGGCACGGGTGACGTCGTCGACGTCGACCCGGCCCTCCTCGAGGGTCTTGCCGGTGTCGCGGCTCTCGGTGATCGCGATCTCCTCGCGGTCCCGCTGGAGCAGCTCGGCGACCCGGCGCAGCAGCGCTGCCCGCTCGGCGACGGGCCGGTGCGGCCAGGGGCCGTCGTCGAAGGCGCGTCGCGCCGCGGCGATCGCCGCGTCGGCGTCCTCGGCCCCGCCCTCCGCGACGACGGCCAGGACCGTGGCGTCGGCGGGGTCGATGACCTCGCGCGTCGCACCTGATCCGGCGGCCCGCCAGGTGCCGTCGATGTGGATGGTCTGGAGCGCCGACATGTCGTTTTTCGCCTTCCGTGCAGGAAATGCCCCCGCCGGTTCGGCCGGGGCGTGCTGCGCGGTGAACCGGGGTGGGGCCGCACCAGCGGCCTGGACCCCTCCCCGGTCCGGCGGAATGTATGCCGAGAATTTCACGCAGAGTGATGCGCCTCACGCGTGCAAGCCTCCGCGCGCGGGGCTCCCGGGCGCTCCCCCCGGGCTCCCCGGTGCCGGTCGGAGACGGGTGGCCGTCGCCGCGGTCGGCCGGCGGGCGACGCGGCGGCGGCCGGCGGGGCGCTGACTTCCCCACCCGCGGCCTCTCTCCCCTCACGGCGGCGGCGCCCCGCTCCGGGCCGGTGAGGGGCTGGCGGCGGCCTCTCCCCCGCGGCAGCGGCGGCCGGGGGGGGAGAGCCGTGTACGCCGGCCGCCGGCCCGCCGGTCCCGCCGTCAGCCCAGGAGGACCGGGAAGGCCGTCATGTCGTTCTGCGTCATCACCGGAAGCTTGGTGATCTCCTCGTCCGGGACCGCGAGGCGCAGTCCGGGGAAGCGCGTGAACAGAGCGGGCAGCGCGATGCCCGCCTCGACGCGCGAGAGGGCCGCCCCGGGGCAGATGTGCGGGCCGTGGCCGAAGGTCATGTGGCGGTTGCGCGTGGGGCGGGTGATGTCGAAGGCGTCGGCGTCCGGGCCGTGGTGCCCGACGTCGCGTCCGATGGCCCGGTAGGAGACGACGACTCCCTCACCCTTGCGGATCACGTCGTCGCCGACGGTGATGTCCTCGGTGGCGAACCGCATCAGCAGGTGGGTGGTGGGGGTGTCCCAGCGCAGCGTCTCCTCGATCACCGCGTCCCAGCCGGCCTCCCCGGCGAGCACCATGCGCAGTTGGTCGGGGTGGGAGAGAAGGGCGCGTACGGCGTTGAGGACGAGGCCGATGGTGGTCTCGTGCCCGGCGGCGACCATGGCCTTGAGGTTGCCGACCACCTCCTCCTCGGTGAGCGGCTCGCCGCCCTCCTCGGCCAGGATCAGCGCACTGGTGAGGTCGTCCGTGGGCCGGGCGGTCTTCTCCCGTACGAGGTCGGTGTAGAAGACGTCCAGTTCGGCCAGGAGCGCGAGGCGTTCCTCCTGCGGGGTGAGCATGGAGAAGAACGCCTTGTACTGCCGGGTGAGCATGGCGTGCTGGGACTCGTCGACGCCCATCAGCATGCCGACGACCTTCATCGGCAGCGGCTGGGCGAAGACCGACTTCAGGTCGACGACGCCGTCCTCGCCGCGTGCGGCGTCGAGGGCGTCCAGCAGTTCGTCGGTGAACTTCTCGATCTCCGGGCGGATCGCCTCCAGACGGCGGGGGGTGAGTGCCTGGGAGGTCTTGGTGCGCAGCCGGCGGTGCTCGGCTCCGTCGACGGTGAACATGGAGCGCCCCGCGTCGATCATGCCGATCAGCGGCCATGCACGTGTCACCACTCCGCTCTGCCACAGCCCCCAGGCGTCGATGTCCTTCACCAACCGCTGGTCGAGGAGGAGTTGGCGCGCCTCGGCGTGTCGGGTGACCGTCCAGGCCGGGACGCCGAGCAGGTCGATCCGGGCGAGGACCCCGGCGTCGCGCAGCCGTGCGGTCTCCCCGTCCAGGTCCTGCACCATGGGGTCGATGACGACGGTCCCGGCGCCCGGGTCGGTCTGCGCGGCGGCAGTGTGCGGGCAGTTCACAACGCGTCTCCTGTCGTGCGTACGGGAGTGAAGCGGACGGGCAGGGCCGTCGTCCCGCGCAGGAACGCGGACGGCCGGCGGACCAGTTCGGTGGCGGGGACGGCCAGTTCGAGGTCGGGCAGCCGGTCCAGCAGCACCTCGATGCCGGTGCGGGCGATGATCTCGGCGATCTCCTGGGCGGGGAAGGGGCAGCGGTACTCGCCGTGGCTGAAGGCCAGGTGGGCGCTGTTGCCGCCCTGTCCGGAGCGGACGGCGGAGGCGGTGACCTGCTGCCGGATGTGCGGGTCGGCGTTGGCCGCGCCGAGGCCGAGGAGCAGCATGTCGCCGCGGGCGATGTCCCGTCCGCCGAGCCGGGCGTCGCGCGCGGCCCAGCGGCCGGCCAGGATCTGGGTGGGGCCGTCCTCCCAGAGCACCTCGTTCATGGCCTCGGCGACACTGTGCCGACCGCCGGACAGGGCGTCGGCGAACTGGTCCTCGGTGAGCATCAGCCGGGTGGAGTTGCTGATCCAGTCGGCGGTGGTCAGGTGGCCGGCGGCCGTGATGGCCATCAGGTCGAGCGCGTACTCCTGGTCCGTGAACGGTTCGGGATGGGCGAGCATCCGGGAGGTCACGTCGTCGCCGGGCCGCGCCCGCTTCGCCGCCACGAGGCGCTGCATGTGCTCACCGAAGCTCAGGTGCGCCTTCTGCGCGCCGGGGCCGCCGTCGGCCAGGTCCTTGAGCACCCGTGCGATGTCGGCGCCCTCGTCGTCGGGGAAGCCGACGAGCCGGGCGAGCACGAGGACGGGCAGCGGCTCGGCGTACTCGGCGACCAGGTCTGCGGTGCCCCGGGTGCAGACGGCGTCGATGAGCCGGTCGGCCAACTGCTCGCAGTGCCGGCGGATTTCGAAGGGGTCCGCCTCTTCGAGAGCCGGTACGACCATGTCGACGTGCCGGCGGTGCTCGGCTCCGGCGGTGAAGTAGATGGACGGCATGGGGGTGCCCACCATGGGCAGCAGCGGCCAGTCGGCGGGGACGTTCTCCCACTGGTTCCACAGGGAGACGTCCCGGGGGAACATCTCCCCGTCGCTGGTGACCTGGTGGAGTTCCCGGTAGCCGATCACCAGCCAGGCGGGAAGGCCGCCGGGCAGTTCGACGGGGACGACGGGCCCGTGGTCGCGCCGCAGGGAACGGTAGAACTCCCGCGGCTCTGCGAGGAAGCCGGGACCGCCGAGCGGGACGGCGCCCGTACCGGCGCCCACCGGGCAGCCTCCGCCGGTGCCGGCCGTGGACGCGGGCGTGGCGGACGAGGGGTTCGTCATCGTACGGACTCCAGGGGCGGCGGCTTCGCGCGTTGCGACCATACGATCAACGCGCCACCACTATAAGGAGGTTGCGTGAACCACCGGGGCGGTTCCCGCTCATTTCCGTCCGGACTCCCGACGATTCGACCGCACGTTCCGCCCGTTCTCCCATGACAACTGCACACCTTTGATCACAAGGTCGGCACCGTGGCGGCGCTCGGCCGGGCGGCCCGCGGGCGTCGGCCCGGGCCGGGGCGCGTGCGGGACGTGAACGACGCGGGGGCCGCCCGGGGCCCGCGCCGTGATCCGGCCGCTCTACGATCGGGGCGTGTGCGCTGACGTCATGGTTGCCGAGGACGACGAGAAACAGGCCGAGCTCGTACGCCGCTATCTGGAACGGGAAGGACACGCCGTACGGGTCGTGGGCGACGGCCTCGCCGCGCTCGACGCCGTCCGGCACCGGGAACCCGACCTGCTCGTTCTCGATGTGATGATGCCCCGGGCGGACGGCCTGGACGTGGTGCGGGTGCTGCGGTCCGAGCACCGCGAGCTGCCGGTGCTGATGCTGACCGCCCGCTCGACCGAGGACGATCTCCTGCTCGGTCTGGACCTCGGTGCCGACGACTACATGACCAAGCCCTACAGCCCGCGCGAGCTGATGGCCCGCGTCCGTACCCTGCTGCGGCGTACCCGGCGCGCCGCCACCGAGCCGGCGGCGGCGGACCCGGTCCTGCGGGTCGGCGCCCTCGTGGTCGACCCGGCGCGGCACGAGGTGTCCGTGGACGGCGCGACCGTGGAGTGCACCCCGGGCGAGTTCCGGATCCTGGCGGCCCTGGCGGCGGGGCCGGACCGGGTGTTCAGCCGTCAGCGGCTGCTGGAGGAGCTCCACGGGTTCGACCGCTACATCAGCGCGCGGACCGTCGACGTGCACGTCATGAACCTGCGGAAGAAGATCGAGCGGGCCCCGCGGCGGCCGGAGCGCCTGCTCACCGTGTTCGGCGTCGGCTACAAGCTCACCGACCCGGCGAAGGCGGCCCGGCGTGCGCGGTGAGAACGACGGGGCGGGCGCCCCCGGCCCGGACGGGGCGGCCCGTCCCGCAGGCCGACGCGGGCGTCGGGACGGGCGGCGGGAGACGGCCGGACGGGCGCGGGTGCCGCTGCGGCGGAGCCTGCTGGGGCGGCTGCTCGCCGTCTCGGCGCTGGTGGCCGCCTGTTCGGTGGCGGCCACCGCCTGGATCGCCGTGCAGACCACCTCGGGTGCGATCAAGCAGGAGCAGGGACAGAACCTCACCGCGGACGCCCGGATCTACGACACCCTGCTCGCCTACGCCGCCCGCAACCCGACCTGGGACGGGGTCGGTGCGACGGTGCGCGAGCTGGCCCGGGAGTCGGGCCGCCGGGTCGCCCTGACCACGCAGAGCAGGCAGCCGCTCGCCGACTCGGCCACCTCGGCCACTGCCCCCGCGCTCGGGCCGCAGGCGTCCGCGGTGGTCGACCCGTTGTCCGTGGACACCGTTCTGGCCGCGCGCGGGACCGACGGGCGGAGCACGGCGGCCGACCGCATCGACCCCCGCGCGGTGGGGCCGTTCCGGCTGTCGACGGCCGACAGCAAGGCGTTGCGGCGGACCGCCGACAGCAAGGTGGAGTGCCTGAACCGGGCGGGCATCGCCTCGGACGTGGTGGTCGGCCCGAGCGGTCGCCCCCGGGTGCAGATCGTGGGCAACGACCCCGAACGCGCCCTGGGCACCCGGTGCGATCTCGCGGCGCTGGACGCGCCGACCCGCTCGGAGCGCAAGGCGCTCGACGCGCTCACCGGGCTGGCCGACGCCTGTCTGAAGCGCCAGGGCCGCGAGGGCGTCCAGCTCGACAGCGACCTGTCCTGGGGCGATCCGTCCGCCTCGTCCGCGCCGGGCGAGGACGGAACGCTGGTGCCCCGGGTGCCGGTCCCGGTGCCCGTCCCCGCGCCGGCGCCGGGCGACGCCCCCGCCGAGGCCACCGAGCCGTCCGTGACGCCGGAGCGCACCGGGGAGAACGACCGGGCCATCGCGTCCTGCGTGAGCGCGGCCCGCGGCGAACAGCTCAGCTCCTACGTGTCCTCCCCCGCGCTCCTCTTCATCGGCGACGAGGGCGGCGCGACGCTGCCCGGCTTCGATCTGTCTCCCGCCAACACGGCGCGGATCGCCGGGGCCGCCGCGCTCGTGCTGGCCCTCACCGTGGGCGCGTCGGTGTTCGCGGGGACCCGGCTGGTGCGCCCGCTGCACGCCCTGACCGGCGCCGCGCAGCGCATGCGCGACGGGGAGCGGCCGGAGTCCGTGCCCGTCTCGGGGGACGACGAGGTCGGGCGGCTCGCCGCGGCGTTCAACGACATGTCCGCGCACCGGGCACGCCTGGAGGAGCAGCGCAAGGCCATGGTGAGCGATGTCGCCCATGAGCTGCGCACCCCGCTGAGCAACATCCGGGGCTGGCTGGAGGCGGCCCAGGACGGACTCGCCGACCCCGACCCGGCGTTCGTCTCCTCGCTGCTGGAGGAGGCCGTGCTGCTCCAGCACATCATCGACGACCTCCAGGACCTGGCCGCCGCCGACGCCGGAGTGCTGCGGCTGCATCCCGAACCCGTCGAGGCCCGGGAGCTGCTGGGCCAGGTCGCCGCCGCGCACCAGGCGCGGGCGGAGAACGCGGGCGTCACGCTCACCGTGGCGGGCGCCGCCCCGGGGCCGGCCCTGCGCGCCGACCCGGTCCGGCTCCGGCAGGCGGTGGGCAACCTGGTGTCCAACGCCGTACGGCACACGCCGGAGGGCGGGCGGGTGACGTTGCGCGCGTACGCCTGCGAGGAGGAGGCCGGGACGGTGCTGGTCGAGGTGGCGGACACCGGTTCCGGCATCCCGGCCGAGGATCTCCCCCATGTCTTCGACCGGTTCTGGCGGGCGGAGAAGTCCCGCAGCCGCCGTACGGGCGGCAGCGGCCTGGGCCTCGCGATCGTCCGCAAGCTGGTCGAGGCCCATGGCGGCACGGTGGACGCGGCGAGCGTGGCGGGAGAAGGGTCGACGTTCGTCCTCCGGCTGCCCGGAACCGGGCCGTCCGGCCCCTGATGGGATGACCACAGCGCTCTGACAGCTTCTTCATATCTCCACGCCAGCCTGGCGGCATGCCCCGTCCCCCGGTGCGAACCGGCATCCGGGAAGGTCACGGGGCCGAGTATGGAATGGAGCCATCCGTATGACCGCTTTCCCCTCGCGCCGCACCCTGCGTGCCGCCGTCCTGGCCGCCGTCGCGGCCGGCGCGGTGCTGGTCCCGTCCGCCGCCGCCTTCGCCGACGCCACCCCGAAGCCGTCGGAGCCCGCCGCGGTCGACCTGTCCGCGAAGCCCGTCGAAGCCCCCTCCGAGGCCCCGAAGGACGCGGGCCCGGCACCCGCGCCGGAGAGGGCCGCACCCGCGGTGACCCCGCGTGGCGGTGTGGCGGCGGGCGAGGGCCGCTCGTCCACGCCCGCGCCCGCGCCCGCGCCGAAGGAGGCCGCCCCGGCGGTGACCCCGCGCGGCGGTGTCGCCGCGGGTGAGCGCCCCGCCGGCGGAAGCGACAACGGCACCGCGGTGCTGGCCGGTTCGGTGGCCGGGACCGCGCTGCTCGCCGGCGTGGGCACGATCGTGCTGCGCCGCCGCGCGTCGGCCGGCCTCGACGGCTGACCCGCACCGCCCACCACCGCTGACCGTGGCGCCGTCCCGCACCGGGGCGGCGCCACGCCCGCGCGCCGGCCCGCGCCGCCCCGTCCCGACATCGGAGTCCTCTGTGCCGTCCCGTACACCCCACCGCTTCCGGCGGACCGCCGCCCTGTTGACCGCCGCCGCGGCCTGCCTCGCCCTGGCGGGATGCTCGTCGAGCGAGTCCTCCTCCGCCACGCCGGCCACGCCCTCCGCCTCGTCCGGACGGGGCGGGGCGGCATCCGGACCGGGCGGGACGGCCGGGTCGGCCGGATCGGCCCGGCCGTCCCGCACCGGCGAAGCGGATCGGCCCGGCCCCGTTCACGTCTCCATCCCCTCGATCGGCGTACGGAGCACGCTCATGGAGCTGGGGCTCAACGCGGACGGAACGGTCGAGGTCCCGCCCGCGGAGAAGGGCATGACCGCCGGCTGGTACACCGGCGGGTCCCTGCCCGGGACACCGGGGCCCGCCGTCCTGATCGGCCACAACGACACCCGCTTCGGCCGGGCCGTCTTCCACGACCTCAAGGACATCCGCGAGGGCGCCGAGGTACTGGTCCGCGACGGAGCGGGCACGACCCTGCGGTTCACGGTCACGGGCAAGGAGACGGTCAGCAAGAAGGCGTTCCCCACCCGGAGGGTCTACGGCCCGACGAAGGGCAGCACGCTGCGGCTCATCACCTGCGACGGGGAGTTCGACGCGGAGGGCCATCCCGTCGACAACCTCATCGTGTACGGCGCCCTCGCCTGAGCACCGGCCGACACGCCCGCCCGGCAGCCGGATGGCAGCCGACCGGACAGACTCGTGCCACCCGATGTCTACCCGTGGGTAACTCCCGCTGCTTGGATAAGGGTCGACCGGTACGCCCCCCCACTCGACCCCAGGAGACCCCGTGCCGAACACCGCGTTCCGCCGCCTGACCGGCGTGGCCCTGTCCGCCGCCCTCGCCACCGCCACGCTCGCCGTGAGCGCGCCTCCGGCGGCGGCGGCCGAGACCCCGTCGCTGCGGGTGCTCTCGTACAACGCGTTCATCTTCAGCAAGACGCTGTACCCCAACTGGGGCCAGGACCACCGGGCGGCCGAGATCCCGAAGACGTCGTTCTTCCGGGGGAATGACGTCGTGGTGATCCAGGAGGCCTTCGACAACGGGGCCTCCGACGCGCTGCTGCGGAACTCCGCGTCCCCGTACCCGTACCAGACCCCGGTGGTCGGCCGGAGCAAGAGCGGCTGGGACGCCACGGGCGGCTCCTACGCGGCGGCGACGCCGGAGGACGGCGGCGTCACGATCCTGAGCAAGTGGCCGATCGTGCGCAAGGAGCAGTTCGTCTTCAAGGACGCCTGCGGCGGCGACTGGTTCTCGAACAAGGGCTTCGCCTACACGGTGCTGAACGTCAACGGCGCCCGGGTCCACGTCGTCGGCACCCACGCCCAGTCGACCGACCCCGGCTGCTCGGCGGGCCAGGCGGCGCAGGTGCGCAGCCGGCAGTTCAAGCAGCTGGACGCGTTCCTCGACGCGAAGAACATCCCGGCTTCGGAACAGGTCGTCGTGGCGGGCGACTTCAACGTCGACGGGCACGCGGCCGAGTACGCCTCGTTCCTCGCGGACGCGGGCCTCAGCGCACCGGAGACCCGGACGGGCCACCCGTACTCCTTCGACACCCGCGACAACTCCATAGCCGCCGAGCGCTACCCGGACGACCCGCGCGAGGACCTGGACCACGTCCTGCACCGCACGGGTCACGCCAGGCCGGCCGGCTGGAAGAACGAGGTGATCAAGGAGGAGAGCGCCCCCTGGACCGTGTCCAGCTGGGGCAAGGACTACACCTACACGAACCTCTCCGACCACTACCCGGTGATCGGTTCCGGCCGCTAGGTCCTGTCGTCGAACTGCCGCCTGACCCCGCAGGGCCGCCCTTCGGGCGACGGCGGCAGTTCGACGACAGTGCCCGGCCGCACCCCGACACCGTCGTCCCCCACCGCCCGTCGCCGGCGGGGGACGACGACGTCCCCGGGCTCCCGCCGATGTGCTCCGGGGGCGGTCCGGGATGCTGGTGCGGAAACGAACCGGGCACACCGAAGGAGTCACGCGTGAGTGATCAGCGGCCGTTCACGATCGTCCCGGGAGCCGCCGGCTCACCGGTCCTCCTGCACGTCCCGCACGGTTCCCGCGCGATCCCGCGCCAGGTGCGCGAAGGGATCACGCTGGACGACGCCGCGCTGGAGCGCGAGCTCGACCACATCACCGACTCCCACACCGCGGAACTGGCCGCCGCGGCGACGGCGCTCGCTCCGAGCGCCCCGTGGCGCTTCGTCAACAACCTCTCGCGGCTGGTCGTCGACCCGGAACGCTTCCCGGACGAGCGGGAGGAGATGCTCGCCGTCGGCATGGGCGCCGTCTACACCCGCACCACCCACCGCGCACCGCTCCGGTCCCAGGAGACGGCCCGAGCCGCCCTGCTGGAGGCGTACTTCCACCCGTACGCCGCCGCGATGACGGCGGCGGTCGAGTCGCGCCTCGCCGCCGCGGGCCGTGCGGTGATCATCGACGTCCACTCGTACCCGACCCTGCCCCTCCCCTACGAACTCCACGGCGCCGGCCCCCGCCCGCCCGTCTGTCTGGGCACCGACCCGTTCCACACCCCGCCGGAGCTTGTCGCGGCGGCGGAGGCGGCGTTCGGGAGCCGGGTCGGCCACGACGGCCTCGGACACGACACCCCGTTCGCGGGTACGTACGTCCCCCTCCGGCACTACGGAACGGACCGCCGGGTCACCGCGCTGATGATCGAGATCCGCCGCGACACCTACATGAGCGAGCCGGGCGGCCCGGCGGGACCGGGGCTCACCGCGCTGGCCGGGGCGCTGGCGGAGCTGGTGGCGGCGGTGGACGCCGGGTGACCCGCGGCCCGGACCGCAGCTGCCCCCGGCACGGGGCCGCCGCCCGGCTGCCCGGTCTCCGCCACCCGCGCCCACGCCGGGGGCCGGCGGGGGACGTGATCGGTGCCGTCCTCGCACCGGCGTCGGACCGGGCCGGGCGGCGGGTCATCGCTCAGAAGAACACCCCGCACCGCAGCAGTACGTTCGCGTACGGCCGTGCCTCCCCCGTCCGGACGACCAGGCGGGCCGCCGCCGTGCGCGCCTTGAGTTCGTCGTGCGGGACCGCCTCCAGCCAGGGGAAGTGAACGTCCAGGAGCGCCGCGGCATCCGGGTTGGCGTCGCGGATCTCCTCGGCGGCCGTCGCGCCCTCCACGACCAGTTCGTCGAGGAGGCCGTCCAGGACCTCGGCGAACGAGGGGGTCCCGGCGCGGAAGGCCAGGTCGATCACGCGGGGGCCGGGTGGGATCGGCATGCCGGCGTCGCAGACCAGAACGGTGTCGCCGTGGCCGAGTTCGGCTATCGCGCCGGCCAGGTGGCGGTTGAGGATGCCCGACTTCTTCACAGCGCGTCGACCTCCTCCAGCGTCGGGAACGACTCCTGCGCCCCGCGTGCCGTGACCGCCGCAGCGCCCACCCGCACGGCGAAGGCCGCCGCCTCCCGCAGGTCGTCGCCGCGGCCCAGGCGCCAGGCCAGGGCCGCCGTGAACGCGTCCCCGGCACCGGTCGTGTCGAGGGCCTCGACCTTCGGGCTGACCAGGTGGTCCAGGGATCCCGTACGGCTGTCGGCCACCAGGGCCCCGGCCGCTCCCAGGGTGATGACGACCGAGCGCGGGCCGAGCGCGAGCAGCGCGGGCGCCCACGCGTGCGGCCCCTCCCCCGCGTCCTCGCCCAGGATGTACCGCGCCTCGTGCTCGTTGACCACCAGCGGATCGCAGGCGGCGAGCACCTCGTCGGGGAGCGGGGCGGGCGGCGACGGGTTGAGGACGAGCCGGGTGTCCGGCCCCCGGCCGCGTACCGTCTCGGCCACCGTGTCGAGCGGGATCTCCAGCTGTACGGAGATGACCCGGGCAGCCGCCAGCAGCGGGGCCGCCACCCGGACGTCCTCGGGGGTGAGGCGGCCGTTGGCGCCCGGGGAGACCACGATGCTGTTGTCGCCCGAGGGGTCGACGGTGATCAGCGCGACACCGGTGGGGGCCCCGCCGACCAGGACGCCGTCCGTGTCCACGCCCGCCGCGCGCTGGGTCTCCAGCAGGAGGCGTCCGTGGTCGTCGTCGCCGACCCGGGCGAGCAGGGCCGTCCTGGCGCCGAGCCGGGCGGCGGCCAGCGACTGGTTGGCTCCCTTGCCGCCCGGGTGGACGGCGAGGTCGGAGCCGAGGACCGTCTCGCCGGGGGCGGGGCGGCGCTCGACGCCGATGACCAGGTCGGCGTTGGCGGACCCGACGACCAGCAGGTCGAACCGGTCGTCGGGGGCGTTGTCGTGCATGGGCGTGCTTCCTGCTTTCGTCGGTCCGGGGTCGGCGGGCCGGTTCACGAGCCGGGTGGTGGTCAGGAGAAGTCGGCGACGTTCTCCCGGGTGACCACCTTGACCGGCACCTTCACCGTGCTCTCGACCTTCTCGTCCTTCGCGGCCTTCACCGCGTTCTGCACCGCGATCTTCCCCAGTTCGGCGGGCTGTTGGGCCACCGACGCGTAGAGCGTGCCCGCCTCGACGGCCTTCAGGCCGTCCGGGGTCCCGTCGAAGCCGACGACCGAGACGGACTTTCCGGCCTTGGCGCCGAGGGCCTTGGCCGCGCCGAGGGCCATCTCGTCGTTCTCGGCGAAGACACCGGTGACGCCGGGGTGCGACTGGATCAGGTTGGTCATGACGTCGAGGCCCTTGGTGCGGTCGAAGTCCGCGGGCTGCTTGGCGACCACCTTGATGTCCGGGTACGCCTTCAGCCCCTCGGCGAAACCGGCCCCGCGCTCCCGGCTGGCGGAGGTGCCCGCCGTGCCCTGGAGGATGACGATGCTGCCCTTGCCGCCGAGCTTGTCGGCGAGCGCGTCGGCGGCGAGCTTGCCGCCCGCCACGTTGTCCGAGGCGACGAGGGTGGCGGTGTCGGCCTTGTTGACGCCGCGGTCGGCGGCGATCACGGGGATGTCCGCCTTGTTGGCGCTGCGGACGCCCGGTCCGACGGCGTCCGAGTCCACCGGGTTGACGATGATCGAGGAGACGCCGGAACTGGTGAAGTTCTGGAGCTGGTTGGCCTGCTGGGAGGCGTCGTTCTGGGCGTCGGTCACGGTGAGGTCGACGCCCGCCTTCTCCGCCTCCGCCTGCGCGCCCTCCTTCATCTGCACGAAGAAGGGGTTGTTGAGCGTGGAGAGCGACATGCCGACCTTCTTCGTGCCCCCGGAGGAACCGGAGTTGACGTAGGAGACCGCGCCGACGACGAGGGCGACGGCGAGCGCCGCCCCGGCGAACTTCAGCGCTCCCCTGCGCCCCGAGCCCGGTGCGCCGGGTGCCGTTCCGGCCGACGAGGCCGCCCCCGAACCGGCCTTGCGGCGCAGCGTGTCGAGCAGGACGGCCAGCGCGATGACGACGCCGATGACGACCTGCTGCCAGAACGCCGAGACGGAGAGGAGGTTGAGGCCGTTGCGGAGGACGGCGAGGATCAGCGCGCCGATCAGGGTGCCGGACGCCTTGCCGACACCGCCGGCCAGGCTCGCCCCGCCGATGACGACGGCGGCGATGGCGTCGAGTTCGTACCCCTGGGCGGCCTGCGGCTGGGCGGAGACGAGGCGCGAGGCCAGGACGATGCCCGCGACGGCGGCGAAGAGGCCGGACAGCGCGTAGATGACGATCTTCTGGCGCTTGACGCGGAGCCCGGAGAGCCGGGCCGCCTCCTCGTTGCCGCCGATCGCGTACATCGAGCGGCCGATGAAGGTGCGGCCGAGGATCAGTGCCGTGACCAGACCCATCGCGATCATCACGAGGACCGGTACGGGGAGCCATCCGCCGAGGGTGTCGCCGAGCACCGAGACCGAGTCGGGGAAGGCGATCGGGCTGCCCTGAGAGATGACCAGGGAGAGACCGCGGGCGATCGAGAGCATCGCCAACGTCGCGATGAACGGCGGGAGTTTCCCGTACGAGACGAGGGCGCCGTTCACGAAGCCGCAGGCGATGCCCGTGACGATCGCGAGCACGACGGCCAGCACGACCGGCACGCCGGCCGAGGTCGCCGACCAGGCGAGGACCGTCGCGGACAGGGCCGCCACCGAGCCGACGGACAGGTCGATGCCCGCCGAGACGATGACGAAGGTGACGCCGAAGGCGAGGATGGCGGTGACGGCCGCCTGGACGCCGACGTTCAGCAGGTTCTGGGTGGTCAGGAAGTCGCCGGAGAGCAGCGACATCGCCACCACCAGGACGACCAGGGCGCTGAGCGCGCCGTTGTCGAGCAGGACGCGGCGTATCACGGAGACTCCGCCGCCCGTTCCCGCGTCACTCTTGGCTGTCTCAGTGGCCACGGGGGCCCTCCTCGTCCTTCTTCGGTGCGGGGTGTTCGGTGGGGGTGTGGCCCCGGGGCTCGGCCGGGGTGCCGACGGCGAGGGCCATGACGGCGTCCTGGGTGGCTTCGGCCGCGGGGAGTTCACCGGCGATCCGGCCCTGGGCCATGACGAGCACCCGGTCGCTCATGCCGAGGACCTCCGGCAGATCGCTGGAGATCATCAGGACGGCGTGCCCGGAGGCGGTCAGTTCGTTGATGAGCTGGTAGATCTCGACCTTGGCGCCGACGTCGATGCCCCGGGTGGGTTCGTCCAGGATGAGGACCCGGGTGTCGGCCAGCAGCCACTTGCCGATGACGACCTTCTGCTGGTTGCCGCCGGAGAGGGTGCGCACATGCTGGCCGAGGCCGGACATGCGGACGCCGAGCTGCTCCGCGATGCGGGCGGCGGCGGTGCGCTGCCCCTTGAGGTCCACGAGCCCGGAGCGGGTCGCGGACCGCAGGGTGACCAGGCCGAGGTTCTCCTGCACGGAGGCGTCGAGGACCAGGCCCTGGCCCTTGCGGTCCTCCGGTACGAGCCCGATGCCGGCGCCCATCGCGGCGGGCACGTCGTGCCGGACCAGGCGTTCGCCCCGTACGTCGACGGTGCCCGCGTCGTACGGGTCGGCCCCGAAGACGGCGCGCGCCACCTCCGTCCGCCCGGCGCCGACGAGTCCGGCGAGGCCGACGACCTCGCCGGCGTGCACGTCGAAGCTGATGTCGTGGAAGACGCCGTCGCGGGTGAGTCCGCGCACCGACAGCAACGCGTCGCCGGTGTCGGGGCGTTCACGCGGGTACTGCTGCTCGATGCTGCGGCCGACCATGAGCTGGACGAGCTCGTCCTCGGGGGTCGACGCCGGGACCTGGTCGATGCTGCGCCCGTCACGGAGGACGGTCACCCGGTCGCCCAGTGCGGCGATCTCCTCCAGATGGTGGGTGATGAAGACGATGCCGACGCCGTCCGCGCGCAGTTGGCGGACGATCGCGAACAGCTTGTCGACCTCCTCGGAGGTGAGCACGGCGGTCGGCTCGTCCATGATCAGGACGCGCGCCTCCAGGCTCAGCGCCTTGGCGATCTCCACCATCTGGAGGCGGGCGATGCCGAGTTCACGGACCTTGGCGTCGGGTCGCACGTCGACACCGACGCGGCGCAGCAGCTCTGCCGCGTCCTCGCGCATCCGGCGGTGGTCGACGAGCCCGTAGCGGCGGGGCTGTCGGCCCAGGAAGATGTTCTCGGCGACGGTGAGGTCGGGTACGAGGTTGAACTCCTGGTAGATGGTGGCGATCCCGAGCCGTTCGGCGTCCTGCGCGCCCTCGATGCGGACCTCACGCCCCTCGGCAAGGATGCGGCCGTGGTCGGGGCGGTAGGCGCCGGAGAGCATCTTGATGAGGGTGCTCTTTCCCGCGCCGTTCTCGCCGAGCAGGACGTGCACTTCGCCCCGGCGGAGGTCGAAGTCGACGTTGTCGAGCGCCACCACGCCGGGGAAGGTCTTGCGCAGACCCTCGATGCGCAGCAACTCGTCTGGTGCGGCCACCAGTTGCCTTTCCGGTGGGGTCACCGGTCGCTCCTCTGGTTCGATGCGGCCCCGCCGCACGAGCGGCGTACGACGAGGCGGGCGGGCAGGGTGACGGACTGCGGGGTCCGTCCTTCGATCCGGTCGGCGAGGGCCCGCACTGCGGCCCGCGCCAGGTCGGCGGTCGGCTGGGCGATGGCGGTGATCGGCGGATCCGTGTGGACGAACCACGGGATGTCGTCGAAGGCGGCGAGCGCGATGTCGTCGGGGACCCGCAGGCCCCGGGCCCGGATCGCGTCGAGCGCGCCGAGCGCCATCAGGTTGTCGGCGGCGAACACGACCTCGGGCGGCTCGGCCAGGGCCAGGAAGCGTTGGGTGGCCAGGCGGCCACTGGCCGCCTGGAAGTCGCCCTGGCCGATGTAGGCGTCGGGCAGGGCGAGCCCGAGCTCGCGCATCGCGTCCCGGAAGGCCTCGACGCGCTCGTTGCCGGTGGTGGTGGCGGCGGGCCCGGCGATGATGGCGAGCCGGCGGTGGCCGAGGCCGTGCAGATGCGCGACGAGATCCTTGACCGCGCCCGTGCCGTCGGCCCGGACGACGGGGACGTCGATGCCGGGGATCCAGCGGTCGACGAAGACCATCGGGGTGCCGCCCAGGGCGACCTCGCGCATCAGCGGGGAGCCGCCGTCGGCGGGCGAGACAAGGAGCCCGTCGATCCTGCGGTCGATGAGCGTGCGGATGTGGTGGTCCTGGAGCTCGGGCCGCTCGTCGGCGTTGCCGATGATGACGCTGTAGCCGAGCGCGCGGGCCTCCTCCTCGACGAAGCGGGCCAGCTCGGTGAAGTACGGGTTGAGCACATCGCTGATGACCAGGCCGAGCGTGCGGGTCTGCGCGGTGCGCAGCGAGCGGGCGACCGCGTTGGGCCGGTAGCCGAGCGTCTCGACGGCGGCGAGGACGCGGACGCGCGCCTCTTCGCTGACGGACGGATGGCTGTTGAGCACGCGCGACACCGTGGCGACGGACACGCCCGCCTCGGCCGCGACATCTTTGATGCCCGCCATGTCCGGACCACCTCCTTGTGGTTTCCGTACACCTCGAAACCGTGGCGAGGGCCGGCGGTGGACCAGCGGCTCAGAGCCATGGAATCGATTACACGGATGATTGGAATCGATTACATGGCCAAAAACAAGCCCTCCGCTCGTGTCCGAGACCGGATCGTGACGGGACAAGGGGCCGCGCGCCCTCCGGCTCCCAGCGCACGTCGACGGACAGCAGCGAGTGGCTGTCGTGACCAACAGCCGACGGGAGGCGGCGCCCGCAAGAACCGCCGGGGTGCGGCGGGGAGCGGCGGGGACCGCCGGGGTGCGGCGGGGAGCGGCGGGGAGCGGCGGGGAGCGGCTACCGCGGCTCCAGGCCGGACAGCTCCGCCTCGATGCCGTCCTCCATCAGGGTCCTGGCGCGGTCGATCGCGAGCCCGCCACTGAGCCAGCGCATGCTCAGCCCCTCCAGCAGCGCCGTGAGCCTCTCGGCCGCCGCCGCGAGCTTCGCGGCCGGAGCCGTCGGGCTCACCTCGCCCAGCAGGGCGGTCACCTCCCGCACCCATACCAGCGTCGCCCGGGCGAGATCCTCGCGCAGGGCCGGATCGAAGACGGCGCTCGCCCGCAACTCCCCCCACGCCGCGCTGTTCTCCCGGACCTCGGCGGTGTCCTGCAGCTCCAGCAGCAGAATCCGGCCGAGTTCCTCGCGCGGCGCCGGCGGCGGTTCGTCCGGGGCCCGGAGCGTGGTGTAGCGCTCGGCGCGGTCGTTGATGAACTCCAGGGTGTGGCGGAGGATCCCGGTCCGGTCCTTGAAGTGGTAGTAGATCAACCCGGTGGACACGCCCGCCTCGGCGGCGAGTTCCTCCACGCGCAGGCCGCGGACGCCGCGCCGGGCGATCAGCCGTGCGGCCGCTTCGAGAATCCGGGTGTTACGGGACGCCATGACGACCAACCTACCGGTCCGGCCCGGGCCGCCCGCACCCGGTGGCTCAGCGGCATCCGGCCCGGTCGGACCCCGTGCCGGGACGCGAGGCGACCGGGGCCGGGGCGGTCCGTCCCGCCCGGAGCGCCGCCCCACCGGCACACGACCCGCGACAGGCCGGTGGACCCGAGCAGCTTGACTGAAATTTCAGTCAGTGCGACAGTGCGGTCAGTACCGAGCCGGCGCTCACACCCCGGGCCCGGACCGCCGCGCCGCCTCCCGCGCACCCGGACGGCCCGCGAAAGACCACGATCGGAGCCCACCGTGCCCCACCGTCGCCCCACTCGCCGTACGGCCCTTCACACCCTCGCCGGACTCGGCGCACTCGCTTTCGGGGCCACGGCCTGCGGCCCGGACGATGCCGCATCCGGGACCGTCGGCACGGGCTCCGACCGCGCGTCCGAAGGCGACCGCCGCCTCGGCGCGGAGTGGGACAGCCACGCGCGGACGTTCATGTCGTGGCCCGCCCTGGAATCGGTGTGGGAGGAGGACCTCCCGTACGTCCGCGAGGACATCGCCCGGATCGCCCGCGCCGTCGCGGAGTACGAGTACGTCGTCATGATGGCCAGGCCCGACCAGCGGAAGGCGGCCCAGCGGGCCTGCGGCTCGCAGGTCGAGGTCATCCCGCTCGCGGTCGACGACATGTGGGCCCGCGACACCGTCCCGGTGTTCGTCGAGGAGGGGGGCGAGGTCATCGGGGTCGACCTCAACTTCAACGGCTGGGGCGACAAGCAGGAGCACACGAACGACGCCCGGGTCGGCCGCACGCTCCTGTCGAAGTACGGGATCGAGCGGGTCGAGGCCCCCCTCGTCGCCGAGGGCGGATCCTTCGAGACCGACGGCGAGGGCACCCTGCTGATCACCGAGAGCTCGATCGTCAACGAGAACCGCAACCCGGGTCTGAGCCGGGACGCCGTCGAGGCCGACCTCGTCGAGACGCTGGGCGTCGAAAAGGTGGTGTGGCTGAAGGGGGTGCGCGGCGAGGACATCACCGACGCCCACGTGGACAGCCTCGTCCGCTTCACCGCACCGGGTGTGGTGCTCCTGGACCAGGCCTTCCCCGGCACTCCCCCGGACTCCTGGTCACGCGCGGCCGACCAGGCCAGGGCGGTGCTGAGCAGGGCGACCGACGCCCGCGGCCGGCGCTTCGAGGTGATCGACCTGCCCCAGCCCGACCTGGACAGGATCACCGGCGAGGGCGACGACTTCGTGTCGACGTACGCCAACTTCTACGTGGCCAACGATGCGGTCTTCATGCCCCGCTTCGGCGACCGCAAGGCCGACGACCGGGCCCGGGGAATCCTCCGGGAGCAGTTCCCCGACCGCGACGTCGTACCGGTCGTGATCGACACCGTGGCCTCCGGGGGCGGCGGCATCCACTGCGCCACGCACGACCAGCCCGGTGCGCCGGTCGACTGACCCGCGAGCGACGCGACGGCCCGCGCCACCGCCATCAGGAGGCGTCCGGGCCCCGGGAGACATCCCGCACGGGCCCTTCCGCCGGGGCGAAGGGCCCGTGCAGCGCTGCCCATTGCAGAAGCAGAAGGGTCTTGCCGTCGGTGATGCGTCCGTCGCGGGCCATGGCGAGAGCGTCGGCGAAGGGAAGTTCGAGGACTTCGATGTCCTCGCCCTCCTCCTCCAGCCCGCCGCCCGCGCCGACCCGGTCGGCCGGGGTGTACGGGGCGGCGAAGAAGTGGAGGCACTCGGTGACGGAGCCCGGACTCATGTACACGTCGAAGACAGGGGTGAGCGGGCCGAGCCTGATGCCGAGTTCCTCGGCGCTCTCGCGCCGGATCGCGGTGTGCGGGTCCTGTGCGTCGAGGAGCCCGGCGGCAGCCTCGACAAGCATGCCGTCGGGGTGGCCGTTCACGTAGGCCGGGTAGCGGAACTGCCGGGTGAGCAGCACGCAGCCGCGGTCGGTGTCGTAGGGCAGGACGACGGCGCCGTCGCCGCGGTCGTAGGTCTCGCGCTGCTGGGTCTCCCACCGTCCGTCGCGGCGACGGTAGTCGAAGGTGGTGCGGCGCAGGACGTGCCACCCCTGGGAGGTGAGCTCGACGTCGCGTACCCGGACACCGGGGT
Organism: Streptomyces griseus; assembly: GCF_900460065.1. GTDB lineage: Bacteria > Actinomycetota > Actinomycetes > Streptomycetales > Streptomycetaceae > Streptomyces > Streptomyces griseus. The sequence continues at coordinate 368,633 of NZ_UAVD01000024.1, read as the reverse complement.
TGCGGTCGAGGTCGCGTCCGGCGAGGTGGAGGCCGGTGCGTCCGCGGTGGTCCGGGGTGTCGACGCCCGGGCTGTTCGTCACCTGGCCTCCTGCGGGGTGCGACGCGGGATCTCGGCTACGTCGCGGCGGACGGGCAGGGCGGGCCGTGCGCCGGTCACGGGGAGGTGGCCGGCGGCGAGGACGGGCCGGGCCGCGGTTTCCCGGCGGGCGAGGTCGGCGGCCATGGGCCGCGGGTCGCCGTCGGCGCCGGAACGGTGGGGGCCCGCGATGAGGACGGGCCGGGGCTTGTCGGTCATGGCGGCTAAGATACATGCAACATCGTGCAAGAACAGGAAGGAACGCGCATGCTTGCTGCTGAACGACGCGAGCACCTGCTCGATCTGCTCGGCCGCACGGGAAAGATCGTCGCCAAGGACGTCGCCGCCGAACTGGGCATCTCCGAGGACAGCGTGCGGCGTGACCTGCGCGATCTCGCGACCGAGGGGCTCTGCCAAAGGGTGTACGGCGGTGCGCTGCCCGTGTCTCCCGCGGTGGTGGACTACGACGCGCGCCAGGCCGTGGCCCCGGACGGCAAACGGAAGGTCGCCGCGGTGGCCGCCGCGCTGGTGCGGCCGGGCGGCTCGGTGATCCTCGACGGCGGCACCACCGCCCTCGCCGTGGCGCGGGCGCTCCCGAAGAACCTCGCCTGCACGGTGATCACCCACAGCCCGACGATCGCCACGGCCCTGATCGACCACCCGCGGGCCGACCTGTTCCTCCTCGGAGGCCGCGTCTTCAAGCACTCCGCGGTCACCTGCGGCGCCGCCGCGGTCGAGGCCGCACAGAACATCTCCGCCGACCTGTGCCTGCTCGGCGTCACCGGCGTCCACCCCGAGGCCGGCCTGACCACGGGGGACGTCGAGGAGGCGGCGATGAAGCGTGCCCTGTCCGCACGGGCCGCGGACACCTACGTCCTCGCCTCCTCCGAGAAGATCGGCACGGCCTCGTCGTACCACGTCCTGCCCTGGGCGAAGATCACCGGGCTGATCAGCGACACCGATCCCCATGCCCCGGTCGTCGAGCGACTCAGGGCACTCGGCGTGGACGTCCTCATCGCCGCGTGAGCCGCGGGCCGGCCGGGAAGCCGTCGCGGACGCCCGAGGAGGCGGACAGCCCGCCCGGGTTGCCGAGCCCCGCGCCTACCGCCCCTTCGCAGGGCCCGAGGCGTCGTCTCTCGCGCGCACGGCGGCTGACGTGCGAGGAGCCCCGGAGTGTGGAAGATGGGGTGGGGGAAAGAGAAAGCTCGTTTCCCGCCGCCGCCGAACACGCTCGGTCCCGAGCCTGTCAGCGTCGGGGTACTCCCCCACGCGGACCGACCGTCTTCCGGCCTTCGGCCAACCGCGGAATGGAAGGGATCCATATGCCGGTCATCACCACCCGTGACGGTGTCGACATCTTCTACAAGGACTGGGGCCGGGGACGCCCCGTGGTGTTCATCCACGGCTGGCCGCTCAACGGCGACGCCTGGCAGGACCAGCTGAAGGCCGTGGCGGACGCCGGGTTCCGCGGAATCGCGCACGACCGTCGCGGTCACGGCCGCTCGACCCCGGTGTACGACGGGTACGACTTCGACACCTTCGCCGACGACCTGAACGACCTGATCACCCAGCTCGACCTGCGGGACGTGACCCTGGTGGCGCACTCCATGGGCGGCGGCGAACTGGCCCGCTACATCGGCCGCCACGGAACCGAGCGCGTCAAGTCCGCCGTCCTGCTCTCCGCGGTCCCCCCGCTGATGCTCCAGGGGCCCGACAACCCCGAGGGCGTGCCGCAGTCCGTCTTCGACGGCATCAAGGACGGCATCCTCGCGGAGCGTTCCCAGTTCTGGAAGGACACCGCGGTCGGGTTCTTCGGCGCCAACCGGGACGGCAACAAGGTCACGCAGGGCAACAAGGACGCCTTCTGGTACATGGCCATGGCCCAGACGATCGAGGGCGGCGTCGACTGCGTGGACGCCTTCGCGTCGACGGACTTCCACGACGACCTGAAGAAGTTCGACGTGCCCACCCTGGTGGTGCACGGCGACGACGACCAGGTCGTCCCGATCGACGCCACCGGCCGCAAGTCGGCGAAGCTCATCCCGAACGCCACGCTCAAGGTGTACGAGGGCGGCTCCCACGGCATCGCCCTCGTCCCCGGCGACAAGGAGAAGTTCAACCGGGACCTGCTGGACTTCCTGAAGAACTGACCCGGCGAACGGGCGCGGGGTCCGGGACCGGCCGTCCGCCGATACGCAGACCGACATCGGACGGCGGAGGTGGACGGCGAGGCGTGACCCGTTCTCGCCGACGACGGCACGGCCCCGTCGCACGACGAGGAAAGCCGGTCGGAGCGAAGAAATCTCGCTCCGACCGGCTTTGACCGGGTCGGTTGACCGCTGGTGTCCGAGGGGGGACTTGAACCCCCACGCCCGATAAAGGGCACTAGCACCTCAAGCTAGCGCGTCTGCCATTCCGCCACCCGGACAAGGTGTCTGTCGTTCGCGGTGTGTTCCCCGCGGCGACAGGGAAAACAATACCAGGGGTTCGGCGCGCCCTTCACCCGCATATCCGGTGGTCAGTGCGGTGCGGCGCCCCTGTGGGGCCTCGGCTCCCCGGTCCGCGGAGGTCCCGGGGCTACCTTCACGTCCATGAGTGATCGCGGCTACCGCCGGCCCCGTCCGCTGTCCCCGCTGCGCGAGCACCTGCGCGACACGTTCTGGTTCGCCCCGACCTTGGGGTTCGTCTGCGTGTTCGTGCTGTGGTTGGCCGCCACCGAACTGGACGACGCGATCGTCGCGCTGCTCCGGCGGGAGGAGGCGTACGACGAGCTCGGCGAGCTGATCGCCTTCTCCCAGGACGCGAAGACGATCGTCACCACGATCAGCTCGGCGATGATGACCTTCATCGGTGTCGTCTTCAGCATCTCGCTGGTCGCGGTCCAGATGGCGAGCGGCCAGCTGACACCCCGGGTGGTGCGGATCTTCGTCAGGAGCCGGATCAGCAAACTCACGCTGACGGTGTTCCTGGCGACGTTTCTCTTCTCGTTGCTGGTGCTCTCCTCGTACGAGAGCGAGAGCGATCCGCGCCGGGTGGTCTCGGTCCCGTTGGTGCAGAGTCTGCTGATCCTGGCGATGCTCGGGCTGAGCCTGCTGCTCTTCGTCTGCTACGTGAGCGCGACGCTGCGGCTGATGCAGGTGGGGCCGGTCGTGGACCGGATCGCGCGCGACTCGTTCCGGGTGCTCGGCCGGATGCCGAGGGGGCCGCGGGGCGAGGACGGGCCGGGGCCGGAGACCGCGCGGGTGCTGCACGAGGGGCGGGCCGGGGTGCTGCGGGACGTGAACACGGCGCGGCTGGTCCGGGCCGCGCGGCGGCAGGACGTCGTGCTGCGGCTCATTCCCCGCATCGGGGACTTCGTGGTGCCGGGGACACCGGTGCTCGCCGTCCACGGCGGGGCCGTGCCCCCTCCGCGCCGGCTGCGGTACGCGGTCTCCGTCTCGGTGGAGCGGACCTTGCACCAGGATCTGGCGTTCGGGCTGCGTCAACTGGTGGACATCGCACTGCGGGCCCTGTCGACGTCGGTGAACGATCCGACCACGGCCGTGCAGTGCCTGGACCGGATCGTGCAGTTCCTCGCGGCCGTGGCGCACCTGCCGCTCGGCCCCGTCCACCACCGGGACCGGGCCGGGCGGGTGCGCCTGGTGCAGGACGGTCCCGAGTGGGAGGACCTGGTCGATCTGGCCTTCGAGGAGATCCGGTGGTGTGTCGCGGGCAGTCCCCAGGTGACGCGCCGGCTCATGGCCGGACTGGACGACCTGCTGCCGCTCGTCCCGGAGGGCCGGAAGAAACCGCTGGTCAGGCATCGTGCGCTGCTCGTCCAGACCGTGGAGCTCACGGTGGCGGTGGCTGCCGACCGGGAGTTCGCCCTGCTGCCGGACCGGCAGGGCATCGGGTAGGGCCGGACGGCGGGGAAGGCGGCGCCGCCCGGCCGCGCCGGAGGGGACTCCGGCGCGGCCGTGCCTCGCCCGTCAGTCGCCGCAGCGGCCCTGCCGCAGGGAGTGCAGGTGCTCGCTGGACTTGCGGGCGAAGGCGAGCGAGTCGACCGGGTTGTCGTGCTCGGCCTGCCAGTGGTGGTAGGTCCGGCCGTGGTGGGTGCGCTGGGTGACCTTGGACAGGAACGTCTTGTAGTCGATGTCCCCGTCGCCCACGTCCGACATCCGGTAGCCGTCGCGGGTCGTCTCGTCGCGGACCCCGTCCTTGACGTGGAAGAGGGGGTAGCGGTCGGGGTGCTTGAGGACGTACTTCAGCGGGTCGAGCGGGGCCGGGGTGCCGTCGGCGCGCTTGCTGAACCGGAACTGGGCGCAGTACGCCCAGTAGATGTCCAGCTCCAGGTAGACGAGGTCCGGGTCGGTCTCGGCGAGCAGGACGTCGTAGAGGCGGACGTTCGGCCTGTCGGTCGCGAAGGAGAACTCCTCGGCGTGGTTGTGCTGGTAGAACTTCATGCCCCGCTTGCGGGCGGCGGCGCCGTACGTGTTGAAGTCGTCGGCGGCGCGCTTCCAGCCGTCCACCGTGGAGCCGTAGCGGAACGGTCCTGAGGCCGTGCCGATGTGCTTGAGGCCGAGCGCCTGGGCGTCGTCGAGGACCTTCTCCAGGTTCTGGGCGAAGGTGTACGCGCCGGGGTTGTTGTCGTCGTAGTAGCCGACGTGGCTGCCGATCGGGTTGAGGCCGTGGTCCCGGGCCAGCCGCTTGAGCCGGTCCAGGGTGATGGGGCCGGCCGAGCCCTGGGTGTAGCCCGCCAGTTCGATCTCGTCGTAGCCGTACTTCTCCAGTTCGGCGAAGACCGGCGCGAACCCGAGCGTGGAGATCTGGTCGCGGAGGCTGTAGAGCTGGATGCCGAGACGGCCGGGCGGCAGGACGGGCTTGCCCTTGCCGTGCCCGTGCCCGTGGTGGTGACCGTGACCGTTGCCGTGGCCGTGGTCCCGGCCCCGGTCGGCCGCCTGGGCGCTCGCCGTGCCGATGATGGTGGCGGCGGTGGCTCCGGCGGCGACACCGAGGACGTTGCGGCGGCTCAGTCTGCGGGCGAGTTCGGTGTCCTTGGAGGTGCGGCTCATGTTCGGGTGTCTCCCTTGCTGACCTGACGGGGTGAGTGGTGCGGTGCCGGGCGCCTGACGGGGAAGGTCAGTGCAGTCCGGCGAGCTGGAGGAGCAGGGACTTCACTTCGGTGGCCCTGACCCGGTCGGGGAACGCGTGGGGGGTGGAGCAGAGGATGAGCGGACCTTCGTCGTCGCTCTCGGGGAGGCGGCCGTGGCTGCCGCGAATGGGTGCGGGGTCCAGGGGGACGACCGCCATGCGGTAGCGCATGCCGAGCTTCTTGCGGGCGACCGCCGAGACCGCCTTGACCCGGACGTAGGGGTCCTGGGGATCCATGAAGAGTTCGACCGGGTCGTAGCCGGGCTTGCGGTGGATCTCGACGAGCTGGGCGAAGTCGGGGGCGCGGGCGTCGTCGAGCCAGTAGTAGTACGTGAACCACGCGTCCTTCTCCGCGACGGCGACCAGTTCGCCGGAGCGGGGGTGGTCCAGGTGGTGCGCCTTCTTGCCCTCGTCGTCGAGGAGCTGCTCGATGCCGGGCAGCTCCGCGAGGGCGGCCCGGGTCGCCTCCAGGTCCTCGGGCCGGCGCACGTAGACGTGGGCGAGTTGGTGGTCGGCGACGGCGAAGGCCCGGGAGGCCATCGGGTCCAGGTACTCCATGCCGTCCTGGGTGTGGACCTCGAGGAGGCCCGCCCGGCGCAGGGCGCGGTTGATGTCGATCGGGCGGTCGACGCGGGTGATGCCGTACTCGGAGAGGGCGACGACGGTGCGCCCCTCGGCACGCGCGTCGGCCAGGAGGGGGGCGATGGCCCGGTCGAGGTCGGCGGCGGCCCGGTGGGACCGGGGGTCGTCGGGGCCGTAGCGCTGGAGGTCGTAGTCGAGGTGGGGCAGGTAGCAGAGGGCGAGGTCGGGGGTGCGGGTGGCGATGATGTGGCGGGTGGCGTCGATGATCCACCGGGAGGAGACGAGGTCGGCGCCGGGGCCCCAGAAGTGGAAGAGGGGGAACGTGCCGAGTTTGTCGGTCAGTTCGTCGTGCAGGGCGGGGGGCCTGGTGTAGCAGTCGGGTTCCTTGCGGCCGTCGGCGTAGTAGACGGGGCGCGGGGTGACCGTCCAGTCGGTGTCGGCGCCCATCGCGTACCACCAGCAGATGTTGGCGACGGTGTATCCGGGGTGGGCGCGCCGGGCCGCGTCCCACAGTTTGTCGCCCTCGACGAGCCCGTTGTGCTGGCGCCAGAGCAGGACGTCACCGAGCTCGCGGAAGTACCAGCCGTTGGCGACGATGCCGTGTTCGGCGGGCATCGTGCCGGTGAGGAACGTCGACTGGGCGGCGCAGGTGACGGCCGGCAGGACGGTGGAGAGCGGTGCCCGCGCGCCCTGTTCCCCCAGGGCCCGGAGGTTCGGCATGTGGGCCAGCAGCCGCGGGGTGAGGCCGACGACGTCGAGCACCAGGAGGGGGGTCGGGCCGGGAGTCGGGCCGGTGGCGGCTTCGTCGGTCATGGCAGTTCCTTGAGGCCGAGGTCGACCAGGAGGTCGCGGGCGAGGGTGAGTTCGGCGGCGATGCCGTCGGCGAGCTGGGTGCGGGTGCGGGGGCGGAGTTCGGCGGGCAGCGCCTGCCAGGTGTACGTCTCCACCTCCAGGTGCCGGGTCAGGGGCGCGGGTCCGCCGACGAGCCGGGTGAGTGTGTCGCGGAGCACGGGCAGCGTCGAGGTCAGCGGGGGCGCCGGGGGTGCGTGGAGCGGTACGTGGAAGTGGGCGCGCCAGGGGGTGCTGTCCGGGAGCGCCCGGCCGGTGACGGCTTCGTCCAGGTCGTCGGTGCCGCGCAGTCCGGCGGCGGTGCTCGTGCGGGTCTGGTGCAGGAAGCGTGGTTCGGCGAACGCGGCGAGCGCGGCGCGGACCTCGGGCAGGTGGGGGTCCTGGGCGTGCAGGGCGGCGGAGAGCTGCGACTTGACGACGCGGACGCCGGCGGCGGCCAGGGCGTCGAGTGCGGTGCCGGGGTCCTCGAACGAGGTGGCGAGGTGGCAGGTGTCGACGCAGATCCCGATCCGGTCGTGGCCCACGTCGGTGAGCGGGGCGATGGCGTCGGCGGTCGTCTCGACCGTGCAGCCCGGTTCCGGTTCGAGGCCGATGCGGATGGACTTGCCGGTCATCTCGGCCAGGGCGTCGAGGCGCTGGGCGAGGGTGGTGAGGGCGGCGCGTGCGGTGCGGGCCGCTTCGGGGTCGCCGTCATAGGGGGTGCGCCAGGCGAGGGGCAGGGTGGAGATGGTGCCTTCGGTGGCGTCGTCGGGGAGGAGGGCGGCCAGGAGGCGGGCGAGGTCGGTGGTGTGGGCGAGGCGGTCGGGTTCGGTCCAGTCGGGCCGGTAGACCCGGTACTTGACCTCGTCGGCGCCGAATCCCTCGTAGGGGAAGCCGTTGAGGGTGACCACTTCGAGGCCGCGGCCGTCGAGTTCGGCGCGCAGTGCGCGGAGTTCGGCGGGGTCGTTGATCAGGGTGCGGGCCGCGTCCCTCGCGAGCCAGAGGCCGATGCCGAGCCGGTCCCGGCCGAGTCGGCGGCGGACGGGTTCGCAGTGGTCGCGGAGCTGGGCGCGGACCCCGTCGAGGGTTTCGGCGGGGTGGACGTTGGTGCAGTAGGCGAGGTGGACCGTGGAGCCGTCCGGGTGGCGGAAGCGCATGCCCGCCTCACTCCCCGCCGCGCAGGATGGAGTTGCCCTCGTGGAGTGGATCGGGGGCCGCGACGTCCAGCTGGAGGCGGCCGCTCTGGCCGTAGAAGGCGACCGGGTTGCGCCACAGCACCTGGTCGACGTCGTCCTCGGTGAAGCCGGCCTTCAGCATGGCGTCGGCGACCTTGCGGGTCTTGAGGGGGTCGCTCCTTCCCCAGTCGGCGGCCGAGTTGACGATCATCTTCTCGGTGCCGTGGTTCTGGAGGATGGCGACCATCCGGTCCTCGTCCATCTTGGTGTCCGGGTAGATGGAGAACCCGGCCCAGCAGCCGCTGTCGGCGGCGGCCTCGACGGTCGTCTCGTTGAGGTGGTCGAGCAGGACGAACTCCGGGGGGAGGTTCGATTCGCGGACGACGTCGATAGTGCGGTGGAGACCGGCGAGCTTGTCGCGGTGCGGGGTGTGGACGAGGGCGGGCAGTTGGTGGTCCGCGGCGAGCTGGAGCTGGGCGGCCAGCGCGTGGTCCTCGGCCGGGGTCATGGAGTCGTAGCCGATCTCGCCGACGGCGACGACCCCGTCCTTCTCCAGGTAGCGGGGCAGCGCGTCCAGGACGGGGGTGCAGCGGGGGTCGTTCGCCTCCTTGGGGTTGAGGGCGAGCGTGCAGTGGTGCGCGATGCCGTACTGGGAGGCGCGGAAGGGCTCCCAGCCGAGGAGCGCGTCGAAGTAGTCGAAGAAGCTGGCCGGCGAGGTGCGGGGCTGGCCGAGCCAGAAGGAGGGTTCGACGAGCGCGCGGACGCCCGCCTCGTACATCGCCCGGTAGTCGTCGGTGGTGCGGGAGGTCATGTGGATGTGGGGGTCGAAGATGCGCATCAGGACTCCTCCGTGGGGGCGGGGGCTGCGGGAGCTGGGGTCGGCGTGGCCCGGTGGGCGTCCGCGCCGGCCGGGGCGGTGCGGGCAACGCCGCCAGGTGCCGCGCCGGGCGTCGTGGGCCCGGTCGGGGTCCGTCGGGCATGCCCCAGGACCGTGCGCAGGTCTTCGGGGACGGTGCGGCCGGCCGCGGTGCGTTCGGCGGCGAAGTCGCCGAGCATGCGGGCGAGTTCGGCATCTCCCCGAGCCCGTTCGCCGAGCCGGGCGATGGCCGCGACCGGCACCTCGGTGAACAGGCACTTCAGTACGGCGTGGCGCCAGGCGTGCGGGTCCAGGTGGTCGGCGGCATAGGGGCCGACGGCCGCGGCGACCAGCCGCGTGTCGTTGGCGCGCAGGGCGTCCTCGACGAGCGGGAGCGCGGTGGGGCCGAGGTCGAGGCGGTGCAGGGTGAGCAGGACGGCACGGCGTTCGGCGGCGGTGCCCTGTTCGTAGAGCCGGGTGACGGAGGGCAGGGTGGCGCGTGCCGCGACGAGCAGGAGGGAGCGTACGGAGTCGGCGTGCTCCGGTCCGCAGCGGCGGCCGGCGGCGGCGTAGCGCAGCTCCCACGGCGGGGAGGCGTAGGGGCTCGCCCCCGGGCGGGGGGCGTCGTGGGCGGCCTCGGCGTCGTGGGCGGCCTCGGCCAGGGCCTCGTCGAGCCAGGCCCGGGCGGCTCCGCCGAGTTCGGCGTCGAGTTCCTCGCGGGACTTCAGCACGGGGCGGCTCCCCGGGGCGCGGTACCGCGCGTCATGGCGTCGTGGAGGAAGTCGATCGAGGTGCGGGCCAGCTCGGGTCCCGCGTGGGAGTGGCGGGGCAGTTCGACGACGGTGAGGCCCCGGTAGTCGGACGCGGCCAGGGCGGCGAGCACGGGCGGGAAGTCGATCTCCCCCTCGCCGAACGGGAGGTGCTCGTGGACGCCGCGCCGCATGTCCTCGATCTGGACATGGCGGAGCCAGGGGGCGGACTGCCTGACGCACTCCAGGGGTGTCGCCTCCTCCAGGCACTGGCAGTGGCCGATGTCGAGGGTGAGGCCGAGCGGTCCCGGATCGCCGAGGAGAGCGCGCAGGTGGTGGAAGTCGGCGAGGGTGGCGAGGAGGTGGCCCGGTTCCGGCTCGACGGCGAGGGGGACGCCGGACCGGTCGGCTGCTTCGAGGACGGGAGCGATCGCTTCGGTGAGCCGCTTCCACGCGGTGTCCGGCGAGGTGCCGGGCGGGGTGACGCCGCTGAAGCAGTGGACGGCGTGCGCGCCGAGCTCGGCGGCCACGTCGACGGCGCGGACCAGCAGGGCGGTGCGGGCGGCGCGGGCGTCGGGGTCCGGGTCGAGGAGGGAGGGGCCGTGTTTGCGGCGCGGGTCGAGGACGTAGCGGGCGCCGGTCTCCACGGTGACCCGGAGTCCGAGGGAGGTGAGCCGGCGGCGGACCTGGCGGGTGCGTTCGGCGAGGTCCGGTGCCATGGGGTCCAGGTGCATGTGGTCGAGGGTCAGGCCGACGCCCTCGTAGCCGAGGTCGGCCAGCAGCCCGAGGGCGTCGTCGAGGCGGAGGTCGGTGAGCCCGTTGGTGCCGTATCCGAGGTGGAGGGTCATGTGGGGCTCACCTTCCGGGAGAGGACGCGGGCGAGGGGGACGAGGCCCATGACGGCGACCCCGGTGACGGGGGCCCCGGCGCGTGCGGCGAGCGCGGCCTGCAGCGGGATCATGGCCCGGATGCCTCCGCCGACCGCGCGCTGGGTCAGGGGCGGGGAGGGGTTGAGGGCGGCGTGCAGGAGGGGCGGTCCCGCGGTACGGAGGTAGGCGGCGGTGAACGCGACGGCCAGGAGCCGGACGGGGTCGGCGACGTTTCCGAGCGGCCCCGCGTCGAGACGCCGCGCGACGGCGGCGTGGGCGCGGACGTGGGCGTGGGCGTGGGCGTCGGCCCCCGTCGCACCGGGCCGCCCGGGGGTCCGTTCCCGGGACTCCCGCAGCACCGCTGCCGCGAGTGCCGTCGTCGTGGCCAGCACCGCGAGCGGGGCGCCGGTGGAACCGCCCTGGGCCTCGTGGCGCGATACGGCGGTGACGCCGTAGGTGTGGGCCCCGAGCATCAGGGCGGCGGGCAGCGCGGGCGCGCATGCGGTCGCGGCCCCGGCAACGTTGTCGGGCCGGCCTCTCCGAGCCGGTGCGCCGGGCCCTGCCGGGGGCGTGGAGGCCGTCGCCGTGGCCGTCGCGCCGAGCAGCAGGTCCAGCGAGCGGGCCGCCGCCATGGCCGCCGGGCCCGCCTTCGTGTGCTTCAGGTGGAGGTCGTAGGCCCAGACCGTGGCGGCCAGGCCGGTGGCGACGGTCAGTGCGGGGCGTCCCGCCCGGGCCGCCAGGGCGAGGCCGGCCGCGGTCAGGATCCCGGCCGCGCCCAGGGCCGCCGCCGGGCTGACCCGCCCCGAGGGGATCGGGCGGTGCGGGCGGTCGACGGCGTCCTCCTCGCGGTCGGCCCAGTCGTTGAGGGCCATCCCCGCCTCGTACAGGCACAAGGACGCGCCCATCGCCAGGGCGGTGCCCCGGCCGGGCCCGCGGCCCGCCGCCGCCGCGCCCGCCAGCGCGTCCCCGGGCACGGAGAAGAGGGCGGAGACCCGGAGCAGTTCGGCCCAGGCCCGCAGACGTGCTCGGGGCGCGCCCCGGCCCGCGCGGCGTCCCGCGGGCGCCGGGCCCGGTCCGAAGCCCGCGGCCCGTTCTCCGTTCCGGTCCGCGGGGTGCGGTCCGGGCCTGTCCGGTGCGGGCGCAGTCCCACCCGCACCGGACAGGCTGTCATCGGTCACGGCGGTCGGCGCCACACCGTGGGCGAAGCCGTTGCGCCGCCCGTCCGGGAGCACCGGCAGGGCCGCCGCGAGGAGGGCCGTCAGGGCGCTTCGTCGCCACCTCACGCCCGCTCCCGCAGCCGCTCGGCGAACGTGAGCAACGCGGCGTACTGCTCGGCGAGCGCCGCCGAGGTGCCGCCGTCGGGGTCCTTGAAGTAGAAGCCCAGCTCCGGCAGGGGACCGCTGATCCCCTTCTCGTGGGCCCGGGCGAGCAGCCGTGCCAGGTCCAGGACCAGTGGGGCCGCGAGGGCCGAGTCGCAGCCCTGCCAGATCGTCTGGAGGATCATGCGGGAGCCGAGGAAGCCGTCGAAGGCGATGTGGTCCCAGGCGGTCTTCCAGTCGCCCATGGCGGGCACGTCGTCGATGTGCACCTCGCCCTCGGGGGCGGTGCCGAAGGTGTCGGCGAGGACGCGTTCCTTGCCGGCGTTCTTGGCCGCGGCGGCCGCAGGATCGGCCAGCGCCGCTCCGTCGCCGCCGCCCAGCAGGTTCGACCCGGACCACGCCCGTACGGCGAGGGCCCGCTGGAGGAACATCGGGGCGAGTACGGAACGGAGCAGCGTCTGGCCGGTCTTGCCGTCGCGTCCGGCGTGGGGAAGTCCGCTGGCGGCGACGGTGTCGGTGAGCGCGGGGGTGCGCAGTCCGGTGGACGGGGTGAAGTTGGCGTAGGAGCAGCCGGCCCGCAGGGCGGCGGCCGCGTAGAGCGAGCTGGCGGGCAGCCGGGGGTCTCCGGGGACGGGCGCGGGTTCGGTGGAGGCGACGTTGATGACGACGGTGCGGGCCAGGTCGTGCCGGTGGGCGAAGTCGGTGAGGTCGGCGGCGAACGCGGCGATGAGTTCCTGGTCGGTGCGGGTGTCGCCGGGGAGCGGTCCGCCGGGGCGGATCTCCGCGTCGGCGGCGCCGAGTTCGGCGCGTACGGCGGAGGGCAGTCCGTGCGGCAGGACGCCGCCGTCGGCGAGGGCCTCGGCCCGTTTGGCGAGCGGGCAGTCGAGGGTGTCGTGTCCGCCGAAGACCAGGTCGGTCAGGGCGGGCAGGCCGCTGCCGGTGAAGGGGGGCGTCTCGGTGACCATGCCGGTCGGCGGGTGCAGGCCCGCGGCGATGGCGGCGCAGCCCGCGGTGGCGGTGGTCGCCACGGAGCCGCGTGCTCCGATGAACCAGACGCCGGTGCGGCCCGGGGCTCCGTCGGGGGCGGTGGCCTCCGAGGGGCTGGGGGCGTCGGTGCGGCCTGGGGCGTCGGTGCGGCCTTGACGATCGGCGCGTGCGGTCACGGGCTGCCTCCCTGGGGGGATGTCGGGGGTGGGGGACGACGGGCGGGGGGCGGTGTGCGCTCCCCCGCCCGTCGTCGGCAGGGGCGGCTGCCCTACGGCGAGGGCAGCTCCTTCAGTTGGATGTTGCGGAAGGACACCTGGTCGTCGGGTCCGTGGTTCTGGAGGCCGATGTAGCCGTCCTTCAGGCTGCGGGCCGGGTCGGTGTTGGTGAAGTCGTTGATCTTCGCTCCGTTGAGGAAGATCTGCAGACGTTCGCCCTGGACCTTGATCTCGTAGCTGTTCCACTGCCCCGGCGGCCGCAGGACGCGGTCACGGGCCTTGATGTTGGCGGATTTGAAGGTGTAGACGGCGCCGGTGGTGCGGTCGGCGGCGTCGGTGGCGTCGATCTGGATCTCATACCCGTTGTCGACCGCCGACCACGGGTCGTCGGACTCCGGGAAGCCGACGAAGACACCGGAGTTGTCGTCGCCGCTCATCTTCCAGTCGAGCTTCAGCGAGTACGCCTTCAGCTCCTTGGCCTGGTAGGTGAGCAGGCCCATGCCGCCCTCGGAGTGCAGGGCGCCGTCGCTGACGGAGAACGTGCCCGGGCCCGCCTGCTTCCAGCCTTCCAGCGTCTTGCCGTTGAAGATGGGCCGGTAGTCCTTGTCCGGCTTGCAGTCGGCCTTGACCTGGCCGGTGGCGTAGCGCAGGCCGCCCAGGACGTGGCTGCGGAAGGCCGGCTCGGCGTAGGACTCCTTGGTGTGGCCGAGGCCGGTGTAGAAGGAGCGGCCGCCCTCGTAGGTCTGGCACCAGGAGATCGGGTGGTCGCCCTTCATGTTCCCGCCGGTGTAGGTGGTCTCGTCGAGCGTGGCGAGGACCTTGGCCTTGTCCCGGGGGTTGGTGCGGTAGTTGTACCACTCGTCGGTGCGCTGCCACTCCTCGTCGAGGTGGGCGGTGGCGGGGTGGTCGTGGTCCTCGACGCGGACGGTGGCGGGCTGGATCTGCGGGTGGGAGTCGAAGTAGGCGCCGACGAGGCCGCCGTAGAACTTCCAGTCGTACTCCGTGTCGGCGGCGGCGTGGATGCCGACGTAACCGCCGCCGGTGGCGACGTAGTTCTCGAACGCCTTCTGCTGTTCGGCGTTGAGGACGTCACCGGTGGTGGAGAGGAACGCGACGGCGTCGTAGCGGGCCAGGTTGCTGGTGGTGAACTGGGCGGCGGACTCGGTGGAGTCGACCGTGATGTTGGTGTCCTTGCCGATCTCCTTCAGGGCCGCGATGCCCGTGGGGATCGAGTCGTGGCGGAAGCCGGCGGTCTTGGAGAAGACCAGGACGCGCTTGGCGGTCCTGTCGACCGGGGTGTCGGACAGTTCGAAGTCGTCGATGTCGTAGAGCGCTCCGTCGCCGCCCTTGAAGACCAGGAAGAGTTCGGTCTGCTTCTTGGGCGCGCCGCGCAGCGGGATGTCGATGTCCTGGAAGGTGTCCCAGCTGCCGGTCACCGGGACGGGTCCCGAGCCGAGGATCTTGCCGGTGGGCGATCCGGTGCGCACCTCCAGGAAGCCGCCGGAGCCGGCCGACGAGACGCGGGCGGTGAGCTTGGTGGTGCCGCCCAGGACGTAGGTCTTGAAGGAGATCCAGTCGTCGTTGTGGATGTCGCCGACGGTCTTGCCGCCGTGGGCGCTGGACTTGCCCGGGGTGGTGACGCCGGAGGAGGCGTCGAAGTGCTCGGCCTGGCGGTGCTTGGGCTGGAGCCGGGAGGCGTCCTTGCCGGTCAGCTTGGCCTGGCCGCCACCGCCGTTGTCGGTGTAGGAGGCCGAGATGCCGCCGTAGATGTTGGCGTTGGGGTCGTGGCCGCCTTCCATGGCGGTCTTGATGGTGCCCTCGCAGCCGTGCTCGGTGGTGATGTCGTGGCCGTGGCTGTCGTGGCCCAGGGTGAACTTGACCTCGACCTTGGTGCAGTCGATGGTGCCGTCCTCCGGGTCGCTGACGTTCACCTTGAACGGCACGGAGTCGCCGAACTCGAAGAGTTGTCCGTCCTCGGGAAGCACCAGTTCGACGGTCGGGGCGGTGTTGCCGACGGTGACGTGGACGCTGGCGGAGCCGGTGCGGCCGGTCGGGTCCTCGGCGGTGAGGGTGGCCGTGTAGGTGCCGTTCTTCTTGTACGTGTGCGTCGGGTCGGCGGCGGTGGAGGTGGAGCCGTCGCCGAAGTCCCAGGAGTAGGTCAGGGCGTCGCCGTCGCCGTCGGACGTGCCGGCCGAGGAGAACTTCACCTTGAGGGGTGCGGTGCCGGAGGTCTTGTTCGCCGAGGCCTCGGCGATGGGCGAGCGGCCTCCGGTGGCGTTCTCGATGCGGTAGAGCGCGGAGTTCTCGTCGCCGCCGAACCAGGCGAGGCCGTAGTCGAGGACGTACAGCGCCCCGTCCGGGCCGAAGGCCATGTCCATGATCTGGGTGCCGGACCACGGCACGTCGTTGATGGACTGGACGGCGCCGTCGGCGTCCTGCTCGATGCGCTTGATCCACCGGCGGCCGAACTCACCGGCGAAGAAGTCGCCGTCGTAGGCCTCGGGGAACTTCACCGGGGAGTCCAGGTCCGCGTCGTAGCGGTAGACGGGTCCGCCCATCGGGGATTCGGAGCCGGTGCCGAACTCGGGCACGGAGCCGCCGTCGTACGGGATCCACGCGGCTTCGGCGGGGGGCAGGTCGACGAGTCCGGTGTTGTGCGGGGACTCGTTCTTCGGTGCGGCGCAGTCGAAGGCGGCGCCGGAGGTCTTGGTGGCGAAGTCGTAGTCGATGTACGGCTCGTTGTCGCCGACGCAGAAGGGCCAGCCGAAGTTGGCGGCCTTCGTCACCCGGGCGAACTCGACCTTCCCTGCGGGTCCGCGCTTGGGGTCGGCGGCGCCGGCGTCGGGGCCGTAGTCGCCGACGTACACGGTGCCGGTGGCCTGGTCGACGGAGAAGCGGAACGGGTTGCGGAAGCCCATCGCGTAGATCTCGGGGCGTGTCTTGTCCGTCCCGGGCGCGAAGAGGTTCCCCTCCGGGATCGTGTACGAGCCGTCCTCGGCGACCTTGATGCGCAGGATCTTGCCGCGCAGGTCGTTGGTGTTGCCCGAGGTGCGGCGGGCGTCGAAGGCCGGGTTGCGGTCGGGGCGGTCGTCGATCGGGGTGAAGCCGTCGGAGGCGAAGGGGTTGGTGTCGTCGCCGGTGGAGAGGTAGAGGTTGCCCTCGGCGTCGAAGTCGATGTCACCGCCGACGTGGCAGCAGGTGCCGCGCGAGGTGGCGACGTCCAGGACCTTCTTCTCGCTGGCGGTGTCGAGGGTGCCGTCCTCGTTGAGGACGAAGCGGGAGAGCCGGTTCACGCCCTCGAACTTCGCGAAGTCGGCGGCCGTGCCGGTCTCCGGGGCGTCGCCCGCGGGGGTGTCCATCGGCGGCGCGTAGAAGAGGTAGATCGCCCGGTTCTCGGCGAAGTCCGGGTCGACTCCGACGCCTTGGAGGCCTTCCTCGTCGTGCGTGTACACGGGGAGGGTGCCGGAGATCTTGGTGTTGCCGGCGCTGTCGGTGATCCGCAGCTCGCCGCTGCGCGAGGTGTGCAGCACGCTGCGGTCCGGGAGGACGGCGAGCGACATGGGCTCGCCGGTCTCCTCGGCGCCCTTGGCGAGGGTGACCTGCTGGAAGTCCTCCGCCACGGGCTCGTCGTGCCCGGGGTGTCCCGGGTGGGCGGTGGCCCCGGGGGCGGAGCCGAGGGTCAGGGTGGCGGCCGCGAGCAGGCCGCCGGTGAACAGCGCGAGCGTTTTGCGGACGCGGGTCCGGGCCAGGAGCCGCTTTCTGGTTCTGTGCACGTAGGTCCTCCGGAGAGTGCCGGTTGTACGGGCGGGTGTAGCCGTGCCGTGCTGCGCGGGGACTGCCGCGCATGCGTCACCCGGGACGGGAGCGACCCCGGTGACGCGAGTCATGTCGTGTACACGAAATGGACGGTAGACCTGTTCGTCCTCGACGGAAAGCCCTTGTGCGACAGGTAAGTCGAACTTCTGCTTCCGCCAGGACAAAGGAGTTTCCGGGCAGCGCGAGGCAGCCCCGGGGGCGGAGGGCCGTGAACCGGATCACGCCCCGGGGCTGGGGCCTTCCGTCCGGTCCGGACGGAAGGCCCTGGGTCGTTCCTGCTACTCGCCGCCGCCGAAGGCCGCGTCGAAGGAGGCCGACGGCGGGTCGAAGTCGAACCGCTTCAGGCTGGCAAGCGCTTCGGGCGCGCCGTGCAGCCGGTCCATGCCGGCGTCCTCCCACTCGACCGAGACCGGCCCCTCGTAGCCGATGGACCGGAGCATCCGGAAGACGTCCTCCCAGGGGACGTCGCCGTGGCCCGCCGAGACGAAGTCCCAGCCGCGCCGCGGGTCGCCCCACGGCAGGTGCGAGCCGAGACGGCCGTTGCGGCCGTCCAGGCGCTTGCGGGCCTCCTTGCAGTCCACGTGGTAGATCCGGTCGCGGAAGTCGTAGAGGAAGTTGACCGGGTCCAGGTCCTGCCAGACGAAGTGGCTGGGGTCGAAGTTCAGCCCGAACGCGGGCCGGTGGTCCACCGCTTCGAGCGCGCGCTTGGTGGTCCAGTAGTCGTAGGCGATCTCGCTCGGGTGCACCTCGTGGGCGAAGCGCACCCCCTCGGCGTCGAAGACGTCCAGGATCGGGTTCCAGCGCTCGGCGAAGTCCTCGTAGCCCCGCTCGATCATGTGCGGCGGGACGGGCGGGAACATCGCGACGAGGTGCCAGATCGAGGAGCCGGTGAACCCGATGACCGTGTCCACCCCGAAGGCGGCGGCCGCCCGGGCGGTGTCCGCGATCTCGGCGGCGGCCCGCCGGCGTACGCCCTCGGGTTCGCCGTCGCCCCAGATGCGGGCGGGCACGATGCCCTGGTGGCGTTCGTCGATCGGGTCGTCGCAGACGGCCTGGCCGACCAGGTGGTTGGAGATCGCGAAGCACTTCAGGCCGTACTTGTCGAGCAGTTGGTGCCTGGTGTCCAGGTAGCCGGGGTCGGACAGCGCCTTGTCGACCTCGAAGTGGTCTCCCCAGCAGGCGAGTTCGAGTCCGTCGTAGCCGAAGTCCCGGGCGTGCCGGCAGACCTCCTCCAGCGGGAGGTCGGCCCACTGGCCGGTGAACAGGGTGAAGGGGCGGGGCATGGGCGGCAGCCTCCTAGGACGGGGACGGGACCGGGGTGTGTACGGAGTTCTTGGCGGCGCTCTCCTCCACGGCGGCGAGCACCCGCTGCACCTGGAGGCCGTCCGCGAACGACGGTACGGGAGGAGCGCCCTCGGCGATCGTGCGCACCACGTCGCGGGCCTGGTGGACGAAGGTGTGTTCGTAGCCGAGGCCGTGGCCCGGCGGCCACCAGGCCTCCAGGTAGGGGTGCTCGGGTTCGGTGACGAGGACGCGGCGGAAGCCGGCGGTGGCGGCGGGTTCGGTGTGGTCGTGGAAGGACAGCTCGTTGAGCCGTTCCAGGTCGAAGGCGAGGGAGCCCAGCTCGCCGTTGATCTCCAGGCGCAGGGCGTTCTTGCGCCCCGCCGCCATCCGGGTCGCCTCGAAGGAGGCCAGGGCGCCGGAGGCGAGACGGCCGGTGAAGATCGCCGCGTCGTCGACGGTGACCTCGCCCCGCTCCACCGTGTCGGCGCCGCCGGAGAGCCCGGCGGGCGCCCCGGCGAGCAGGGGCCGCTCGCGTACGAAGGTCTCGGCCACGGCGGAGACGCCGGTGAGCAGTTCGCCCGAAAGATACTGGGCGAGGTCGACGATGTGGGCGCCGAGGTCCCCGAGCGCGCCGGACCCGGCGTGTTCGCGCTTGAGCCGCCAGGTGAGCGGGGAGGCCGGGTCGACCAGCCAGTCCTGGAGGTAGGTGGCGCGCACGTGGCGCAGCGGGCCGAGCCGGCCCTCCGCGATGAGCTGCCGGGCGAAGGAGATCGCCGGCACCTTGCGGTAGTTGAAGCCCACCATCGCCACCTGCCCGCGCGCGGAGGCCGCCTCGGCCGCGCGGACCATGGCCTCGGCCTCGGCGACGTTGTTGGCGAGCGGCTTCTCGCACAGGACGTGCTTGCCCGCCTCCAGGGCGGCGATGGCGATCTCCGCGTGGCTGTCGCCGGGGGTGCAGATGTCGATCAGCTGGACGTCGTCCCGGGCGATCAGGGCCCGCCAGTCGGTCTCCGCGGCCGCCCAGCCGTGCCGGGCGGCGGCGGCGTCGACCGCCGCACGGTCGCGTCCGCAGATCGCGGCGAGAGCGGGTCGCAGGGGCAGGTCGAAGACGTGTCCCGCAGTGCGCCAGCCCTGCGAGTGGGCGGCGCCCATGAACGCGTATCCGACCATGCCGACCCCGAGCGTTCCCGGCGCCTCCTGCGGCGACGGTGCGGGGCCGTGCGTTTCCGTCTCTTGACTACGGGCCATGCGGACTTCCTCCTCGTCGGTGTGCGGTAACGGGCCGGGGGACGCGCTCTCCGCGCCCCCCGGAGTCCCGGTCAGTTGAAGCCCGTCGGCAGGTACTGGTCGATGTTGTCCTTCGTCACGACCGCGGAGTACAGGGTGAGGGAGGTCGGGATCTCCATCTCGGAGAGGCCGCTGACGCCCTTGGACTGGCCGAGCGCCCGCGCCAGGTCGATCGCGGAGGCCGCCATCGTCGGCGGGTAGAGGACGGTCGCCTTGATCACCGAGTCGTCGGCCTTGATGGCGTCCATCGCGGACTTGGCGCCGGCGCCGCCCACCATGATGAACTCGTCGCGGCCCGCCTGCTGGATGGCGCGGAGCGCCCCCACTCCCTGGTCGTCGTCGTGGTTCCAGAGGGCGTCGAACTGCTTCTGCGCCTGGAGGAGCTGGGCCATCTTGGCCTGGCCCGACTCCACGGTGAAGTCCGCTGCCTGACGGGCCACCAGCTTGATGTTGGAGTAGTTCTTCAGGGCGTCGGCGAAGCCCTGGCTGCGCTGCTTGGTCAGCTCCAGGTTGTCGATCCCGGCGAGCTCGACGACCTTGGCGTTCGGCTTGTCCTTGAGCTGTTCGCCGATGTAGTGGCCGGCGTTGAGGCCCATGCCGTAGTTGTCGCCGCCGACCCAGCAGCGGTACGCCTGCGGGGAGGCGAAGATGCGGTCCAGGTTGACGACGGGGATGCCCGCCCTCATGGCCTCCAGGCCGACCTGGGTGAGGGCCTTGCCGTCGGCGGGGAGGACGACGAGGACGTCGACCTTCTTGTTGATGAGGGTCTTGACCTGGCCGATCTGGGCGGCCGTGTCGTTGGAGCCCTCGGTGGTCTCCAGGGTGACGTCGGAGTACGTCTCCGCCCGGGACTTGGCGTTCACGTTGATCGCGTTGAGCCAGCCGTGGTCGGCCTGCGGTCCGGCGAAGCCGATGGTGACGGCCTTGCCCGGCTTGTCGTCGGCGGGGGCGCTCTTGGCGGCCGACTCGGTCTTCTTGGGCTCGTTGCTGGTGCAGGCGGTGAGGAGGGCACCCGCGGAGACGGCGGCGGTTCCGAACAGCAGCCCTCTGCGGCTGGTTTCTGGCATGGCGGTCTGACCCTTCATCCGGTGGGTGTGTACGAGGTGCGGGGGCGGGGCGTTCAGGTGCCCGGGTCGTTCGTGGCCGGGGCCTCAGGTCTCCCGGCCGCGCATGGTGCGGCGCTGGACGAGGACGGCGGCGACGATGATGGCGCCCTTGGCGATCTGCTGGACGTCGCTCTGGAGGTTGTTCAGGGCGAAGATGTTGGTGATCGTGGTGAAGATCAGGACGCCGAGGACGGAGCCGACGATGGTGCCCCGGCCGCCGCTGAGCAGGGTTCCGCCGATGATCGCGGCGGCGATGGCGTCGAGCTCGTACAGGTTGCCGTTGGTGTTCTGGCCGGAGCCGGCGAGCACGATCAGCATGAAGGCGGCGATGCCGCAGCAGAGCCCGGACAGCAGGTAGAGGTAGAGGCGCTGGCGTCGGACGTCGATCCCGGCGAGCCGGGCGGCCTCGGCGTTGCCGCCGACGGCGACGGTGCGGCGGCCGAAGGTGGTCCGGTTCAGGATGAGCCAGCCGACGGCGGTGACCACGGCGAACATGATGACCAGCGGCGGGATGCCGAGGATGTAGGAGTCGGGGAGCCCGAGGTCCAGGACCGAGTCCACGGTGACGATCTGGGTCTTGCCGTCGGTGATCTGGAGGGCGAGTCCGCGCGCCGAGGCGAGCATGGCCAGCGTCGCGATGAACGGGACCATGCCGCCGTACGCGATGAGGACTCCGTTCACGAGACCGGCGGCCAGGCCGACGATGACCGCGGTGAACGCGATGCCCGCGAAGCCGTACTCCTGGGTGGCCAGGGTCGTCGCCCACACCGAGGCGAGGGCGACCATGGCGCCGACGGAGAGGTCGATGCCCCCGCTGATGATGACGAAGGTCATGCCGACGGTGACGACACCGATGACGGACGCCTGGGTCAGGATCAGCTGGAGGTTCCCGGTGTCCAGGAAGGCGTCCGGTTCGGTGATGCCGCCGACCAGGACCAGGGCGGCCAGGACGCCGAGCAGGGACAGGATCCGGACGTCGAGCCGCAGGCCGAGGGCCGGCGTGCCCCCGCCCGGCTTCCGGGGCGGCGCGTCGGAGGGGCCGGCGAGGGTCCCCTTGTCCGGCCCGTTGTGCTGCGCCGACGGGGCGGGCTGTGTCATGGCGTCGGGCTCCCTTCCATCACGAGGTCGAGTACGCGGTGCTCGTCGAGTTCCTGGGCGGGGGCCGTGTGGACCACCTCGCCCTCACGGAGGACCAGCACCCGGTCGGCGAGGCCCAGGACTTCGGGCACTTCGCTGGAGACGAGCAGGACGGCGAGGCCTTCGTCGGCCAGCCGGCGGATCACGGCGTAGAGCTCGGCGCGCGCGCCGACGTCGACGCCACGGGTGGGTTCGTCCAGCAGCAGGACCCGGCAGCCGCGCAGCAGCCAGCGGGCGAGGACGGCTTTCTGCTGGTTGCCGCCGGAGAGGGTGCGGACGGCGGCGTCCGGGTTGTCGGGCCGCATCTGCAGTTCGCGGGTGGCGCCCCGCGCGGCCTTCCGCTCCCCGCCCCGGTCGATCCAGCCGATCCGGGCGAAGCGGGAGAGGGAGGAGACCGAGACGTTGCGGGTGACCGATTCGGTCATCAGCAGCGCCTGCGCCTTGCGTTCCTCGGGGGCGAGACCGATGCCCGCGGCGACGGCGGCGCGGACGCTGCCGGGGCGGAGCCGCTGTCCGGCGACGGTGACGGTCCCGGTGCTCGCCCTGCGCGCCCCGTAGATCGTCTCCAGGATCTCCGAGCGGCCCGAGCCGACGAGCCCGGCGAGTCCGACGATCTCGCCGGGGCGCAGTTCGAGGTCCACGGGGGCGAACTCGCCCTTGCGGGAGAGGCCCTGGACCCGGAGCACGGGTTCGGCGGTGGCGGCGGCCGACTCCTCCGGTCGCGGCGGGAAGACATAGGCGACGTCCCGGCCGGTCATCATGGCAACGATGTCGCGGGTGGGTGTGCCGGCGGCGGGCAGTCCGACGGCCACGGTCCTGCCGTCCTTGATGACGGTGACCCGGTCGCCGATGCGGCGGATCTCCTCGAGACGGTGCGAGATGTAGACGACGGCCACCCCGTCGGCGGTGAGACCGTCGACGATCCGGAAGAGGTTGTCGACCTCGTCCGGGTCGAGGGCGGCGGAGGGCTCGTCCATCACGATGAGGCGGACGTCGTGGGAGAGCGCCCGGGCCATGGAGACGATCTGCTGCTGGGCGGCGGAGAGGTCGCCGACGTGCCGGGCGGGGTCGATCTCCGGGTGCCCGAGGCGGGCCAGCAGCGCTTGCGCGGCGGCGCGCCCCTCTCCCGTACGGACGATGAAGCCGGCGCTGGTCGGCTCGTGGCCGAGGAAGACGTTCTCGGCGACCGACAGGCCCTCGACCAGGTCGAGTTCCTGGTAGATGGTCGCGATGCCCAGGCGCATGGCGGCGATCGGCGACTTGAGCTGGACGGTCTCGCCGCGCCAGGTGATCTCGCCGTCGTTGGGCTGGTGGGCTCCGGCGAGCACCTTGATGAGGGTGGACTTGCCGGCGCCGTTCTGGCCGAGGAGGCAGTGGACCTCGCCGGCCTGGACCTCCAGGTCGACGCCGTCCAGGGCACGGACGCCCGGAAAGAGCTTGGTGATGCCGGACATGGTGAGCAGGGGTGGTTCTGGTGCCATGACGAATCCCCTCGGCGAATGGGGTCTCCCCTGCTCGGGCGGGTGCCGAGGGCCGGGGAGGGCCGGTGAGCGGACAGGGCGCAGGGCTGGAGGTGCCGTGGAGCCGGCGGCACCGCGAACGGCTGCTGACTGGTACCTGACGAGCGAGGACCTGACGAGTACCTGACTAGTACCGGGCGGGCGCCGGGTACCTGACCAATGCGGTGGTGCGTACGGCCCTGTGGGTCAGGCCGGTGAGAAGAGGTGGTCGCTGATGAGCCGGGCCGCGCCGATCACTCCGGCGGTGGGCCCCAGTTCGCCCAGCACGATGGGGAGGTTGCCGGTGGCCAGGGGCAGGGACTGCTTGTAGACCTGGGTGCGGACACTGGCGAGGAGGTTGTGACCGAGGCCGGTGACCCCGCCGCCGATCACCACCAGACCGGGATTGAAGAAGCTGACCAGGCTCGCGATCACCTGGCCGAGCCGATTGCCGCCTTCGCGGATCAGGTCGAGCGCGGCGGCGTCCCCGGCGGCGGCGGCCGCGGCCACGTCGGCGGCGGTGAGGCGGCCCGCCGCCTCCAGCCGGGCGGCGAGCTCGGGCGAGCGGCCCTCCCGGGCCGCGTCCTCCGCGTCGCGGGCGAGGGCGGCGCCGCTGAAGTGGGCCTCCAGGCAGCCCTTGTTGCCGCAGGCGCAGGCCCGGCCGTCCGGGTCCACCTGGATGTGCCCGATGTCGCCGGCGCTGCCGGTCGTACCCCGGTAGACCTCGCCGCCGACGACGATCCCGCAGCCGATGCCCGTACCGATCTTGACGCAGAGGTAGTCGCCCACGGAGCGGGCCACGCCCGCGTGCTGCTCCCCCATCGCCATGAGGTTCACGTCGTTGTCGACCATGACGGGGCAGCCCAGCTCCTGGCTGAGCGCCTCGCGGACCGGGAAACCGTCCCAGCCCGGCATGATCGGCGGCGCGACCGGCACGCCCTCGGGGAAGCGGACGGGGCCGGGGACCCCGATGCCCGCGCCGTCGAAGCCCTCCGCGAGCCCGGAGGCCCGCAGCTTGGCGGCCAGCGACAGCACCTGTTCGAAGACGGCGACGGGGCCCTCGCGCACGTCCATCGGGTGGTTGAGGTGTCCCAGGACCTCCAGCTCCGCGTTGGTGACGGCCACGTCGATCGAGGTGGCGCCGATGTCGACCCCGAGGAACCGCAGTTCGGGAGCGAGCCTGATGTTGTGCGAGCGGCGCCCGCCGCGCGACGCGGCGAGTCCGTCGGCGACCACCAGGCCGGTCTCCAGCAGCCGGTCCACCTCGACGGCGAGCTTCGAGCGCGACAGATCGACCTGATCGCCCAGTTGCGCACGGGAGTTGGGGCCCCCGTCGCGCAGCAGCCGGAGCAGCCGCGCCTGATGCGCGTTCGCGGGTCGTGCCGTCATGCGTCTCACGCGTCCCTCCCCGCCACATCGGCCAGTCCGTCGGGCTTTCGAGGGGAACGTAGCAGCGCTTGCCCGGAGTGGGAAGAAGTTGCGCAGGAATCCGCTCCAACTTTCTCCACACTCAGGACAAAGGTCCTCGGTCGGCGCTCACGCGGACGCCGGGGAGGGCGTCACGGGCAGCGGATGACCTGACCCGCGTAGGAGAGGTTCCCGCCGAATCCGAAGAGGAGGACGGGCGCGCCGGAGGCGACCTCGCCGCGCTCGACCAGCTTGGACAGGGCCATCGGGATGGAGGCGGCCGAGGTGTTGCCGGAGTCCACCACGTCGCGGGCGATGACGGCGTTGACCGCGCCGATCTTCCGGGCGACCGGCTCGATGATCCGCAGATTGGCCTGGTGCAGGACGACGGCCGCCAGGTCCTCCGGGGCGATGCCGGCCTTCTCGCAGACCCGGCGGGCGATCGGGGGGAGCTGGGTGGTGGCCCAGCGGTAGACGGACTGGCCCTCCTGCGCGAAGCGCGGCGGCGTTCCCTCGATCCGGACCGCGTTGCCCATCTCCGGCACGGAGCCCCACAGCACCGGTCCGATGCCGGGCCCGCCGGGGGCCCCGGGGGCCGCCGGGTCGGCGGTGACGACGGCCGCGCCCGCGCCGTCGCCGAGCAGGACGCAGGTGGAGCGGTCGGTCCAGTCCGCGATGTCGGCCATCTTGTCGGCGCCGATGACCAGCGCCCGGCTCGCCGCTCCGGCCCGGATCGTGTGGTCGGCGGTGGCCAGCGCGTGCGTGAAGCCGGAGCACACCACGTTGATGTCCATCACGGCCGGCGAGCCCATGCCGAGCCGCGCCGCGACCCGCGCGGACATGCTCGGGGACCGGTCGATCGCGGTGGAGGTGGCGACCAGGACCAGATCGATGTCCGAGGGCGCCAGCCCGGCCGCGGCCAGCGCCTTGGCTCCCGCGTGCGCGGCCATCTCGTCCACCGGCTCGTCCGGGCCACCCACATGGCGGGTCTTGATGCCGACCCTGCTGGTGATCCACTCGTCGCTCGTGTCGACCATGGCCGCCAGGTCGTCGTTGGTGAGCACCTTGGCGGGCTGGTAGTGGCCGAGCGCCACGACACGTGAGCCGGTCATACGGGTTCCCATCGTCGGGTGGGGCAGGAAACATCCAGTCTTGGTCGCTACCGCCGGGTACGGGGGCACGTGATCCCACAGGAAACCGGCCCACACGTTGGAGCATTGACAACAGCCTGGTCAGCGTGGTGCGGCCGTGGCGGCGACACGCCGGTGCGGGTGCCGGACAATGACGGGGACGGGTTCCGGCTTCGCCCACCCGGACAGAAGCCATCGCACACGGACAGAATCGGGGTTCACATCCATGGGACGGGCCACCGAGCGCCGCCGCACCCTCCGCATCCGCGACGGTGCCGTCTCCTCCCGCGCGGACACCCTGGTGGCGGAGGAGCCTCTGGAGATCCGCCTGAACGGCCGGCCGCTGGCCATCACCATGCGTACGCCGGGCGACGATTTCGCACTGGCGGCGGGCTTCCTCGTCAGCGAGGGGGTGATCGCCGAGGCGGACGAGGTGCAGTCGATCGTCTACTGCGCCGGGGCGACGGCGGACGGGGTGAACAGCTACAACGTGGTGGACGTGAAGCTCGCGCCCGGGGTCCGGGTCCCCGACATCACCCTGGAGCGGAACGTCTACACCACCTCCTCGTGCGGCCTGTGCGGCAAGGCCAGCCTGGACGCGGTACGCACCACGACCCGGCACCCGGTGTCCGACGCTCCCCCGGTGCGGGTGACTCCGGAGCTGCTGTCCGCCCTCCCGGACCGGTTGCGGGCCGCGCAGCGGGTGTTCGACCGGACAGGGGGCCTGCACGCGGCCGCCCTGTTCTCCGAGGAGGGCGAGCTTCTGGACGTCCGCGAGGACGTCGGCCGGCACAACGCGGTCGACAAGCTGGTGGGCCGGGCGCTGACGGACCACCGGCTGCCCCTGTCGCGGGCCGTTCTGCTGGTGTCGGGGCGGGCCTCGTTCGAGCTGGCGCAGAAGGCCGTGATGGCGGGGATCCCGGTGCTCGCGGCGGTCTCGGCGCCCTCGTCGCTGGCCGTGGACCTGGCGGCGGAGAGCGGACTGACGCTGGTCGGCTTCCTGCGCGGCCCCTCGATGAACGTGTACGCCGGTGAGCACCGGATCGCGTTGGAGGCGGCGGTACGCCGGGGCTGAGGCGCGCCGGGGGTGCGCTCCGGCCGGAAGACCCGGGGCGCACCGGCCTCACTCCCCCGCGAAGGCCAGCCCCTCGGCGGCCAGCGCTTCGCGCAGGACCCCGATCGCCTTCGGGCCGACCCCGTGCAGCGCGAGCACCTCCGCCGCGGTCACGGTCGTGAGCTGGGCGAGGCGGGTGTAGCCCGCCGCCCGCAGGGCGCCCCGGGCGGGATGGCCCGCCCCGTGCGGAAAGTCGTCGGCGGGCGTACCGGGTTCGTCACTCATGGCGCTTCCTCGCTGTCGGCTACCGGCTACCGGCTACCGGCTACCGGCCCACCGTAACCGCTGGGTCCGACAGCGCCCCGGAAGCGGAATCAGCCGGGTCCGGCGGCGGCTCGGGGTCGCGGGCGCGGCGTTTGGCGATCACCGCGCAGACCATCAGCTGCATCTGGTGGAAGACCATCAGCGGCAGCACGGCGAGGCTCGCGTGCGCACCGAAGATCACGGTCGCCATCGGCAGCCCGGCCGCCAGACTCTTCTTCGAACCGGCGAACTGGATGGCGATCCGGTCCGCCCGGTCGAAGCCGAGCCGCCGCGCCCCGTACCAGCTCAGGGTGAGCATCAGCGCCAGCAGGACCGCCTCGGCGGCGAGCAGCGCGCCGAGCCGGGCGGGGGTGATCCGGTGCCAGACGCCGGCGACCATCCCCTCGCTGAACGCGGTGTAGACGACGAGCAGGATCGACCCCCGGTCGACCAGGCCGAGAACCCTCTTGTGCCGGGTGAGGAAACCGCCGACCCAGCGGCGCAGCAGCTGTCCGGCGAGGAACGGGACGAGCAGTTGGAGCACGATCTTCACCAGCGCGTCCGCCGAGAACCCGCCCCCGGTCGAACCGAGCAGCAGGGCGGCGAGCAGTGGGGTCACGAGGATCCCGGCGAGGCTGGAGAAGGACCCGGCGCAGATCGCGGCGGGCACGTTGCCCCGGGCGATCGAGGTGAAGGCGATGGAGGACTGGATCGTCGAGGGGACCAGGCACAGGAAGAGGAAGCCCGCCTGGAGCTCGGGCGTCAGCACGTACGGCACCAGCCCGCCGCTCGCCAGCCCCAGCAGCGGGAAGACGACGAAGGTGCAGGCCAGGACGGTGAGGTGGAGTCGCCAGTGCTTGAGGCCGTCCAGCGCCTCGGCCGTGGAGAGCCGCGCCCCGTAGAGGAAGAACAGCAGGGAGACCGCGCCGGTGGAGGCCCCGCCCGCCACGTCGGCGGCGGTTCCCCGGGCGGGCAGCAGCGCCGCGAGGGCCACGGTCGCCGCCAGCGCCAGGATGTAGGCGTCGACCGGCAGCCAGGACGGCGGTCTCGGGATGCGGCGGGTCATCTGATCGGGTCTCCAGGGGTCGGCCCGCCGTGCCGGGCGGACAGCAATCCGGGCGTGCGCGCGCGGCCCGGGGGGCTCGGGCGCGGCCCAGGGGCTCGGGCGCGGCCCAGGGGCTCGGGCGCGGCCCGGGGTCGACGTCCATCCTGCTCCCGATCGGCCTCATCGGGAATCACGTATACCGCTCTGACTGTCATCACCGATCCCGATAACGTGGGCCCATGGACGCCCCGTACGACCCCACCCACCTGCGGACCTTCCTCGCCGTGGCCCAGACCCTGAGCTTCACCCAGGCCGCGCGCAGGCTCGGGATCCGCCAGTCCACGGTCAGCCAGCACGTGCGGCGGCTGGAGGGGGCGGCGGGGCGGCAGCTGTTCACCCGGGACACCCATCGGGTCGACCTCACCGAGGACGGTGAGGCGATGCTCGGCTTCGCGAGGTCGATCCTGTCGGCGCACGAGCGGGCCGCCGCGTTCTTCGCGGGCACCCGGCTGCGCGGCCGGCTGCGGTTCGGGGCCTCCGAGGACTTCGTGCTGACCCGGCTCCCCGAGATCCTGGAGTCCTTCCGCCGTGACCATCCGGAGGTCGAGCTCCAGCTCACCGTGGAGCTGTCCGGGACACTGCACCGGCAGCTCGCCGCGGGCCGGCTGGATCTCGTGCTGGCCAAGCGGCGGACCGGTGACACCCACGGCGAGCTGATGTGGCGGGACGCGCTGGAGTGGATCGGCGCGCCGCAGCTGCGGATCGATCCGGAGCGCCCCGTGCCGCTGGTCGTCTTTCCGCCACCGGCCATCACCCGGGCCCGCGCCCTGGAGGTGCTGGAGGAGCACGGGCGGGCCTGGCGGCTCGCGTGCACGAGTACGAGCCTGAGCGGTCTGGTCGCGGCGGCGCGGGCGGGCCTGGGGGTGATGGCGCACTCCCGGGGGATGATCCCGCCGGGGCTGGCGCCGGTGCCGGCCCGGTCGGGGCTGCCGGAGCTCGGCGGCGTCGACTTCGTCCTGCTGCACGGGAACCGCCGGGGCGCGGCCCAGGAGGCGGCCGACGCGCTGGCCTCCGCGATCCTGGCGGGCGGCGACCGGCTGCATCGCGGGACCAGCGTCGGGGAAGGGCCTTAGGTGCTGTCGTCGAACTGCCGTCGTCGCCCGAAGGGCGGCCCTGCGGGGTCAGGCGGCAGTTCGACGACAGCACTTAGCGGCCCGCACCGGTCGCCGAGGTGGTCGCGGTTTCGCGATGGTGGGCGAGGATCGCGGTGACGGCGGTGACGGCGGTGACGGCGGTGACGGCGGTGACGGCGGTGACGGCGGTGACGGCGGTGACGGCGGTGACGGCGGTGACGGCCGAGGTGACACGGTGGTCACGACGATGGCGACGGTCGTGGGTGGGCGCCGCGGTCGGATTCGGTGGAGATTCCGGCGCGAGCCGCTTACCCCGCCGTCAGAACTGGACCGGGCCGACGCCCGAGCCTTGCCCATCTGGCCGGATTTCGACGGTTGACCTGGGCGGACGACCCGGTGTCCGAAGGGTCCTGGCCCCTCCCGCCGGGGCCCCGCTTGGGGTAGCGTCGCGGCGCTGTGCGGAGCGCCACGAGGAGCATGTCATTGCGCGATTTCACTGTCCCACCGATGCCGGCGGCGCCTCAGGTCGGCGGTCTGGCCGATGTGGTCTTCGACTACGCGGAGGACGATCCGCACCGCGTCGCGCTCGGCCGCAAGGACGCCGGGGGCCAGTGGCGTGATGTGACCTCTGCGGAGTTCCGCGATCAGGTGCTGGCGCTGGCCAAGGGTCTGATCGCGCACGGGGTGCGGTTCGGCGACCGGGTCGCCCTGATGTCCCGTACCCGCTACGAGTGGACGATCTTCGACTTCGCGCTCTGGACCGTCGGGGCCCAGTCGGTGCCGGTCTACCCGACCTCCTCCGCCGAGCAGGTCCTGTGGATGCTGCACGACGCCGAGGCGGTGGCGGTGATGGTCGAGCACGAGGACCACGCGATGACCGTCGGCTCGGTGATCGACCGGCTGCCGCGCCTGAAGCGGCTCTGGCAGCTGGACGCCGGGGCGGTGGACGAGCTGTTCGGAGCGGGCGCGGACATCGACGACGAGGTGGTGCAGCGGCACCGTCGCGCGGTGACACCCGACTCCGTGGCGACCGTCATCTACACCTCGGGGACGACGGGCCGCCCCAAAGGGTGCGTGATCACCCACGCGAGCTTCATGTTCGAGAGCGACACGATGGTCACGCGCTGGGAGCCGGTGTTCCACTCCAAGCCCGGTGACGAGGCGGCCACCCTCCTCTTCCTGCCGCTGGCCCATGTCTTCGGACGGATGGTCGAGATCGCCGCGGTCCGTGGCCGGGTCAAGCTCGGGCATCAGCCGGAGCTGTCCGCGAACGCGCTGATGCCGGACCTGGTGACGTTCCGGCCGACGTTCATCCTGGCGGTGCCGTACATCTTCGAGAAGGTGTTCAACGGGGCCCGGCGCAAGGCCGAGGCGGAGGGCAGGGCCGGGCCGTTCGACAAGGCCGTCGACATCGCGGTGAAGTACGCGGAGGCCCTGGAGCAGAAGGCGTTCGGGGCCGGCCCCGGTCCCTCGGCCGGGCTGCGGATGCAGCACCAGTTCTTCGACAAGGTCGTCTACAAGAAGGTCCGCGACGCGATGGGCGGCCGGGTCCGGCACGCGATGTCGGGCGGTTCGGGCATGGACCGCCGGCTCGGACTGTTCTTCGCGGGCGCCGGGGTGAGTGTCTTCGAGGGGTACGGGCTCACCGAGTCGACCGCCGCCGCGACGGCGAACCCTCCCGAGCGCACCCGGTACGGCACGGTCGGCCAGCCCATCCCCGGCACCTCGGTGCACATCGCGGACGACGGGGAGGTGTGGGTGCACGGGCCGAACGTCTTCTCCGGCTATCTGGGCAACCCCGGGGCCACCCGGACGGTGTTGCGGGACGGCTGGCTCGCCACCGGGGACCTCGGTTCGCTGGACGAGGACGGCTATCTGACGATCACCGGGCGGAAGAAGGAGATCCTGGTGACGTCCGGCGGCAAGAGCGTCTCCCCGGCCGGTCTGGAGGAACGCGTACGGGCGCACCCGCTGGTGGCGCAGTGCATCGTCGTCGGCAACGACCGCCCGTACATCGCGGCGCTCGTCACCGTCGACCAGGAGTCCGTGGACCACTGGCTGTCGATGCAGGGCCGCACCCCGCTCGGCCCGGCCGAGCTGGTGCGGGACCCGGACCTGGAGATGGAGGTCCGCCGGGCGGTGGTGGCCGCCAACACGGCGGTGTCCCAGGCCGAGTCGATCCGTACGTTCCGGATCCTGGCGCATCCGTTCACCGAGGAGACGGGGCTGCTGACGCCCTCGCTGAAGCTGAAGCGCAAGGCGATCGAGACGGCGTACGCGGTCGAGGTCGACGCCCTGTACCACTAGGCCCTGTCGTGTCCGCAAAATCTCGTCCGGCCCGCGACGCGGCGAGCCGGTCGAGGCTGCCGGACGGGGGCGGGAATGCTCGGGCTCGCCCGGGCGTTGTCGTGGGGAGTCAACAACCGACGACGTTAGGATCGATCGCTCGTGAGCCAGGTCCCCTCCATCACCCTCAACAACGGCGTCGACATGCCGCAGCTCGGTTTCGGTGTCTGGCAGGTGCCGGACGACGAGGCGGAGAAGGCGGTCGCCACGGCCATCGAGACCGGGTACCGGAGCATCGACACCGCCGCGATCTACGAGAACGAGACCGGCACCGGCAAGGCCATCGCCGCCTCCGGCGTCGCCCGTGACGAGCTTTTCGTCACCACGAAGCTGTGGAACAGCGACCAGGGACACGACAGCACCCTGCGCGCCATCGACGCCTCGCTGGACAAGCTCGGTCTGGACTACGTCGACCTCTACCTCATCCACTGGCCGATCCCGGTGAAGGACGCGTACACCGACACCTACCGGGCGTTCGAGAAGATCCTCGCCGACGGCCGTGCGAAGGCCATCGGCGTGTCGAACTTCCACCCCGAGTACCTGAAGCGGCTGCTCGCCGAGACCTCCGTGGTGCCGGCCGTCAACCAGATCGAACTGCACCCCCAGCTCCAGCAGGCCGAGCTCCGCGCCTTCCACGCCGAGCACGGCATCGCCACCGAGGCGTGGTCGCCGCTGGGCCAGGGCAAGGGCCTGCTGGAGGTGCCGACGGTCGTCGCCGTCGCCCAGAAGCACGGCCGTACGCCCGCCCAGGCGGTGCTGCGCTGGCACCTCCAGACCGGCAACATCGTGATTCCGAAGTCCGTGACCCCGTCGCGGATCAAGGAGAACCTGGACGTGTTCGACTTCGAGCTGGACGCCGACGACCTCGCCGCCTTCGCGGCCCTGGACGAGGGCAAGCGGATCGGCCCCGACCCGGCGGAGTTCAGCGTCGGCGCCTGAGCGTCCCGACGACGGCGCCCCCACCGCATCACGGTGGGGGCGCCGTCGTCAGCCGCGCGCCGGCGGCGCAACAGCGGCACCGCGGTACGGCACTACCGCGACACAGGTCGAAGCGGGGAGATGGGGAACATGAGCGGCGAACTCGCGCCCGTCGTCGAGGCGGGCGCGTACCGCCTGCGCAACGTCGGCAGCAAGCTGGTGCTGGAGGTGTACGGCGCGGCCAGGGGCAGCGGGGCCCGGGTCCAGCAGGGCGCGGACGACGGAACGGCTTCGCAGGTGTGGCGGCTGGCCCCGGTGCACGAGGGCGCGGCCCTCTTCCACCTGGTCAACGAGCACAGCGGGAAGCGCTTGGACGTGGCGGGCGCCGCCACGGAGAACGGCACCCGGATCCAGCAGTGGAAGGCCAACAACTTCGGCGCCCAGGAGTGGCTGATCGAGCAGCACCCGGAGGCTCCCGGGACGGTGACGCTGGTGAGTTTC
This sequence comes from Streptomyces griseus, assembly GCF_900460065.1. Classification (GTDB taxonomy): domain Bacteria; phylum Actinomycetota; class Actinomycetes; order Streptomycetales; family Streptomycetaceae; genus Streptomyces; species Streptomyces griseus. The sequence continues at coordinate 335,879 of NZ_UAVD01000024.1, read as the reverse complement.
GTCAGCGGCCTCGTCATGGAGGTCGCCGACCGTTCCACCGCCGCCGGGGGCACGGTCCAGCAGTGGGAGGACACCGACTCCCCGTTCCAGTGGTGGCGGTTGGAGCCGGTGCCCCAGGACGGCTGAGGAGCCCGGGACGGTGGCGCCGGTTCAGTCGCGGCGGCCCAGGTGGACCGTGCGCGCGGCGAGGAGGTGGACGTCGGGGCGGTGGTGAAGGCCTTCGGGGTCCCGCGGGTCCAGCATCCGGTCCAGTACGGCGCTGTCCTCGGCCGACAGCAGGTCGCCCAGGATCTCCCGCTCGCGGGTGATGCTCGCGACGACATGGTCGCGGGCGGGGCCGGAGAGCGGGGCGGGCAGGTCGAGGAGGAAGCTGCGGGTGCCCTGCGGCACGAGGCCGACGGCGGTGAACAGCGCGGCCCAGTCCTCGGTCTCCCGCTTCGCGCCCGGGAGTTCGGACCGCATGCGCTCGAAGCGGGTGGCGGAGGCCGCGCCCATACGGGCCTCCAGGCCGGGCTCTCCGATGCCGATGTCGCGCGGGAGCCGCCGGGTGGGCAGTCCGCCCTCGACGAGCGCGACCGTGCCGCCGGGCCGCAGGAGTCCGGCGAAGCCCGCCAGAGCGGCGCGCTGGTCGCCCAGGTGGTGCAGCGAGTTGCCCGCCCAGATCAGGTCGGCCTCGCCCAACCGGTCGAAGTCCGCCGGGAGTTCGGCCTCCAGGGTCCGGAACCGGTCGCTCAGGCCGAGGCGTCGCGCGCGGTCCTTCGCGCGGTCCAGGAGGGCGGGTGTCGCGTCCACCGCCACCACCTCGGCCTCCGGGAAGACCTCGGCGAGCAGGCAGGAGACGACGCCGGGGCCGCTGCCGATGTCCAGGACCCGGCGGACCTTCGGTGCGGTGGGCAGGCCGGCGATCCAGCGGGCCGCCTCCTCGTACGGGACGCCGTTCAGTTCGGCCTCCTGCTCCAGCAGGGGCCCGAGGACGTCCCAGTCGATGTCCGTCGCCGGATCGCCGCCCGATCCGTGGGCATGCGCGTGGGCGTGGGCGGGTGCGTGCGCGTCGTGGTGGCCGTGACCGGCGTGGCTGCTCATGGGACCAGCTTCTCCAGCGGGCGCCCGTCCGGCAATCTTCTTTGCCGGACCGGCAAATCGAGGTGATCCTCCGGCGGGCTGCCGCGGTACTCCTGCGGGCTGACGCCCCTGACCCTCTTGAACGCCGCGCTGAAGGCGAAGGGGGTGCTGTAGCCGACCTTCCGGGCCACGGCCTCCACCGTGGCGTCGCTCTCGCGCAGCAGGTCGGCCGCGACGGCGAGCCGCCGCCCGGTCAGGTAGGCCATCGGCGGCTCCCCGACCAGTCCGGTGAACCGCCGGGCGAGGCCGGCCCGGGACACCCCGACGCGGGCGGCGAGCGAGGCGACGGTCCAGGGGTGCGCCGGGTCGTTCCGCAGCAGCCGCAGCGCCGCGCCCACGACGGGGTCGCCCATGGCGCGGTACCAGGAGGGGGCGTCGGCCCCGGGCCGGGCGAACCAGGCGCGGAGCACGGCGATGAGCAGCAGGTCCAGCAGCCGGTCCAGGACCACGCGCTGGCCCGGCTCCTCCTGGGCGATCTCCGCGTCGAGGAGGTCCAGCAGCGGCCGGGTCCGCGCGTCGGCGGGAACCGTGAGCAGCGGGGGCACGGCGTCCAGCAGCCGGCTGCTGATCTCGCCGTCCAGCAGATAGGTGCCGACGAGGACCGCCGTGGCGCCGTCGGCCGCGTTCCCCCACGTCCGTACGTTCAGCACCATGTCCTGGGAGAGCGGCCGGCCGTGCAGCGTGGTGCAGACGCCGCCGGGACCGACGAGCGCGTGGGGCGTCGTCCCGGGTGCGTCGGCGACGGTGTACGGGTCGGGGCCGCGGACCACCGCGATGTCCCCGGGGCCCAGCCGGACCGGTTCGCCTCCCCCGGACGGGACGACGAAGGCCGTTCCGCGCCGGACCGACATGAGGCAGATCGGGGCCCGGTCCTCGACCCGTACCGCCCAGGGCGGATCCATCACCATGCGGAGCAGGAACGCGCCCCGGGCCCGAGGTCCGTCCAGGAGTCCGGCGAGAGCGTCCATGGCCGCCAGCCTAGGCCCTGTCGTCGCACTGCCGCCCGCCCCGCGGGCGACGACGGCAGTGCGACGACAGGGCCTGGACGCGCGGCCCCGGACGGAGAAGCGCACCGAGGGGCCCGCGGAGACGTGGACGCAGACGTAGGCGGCTGAGCCTTTGGAGCATGTCCGGGCGGTCGCGGAACCGGGAGGCTGGAGCCATGACGGAGAACGCGATCACGCGGCGGGACGACAACGGCGGCGACGGCGGGAACGGCGGACGGGGCGGGGGACGAGTGGCGGAGCGGGACGCGGGAGTGGCCGCGGGAACGGTTCTGGTGACCAGCGGAACGGGGAAGACCGGCCGTCGCGTGGTGGAGCGGCTGACGGCCCTGGGGGTGCCGGTCCGTTCGGGTTCCCGCACGGGCGAGGTGCCGTTCGACTGGCAGGACGAAACGGGCTGGGCGGCGGCGCTGCGCGGCGTCCGGGCCGCTTATGTGGCGTACTACCCGGACCTGGCGGTGCCCGGAGCGGCGGAGGCCATGGCCGCCTTCGGGCGGACCGCCGCGGCGTGCGGGGTGCGGAGGGTGGTGCTGCTGTCGGGTCGCGGCGAACCGCGGGCGGCCGTCGCCGAGGAAGCGCTGCGCGGGGCCGCCGGGGCGGCGGAGGTCACCGTCGTCCGGTCGGCCTTCTTCGCGCAGAACTTCAGCGAGAGCGCGCTGCTGGAAGGCGTGCTCGGCGGCGAGGTGGTGTTCCCCGCGGGTACGACGGCGGAACCCTTCCTGGACCTCGACGACCTGGCCGACGTGGTGGTGGCCGCGCTGACCGGGGAGGGGCACGCGGGGGCGGTGTACGAGCTGACGGGCCCCCGGAGCCTGACGTTCGCGGAGGCGGCCGAGGAGCTGGGCCGGGCGTCGGGCCGCGCGGTGCGGTACGTGCCGGTGACGGCGGACGCGTACGCGTCGATGCTGGCGGAGTTCGAGGGGTTCGACCCGGAGGCGGAGTTCCTGGCCGAGTTGTTCGCGGCACTGCTGGACGGCCGCAACGCGGGGACGACGGACGACGTGAAGCGGGTGCTGGGCCGGGAGCCGAAGGACTTCTCCGTCTTCGTGTCCGAGGCCGCGGGGGACGGCGCCTGGCACGGCTGAGCCGGAATTCCGCTTCCGGCCGGGGCCCGGCGGCGTACGCCCCGTGTACACCGACCGAACGGTAGGCGGAGCGCACATATTGCCGGGGTGCGCTTGGGCCCATAACTTGCCCTTATGGAGCTGGAGTTGCGCCATCTACGAACGGTCCGTGCCATTGCCGACACGGGCAGCCTCACCAAGGCCGCCGCCACGCTGGGGCTTGCCCAGCCTGCCCTCAGCGCTCAGCTGCGGCGGATCGAGAAGGCCCTGGGCGGTGCTCTCTTCGACCGCGACCACACCGGGGCGCGGGCCACGCCGCTCGGCGAACTGGTGCTGGAGCGGGCCCGGGTGGTGCTGCCGGCGGTCAGTGAACTCCAGGCGGAGGCGGTCCGGTTCGCCAATGCCACGGGGTCGCTGGACCGGTTCCGGCTGGGCGGCACACACGGCCCGCTGCTCGGCGGCCTGGTGGACCGGATGGCCGCCGCGCACCCGTCGGTACCGGTGTCGACGTACACCTCGTGGTCGGTGGCCGAGATCGCCTCGCTGGTGATCGACGGCCGACTCGACTTCGCGCTGATCGGGACGTGCGGTGAGAGTCCGCCGCCGCTGGCGGACCGGCTGGCCTGGGAGGTCGTCGGGGTGGACCCGGTCTTCGTGATGCTGCCGGAGGATCACGCGCTGGCCCATGAAACGGAGTTGGAGCTGGCGGCCCTCGCCGACGAGTGCTGGGCGGACGTGCCCGGGGACGGCTGCTTCGCCGACTGCTTCACCTCCGCCTGCGCGCGGTCGGGGTTCACCCCGGTGTCGGTGTACGAGACGGACACCTCGTCCGTCGTCCATCTGGTCCAGGTGGGGCGGGCGATCGGACTGTGCCGGGCGACGTTCCCGCCGACGCCGGGTGTGGTGACCAGGCCGCTGGCGGGCGCGCCGCTCAGCTGGCGCCATCTGGTGGGCTGGCACCCGCACTCCCCCGCCGCGGACGCCGCGGCGGGGACGGTGGCCGGAGCGACCCGCGCGGCCTACGCCGAGGCGGTGTCGCGCAGCCCGGGCTACGCCCGGTGGCTCGGCGCGCACCCGAGGTTCGGCACCGTGGCCTGAGCCCCGGGCCGGGGAAGGGGCCGGGCAGCCCGTCGTGGCGCGGCCCGGTGGACCGTTCGGCCCCGCCCCGCTATTCCGCTCCGTGGGCCGGGGCGGCGCTCGCCACCCGTTCGGCGAGCGCGAGGTCCTTCTCGGTGACCGCGCCTCCCGCGTCGTGCGTGTGGACGGAGAGGGCGACCGTGTTGTATCCGAGCGTCAGGTCCGCGTGATGGTTCAGCTCGTCCTGGATGCGCGCGATGTGGACCGTCAGCGCGGCGGCGGCGAAGTGCGAGGGCAGCCGGAAGGTCCGGGTGATCCGGTCACCCTCCAGCGCCCAGCCGGGCAGGCTCTCCAGCCGGCGGTCGATCTCGTTCGGCGACAGCGGCTCTGCACTCATGGAACGGCTCCCGTGGGTCTCGGTGGATCGGCCTGTGCGTCACAGCGGGCCGGGCGGCCCGCAACGGCCCCGGCCCGCCGGTGACGTTACGGTCTTGGCATGACGACTGTCTTGCCCGACACGGGAGTGGGGCCGCTGCTGCGGGACTGGCGCGAGCAGCGGCGCATCAGCCAGCTGGAGCTGGCCCTGCGCGCCGACTCCTCGGCCCGCCACATCTCGTTCATCGAGACGGGCCGCTCCCGGCCCAGCGAGGACATGGTCCTGCGGCTGGCCGAGGAACTGAACGTCCCGGTCCGTGAACGCAACGCCCTTCTGGTGGTGGCCGGTTACGCGCCCCGGTACGCGCAGACGCCGCTCGACGACCCCGCGATGGCCTCCCTCCGGGAGGGCCTCGACCGGCTGCTCGCGGCGTACGAGCCGTATCCGGCGCTCGTGGTGGACGGCACCTACGGGGTGGTGGCGGCCAATCGGGGGATCGCCCTGCTGCTCGCGGGGGTGCCGGAGAAGCTGCTGGCCCCGCCGGTGAACGCCATGCGGCTCACGCTCCACCCGGAGGGGCTCGCCCCGCGCATCGTGAACCTCCCGGAGTGGCGGGCGGACCTGCTGGCCCAGATGGACCGCCAGATCGCCCTCGTACGCTCGCCGGAGCTGCGTGCGCTGTACGACGAGGTGGCCGCCTATCCGGTCCCGGAGCGGGCGGCCGGCGCGGACCGGCGCACCGGCGGTGCGGGGCACAGGCGCTCCGCCGCGTTCGCGCTGCCGATGCTGCTCGAACACGGGGGCCGGATTCTGTCGTTCGTGTCGTCGATCGCGACGTTCAACACACCGATGGACGTGACGGTGGCCGAGCTGGCCATCGAGACGTTCCTCCCCGCCGACCGGGAGACGGCCGCCTACCTGCACGCCCACGTCCCGTCCTGACCCCGGGCACAAGGCCCCTCCGGCGCCACGACCCGCCGGGGGGGGGCGGGTCGTGGCGCCGGGGGCGCGGGGTCGCCTCAGACGCGTGCCCCGTTGTCGAGCGGATCGCGCCGGGACGCGCCCGCGCGCCCGCGCGTCGAGCCCTTCCCCTTCCGCTTGCCGGGGACGGGCGGCGGGGTCTTGGCGTTCCGTTCCAGGAGAAGGGCCCCGGGCACGGCGGTGAACACCGAGGACCAGGTGCCGACGACGATGCCGATGAGCAGGGCGAGCGCGAAGTCGGCCAGCGAATCGCCGCCCAGCACCGCGAGGGCGGCCAGGATGAACAGGGCGCCCATCCCGGTGTTCACCGTGCGCGGGACGGTCTGGAGGACGGCCCGCCGGGCGATGGTGTCCAGCGGTGTCCGACGGTTCGCCCCCCACAGCTCCCGTACCCGGTCGAAGACCACCACCGAGTCGTTGACCGAGTAGCCGATCACGGTGAGCAGGGCCGCCAGGAAGATGCCGTCCACCGGCCGCCCCAGCCAGGCGAAGGCCCCCACCACCAGGATCACGTCGTGCACCATCGCCGCGACGGACGACACCGCGAACGTCCAGCGGAACCGGACCGCCAGGTAGGCCAGCTGGACGGCGACGGCGACCCCCAGGGCGATCAGCGCGTTGCGCCGGAGTTCGTCGCCGAGGCTCGGGCCGATCAGCTCGTCCCGTACCTTCGTCGTCTCGCCGCCCTCCTCGGCGAGGGCGGCGCGCAGGGCGTGTTCGCCGTCGTTGTCGAGCTTCCCGGTGCGTACGGACAGGTCGCCGTCGCCCGCGGTGGTGACCTCGGCGTCGCCGAACCCGGCGGCGGCGAGCGTGTCCCGGGCCGTCTCGACGTCGACCGGCCGGCTGGTGGAGTACTCGACCAGCCGGCCCCCGGTGAACTCCACGCCGAGGTCGACGCCGCGCACCACGATCCCGGCCACCGCGACGGCGACCAAGGCCGCCGAGACGACGAGCCAGCGGACCGGTTTCCGGAAGATCTGCGGGTCCTTGCGTGTCAGCCAGGTGCGCACGGCGCCGGGGCGCGCGATGCCGTTGACGTTCCGGTAGTCGCTGACGAAGCGGGAGTTGGCGGCGATCTCGGTGAGCGCGCGGGCGATGACCAGCGCGGAGAACATCGAGGCGATGACCCCGATGGCGAGGGTGACCCCGAAGCCCTTGACGGGGCCCGAGCCCAGGAAGAACAGCAGTCCGGCCGCGATCAGCGTGGTCGCGTTGGAGTCGGCGACCGCGCTCCACGCCTTCTGGAACCCGGTGGTCAGCGCGGAGCGCAGGGAACGTTTCGGCCGGTCGGCGCACTCCTCCCTGGCCCGTTCGAAGACCAGGACGTTCGCGTCGACCGCCATCCCGATCGCGAGGACGAAACCGGCGAGCCCGGGAAGCGTCAGCGTGACACCGAGGGCGACGAGCGCGGCGTAGGAGATCACCCCGTACGCGCCCAGCGCCACGGCGGCCAGCGCACCGAAGAGACGGTAGACGATCGTGATGAACAGCGCGGTGGCGGCAGCGCCGATGAGGGCCGCCTGCGCGCTCGCGTCGATGGCCGCGGCGCCGAGCGTCGGGCCGACGGTCCGCTGCTCGACGATCTCGACGGGCACGGGCAGGGCTCCGCCCTTGATGAGCAGCGCCAGATCACGTGCCTCGTCCGCGCTGAAGGAGCCGGTGATCTGGGTGGCCCCGGACGGCAGTCCGGCCCCGCAGCCGACCGAGGGGTCGACCTGCGGCGAGGAGATGACCTTCTGGTCGAGGACGATGGCGACCCTGCGGCGGTCGTCGCCGGCGGGATGACAGGCCGCTTCGCCGGTCAGCTTCTTCCATTCCTGACCGGCGTCCTTGCGGAATTCGAGCGAGACGCTCCAGCCCGCGCCGCCCTGCGCCTCGAAGCCCGCGGTGGCGTCCTCGACGCCGGCCCCGGAGAGCCGGGAGGGGCCGAGGTCGAGGACGCGGCCCTGCTCGTCGGGGAGGGTCAGCCGGTCGGGGTCGGGGGTGGAGCCGGGTTCGGCGGGGGAGCCCGGTTCGGCGGTCGGGTCGGAGCCCGAGGGCTTCTTCTCCGGTTCCTCGGCCGCCGGTCCCTGGACCGGGTGGAAGGTGAGCTGAGCCGTCCGGCCGATCACTTCGGCGGCCTGGCGCGGATCCTGGACGTCGGGCAGTTCGACGATGATCCGGTCCTCGCCGGAACGGGTCAGGGTCGGCTCGGAGACGCCCAGCGAGTCGATGCGCTGCCGGAGCACCTCCAGGGTGCGGTCGGTGGTCTCCCGGTCCGCCTCGACGGTGGCGGTGTCCCGGGCCTGGAGCACGATACGGGTGCCGCCCTGGAGATCGAGGCCGAGTCTGGGCGACATGGTCAGGCTGATGTAGACGGAGACGAGCAGGACGGCGACAGCCAGAACCGCTCGCACCGCGGTGGCGCGAGTCATGGAAATCCTCCGGTGGGGCGCCCGGCGCCCTCACCTCAGTGAGGACGCGGCGCCGGATCGGCAGAACAGGACGGCTGACCGGTCGTGGGACCGGTGGTCCCGCCCGGAGGCCCCCGTACGCCGGGGAGCGCACCCCTGCGGCCGCCGGGCACGTCGGAGGAGTCCGCGGCGACGTGGTGGACGCCGGGGCGCGGCTCGGACGGCCCCGGCGGAGTGGGCGTCAGCGCGTCGTGCGGCGGCGGTGGCGCGTGGAGAAGCAGGTACGGCCGGCCGGTGCCCGCCCGGGGGGCCTGCGCCGGATCGGCCGCCGCCCTGGGCTGCTCGTGCGCGGCACGCGCCGTCGCCTCCGCGCCCGGCTCGGCCACGGCTCCGCGTGCGCGGTCCGGCCCCGCGCTGCCGGATGCCGCGAGGTGCCCGGCGCGGTGCCGGGAGTCATGGCCGGCCCGGTGCCGGACGTCGTGTCCGGCGTGCCGGATCTGGGGGGCGGTGGGCGCCGAGGCGGCGGTGGTGACGGGCGCGGGGCTCCGGGAGGCCGACGGGGCGAGCGCGGCACCGGCCGCCGAGGCTCCGCCGCCGACCAGGGTGAGGACGGTGAGGAGCGCGAGGACCAGCGCGGCCGACAGAGACCGCGCCCGGGCCACGCGCGACCGGGACGGCCGCGGGCGCGGCGTCACTTCGGTGGGCCGAAGGTCTCGGGCGAGGCGGCCGGACGGCGCAGCACGGAGCTGAGGATCTGTCCGGCGCCGCGCACGACGGTGGTCGACGGGTCGTCGGCCAGGCGCACCCGGGTGCCGAGGCAGCGGGCGATGCGATCGGGGACGTCGGCTCGCAGCGCCCCGCCGCCCGCGAGCACGGGCCCCTTGCGCAGGGCCCCGCGGATCGCGCCGTGCCGGTCGTGCCGCCACATGGACGTGATCATGTCGAGCACCGTGCGGACGAGGGCGACCGGCAGCTTCGCCGGATCGAGGCGGTCGAGGTCGTCGAGTCCGCTCTCGGCCTGCCGGGCGTCGGCGACCAGCCCGTTGACGAGGAGCGTGACCTCGGTCAGCTCGGCTCCCATGTCCACGACGAGGAGGGGGCCCGTCTCCCTCGGTCCGGCGTACGCGGCGGCGGCCCGGGCGCTGCTGAGGACCAGGACGCGGGACGTACCGAGCCCGGCGAGCAGGGCGCGCGCCGCGGTGCGGTGTTCGGCCCCGGCGAGCACCGGGTGGCTGAGAACGATGACGCTGTCGCTGCGGTCGGGGCCCAGGGCCGCGTCGGCGATGCGGCCGAGCAGCCGGCCGCAGGACTCGGGGTCGACGATGCGCCCGCGCCGGACCGGCCGCTCGTCGCCGCTGCCGGGGAGCGGGTCGAGAACCAGCCCCCGTCCGGGCACCCAGGCCCGGGTGCGGGAGCTGCCCAGGTCCAGGGCGAGCCCCCGGGCGGCCGGCGGGAGGCCCGGTGCGTCCTGGGCGCCCGGTGCGCGCAGCCGCTGGTGGCGGGGCCGGAGTCCCGAGGGGGAACGCCCCGCCCCGAATGCCCCGGCGCCGCTTCCGTCACGAAGCGGTCCGGGGCCCTTCCCCCATGGGCCCGCCCCCGGGCGGAGCGGCCCTCGCCGCTCGCCGGGCGCGGAAGTGAGCGGGCCGCGAACGGCCGGAACCGAAGGGGCGGGGAGAGCGGTGGCCGGGGCGGGAACGATCGGAGCGGTGACGGTACGGGCAGGTGCCGCTCGGCCGGACCCCTGAGGCCCATGAAGCCCCTGAAGTCCCTGAGGCCCGGGGTGCCCCTGAGGCCCGTGGTGCCCCTCGAACGCTGTGAGCCCTTGGAGCCCATGAGGCACTCGGCGTCCGTGCAGCCCGTCGGGGGTTCCGGGTCCCCCGGAAACGGGAGACGTCCGGCCCGCGTCCGCGTCGTCGGACGACGGCGGGACGGCGCGACCCGGTCGCTGTCCGTCGTGCACAGAACGCATCGTCCCTCACCCCCGGCCGCCCGTCGCAGCCGCCCACGCACCCATCGGCCCACTGATAGCGAGGCACGACCGAGCCCTCACTATGCAATACGGGGTGGTGGAACGCCACTTCCTCACTGATTCACAGGCACACCGCGGCGGTGCGCCCGGCCGCCGACCCGGCTCAGGCCTCCTCCCCCGCCGTCAGGAAGGCGCCGACCAGCTCCGCGAACTCCTCCGGCACCGCGATCCTGACCCCCAGGTCCTCCGCCTTGGCACGCTTGGATCCGGCCTTCTCCCCGGCCACCAGCAGAGTCGTGCGCCGGGAGACGCTGGAGGACGACTTGCCGCCCGCCCGCTCGATCAGCTCGTTCATCTGGTTGCGCGACAGCTTCTCCAGCGCACCGGACATCGCGCCCGTGACCACCACGGTCATCCCCGCCAGGGGCAGCGCCGAGCCCGTCGCGGCGTCGCCGCCGGGCGCGCCCGCGTCCGCCGTCGCGGGGGCAGCCGCCTCCTCCGTCCCGGGGTCCGGGGGCGGGGTCGCTCCGGGCTCCGTCATGGACACCCCGGCCGCGACGAGCTTGCCGATCAGCGGCGCCAGCTCCACCAGCTCGGCCACCACCGCTGCCGCCTTCTCCTTGCCGATGCCGTCGACCCGCTGGAGCGACTCCGCGTCGGCGGCGACGATCCGGTCCATCGTGGCGAAGTGGCGCGCGATGCGGCGCGACATGGAACGCCCCGTGCCCCGTACGCCGAGGGCGCAGAAGACGCGGGACAGCGGCCTGGTCCGGGCGGTTTCGATGGCCGCCAGGAGGTTGTCCGTGGAGGTCTCCCCCATCCGGTCGAGCGCGAGCAACTGCTCCCGCCGCAGAGTGAACAGGTCCGCGAAGTCCGCGACGAGGCCCGCGTCGACGAGCTGGACGACCCGGGTGGAACCGAGGCCCTCGATGTCGAGCTGATCGCGCCCCGCCGCGTAGGAGACGGAGGCGACCAGACGGCAGTCGCGGCCCCGGGTGCAGCGCCAGCGCTGTTCGCTCGCGTCGATCTCCGAGCCGCACTGCGGGCAGCTCTCGGGGAAGGCGATGGGCGTCTCGTCGCCGGTGCGCAGGTGCACCACGGGGGCCTCGATGCGCGGGATGATGTCGCCGGCCTTGTAGACCATGACCTGGTCCCCCAGCCGCAGGTCGCGGCGGGTGATGTCGGCGGGGTTGTGCAGGGTGGCGTAGCCGACGGTGGAGCCGTCGATCTCCACCGGTTCCAGGACGGCGCGGGGGGCGATGATGCCCGTGCGCCCGACGTTCCACTCGACGGCCAGCAGGCGGGTGATCTTCTCCACGGCGGGCAGCTTGTAGGCGACGGCCCAGCGGGGCGCGCGGGTGCCGGAGCCGGCCTCCTGCTGGTCGGCCGCCAGATCGGCCTTGATCACGATCCCGTCGATACCGAACGGCAGTGCGGCGCGCAGGGCGCCTATCCCGTCCACCCGCGCCTGGACCTCCTCGACCGTGGTGGCCCGGAGCGGCGCGACGGCGGTGCCCGCGGCGGTGTGCACGCCGAGACCGGCCACGTACGCCAGGACCTCGCTGTGGGGCAGTTCGGCGAGGGCCTCGCCCAGCTCCCCGGAATCGGGCAGCGGCAGGGCGCCGTAGGCGAAGAAGGTGGTCTCCACCCGGTAGGCGCGGTCCTTGGCGCGCAGGGTCCCCGCCGCCCCGTTGCGCGGGTTGGCGAAGGGGGCGCCGCCGTGTTCCGTGCGGATCGCGTTGCCCTGTGCGAACTGCTCGTTCGTCATGAGGATCTCGCCGCGCACCTCGATGGTGACCGGTTCGGCGAGCCGCTCCGGCAGGCCGACGACGGCGCCGGCCGCGTGCGAGACGTCCTCACCGGCGGTGCCGTCGCCCCGGGTGATGAGGCGCTCGAACCGGCCGTCCCGGTAGCGCGCGGCGACGGCCAGGCCGTCGAGCTTGGGCTCCACGCTCCAGGCGGTCACCGGCCTGCCGATCCGGCGCTCCAGCGAAGCGGTCCAGGTGACGAACTGCTCCGCCGAGAACACGTTGTCCAACGAGAGCATGGGGACCGTGTGCGGCACGTCGCCGACGGCGGCCCCGCCCGCGACCTTGCCCGTCGGGGAGTCGGCGAGCACCTCCTCCGGGTGGTCCGCCTCGTACGCGGCTATGCCGCGCGCGAGCCGGTCGTAGGCGTCGTCGTCCAGCGCGCTCTCGCCCGTGGCGTAGTACGCGGCGGCGGCGAGGGAGGCCTCCTCCACCGCGGCGGCGTAGGCGGCGGCATCGGCGAGCACAGCAGCTGAGTTCGTCATGGCCACCATTCTTCCGCCCACCACTGACAACGCCCCCGGTCCCGCTTCAGCACCGAAGAAGGAGAGCGCTCTCCCACTCTTGGAGCCTCAACTCGCCTTCCAGAGAGCATCTTTGCCGAGGCTGCGCATTCTCTTGACAGTCCCACGGGGCAATTCTACGTTCCCTTCAAGAGAGCGCTCTCTCGCATGATCCCAGGAATCCCCCACTTCCCCCGACAGGAGTGCCGTGCTCTTCCGCCACCGACGCAACCCCGATCACCGCCGCCAACGATCCCTGCCGCCCTGGCGGTACAGAATCGCCGGACTCGCCGCGGCCGCCCTCGCCCTCTCCTTCCTCCAGGCCAACGTGGGCAACGCGGCGGCCGAGCGGGCCGCCGCCGAAACCGCGCCGAAGGCCGCCGCCGACGTGGTGCGGGTGGCCGAGTTCCTCGCGGAATGCCCGTACACCCACCGGGCCCCCGACGACCCGATCGTCTTCCCCGGGCTGCCGGGCGCCTCCCACATGCACAGCTTCTTCGGCAACGACACCACGCACGCCGGCTCCGACCTGGCCTCCCTGGAACGGGGCCGGACCTCGTGCGCCCCCGAGACCGACCTGTCGTCGTACTGGGTGCCCACGCTCTACGACGGCGACAGGGCGGTGGAGCCCACCGGAACCACGTTCTACTACCTGGGCGAGGGCGTGAGCGACGACGTCATCCGCCGGATCCAGCCCCTCCCCAAGGGCCTGCGCATCGTGGCGGGCAACGCGAAGGCGACCGGCCCGCAGGACAACACAATCGCCCGCTGGTCGTGCCTGCACGCGGGCGAGGTGAACCCCTCGCAGAACTTCGTCAACTGTCCGCCCGGCACGATGATGGAGTCCTACCTGGACTTCCCCCAGTGCTGGAACGGCAAGGACCTCGACTCGGCCGACCACAAGAGCCACATGGCCTACCCCGTGGCCGGGAACTGCCCGTCCACCCACCCGGTGCCGGTGCCCAAGCTCCGGCAGGTGCTGCGCTATCCGGTGAACGGCGACCCGGCCCGCTTCCGGCTGGCGTCCGGCCCCGGCTACACGATGCACGGCGACTTCTTCAACGTGTGGCCCGAGGCAGAGATGGCGCAGCGCGTCCGCGACTGCATCAACGCCATCGTCAAGTGCGGCTTCGACGGCAAGCCCTGACCGGCCGTCCGACCCGCTGTCCACCGCTGCGCGTCCGCCCCGGGGCCCTGCTCCGGGGCGGACGCCCTCCCCTCCCGTACGAGGACGGCCCATGAACCCCTTGGACTCCCCGGCGCTCCACCGGGCCACAGCCGTCGGCCTGCTGCTCGCGGTGGGGCTCGCCGGTGCGGCCGGCTGCTCGTCGGCGGCGGATCCCGCGCCCCGCAACGCCCCGGCGCGGCGGTCCGCTCCGGCCGTCTCCCCCACGCCGTCCTCCACCGTGTCCGCCACCCCCACCGACATCGGCTGGGTCCAGCTGATGACCCCCATGAACCAGCAGGCGGTGAAGCTTTTGACGCTCGCCGCCGAGCGGGCGTCCGAACCGCGGGTGCGCGCCTTCGCGGTACGGCTGCGCACCGGCCACGAGTCCGAACTCGAACGCCTGCGTGCCCTGTTGACCCGTATGGGGCTGCCGCTCACCGATGTGCACGCCGGGCACGACATGCCCGGCATGGTGACCGGACAGGACCTGTCGGCCGCCCACGCCGCCGAGGGGCCCGCGTTCGACCGGCTGGTCCTCGCGCGGATCCGGGACCATCTGCGCCACTCCGCGCGGGTGTCGCGCTCCGAGACCACCGCGGGCGGCCGGGCGGACGCCCGCGAACTGGCCCGCGCCCTCGTGACGGCGCGCGAGACCTTCCTCGCCGAGCTGGAACGGCTGCCGGGAGCGGTGCGGGCCCTCGGCTGAACGGGGCGGCCGGCCTGCGGGTATAAAGGGCTGCATGACAGCCGAAGTGCCGCAGCCCGTACGCCCCGCGACCTTGGAGGACGTGGCGGCCGTGGCCGGTGTGTCACGGGCGACGGTGTCCCGGGTGATCAACGGGGCGACCACGGTGGACCCCGCCCTGCGCACCGTGGTCGAGGAGGCGGTGGCGACCACCGGTTACGTGCCCAACCGGGCCGCCCGCTCGCTGGTGACACGGCGCACCGACTCGGTGGCCCTGGTGGTCTCGGAGCGGGAACGGCGGCCGATGTCCGAGCCGTTCGTCGGCCGGATGTTCTCCGACCCGTACTTCGGGCGGGTCGTCAGCGGGCTGTTGGAAGTGCTGCGCCCGGCGGGCATCCAGATGGTCGTGATGCTGGCCGACGACGAGGCGTCCCGGAGCCAGTTGCTCTCCTACCTGCGCCACGGCCACGTCGACGGGGTCGTGCTGATCACCACGCACGCCGACGACCCGCTGCCCGGTCTGCTCCAGGACACCAGGATGCCCGCCGTGCTCGCCGGCCGCCCCCACCGTCCGTCCCCGCTGGCCTATGTGGAGGTGGACCAGCACGCCGGGGCGCGGCTGGCGGCCGACCACCTGGCCGCGCTGGGGCGACGGCGCATCGGCACGATCTCGGGCCCCCAGGACATGCCCGCGGGACAGGTGCGGCTGACCGGTTTCCTGGAGGCCGTCGCCGCCCACGGCATCGACGACGTGGCCTGTGCCGAGGGGGACTTCACGCATCTGGGCGGGGCCGCGGCGATGCGGCGGCTGCTGGCGGACCGCCCCGACCTCGACGGGGTCTTCATCGCCTCCGACCTGATGGCCCTGGGCGCGCTCCCGGTCCTGCTCCGGGCCGGGCGCGATGTGCCGTCCGACGTGGCGGTGGTCGGCTTCGACGACAGCAGCGCGGCTGCCGCCTGCGACCCGCCCCTGACCACGGTGCGGCAGCCGGTGGAGGAGATGGCCGCGGAGATGGCCCGGCTGCTGTTGAAGCAGATCGGCGAACCGCGCGGCCCCTCGCCCTCCGTGCTGTTCCCGCCGACGCTGGTACGGCGGCAGTCGGCCTGAGCGCACGGCGTACCGTCGGCCGTCGGCGGCAGCCGGTACGGGCCGGCGGCGGACACCCCGTCGGGGAGACGGACGGCGCGAGTCCTCGGCGGACAGCCCGCCCGGGGACGCTCGGGCCGTCAGGCCGTCTCTCCCGGCGCCTCCCGCGCCTGGGCGTCGCCCGGGAACGGCTCGTCCGCCAGACCGGCCCCGCCGAAGCCCTCGGCCCGCACCGGCACCTGCGGCCCCGAGGCCTCCTGGAGCCAGCGGGTCAGCACCCGGTGCACCGCCTCGGCGCCCACCAGGCCGCCGCCCGGCGGCGGGGGCGCGCCCGCCGCGGTCTCGGCGGCCACGATGTCGAGCGGGTCCGTCAGCGCGCGCGGCCAGAGCAGGAACGGCCGGGACTGTTCGCCGCCGAGGCCGCCGTGCGAGCCGACCTGCTCCTCGAAGGCGTGCACGGTCCCGGTGGCGGGGTCGTACATGGAGTTGACCATCACGTCGGCGACGTGCGGGAAGGTATCGGTGCGCCGTACCGCGGCGGCCGCCCCGACGCCGAAGACCGCGAGCGGGCCCTCGCCGTCGGTCAGCTCGGCGACGGGCACCTCGGCCCCGCCGGGGCCGAGGACCACGGAGCCGTGCTCGCCGTCGCCGACGAGGAGGAAGCCGATCCCCGGATGGTTGGCGAGCGTGGAGAGCAGCGCCGGGTGGCGGCGCTCGATCTGTTCGCGGGAGGCGCGGCCCTCGATGTCGGGGAAGGAGATCAGTCCGAGGTTGCCGGAGGCCAGCACGATCGGGTCGGAGAGCTTGGCCGGGTGCTCGGCCTCCTGTCCCTCGACGGGGCGGTGCAGGGCGATCCGTACCGCGTCGCGGGCCTCGGACGCGCTGCGGGTGCGCTGCGCCCGGCGGGGCACGGGCAGCCCGCAGCCCGCCCGGACGAGGTCCTTGAGCGTGAGTCCGTACTGTCCCGCGAACGTCTCACCGGAGCTCTGGCCGTGGTCGGAGAGGAGCACGATCCGGTAGGCGCGCGGGGTGTGGTCGGCGATCTTGGCGATCAGGGCGAGGGACCGGTCGAGGCGTACGAGGACCTTCTCCGCGTCGCGGCTGTGGGGCCCCGAGTGGTGGGCGACCTCGTCGTAGGCCACGAGGTCGGCGTAGACGGCGGTGCGTCCGGCGAACATGTCGCCGAGGACGGCGGCGGCGACCACGTCGCGCTCCACGACGGTCGCGAACGCGCGGATGAAGGGGTAGAGCCCGCCGCGCTTGACCCGCGGTGTGACCTTCCGGGCGCGGGCCCGGCTCGACTGGCCGATCTCCCGGAGGACCTCGGCGGCGTAGGAGAGGGCGGTGCGGGTGGCGTTCGCGGGATCGGAGAAGTAGGCGAAGTATCCGGCGCGGGAGCGGCGGCCCTTGCCGCGCCGGGCGGCCATCGAGAGGACCAGGGCGAGCTGTCCGGCTCCGCCGCTGAAGAGGTTGCCCCGGCTCGCGCCGTCGACGGTGAGCAGACCGCCGTCGCGGGTGTGCTCGATGGCCCGGCGCTGCATCTCCAGGGCGCTGGCGGGACGGCTGGAGACCATGACGGTGCGGGTCTCCTTCTCGTACCAGCGGAACGCGGGCACGTCGTGGTTGCTGCCGTGCAGGATGGCCAGCTGGCTGGCGCCGGTCTGACTGGACCAGTCGGTGCGCCAGGGGGTGAGCCGGTGTCCGGAGGAGTCGGCGAGCCAGCCGGCGACGGTGGGCATGAGGCCGTCGGCCGCGGCCTTGACCAGGACGTCGTGGCCCACTCCGTCGAGCTGGAGGAAGACGGTGCCGGGCGGTCCGTCGCGGCCGGGTTCGGCCGGTCCCGGGGGTCTGCCGCGCCGGCGGCGCCGGTCGGCGAGCCGGGACAGCCGTCGGCGGTAGGCCTCGTCGTCGCGGACCGCGAGGGCGGTGGAGGTGGCGGAGGCGACGGCGGACATCACTGCGGCGACGACGACCGCCGTCTCCGGGTTGGCGTCGCCGCGCCCGTCCGGGATGAGGCGCAGCGCTATCAGCAGCAGGGAGCCGTTGAGGAAGAAGACCAGGGCGCCCAGGACGAGCGCGGGCACGATGAGCAGGGCGCGGACGAGGACGGGCCAGACCAGGGCCGACAGGAGGCCGAAGGCGCCCGCGCCCCAGGCGGCGGTGAAGGCGGTCCTGGTGACGGTGTCGCCGTCGTCGGACTGGAGCTGGAAGTCGGGCAGGGCTCCGGCCAGCACGAGCATGGTGAGGGTGGACACCGCCCAGACCGCGGTCACCCGCATCAGGGCCCTGCCCGCCGTGCGCCACTTCCCGTCACCCACGCCGGTCCACCTCGTGCCTCTCCGCCCGGGGCCCCGGTCGTCCGAAGCCTGACCTTCAGCTTTTCACAGCGCCGGCGCCGGTCATCGACCGCGGCGGGAGCCTCCGGGGCTCGACGGGACGGTACGGGGGGCGCATAGGCTCGTACCGGCAGCGCACCCGGTCCCGGGCCGCGCGGGCCGCGGGTCCCGGGGTCGCGGGGCCACGGGCGTCGGGCGAGGAGGCGGAAGTGCCGGTGGAGATCACCTGGTGGGGTCATGCCACCTGCACGATCGAGGACTCCGGGGTGCGGGTGCTGACCGACCCCCTGTTCGTACGGCGCTTCGCGCATCTGCGGCGGCGCAGGGGCGAGGTACCGCCACCGCTGGCCGCGGTCGCCGAGGTGGTTCTGGTCTCCCATCTGCACTCCGACCATCTCCATCTGCCGTCGCTGGCCCGGCTGGCTCCCGGCAGCCGGCTGGTCGTGCCGAGCGGCGCGGTCGCGGCCGTGCCGGGCCTGCGGGCGCTGCGGCGGATGCGGCGGCTGCACGTCACCGAGGTGCGGCCGGGCGAGACGGTGCGGGTCGGCGAGGTGCGGGTGCGGGCGGTCCCCGCCCTGCACGACGGGCGGCGGCTGCCGGTCGGGCCGCACCGCACGCCGGCGCTCGGCTATGTGGTCGAGGGCGAGGCGCGGACGTACTTCGCCGGGGACACCGGCCTCTTCGACGGGATGGCCGACGCGGTGGGGCCGGTGGACGTGGCCCTGCTTCCGGTGGGCGGCTGGGGACCCTATCTGGGGCACAGCCATCTGGACCCGGCCCGCGCCGCGGAGGCGCTGACCCGGCTGGCGCCGAGGTCGGCGGTGCCGGTGCACTACGGAACGTACTGGCCGATCGGCCTGGACGGGGTGCGCCCGCACGAGTTCCACGCGCCGGGCGACGAGTTCGTACGGCACGCGGCGAGGCGCGCGCCCGAGGTGGCCGTGCATCTGCTGGGCCACGGCGAGCGGGTCAGACCGGAGGCGGGCCGGTGATCCAGGAGATCCAGCAGGTGGTGCGGGAACTGCCCACCGAGTCGGCCCAGCAGGCGGTCGGCTATCCGACGCTGTTCGCCCTGGTGGCGCTCGGGTCCCTGGTGCCGGTGGTGCCGACGGGGGCGCTGGTGAGTTCGGCGGCGGTGGTGGCCTTCCACCAGACGTCGCCGCTCACCCTGCTCTTCGTGTTCCTGACGGCGTCGACCGCCGCGTTCCTCGGGGACGTCTGCCTCTACTGGCTGGGGCAGCGCGGGGTGCGGTCGAAGAACGGCTCGAAGTGGCTGGAGGCGATCACCCGCCGGGCCGCGCCGGAGCGGCTGGCCCAGGCGCAGGAGAAGCTGGCGGAGCACGGCGGGACGGTGCTGGTGCTGTCCCGGCTCGTTCCGGCCGGGCGGATCCCGGTGATGCTGGCGTGCCTGCTGGGCCGGATGCCGTTGCGGCAGTTCGTCCGGGGCGATGTTCCGGCCTGCCTCGCCTGGGCGGCGACGTACCAGTTGATCGGCATCCTGGGCGGTTCGCTGTTCCCGGAGCCGTGGCAGGGGGTGGTGGCGGCGGTCGCCCTGACGCTGCTGATCAGCGGGGCTCCCGCGGTGTGGCGCAGGCTGCGGTCGCGGTTCGGCCCCGAGCCCTCGTGACCGCGCTCAGCGCAGCCCGCCGAACACCGCCGCGAAGCGGTCCAGCGCCCGCGCCACGTGCGCGAGCTCCAGGGGCTCGGCCGCGGTGAGCGACTCCGTCCGCTGCCGCGGCGTGGCCCCCAGCAGCGGCCCGGTGCCCAGGCGTACGCGCAGGGCGCCCAGCTCGTCCCCGAAGCGGTGTCCGCCCGGGGCCGGTGCGCCCAGCCGGTCGGTGAGGTACTCCTCCAGCTCCATGGAGTCCGTCACGCCCACGCCCGCCAGCCGCGAGCGCAGCGGTCCCAGGTCGGCGTAGAGGTGGCGGCCCGCCTGCGGGGGGCGGGCCAGCGCGCCGGAGCCGAGGACGGCGCGGTGGGCGGCGGCGGCGACCTCGGCGTGGAGCTCCGCGGCGCGCCGGATCCGCTCGCGCACGGGCTCCGGCTCCCCCAGGGCGTGGGCCGCCGCGTGGGCGACCGGGGTCGCGACGAGGGCGCCGAGCGCGGTGAGGATGTCCAGGGTGCGGGCGTGCCGGACGGCGGCCCGGGCGGTGTCCGGGAAGCGGGCGACGGCGACCGGCCAGGCCGGCGGGGTGAGGGCCCCGGACAGGTCGGCGATCACCGTGACGTCGTCCGGGCACATCTCGGCGGGGCTCAGGAGGACGGTGTCGCGGGGCCGGTGCACGGTGTCGCGCCAGGTCTCGTCGCTGATGATGTGCAGCCCTTCGCCGACCGCCGCCTCGCACGCCTCGTGGACCAGCTCCGGCGGGGCGACGGTGGCCGTGGGGTCGTCCACGACGGACAGCAGCAGCAGTTTCGGCCGGCCGCCCTCCGCGCGGACCCGGCGGACGGTCTCCAGCAGGGCGTACGGGTCGGGCACGCCGCCGCATTCGGCCGGGGTCGGCACGTGGTAGGCGGGGCGGCCGAGCAGGCGGGCCTGCGGCATCCAGGCGGCCGGGCAGGGGCGCGGCATCAGGAGGTCGCCGCCGTACGCGCCGATCAGGGCCAGGAGGAGGGGTGGGGCGCCGGGGGCGGCGGCGATGCCGCCCGGCGCCCCGTGGAGCCCTCGCCGGTCCCAGTAGCCGCGGGCCGCCTCACGCAGCCGGGGCCCTCCACCGGGGGGTTCGAGTCGGGTCCGGCCGGAGGCGGCGGCCAGGACGGCGGCCAGCTCCGGGAGGACCGGGAGACCGGGGTCGGGGGCGGGCGGCCCGAAGCGGACGGGGCCGTGGCTCGCGTGCGCGGGTGCCTGGTCCTTGCCGTCGTGCGCGGGTGCGTGGTCTCCGCTCTCGTGCGCGGGTGCGTGGTCTCCGCCCTCGGGCGCGGGTGCGTGGTCCTCGGTCCCGGGCATCCGGCCCTCCTCCGCCGCTCGTCGCTCCCCGGCTCCGTGCCCCGGACGGCCTCGGCGTCCTCGCCGCGCCGCCGGGAGCACTCGGCCGCGTTCCCCCGCAGGTCCGCCCCCGGCTCCTGGGGACCGATGGTCTCCGCTGCTCGGCCGGGAGCCTCTGGCTTCTTTATACGGAGGTTCCGGGCGGCCCGCCCGCCCAGTCGCACGCCCGCTCCGGGGCCGTCGCCGCGTGGACCGTTGCGCCGGTCGGCGGGGGTGCGTGGCCCGGGTCTCAGCGCGCCTGCTGGTTCAGCGTGACCCGGCCGGGTATTCGCTGATCCATGTCCACACGGAGAACGTCACCCCCCACCGTCCACACCACCGCTCCCGCCGTCACCCGGATGCGCGACTGGCTCCAGGAGCGGGACCTGGCCGTGTTCCGGAGCGTCGCGGACCGGCACTGGCCGGGTGCCGATCCGCTGCTGCCGAAGCTGAGCCGGAGCGCCAACCACGGTCTGCTCTGGTTCGGGGCGGCAGCCGGGATCGCGGCCCTCGGCAGCAGTGCGCGCTCACGCCGGGCCGCGCTCCGCGGGGTGGCGTCCCTCGCCGTGGCCTCGGCGGCGATCAACACGGTCGGCAAGGGCGCGGTGCGCCGCGAGCGGCCGATAGCGGACCTGGTGCCGGTGGTGCGGCAGCTCAAGCGGCAGCCGATCACCACCTCCTTCCCGTCCGGCCACGCGGCGTCGGCGGCGGCCTTCGCCACCGGGGTGGCCCTGGAGTCCAAGGGCTGGGGCGCGGTCGTGGCCCCGGTCGCGGTGGCCGTGGCCGCCTCCCGCGTGTACACCGGGGTGCACTATCCGAGCGATGTGCTGGCGGGTGCGGCGCTCGGCGTCGGGGCCGCGTTCGCGCTGCGCGGGGTGGTGCCCACCCGGGGCCAGCTGCCCGCCCCCGGCCGCCCGCCGGGCGAGGCCCCGGCGCTGCCCGCCGGGAAGGACCTCGTCGTGGTGGTGAACCAGGCGTCGGGAACGGCGACCGCGACCGCCTCGCTGGTGCGCGAGGCGCTGCCCGCGGCGGAGGTGGTGGAGGTGCCTCCCCAGGAGCTGTCGGCCGCGTTGGAGAAGGCGGCGGGCCGGGGTCGGGCGCTGGGGGTCTGCGGGGGTGACGGCACGGTGAATCTGGCGGCCTCCGTGGCGGCGACGCACGGGATGCCGCTGGCGGTCTTCCCCGGCGGCACGCTGAACCACTTCGCCTACGACCTGGGCATCGAGACCGTCCACGAGACGGCCGCCGCCCTCACCGCGGGCGATGCCATCCGGGTGGACCTCGGCCGTTTCCGGCCGGGGCCCAGGGGTGCGGAGGGGGCGGACGGGTACTTCCTCAACGCCTTCTCGCTGGGGGTCTATCCGGAGCTGGTGCGGACCCGGGAGCACTGGTCGCCGCGGATCGGCGGCTGGCCGGCCGGCGTGCTCGCGGCCTTCCACGTGCTGCGCGGGCGGCAGCCCCTGGAGGCCGAACTCCAAGGGCGCAGGCGCCCGTTGTGGCTGCTTTTCGTCGGCAACGGACTCTTCCAGCGGGTGGGCCCCGCCCCGGGCCGCCGCCACAACCTGGCGGACGGGCTGCTGGACGTCAGGGTGGTGCACGGGGGCCGGACTCCCGCGTTGCGGCTGCTGGCGGCGGCGGTGGCGGGGCCGCTGACCCGCTCCCCCGCCCACGCGGCGGTGCGGCGGCGCCGGGTGCGGATCGGCGGCCTCGCGCCGGGGACTCCGTACGCGTACGACGGCGAAGTGGCCCGCTCGGGAACGGAGCTGACGATCGACAAGCTGCCCGAGGCGCTGACCGTCTACTGCCCGATGCCGGTCTGACGCACCGGGAGCGCAAGTCCGCATGGCAAGACGGCTATCTCACGATCCGACATGACGGCGTACGGTGGTTCCCTCGCCGCGCCCGCCGGCGCGGGGCTTCCGGGAGAGGGAGAGGGCGTCACGCCATGCCGAAGGAGACCGCCGTGTACACGCACGGCCACCACGAGTCCGTCCTGCGCTCGCACCGCTGGCGGACCGCCGCCAACTCGGCGGCGTACCTCCTCGACGAGCTCCGCCCCGGCCTGGCCGTGCTGGACGTCGGCTGCGGTCCCGGGACCATCACCGCCGATCTGGCCGCACGGGTCGCCCCGGGCCGGGTCACCGCGGTGGACACCACCGAGGAGATCCTCGGCCAGGCCGCCGCGGTCGCCGCCGGACGCGGCCTGGAGAACGTCGGGTTCGCGGTGGCCGACGTGCACGCCCTGGACTTCCCCGACGACTCCTTCGACGTGGTCCACGCCCACCAGGTGCTCCAGCACGTGGGCGACCCGGTCCAGGCGCTGCGCGAGATGCGGCGGGTCTGCCGCCCCGGTGGCGTGGTGGCGGCGCGGGACAGCGACTACGCCGCGATGACCTGGTATCCGGAGACCCCCGGCCTCGGCGAATGGCAGGACGTGTACGGCCGGGTGGCCCGCGGCAACGGCGGCGAGCCCGACGCCGGCCGCAGGCTCCTCTCCTGGGCGCGGCAGGCCGGGTTCGACGACATCACCCCGACCGCGGCCGCCTGGTGCTTCGCCACCCCGGAGAGCCGCGCCTGGTGGAGCGGTCTGTGGGCCGACCGTACGACGGACTCGGTCTACGCCGAGCTGGCGGTGGCGGGCGGCCATGCGAGCGCCGGGCAGCTCACGGAGATCGCCGGGGCGTGGCGCTCCTGGGGCGAGGAGGGCGACGGCTGGTTCATGGTTCCGCACGGTGAGGTGCTGTGCCGGGTGTGAGGGGAAGCGGCCTCGGGCCCGCCCGGAATCGATCACACCAATCGCCGCCGCCAACTACCCTCGTACGCATGGAGATCCTCGGAACCACGCTGCGTATCTGCGTCGACGACCTGGAGGCCGCGGTGGCCTTCTACGAGGGGCTGACCGGCACGTCGGCCCTGCGCTTCGAGCGCGGTGGGGTGTCGGTGGCCGCGATCGGCTGCTTCCTGCTGATGAGCGGGCCCGAGTCGGAGCTGGAGGTGCTGCGCAAGGTGGGGGCGACCATCGCCGTCAAGGACGTCGACGAGGCGAACGAGGCGCTGACCCGGGCGGGCGCGCGGGTCATCGCGGGGCCGGTGCCGACCCCGGCGGGCCGTAACCTCATCGCCCTGCACCCGGACGGCTCGGTCTTCGAGTACGTGGACCGCAACGTCACCGTCTGACCGGCCGCCCGGGAGGGCCTCGACCGCTACGCCTGCGGTGGGCTCATGCCGAAGTCGTAGGCGGCGGGCAGCGGCTCGTCGCTGACGGACGCCCACAGCTCGCCGAGGATGCCGGCGCCCTCGCGCAGGTCGGCGACCTCGAATCCGGCGTCGAAGATCGCCCGGGCCGCCCCGGTGTCGCCCTCGGCGGCCAGGGTCCGGGCCAGGAGCAGCCGGAAGCGTCCGAGCTCGCGGATCGCCTCCGGCAGTCCGGCGAGCAGCGCCCGGGCCGCCCCGGGCCGGCCGGCGGACAGGTGCGCCTCGACGGTCTCGCGGGCCAGGGCGGCGAGGAGGGCGCTGCCCTCCGCCGACGCGGTGAGGTCCGTCGTACCGGGGGCGTCGAGGTCCGCGAAGGCCTCGGCGTACAGCTCGGCGGCGTGGTCCGGCCTGTCGCCCTCCTCGGCGGCGACGGCGAGGCAGCGCAGCAGGGGCCAGCGTGGCGCGGGACCGCTCTCCAGGCCGCGTTCCCAGCTGCGGACGGCCTGCGCCCGGTCGTCGGCGTGCCACTGGGCGATGCCGAGGTGGTATTCGGTGTGCGGGTCGGCGTCGGCGGTCTCCAGCATGTCCCGCCAGGGCGGCGAGACCTGGGTGGGGCCGGGTGGACCGGCCGGCTTCGGCAGCGTGCCGTGCTCCAGCAACTCCCGCCAGGGTTCCTGCTGTTCACCGAGGGTGGCGGTGGGGAACGGGGTGCCGGGCAGTCGGTGGCCGCCGCGCAGCACCTCCAGGGCTCCCCAGCCGGAGCCGGTGGCGAGCGTCTCGCCCGGTTCGGCGTCGGCGTGCGGCAGCCAGGCCGCGTACGCCTCGTCCACCGCGCCGCGCGGGAGCGCCTCCTCCAGCCGTGCGGCGGCCTCCCCGGTGGCCGCCGCCCAGTCCCGGCCGTGCACGACGGCCGGGTCGGCGGACAGCGGGCCGTAGGACTCCAGCCAGCTGAACGCGGCGCCCGACTCCAGCGGGACGTGTTCCAGCTGGGTGCGGGACAGTCCGGCCTGGATCTCCGCGTAGCCGCCCTCCCCGGGCCCGTTCAGCCATTCCTGCCAGCGGCGGCCGCCCCTCCCGTGCCCCCAGCGGAAGAGTTTGCGGCCGCGCAGCAGGTCGGTGGAGGTCTGGGCGAGCCCGTGGCCGTCCGCGTCGAGCGCGGCGATCCAGCGCCGGGCGCCCTCGGGCAGCTCGTAGAAGTGGTCGGCGGGGTAGGCCGAGCGCCGTGGATAGGTGTGGTCGAGGCCGTCCGACTCCGGGACGCCGACCCGGGTGAGGGCGTGGTCGTAGCCGAAGTGCCAGGCCTCGTCCGCCGGGGCCAGCACACGGGTGTCCGGGGTCTCCGGGACGGCGGTGTTGGACCACCAGTAGACCGGTGCGGGCTGTTCGTGCGGGTTGCGTATCCGCACGCCGACGTGGAGGAAGTCGGAGTCGTCGGGGAGCCAGAGGTCCACCTGGAAGGGCAGGTCGCGCAGTCGTTCCCATTCCCAGAGCCGGACCATCGTGGAGCCGTCGGGGCCGGGCACGAGTGCGGCGTGGAGCGGGGCGCAGGACAGGGTGGTGTGGCCGGTGGCGCCGATGTTCCACTCGATGCCGCCGGAGAACCAGGCCCCGTTGAGCGCGAAGGCGGCGGGCTGGAGGACCGGGTTGCGGTGGAGCAGTTCGCGGCCGGTGGGTTTGTGGTGCAGGGAGTGGATCCGGCCGCCGAGTCCGGGCAGCACGGTGACGCGGAGCCGGGCGTTCTCGATGACGACGGCGTCGACGTCGGTGGGGGTGCGCTCGCGCCCGTAGCCGTCGAGCAGCCGGGTGGGCAGGACCGTGCGCAGCGGCCGGTGGCCCAGTTGGCGGGCCATGTCGCGGGGCAGGTCCGCCCGGCCCCGGGGGTCGGGCACGGGCGGTGCGGCGGGCGTCCGCAGGGGCGGGAGCGGGTTCTCCGGCCCGAGCGGCGCTGCGGGCAGGTTCAGTACGGCACGTCGTACGGTCGTGGCCAAGGCACCCTCGTTCCCTCGCGGCGGGCCGCCGCAGGTCCGGGCGCCCCCGGTGACCATGGAACACGCAGGTGGCCGCGTGGGCCAGAGGCCCGTCGGCCGGATTTTCGCGGGCGCGGGATCCGCCGCGGCCTCCGCGCGGCCGGGCCCGGCCGGTCAGGCCTCCGGGGCGGTGCCCGTGAACGCGTCGACGACGAGGTCGGCGAGCAGGGCGCCCGCCGTGCCGTCCGGGTCGAGATCGGGGTCGTAGATGGTGACGTTCAGCCCGACGCAGCGCGGGGAGGAGACGAGCGCGCGCAGCAGCGGGGCGAGTTCGTGCGGGAGGAGGCCGCCGTCGTCGGGGCTGTCGACGGCCGGCATGACGGCCGGGTCGAGGACGTCGGCGTCCAGGTGGACCCAGTAGCCGTCGAGCGCGGGGGTCTCCAGGCTCTCCACCGCGGCCCGCCCGAGGGTGTCCGGGCCCCCCGCGCGGATCTGCCCGACGGTGGCGTGGGGGATCTTCAGCGCGGCGAGCTCGGCCCGGTCCTCGTCCTCGTCCCGCATGCCGAAGAGGCGGACGTCCTCGTCCCTGAGGTAGGGGCCGAGCCCTTCGATGTCGCTGAGGTCGGCCTGGCCCCGGCCGGTGGCGATGGCCAGTTCCTCGCCGCCGGCCGCGCCGATCCGGTCGCTGTTGCCGGGGTGCCGGAAGTCCGCCGACCCGTCGACGGCGGCGAGTCCGTAGCGGCCGATCCGGCGCAGGGCCAGGGCGGCGCCGAGCTGGATGGAGCAGTCCCCGCCGAGGACCAGGGCGAACTCCCCGGCCCGTACGTGGCCTTCGATGCGGTCGGCGAGGGTGCGGGTGTACCGGGCGATGGCGGCGGCGTTGAACACCCCGTCGCCCTCCCGCCAGTCGCCCAGGTCGTAGCGCGGCGGGACGACGACGCCGCCCTCCAGCGCTCCGAGGCGGCGCACGATCCGCTGTTCGCGCAGGGCGCCGGCCAGTTTGTAGCAGCCCGGGACGGTGCCGGGGGCCGGCGGGCGCAGCCCGAGGTTGGAAGGGGCGTCGAGGACCACGATCGTACGCATACGGCCCATCCTCGCCTCGACGGCCCGGAACCCTCAAGGGGTTTCACCGTGCCGGGAAACCCCTTCGGGTCCGCTGCCGGCCGCCCCTCACCTGCCCTTCCGGCGGAAGAGGTAGCCGCCGCAGCCGAGCCCGATGAGGAACATGGCCAGCAGCGCGGACCACAGCGGCATCGTCACCTCGGGGATCAGCACCCGGATGGTGACGTCCTCCGTGTTCACGCAGATGAAGACGATGACCAGCACGACGAGCACGCCGACCACGACGCGTCCCGGAGTGAGCCACCCCTGGGCGCGCCCGCTGCCGCTCGATACGTCCTTGGGGCTCATGGTCCGACCCTTCCGCTGTTTCCTCGGCCGTCCGGCCCGCCGTCGTCGTGCACGGGGCCGCCCCCCGGGGTCCCAGCATGAGCGGATGCCGGGGGCGGGGGGCGGTACTGTTGCGCCGTTCGGGTGAACGGGAGGGGCGGGGGTCAGCCCGTGGGGACCGCCGGGAGTTCCAGGACGCCGGTGTCGTCGGGCGCGTGGAGCACCGTGACGGGTTTGACGCCCCGGTTGCCGAAGTAGGCGGTGTCGCTGGCGGCGATCACGAACTCCAGGCGGTGCCCCTTCTCGTAGCGGTGGACGATGCCGGGGAGCTCGACCGTGAAGGGCCGGGTGACGTCGGGGACCCGGACCGGGGAGACGAGCCGGTTCACCAGCTTCCTGCCGCCGTCGGGCGCGATGTCGTAGACCTTGGCGAAGAGGACGAGCTTGTCGGAGGCGTCGCCGCTGTTCTGGACCCGTTCCGCCTTCGGCGAGGAGACCTTCAGGGTGGCTCTCGGGGAGCCGACGACGTCGAGGGGCTCGGTGAGGGGCTCGCTGCGCCAGCCGAGGTAGGTGCCCTTCGTGTCGTACGGCTCGGGGTCGGGCAGTCCGATCAGCGGGGCGATGGAGCTCTCGGAGTGGCTGGTGGGAACGAGCCAGTTGGTGTACTTCCGGCTGCCGCGCGCCACCTTGGAGCGGTTGTCGACGAGTTTGCCGTCGCCGGAGAGGTACAGGGACCGGGAGAGGGCGGGGACGTCGGCGGCGGAGCCGTAGCCGTCCTGCCAGTCGCGGTAGTAGGAGAAGGCGGGTCCGGTGTCGGCGCCGGTGTTCTCCCGGAGGTGGCGGTCGAACCAGGCGAGCACCCGCTGTCCGACGTGGCTGGTCTCCAGATTGCCCTGGCTCAGGTCGAGTTCGCCGGGCACCTGGCCGCCGCTGTGTCCCCAGGACTGCCAGATCATCTTGGTCTCGGTGCCCCGCGCCTTGAGCGTCCGGTAGGTGGCGGTGGCCTCGTTGAGGTTGAAGAGGCTGTCGGCCTGGCCCTGGACGATGAGGGTGGGGGCCGTGACGCGGTCGAGGTAGGAGACGGGCGAGACGCTCCGGGCGTACGCGAGCATCTCCTCGGTCCTGTCGGCGGGGTAGCGGCCGGAGTTGAGCAGCCGGACGGTCTCGCAGGCGCGGGTGGCGAAGTGCAGGCAGTCCAGCCGGTTGATCCGGGAGGGGTCCAGGCTCGGGTTGAGGAGGGGCTGTCCTTCACCGATCAGATAGAAGCCGTTGGTCCACTGCCACTTGAAGACGCCGGGAGTGTCGGAGGTGACGCCCTCGCGCGCCCCGGTGTTGTTGGGCGCGAGCGCGTAGGCGAGGTCGTTCCAGGTGATCAGGGGGACGAGGGCGTCGACGCGGGGGTCGACGGCGGCGGTCGCCAGCTGGATCGCTCCGCCGTAGGAGCCGCCGATCATGCCGACCCGGGGGTCGCCGTCGGCGTCCCGGGTGACGAAGTCGGCCTCGGTGCCGTCGTCGGCAGCGCGAACTCCCCCGAGGAAGTCGAGGAGTTCACCGGCCGCCCTGCCGTCGATGGCGGGGTCGTCGAGGGTGATCAGGCAGCCGGACCCGCCGAAGCCGAGGCCCGAGTAGACGAGTCCGACGTAGCCGCGCTCGGCGAAGGCCTTGCCGATGGTGTCGGTGGAGCCGTCGGACTTGCTGCCGCCGAAGCCGTTGGTGGCGAGGACGGCGGGGGCGGGGCTGTCCGCGTCGGCCCCGGCGGGCCGGTAGAGGTCGGCGTCCACCGTGCAGGTGCGGCCGCCGGCCTCGACGGTGAACTCCAGCGGGGTGACGGTGTACGGGCCGGCCTCCGCGTGGGCCGGGCCGGCGAGGAAGAGGGGGGCGACGAGGGCCGCCCCGGCGACCGCCACGAGCGGGCCGCGCACTCTGGAAACAGCACCTGACACGAAGACCTCCACACCGAGGACACCTTACCGACCGGTAAGTATTGGGCCCGTGCCCATGCTGTGACAGAGCTCACGCCCGTGTCAACGTACGGTCAGCGGTTCTTGACGGATGTTCACGTTCCCCGCGCGGACGCACACATCCGGGCGGGCCGGGGACGGGCAGTCCCGTCCGGACTCCGGGCGGGCCGGACGGGAGCGCCCGGGCGCGGCCCGGGAGGAGAGCGCGTCAGCGCAGGGCGGGCGTGTCGACGGTCAGGGTGCACCGCCCGCCGTCCGCCGGTGCGTCGAGCACGGCGGGCACGCCCAGCGGGATCGTCAGGGCGGTCGCACCGTGGCCAAAGCCCAGCTCCTCGACCACGGGTATGCCCAGCGGGCCCAGCCGGTCGGCGAGCACGGCGCGGATCTTCTCGTACGGGCCGCACTCCTGCCAGGAGCCGCAGGCCACCCCGGCGACCGAGTCGAGGGCGCCGGACCGCAGGAGCCGGGTGAGGATGCCGTCCAGCCGGTAGGGCTCCTCCCCGGTGTCCTCGATCACCAGCAGCCCGCCCCGGGCGTGGGCCCGCCCGCCCGGGGCGCCGGTGCCGGCGGCGAGCAGGCTGACGCAGCCGCCGTACAGGACACCCCGCGCCCGGCCGGGGACCAGGGACCCGGCCGACTCCAGGCCGAGGGTGGTGACGGTCTCCGGGGCGAAGAGAGTGGCGCGCAGGTGCTCGCGGGTCGCCGCGTCGTCGAGGAACGTCTCGGTGGCGACCATCGGCCCGTGCAGGGTCGCGAAACCGGCGCGCAGGGCGAACGCCTCGTGCAGGACCGTGATGTCGCTGTAGCCGACGAACGCCTTGGGCCCGGCGGCCCGGACCGCCGCCCAGTCGACCAGGTCGACCATCCGGTGGGCGCCGTATCCTCCCCGGGCGCAGAACACGGCGTCCACGGACGGGTCGCACCACGCCCGCTCGAGGTCCGCCGCCCGGCCCGTGTCCGGCCCGGCGAGATAGTCCAGCTCCGGGTGCACGGTGAGCACGTGGGCGCCGACGACGGGTTCGAGTCCCCAGGCGCGCAGGACGGCGAGGCCCTTCTCCAGCCGGTCGGCGGGGACCGGGCCGCTGGGCGCGACGACGGCGACCCGGGAGCCGGGACGCAGCCGGGGCGGCCGGGCGAGGGGCACGGCCGGGCCGTGGTCCGCACGGGTCACGTGGTCAGCTCCAGGAACGGCACATCGGGGCGGTCGATACCGAATGTCTGCGCGTAGAGGGAGAGTTCGGCCTCCAGTGCGCGGACCATGGTCTCCACGCGCCGGAAGCCGTGGCCCTCGCCCTCGAAGGCGATGTAGGCGTGGGCGACGCCCCGGCCGTCGAGGGCGGCGAGGAACCGCTCGCACTGTGCGGGCGGGCAGATCACGTCGTCCAGGCCCTGGAGGAGCAGGAAGGGGGTGCTCAGCCGGTCGGCCCGGTGGAGCGGCGAGCGTTCCCGGTAGCGCTCGGGCACCTCGGCGAACGGTCCGACGAGGGACTCCAGGTACCGCGACTCGAAATCGTGGGTCTCGTCCGTGGCCCACCCCTCGAGATCCAGGATCGGGTAGAGGATCGTCCCGCAGGCGTAGACGTCGGTACCGGTCAGTGACGCCGCGGTGGTCCAGCCACCCGCGCTGCCGCCCCGGACGGCGAGCCTGTCCGGGTCGGCGGCGCCCTCCTCGACGAGGGCCGAGGCGACGGCCGCGCAGTCGGCGACGTCGACGACGCCCCACTGGCCGCGCAGGAGCTCGCGGTAGCCGCGGCCGTAGCCGGTGGAGCCGCCGTAGTTGACCTCGGCCACACCGATGCCGCGCGAGGTGAAGTAGGCGATCTCCAGGTCCAGGACGAGCGGGGCGTGGCCGGTGGGCCCGCCGTGCGCCCAGACGACGTACGGGGGCTTCTCGCCCTCGGGCCCGGTGCGGTCGGGGCTGTGCGGCGGGTAGATGTGGGCGTGGATCCCGCGGCCGTCGGGGCCGGTGAAGGTGCGGTCCTCGGGCACCGGGTAGTACGCGGGGTCGACCGCGTCGTGGTGGGGTGCGCCGATGACGCGGGTGTGCCCGGTCGCGGTGTCCAGCTCGACGACCTCGGGGCTGCTGCGGGGGCTCGCCGCGACGCCGACGACCCGGCTGCCGTGGACGGCGAGCGTGTCGGACCAGGAGGTCCAGGGGCCCGGCACGTCGGCGAGTTCCCCGGTCTCCGGGTCGAGGATGCCGAGCCGCAGGCCGCCCCTGCCGTGCAGGACCGCGATCAGTCCGTTGTCCAGCGGATGGAACCAGCGCAGCCCGATCTTCCAGAGCGGACCGCCGAACTCCTCGCCCCGGGGCGGCAGGAGGCGGCTGCTGGGGACCGCGCCGCCGGCGACCGCGTCGGGGCGGATGCGCTGGAGCTCCCACCAGTCGGCGAGGTCGGAGACGAACAACAGGCTGCCGTCGCGGTCCCACTCCACCTGGCAGACCGATTCGTCGAGATCGCCGACCAGGGGCCGTACGCCGGTGAACCCGCCCGTTCCGTCGATCTCCGCCAGCATGACCACCGTGCCGTCCCACGGCATCCGGGGGTGGTCCCAGGCGATCCAGGCCGCCCGTCGGCCGTCGTGGGAGACCTTGGGGCCGGTGACGAACCGGTGCCGGTCGTCGGAGAGTTCGCGGACCGCCGCCCGGTCGTCGGCCGCCGAACCGTCGAGCGGCACGGCGGCGACGACGCGCCGCACGTCGGTGAGCGCGGGTCCGGTGAACTCCTCCAGCACGCACCAGACCTCGCCCGCCGCCCCGTGCTCCGGGCGCACCTGCGGGTCCGCCCAGCGCAGCCCGCCGCCGACGTCCGACACCGGGGTGAGCGGCCACGGCGCCGCGGGCCCGTCGGGGGCGTACGCGTACAGCCGCTGGTCGGCGAAGTGGACGAACACCACGAGGAGTTCGCCCCTCTCGCGCACGGTGCCCGCCCAGGGCTGGCCGCCGTACTCGATCACCCGGCTGCGGATGTTCCAGGGGGCGGGCAGCACGGGGGCCGTGGTGCCGTCGGCGCGGCGGCGCATCAGGGCGCGCCGGCCGTTCTCGGCGGGGCGCGGCTCGGTCCACCACACCTCGTCCCCGATGGTGCCGAGGTGGTCGGGGCGGCCGTCGTGCGAGGCGGCGAGTGCCGCGTCGACCGGCGACGGCCAGGTTCCGTACGGGGCTGCTGGCACGGTGTTCACGTTGGTCGGTCCCCCCGGGGCGCGGATCGGGTCGGCAGGCGGTCAGGCGGTGCGCAGGTAGTGGTCGAGGACGCGGACGCCGAAGTGGAGGGCGTCGACGGGGACGCGCTCGTCCACTCCGTGGAAAAGCCGCTGGTAGTCGAAGCCGACGGGCAGCTTCAGCGGGGTGAAGCCGTAGCCGGTGATGCCGAGGCGGGAGAACTGCTTGGCGTCGGTGCCGCCCGACATGCAGTACGGGACGGTGTGCGCGTCCGGGTCGAACCGCTCGACGGCGGCGCGCAGCTTGGCGTAGGTCGGTGAGTCGACGGGGGCCGTCAGGGCCTGCTCACGGTGGTGGAACTCCCAGGAGACCGAGGGCCCGGTGAGCCGGTCCAGCGTCGCGTGGAACTCCTCGTCGCCGCCGGGGACCATCCGGCCGTCGACGAAGGCGGTGGCGTGGCCGGGGATGACGTTGACCTTGTAACCGGCGTCCAGCATCGTCGGGTTGCTGCTGTTGCGGACGGTGTTCTCGACCAGGGACGCGGCGGGGCCGAGCTTGCCGAGGAGTTGGGCGACGTCGACGTGCGGATCGTCGAGGTCGGCGGTGATGCCGTGCAGGGCGGCGATCTCGGTGATCGCCGCACGGACGGTCGGGGTGAGGCGGATGGGCCACTCGTGTGCGCCGATCCGGGCGACGGCGGCGGCCAGGGCGCTCACCGCGTTCTCCCGGTTGACCTTGGAGCCGTGGCCGGCCCGGCCCTCGGCGGTCAGCTTCAGCCAGCCGGTGCCGCGCTCGCCCGCCGCGATCGGGTACAGCGAGAGCCCGTCGCCGGCGTGGAAGGTGAAGGCTCCCGACTCGCTGATGCCCTCCGTGCAGCCCTCGAACAGCTCGGGGTGCTGATCGACGAGGAAGCCGGAGCCGTCGACGGCGCTGTCCTCCTCGTCGGCGGTGTAGGCGATGACGATGTCGCGTGCCGGGCGGAAGCCCTCGCGGGCCCAGCTCCGGACGACGGAGAGGACCATCGCGTCCATGTTCTTCATGTCGACGGCGCCCCTCCCCCACACGACTCCGTCGCTCACCTCGCCGGAGAAGGGGTGCACGCTCCAGTCGGCGGGCTCGGCGGGCACCACGTCGAGGTGGCCGTGGACGAGCAGCGCGTCGGCCGACGGGTCGGTGCCGGGGATCCGGGCGACCACGTTGGTCCGGCCGGGGGTCCGCTCCAGCAGCGTCGGTTCGATTCCGGCGTCGGCGAGCCGCTGGGCGACGTATTCGGCGGCCGGCCGTTCCCGGCAGTCTCCGCCGCCCCGGTTGGTGGTGTCGATGCGGATGAGTTCGGAGGTGAACGTCACCGCTTCGTCGAGAGCCTGCCGGTCGACGGGGCCGAGCAGGTCGGGGGCGTCAGCCATACTGTTCCTCCACAGCGGCCGACACGATCGTCGTCACCGCCTTGAACGTGCGAATTCCTTCGTACATCGTCGCGCTGGTGTACGCGACGCGCCTCTCCCCGCTCGGGGCGACTCCGGGGACCACGGTCGCGGCCGCCGCCAGATGTTCGGCGTCGAACTCCAGCTCGACGGTGAACGTCTTCCCGGTGACGGGGGCCCGACGCCCCGCGAGCGCGGTGGCCGCCTTCGCCGCCGCCCTGATGTCGGCGGCGGTACGGGCGGGGGTGCGGCACACGGCGGCGTAGCGGGAGACGTGGTCCTTGACGGCGACCTTCCGGGCGCCGGGGGCGTATCCCTCGGCGTCCACACAGGTCAGGTCATCGCCGGTGACGAGGACGACGGGCACGCCGTACTCGGCGGCGACGTGCGCGTTGAGCAGCCCCTCGCTCGCGCGGATCCCGTTCAGCCAGACGCCGGTGATCGAGTTGGCGAGGTAGGTGTGGGCGAGGACGCCCTCGGCGCCGGCTCCGGTGTGGTAGCCGACGAAGGCCACCGCGTCCACGTCGCCGTGCTGGATGCCCTCGACCATGGACAGCGACTTGTGCTTGCCGGTGAGCATCTGGACGCGTTCGTCCATGTGCTCCAGCAGCAGGTTGCGCATCGACCAGTGGGCCTCGTTGACCAGGACCTCGTCGGCGCCGCCCTCGTAGAAGCCCAGTGCCGCCGCGTTCACGTCCGAGGTGAACATCGACCGGCAGCGCTCCCACTGCGGGGTCCCCGGCAGCACGTCGGCCGGCCAGGTCACTCCGGTGGCGCCTTCCATGTCCGCGCTGATGAGGATCTTCATGCCGCCACACCGTACGCGCCGTGAGCGGCGCGGGCCAGGGAGGGGCGGCCCGTCAGAGGTCCAGTCCGCCGAAGGTCCCTCCAGTGGTCCCGTCGGCCTCGGCCACGGCCGCTCCCGGCTTCGCTCCCGCCACTGCTCCGCCGGTGGCCCGCACCGGGCGGCCGGGGCGAACTCTATGAACGCAATGCGCGCGGGGCTTCTCCCCCGGGTGCGGCGCTTCCTAGCATCCCGGCATCCCGGCGCACGTCCGCGCCGGGCAGAGAGCCAGGAGCCGCCCCCGTGAACTCCCCCCACGCGCCCGCCCCCGTACTGCCGCTGTACCGCCGTCGCAGGTTGCGCTCCGCCGCGCTCGCCGCCGCGGTCGCGGCCCTGCTCCTCGGCGTGGCCGGCGAGGCCCCGGCAGTCCCCGCGGAGCCCTCCCCGGCCGGGGCGCCGGCGGTCGCCGACTGCCCGGAGGTGCTGGCCGGAAAGGCGCGGTGTTACACGGGCCAGGACGGGAACGGGGCGCATTACGCGCTCGCCGTCCCGATCCGCTGGAACGGCTCCCTGGTGGTGCACGCCCACGGCGGGCCCGACCTGGGCGACGCGTCGGACCCGGCCCGCTCGACCGAGGACCTGGAGCGCTGGGCCGTCATGGTGGAGGAGGGGTACGCCTGGGCGGGCTCCTCCTACCGGCGCGGCGGCTACGGGACGCGGATGGCGGCGGCCGACACCGAGAGCGTGCGCCGGGTCTTCACCGACCGGTTCGGGAAGCCGGGGCGTACCTATCTGCACGGCCAGTCCTGGGGCGGGAACGTCGCCGCCAAGGTCGCGGAGACGTACGGCACGAAGCCCGGGGCCTACGACGGGGTGCTGCTGACCAACGGCGTCCTGGGCGGCGGTTCGCGCGGCTACGACTACCGGGTGGACCTGCGCGTGGTCTACCAGTACTACTGCGGCAACCACCCGCGTCCCACCGAGCCGCGGTACCCGCTGTGGCAGGGGCTGCGCCCGGACTCCACGATGACGTCCGCCGGGCTGAGCGCCCGGCTGCGCGAGTGCACGGGGTTCGACGCCGAACCGGCCGGCCGGAGCGCGCTCCAGCAGCGCAACCTGGACGACATCCTGGCCGTCACCGGGATCCCGGAGCGGTCCCTGGAGTCGCATCTGCGGTTCGCGACGTTCACCTTCCGCGACATCGTCTCGACCCGGCTGGAGGGACGTAACCCCTTCTCCAACCGGGGTGTGCGGTATACCGGCTCGCACGACGACCGGGCGCTGAACGCGGGCGTGGAGCGATTCTCGGCGGATCCGGGCGCGCGCCGGGACCTCTCGTGGGACAGCGACTTGACCGGGCGGGTGTCCCTGCCCGTCCTCACGCTGCACGCGATCGACGACCCCACGGCCTTCGTCGAGCACGAGTCCGCCTACCGGGCCACGCTGCGGGGCGCGGGCCGGGAGCACCGGCTCGTGCAGTCCTTCACCCGGGAGCGCGAGCACAGCGGGCTCAGCAGCGCTGAGTACGCCAACTCCATTGCAGCACTTGACCGTTGGGCCCGCAGCGGCCGCAAGCCCACCGCGCGTTCGCTGGCCGCCTCGTGCGCCGCCTTCGACCGGACGTACGGCACGGGGTGCTTCTACGATCCGGGGTTCCGGCCCTCCCCGTACGCCTCCCGGGTGCTGCCCCGGCCGGGCGGGCTCGGCTGGCCCGCCATGACCGCCGGTCAGGAGCGGGCCTGGAGCCGGATCGACGGGGTGGGCATCGCCCCCTGAGGCGCGGGCACGAACCGCAGCCCTCCCGGCACCCCCTGACGTCCCGCTGGTATACCGTAACGCCGCCTTCACACCGGCCGTACGCGCGGGAAACGGCGGCTGCCTAGCGTCCCCCGCCATGGATACCCGCACGCAACTCGCCGAACCGTCCCCGCCGGACCCCGCACCGCCCGCCGCTCCTGACGAACCCCAGGCGGTGCGGGAGACGCTGGAGGACTACACCCTCCGCTTCGCGCCGCGCGCCTACCGCCGCTGGACCCCGATGGTCGTCGCGACCACCGCGCTCGGCGGCATCGCCTACATGGCCGACTTCTCCATCGGGGCCGGGATCGCCATGGCCCACGGCACCGGCAACGCCCTGGTCGCGATCACCGTCGCGGCGGCCCTCATCTTCATCACGGGCTTCCCGCTCGCCTACTACGCGGCCCGCTACAACATCGATCTGGACCTGATCACCCGGGGCTCCGGCTTCGGCTACTACGGATCGGTCCTCACCGGCGTCATCTTCGCCAGCTTCACCGTCATCTTCTTCGCCCTCGAAGGCGCGATCATGGCCCAGGGCCTCAAGCTCGGCTTCGGGCTGCCGTTGTGGCTCGGCTACGCCGTCTCCACCCTCATGGTCATCCCGTTGGTCATCTACGGGATGAAGGCGCTCAGCAAGCTCCAGGTGTGGACCACCCCCATCTGGCTGCTGCTGATGGTCGGCCCGCTGGTCTATCTGGTCGCCACCGACCCCGGCACGGTCGACAGCTTCCTCGCCTACGCGGGCACCGACGGCGAGGGCAGTCTGAACACGGCCTCCGTGCTGCTCGGGGCGGGCGTCTGCCTCTCGCTCATCGCGCAGATCGGTGAGCAGATCGACTACCTGCGCTTCATGCCGCCGAAGACCGAGGCGAACCGGCGCGGTTGGTGGACGGCGATGGTCATGGCCGGGCCCGGCTGGGTGGTGCTCGGGGCGATCAAGCAGGCCATCGGGGTCTTCCTCGCCGTCTACGTCCTCTCCGAGGTGGGACCGGCCGCGGCGACCGAGCCGATCCAGCAGTTCCGCGGGGCGTTCGACGCGATGATGCCGTCCTGGCTGGTGGTCCCGCTGGCCGTGGTGCTGGTCGTGATCAGCCAGATCAAGATCAACGTCACGAACGCCTACTCCGGCTCGCTGGCGTGGACGAACTCCTTCACCCGCGTCACCAAGCACTACCCCGGCCGCATGATCTTCGTCCTGGTCAACCTGGCCTTCGCGCTGATCCTGATGGAGGCCGACATGTTCAGCTTCCTCAACAGCATCCTGGGCTTCTACTCCAACTGCGCCATCGCCTGGGTGGTCACCGTCGCCACGGACATCGGCGTCAACAAGTACCTGCTGAAGCTGTCCCCGCACGCGCCGGAGTTCCGCCGGGGCATGCTCTACGCGGTCAACCCGGTCGGCGTGACCGCGTTCACGGCCGCGTCCGGGCTCTCCATCGCGATGTACTTCCACGCCTTCGGGGACACGCTCCAGCCGTACTCCCCCGTGGCCGCCGTGGTGATCGCCTTCGTCCTCACCCCGGTCATGGCGGTCGTCACCCGGGGCCGGTACTACCTGCGCCGGAGCGACGACGGCATCCCGGTGCCGCTGCTGGACGCCGAGGGCAACCCGAGCGCGGTCACGTACGACTGCCACGTCTGCCGGCAGACCTTCGAGCGCCCGGATCTGGCCGCCTGCCCGGCCCATGACGCCGTGGTCTGCTCGCTGTGCCTGAGCACGGACAAGGCGGGCGACCATGTCCTGCCGGCCGCACCGCCAATCCCGCTCTCCGGCGCCTGACCCGCTGCCCGGACGCGACCGGCGTCAGCCCGTCCTCGCGTCCGCCAGCAGCTCCTCGATCCGGGCCAGCTCGTCCTCGGTGAACTCCAGGTTCCGGATGGCGTCGACGCTGTTCTCCAGCTGGGCGACGCTGCTCGCGCCGACGACGGCGGAGGTGAGCCGGCCGCCGCGCAGCACCCACGCCAGGGCCAGCTGCGCGAGCGACTGGCCGCGCTCCTTCGCCACCGCGTCCAGCGCGCGCAGCCGCTCCACCAGCCGCGGGGTGACGGCGTCGGCGCTCAGGAAGGGGCTCGC
Organism: Streptomyces griseus; assembly: GCF_900460065.1. Classification (GTDB taxonomy): domain Bacteria; phylum Actinomycetota; class Actinomycetes; order Streptomycetales; family Streptomycetaceae; genus Streptomyces; species Streptomyces griseus. The sequence goes on along the minus strand of NZ_UAVD01000024.1, from coordinate 297,584 downwards.
GCCCGCCGCCCGGGACCCGGCCGGAATGCCGTCGAGGTAGCGGTCGGTCAGAATGCCCTGCTCCAGCGGGGAGTAGGCGATGGACCCGGCGCCCAGCTCGTCCAGGACGTCCGGCAGCCCGTCGTCCTCGATGCGGCGGTCGAGCATCGAGTAGCGGGGCTGGTGGATGAGCAGCGGGGTGCCGAGGTCCTTCAGGATCGCGGCGGCCTCCCGGGTCTGCGCGGCGGAGTAGTTGGAGAGGCCGACGTAGAGGGCCTTGCCCTGCCGTACGGCGGAGTCGAGCGCGCCCATGGTCTCTTCGAGCGGGGTGTCCGGGTCGGGTCGGTGGGAGTAGAAGATGTCGACGTACTCGACGCCGAGGCGCTTGAGGCTCTGGTCGAGCGAGGAGCGCAGGTACTTCCGCGAGCCCCACTCCCCGTACGGCCCCTCCCACATGTGGTAGCCGGCCTTGGTGGAGATGACGATCTCGTCGCGCAGGCGGGCGAAGTCGGTGGCCAGGGCGCGGCCCAGGGTCTCTTCGGCGGAGCCGGGCGGCGGGCCGTAGTTGTTGGCCAGGTCGAAGTGGGTGATGCCGAGGTCGAAGGCGCGGCGCAGGATGGCGCCCTGCGTCTCGGGCGTCCTGTCTCCCCCGAAGTTGTGCCAGAGGCCGAGGGAGAGCGCGGGCAGCTTCAGACCGCTGCGGCCGGTGCGCCGGTAGGGCATGGCGGAGTAGCGGTCGGTGGACGGGAGGTACATACGAGAGGCTCCGCGGGGAGAGGGCCGGGGGGACATGCCCAGGGTTCCGCAGATGGATCCAGCAGTCCAACAGGAGATTCCGCTCGGATTCATCGCCTAGATTGCTCAATCATGGAACTGCGCCAGCTGGAACACTTCGTCGCCGTCGCCGAGGAGCGGCACTTCACCCGTGCCGCCGAGCGCCTCGCCGTCTCGCAGTCCGGGCTCTCCGCCTCCGTACGGGCCCTGGAGCAGGAGCTGCGGACCCCGTTGTTCAGCCGCACCACGCGCACGGTCCGGCTCACCGAGGCCGGGCGGGCCCTGCTGGTGGAGGCGGAGCGCACCCTGGCGGGCGCGCGGGCGGCGCGGGACGCGGTCGATGCCGTACGGGGGCTGCTGCGCGGGACGCTGACGGTCGGGGTCGAGCAGTGCGTGGCGGGGGTGAGCCCGGCGCGGCTGTTGGCGGCGTTCCACCGGGACCATCCGCAACTGGAGCTGAGGCTGCGCCAGGAGGGCACCAGCAGCCTGCTGGACGGGGTGGCGGGCGGGCGTCTGGACCTGGCGTTCGCCGCGACGGTCAGCCCGGCGGAGTGGCGCGGGGAGCTGGTGCCGCTGGCCCGGGAGCCGATGGTGCTGCTGTGCGCGGCGGGGCACGCGTACGCGGAGCGGCGGGCGGTGGGGGTGCAGGAGCTGCCGGGGGCGTCGTTCATCGACTTCCATCCGGACTGGGGTCCCCGGCGGGCCGCCGACGAGGCGTTCGCCGCGGCGGGGGTGCGCCGGACGGTGGGTCTGGAGGTCAACGATGTGCACAGCCTGCTGGAGCTGGTGCAGGAGGGGCTGGGGATAGCGGTGGTGCCGCACCACTTCTCCCGGAAGCCGGAGGCGGCCCGGCTGGTCGCCGTGGAGCTGACGGGCGCCCGTCGGCCGGTGTACGAGAGCGTGGTGGTGCTCCCGGCGGCGCGGGATCTGAGCCCGGGGGCCCGGGCGCTGATGCGGCTGGTGCGGGAGGACCCGCTGCGGGAGGCGCGGGAGGCGGCACGAGAGGTGCGGGAGCCGGTGCGGGCACGGCCTTGACGCCCGGCCGGCCCCGGTCCCGCGGCGCGTCAGTCCTCGTGCCCGAGCTGGAGATCGCGTTCGGTGCGGCCGCCGCCCGCGACCTGGAGGACGGTGGCGACCGGCGGGTATCCGGCGGCGATCACGGTGTACTCGCCGGACGACAGGTCGACGAACCGGAACGATCCGTCGGGTCCGGTGGTGAGGGTGTCCACCACGTTGCCCGCCGCGTCGAGCAGGGTGACCCGGGCGTCCTCGACGGGGCGTCCGCCGGTGGCCCGCACGACGCCGCGCAGGACGGCCCCGCCCGCCAGCTCGATGTCCTGGCGGGTCTCCCGGGCGGCCTGCACGCTGACCGGGAGGGCGGCGGGGCGGAACGCGGGGGCGCTGGCCGCGAGGGTGTACTCGCCGGCGACCAGTTCGCCGATGACGTAACCGCCCTCGTGGCCGGTGCGGGTGGAGGCGACGACCTCGCCCCGTACGTCGGTCAGGGTCACGGCGGCGTCGCGTACGGGCGCGCCGTCGGGGGTGAGGACGGATCCGGCGAGCCGCCCGGCGCCGCCGAGCACCACGTCCAGCTCGACGGGGCGCTCGCCCACGGTGACGCTGACGGCCTGCGGCTGGTGCCCGCCCGCGGCGGCGATCAGGACGTAGGAGCCCGCACCAGGGACGCTCAGCGCGTACCGCCCGTCCTCGCCGCTGGCCCCGCGGCCGATCTGCCGCCCCTGGACGTCGATGAGGGTGAGGGCGGCGCGGGGGACGGTCGTGCCGTCGGGGTGCTGGACGCTCCCGTGGACCGGGACACCGGAGAGGTAGCCGGAGGCGGGCCGGCCGGAGTCGGCGCGGGCGGCGGGGATCGGGGAGGTCATGGCCTCGGCTGCGGCTTCGGGGCTGTGGTGGGACACCAGCGGTTTCTCCTTGAGGAAGAAGGCGAGGACCAGGCCGAGCACGAGCACCGGCACCAGGTACAGGAAGATGCGCGGCATCGCGTCGACGTACGCCTGGATGTAGGCGTCGCGCAGCGCGGGCTCCATCGCGTGGACGATCTGCGGGGTGATGGACTCGGGATCGGGCAGCTCCGCACCGGCGGGCAGGCGTGCGCCGAGCGCGTCGGAGAGCCGTCCGGCGAACAGCGTGCCGAAGATCGCCGCGCCGACGCTGCCGCCGATCTGCCGGAAGTAGTTGTTGGCGCTGGTCGCGGTGCCGAGGTCCGAGGGGCGTACGGAGTTCTGCACGGCGAGCACGAGAACGGACATGACCAGTCCGATGCCGGTGCCGAGGACTGCCTGGTAGAAGCTGTACGCGAGAGGGGAGGTGTCCGCCTCCAGCAGGGACAGCAGTCCCATGCCGACCACGGAGACGGCGCTGCCGACGATCGGGTAGATCCGGTAGCGGCCGGTGCGGGTGATGAGCCGGCCGGAGACGACGGACCCGCCGACGATGCCCATCATCATCGGGAGCATCAGCAGCCCGGACTCGGTGGCGCTGACCCCGTCGACCATCTGGAGGTAGGTCGGGAGGTAGCTGGCCGCCCCGAAGAGGGCGACGCCGACGACCGCGCCGACCAGACCGGTGACGTTGAAGACGGAGTCGCGGAAGAGTCGCAGCGGAATGATCGGTTCTGCGGCCCGGTGTTCGGCGGCGACGAAAAGCGCCGTCGAGACGACCGCGCCGGCCGCGAGCCCCAGGATGGTGCGCGAACCCCAGGCGTACTCGGTGCCGCCCCAGCTGGTGACCAGCACCAGGCAGGCGGAGGCGACGGCCAGGAGCACCGCGCCCAGGACGTCGAGCCGGGGCCGGAGGGCGGGTTTGGGCAGCTTGAGGACGACGGCGATGACGGCGAGGGTGACCAGGCCGAAGGGGACGTTGATGTAGAAGCACCAGCGCCAGGAGACATGGTCGGTGAAGAACCCGCCCAGGAGCGGGCCGGCGACCGAGGCGAGCCCGAAGACGGCGCCGATGAGGCCCAGGTAGCGACCGCGCTCCCGGGGCGGGACGATGTCCGCGATGATCGCCTGGACGCCGATCATGAGACCGCCGCCGCCGATGCCCTGGAGGGCGCGGAAGGCGATCAGCTCGTCCATGGTGCGCGACCAGCCCGCCAGCGCCGAGCCGATGATGAACACCACGATGGCGAACTGGAAGACGCCCTTGCGGCCGAAGAGGTCGCCGAGCTTGCCGTAGAGCGGCAGGACGATGGTGGAGGCGAGGAGGTAGGCGGTGACCGCCCAGGACATCTTCTCCAGGCCGTGCAGCTCACCGACGATCTTCGGCAGGGCCGTGGCGACGATCATCTGGTCGAGCGCCGCGAGCAGCAGGGTGAGCATCAGCCCGAGGAAGACCGCGCGGACCTTGCGGGGGCTGATCTCCGCCGCGTCCGGTCCGGGCCCGGGTCCCGCCGGAGGGGGCGGCGGGGGCGGCGCGGCGGGGAGGTCGACCGTGGCCGCCGTGCCGTCCGGCGTCGGGCCGTCCGGTCCCGGGCCGTCCGGTCCCGGGCCGTCCGGCTCGTCCTTCACCAGCGTGATACCACCCACCACGTAACGCTCCCCTCGTCCGCACCTGCGCCGCCCATTTCTCGCATCGCGCGGCAAGGCAGGGCAAACGTGACGAGGGGCGTACGCGGCGCGCACGGAAGGCTTATGCGCCGGTGAGAGGTGCTACGGGCGCACCACCGGCCGCCCCGGAAAACCACCCGTTCCGGTGAGGCCGGTCGCCCCACGGAAGCCGGATCCGTCCGGCCTCCGTGCGGGGCGGGAGGCGGACGGACCCGTGGCCGGCCGGTCCTACTTCTCGACCTCGGTGGCGAGGTTCTGGAGCACCTCGTCGTAGATCCGGCCGAGGCCCTTGGGCGCGAAGGTCCGCTCGAAGAACCCGCCGATGCCGCCCGCGCCGTCCCAGACCGTGGTCACGACGGCCTTGGACTTCCCCTCACCGGCCGGGGTGACGGTCCAGGTCGTGACCATGGAGGAGTTGCGGTCCTTCTCGACGAGCTGCCCGTCGGTCGGCTCGGTGACCTCCAGCAGGCAGTCCCGGACGCGCTTGCTGGTCGCCTGGAGCTTCCAGTGCACCAGGCTGCCCTCGCCGTCGCCGCCCTCCCGGACCTCGTACTCGCTGAAGTGCCCGGTCAGCACCTTGCCGCGGACGTCCTTGTAGTCGGCCAGCGCGTCGAACACCGTCTCCGCGTCCGCCGCGATGATCCGCTCCGTGGTGGCCTCGACCTGCGCCATGGCTGTTCCTCCAGCACTCGGTTGTTCGGTGGGTGAGCTGAGCCAACCACCTCGGGCACGGCCGCTCAAAATCACGTCCGGCCGCGAACGGTTCCGCACACCCGCGCCACCGGGACGTGACCCGTGCGGCGAGCCCGCGCCCCGCCGCGGCGGCGAGGGCTGCCACCAGCCGTCCGGGGACGCGCCGGACCGTCACGTGGACGCCTCCCGGGCGCAGTTCGGTCGTGCGCGACCTCCCGGCCGCCGGGGTTCAGGGGCGACGATCCCGCAGGACGCAGAATTCGTTGCCCTCCGGGTCGGTGAGCACGACCCAGCTCGCGTCACCCTGGCCGACGTCGAGGCGGCGGGCCCCCAGGCCGAGCAGTCTGCGGACCTCGTCGCCCTGGTCCCGGTCGCTGGGACTGACGTCGATGTGGAGGCGGTTCTTGGCGGTCTTGCCCTCGGGCACCCGGGCGAAGGCCAGCACCGGCGCCACGGGCCCGGGGCGGTCCGCTCCCCCACCCGCCGCGGGCGGACCGATGGTGACGACGCCCTCCTCCGCCTCCTCGCCCAGCACCTCGTAGTCGAGGACCGAGCACCAGAACCGGGCGAGCCCGACGGGATCCGCACAGTCGATCGCGAGCTCGGTGAACTTGGCTGCCATGGTCGGGACCTCCCGGTCGGAACGGCGGGTCTGCCGGGGCCACAGGCTAGCCGCAGGGCGGTACGGCCCGTCGCGCACGATCAAGGGAACAAGTGTTCTATTCTGCGGGGAGTGCTACCGAGGAGGCGTCCATGCGCTGGGACAATCTGGTCGAGAAGAACTCGACGGCCGGGAACAGCGCGCTCTTCGCCGCGGACGCGGTGACCACGCGCACGTTCGACACCCCGGAGTTCCGGGGCATCACCTTCCACGAGATCCGGGCCCGTTCGATCCTGAACCGGGTGCCCGGCGCCTCGCGGATGCCGTTCGAATGGACGGTGAACCCGTACCGGGGCTGTACGCACGCCTGTGTGTACTGCTTCGCCCGCAAGACCCACAGCTACCTGGACCTGGACACCGGCACCGGCTTCGACTCCCAGATCGTCGTCAAGGTCAACGCCGCCGAGCTGCTCCAGCGGGAGCTGGCCTCCCGGCACTGGCGGGGCGAGCACGTCGCGATGGGCACGAACGTCGACTGCTACCAGCGGGCGGAGGGCCGCTACCGGCTCATGCCGGGCATCATCGGCGCCCTGCGCGACCGGGCGAACCCCTTCTCCATCCTGACCAAGGGCACGCTGATCCTGCGGGACCTGGAGCTGCTGCGGCAGGCGGCGGAGGTCGCCGAGGTGGGCGTCTCGGTCTCCGTCGGCTTCACCGACCGGGAGCTGTGGCGGACGGTCGAACCGGGCACCCCCTCCCCCGGCCGCCGCCTCGACGCCGTCCACACGCTGACCCAGGCCGGGATCGGCTGCTCGGTCCTGATGGCGCCCGTCGTCCCCTTCCTCGGCGACAGCCCGGAGCAGCTGCGCGCCACGGTCTCCGCGATCGCGGCGGCCGGGGCGGTGTCGGTGACCCCGCTCGTCCTGCATCTGCGCCCCGGCGCCCGCGAGTGGTATCTGCGCTGGCTCGGCCTGCACCACCCGCACCTGGTGGAGCGGTACGAGCGGATGTACGGGGACGGGGCGTACGCCCCCACCTGGTACCAGCGCCGGATCACCCGCCAGGTGCACGAGCTGGCGGACGAGTTCGGGATCGGCCCGGCACACCGGGGGGAGGGCCGGCGGATCGGCCGGACGCCCGCCGCCGCCCCGGAGCCGGGCCCCACCCAGCTGACCCTGCTGTGAGGTGCGCGGCGGACCCCGGCCGCCCGCCCGCAGGGCCGATGGCGTGACCGTACGGGCGACTCCGCGCGGAACCGGCCCTTCCGCGGGGGTATTCGGGGAGCATGCGGCGCGGGGACCGGTGATCCGGCGCCGCGTCCCGTCACCCCGGGAGGCCCCATGACGAAACGTGCAGGAATCCTGGTCGCCGTCGGCGCGACCGTCGCCGGTCTGCTGACCGCCGCGCCCGCGCCCGCCGCCACCACCGCGGCGAGCACGCCGCCCGCGTCCAAGCCGAAGTGGACCGACTGCCCGACCGAGAGCTACCCGACGCTCCAGTGCGCGAAGGTCAAGGCCCCGCTGGACCACCGCCACCCCTCGGGACGTCAGATCACGCTCGCCCTCTCCCGCGTCCCGCACACCGCGAAGACCTTCCAGGGCCCGCTGCTGGTCAACCCGGGCGGCCCCGGCGGCAGCGGTCTCTCGATGGCCGGGTTCGTGGCGTCCTCGCTGCCGAAGAAGGTCGCGGCCCAGTACGACGTGATCGGTTTTGACCCGCGCGGGGTCGGCAGGAGCACCCCGGCGCTGAACTGCCTGCCGGGCCACTTCGATCCCGTGCGCCCCGACACGGTGCCGGACTCCGCCCGCTCGGAGCGGATCAACCGCGACCGGGCGGAGTCCTTCGCGCGGGCCTGCGGCGAGAAGCACGGCGACGTGCTGCCGTACATGGACACGGTCAGCGCCGCCGAGGACCTCGACGTGATCCGCCGGGCGCTCGGCTCCCGGCAGATCAACTACTTCGGCTACTCCTACGGCACCTACCTCGGCGCGGTCTACGCCAAGCTGCACCCGGAGCGGGTGCGCCGCCTGGTCCTGGACTCGGTCGTCGACCCGGACGACGTCTGGTACGAGGGCAACCTCGGCCAGAACTACGCGTTCGACGACCGGCACAAGGCGTTCGCCGCCTGGGTGGCGAAGAACGACGCCGCGTACGGCCTGGGCAGCGACCCGGCCGGGGTGGAGGCCGCCTGGTACCGCATGCGGGCGGACGTGGCACGGAAACCGGCGGGCGGCACGGTCGGCGCGGGCGAGCTGGAGGACACCTTCATCCCCGGCGGGTACTACAACGGCTACTGGCCCTATCTCGCCGAGGCGTTCGCCGCGTACGCGAAGAACCGGGACACCGAGGCGCTGGTCGAGGTGTACGAGAACTTCGGCGCGGTCGACGCGGGCGGCGAGAACGGCTACTCGGTCTACACGGCCGTCCAGTGCCGCGACGCCGGCTGGCCCGAGCACTGGAGCACCTGGCGCAACGACAGCCGCCGGATCCACAAGAAGGCGCCGTTCATGACCTGGAACAACACCTGGTACAACGCGCCGTGCGCGAGCTGGCCGGTGGCGCCGCTGCGGCCGGCCCCGGTGAACAACCGTCAGCTGCCCCCGGCGCTGATCCTCCAGGCCACGGACGACGCGGCGACCCCGTACGGCGGCGCGGTCAGCATGCACCGCAAGCTCACGGGGTCCAGCCTCGTCGTGGAGGAGGGCGGCGGCAACCACGGCATCACGCTGAGCGGCAACGACTGCCTGGACGGGCACCTGGCGGCCTACCTCGCCGACGGCACGGTCCCGCGCGGCCGGGGCGAGGCGGACGCGGTCTGCGCCGCCCTCCCGGAACCGAAGCCGCTGCCCGCCGAGAAGGCGGCCGCCCAGTCGGTGGACAACAGCAGGGGCAGCCGTCTGCACGGGCTGCTCGGCTTCCGCCGCTGAGCGGCACGGACCGCCCGCGCACCCGGCGCAAGCGAACGCCGGGCGGTCCACCGGGGCGGTGACGACCGCCGGGGCGGGGTGACCGTGGAACGCCCGCCCCGGCGCGAGGGCCCGTCCCCCGCTCACGCCCCCGGCAACCGCCCGAGGGCCTCCGCCGCCGCCGTACCGAGGCGCGGGTGCGGCAGGGCCGCCGTGAGGACCGGGCGGGCCTGCTCGTCGGCGAGGCTGCCGAGCCCCTCGACGCAGGCCAGGGCCACGCGCCAGTGCGGATCGCCGGGCGCCAGCAGGCGCTGGAGGGTGGCGACCAGGGCCGGGACCGACTCGGGGGCCCGCAGGGTGGTCAGCAGGCGCACCGGGTGGAGGGCGTAGGCGGTGCGCAGGGCGTTGGTGGCGAGCGCGGCGGCGGCCCGGGGCGTGCGGGGGTCGTCCAGTACGGCCAGGGCGTGGGCGGCGGAGACGCAGCGTTCGGGGTCGCGGTGGTTGAGCAGCAGCACCAGCGCCTCGAAGGCCCGCCGGTCGCCCGCGCAGCCGAGCCGGAAGGCCGCTATCTCGCGGGCCCACAGGGGGCGGCGGGGTTCCACGAGGACCCGGGCCAGCTCCTCGGGGTCCTCGGCGGCGACGAGGCGGGCGTAGTACGGCGACCCGGCCGCCTCGGGTTCCAGCCGGTCCATGAGTGAACGGAACTCCTCATCCATGACGCTCAGCGTATCCACGGACACGTTCCGTGCGGGCCGGCATCGGGGAGTTCCTGTGGCCCAGGGCACAAGGATCCAGGGGTGGCGCGCTCGTTACTCGCCGGTTACTCTCATCTGAGCGGGGCACACTCCCCGCAGGCTCCGGTGGCCTGGTGACGCAGCCATCCGGAGTGCTTGTCGGTTCGGCTTTTCCGTGCGACGGAACCCGGGACAGGGTCCGTCACCCCACGGCCGGGCGCGCTTCCCGCGCGACGGCCCCGTGCTCCACGACACGCAGCCTCCGTACGCCACGCGCCGCTCCCTCATCGCCGCGCGTTCCGTGCTCCCACAGTCGTCACTCACCCTGGAGTCCCCTGATGGACACCTCTCTCTCCACCATCGCCGTCGTCGGCCTCGGCACCATGGGCACCGGCATCGCCGAGGTCCTGGCCCTGGCGGGCCGCGAGGTCATCGGCATCGACGTCAGCGAGGCCGCCGCCCTCGGGGCCGTCGCCTCCCTCGAAGCGTCCACCGCGCGGGCCGTGCGCCGCGGCCGCATCACCGAGCGGGAGCGGACCGACGCGCTGGCCCGGTTCCGCACCTCCGACGATCTGCGCGCCGCCGCCGGGGCCGAGCTGGTCGTCGAGGTGGTGCCCGAGACGTACGAGATCAAGCAGCAGGTGTTCCGGGAGCTCGACGCGATCGTCTCCCCCACCACGATCCTGGCCACCGGCACCAACGCCCTGTCGGTGACCCGGCTGGCCGCCGAGTCCCAGCGCCCCGAGCGCGTCCTCGGCCTCCACTTCTTCAATCCGGCGCCCGCGATGAAGCTGGTCGAGGTGGTCTCCTCGGTGCTGACCGCGCCGCCGGCCGTCGAGGCCGTCACCGCACTGGCCCGGGAGCTGGGCAAGGAGCCCGTCGCGGTCGGCGACCGCCCCGGGTTCGTCGCGGACGGGCTGCTCTTCGGCTACCTCAACCAGGCCGCCGCGATGTACGAGGCGAACTACGCCTCCCGCGAGGACATTGACGCCGCGATGAAGCTGGGCTGCGGGTTGCCGATGGGCCCCCTCGCCCTGCTGGACCTGATCGGCATCGACACCGCCCGTACGGTCCTGGAGGCCATGTACGCCGAGTCCCGCGACCGGCTGCACGCCCCGGCCCCCGTGCTCGGGCAGCTCAGCAGCGCCGGTCTGACCGGCCGCAAGGCCGGGCGCGGCTTCTACACGTACGACGCCCCCGGCGGCCAGGCGGTGGTGCCCGACGCACTGACCCCGGTGGCGGACGCGGTCTCCGGAGCCGGGCGCGCCGTGGCGTCCGTCGGCGTCGCGGGCTCCGGGACGATGGCCTCCGGGATCGCCGAGGTCTTCGCGAAGGCCGGGTACGAGGTCGTGCTGGCCGCCAGGTCCCGGGAGAAGGCCGACGTCGCCAAGGGCCGGATCGCGAAGTCGCTGGAGCGCTCGGTGGCCAAGGGGCGGCTGACCGCCGAGGCGCGGGACGAGACGCTGGCGCGGATCACGACGGCCGGTTCGCCGGACGCGTTCGCCGAGGTCGACCTGGCCGTCGAGGCCGTCGCCGAGGACCTGGAGGTCAAGCGGCAGCTGTTCGCCGCGCTGGACAAGGTCTGCCGGCCGGGCGCGGTGCTCGCCACCACCACGTCCTCGCTGCCGGTCGTCGCCATCGCGCGGGCGACCGCGCGCCCCAAGGACGTGATCGGGATGCACTTCTTCAACCCGGCGCCCGCGATGAAGCTGGTCGAGGTGGTCCGCACCGTCCTGACCGCCGACGACGTGCACGCCACGGTCCGCGCGGTCTGCGCGAGGATCCGCAAGCACCCGGTGGACTGCGGGGACCGGGCCGGGTTCATCGTGAACGCGCTGCTGTTCCCGTACCTCAATAACGCGATCAAGATGGTGGAGGAGCACTACGCCTCGCTGGACGACATCGACGCGGCGATGAAGCTGGGCGGCGGCTACCCGATGGGCCCGTTCGAACTGCTCGACGTGGTCGGCCTGGACGTCTCGCTGGCCATCGAGAAGGTGCTGCACCAGGAGTTCCGCGACCCGGGCCTGGCGCCCGCGCCGCTGCTGGAGCACCTGGTCGCCGCGGGGTGCCTCGGCCGCAAGACGGGGCGCGGCTTCCGCGAATATGCCCGTCGCTGACCCGGGAGCCGGGTGGGGCGGGCTGCTGGGACCCTCCGGCGGTCCGCCCCCGCAGGCGCGCTCTCCTGCACCGATGCGTTACGTTCATGCCATGTCCCAGCCCGCCAAGTCACCCCGTGCCACCGCCGCGACCGACGCCCCGGAGTCCACCACCGCGGGGACGCGCGCCGCCGCCCAACGGCTCAAGATGCGCCGCGAACTGGCCGCCGCCGCGATGGAACTCTTCGCGACGAAGGGCTACGAGGCGACCACCGTCGACGAGATCGCGGGGGCCGCGGGCGTCGCCCGGCGGACGTTTTTCCGCCACTTCCGCTCCAAGGAAGAGGCCATCTTCCCGGACCACGACGACACTCTCGTCAGGGCCGAGGCCGTCCTCAACGCCGCCCCCGCGCACGAGCACCCGCTCGACACCGTCTGCCGGGGCATCAAGGAGGTCATGAAGATGTACGCGGCCAAGCCCGCCGTCTCCGTGGCCCGCTACAAACTGACCCGTGAGGTGCCGACCCTCAGGGAAGCCGAGATCGCGTCGGTGGCCCGCTACGAGCGGCTGTTCACCCGCTACCTCCTGGGCCACTTCGACGAACGCGACCACCACGTGGGCAACGACGACCCGCTGCTCGCGGAGGTCGCCGCGTCCGCCGTGGTCACCGCGCACAACCATGTGCTGCGCCGCTGGCTGCGGGCGGGCGGGCAGGGTGATGTGGAGGCCCAGCTCGACCGCGCCTTCGCCATCGTGCGCGACACCTTCGGCACGGGCATCGGAGCGGGCCGGACCGCCGGCGCCGAGCCCGAGCGCGCCCCGGCCGCGGCCGTGGCCTCGGACGGCGAGGTGCTCGTCGCGGTGGCCCGTACGGACGCCCCGCTGGACGAGGTCATGCGGACGATCCAGCAGGCGCTCAAGGAGCGTTGAACCCGGCGGCCCGCTCCTCGACGGGCGCCGCCACCGCCTCCCAGGGCGGTGGCGCGCCGCCCTCGCTCCAGGCCGCCAGTTCCTCGGGGCCGTAGCAGAGGATGGCGCACTGCTCGGCGTAGTCGAGGGCGGGTTCGGTGAAACCGCCGGTGGAGACGACGAGCGCCACGTCCGCCGCGTGCACGGCGTAGCAGGTGCCACCGAAGCGCTGGAGGTCCTGGGAGCCCGCGCGGTTCTCCGGTCCGTAGCGCTTGCACTGGACGACCAGGCGGCGGCCGTCGGGGGTGGTGCCCACCACGTCGGCGCCCAGGTCGCCCGCGCCGCCCACCACCTCGGCGTCGGCGCAGCCGTCGCGGCGGCAGAGTTCGGCGACGGCCTCCTCGAAGGCGTACGGGTCCAGTTGGGCGTAGTCGACGGGGTGGCCGGTCGGCTCCGGGGGTGCGAGGCGGGCCTCGGCGCGGGCCGCTTCGGCGGCGTCCAGTTCCGCGAGGCCGACCTCGACGATGCCGTAGGCGGCCTGGGTGACGGCCTCCGCGACCCGGCGGGCGCGCCGGCGGCGGCGCAGCAGCAGGCAGGCGCCGACCAGGACCGGGAGGACCACGAGGGCGGCGAGGAACGGGTGGCGGACGGCGCTGTGCCAGGCCGCCCGCAGCGTCACGCCGCCGCCCGCGACGATCAGGGCGATGAGGGCGAAGCCGAAGGAGGTGCGCCGCAGGTCGAAGGGGGCTCGGCCCTGCCCGTCGCCCCGTCTGCGGCCGATCGGTATCGCCATCGGTGCCCCACCCCTGTTCCCTGCTCGCTTCAAGATCACTTGGTGTCGATCATGTGCCCCGTGCCGCGCTTTCGACGCGCCCGGCGGGGCCGGCGGGCCCGGCGTCGGCCGAAATCGGCTGGTTCCCCGGGCGTCGCCGTGCTGAGGTGCGCGGATGCGACCTGACGAGATCCGTGACCTGTTCGACCGCGAGCTGCGGGAGCACGCGCGCCCGGACGGGCCCGGCGTACGCGTCGAGCGTGCCGGGCCCGTGGTCCGCCAGGTGGGCGGGCCCGACGACTGGAACGGGGTGGTCTGGTCGGAGCCGGGCCTGGGCGCGGCGGGGGCCGACGCGGCGATCACGGCCCAGATCGCGTACTGGGGAGGGCTCGGCCACGCGGAGTTCGAGTGGAAGCTCTACTCCCACGACGGCCCGGCCGACCTGGGGGAACGGCTGCGGGCGGGCGGTTTCTCGGCCGAGCCGTCGGAGACCCTGCTGGCCGCCCCGGTCGAGGCGCTGACCGCGCTGCCCGGCGCGGAGCCGCCCGAGGGGGTCGAGCTGCGGCCGGTGACCGACGCGGCCGGGGTGGAGCTGATGGCGCTGGCCCACGAGCGGGCGTTCGGCACGGACGCGGGGCGGCTGCGCCACCAGGTGCTGACGCGGCTGGAGCGGGCCCCGGACGGCTTCGTGGCGCTCGTGGCGCTGGCCGGCGGGGAACCGGTCGGCTCGGCCCGCATGGAGCTGTACCCGGGCACGGGCTTCGCCGGGCTCTGGGGCGGCGGAACGGTCGCCGAGTGGCGCGGCAGGGGCCTGTACCGGGCGCTGGTCGCCCATCGGGCGCGGATCGCCGCCGAGCGCGGCTACCGCTTCCTCCAGGTCGACGCGACGGACATGTCGGCCCCGATCCTGGTCCGGCTGGGCTTCGCGGCGCTCGGCACGACGACGCCGTATGTGTACCGCGCGGCCCGATAGCCGCCCGCCAGCAGGACAGAACGTCCCGTAACACCCATCGTGTTGCTCATGCGTGCCCACGGGATGACAAGTGAGAGAAATTGTTGGCACTGGGTGCCTTGTCAGGTGTCACGGAGTGCCATACGTTGAGGGTGTCCGGGCGGCCGGCGTACCGGGATCTCACGTACGCCGGCTGTCCCCGCAACCACCGTGCTGCGCGCCCGGACGCCTGCGTCACAGGCACCCTTCTGCTCCACCCGAGCAAAGCCGAAGCTCCACACCCGCCGAACCGACGGCAACACCTCCAAACCGCCCCTCCCCTGCCAGCAGGGCCCCCCGAGCGTTCCCTCGACGCCGCATCACCGGAGGCAACACCGTGAAGGAAATCCTGGACGCGATCCAATCCCAGGACAGCACCGCCGCGGACTTCGCGGCCCTGTCCCTCCCCGAGTCCTACCGCGCGATCACCGTGCACAAGGACGAGGCGGAGATGTTCGCCGGGCTGGAGTCCCGCGACAAGGACCCGCGCAAGTCGATCCACCTGGACGACGTCCCGGTCCCCGAACTCGGCCCCGGCGAGGCCCTCGTCGCCGTGATGGCCAGTTCGGTGAACTACAACTCCGTCTGGACCTCGATCTTCGAGCCGGTGTCGACGTTCGGCTTCCTGGAGCGCTACGGGAAGCTCAGCGAGCTGACCAAGCGGCACGACCTGCCGTACCACGTCATCGGCTCCGACCTGGCGGGCGTCGTCCTGCGCACCGGCCCCGGCGTGAACGCCTGGAACCCGGGCGACGAGGTCGTCGCGCACTGCCTGTCGGTCGAACTGGAGTCCTCCGACGGCCACAACGACACGATGCTCGACCCCGAGCAGCGGATCTGGGGCTTCGAGACGAACTTCGGCGGCCTGGCGGAGATCGCCCTGGTGAAGTCCAACCAGCTGATGCCGAAGCCGAAGCACCTCAGCTGGGAGGAGGCCGCCGCCCCGGGTCTGGTCAACTCCACCGCCTACCGCCAGCTCGTCTCGCGCAACGGCGCGGGCATGAAGCAGGGCGACAACGTCCTGATCTGGGGCGCCAGCGGCGGGCTCGGCTCCTACGCCACCCAGTTCGCGCTGGCCGGCGGCGCCAACCCGATCTGTGTCGTCTCCTCCCCCGAGAAGGCCGAGATCTGCCGGGCCATGGGCGCGGAGGCGGTCATCGACCGCAACGCCGAGGGCTACAGGTTCTGGAAGGACGAGCGCACCCAGGACCCGAAGGAGTGGAAGCGCTTCGGCAAGCGCATCCGCGAGTTCACCGGAGGCGAGGACATCGACATCGTCTTCGAGCACCCGGGCCGCGAGACCTTCGGCGCCTCGGTCTACGTCACCCGCAAGGGCGGCACCATCACCACCTGCGCCTCCACCTCGGGCTACATGCACGAGTACGACAACCGCTACCTGTGGATGTCCCTCAAGCGCATCATCGGCTCCCACTTCGCCAACTACCGCGAGGCCTGGGAGGCCAACCGCCTCATCGCCAAGGGCAAGATCCACCCGACGCTCTCCAGGACGTACTCCCTGGAGGACACCGGGCAGGCGGCGTACGACGTCCACCGCAACCTCCACCAGGGCAAGGTCGGCGTGCTCGCCCTGGCCCCCCGCGAGGGACTCGGCGTGCGCGACCAGGAAATGCGCGAACAGCACATCGACGCCATCAACCGCTTCCGCAACGTCTGAGGTTCCCCGATGAACGAGCGTCAGAAGGACCGGCCCTGGCTCATGCGGACGTACGCCGGTCACTCGACCGCCGAAGCGTCCAACGAGCTGTACCGCCGCAACCTCGCCAAGGGCCAGACGGGTCTCTCGGTCGCCTTCGATCTGCCCACGCAGACCGGATACGACCCGGACCACATTCTCGCCCGCGGCGAGGTGGGCCGCGTCGGTGTTCCCGTCTCGCACCTCGGTGACATGCGGCGGCTGTTCCAGGACATCCCCCTGGAGCAGATGAACACCTCGATGACGATCAACGCGACCGCCATGTGGCTGCTGGCGCTCTACCAGGTGGTCGCGGAGGAGCAGGGGGCCGACCCCGAGAAGCTCCAGGGGACGACCCAGAACGACATCGTGAAGGAGTACCTCTCGCGCGGGACGCACGTCTTCCCGCCGGTGCCCTCCCTGCGGCTGACCACGGACATGATCACGTACACGGTCAACCGCATCCCCAAGTGGAACCCCATCAACATCTGCAGCTACCACCTCCAGGAGGCGGGGGCCACCCCGGTCCAGGAGATCGCGTACGCCATGTCGACCGCCATCGCGGTGCTCGACGCGGTCCGCGCGTCGGGCCAGGTGCCCGAGGAGAAGTTCGGTGACGTGGTCGCCCGGATCTCGTTCTTCGTGAACGCGGGCGTCCGCTTCATCGAGGAGATGTGCAAGATGCGGGCCTTCGGCCGCATCTGGGACCGCGTCACCCGCGAGCGGTACGGCGTCGCCGACCCCAAGCAGCGCCGCTTCCGCTACGGCGTCCAGGTCAACTCACTGGGGCTGACCGAGGCCCAGCCGGAGAACAACGTCCAGCGCATCGTCCTGGAGATGCTGGCCGTCACCCTCTCCAAGGACGCCCGCGCCCGCGCCGTACAGCTCCCGGCCTGGAACGAGGCGCTGGGGCTGCCCCGGCCCTGGGACCAGCAGTGGTCGCTGCGGATCCAGCAGGTGCTGGCGCACGAGAGCGATCTGCTGGAGTACGAGGACATCTTCGCCGGTTCCCACGTCATCGAGGCCAAGGTGGACTCGCTGGTCGAGGAGTCGCTCGCGGAGATCGACCGGATCCAGCAGATGGGCGGCGCGATGGCGGCCGTCGAGTCGGGCTACCTCAAGTCTGAGCTGGTCTCCTCGCACGCGACACGGCGGGCCCGGATCGAGGGCGGGGAGGAGAAGATCGTCGGCGTCAACATCTACGAGACGACCGAGCCCAACCCGCTCACCGCCGACCTCGACGGCGCGATCATGACGGTCGATCCCGAGAACGAGGCCCGGGTCGTGGCCGCCCTGCACGAGTGGCGGGACAACCGCGACGAGACGCGCGCCTCCGAGGCGCTGGCCGCGCTGAAGAAGGCCGCCGCCGGCACCGGGAACATGATGGAGGCCACGGTCGAGTGCGCCCGCGCGGGCGTCACCACCGGCGAGTGGTCCTGGGCGCTGCGGGACGTCTTCGGCGAGTTCCGCGCGCCCACCGGGGTCTCCTCGGCCCCGGTGGCGGTCACCGCCGAACCGGGCAGCACGCTCGCCCTGGTCCGCGAGAAGGTCACCCGCACCTCCGCCGACCTGGGCGTGGGGCGGCTGCGTCTGCTGGTGGGCAAGCCCGGCCTGGACGGGCACTCCAACGGGGCCGAGCAGATCGCCGTACGGGCCAGGGACGCCGGGTTCGAGGTGGTCTACCAGGGGATCCGGCTGACCCCCGAGCAGATCACCGACGCGGCGATCGCCGAGGACGTGCACTGCGTGGGCCTGTCGATCCTGTCCGGCTCGCACGCCGAGCTGGTGCCCGACGTCCTGCACCGGCTGCGCGAGGCCGGGGCCCCGGACATCCCGGTGATCGCGGGCGGCATCATCCCGCCGGCCGACGCCACCGCCCTCATCGAAGCCGGTGTGGCCGCCGTCTTCACCCCGAAGGACTTCGGCATCACGGAGATCATCGGCCGTATCGTCGACGAGATCCGGAAAGCGAACAAGCTCGACCCTCTGGAGGTCCCCGCATGACCACGCCCACCCCCTCGGTCAACCGCCTGCGCCCGCGTCGCTCGTGCCTGGCCGTGCCGGGCTCCAACCCGCGCTTCCTGGAGAAGGCCCAGGGGCTCCCGGCCGACCAGGTCTTCCTGGACCTGGAGGACGCCTGCGCGCCGCTCGCCAAGGAGGGCGCCCGCCACACCATCGTGGACGCGCTGAACAACGGTGACTGGAGCGGCAAGACCCGGGTCGTGCGGGTCAACGACTGGACGACGCACTGGACCTACCGCGACGTCATCACGGTCGTCGAGGGCGCGGGTCCGAACCTCGACTGCATCATGCTGCCGAAGGTCCAGGACGCGCAGCAGGTCGTGGCGCTGGACCTGCTGCTGACCCAGATCGAGAAGACGATGGGCTTCGAGGTCGGGAAGATCGGCATCGAGGCGCAGATCGAGAACGCCAGGGGCCTGGTGAACATCGACGAGATCGCCGCCGCGTCGCCCCGACTGGAGACGCTGATCTTCGGCCCGGCCGACTTCATGGCCTCGATCAACATGAAGACCCTGGTCGTCGGCCAGCAGCCGCCCGGCTACCCGGCGGACGCCTACCACTACATCCTGATGCGCATCCTGATGGCGGCCCGCGCGCACGACCTCCAGGCGATCGACGGCCCGTTCCTCCAGATCCGTGACGTGGACGCCTACCGCGAGGTCGCCGGCCGCGCCGCCGCCCTCGGCTTCGACGGCAAGTGGGTGCTGCACCCGGGCCAGGTCGACGCGGCCAACGACGTGTTCTCGCCCTCGCAGGAGGACTACGACCACGCCGAGCTGATCCTCGACGCCTACGACTGGTGCACCTCCGAGGAGGGCGGCAAGAAGGGCTCCGCGATGCTCGGCGACGAGATGATCGACGAGGCCAGCCGCAAGATGGCCCTGGTCATCGCCGGCAAGGGCCGGGCCGCCGGAATGCAGCGCACCTCCAAGTTCGAAGCCCCGGAGGCCTGATCATGCAGTTCGGACGCACCTTTGAGGAGTTCGAGGTCGGTGCCGTATACAAGCACTGGCCCGGAAAGACGGTCACGGAATACGACGACCACCTCTTCTGCCTGCTGACCATGAATCACCACCCGCTGCACATGGACAGCAACTACGCGCAGGAGACGACCGACTTCGGCAAGAACGTGGTCGTCGGCAACTACATCTACTCGCTGCTGCTCGGCATGTCGGTGCCGGACGTCTCCGGAAAGGCCATCGCCAATCTGGAGGTCGAGTCGCTCAAGCACATCGCGCCGACCTTCCACGGCGACACGGTCTACGGCGAGACGACCGTGCTGGACAAGACCCCGTCGAAGTCCAAGAGCGACCGCGGGATCGTGTACGTGGAGACCAGGGGCTACAAGCAGGACGGCACGGTCGTCTGCGTGTTCCGGCGCAAGGTGATGGTTCCCACCGAGACGTACATCAAGGAGCGCGGCGGGGAGCAGCCCGGCCGCCCGACGCCCGCCAAGTAACCGTGTGAAGCCTTAAGGCCATCCGCGTGAAGCCACAGGAGAAGCAGCCATGACGCGACTCGCCCAGACCGCCGGTCTGAACGACATCCAGCGGGAAATCCTTTCCACGGTCCGGGATTTCGTCGACAAGGAGATCATTCCGGTCGCGACCCAGCTGGAGCACCGCGACGAGTACCCCACGGAAATCGTGGAGGGGCTCAAGGAACTCGGCCTGTTCGGGCTGATGATCCCCGAGGAGTACGGCGGGCTGGGCGAGTCGCTGCTCACCTACGCGCTGTGCGTGGAGGAGATCGCGCGCGGCTGGATGAGCGTCTCGGGCATCATCAACACGCATTTCATCGTGGCCTACATGCTCAAGCAGCACGGCACGCAGGAGCAGAAGGACACGTTCCTGCCGCGGATGGCGCTCGGGGAGGTGCGGGGCGCGTTCTCCATGTCCGAGCCGGCGCTCGGCTCGGACGTGTCGGCGATCTCCTCGAAGGGCGTGAAGGACGGCGAGGAGTACGTTCTCAACGGCCAGAAGATGTGGCTGACGAACGGCGGAACCTCCACGCTGGTGGCCGTTCTGTGCCGAAGTGACGAAGGCCACCCCGAGGGGACCGCGCCGCACAAGTCGATGACGACCTTCCTCGTCGAGAAGGAGCCCGGCTTCGGAGAGGTCCGGCCGGGTCTGACCATCCCCGGGAAGATCGACAAGATGGGCTACAAGGGCGTCGACACGACCGAGCTCATCATGGACGACCTGCGCATTCCGGCCAATCGTGTCCTCGGGGGCACGACCGGCCGAGGGTTTTACCAAATGATGGACGGCGTCGAGGTCGGGCGGGTGAATGTCGCCGCGCGTGGTTGCGGGGTCGCGCAACGTGCATTCGAGCTGGGCGTTTCCTACGCGCAGCAGCGCCACACCTTCGGCAAACCCATCGCCCAGCACCAGGCGATCCAGTTCAAACTGGCCGAAATGGCCACCAAGGTCGAGGCCGCCCATGCGATGATGGTCAATGCGGCACGCAAAAAGGACTCCGGGGAGCGAAACGACCTGGAGGCAGGGATGGCGAAGTACCTCGCCTCCGAGTACTGCAAGGAAGTCGTCGAGGACGCCTTCCGTATCCACGGCGGTTACGGCTTCTCCAAGGAGTACGAGATCGAGCGCCTCTACCGTGAGGCACCGATGCTGCTGATCGGTGAAGGTACCGCCGAGATCCAGAAAATGATCATTGGCCGGCGCCTCTTGGAGGAGTACCGATTCCAGGGCTGAATGTCCCTTTCGGGGTGATTTGGTGGCGAAGAACATCACACCGGGTCACCCTCGACGGGTGCCTTTCCGCCGTCCGACTCGGCTGCTGGCTTGCCCAGTTGCGCCCGGCAACCGATAGCATCGCCGGAAAGCCGCCGTCCCCCGTTGCCAGCGCGGCATCATCCGCTACGAAGGTCATTCATGCCCGACAGCACTTCCTCCGCATCCCGCGGCGGGGTCCGCATCGCCCGCGGAGCATCGCCGTGGCTCCTGCCGACCGTCGCCACCGCAGCCCTCAGCCTGGCCCGCGCCCGCAAGTCGGGGCGCTGGGCAGCAGTGGCTGTGCCCACCACCGCGCTCGCGGCGGGCATGCTGTGGTTCTTCCGTGACCCCGAGCGCGAGATCACCGACGGCCGGGTCATCTCCCCGGCCGACGGCGTGGTGCAGAGCATCATGCCGTGGAAGGACGGGCGCACCCGCGTCGCGATCTTCATGAGCCCGCTCAACGTCCACGTCAACCGCGCGCCGCTGGCGGGCACCGTGACGTCGGTCGAGCACATCCCGGGCGGCTTCGTTCCGGCGTTCAACAAGGAGAGCGAGAACAACGAGCGCGTTGTCTGGCACTTCGACACCGAGCTCGGCGACATCGAGATGGTGCAGATCGCGGGAGCGGTCGCCCGTCGGATCGTGCCGTACCTCCCCGAGGGCACGAAGGTGGAGCAGGGCGAGCGCATCGGCCTGATCCGCTTCGGCTCGCGCGTGGACATCTACCTCCCGGAGGGGATCGATGTCGCGGTCGAGGTCGGCCAGGCCACCACCGCGGGGGTGACTCGAATTGACCGTGATTGATCCTGATACCAAGGCCGGCTGGGTGCCGGAGGCCGACGACGAGAACGACGTCGACGGTGCGGAGGACATGCCGCTCTCCATGCGGCTGTCGATAGCGGACACGCTCACGCTCGGTAACGCGACGTGCGGATTCATGGCGGTGTACTTCACCACCACGGGCATTCTGATCCCGCACCTCACGGGCAGCGACGAGACCGGCATGGCCCGGCACTCGGCCGCCACCGCCGTGATCCTCATGCTGATGGCCGCGATCTTCGACCTGTTCGACGGTCTCGTGGCGCGGAAGCTGCGCTCCTCGCCGATGGGGGCCGAGCTGGACAACCTCTCGGACCTCATCAGCTTCGGGCTCGCGCCGGCCTACTTCGTGCTCGTGTACGGCATGGTCGCCGACGACGCCCACCAGCGGGTGTCGGCACTGGCGGCGATCGTCGTGCTGCTTGCGGTGGTCCTCAGGCTCGCCAGATTCTCGTGCGTGACGCTGAAGGACGGCATGTTCCAGGGCATGCCGAGCCCCTTCGGAGCGCTGACGGTCGTCTCGATCGTGCTCCTGGAGCTGCCCTTCATCCCGACGCTGCTCGCGATCGTCGGTGTGGCGTGGCTGATGGTGAGCCGGGTGGAGTACCCCAAGCCGCGGGGCATCCTCGCGGTGGCGATGCTCGGATGGATCGTGGCCGCCATGGGGCTGCTCGCGGCGTGGGCGTTCGACGCGCCCGGCGGTCAGCTGCTGCTCCAGACGGGCTGCGCGCTCCAGGTGGTGCTCGGCGCGGTGATCCCGCTGTTCGCCACGGCGCGACGGGTGAACACGTTCCGTGACAACCGGCGCGAGGCACGGGCGGCACAACTGCCGTAGCGGCGGACGGACGACTCAGGGCGAGGGCCTCGGATGCTCCCCGGCATCCGGGGCCCTCGTGCGTGTACCCGCGCCACCGGGCCCCGCGCCCGTCTCAGTCGGCGTCGCGGGGGCCCAGGCTCCAGATCAGCTCGGCGCGCAGCGGTCCCGACCGGGACAGGACGGCCCCGTGGACGGGGGCCAGCGCGGCGAGCTGCGAGGCGTGGCACAGGACCGCCTCGCGCTTGGCCGCCCACTGCTCGTCGGAGAGCACCAGTTCGTGGCGGACGGTGAGCCGGTGGGTGCGGTTGAGCTCCCGGTAGGCGGGCCCCCAGTCGTCGCTCGCGGCCAGCGCCTCGCCCGCCCCGGGGGTGCCCCATTCGGGGAGGTGCCCGGTGTAGGGCAGGTCGGCGTAGACCCAGGGCTCGGGGGCCCCGGCCTCGGCGAGGACCCGCTGGGTGCGCAGCCGGACCGCCTCGTGGTCCGGCTGGTTGGTGGCGAGCGGCACGAGCACCCGGGTGCCGGGGGCGAGCGAGCGGAGCAGGGCGTCGAGTCCGACGGGCTCGTCGCCCTCGCCGACGTACGGACCGTCGGGGTGGTCGATGAGGACCTGCTCGGCCCCGAGCAGGTCGCAGGAGCGGGCGTCCTCGGCCCGGCGCGCCCGGTACGCCTCGACGGGCGAGCTGAATCCGCAGAGGGCGTCCCACCCCGAGACCGGGAGGCCGGGGGCCGGGGAGCCGCCGTGGACGGTGACCACGGCGAGGGGGCCGGGCAGGGTGGGCAGCAGTCCCGTGAGGGAGAGGGCGGCGTCGTCGAAGTGCGGTGAGACGACGACGGTGCGCCAGGGCGGGGTTACGTCTGCGGGCACGGTTCCTCCGGAGGGTGCGGGCGGGTGTCGGGGGTCCCCGGGATGCGGCGGGGAATGTCCAGCGGGGCCAGGGCGGCGTCCCAGGCGGCGTCGTCGCCCTCCCAGCGGCCCGGGCTGAGGGCGGCCGTGCCCCACAGGATGCCGGGCGGCAGGGCGTCGGCGTCCGCCGGGGGCGTACGGCGCAGCCACAGCAGGTCGAACGCGTGGTCCGGGTAGCGGGAGCGCAGCAGTCGGTGCAGGTCGGCCAGGTCGGGGGCGGCGCTCTCGTCGAACGCGTCCTGGTGGACGTACAGGACGCGGGACCGGGAGGCGGTCAGGGCTCTCCACCGGTCGGCGAGGTGGGTGAACTTGGCCCGGACGGCCGGATGCTGCTCGGCGATGAGGGCCGGGGTCAGCGGGGCGCCCTCCGGGGCGTGGAACTCGTGGAAGAAGCGGATGTTCGAGCCCCGGTCCCGTACACAGGCGCCGTCGCTGAACGGTTCGCCGAGGCCGGGGCGCAGGACGTTGGCGAAGTCGGCCTCGATGGTCTCCTTCACGGCGATGAGGTCGAGGTCGAGCCAGTCGAAGAAGTGGGCCCGCTCGACGCCGGTGATCCGGCGGAGCTGGTAGGTCGACTCGCAGTGGTAGCCGAGCCCGACGCAGACGTCGTACATCGCGGGCTCCGTCAGGCGCCGGTGCGCCGCAGCAGGACGCCGATGCTGCCGCGCTTGCTCAGATAGGCGCGGCCGCCGCACACGGACTCCAGCGCCGGGGCGACGAGCGGCGTCTCGTCGGCCTTCTCCCAGTGCCGGGTGTGCGCCAGCCAGGGGGTGAGCCGGGCGGCGAGCGTCTCCGGTTCCAGGGCGACGAAGACCAGGTCGGCGGGGAGGCGGTCGAGCAGGTCGAGATCCTGGCCGTAGTACAGCATCTCGATCAGCAGGTAGGCCGCGCCGGGGAGTTCCCGGCGGGCGGCCAGCTCCTCCAGGGACTCCGCGTGGATGTGCGCGGCGGCCCCCGCGTGGCCGGCCAGCCGGTCCCGGAAGGCCCGGTTGGGCTCGGTCGCGTGGACGGTGAAGCCCTTGTCCACGAGCCGGGTGGTGAGGGCGCCTTCGCAGGCCCCGACCTCGACGAGGGGCCCGCCGCCGGGCGGGAGGTGCCCGGCGATCCACGCGACGGTGGTGTCCAGCCGCTCCGCCTCGTAGCCGGAGGTGGCGAACTCCCAGGGGTCGGGGACCGTGGCGGCGTCCTCGTCGAGACTGGCCAGGAGGGCGAACAGCCGGTCGCGTTCGTCGGGTCCGGCCGCGAAGAAGCGTTCGGTGGCATGGACCCGGCCGGTCCGCACGACGTGCTCCTCCGAGGCTGTGCGCAGCAGGTGTCCGCAGTGCCGGTTGACGAAGTCGAGCTTGGCGGCGACCTCGGTCCGGTCCAGGGGGCGGTCCAGGTCGCTGATGAACTGGAGGTAGGGCGAGTGGCCGACGGCGTGCAGGACGGCCCGCTCCCCCGCGGCGTCGGCGGCGTCCCGGCCGAGCCGGCCGCGGCTGCGCCGGGTGTCGGCGGGCGAGTGGGTCCAGAGGCGGGCCGGACCGGCCGGGGCGGATGCCTCGACGAGGGCCGCCAGGGCCGCGGGTCCCGGCGAGGCGGCGTGCTCGTCGACCGGCCCGACCAGCCGGGCCAGGGCGTCGAGCCGTTCGGCGAGGGGCCGGCCCGCCGGGAGCACCAGGCGCTCGCCGGTGTCGCCGCACAGGACGTGGACCTCGTTCTCCCGGCCGCCGATCACGGAGAGGAAGTCCAGGGCGGCGTCCTCGGCCCTGAGTATCGCCACGATGTCGATCACGGATGGATCCCCTCAGCAGGACTCGGCAGGACATGGTCAAAACTGGGCGGACCCGGCCCGAAGGCGCGGAGTCCGGAATGAGCTAATCACCGGCATTCCATGTGGTCCAGACCAATTTTCCGCCGATCATGAAGCCCCGGAGGAGCGGCTGCCCGAGGCCCGCGCCCCCACGGGCACCGCGCCGGAACAGGCTTCCCGCTCGCGTCGACGGTTGAGATCCGGCCATGCGCGGACGTCCTTCATGTCCGGCGCCTACCATTCCGCGCGCCGGACCGCCAGAGCCGGAGCCCCGTCGTCGGCTGAGCGGTTCCGCCGGTCGGATGAGTAGCGGGTTCCCGTCCCCGGGGCGCTGTCCGCTTCTAGAATCGCCTCGCCACCGACGCCCGGACCGTTCGGCCGGGGTGCGGTGCGGGGGACCAGGGGGTCGGATGATGAAGCTGATGCTGGTGGGGACACGCGTGGCGGCCGTCGCGGCGGCGGGGGCGCTGCTGGCCGGGTGCGGCGGGTCGGCGTCGAAGGGCGGGGACGGGCCGGGCCCGGAGCCGAGCGGATCGGAGCGGCAGGGCGGCCCGGCGGCCGACGGCGAGAAGACGGGGGCGTCGGGGAAGCCGGACGGGAAGGAGTCCACGCTGCCGGGGGCGCTGCCCAGCGCCTACACGTTCACGCCGAACCCGGCGCGGGTGCCGAAGGACGCGGACCAGGCCCGGAGGCTGACCCGTGAGGCCGCGCTCGGGGAGAACGACTGGACGGCCGGGATGGTCCGGCACACCCCGTACGAGAGCGGCGGCAGCTGGCCCGTGCTCCCCGACTCCTGCGTCTGGACCCGCTCCGCGCTGCCGTCCGGCGTCCTGGACAGCTTCACACGGCGGCTCGACATCCCGGCGCGGGACGGCAGGGGCCGGGTTCAGGGGGCGGTGACCGTGACCGTGCACCGGAGCGTGGCGGGCGCGGAGGAGGAGATCAAGGACACCGTCCAGGAGAGCTTCCGCTGCCCGGAACAGGAGCTGGGCGGCGGGCAGCGCCTCAGCGGTCTGATGTCGCTCCGGTTCGACCAGAAGGACGTGCGCAACGCGGACGCCTCGCTGTTCGAGGCCGGGAAGTACACCGGTCCGGAGTCCGGCGGCACCCAGGACTACGTGTGGACCAAGTCCCGGATCGGCCCGGTGACGACAGCCGTGTCCGTCAAGGGCGCGAAGGGCTACCGGAACAGCGATCTGCTGCGGATCGCCGCCGAGGGCGGCGCCAAGGTGCTCTACCGCGTCGAGTTGGAACTGACGTGACCGCGGGCCTGGAGGCGACGTGACCGCGAGCCCCGAAGAAAGGCACTGACCCCTGATGGAACCGCTCCGTTCCACCGACCCGGCACGGATCGCCGGGTACCGCGTCCTCGGCCGGCTCGGCGCCGGCGGCATGGGCGTGGTGCTGCTGGGCCGGTCGCCCGGCGGCGCACTGGTGGCGATCAAGCTGATCCGGGCGGAGTACGCCGACGACACCGCCTTCCGCACCCGCTTCCGGCGGGAGGTGGCCATCGCCCGGCAGGTCCGCAACCGGTGGGCGGTACCGGTGGTCGACGCCGACACCGAGGCGCCCGCCCCGTGGCTGGCCACCGAGTTCGTGCCCGGCCCCGCCCTGAGCGAGGCGGTGGGCGGCGGGGGGCCGCTGCCGGAGCGCGGGGTGCGCGCGCTGGGCTCGATGCTCGCGGAGGCGCTGGACGCGGTCCACGCGGCGGGGCTCGTGCACCGGGACGTGAAGCCCGGCAACGTGCTGCTGGGCCTGGACGGGCCCCGGCTCATCGACTTCGGGATCGCGCGGGCCCTGGACGACACCGTCCTCACGGCGACGGACGTGATCGTCGGCTCCCCCGGCTTCCTCTCGCCC
The DNA here is from genome assembly GCF_900460065.1 of Streptomyces griseus. Taxonomy (GTDB): domain Bacteria; phylum Actinomycetota; class Actinomycetes; order Streptomycetales; family Streptomycetaceae; genus Streptomyces; species Streptomyces griseus. The sequence continues at coordinate 270,911 of NZ_UAVD01000024.1, read as the reverse complement.
GAGCAGGCGCAGGGGCGGCGGATCGGACCGGCGAGCGACGTCTTCTCACTGGGCTGCGTGCTGGTGTACGCGGCCACCGGCGGGCGGCCGTTCGGCAGCGGCCCGGTGGAGGCGATGCTGTTCCGCACCGTGCACGACACGGCGGACCTGAGCGCGCTGCCGCCCGGGCTGCTCCCGGTCGTCGGGGCGTGCCTGTCGAAGGACCCGGGGGACCGTCCCGCGGCGGCGGACGTCCGCCGGGCGTTCGCCGAGGACCTGTCGGGCGGCAGCTGGCTGCCCGGTCCGGTCACCCATCTGATCGCCGAGCGCTCGGCGCGGATGCTCGCCCTGCCCGACATCGACGCGACGAGCCTGGACGCGGGCGGGGGCGGCGGTCCGTTCGGTGGCCCTGACACGGGCGCCGGAACCGGGGCCGGGAGCGGAGGCCGGGACACGACGGCCGTGGCCCCCTCCCCCGGCCGCCGTCGCTTCCTCGCGTACGTCGCCGGGGGCGCGGCCCTCGCCGCGACGGGCACCACCGCCGCGTGGCTGGTCTCCTCCGGTGGGGGCGATCCGGTCGGCGGGAACGGGGGCGACGACGGGAAGGCGGCCCGCCCGGAGCTGCGCATCGGACTCCAGGCCGACCTCAGCGGCCCGTCGGCCGCCCTCGGCAAGGGGCAGGAGCGGGCGGTCCGGCTCGCCGTCGCCGAGCACAACGCGCGCGGGGACGCGGCGTTCACGCTGCGGCTGACCACGGTCGACGACGGGGGCGACGAGGAGCGGGCGAAGGCTGCGGTGCGCCGGTTCGCCGAGGACCCGCTCCTGGTGGCGGCGATCGGGGCGACCGGCACGGACGCGGCCCGGGAGGCGCTGGTCGCCTACGACGAGGCGGCGCTGCCGCTGCTCAGCGTGGTCGACGGGGACATCCGCCATCTGAACCGGATCTTCCTGTGCGCCCGGCCGCGCAACGACATGCAGATGCTGCCGGTGGCGCAGTTCCTCGGGGCGTACGAGATCGACAGGGTCGCGCTGGTCGACGACGGCACCGAGTACGGCCGCCAGACCACCCGCTTCCTCGACGCGGGGCTCCGCGGCAACGGGCGCACGGTGCTCGCGGAGACCGTGCGGGAGGGCAGCCGCGACCTGGACGCGGAGGCGGAGCGGATCGCCGCGAAGCGGCCGGGGGCGGTGGTGTACGGGGGTGGCTGGTCGGATGCCGGCCGGTTCGCGAAGTCGCTGAACAGGGCCGGGTTCCTGGGGCCGAGGATCGCCACCCAGGCCGTGCACGACCCCCGGTTCCTTGCGGAGGCCGGTCAGGACGCGGCGGGCTGGCTGGTCGTCTCGACGGCCGCCGACCCGGCTTCCGTGCCCTCGGTGCGCCCGTTCGCGGCCGCCTACCGCAAGCGCTTCGACGGTGTGCCTCCGCTGTTCGCGGCGGAGGCGTACGACGCCGTCGGGCTGATCGCCGCCTGCGCCGAGGGGCTGGGCCGGGAGAAGGTGGGCCGGCAGGACCTGCTGCCCGCGCTGCGGACGACCACGTACAAGGGGGTGTCCAAGAGCTACGCCTTCGAGCCCGCCAACGGGACGTACACCGGGACCGGGGTCTTCGTCTACCGCGTGGAGCGGGGGCGCTTCCGGTACATCGGAACGGACGGCCGGGAGGTCTGACCGGGTGGCACCGGCCGGACCTCCCGGCGCGGCTCAGGAACCGGCGGTGAAGGTCTCGGCCGCCGCGGCGACCTCGGCCGGCCGGACCACCTTCAGCCCGCCGGCGGCACCCGCGTCCGGCTTCATGATGACGCTCTCGCGGGTGGACGGGGCCTTGGGGTCCGAGAAGTCGTGCGACACCCCGAACTCGCTCCCGTACCCCTTGATCGTCAGCAGCGCCTTGTCGATGCCCTCGCGGGTGAGGTCCTTGTCGTCGCAGGCCTTCGACAGGGCCTCGCCGAACAGGGAGGCCGCCGTGTAGCCGGCGACGACGCCGTTGTCGAGCACGTCCTTCGGGTACTGGGCGGCGTACTCCTCGGCCAGCTTGGCGGGGCCGTCGCCCGGGTCGCCGATGGGCAGCGTGGAGGCGGCGACGTAGTAGTCCTTGAGCAGCGCGGGGCCCGCCTGGGTCTTCAACAGCTGCGGGGCGAAGGCCGAGTTGTTGCCGACGACCGGGACGCCGAAGCCGGTGGCCGCCGCGACGCCGACGAGGGAGGCCGCCTGGCGCGGGCCCGCGCTGACGATCACGGCCTTGACCCCGGCCTGCTTGAGGGCGGCGACCTGGGCCGTCATGTCGTTGTCGGTCGGCTTGATCTTCTGCTCGACGACGGTGAGACCGGCCTCCTTCGCCGCGTGCTTCGAGCCGACGAGCGCGTTCTCGCCGTAGTCGCCCTCGAAGTAGACGTGACCGATCCTGTCGCCCTTCGCGATGCGCTTCTCGGCGAGGAGGTAGTCGACGAGGTTGATCGTCTCGACGTCGTAGGTGGCGCCGATGACCCTGACGTACGGGGAGCCCAGCAGATTCGCCGACCAGGCCTGCGGCAGCACCAGGCCCTTGTCCTGGCCGTCGATGCGCTGTTCGACGGCGGCGACGAACGGGGAGCCGATGAACTGGGCGAAGCCCACCACCTCCGGCTCCAGCTCCGTGTAGGCCGCGATCGCCTTCTGCGGATCGTATCCGTGGTCGCGGACCGTCAGTTCGATCTTCCGGTCGCAGATGCCGCCCGCGTCGTTCGTCTGCTTCACCCACAGCTGCTGGGCCTGGGTGACGCTCTTGCCCAGTGAGGCGTAGACGCCGGTCATGTCGGTCAGCACACCGAGGGAGATCGTCGAGGAGGAGACCCCGGGACCCGTCTTGATGCCGCCCTCGCCCTCCTCGGCGGCCTTTCCGTCGGTCGCCTTGCCGCTGCACCCGACGAGGGTGACGGCGAGGGCCGCGACCACGGCCGTGAGCACTCTGAGTTTCATGACTTCTCCCCTGGATTCTTCGGAGCCGCGGGCTTCTTCGCGCGTGCGAGGCCCAGGCGGGCGAGGCCGCCGGGCAGGAACAGGACCACCGCGACCACCGCGGCGCCGTACAGATAGCGGGACGCCTCACCGGGTGCGAGACCGCCCGTGCCGGGGGCGGAGACCAGCGGCAGGGAGTCGCTGTAGTGCGTGAACACCTGCGGGAGCAGGGAGACGAAGGCGGCGCCGACCACCGCGCCCGCGACGCTGCCGAGCCCGCCGATGACGATCATGGCGAGGTATTCGAGGGAGAGGATCATGCCGAAGTACTCGGGCACGGTCCGCTGGAAGACCAGGGCGAGCAGGACGCCGGCGAGCCCCGCGTACATCGAGGACAGGACGAAGACCCCGGCCCGGTAGCGGGCCACCGGCACACCCATCACCCCGGCGGCGATCCGGTGGTCCCGGATCGCGTTCATGGCGCGTCCGGGCCGGCCGCGCAGCACGCCCCGGGCGAACAGGGCGCTCAGCAGGAGCGCGAGAAGGCCCGCGTACCAGAGCTTCTCCGACGATCCGAACGGCACGGCGGCGACGACGAGTTCGGAGTCGTCGAAGGTGAACCCGAAGACGGACAGCGGCGGTACGTTCCGGCCGTTGTAACCGCCGGTCAGGGAGCCCGCGTTGAACAGGACGTGCTGCCCGATGAAGATCAGGGCGAGCGTCGCGATGCCGAGGTACGCGCCGCGCAGCCGTCCGGCGATGGGGCTGAAGATCCCGCCCGCCGCTCCGGCGAGCAGCACGGCGAGGATCGCGGCCAGCCAGGTGGGCAGTCCGAGTCCGGTCAGCGCGTGCCCGTTCTCGGTGCCGCTCTCCCCCGCCAGGACGGAGTAGCCGTACGCGCCGACGGCGAGGAAGAACGCGTGGCCCATGGAGAGCTGCCCGGTGGCGCCGGTGAGCATGTTGAGCCCGATGGCGCCGATCGCGGCCGCCATCGCGAACAGTCCGGCCTGGAGCCAGAAGCGGTCCAGGTAGAACGGGAGGACGAGGAGCAGGAGGGAGCCGATGAGCACGGCGTACGTGCGGGGGCCGCGCAGCCGGTCGGTGAGGTTTTCCGGGCCGCCCCGCACGGGGGAGGTCGCGGCAGGGGCTTCGGCGGTGGTGTCAGACACGGGCCGGCTCCTTCGTGCCGAAGAGTCCCGCGGGGCGGATCAGCAGGACGGCCACCATCACCAGGTAGGGCGCCAGATCGCCGATGCCCCGGCCGAGGAAGGCGAGGTCGCTCTGGTAGCCGGTGGCGAACGATTCGGTGACGCCGACGATGAGACCCCCGGCCAGCGCCCCGGTGGTGGAGTCGAGTCCGCCGAGGATCGCGGCGGGGAACGCCTTGAGCGCGGCGAGCGAGGTGGCGCGCTCCAGGCCCGGGGTCGGGAACACGGTGAGGAAGAGGGCGGCGACGGCGGCGAGTGCTCCGGCGACCGCCCACGCGGCGAGCGAGACCCGCCCCAGCTTGATGCCCATGAGCGCCGCCGTCTGCGGGTTCTCGGCGGCTGCGCGCATCGACACGCCCCACGAGGTGTAGCGGAAGGCCAGCAGGAACACCGTGATCAGCAGCCCGGCGGCGAGGAACGCGGCGATCCGGGTCTGGGCGAGGGTGACACCGCCGACGGAGACGACCTCGTTGCCCCAGGGGTCGCCGAGGGCGAGCACGTCCGTGCCCATCCGGCGGGTGAGTTCGGTGATCAGGAGGATGTCGACGCCGATGGTGACGATGGCCAGGACGCTGTGGTCGCTGCCCCGGTAGCGGCGCATCACGAAGAACTCGATGCCCGCCCCGACGGTCGCCGCCCCCGCGATCCCGACGAGCAGCGCGGGCCAGAACCCGATGTCGTCGTGGAGCACGGCGGTGACGTAGCCGCCCGCCAACAGCAGGGACGCGTGGGCGAAGTTGACGACCTCGGTGGCCTTGAAGATGACGACGAACCCGAGCGCGATGAGCGCGTAGACCGAGCCGATCGACAGGCCGCCGAGGAGGAGTTCGACAGACGTGGTCATTGAGGTGCTCCCAAATATGCCTGGACGACGGCCGGATCGTTCTGGACCTCGGCGGGGGCACCCCCGGCGATCCGTCGTCCGAAGTCGAGTACGGTCACCGCGTCCGCGAGCCGCATCACCACCCCCATGTCGTGCTCGACCAGCACGATGGAGATGCCGAGGCTGTCGCGTACGTCCGCCACGACGGCCGCGGTGCGGCGGCGTTCGTCCGCGGTCATCCCGGCGATCGGCTCGTCGAGCAGCAGCACCTTCGGCTCCATGCACAGCGCGCGGCCCAGCTCGACGAGCTTCTGCTGCCCGTACGGCAGCGATCCCGCCGGGCGCTCCAACTCCTCGTCCAGGCCGATGAATTCGGCGATCTCCCGGACCCGTTCGCGGTGGCGCCGTTCCTCCCGGGCGGCGGAGGGCAGCCGCAGACCGGTGGCGAGGAACCCGGAGCGGGTCAGCCGGTGGCGGCCGAGGAGAAGGCTGTCGGCGACGGTGGCGTGCGGGGGCAGTGCCAGGTTCTGGAAGGTGCGGGCGACCCCGAGGCCCGCGATGGTGTGCGGCGGGAGTCCGGTGAGTTCGGTGTCGCCGAGCCGGACGTGTCCTGAGGTGGCGCGGTAGACGCCGGACAGGACGTTGAAGCAGGTGGACTTGCCCGCGCCGTTGGGTCCGATGACGGCGTGCACACTGCCGGGTTCGACGGTGAAGGAGACGCCGTCGAGTGCGGTGAGCCCAGAGAAGCGGACGGTGACGTCCTCGACGGCGAGTGCGGCCGTCGTGCTGTGCGCGGCGGCCGTGGCGGTGGGGGTCACGCGGACCACCTGCTCAGGGTGCGGCGGTTCCGGGCGGCCGGGTCGGCGTCCGCCGCCGCCTCGTCGACGACGCCCAGGTAGCGGCGGCGGACCTCGTCGGAGGCGGCGAGTTCGTCGGCGGGCCCGGACAGGGCGACCTCGCCGACGTCGAGGACGTACGCCGTGGAGGCGAGCCGCAGGGCGATCGCCGCGTTCTGCTCGACGAGCATGACGGAGGTGCCGCCCGCGTTGATCTCCTGCACGGTCTCGGCGATCCTGGCCGCCATCAGCGGGGCGAGACCGAGCGAGGGCTCGTCCAGCAGGAGCAGCCGGGGTCCCGCCATCAGGGCGCGGCCCATGGCCAGCATCTGCTGCTCGCCGCCGGACAGCAGCCCGGCCCGCTGGTGCGCGCGGTCGGCGAGCACCGGGAAGAGTTCGTGCACCCGGGCGAGCGCCGCGCCGGTCTCCTTGCGCCCGCCGCGGGCCCCGAGGGCGCCCGCCCGCAGGTTGTCGGCCACCGTCATCCGGGCGAAGACCTGCCGGCCCTCCGGCACCTGGACCACCCCGGCGGCCACCACCTGGGCGGGCCGCAGCCCCTCCAGGGGGCGGCCGTCGAACCGGATGGTCCCGGTGCCCGTCCCGCGGTGGAAGCCGAGGGTCCGCGACACGGCCCGCAGCAGCGTGGTCTTGCCCGCGCCGTTGCCGCCGAGTACGGCGGTGATCCCGCCGTCCGGTACGTCGACCGAGATGTCGCGCAGCGCCCGGACCGGGCCGTAGCCGACGGACAGCGCGCGGATCTCCAGCGTTGCCATGCGTCCTCCTCCTTCCGCCATGTCGTCCCCGTGTTCACCGGTCGTGCTCAGCGGTGAAGGCGTGGCGTCGTGTGTGGTGCCACAGACCAGCACCGGGCGGGACGTGCGTCCACGGCGCGGGACCGACTCGATGCGGACGACCAGCCAACGAGGGGCCTCGTTGTGCACGCGCACAGACGCGGTGACGGGTGGGCGGCCCCGGCTACGGACGCTGGCATCCTCATCGGTCGTCAGGGACGCCCGGACCCGGGGGACGGAGCGGCGGATGCGGTGTGGGACGCGGTACGGGGCGCTGCTCGGGCCGCTGTTGGCGGGCGGGGCGCCGCCGGACCTGGTGGAGCGCGCGGCGCGCGGCCTCGGACTGCCGGGGCGGGGGCGTTTCGCGGTGGTGGTGCTGGGCGCGCCCGTGCCGGAGGCCGCGGTGGCCGAGGGCCCGGACGGGGACGGGGCGCGCTGGTGGTGGTGGCGCGGTGCGGGGGGCGGGGACGTCGCGGTGGTGCTGCTGGGCGCGGCGGGCCCGGCCGGGGCGGTGGCGCGGCTCGGGGAGCACGGTGCGGGGCCGGGAGGGATGAGTCCGGTGGTGGGCTCGCCGGCGCAACTGGGCTCGGCCCGGCGGCTCGCGGTCACGGCGCTGCTGACGTGCGCGCCCGGCAGCCGGGAGGTCGTACAGCTCGACGAGCGGCTGCCGGCGGCCCTGCTGGTGAGCCTCCCGGAGCTGTCGGCGCGGCTCCTCGCGGAGGTGTTCGGTCCGCTGCTGGCGCTGGTTCCGGCGGAGCGTGCGGTGCTGGTGGGGACCTTGGAGATGTGGCTGGAGTGCGACGGTTCGGTGGGGCGGGCCGCGCTACGGCTGCGGTGTCACCGCAACACGGTGTTCAACCGGCTGCGGAGGCTGGAGCGGTTGACCGGGCGCGCGCTGTCCCGTCCGCGTGAGCTGGTCGACCTGGTGCTGGCGCTGGACGTGCTGAGGCTGTCGTCCGCGGCGCCGTGAGGCGGGGGGGGCGAGATGAGGTGGGGTGCTGCCGCGTGCGTTGCGCCGGGCCGTCCCGTGCGGCGGCCCCGCGCACGGGACGGCCCGGCGTGGAGGCGCGACGGCCCTGCGCACGGGAGGGGCGACGCACGGAGGGGGCGACGCACGGAGGGGGCGACGCACGGAAGGGGCCCGGCGTCTGTCCCCGGGCCCCTCCCTGTGCTCTCTGCGTACGCCCCCTTCGCCTACGCGCGTTCGGCGGGGGTCCGGCCCTCGGGCGTCCGCTCCACGTCAGCGCGGCAGGAAGTCCCGGGCGATCGACTCCGCCACCCGCTCCAGCAGCGGCCCGGCCTGGGCCATGGACACGGCCGGGTCCGGTTCCAGCTCGGCCAGGGCGTAGGCGCGGCGGATGCCCGCCTTCTCCAGGGCCTCCGGGGACAGGGCGAGCCGGCCGCAGACCGCGACGACCTCGATCCCGGCCGCGCGGGCGGCGGCGGCGACCCCGGCCGGGGCCTTGCCGTGCAGCGTCTGCTCGTCCAGCGAGCCCTCGCCCGTGACGACCAGGGTGGCGCGGGCGAGCGCGGGGGCGAAGCCCAGCACGTCGAGCATCACCTCGATGCCGGGGCGGAAGCGGGCGCCGAGGGCGACGAGCGCCCCGTAGCCGATGCCTCCGGCCGCGCCCGCGCCGGGCAGGGCCGCCGTGTCCGGGCCGAGGACCGAGGCGTAGTGCGCCAGGGCCGCGTCGAGGACCGCGATGTCCTCCTCGCTCGCGCCCTTCTGCCGGCCGTACACCTCGGGCGCCCCCTTGGGCCCCGTCAGCGGGTTGTCCACGTCGCTGGCCAGGACCAGGTCGATGTCGGCGAGCCTGGGGTCGAGCCCCGCCAGGTCGGCCTCGGCCAGCTCCGCGAGAGGGCCGCCGCCGGGTCCCACGGGCTTGCCGTCCGCGTCCAGGAAGCGGGCCCCGAGGGCGGTGAGCATGCCCGCGCCACCGTCCGTGGTGGCGCTGCCGCCGACCCCGAACACGATCGTCGTCGCCCCCGCCTCCAGGGCGGCCAGCAGCAGTTCGCCCGAGCCGTGCGTGGTGGCCGTGAGCGGGGCGAACACCCCGTCGGGCAGGTGCTGGAGGCCCGAGGCCTCGGCCATCTCCACCACGGCGGTGTCCCCGCGCAGCGCGTACGCCGCCGTCACCGGGTCCCCGAGCGGACCGGTCACCCGGACCTCGCGGCGCTCGAATCCGGCGGCCACCGCCGCCGCGACCGTGCCGTCGCCGCCGTCCGCGACCGGCAGGGTCTCCACCGCCAGGCCGGGGACGACGCGCCGCAGCCCGGCCGTCACCCGCTCCGCGACCTGTACGGCCGTGAGCGAGCCCTTGAACTTGTCCGCCGCCACGAGCACGCGGGCGGTCTCCACATCTGCTCCGTCCGTCACCTTGCATCCCTTGCTTTCGAACAGGCAGTCGCGCCGCACCGACCCTATCCGCACGACCCCTGATCTGCCCATGGCCGTCCACGGCCGTACGGTCCGGACCCGGGCCACTACGCTGTCGGCCGTGACGACACCCGATGCCGACTACGCCACGTACATCGCCGGGCTCCCCCGGGTCCTCGCCGGTGCCTCCTCGGTCTTCCGCGCCGCGGACGGGCGGATCCTGCTGGTCGAGCCGAACTACCGCGAGGGCTGGGCGCTGCCCGGCGGGACCGTCGAGTCGGAGACGGGCGAAGGCCCCCGGCAGGGCGCACGGCGCGAGACGGCGGAGGAGATCGGCCTCGATCTGGCGCCGGGACGGCTGCTCGCGGTGGACTGGGTGCGGGGTGCCGGCCGGCCGCCGATCGTGGCGTACCTGTACGACGGCGGGGTGCTCACCGCCGACCAGCTGGGGGCGATCCGGCTCCAGGAGGAGGAGCTGCTGTCCTGGCGGCTGGTGGCGCCCGCCGATCTGGACGGCTTTCTGCTCGGCACGCTCCGCGGCCGGGTCCGGGCGGCGCTGGAGGTCCTGGGTTCCGGCGGCGGGACCGTGGAGCTGGAGGACGGCGAGCCGGTCGCGTAGGACCGCTCGCGACGGGGGCCGGGGTGATCAGCCCTGCTGTGCCTCGGGCTTGATCTCCACGTCGCGCACCGCTCCTTCGCGGTCCGCGACCAGGGCCTCGGTGCGGTGGCCGCGCGCGATGTAGTCGCGCACCACGAGTTCGACGGCGTCCTGGGGGGTGCCGACCCCCGCGAGCACCATCACTTCGACGACGAGTTCGGCATCCAGACTGACGGTCACCTTGGCCATGCGCGGACCCTACCCCGGCCCGCTCCGCACGCGGGCCGGATTGGCCGAGGAGCATCGGACCCGACCGTCGTGACCACCATCCCCGCCCCCGCCGCTATGGGGTCGGCCGCCATGGCCGTGAGCCGCCGGCGGTTCCTAGTCTCGTGCGCAGTCGACGAGGCGAGAGGTGGACGGATGAGCAGGGACAAGGTGGTCGCCGACCCGGCGGACGCGGTCGCGGACGTCGGGCGCGGGGCGTCGCTGGCCGTGGGCGGATTCGGGCTGTGCGGCATCCCCGGGGTGCTGGTCCACGCGCTGCTGGAGCGGGGCGTCGGCGGGCTCAGGGTGGTGTCGAACAACTGCGGGGTGGACGACTGGGGCCTCGGCCTCCTGCTGCGTGCGGGGCTGATCGCGCGGATGACCAGCTCCTACGTGGGAGAGAACAAGGAGTTCGCGCGCCAGTACCTCCAGGGAGAGCTGGAGGTGGAACTCGTCCCCCAGGGCACCCTGGCGGAACGGTTGCGGGCCGGCGGTTCGGGCATCCCGGCGTTCTACACGCCCGCCGGCGCGGGCACCGTGATCGCGGAGGGCGGTCTGGCCTGGCGCCACGGCCCCGACGGATCCGTCGCGGTGGCCTCACCGCCCAAGGAGAGCAGGATCTTCGGCGGGCGCGAGCACCTCCTGGAGGAGGGCATCACCACCGATTTCGCGCTGGTGCGGGCGGCCGTGGGCGACCGGCACGGGAACCTCCGCTTCGACTCCTCCGCCCGTAACTTCAACCCGCTCGCCGCGATGGCGGGACGCATCACCGTGGCGGAGGTGGAGAAGCTCGTCGAGCCCGGTGAACTCGCCCCCGACGACGTCCATCTGCCCGGGATCTTCGTGCAGCGGGTGGTACCCGTCGGCGCGGACGATCCGCGCGCCGAGAAGCGCGTCGAGCGCCTGACCGTCCGCACCGCCTCCGATGCCCACGAGGGGACCCGCTGAGATGCCGCTGACCCGTACGCGGATGGCGGCCCGCGCCGCCGGGGAGCTGCCCGACGGCTCCTACGTCAACCTCGGCATCGGTCTGCCGACGCTCGTCCCCGACCAGCTGCCGGACGGCGTCGAGGTGGTGTTCCAGTCGGAGAACGGGCTCCTCGGCGTCGGTCCGTACCCGGTCGCCTCCGAGGTCAGGGCCGACCTGATCAACGCGGGAAAGGAGACGGTGACCCTGCTGCCCGGGGCGTCCTGTGTCGACTCCGCGCTCTCCTTCGCGATGATCCGGGGCGGGCACATCGACGTCGCGGTGCTGGGGGCGATGCAGGTGTCCGCCTCCGGCGACCTCGCGAACTGGGTGGTTCCCGGCAAAATGATCAAGGGGATGGGCGGTGCCATGGATCTCGTCCACGGCGCCCGGCACGTCATCGTGTTGACGGAGCACACCGCGCGCGACGGTTCTCCCAAGCTGCTCGGGGAGTGCACCCTGCCGCTCACCGGCCGGGGCGTGGTGCACCGGATCATCACCGATCTCGCGGTGCTCGACGTCACCCCCGGCGGTTTCCTGCTGCGGGAGGTGGCCCCCGGGGTGACGGTGGATCAGGTCCGCGCCGCGACCGGGGCGGAGCTGGCCGTGGCGCACGACCTCGCGCCGACGACCCGAACGCCGCCCCGGGCCGCCGCTTCTCCGCCCGTCCCGTAGCAGCGGGCCGCGTTCCCGGCAACGGGCGGCGGCCCCCGGCCGACGGGCGGGTTGTGGAGGGCGCCGCCATTCCCGGGCCGCCCGTCGGCTTCCTACGGTGACCGCACCCCGGCGGCGCGGCCGGGGAGCACGGGATCACGAACGCTCCCGTGCGCCGTCCCACGGGAGGTCACCATGGAGTACGTCGATCCGTCGCACCCGGCCCCGCCCGGGGCCCCGCCGCCGAGGACCGGACGCGGCGGGCGGTGGAGCCGTGCCGTCCGCCGCCTCGGCGCCGTCGTCGCCCTGGTCACGGGGGCGGCGCTGGTGGGCCCGGGGACGGCCGGTGCCGCTCCGGCGGGGCCGATGGCCGCCGGAGCGGGACAGCCCGGCCCCGCGGCGTCCGCCGCGCCCCGGGCGGCGGCCTCCCTGGAGCGCGTCACCGCCTTCGGGGCCAACCCCGGCAACCTGGCCATGTACGTGTACCGGCCCGCGGGCCTGCCGGCGGGCGCGCCCGTGGTCGTCGCCCTGCACGGCTGCACCCAGAGCGCGCGGGTGTACTCCGACAACGCCGGGCTCGACACCTTCGCCGACCGCCACGGATTCCTGGTCGTCTACGCCGAGACCACCGCCGCCAACAACGCCAACACGTGCTTCAACTGGTTCCAGCCGGGCGACACCCGGCGCGGGCAGGGCGAGGCCGCGTCGATCCGGCAGATGGTCGCGCATGCCGCGTCCGCCTACGGGGCGGACGGGCGGGTCCATGTCACGGGCCTCTCGGCCGGCGGGGCGATGACCTCGGTGATGCTCGCCGCCTACCCGGACGTCTTCGCCGCCGGGGCGGTCGTCGCGGGGATCCCCCAGGGCTGCGGGGTCGACGTGGTGACCGCGTTCGGCTGCATGAGTCCCGGCGTGGACCGCACCCCGGCGGCCTGGGCGCAGGCCGTCCGGGACGCGTACCCGGGACACACGGGTCCCTGGCCCCGGGTGAGCATCTGGCACGGTGACCGCGACGCGACCGTCGTCCCGCGGAACGCCGACGAGCTGCGCGACCAGTGGACGGCCGTGCACGGGCTCGGCCAGTCGCCGGACCGGACCTCCACCATCGGCCCCAACGGCACCCGCAGGAGCATGTACCTGTCCGCCGGGGGCGCGAGCGTCGTCGAGGTCAACCGGGTGCCGGGGATCGCCCACGGCACCCCCGTCGATCCGGGCGGCGGCGGCGAGCAGTGCGGCGCCACCGGCACCCAGCACTTCATCGACTCGATCTGCTCCAGCCACTGGATCACCCGCTTCTTCGGGCTGGACGGCGGCACCACCCCCGAACCGCCCGTGGACCCGCCCACCGAGCCCGCCGCCTGCTGGACGGCGAGCAACTACGAGCACGTACGCGCCGGCCGGGCCACCACCACCGGCGGACAGGTGTACGCGAAGGGCTCGGCCCAGCACCTGGGGCTCTACAACACCTTCGTGACCCACACCCTCAAGGAGTCTCCGGCGGGCCACTACGTCCTCGCCGACTCCACCTGCCCCTGACACCGCTCACCCGACGGAGGCCCCACCCATGCCAGTCGCCCCATCGACCGTCCAACGCACCGGACCACGACCCGACGCCCCGCGGGGTCCGGCCCGCGGCCGGTGGCTGCGCGCGACGGCCGCCGCCACGGCCGTGCTGGCGGCCTGGACCGCGGCGTTGTCCGCCGCGTCCCCGCTGCCGCCGGACGCCGGCCGGCCAGGTCACTGCTCGCGCCCGGACACCATCGAGGTGCCCGGGGCCGCCCACCAACAGGCCGCATGCCTGGCGGAGTTGACGACCGCCGGGACGGTGGCCTCCGGGCACACCGACCCGGCCGACTGGGCGGGACTGACCCCGAAGGACCTCGCCACCCCCCGTGGCGTGCCGGGCCTCCAGATCGACGGGTACTTCCCCGACTCCTCGACCGGCAACACCAACCACGGCTGGAACCACGACTCCCAGTTCGTCATCCGACTCCCGGACCGCTGGAACGGCGGCCTCGTCGTCGCCGGTTCGCCCGGCGTGCGCGAGCAGTACGCCAACGACCGGGCGTTCGGCGACTGGGCGCTCGCCCGGGGGTACGCGTACGCCGCGACCGACAAGGGCAACACCTCGGCCGCGTTCCACCGGGACGGCGCCGCCCCCGCGGACGCCATCGCCGAGTGGAACACCCGGGTCACCCAGCTCACCCGCGCGGCCCGCCGGGTCGTCGCCCAGCGCTACCACCGTCCGCCCTCCCGCACGCTGGCGATGGGCCTGTCCAACGGCGGCTACCTGGTGCGCTGGCAGTTGGAGAACCACCCCGGGCTGTACGACGGCGGGGTGGACTGGGAGGGCGCGCTCTGGCGCTCCGAGGGGCCGAACCTCCTCACCTTCCTGCCGCCGGCCCTGCGCGCCTACCCCCGCTACGCGGCCGGGGGCGCGGACGCCGGGGCCGCCCACCGGACCATGACGGCCGCCGGCTACCCGGCCGGCTCGGAGTTCCTCTGGCCCTACCACCACCAGTACTACTGGGACCTGACCCAGCGGATCTACCGGGAGGAGATCGACCCGGAGTTCGACGGCTCGACCGAGGCGGGCACTCCCTTCTGCGCGCCGGGCACCCCCGCCTGCGACGCCGACTACGCCTACGCGGAACGGCCGGCCCAGGTGCGTGAGGCCGTGGAGAGGATCGCGCTCACCGGCCGCATCGGGAAACCGCTGATCAGCTTCCACGGCACCCTGGACGTCCTGCTCCCGATCTCCCAAACCTCGGACGCCTACGCGCGCCTGGTGCGGCGGGAGGGCCGCGGAGCGCTCCACCGCTACTACCGCGTCGAGGGCGGCACCCATGTGGACTCGCTCGTCGACACCTTCCCCGACCGGCTGCGTCCGCTCGTGCCGTGCCACCGTTCCGCGGCCGCGGCCCTGGAACGCTGGCTGGACGACGGCCGGCGGCCCCCGTCGAGCCGCACCCTGGAGCTGCCCGAAGGGGCCGGCCCGGCCGAGCTGCTCGCCCGCTGCCCGCTGGACGGCTAGGTCCTGTCCGGTCGAGGAATGGCGGTGCCCTCTCCCCGAGAGTGGCGGCGCCCGCCACTCCTGCGCCGTTCACTGTGGAGTTCCGCACCATGGGATGTCCGGCCGGGTGTCTCTAGCGTTTCCGGCCATGACGAGCCAATTTCACGCAGCTTCCGGTTCCTCCGCGCCGGGCGCCGGGGCCGTGGACCTCACGGGGCGCACCGCCCTGGTCACCGGCGGCGGCAGCGGCATCGGGCGGGCCACCGCCGAGGCGCTCGCCGGGGCCGGCGCCCTCGTTCACGTGGTCGACCGCGAGGCCGGGAGCGCCACGTCCGTCGCCGCCGCGATCGGCGGCGTGGCGCACGTCGTGGACCTGGCCGAACCCGAGGCGGTCGCGACACTGCCGACCGGGGTGGACGTGCTGGTCAACAACGCCGGGCTCCAGCACGTGGCCGCCATCGAGGACTTTCCGCCGGACCGCTTCGAGCTGATCCAGAAGGTGATGGTGACCGCCCCGTTCCTGCTGATGCGGCACTGCCTCCCGCACATGTACGCCGGGGGGTGGGGCCGGATCGTCAACGTCTCCAGCATGCACGGGCTGCGGGCCAGCGCCTTCAAGTCCGCCTACGTCGCGGCCAAGCACGGCCTGGAGGGGCTGAGCAAGGTGGCCGCCCTGGAGGGCGCCCCGCACGGGGTGACCAGCAACTGCGTCAACCCCGGCTATGTGCGCACACCGCTGGTGGAGGGCCAGATCGCGGGCCAGGCCGCCGCGCACGGGATCCCCCCGGAGGAGGTCGTCACCGGCATCCTCCTGGACCGGTCCGCGATCAAGCGGCTGATCGAACCCGAGGAGGTCGCCGCCGTCTGCCGCTGGCTCTGCGGCCCCCACACCGGCTACATCACCGGCGTCTCGCTCCCCGTCGACGGGGGCTGGGGCGCCCACTGACCCCGGGCCCGCCACGGCCCCCCACCGTCGGCACCGGCCCCACCCGCCCCTACCGCTCCCCCCGTCCGTACCCCTCGACCAGCCGGAACCGCTCGTACCGCTCGTACCGCTCGCGCCTCCGCTCCCCCGACCCCGCACCCCCGTCCCTGACAGCCCTGCCAACGAAACGCGGTGACTCCACCATGGGTTCCCCCAGCTCCGTCCAGCCCCCCAAGGGCAAGATCGGCCGCATCGTCGCGGCCAGCCTCGTCGGCACCACCATCGAGTGGTACGACTTCTTCCTCTACGGCTCCGCTGCCGCGCTCGTGTTCAACACCCTCTTCTTCCCCAGCAGCGACCCGCTGGTCGGCACGCTGCTCGCCTTCCTGACGTACGCGGTCGGCTTCGCCGCCCGGCCGCTCGGCGGCGTCGTCTTCGGCCACTACGGCGACAAGATCGGCCGCAAGAAGCTCCTGGTGCTCAGCCTGCTCATGATGGGCGGCGCCACCTTCGCCATGGGACTGCTCCCCACCCACGCGAGCATCGGCGTCTGGGCGCCGATCCTGCTGACCGTCCTGCGCCTGGTGCAGGGCTTCGCGCTCGGCGGCGAGTGGGGCGGCGCGGTACTGCTCGTCTCCGAACACGGCGGCGACGAACGCCGCGGCTTCTGGGCCTCCTGGCCGCAGTCCGGCGCGCCCGGCGGCAATCTGCTGGCGACCGGCGTCCTGGCGCTGCTCGCCGCCGTCCAGTCCGACGAGGCGTTCCTCGCCTGGGGCTGGCGCATACCGTTCCTGCTGTCCGGCGTCCTCGTCATGATCGGACTGTGGATCCGGATCTCGGTCGAGGAGTCCCCGGTCTTCCTCGAGGCGCAGCGGAAGTCGGACGCCGCGGCGGCTCGGGGCGTCAAGGAACAGGCCCCGGTCGTCCAGGTGTTCCGCAAGAGCTGGCGCGAGGTGCTCCTCGCGATCGGCACGCGCTTCGGCGAGAACATCTCGTACTACATCCTCACCGCCTTCCTGCTGGTCTACGTGACCGTGCATCTGGAGATGTCCAAGAGCGACGCCCTCAACGCCGTCCTGATCGGCTCCGCGGTGCACTTCGTCACCATCCCGCTGTGGGGGGCGCTCTCGGACCGGCTCGGGCGCCGCCCGGTCACGCTGATCGGCGCGGTCGGCATGGCGTTCTGGGCGTTCGGCTTCTTCGCCCTCCTGGACACCGAGTCCTTCCCGGTCATCGTCCTCGCGGTCACCCTCGGGCTGCTGCTGCACGGTGCGATGTACGGTCCGCAGGCGGCCTTCATCTCGGAGATGTTCGACACCAAGGTCCGCTACTCGGGCGCTTCGATGGGCTCCCAGCTCGCCTCCATCATCGGCGGGGCCCTCGCCCCGCTCATCGCGGTGGAGCTCCTGAAGGACTACGAGTCGTCGGTCCCGATCTCCCTCTACCTCTGCTTCGCCTCCCTGGTCACCGCGGTGACGGTCTGGGTGGCCAAGGAGACCCGCGGCCGCGACCTCACCCAGGACGGGCTCGGCGACTCCGTCCCGGCGGCGCCGGCGACGGCCGTCAAGGACTCGGTCCCCCTCGGCCACTGATCCCACGCCCTCCCGCCCGCCGCTGCACGCGGTGCGCGGGAGGGCCGTCCCCGTTGTCCGCTCGGCCCCTCCCGGGAGGCGATCACCGTATGCTCACCGGCGTGACACCACCGGCCGCCCAGCACTCCGCTCCGGCCCTGCGCCGGCTCCTCGACCTGCTGGCCCAGGGCGCCGCGGTGGAGGAGTTCGACCGGCCGGCCGCCGCCGCCCGGCAGGCGGGAGCGACCGCGGCCGAGCTGGCCGAGATCGCCGAGGCGGCCGGCGTGGCCCTGCGCATCCGGCGCACGCTCGGCCAGCACCGGGTGCGCGAGGCACAGCTCACCGCCCTGTTCGACACGGCCAGCGACCTGGCGGCCCTGCGCGATCTGGACGCCGTCCTGCGGGCCATCGTCCACCGGGCGAAACTGCTGCTCGGCACCGACGTCACCTACCTCTCGCTCAACGACGACGCCGCGGGCGACACGTACATGCGGGTCACCGACGGGTCGGTGGCCGAGGACTTCCAGCGGCTGCGGCTCGGCATGGGCGAGGGCCTGGGCGGGCTCGTCGCCCAGACCGCCCGCCCGTACGCCACCGGGGACTACCAGGCCGACCCCCGCTTCCACCACACCGGCCCCATCGACAGCGCCGTGCTGAACGAGGGCCTGAGGGCGATCCTCGGCGTACCGCTGCGCCTCGGCGCCCGCGTCATCGGCGTGCTGTACGCCGCCGACCGGGCGCCCCGCGAGTTCTCCGCCACCGAGGTGGCGCTGCTCTCGTCGCTGGCCGACCACGCCGCCATCGCGATCGACGGGGCACGGCTGCTGGAGGAGACCCGCGCCGCCCTGGTCGACCTCAACGCCGCGTCGGAGACCATCCGGACGCACAGCGAGGCGATGCGGCGTGCCGAGGAGGCCCACGACCAGCTCACCGACCTCGTCCTCCAGGGCGGCGGCGCCGACGACGTGGCGGCGGCCCTCGCCGACATCCTGGACGGCGGGATCCTCATCCACGACGCGGACGGCGCGGAGCTGGCCCGCGCCCGCACCGAGCCGCTGCCGCAGCCGATCCCCGCGGTGTCCGCGTCCCGGGCCAGGGGCCGGGCCGTTCCGCTGGGCGGCACCTGGGTCTGCGCCGTCCTCGCCGGCCCCGAGCTCCTCGGCTCCATCGCGCTGACGGGCCGGGCCGGGCTGGCGGACGCCGACCGACTGCTGTTCGAGCGCGCCAGCGTCGTCACCGCGCTGCTCATGCTGTTGCGCCGTTCGGTCGCCGAGACGGAGGACCGGGTGCGGGGAGAGCTGCTGGGCGACCTGCTCTCGCGCACCGGCGACCCGGGCACCCTGACAGCCCGCGCACGACGGCTGGGCGTCAACCTGGGCCGACGGCACAGTGTGTTCGTCGCGCACAGCGAGGTGGCCCCGCGCCACCGGCTGCTGGCGGCGACCGCCCGGAGCGCGCAGGCCCGCAACGGGCTGGCCGGGCTGCACCACGACCACATCGTCCTGGTGGCGCCCACCGACGCGCCGGGGCCGGCCGCCCGGGCGCTCGCCGCCGAGCTGGGCCAGGCGGTCGGCTTCCCCGTCACGGTCGGCTCGGCGGGCCCCGCCACCGGTCCGGCCGAGCTGCCCCACGCGCACAGTGCGGCCGACCGCTGCCTCTCCGCGCTGCGCGCCCTCGGCCACACCGGGAGCGGCGGCGCCGTCGGGGACCTCGGGTTCATCGGCGTGCTGCTGGGAGACCAGGCGGATCTGGGCGGCTATGTGCACCGGACGCTGGGGCCCGTGCTCGACTACGACAGCAGGCGCGGGACCGATCTCGTCGCCACGCTGGACGCCTATTTCGCCCAGGGGGCGAGCCTCACCCGGACCAAGGACCTGCTGCACGTCCATGTGAACACGGTGGTGCAGCGGCTGGAGCGCATCGGCCGGCTCCTCGGGCAGGACTGGAACACTCCTGCCCGCACCCTGGAGATCCAGCTCGCTCTGCGGCTCCACCGCCTGACGCGGGGCCTGTGACGGGGCGGGTCCGGTGCCCCGCCGGCGGGCCTCAGCCGTCCAGGCCCGCCCGGACCCGGCGTGAGGGCTGGAAGACGTAGAGGTCGAGGATGTCCGGGGCGTCCGCGAGCCCGGGGCCGCCGGCCGCCGCCCACGTCACGATGTCCTGCTCGGCGTGCTCGTCGTTGACCAGGCCCAGCCAGACGGGCCGGCCGCCGGCCCGGCGGCCGTCGGCGGAGGGCTGCACCACGATGACGTTGCCCTGCTCGCAGGCGTCGAGGCAGTCGACCGCCCGTACGGTGGCGGCGCCCTCCAGGCCGGAGCGCAGCCGGGACAGCTGGGCCGCGTGGTCCACGCCCGGGATCTTCTCCGTGCCGCAGCAGCAGCCCCGGCAGACGCTGACGGTGGGCCGGGGGGCGCCCTGGGCGGGCACGTCCTTGCGGGGGCGGCGGCTCATGGGGGCACTTCCCGTCGCGGTGGGTGGAGTCGGGTGGCGGCGGACCGCCGGGGGCCCGGTGATCATCACGATGCTACCGAGGCGCTCACGGTGCGAACACCGGCACCCGGTCCGACCGGGTGAGGTATCGTTGACGGCTGCGAAGGGGAGTAGCCCCGCAAACCGGTCGTCGACATACTGGAGCCTCCGGGTTCCCGGTGACCGGGCTCGTGCGTCCTGCGAAGGACTGCCACGGGCGGGCGAGACCTTCGGTCCTGTATGACACGTCCACGTCCTGTGGGCGGAGCCGTCATGCCGGGCCGAGTGGTCCTCCGAAAAGCCCGAGCGGCGCTTCGCGAAGATCCGGGGCCCGGCTCGAAACAGAAAGTCACCCGGAATGCACCTCGACTTCCTGGCGATCATCACCGCCTTCGGGCTGATCTTCCTCGCGGAACTCCCCGACAAGACGATGTTCGCCTCGCTGGCCATGGGTACGCGGATGCGGCCGCTCTACGTGTGGTTCGGCACCTCGTCCGCGTTCATCGTGCACGTCGCCATCGCCGTCGGCGCGGGCAGCCTGATCGGGCTGCTGCCCGACTGGATCGTCAAGCTCGTCTCGGCCTCGCTGTTCGCGCTCGGTGCGTTCCTCCTGCTGCGCGGCAGCGGCGGGGACGACGACGAGGACGCCGAGGTGAAGACGGTGACCGGTTTCTGGCCGGTCTACTCGACCGCGTTCATGGCGGTCTTCATCAGCGAGTGGGGTGATCTGACCCAGATCACCACCGCCAACCTCGCCGCGAGCAACGGCACCTGGTCCACGGCGATCGGCTCGGCCGCCGCCCTGATGTCCGTCTCGGCGCTGGCGCTGCTGGCGGGGAAGTTCATCGCCAGCCGCGTACCGCTGAAGACCGTGCAGCGGATCGGCGGGATCTGCATGCTGGGTCTCGCCGTCTGGACGACCGTGGAGATCTTCACCGGCTGAGCGGGGCGGGGGCGTACCGGGTTCGGCACGCCCCGGCCGCCCTCAGAACAGCGCCTGCGGCCCGTCCGCGCTCCCGCCGCTCTCGAAGGCGAGCAGCCGCTGCTTGCGGTCCAGGCCGCCGCCGTAGCCGGTGAGGCTCCCGGAGGCTCCGATCACCCGGTGGCACGGCACGATGATCCCGACGGGGTTCTTGCCGTTGGCCAGTCCGACCGCCCGCGAGGCCCCCGGTTTTCCGAGCTCCTCGGCCAGTTCGCCGTAGGTACGGGTCTCGCCGTACGGGATCCTCAGCAGCTCCGCCCAGACGCTCCGCTGGAACGGGGTGCCCGCCAGGTTCAGCGGCAGGTCGAAGGTGGTGCGGTGGCCGGCGAAGTACTCGGTGAGCTGCTGGATCGTCTCGCCGAAGGGCTCCGGGTCCGGGACGCCGAAGGTCTCCTCGGGCGGGCGGTGGCGCTGGTCGGTCATGTAGAGGGCGGAGAGGACTCCGTCGGTGGCGACGAGGGTCAGCGGGCCGTAGGGGCTGTCGACGACCGTGTGCCGTCTGGCGGCGGCGGTGGCGGGTGCGGCGGTCATGGCGGTGCTCCTTCAGTCGGGCAAGTGGTTGATGGGGTGGTCGTCCACCGTCCAGAGGTACTGCACGGCGTACGCCCGCCAGGGGCGCCAGTCGACGGCCCGTGCGGTGAGGGCGGCGGGGGTGGCCGGCAGGCCCAGCCGTCCGGCCGCCCGGCGGATGCCGAGGTCGCCCGGGAGGAAGGCGTCGGGGTCGCCGAGGGCCCGCATGGCGATGGACTCGACGGTCCAGGGCCCGAAGCCGGGCAGGGCGGCCAGTTCGGTGCGGGCCCGCTCCCAGTCGGTGTCGGTGTCCAGCCGCAGCCGGTCCTCCGCGAGGGCGGCGACGAGCGTGGTGAGGGTCGTTCGGCGGGTACGCGGCAGGGCCAGGGCCTCCGGGTCGAGTCCCGCCAGCGCCTCCGGCGTCGGGAAGAGGTGGGTCAGCCCGCCCTCGGGGTCCTCGACCGGGACGCCGTGGGCGGTGACCAGCCGGGCGGCGTGGGTGCGGGCGGCGGCGGTGGAGACCTGCTGGCCGAGCACCGCGCGCACGGCGAACTCGGCCCCGTCCACGGTGCGGGGCACCCGGCGGCCGGGGCCCGCGTCGACCAGCGGGGCGAGCACCGGGTCGGTGCGCAACTGCGCGTCGACGGCGACCGGGTCCGCGTCCAGGTCGAGGAGCCAGCGGCAGCGGCTGATGGCCCGGGTGAGGTCGCGGGGGTCGGTGAGGGCGAGCCGGCAGGCGATGTGGTCGGGCGCGGGACTCAGGGCGACGACGCCGTGGCCGTACGGGAGGGTGAGGGTGCGGCGGTACGCTCCGTCCCGCCACTCCTCGACGCCGGGGACGGCGGTCGCGGCGAGGTGGCCGAAGAGGTTGCCGGGGTTGAGCGGGGCCCGGTAGGGGAGGCGGAGCGCGATGACGCCCGGCACGGCGGCGGGTCCGGGGCCCCGGGCGGCTCGGGTGCGCAGCTCGCCGGGGGCCAGGCCGAAGACCTCGCGGACCGTCTCGTTGAAGGTGCGGATCGAGGAGAAGCCGGCGGCGAACGCGACCTGGGCCATGGGCAGCGCGGTCGTCTCGATGAGCAGGCGGGCGGTCTGCGCCCGCTGGGCGCGGGCCAGGGCGAGCGGTCCGGCGCCCAGCTCGGCCAGCAGCTGGCGTTCGATCTGCCGTGCGGAGTAGCCGAGCCGGGCGGCGAGCCCGGACACGCCCTCGCGGTCGACGACCCCGTCCCGGATCAGGCGCATGGCGCGGGCGACCGAGTCGGCGCGGGCGTTCCACTCGGGGGATCCGGGGCTGGTGTCGGGGCGGCAGCGCTTGCAGGCCCGGAATCCGGCCTGCTGGCAGGCGGCGGCGCTGGGGTAGAAGGTCATGTTGCGGACCTTGGGCGGCACGACGGGGCAGCTGGGGCGGCAGTAGATCCGGGTGGTGAGGACCGCGGTGAAGAACCAGCCGTCGAAGCGGGAGTCCTTGGACTGGACGGCCCGCACGCAGCGCTCGGTGTCGGTGTGCATGGTTCCAGGATGGTGCACCGGTCAGGGGCTTGGCTGGCGGAAATCCGACAGGGCCCTCGCGCGGGAATCCGACAGGCCTGAAGCCTTCCGACGGGCGCCGGGCACGGATCCTTCGGGGCGCGGGGCGGGCTCAGCGCATCGCGAGGACTTCCTCGAACTCCACGTACGCGTGGGCGTCGAAGAGGACGAAGCGCACCTCTTCGATCGGCTCCACGGCCTCCGCCAGGACCGTGCGCACGGCGATCTTGGCGCCGTCGTCCATCGGCCAGCCGTAGATGCCGGTGGAGATCGCCGGGAACGCGATGGACCGGGCCCCCAACTCCGCTGCCAGGCGCAGGGATTCTCGGTAGCAGGAGGCGAGCAGGGCGGACCGGTCCTGGGCGCCGGAGAAGACCGGGCCGACCGTGTGCACGATCCATCGGGCGTCGAGGCGTCCGGCGGTGGTGGCGACGGCCTGCCCGGTGGGCAGTCCCTTCCCGTAGTGCGCGGCGCGCAGTTCGCGGCAGGCGGCGAGGATGTCGGGTCCGCCGCGCCGGTGGATGGCGCCGTCGACTCCGCCGCCGCCGAGCAGCGAGGAGTTCGCCGCGTTGACGATGACGTCGACGGACTGGTCGGTGATGTCGCCGCGGACCAGGCGTACGGCGGGGGAGACAGAGGTGCTCATGCGGACATCATGCCGCGCGCCGGGGGCCTTCGCCGCCGGGTCCGGTCAGGAGGCCCGCAGCCTTCGCCATACGGCCTTGGCGGCGTGGTGGCCGGACATGCCGTGGACCCCGGGTCCGGGCGGGGTGGCCGAGGAGCAGAGGAAGACCGCGGGGTGCGCGGTGGCGTAGGGGACGCGGGCGAGCTTGGGGCGGATCAGCGTCTGGAGGCCGGCGAAGGCTCCGCACGCGATGTCGCCGCCGACGTAGTTGGCGTTGCGGGCGGCGAGTTGGGGCGGTCCCGCGAGGGCGCGGGCGAGAACGAGGTCGCGGAACCCCGGGGCGAAGCGCTCCAGTTGGCGTTCGATGACGTCGGTGGCGTCGCCCTCCCAGCCGGCCGGGACGTGCCCGTACACCCAGAAGACATGGCGTCCCTCGGGGGCTCTGGAGGGGTCGGTGACGCTGGGCTGGGCGGTGATGAGGAAGGGCACGCTCGGGTCGCGGCCCTCGACGGCCGCCCTCAGCGCGGTGTCGATGGTCCCGGCGTCGGGGCCGATGTGGACGGTGCCCGCGCGGCGGGCCTCGGACGCGGTCCACGGGACGGGGCCCGACAGGGCATAGTCGATCTTGAAGGCGGAGGCGCCGTAGCGGTAGTGGTGGTACGCGGAGCCGAGGCCCGCGATCCGGGCGAGCGCGGAGGGCGAGGTGTCAAAAATGTAGGCGCGGGCGGGCGGGAGTTCGTCCAGGCGCTTGACCTCGCTGCCGGTCCGGATCGTGCCACCCTGTTCGCGGAGGAAGGAGGCGAGGGCGTCGGAGATGGCCTGGGAGCCGCCGCGCGGCACCGGCCAGCCGTTCTCGTGGGCGGCGAGCGCGAAGACGAGGGCGATGGCGGAGGTGGCGAAGCCGCTGGTGGGAGCTATGGCGTGGGCGGCGAGCCCGGCGAAGAGGCCGCGGGCCTTCTCACCGGCGAAGCGGCGGGAGACCCAGGTGGCGGGCTGGAGGCCGAGCAGGCCGAAGCGGGCCAGCCGGTAGGGGTCGCGGGGCAGACCGTCCCAGGGGGTGCGCAGGAAGTCGGCGGCCAGGGTGTCCCAGCGGCCGACGAAGGGGGCCACGAGCCGGCGGTAGGCCCCGGCGTCGGCGGCCCCCAGCGACATCGCGCTCTCGCCCACCGAGCGGGTGAGCGTGACCGCGGTGCCGTCCGGGAAGGGGTGCGCGAGGTCGACCTCGGGGTGCAGCCACCGGAGGCCGTGCCGGTCCAGCGGCATGCCGCGGAACGCGGGCGAGCCGATGCCGAGGGGGTGCACGGCGGAACAGGGGTCGTGCCGGAATCCGGGGAGGGTCAGCTCCTCGGTGCGGGCGCCGCCGCCGATGGTGTCGAGCGCCTCGTGGACCTCCACCGCTAGGCCCCGGCGGGCCAGTTCGGCCGCGGCGGTCAGTCCGTTGGGACCCGCGCCCACCACGACCGCATCGAGCATCGACGGCACCTTGGGACTCCTTCGTCGGCCGGAAGTCTGACTCCCAGGGTATGCGCAGCCACCGACTGTGCGGACGCGGGTCCCCGGGCCGGGCGGGGCGGGTCAGACTTCGGTGCGCAGGGCGGCCAGTACGCGCTGGACGGTGGCCTCGTCGCGGGCCGCCGTGAACGGCAGTTCGTTGCCGCCGGCGATACGGAACGGGGCGCCGGACAGGGTCGACTGGGCGCCGCCCGCCTCGGTGACCAGGAGCAGGCCCGCGGCGTGGTCCCAGGCGTATTCCCAGTTGAAGGCGGTGGCGTCCAGGTCGCCGCGTGCCACCGCGAGGTACTCCAGGCCGGCCGAGCCGCAGGGGCGGGCCGCGATGCCTTCGGTGCGCAGGCCGAGCAGGGCCCGCTTCTGGGCCTCGGTGGTGTAGTCGGGGTGCGACATCGCCACGGTCAGCTCGGCGCCGGGTGCGGGCGCCCCGGAGCGTATCGGCACCCCGTTGAGCGTGGCGCCCCTGCCTCGTACGGCGACGGCCATCTCGCCCCGGACCGGTGCGTACGTCCAGGAGGCGTACACCTCGCCGTGGAGGGCGAGCGCGACCAGGGTGCAGAAGCCGGCCTCGCCCCGGACGAACTGGCGGGTGCCGTCGACCGGGTCGACGATCCAGACCGGGGCGTCGCCGCCGAGGGCGTCGTAGACCGCCGGGTCGGCGTGCACGGACTCCTCGCCGACGACGACCGAGCCGGGCAGCAGCTTGGTGAGGGCGGCGGTCAGGTGCTCCTCGGCCAGCCGGTCGGCGGCGGTGACCAGGTCGTGCGGGCCGTTCTTCTCGATGATCTCGTGGGCGGCGAGCTTCCGGTGGCGCGGCATGATCTCGGCCGCGGCGGCGGCGCGCACGGCGGCCTCGACCTCGGCCTGCGGTCCGGTGTGCCCGGCGGTCCCGTACAGGAAGTCATCGATCATGGCTCCAGCTAAGCACGGCCGTACGAGCCCTCGTCCTCCGGGTGAATGCGGACATCTCCGACGGGGCGGCCCGCCCCCGGAGGAATCCGCCGGCCGATTCCGCCCTGGACGGTTCGGGCCGTGCGCCGGGGGCAGGCGATCCGCCGGACGGCCGATCGCCGCCGCCCCGTCGGAAGCCTCTTTCCGGCACACGTGGGCGGGAGGCGGATCCAGGCCCGGCCGGGCCTACCGTCGGCCTGGTCAGCCACCCCGACCAACGGAGATGTACGACATGGCAAAGATCCTTTTCGTGGTGTCCGGCGCGGACCACTGGACCCTGGCGGACGGTACGGCCCACCCCACGGGCTTCTGGGCCGAGGAGGCCGTGGCGCCGTACCGGGCGTTCACCGCCGCCGGGCACGAGGTGGTCGTCGCCACCCCGGGCGGCGTCGTCCCGACCGTGGACCGCGGCAGCCTGGCGCCCGAGGTCAACGGCGGCCAGGAGGGCGCCGACGCGGTGGCGGCCGGTCTTGAGGCGTTCGAGGAGCTGCGGCGGCCGGTCGCCCTGGAGGACGTGGACCCGGACGCGTACGACGCCGTCTTCTACCCCGGCGGCCACGGCCCGATGGAGGACCTCGCGGTGGATCCGGTCTCCGGGCGGCTGCTCGCGCGGGTGCTGGCCTCGGGCAAGCCGCTCGGTGTGGTCTGCCACGGCCCTGCGGCGCTGCTGGCCGCTACCGGCCCCGACGGCGCGAACGCGTTCGCCCGGTACCGCCTGACCGGCTTCACCAACGCGGAGGAGGCCCAGGCGGGCTTCGCGGACCGGGCTGAGTGGCTCCTCCAGGACCGGCTGGTGGCGTTGGGCGCGGACTTCCAGGAGGGTGAGCCCTGGGCGCCGTTCGTGATCACCGACCGCAACCTGATCACCGGTCAGAATCCGGCCTCCTCGGTCCCGTTGGCCACGGAAATGCTCAACCGGCTGGGCTGACCGGCCGCCCGGCGTCGCGCCGCCCGGCCGGCCGGGACGCTCAGACCCAGTCGCGCCGCGCGGGCGGCTCGCAGAGCTCCAGGACCACCTCGCCCGTCTCCGGCTCGTCCCCGGGGACGGGCCGCACGCGCGCGCCGACCGTCACCAGGTGCGGAGCCGCCCCCACGATCCGGCAGCGGAAGACGAACCCTTCGGAGAACCGCACGAGGGACTCGTTGCGCGCCGCCTCGGTGTAGCGGTGGACCACGGCGGTCCGGACGACCGTGCCGTGGCCGTTGGTGATTTCGGGCTCCAGTTCGCTCGACGCGCACACCGGGCACAGCAGCCGCCGGAACGAGGCGGTGCCGCACCAGCGGCAGCGGTTGTAGGAGAGGCCGCACTCCTCGTGCGCCTTCTGGACGGTGCCCGTAGCTGTCTGGGACACGGCTCGACCCCCTGCGCTCGACTCGGACGCGCCGCACCTGCGCTGCGGGCGCGTCCGCACCATATGGCACTCAGTGCCGGACAGTAAAGGCACTGAGTGCCCATTGATGCTCAGTTCTCACCGACGGCTGCCTCGATCTGCTGCACGACGCGCCACATCGGGGTGCCTTTCCGGGCGACCATCACGATCACCTCTCCGTCGCCGGAGACGGGAAAGAGGGAGGCGGGAGGGGCGGGGGCGGATCCGGAGGACGCGGTGGAGGCGGGAAGGGGACCGGCGGACGAGGGAGCGGCGGGAGGAGACGCGGCCGGGCCGGCCGCGAGAACCCCTGAGGCGCCTTCCCCTCCCCCGCCCCCCTCCGGCGACGGCGCACCCGCACCCGCCTCCGCCTCCGCCACGGACCGCCCCCACACCTCACGCACCAGGGCGAGCGCATGGTCGACGGCCACCTCGGGATCACCCTCCCCACCCGAACGCAGCCACAGCCGGAGCCCGTTGTTGTGGGCGGCGACCACGGAGGCGGCGATCACCTCGGCCCTCAACTCCCCGTCCCCGCCCTCGCCGAACCGGCCGCGCAGATGACCGGCGAGGGTCTGCTCGTAACGGCGCACCACCGACAGTTCGTACGTCCGCAGCCCGGGGACCTCCCGGGTGAGGCGGTAACGCTGCACGGAGAACTCCGGGTTGGCCGCGTACATCCGCAACACGATGCGGGCGGCGTCGCACACCGCGCCGACCGGGTCGCCGCCGTCGACGACGGCCAGGAACTCGGTCATCTCGGCGAGGCAGCGCTCATGATCCGGGAAGACCGCGTCCTCCTTGGACGGGAAGTAGCGGAAGAACGACCTCCGGCCCACCCCGGCTCTCGCCACGATGTCGTCCACGGTCGTCCGCTCGAAGCCCCGCTCCAGAAAGAGCTGGAAGGCCGCCTGCGCGAGCACCTCCCGCATGGGTGCCTTCTTCTCGGGTCCTCGCGCCTCGCTCATGCGGCGAAACGTAGCACCGGAAGGAGCAGTTTGGCACTGGGTACCTTTACAGAGGGTACTGAGTGCCATAATCTGTGGACCAGTACGAAGGACACCCAGGTGGGACCACACCCAGGTAGGCAGGAGAGCCGGCGTGAGCTTGAGGATCGTTGTCTGTGTGAAGTACGTGCCCGACGCGACCGGTGACCGGCGTTTCGCCGATGACCTGACGCTGGACCGTGAGGATGTCGACGGTCTGCTGTCGGAGCTGGACGAGTACGCGGTCGAGCAGGCGTTGCAGATCGCGGACGAGGCGGACGATGCGGAGATCACCGTGGTGACGGTGGGTCCGGAGGATGCCAAGGACGCGTTGCGCAAGGCGTTGTCGATGGGTGCGGACAAGGCGGTTCACGTCGAGGACGACGATCTGCACGGCACGGATGTGATGGGCACGTCGCTGGTGCTGGCGAAGGCGGTCGAGAAGACCGGCTATGACCTGGTGATCTGCGGGATGGCCTCCACCGACGGTGTGATGGGGGTGCTGCCGGCGCTGCTGGCGGAGCGGTTGGGTGTGCCGCAGGTGACGCTGCTGTCCGAGGTCGCTGTGAACGGTGGTGTGGTGACCGGGCGGCGTGACGGTGACACCGCGACCGAGCAGCTTCAGGCGTCGCTGCCGGCGGTGGTGTCGGTGACCGACCAGTCGGGTGAGGCGCGCTACCCCTCCTTCAAGGGGATCATGGCGGCGAAGAAGAAGCCGGTGGAGTCCCTGGACCTGGAGGACCTGGAGCTGGACGCGGACGAGGTCGGCCTGGCGGGTGCGTGGACGGCGGTCGACTCGGCGACCGAGCGTCCGGCGCGCACCGCGGGCACGATCGTGAAGGACGAGGGTGAGGGCGGCAAGCAGCTCGCCGAGTTCCTCGCGGGCCAGAAGTTCATCTGATCCCGCGCCCGCGGTCCCCTTCTCTCCTGCCTCTTCCCCCGTTTTTCTTCTCTCGTCTGTCTGGAGTGCGTTGTCATGGCTGAAGTTCTGGTTCTGGTCGATCATGTGGACGGTGCGGTCCGTAAGCCCACGCTGGAGTTGCTGACGCTGGCGCGTCGCATCGGTGACCCGGTCGCCGTGGCGCTGGGCGCGGGTGCCGAGAGCACCGCGGGTGTGCTGGGTGAGCACGGTGCGGTGAAGGTCCTGGCCTCCGATGCCCCGGAGTTCGCGGACTATCTGGTGGTGCCGAAGGTGGACGCGCTGCAGGCCGCGTTCGAGGCGGTGTCCCCGGCGGCGGTGCTGGTGGTGTCCTCGGCCGAGGGCAAGGAGATCGCCGCCCGCCTCGCGCTGCGTATCGGCTCCGGCATCATCACCGACGCCACCGATCTGGAGGCCGGTGACGAGGGTCCGGTGGCGACGCAGGCGGTGTTCGCCGCCTCCTACACCACCAGGTCCCGGGTTTCCCGGGGTGTTCCGGTGATCACGGTCAAGCCGAACTCGGCGCCGGTCGAGCCGGCGGCCGCCGCGGGTGCGGTCGAGACGCTGGCGGTGTCGTTCGGTGAGGGGGCGACGGGCACGAAGGTGGTCTCGCGGACGCCGCGTGAGTCGACCGGCCGTCCGGAGCTGACCGAGGCGGCGATCGTGGTCTCGGGCGGGCGCGGGGTCAACGGTGCGGAGAACTTCCCGCTGATCGAGGCGCTCGCGGACTCGCTGGGCGCCGCGGTGGGCGCGTCGCGTGCGGCGGTGGACGCGGGCTGGTACCCGCACACCTCGCAGGTCGGGCAGACCGGCAAGTCCGTCTCGCCGCAGCTGTACATCGCCTCGGGCATCTCCGGCGCGATCCAGCACCGGGCGGGCATGCAGACCTCGAAGACGATCGTCGCGATCAACAAGGACGCCGAGGCCCCGATCTTCGAACTCGTCGACTACGGCGTCGTCGGCGACCTCTTCACGGTCGTCCCCCAGCTCACCGAGGAGATCAACACCCGCAAGGGCTGATCACTCGCCCCACCCCGCCCCGGGCCGCACGGTGAACCCCACCGCGCGGCCCGCCGCCGTTCCGGGCGCCACCGTCACCGCCGGTCCTCGGCCGCGTGCGACGCGGGATCCCGGTCCTCGCGGACCTGTGCGCCGAGGCCGAACGTGGTGAAGGCAGTGCGTTCGGGCAGCGGGTAGAACTCCTTGCCCGTCAGCGCGTTGACGATCACGGCGGACCGCCAGGCGGCCAGTCCCAGGTCCGGCGCACCGACTCCGTGCGTGTGCCGTTCGGCGTTCTGCACGAAGACGGAACCGGTTATCTCCGGTGCCAGAACGAGTCGTTGGGCCTCGTCGACCTGCGGACGCCCGGCCCCGTCGCGGACGATGGAGGGGGCGAGGGCGGCGAGCAGCCTCTCGACGGGGCGCTCCCGGTATCCGGTGGCGAGGACCACGGCGTCCGTGACGAGGCGGCCCCGCGCCTCCTGCTGGCCGTGCTCGACGGCCAGCTCGATGCGGCCCGCCCCGGTGACGGCGGCGCCGGTGACCTCGATGCCCGGGGTGAGCGTGACGTCGGGCCAGCCTCCGCCGAGACTGCGCCGGTACAGCTCGTCGTGGATGTCCCCGAGCGTGTCCCCGCTGACGCCCTTGTAGAGCTGCCACTGACGGGGCAGGAGCCGGTCCCGGGTCGCCTGCGGAAGTCCGTGGAAGTAGCGGGTGTAGTCGGGGGTGAACTGCTCCAGGCCGATCTTGCTGTACTCCATGGGCGCGAACGCCGGCGTACGGGCCAGCCAGGTCAGTCCCTCCGCCCCCTCGGGCCGGGACCGCAGCAGGTCCAGCAGGACCTCGGCGCCCGACTGGCCCGAGCCGACGACGGTGATGTGCCGGGCGGCCAGCAGCCGGTCCCGCTGGGAGAGGTAGTCGGCGGAGTGCAGCACCACCGCGCCCGGGTCCCGGACCAGCGCCCGCAACGGCTCGGGGACGTGAGGGGCCGTACCGACGCCGAGGGCCAGGTTGCGGGCGTGGGCGAGCCCGGTCGTGAGCGTCTCCCCGTCGGGTCCCAGCCGGGTGAACTCCACGGCGAACGCTTCCTGTCCGGGGTCCCAGGCCACCGTGTCGACCCGGTGTCCGAAGCGGGTGGCGGGAAGTTCGGCGCTCACCCAGCGCAGATAGCTGTCGAACTCGGAGCGGTGTATGTGGAAGTGCTCGGCGAAGTAGAACGGGAAGAGTCTGCGGCGGGTCTTGAGGTAATTGAGGTAGGACCAGGGACTGGTGGGCTCGACGAGGCTCACCAAGTCGGCCAGGAAGGGCACTTGGAGCGTCGCACCCTCGATCAGCAGCCCGGGGTGCCAGTGGAAGGCGGCGCGCTGCTCGTGGAAGACGGTGCGCAGCCCGGGGACGCCGTCGGCGAGCGCGGCGAGGGAGAGGTTGAAGGGCCCCGCCCCCACTCCCAGCAGGTCGAGCGGCGGCGTGCGCGGTCCGGGCGTCATCGGGTTCCTCCGGCGGGGGTCGCTGGTGCGGCGGCGGGTCGTCCCGGGCGCGTCGTGCGCGTCGTCGGCGTCATGGCGACAGCCTTTCCGCCAGGGGGGCATCGGTATCTTCGGCCGCCGGCGCTTCGGCCGCCGCGTGGTCCGCCGCCGCACGGTCCGCCGCCGCCGTGACGAGGTCGAGCAGGGGCAGCAGATCGGCGGTGGCCGCGTCCGGGTGCAGCAGGGTGGCCTTCAGCCACAGGCGGCGCCGGCCGTCGCCGTCCTCCGCCAGGGCGCGGCCCAGGACGGCGCGGCCCTCGGCGAGCAGGGTGCGGCGGACGGCGGCGACCACGGCGTCGCCCGCCTCGTCCGGCAGCGCGTCGGCCGCCGCGGGGCGGAACAGCACGGTGCTGATCCCGATGTCGCCGGGGCGGCGGCGCAGTCCGGGGCGGGCGTCGACGGCCCGGCCGAACTCCTGGGCCGTACGCACGCAGTGCTCCACCAGTCCGCCGAGTCCCCGGCGGCCGAGGGCCCGGAAGGTGACCGCCATCTTCAGGGCGTCGGGGCGCCGGGTGGTGCGGATCGAGCGGCCCAGCAGGTCCGGGAGTCCGGCCTCGGTGTCGTCGTCGGCGTTGAGGTAGTCGGCGCGCAGGGACAGCGGCGCGAGCATCCCGGCGTCCGCGACGGCCAGCACTCCGGCGGCGACCGGCTGCCAGCCGAGTTTGTGCAGGTCGAACGTTACGGAGGCGGCGTGCTCCAGGCCCGCGAGCAGCGGGGCCAGCCGCTCGCTGAACAGCAGCGGGCCGCCGTAGGCGGCGTCGACGTGGAGCCGGGCCGCGTGCCGCTCGGCGACGCGGGCGATCTCCGGGAGGGGGTCGATCCGCCCCTCGTCGGTGGTTCCTGCGGTGGCGACGACCAGCAGCGGTGCTCCGGCGAGGGCCGCCAGGGCGTCGTCGAGCGCGGCCGGGTCGATCCGGCCGTCGCGGCAGGCGACGACCACGGGAGCGGGCAGACCGAGCATCCATGCGGCGCGGTGGACGCTGTGGTGGGCGTTGGAGCCGGTCACCACCCGGAGGGTGCCGGGGGTCGCCCGTTCCCGGGCGAGGAGCAGGGCGACCAGGTTGGACTCGGTGCCGCCGCTGGTGATGAGGGCGTCGGGGGCGAGGGCCGTCGGGTGGATCAGCCGGGCCAGGGCGGCCGTGGTCGCCTCTTCGATCACCCCGGCGGCGGGCGCCTGGTCCCAGGAGTCCATCGAGGGGTTGAGGGCCGCCCCCGCCAGGTCCGCGGCCACGGCCACGGCGAGCGGCGGGCAGTGCAGATGGGCGACGCAGGCGGGATCGGCCGGGTCGGCGGCCCCTTCCGCGACCGCGCGGACCAGGTCCCCGAGCGCGGACTCGGGCCCGATGCCCTCCTCCGGCAGGACCGGGTCGAAGCGGGCGAGCGTGTTCCGGGCCACGGCCTCGGGCCCCCCGGCGGGCAGCGGGCCGCCCCGGGCCGGGGCGGCGTCCTCCAGCGTGTCCAGGACGATCGCGGTGAGGGCCCGTAGCCGGCCGGGCCCGTGCGCTCCGCCCGCGACGAGGCCTTCTTCCCGCGGACGGTCCGGGCCGGGTGCCGGCGGCGTCGCGTCGCTCACACCGCACGCTCCACGGGGAGTTCGCAGGACGGCAGGCCCTGAGCACGCAACATGGCGAAGTCCTTCGGTCGGAGTGCGCGGCGGGTCGTGCGGGTGTCGCGCCCGCGCGCGGGGCGGCACCGGTCACGGAAAGATCCACAACCGGGTATTCGCTGGTTAGGCTAACCTAACTCCGACCGTGCGGCGGAATGCGTTCCCACCGTACGGGGCGATCCACGGACGTCCGAACTACCGTTCCTCCGAGCGTAGTCGGGACGCGGCCGACGGCCCATGCCGGCATCCTTCGGCGGGGCTCCGCCCGTGCGGGGGCGTCGAGCCGTTCCCCGCCGTCGTCCCCGGGGGCCGTACGGGCGGGGCCCGGTGCGGAAGCGGTGGTGACCGCCTCCGCACCGGGCCGGATCACGCCGCTCCGGTGGGCAGCTCCGCGCGGATCTGCCGCGCGGCGGCGACCAGATTCTCCAGGGAGGCCCGGGTCTCGGGCCAGCCACGGGTCTTCAGGCCGCAGTCGGGGTTCACCCACAGGCGCTCGGCGGGGATGGCCTCGAGTCCCTTGCGCAACAGGGCCGCCGCCTCCTCGGCGCCGGGGATGCGCGGGGAGTGGATGTCGTAGACGCCGGGTCCCGCCTCGCGGGGGTAGCCGTGGGCGGCGAGTTCGCGGGCGACCTGCATGTGGGAGCGGGCCGCCTCCAGGCTGATGACGTCGGCGTCGAGGTCGTCGATGGCCTGGACGATGTCGCCGAACTCCGCGTAGCACATGTGGGTGTGGATCTGGGTGTCCGGCCGCACCCCCGAGGTGGCGATCCGGAAGGACTCCGTCGCCCACTCCAGGTACGCGGCGTGCTCGGCCGCCCGCAGCGGCAGCGTCTCGCGCAGCGCGGGCTCGTCGACCTGGATCACCGACGTACCGTTCGCCTCCAGGTCGTTGACCTCGTCGCGGAGGGCGAGGGCCACCTGGCGGGCGGTGTCGCCGAGCGGCTGGTCGTCGCGGACGAAGGACCAGGCGAGCATGGTGACCGGGCCGGTGAGCATGCCCTTGACGGGGCGTGCGGTCAGCGACTGCGCGTACGTGGTCCAGCGCACGGTCATGGGCTCCGGGCGCGAGATGTCGCCCGCGAGGACCGGCGGCCGGACGTAGCGGGTGCCGTAGGACTGCACCCAGCCGTGCTGGGTGGCGAGGTAGCCGTCGAGCTGCTCGGCGAAGTACTGCACCATGTCGTTGCGTTCGGGTTCGCCGTGCACCAGGACGTCGATCCCGGCCTTCTCCTGGAAGGAGAGGACCTCGCGGATCTCGTCCTTGACGCGTTCCTCGTACTCGGCCTCGTCGATCCGTCCCGCCCTCAGCTCCGCGCGCGCGGTGCGCAGCTCGGTGGTCTGCGGGAACGAGCCGATGGTGGTCGTCGGCAGCAGCGGGAGCCCGAGGCCGGCGCGCTGGGCGGCGGACCGCTCGGCGTACGGCTGGGAGCGACGGCCGTCGGCCTCGGTGACGGCCGCCGTGCGGGCGCGTACGGCCGGATCGCGGGTGAGCGCCGCGCCGGTGCGGGAGGCCAGGTCGGCGCGGTTGGCGGCGAGTTCGCTCGCGATGGCGTCCGTGCCGCTGCCCAGGCCGCGGGCCAGGACGACGATCTCCTCGGTCTTCTGCTTCGCGAAGGCGAGCCAGCGGGCGGTCTCCGGGTCGATGCCGCGTTCGGCGTCGGCGTCCAGCGGGACGTGCAGCAGCGAGCAGGAGGCGGAGACGTCGACCCGGTCGGCGAGGCCGAGGAGGGTGCCGAGGGTGGCGAGCGACTTCGCGTAGTCGTTGATCCAGATGTTGCGGCCGTTGACGACACCGGCGACCAGGCGCTTGCCCGGCAGGCCGCCGGCCGCCGCGAGGTCGTCGAGGTTCCCCGCGCCGGACTCGGTGAAGTCCAGGGCCAGCCCGTCGACGGGGGCCTTGGCCAGGACCGCCAGGGCTTCGCCGAGCCGCCCGAAGTAGGAGGCGACCAGCAGTTGGGGCCGGTCGGCGCGTCCGCCGAGTTCGCGGTAGGCGCGGGCGGCGGCGTTCAGCTCGGCCGGGGTGCGGTCCTGGACGAGCGCGGGTTCGTCGAGCTGCACCCACGTGGCGCCCGCCGCGCGCAGGTCGGCGAGGATCTCGGCGTACACCGGAAGCAGCCGGTCCAGCAGCGTCAGCGGCTCGAAGTCCGCCGCCACTCCGGGGGCCGCCTTGGCGAGCAGGAGGTAGGTGAGGGGGCCGACCAGCACCGGCCGGGGCGTCCACCCGAGTGCCAGCGCCTCCCGGAACTCCGCGACCTGCTTGGCGGAATCGGCGCTGAACACCGTATCGGGCCCCAACTCGGGCACCAGATAGTGGTAGTTGGTGTCGAACCACTTCGTCATCTCCAGCGGGGCGACGTCCTGCGTGCCGCGGGCCATGGCGAAGTAGCCGTCGAGGGCGTCGGCTTCGACCGACGCACGGTGCCGCTCGGGTACGGCGCCGACCATGACGCTGGTGTCCAGGACGTGGTCGTAGTAGGAGAAGTCACCGGTCGGCACCTCGTGGACCCCGGCCTCGGCGAGCTGCTGCCACGTTCCCCGGCGCAGCTCGGCGGCGGTCTCCCGGAGGGCGTCGGCGTCGACGCGGCCCTTCCAGTAGCCCTCGATGGCCTTCTTCAGTTCACGGTGGGGACCCTGACGGGGGTAGCCGTACACGGTGGCCCGTGCTGCCGCGGCTGCGGGCTTCGCTGTCACGTGACTCTCCTTCGCGAGCGTGTCTGCGGGAACAGACCCCGGGACGGGCACGCGGACGCGAAGGGATGACGCATCGGGCGGAGACCGGGACGCGTCGCATCCGTGTCCGTCCGCCTGATGGTTACGCCGACCCGCCCACGAGGTCACCGAGATCTCCGCACGCGAACGGTCGCGTGCGGGCAACGGGCAGGTCTTCGGACTCGCGGGCACGCCTGCCGGGGCAGACACCTAATGGCCGTCGCTTCCCAGACCCGGCCGGGCCCAGTGCGTATGACGGCGGTCGTTCCCACTCACCGCTGCGGGGCAGTCCCGGATTCCCACCGGGTTCCCTCTTGCGACACCCTGCCTGGCGGACAGGGCGAACCAGCTGCACCGGCCACCCTAAGGGGACGCCCGGCCCGCGCACACCGTTGTTCACACTTCGGACGGTGATATGAGACACGGCCCGGCGCACCTCCCCCGGCGCCGGGCCGGCTCCGGCGCGGAGGACCACCGCGCCGGGCCACACGCGTTCGTCCTTCGTTCGGCCGTTCGTCAGAGGCGCGCTGACCGCCAGTCAGGTCGCTCGCGCCCACTGGACGTGACAGTGACACAGATGTAACCGAATGGCGTAGGGACTGCGGAACCACCGAGCGTCACAAGCCGTTCTTCTTCCCACTACACGGCCGCCGACCCGCGGCGAGGCCGACCGAGGAAACGGAAAACGCCAGATGAAGAAGACAGTCGGGTGGGCCCAGGACGGCGACGACTGGACGATCACCGTGAACGGCACGCTGTATCGCGCGACCGAACGACCGGCGGACGGCCGGGTGCACGACTACCTGGTGAGGGGCGACGACTTCACGGCCGAATGCCCCAGCCTGGGACACGGTCTCGGCGTGATCAGGGCGCACGAGACCCGGCGCTGACACTCCCGCCGGTCCGACGACGAGGTGCGGAGGCCCTCGCCGCCCGCGCCTCGACGTGGCCCCGTCGGCCTCCGGCCGTCAGTCGCCGTCGCCGCCGGACGTCGGGCTCAGCAGATAGGTGTCCATGATCCAGCCGTGCCGCTCGCGGGCCTCCGCGCGCAGCCCGCTGATCCGGCCGGCCACGTCGTCGAGCGGGCCGGAGACCAGGATCTCGTCCGGGGTTCCGATGTAGGCGCCCCAGTGGATCCACCACCCCCTGCCCGTCAGATGGGTGAAGCTCTCGTGGCCGTCGAGCATCACGACGAGGTCGCAGTCATCGGGGAACCCCTGGGCCAGACGTCGTCCCGGGGTGATGTGGACGGGGCGGCCGACCTGGTTCAGGGTGACGCGGTGGCGGGCGGCGAGGGCGGAGACGCTGCTGATGCCGGGAATCACCTCATGGCCGAATTTCACCGTTCCGCGGCCCCGGATGTCGTCGAGGATCGCGAGGGTGCTGTCGTACAGGGACGGGTCGCCCCACACCAGGAAGGCCCCGCACTGCCCCGGTGCGAGTTCCTCGGCGATCAGGCGTTCGCAGAGGTCGGCCCGCCGGTGGCGCCAGTCGCGCACCGCCGAGGCGTAGCGCCCGGCGTCCTGCTGGGTGCGGTCCCGCCACGGGTCCTCGGCCTCGACGACACGGTAGGGGCCGGTCAGGTGCTCGTCGAGGATGTCCCGCCGCAGCCGGGTCAGCGCGTCCTTCTCCTTGCCCTTTCCCAGCACGAAGAAGACGTCGGCCCGGCGCATGGCCTTCACCGCGGCGAGCGTGAGGTGGTCGGGGTCGCCGGCGCCCATGCCGATGACGAGGATGTGGCGTGGTGCGTCGTTCATGTCAGCCCGTTCCTTCCGGTGGCGCCCGCGATGCGCCGCGCCTCGTGTCCGCGGACGGGCGCCCCCGCCCGGACCCGTGCGCGCCGGCACTGCGGCGTCCCGGTCCACCCGCCCTCGAACGACCCTAGGCCCTGTCGTCGAACTGCCGCCTGCCCCGCGGGGCCGCCCTTCGGCGGATCGGGTCCGGGGCGAGGCGGGGTGGACTTACTAGGACGTCCAACTATATCTTCGGGGCAACGGGGTGACCGGTGCGCTGCCGATCGCCCTCAAGGCCCGCGGTGTCAGGGAAGCCGGTGCGAATCCGGCGCGGTCCCGCCACTGTGACCGGGGAGTTCGTCCTCGCAGGACACGCCACTGACGGTGAAGCGGCCGTCGGGAAGGCATGAGGGCGCGCGCTGATCCGGGAGTCAGGATACCGGCCGCGGGATGTTCCGTGTTTCCACGAGGATGGAGCAGACACGCATGGCACCGGTCCGTAGTCACGGCCCCGCGATCCCGTCCCGGCGAGCGGTTCTCCCCGCCCCCTGACGGCCCCTGCCCTTCGCGTCCACGACGGCAGTCCCCTTCGCGCACCACGCCCGGACCACCGGCGCGCCGTGCGACGGTGGCCGCCGCGTGCCGTCCCCGGATCTCACCTGACGATCTCACCGACGAGAGCAGGCTTCCATGGTCCGCGAACTCACCCATGTCATCGGCGGCAAGCACACGCCCGGCGCCTCGGGCGCGTACGGCGATGTCTTCGACCCCAACACCGGCCGGGTCCAGGCCCGCGTGCCGCTGGCCGGCCGCTCCGAGACCGAGGCGGCCGTCGCCGACGCCGAGCAGGCCCAGCGCGAGTGGGGCGAGTGGAACCCGCAGCGCCGCGCCCACGTGCTGCTGCGCTTCCTCCAGCTGGTGGAGAAGGAGAAGGACTCCCTGGCCCGGCTGCTCTCCTCCGAGCACGGCAAGACCGTGGCCGACGCGCACGGCGACATCGCGCGCGGGCTGGACGTCGTGGAGTTCGCCGCCGGTGTCCCGCATCTGCTGAAGGGCGAGTTCAGCGACAACGCGGGCGCCGGGATCGACGTCCACTCGCTGCGCCGGCCGCTCGGGGTCGTCGCGGGCATCACCCCGTTCAACTTCCCCGCGATGATCCCGCTGTGGAAGGCCGCACCTGCTCTGGCCTGCGGAAACGCCTTCATTCTCAAGCCGTCGGAGCGCGACCCGTCGGTGCCGCTGCGGCTGGCGGAGCTGTTCCTGGAGGCGGGGCTCCCGCCGGGCGTCCTCAATGTCGTCAACGGCGGCAAGGAGGCCGTGGACACCCTGCTGGAGGACCCGCGCGTCAAGGCGCTCGGCTTCGTCGGCTCGACGCCGGTCGCCGCGCACATCTACGCCACCGCCGCCGCCCACGGCAAGCGGGCGCAGTGTTTCGGCGGGGCGAAGAACCACATGGTCGTGATGCCGGACGCCGACCTCGACCAGGCGGTGGACGCGCTGATCGGCGCGGGCTACGGCTCCGCGGGCGAGCGGTGCATGGCGATCTCGGTGGCCGTGCCGGTGGGCGAGGCCACAGCGGACGCGCTGGTCGCCCGGCTCACCGAGCGGATCGCCGGGCTGCGGATCGGCCGCTCGGACGACCCGGACGCCGACTTCGGGCCGCTGGTGGGCCGCGACGCGGTGGACCGGGTCCGCGGCTATGTCGACCTCGGTGTCCGGGAGGGCGCCGAACTGGTCGTCGACGGGAGGGACTTCTCCCTGGAGGGCCACGAGGACGGCTTCTTCGCGGGCGCTTCCCTCTTCGACCGGGTCACTCCCGACATGCGGATCTACCAGGAGGAGATCTTCGGCCCGGTGGTGTCGGTGGTCCGCGCGGCGGACTACGAGGAGGCGCTGCGGCTGCCCTCGGAGCACCCGTACGGCAACGGCGTCGCACTGTTCACCCGCGACGGCGACACCGCCCGCGACTTCACGCGCCGCGTCGACACCGG
Organism: Streptomyces griseus; assembly: GCF_900460065.1. Lineage (GTDB taxonomy): Bacteria > Actinomycetota > Actinomycetes > Streptomycetales > Streptomycetaceae > Streptomyces > Streptomyces griseus. Next base: position 231,559 of record NZ_UAVD01000024.1, on the reverse strand, counting down.
CATGGTCGGCGTCAACGTGCCGATCCCGGTGCCGGTGGCCTACCACACGTTCGGCGGGTGGAAGCGGTCCGGCTTCGGCGACCTCAACCAGCACGGCCCGGACGCCATCCGCTTCTACACCCGTACGAAGACCGTCACTTCGCGCTGGCCCGCCTCGGGAATCCGGGACGGCGCGAGCTTCACGATTCCGACCATGGGATGAGCACCGTGACCACGCTCCTCACCGACGACCAGTTCGCCGTCGTCGAGACGACCCTGGACTTCGCCCAGGAACACCTGGCCCCGCACGCCGTGGCCTGGGACCAGGACAAGCACTTCCCCGTCGACGTGCTGCGCAAGGCGGCCGGCCTCGGCCTCGGCGGCGTCTACGTCCGGGAGGACCTCGGCGGGTCGGAGCTGACCCGCTCCGACGGGGTCCTCGTCTTCGAGGCCCTGGCCACCGGATGTCCGTCCATCGCGGGCTATCTGTCCATCCACAACATGGTCGGCTGGATGATCGACCGGTACGGCACCGAGGACCAGCGGGCCCGCTGTCTGCCGGAGCTCTGCACCATGGAGCAGCTCGGCAGCTACTGCCTGACCGAGCCGGGCGCCGGGTCCGACGCCGCCGCGCTGCGCACCCGCGCGGTGCGCGACGGCGACCACTACGTGCTGACGGGAACGAAGCAGTTCATCTCCGGGGCGGGCGCCTCGCACCTCTACATCGTGCTGGCCCGCACCGGCGACGACGGGCCGCGGGGCATCTCCGCCTTCCTCGTCGAACGGGACGACCCCGGGCTCTCGTTCGGGCCCGACGAGAAGAAGATGGGGTGGAACGCCCAGCCCACCCGGCAGGTCCTGCTGGACGGGGTGCGGCTGCCGGCCGACCGGCTGCTCGGCGAGGAGGGCGGCGGCTTCCGCATCGCGATGAACGGGCTCAACGGCGGCCGGCTCGGTATCGCCGCCTGCTCACTGGGCGGTGCGCAGAGCGCGCTGGACCGCAGCCTCGCCCATCTCGCGGACCGGGAGGCGTTCGGCGCCCGACTGCTGGACGCGCAGGCGCTGCAGTTCCGGCTGGCCGAGATGGCGACCGAACTGGCCGCCGCCCGCGCGTTGGTGCGGCAGGCCGCCGAGGCGCTGGACCGGAACGTGGCCGGCGCTCCGCAGCTGTGCGCGATGGCCAAGCACTTCGCCACGGACACCGGCTATTCGGTCGCGGACCGGGCGCTCCAACTGCACGGCGGCTACGGCTATCTGGCGGAGTACGGCATCGAGAAGATCGTCCGGGACCTGCGGGTCCACCAGATCCTGGAAGGGACCAACGAGATCATGCGCGTCATGGTGGCCCGGAGCCTGACGGGAGCCCTGCGATGACCGAGGAGCACGTGCTCGTGCACACCGAGGGGCGTACGGGGGTGGTGACCCTGAACCGCCCGAAGGCGCTGAACGCCCTCACCCGCACGATGGTGGAGACGATCGCGGCGGCGCTCGACCGGTGGGAGCACGACCACGGGGTGGCGACGGTCGTCATCACCGGCGCCGGTGAGCGCGGTCTGTGCGCGGGCGGCGACATCCGGTCCATCCACGAGGACGCCAAGGCGGGCGGGAAGGCGTCGGCGGCGTTCTGGCGCGACGAGTACCGGCTCAACGCCCGCATCGCCCGCTATCCCAAGCCGTACGTGGCGGTCATGGACGGCATCGTGATGGGCGGCGGGGTCGGCGTCTCGGCGCACGGCAGCGTCCGGATCGTGACCGAGCGCTCCGGGGTCGCCATGCCGGAGACCGGGATCGGCTTCGTGCCGGACGTCGGGGGCACCTACCTGCTGGCCCTCGCACCCGGGGAGCTGGGCACCCACCTCGCGCTGACGGGTGCCGTGGTGGGGGCCGGTGACGCGCTGCTGTGCGGGCTCGCCGACCACTTCGTACCGCAGGCGGAGCTGCCCGCGTTCCTGGCAGCGCTGGCGAGCGAGGCCCCGTCGGCGGTGCTCCCCCGCCACGTCCGGGCCGCGCCGCCCGGGGTGCTGGAGCACCACCGTGCCTGGATCGATCACTGCTACGCCGCCGACACGGTCGAGGAGATCGTGGAGCGGCTGCGCGCCTGTGACGCCCCGGCGGCGGGTGAGGCGGCGGCCACGATCCTCGGCCGCTCCCCCACCGCGCTGAAGGTCACTCTGGCCGCGCTGCGCCGGGCGCGCGAACTCGGCCCGCTGGAAAGGGTGCTGGAGCAGGAGTACCGCGTCTCGTGCGCGGCCCTCTCCTCCCTCGACCTGGTGGAGGGCATCCGCGCCCAGGTGATCGACAAGGACCGCGCACCCCGCTGGAAGCCCGGCACGCTGGTCGAGGTCACGGACGCGGACGTGGCCCGGTACTTCGCACCGACCGGCGACGAGGGGCTCTCCCTCGCCGCGTCCGACTCATCGCAGGAGGTGCCCTGGTGACCACGACCGTCGCCTTCGTCGGACTGGGCCACATGGGCGGCCCGATGGCGGCCAACCTCGTCAGGGCCGGGCACCGGGTGCTCGGCCACGACCTGGTGGAGTCCTGTCTGTCGGCAGCCGTGGCGAACGGGGTCGAGCGGGCCGGGTCCGCCGCCGAGGCCGCCTCGGCGGCCGACGCGGTGATCACGATGCTGCCGGCGGGCCGCCATGTGCTCTCCCTGTACGGGCCGGAGGGCCTGCTCGCCGCCGCCCGTCCCGGCACCCTGTTCGTCGACTGCTCGACCATCGACGTGGCCGACTCCCGGGCGGCCCACGCGGCGGCGGAGGCGGCGGGCCACCGCTCCCTGGACGCCCCGGTCTCCGGTGGGGTGGTGGGCGCCGAGGCGGGCACGCTCACGTTCATGGCCGGGGGCGAGGAGGCCGCGTTCGCGGCGGCCGAGCCGCTGCTCTCGGTGATGGGGAGGAAGGCGGTGCACTGCGGGGCGGCGGGCGCCGGACAGGCGGCGAAGATCTGCAACAACATGATCCTCGGCGTCTCGATGATCGCCGTCAGCGAGGCGTTCGTGCTCGCCGAGAGCCTCGGCCTGTCCGACCAGGCGCTGTACGACGTGGCGTCGGCGGCCTCCGGCCAGTGCTGGGCGCTCACCGTCAACTGCCCGGTCCCCGGCCCGGTCCCGGCCAGCCCGGCCAACCGCGACTACCGGCCCGGGTTCGCCGCCCCGCTGATGGCCAAGGACCTCGGCCTGGCCGCCAACGCGGTCCGCGCGGGCGGCGTCGAGGCCGAACTGGGTCTGCGAGCGGCCGAGCTCTACGCGCGGTTCGCCGAGGGCGCGGGGGCCGACCAGGACTTCTCCGGGATCGTCCGGGCCATCCGGGCCGCCTCGGCCGGCACCACCGACCCGCGAAAGGGCGTCACCGCATGAACGAGAACCGCACGGGCCCGTCCACCCCGGGCCCGTACAGCACCATCCTGGTCGAGCGCCGGGGCCGTACGGCCCTGCTCACCCTGAACCGGCCCAAGGCGCTCAACGCCCTGAGCCTGGACGTCATGCGGGAGACCGTGGAGGCGACGGAGGCGCTCGACCGCGACCCCGATGTCGGCTGCATCGTGATCACCGGCAGCGGGGAGAAGGCGTTCGCGGCCGGAGCGGACATCAAGGAGATGCAGCCGCGGAGCTACATGGACATGTACCTGAGCGACTGGTTCACCGCCTGGGACCGGCTCGGGCAACTGCGCACGCCCACGATCGCCGCCGTACGGGGCTACGCCCTGGGCGGCGGCTGCGAGTTGGCGATGCTGTGCGATCTGGTCATCGCGTCGGACACGGCCGTCTTCGGGCAGCCGGAGATCCGGCTCGGCGTGATCCCGGGCATCGGCGGCTCCCAGCGGCTCACCCGGGCGGTCGGCAAGGCCAAGGCGATGGACCTCTGCCTCACCGGCCGGAACATGGACGCCGAGGAGGCGGAGCGGGCCGGTCTCGTCTCCCGGATCGTGCCGGACGCCGATCTGCTGGAGGAGGCGCTCGCGGTCGCGGGGACGGTCTCCGGTAGGTCGGCGCCCGTCGCGATGATGGCGAAGGAGGCGGTGAACCGGGCCTTCGAGACGACGCTCGCCGAAGGTGTGCGCTTCGAACGCCGCCTGTTCCACGCGGTGTTCGCGACGGAGGATCAGAAGGAGGGCATGCGGGCGTTCTCCGAGAAGCGTCCCGCGGCGTTCACCCACCGCTGATCCGCCCGGGGGTCGCGGACCGGCCGTCGTCCGCCGCCGGGCACGGCACACGGCTGCGCCGGTCCGGCCGGCGGGACGGCCGTCCCGCCGGCTGTCCCCCGGCCGGCGCGCGGCACCGGCGCGTACCGGCGGATGACCGCCCGGGGCGGGGATGATCGGCACTCCCGCGAGCGTTATAGGCGGGTGTGTCCGGCTCGTCGCCGAGCCGGGCCCGCGCGACGGACATCGGAGAGTGGAGGCGGCACGGTGCACGGTGAGTACAAGGTTCCCGGCGGCAAGCTGGTCGTGGTGGACCTGGAGGTGGCGGGCGGGGTCCTGCGGAACGTCCGCGTCGCCGGGGACTTCTTCCTCGAACCCGACGAGGCGATCCTGGCGATCGACGCGGCGCTGGAGGGAGCCCCGGCCAACACCGACACGGCCGGGCTCGCCGCCCGGATCGAGGCGGCGCTGCCCGACTCCACGGTGATGCTCGGGCTGAGCGCGGAGGGCGTGGCCGTCGCCGTGCGCCGGGCGCTCGCGCAGGCCACGGAGTGGAGCGACTACGACTGGCAGCTGATCCACGACGCCCCGCAGTCGCCCGCCCTGCACATGGCGCTGGACGAGGTCATCACCGCGGAGGTCGCGGCGGGGAAGCGGCCACCGACGTTGCGGGTCTGGGAGTGGGACTCCCCCGCCGTGATCATCGGCAGCTTCCAGTCGCTGCGCAACGAGGTCGACCCGGCGGGCGTCGAGCGGCACGGGGTGAACGTCGTACGGCGGATCTCCGGCGGCGGCGCGATGTTCGCCGAGCCGAGCTCCACCATCACCTACTCGCTGGCCGTCCCGCAGTCCCTGGTCTCCGGGCTCTCCTTCGCCGACAGCTACGCCTATCTGGACGACTGGGTCCTCGAAGCCCTCGCGGACATGGGCATCAAGGCCTGGTACCAGCCGCTCAACGACATCGCCACCGAGGTCGGCAAGATCGCCGGGGCGGCGCAGAAGCGGGTGGTCGGGCCGGACGGCGGGCCGGGAGCCGTACTGCACCACGTGACCATGGCGTACGACATCGACGCCGACAAGATGCTGGAGGTGCTCCGCATCGGCAAGGAGAAGATGTCGGACAAGGGCACCCGGTCGGCGAAGAAGCGCGTGGACCCGCTGCGGCGGCAGACCGGACTGCCGCGCCAGGTGGTGATCGAGCGGATGATCGACTCGTTCCGCAGGCGTCACGGCCTGACCGCCGGACGCGTGACCGACGCCGAGCTCGCCCGCGCCGAGGAGCTCGTCCGGACCAAGTTCGCCACGCCGGAGTGGACGGCACGGGTGCCGTAAGGCTCCCCGGGCGGGCGGGCGCCGCCGCATACTGGGTCGTATGGACAGGACGGCGCCAGGCTCCGGGGTACGGGAACGGCTCGGCAGGAGCCTGTTCTCGCGGGTCGCGGGCCCCTCCGGGCCGCAGAACCGGGCCCGGATCCACGGCACCCCGGGCCCCCGCTGGTTCGGTGAGGACCGGCCGGTGCGGCGGGTGCACGGGGACGCGTCCATGTTCATCGGCGGGCTGCGGGCCCTGCTCCTCCAGTCGCTGCACCCCCTCGCCATGGCGGCCGTCGCGGGGCACTCGGGGTTCCGGGGCGACCCGTGGGGGCGGCTCCAGCGGACCAGCACGTTCCTGGCGGTGACCACGTTCGGTACGGCGGAGCACGCCCAGGAGGCGGTCGACCGCGTACGGTCCGTGCACGAGGGGGTGCGCGGCATCGCGTCCTCCGGTGAGCCGTACCACGCCGCCGACCCGCACCTGCTGTGCTGGGTGCACATCGCCGAGGTGGACAGCTTCCTGCGCGCCCACCAGCGGTACGGGGCACGGCCGTTGGACGGCGCAGGATGCGACGGGTACATCGACGACATGGCGACGGTGGCCCGGGCCCTCGGTGTCCCCGACCCGCCGCGCGACCGGGCGGAGCTGGCGGCCCGCATCGCCGCCTACCGCCCCGAACTGCGCGCCACCCCGGAGGCGCTGGACGCGGCCCGCTTCGTTCTTCTGCGCCCGCCGCTGCCCTGGCCGGCCCGTCCCCTGTACGCCGTGCTCGCCGCGAACGCCGTGGCCGCCCTGCCACCGTGGGCCGCGAAGGAGCTGCGGCTGCCCCGGGCGCCGGGGGTCGAGAAGGCCTGCGTGCGGCCCGCGGGGAGGGCCCTGACCAGGACGATCCGGTGGGCGATGGCCCCGCCCGCGGGAGGCTGAGCGCCGCCCGGGTGCCGATGGCCGCCGGGGGCAGGACGATGGAGGGGACCGTACGCGGGGGGCCCACGACGGGAGACCCCGGTGGCACGCAGCGAATCGACCGACGTCCTCGTGGTGGGCGCGGGCCCGGTCGGCCTGACGCTCGCCGCCGAGCTGCGGCGGGCAGGGGTGGCCTGCCGGATCGTGGACCGGCTCCCCGCCCGGCTGCCGTACGCCAAGGCGGTCGGCGTCCAGCCGCGCACCCTGGAGATCTTCGACCGGATGGGCCTGGTGCGGGAGGTGCTGGACGCGGCGGTCCCGATGCGCGGGCAGCTGACGTACGAGAACGGGGCCGAGCGGGGCCGGGTCGAGCTGGTCCTGCCGCCCGAGGTGCCGTACGGCTTCGCCGCGCTGCCGCAGTGCGACACCGAGCGCCTGCTGGAGGAGTTCCTCGGGCGCTTCGGCACCGGGGTCGAGCGGTCGACCGCGCTGGTGGGGTTCGCCCAGGATCCCGCCGGGGTGACCAGCCGGCTGACGACCGCGTCCGGGGAAGAGGTGGAGGTCCGCTCCCGGTTCCTGGTGGGGTGCGACGGGGCGCACTCGGCGGTGCGCAAGGGACTCGGGCTCACCTTCGAGGGCGGCGCGTTCCCCGAGGAGTACATGCTCGCCGATGTGGAGGTGGGGTGGGATCTGCCGGCCGGGTACGGGGTGCGCTCGACGCACCGCGGCGAGGACGGGGCGATCGACGATCTGCTGGTCTGCATCCCGCTGCCGGGAAACGGCCGCTACCGGATGTCGATGCTCGTGCCGCCGGAACTGTCCGCCGCGCGGCAGGCGGAGGCGGCCGGGACGGCGGGCGGCGGTGACGGGGTGGCGCACGGCCTGGAAGGCGGTACGGCCCCCGCGCTCCCCGACATCCAGAAGGTCCTGGACCGGCTGGCGCCGGAGCCGGTCACCGCGTCCGCGCTGCGCTGGTCGTCGGTGTTCCGCATCAGCCACCGGCTGGTGGACCGGTACGGGGAGGGCCGGGTGTTCGTCGCCGGGGACGCGGCGCACATCCATCCGCCGACCGGCGCCCAGGGCATGAACACCGGGATCCAGGACGCCTGCAACCTGGCGTGGAAACTGGCGCTCGCCGTCGGGGGCGCGGCGGGGCCGCGGGTGCTGGCCGGTTACGACGCGGAGCGGCACCCGGTCGGCGAGGAGGTGGTGGGCCGGACCGTCCGGCACGCCGCCGAGGGGGTGCAGGCGGACCCGACGGACCGGGAGACATTGCTGCTGCGCGAGGCCCAGCTCCTGGTCGGCTACCGGGAGAGCCCGCTGGTGACGCCCCTCGCCCCGGACGACCCGGCCCCGCTGCGGCCGGGCGACCGGGCCCCGGACTGCGGCGGCCTCACCGGGGACATCGCCGCCCACCCGGTGCGCCTCTTCGACGTCCTGCGCGGCCGCGGGCACATGCTGCTGGTGTACGGGGACCACCCGGCCGGCGACGCTCCCCTCGATCTCGCCTCCGCCGCACGGGAGTTGACCGGCGGCCGGATGGACACACACCGGCTCCTGGCCGCCGGCGCCCGGGAACGATGGACGGGCGTCCCGCATCACCACGACAGCCGGGGCGAGTTCGCCTTCCAGTACGGGGCGGGCGAGGGCGCGGCGTATGTCGTACGCCCGGACGGATATCTGACGGCCTGTCTCCGTCGTCCGACGGTGGGCGGGTTGAGGGAGGCTCTGGGGAGGACCTTCCTCCCGTGAGGTCCGTCGCGGTCAGTCGACGCTGACGACCACCGAGTGCCATCCGCTCGCCCCATCCGGGACGGTCTTCGTGCGCTTCTCGGTCTGCGTCTCGCCCGTCCCGTCGGTGGCGCGGACGGTGAGGGTGTGGCTGCCGGGGGTCGCCTTCCAGGGGTAGGTCCACTGGCGCCAGGTGTCGACGGTGGCCTGGTCGGCGAGTTGGGCGGGCCGCCAGGGGCCGTCGTCGACCCGGATCTCGACCTTCTCGATGCCCCGGTGCTGGGCCCAGGCCACCCCGGCGACCATGACGGTGCCCGCCTCGGGGCGCCCGAAGGGCTTGGGGGTGTCGATGCGGGACTGGGTCTTGATCGGGGCCTCCCGGGCCCAGTCGCGCTTCACCCAGTACGCGTCGTAGGAGTCGAAGGTGGTGAGCTCGATGTCCTCGATCCACTTGCAGGCCGAGACGTACCCGTACAGTCCGGGGACGAGCATCCGGACGGGGAAGCCGTGGACGAACGGCAGCGGTTCGCCGTTCATGCCGACGGCGAGCATCGCGTCCCGGCCGTCCATGACGTCCTCGACGGGGGTGCCGAGCGTCATGCCGTCGACCGAGCGGGCGATGATCTGGTCCGCCTCGCCGCCCCGGGACGGGGGCTTCACCCCGGCCTCCTTGAGCAGGTCGGCCAGGCGGACGCCGATCCACCGGGCGTGGCCGATGTAGGGGCCGCCGACCTCGTTGGAGACGCAGCACAGGGTGATCTCGCGTTGGATCAGCGGCCGGTTCAGCAGGTCCTGGTAGCCGAACTCCAGGTCCCGGCGTACACCCTTGCCGTGGATGCGCAGCCGCCAGGTGTTCGCGTCGACCTTGGGGATCACGAGGGCGGTGTCGACCCGGTAGAAGTCGTCGTTGGGCGTGGTGAACGGGCTGATGCCGCGCACCCTCGGCTGGGCTCCCGCCGGGACCGGCTTCGCGGGCGAGGCCGGGGCGGGCAGCCGGACGGCGTCCCGGGAGGCGACCGCGTCCTGGGCGCTGCGGCCGTTGAGGGCCCGGCCGACGGCTCCGGCGGCGGTGGAGGCGGCAGCGGCGGCGGTGGCGGCGATCAGGAAGCCCCGCCGGTCCCAGCCGCTCTCCTCCTCCTGCCCGGCGGCGGTGCGCGCCCGGGTGAGCCTGCCGACGAGGACGTACAGCAGGATCGCCCCGGCCACCGCGCCGACCAGGGACGGCAGTCCGTCGGTGAACCCGGTGGAGTCCGGCCTGCTGACGGCGGCGGCCGTGCCGACCGCGCCGAAGACCAGGACGGCGGCGGAGCCCGTACGCCGGTGGCGCAGCGCCAGCAGGCCGACGGCGACGGCGAGGAGGGCGAGCGTGGCGACGATGCCGAGCTGGAGGACGATCTTGTCGTTCTCGCCGAAGGTCCGGATCGCCCAGTCCTTCACCCCGGTGGGCGTCCGGTCGATGGCGGCTCCACCGACCGCCGTGACGGGGCTCGCCTGGGGTCTGACCGCGGCCGAGACGAGTTCGGCGACGGTCAGCGCGGCGAAGCCGGCGAGCAGTCCGCTCAGGGCGGCGAGGGTGTTGCGGGTCAGGGCGGTGCGGTTGATCCTCACGGTCCTCATTCGGAACCGGGAGGCGGCCGGATTGCTCCGAACCTCCGTGCGGCTCCGCGATCCCACCCTTTCGGGGGGTACGCACACGCGGACCGCCCCGGCCGGCGCCAGGGCCGACCGGGGCGGTCACGGCCGGGGGCGGCTCGGCCGCCCCCGGCTCACATCACCTCAGGCGAGGGACGCGATCGCGTTGTTGAACGTGGCGGACGGGCGCATGACCGCCGCGGCCTTGGCCGGGTCGGGCTGGAAGTAGCCGCCGATCTCGGCCGGGGAGCCCTGCACCGCGATGAGCTCGGCGACGATGGTCTCCTCCTGCTCGGACAGGGTCTTGGCGAGCGGTGCGAACGCCTCGGCGAGCTTGGCGTCGTCGGTCTGCCGCGCCAGCTCCTGCGCCCAGTAGAGGGCCAGGTAGAAGTGGCTGCCGCGGTTGTCGATGCCGCCGAGGCGGCGGCTCGGGGACTTGTCCTCGTTGAGGAAGGTGCCCGTGGCCCGGTCCAGGGTGTCGGCGAGGACCTGGGCCCGCGCGTTGTCCGTGGTGGTGGCCAGGTGCTCGAAGCTGACCGCGAGGGCCAGGAACTCGCCCAGGCTGTCCCAGCGGAGGTAGTTCTCCTTGACGAGCTGCTGGACGTGCTTGGGGGCCGAGCCGCCCGCGCCGGTCTCGAAGAGGCCGCCGCCGTTCATCAGCGGGACGACGGAGAGCATCTTGGCGCTGGTGCCCAGCTCCAGGATCGGGAAGAGGTCGGTGAGGTAGTCACGGAGCACGTTGCCGGTGACGGAGATGGTGTCCTCGCCGCGGCGGATGCGCTCCAGGGAGAAGGCGGTGGCCTCGACCGGGGACTTGATCGAGATGTCCAGGCCGTCCGTGTCGTGGTCGGCGAGGTACGTCTTCACCTTGGCGATCAGGTTGGCGTCGTGCGCCCGGGTCTCGTCCAGCCAGAACACGGCCGGGTTGCCGGTGGCGCGGGCGCGGGTGACGGCGAGCTTGACCCAGTCCTGGATCGGCAGGTCCTTGGTCTGGCACATGCGGAAGATGTCGCCGGCGCCGACGGCCTGCTCCAGCACGACCGCGCCGCTCGCGTCGACGACGCGCACGGTGCCGGTGGCGGGGATCTCGAAGGTCTTGTCGTGGCTGCCGTACTCCTCGGCCTTCTGCGCCATCAGACCGACGTTGGGCACCGAGCCCATGGTCGCCGGGTCGAAGGCGCCGTTGGCGCGGCAGTCGTCGATGACGACCTGGTAGACACCGGCGTAGCTGCTGTCCGGGAGGACGGCGATGGTGTCGGCCTCGTCGCCGTCCGGGCCCCACATGTGACCCGAGGTGCGGATCATGGCGGGCATGGAGGCGTCGACGATGACGTCGCTGGGGACGTGCAGGTTGGTGATGCCCTTGTCGGAGTCGACCATCGCGAGGGCCGGGCCCTCGGCGAGCTCGGCCTCGAAGGACGCCTGGATCTCGGCGCCGACGTCCGGCAGCGAGCCGAGGCCCTTGAGGATGCCGCCCAGACCGTCGTTGGGGGTGAGGCCGGCGGCGGCGAGCTGGTCGCCGTACTTGGCGAAGGTGTTCGGGAAGAAGGCGCGGACCGCGTGGCCGAAGATGATCGGGTCGGAGACCTTCATCATGGTGGCCTTGAGGTGCAGGGAGAACAGCACGTCCTCGGCCTTGGCGCGGGCGACCTGCGCGGTGAAGAACTCGCGCAGCGCGGCGACGCGCATGACGGCCGCGTCGACGACCTCGCCCTTCAGGACGGGTACGGACTCGCGGAGCACCGTGGTGGTGCCGTCGTCGGCGCCCAGTTCGATGCGGAGCGTGCCGTCCTCGGCGACGACCGCGGACTTCTCGGTGGAGCGGAAGTCGTCGACGCCCATCGTGGCGACGTTCGTCTTCGAGTCGGCCGTCCAGGCGCCCATGCGGTGCGGGTGGGCCTTGGCGTAGTTCTTGACGGAGGCGGGGGCGCGGCGGTCGGAGTTGCCCTCGCGCAGCACCGGGTTCACGGCGCTGCCCTTGACCTTGTCGTAGCGGGCGCGGACGTCCTTGTCCGCGTCGGTCCGCGGGTCGTCCGGGTAGTCCGGAAGGGCGTAGCCCTGCTCCTGGAGCTCGGCGATGGCGGCCTTGAGCTGCGGGATCGACGCCGAGATGTTCGGCAGCTTGATGATGTTCGCGCCGGGCGTCCTGGCCAGCTCGCCCAGCTCGGCGAGTGCGTCATCGATACGCTGCTCGGCCTTGAGGTGCTCCGGGAAACTGGCGATGATCCGGCCCGCGAGCGAGATGTCACGGCGCTCGACCGTGACACCCGCGGTCGAGGCGTAGGCCTCGACGACGGGCAGGAACGAGTAGGTCGCCAGGGCAGGGGCCTCGTCGGTGTGCGTATAGATGATGGTCGAGTCAGTCACCGGGTGCTCCGCTCCACGTCTGCAACATTGCTTGACATCAAGATATCTCTTCGGCGTGCCGGGCTCCACAAGGCCCCCGCACGGCTTCGTGACCGGGACGCCGGGCGGGCGGGCGGGGCCGTGACCGCGCGCTCACGGCGCGTGAGAACCTCCCGGCGGGCCGGGCGGCAGCTCGATGCGGTGGCGCGGGTCCCGGGGCGCTACCAGCTCCAAAGCCCTCCGCAGGGAGAAGGCTGTGTTTGAGAGCACCGATCGGGGACAGACGCGGAAGCAGCGTGCTTAGGCAGATAGGCACACACTCATGGGAGCGGCATCGGCCGCCGTGAGGTGTTCCCTGTCGGTGCACTCCCGTGTTGTCCACACACATCAGTCACCGGGAGACCTTCGTGCCGACCAGAACGCAGCACCCTCAGCTCTCCACCACCCCGCGACACGACACGTCCGCCGCCCCCACCGCGCTTCCGCGCATCGATGCCCCCGGGGAGATCGCGCCGAAGGACGCACGGAAGCTGGCGGTTCTGTTCTTCGACCAGTTGCAGGTACTGGAAGAGGGCACACACGCGTACCAGTACGCGCGGAACACCCTGATCGAGATGAACCTCTCGCTGGTGCATTTCGCGGCGAAGCGCTTCCGCAACCGCGGCAGCGGCGAGATGGAGGACATCATCCAGGTCGGCACGATCGGGCTGATCAAGGCGATCGACCGGTTCGAGCTGAGCCGGGAGGTCGAGTTCACCTCGTTCGCCATCCCGTACATCGTCGGCGAGATCAAGCGGTTCTTCCGCGACTCGACGTGGGCCGTCCATGTACCCCGCCGTCTGCAGGAACTGCGCGTGACCCTCGCCAAGACGCGCGAGGCGCTCTCCACCCGTCTCGACCGCGAGCCCACGGTCGCCGAACTCGCCCACCATCTGGAACTCACCGAAGAAGAGGTCATCGAGGGGCTCATAGCCGCCAACGGTTACACGGCGGGCTCCCTCGACCTGCCCATCGGCGCCGACCAGAACAGCGCCGAGACGGTCACCTACGGCGACATCAAGGGGGACGTCGACCCGGCCATGGAACTGGTCGAGGACCTGCACACGTTGGCTCCCCTGCTGGAGCGGCTGGACGAACGGGAGCGCGAGATCGTCGCGATGCGCTTCGGCCGGGAGATGACACAGGCCCAGATCGGCGAGCACCTCGGCATCTCCCAGATGCATGTCTCCCGGCTGCTGTCCCGGCTGCTCACCAAGCTCCGCAAGGACATGCTCACCGAGAAGTGACGAGCCGGAGGGAGAGGTGACACCGGACCGCCGGGCCGGCGGTCCGGGCGTGAGCATCGCCCGTCAGACCGGTGGCCGGTGCTCGAACCAGCGCCGGTCGTCCTCCAGTTGGGCGGCGAGCGCGATCAGCCGCTCCTCGCTGCGGGAGGGGCCGAGCAGTTGGGCCCCGACCGGCAGGCCGGAGCGCGTGAAGCCGGCCGGGACGTTCACCCCGGGCCAGCCGAGGACGTTCCACGGCCAGGCGTAGGGGCAGGCGGCGGCCATCGCGACGTCGGTGCGCCAGGCGCTCAGGTCGTCGAATCTGCCGATCCGGGGCGGCGGCGCTGCCGTGGTCGGGGTGAGGAGCACGTCGAACCCGGAGGTGTCGAAGAGGGCGCCGATCCTGCGGTGCTGGCGCACCTCGCGGGCGCGGGCGGCCCGCACCACCCGCCCGCCCAGCCGCGTCCCGGTGCGCAGGGCGCTGCGGGTGCGCGGGTCGAGCAGGGCCGGTTCGGGGTGCCGGGCGGCGAACTCGGCGATGCCCACGGTGGCCCGGGGCACGAAGGAGAGGCCGATCAGTCCGTACCGGGGACGGGCCTCCTCGACGCGGTGGCCGAGCCGGGCGAGGGCCTCGGCGAGCGCGGTGACGGCCCGGCGCACCTCCGGGTCCGGTCCGGCGCCGGTGAGCGTGAGCGGGGGGCGCCAGGCGAGGGCGATACGCAGGCGGCCCGGGTCGCGGCGGGCGGCGTCGGCGGCGCGCACGGCGGGCGGGCGGTGGAGGTCCTCGGGGTGGGATCCGGCGACGGCGTCCAGGAGCAGCGCGGCGTCGGCGACCGTCCGGGCGAGGGGGCCGTTCACGGTGAGCCCCTGGAAGGAGTCGCTGTGCGGGTGGACGGAGACGCGCCCGCGCTGCGGTTTGATGCCGACGAGATGCGTCCACGCGGCGGGGATGCGCACGGACCCGGCGCCGTCCGAGCCGAGGGCGGCGGGGACGAGCCCGGCGGCGACAGCGGCGGCCGAGCCGCCGGACGAGCCGCCCGGGGTGTGCGCGGTGTTCCACGGGTTGCGGGTGGCGCCGAAGGCGGTTCCCTCGGTGAAGGGCCACTGGCCCAGTTCGCAGGAGTTGGTCTTGCCGACGACGACGGCTCCGGCGGCGCGCAGCCGGCGGACCACCTCGCTGTCGGAGACGGCCGGGGGCCGCTCACCGTCGCAGCCGAAGTGCGTGGGCAGGCCCGCCACATCGGTGTCGTCCTTGACGGCGACCGGAACGCCCAGGAGCGGCAGCCGCTCCCCCGCCGCGAGCCGGCGGTCGGCCTCGGCGGCCTCGGCGAGAGCCGCCTCGGCGCGCAGGTGGCGGAAGGCGTTGAGGGTCGGCTGCGTGGCCTCGACGCGGGCCAGGGCGTCGGCCACGAGTGCGGTGGAGGTGGTGGTGGCGTCGGCGAGCCGGCGGGCGCTCTCCGCGAGTCCGGGGAGCGGCGACGGGCCGGGGACCGCCGGACGGGGGGAGCGACCGGGCTCGCGTACGGCCGGGCCGGTCTGCTCGGTGCGTCCCGCTTCCGTCGGTTCCGCTGCGGTGGGCTCCGCTGAGGACATGGGCGTGCCGCCTCCCTCGTGTCGCGGGGCCGGCCGGTCGTCCCGGCTGCGCCCACACGTACTTACTGGAGGGTAACGAGAGGAGGCGGCACGCTCAACCGTTCGGGCCGCTCCTGCCGTTGCGGATACGGCCCGTGCGGCAGGTGGTGGTGCCGGTTCTCACCGCTCCGGCATCACGGGCGGATGTGGATCTCGCCGATACCGGTGCCGATCTTCCCGCAGTGGGCGGTGGACTGGCCGGACTCGCCGGGCCTCAGCGTGACGTGGTTGCCGTCGACGTCCGGGGCCCAGCCGCAGACCAGATGGACCCAGAAGGTCTGCGTCTGGCCGCCGTTGTTGCGACAGAGCGCGAAGCCCGTGTACGCGTCGACGGCGTGCTTGCCGGTGTCGCAGGACAGGCCGGGCGGGATCGCGGCCGGGGCCGCGGTCGCCGACGTGACCGAGACCGCCAGCGCGGACACCGTCGCCGTGGCGGCGAGCGCCCGCAGGAGGGACCGGGAGCACTTCCCCATGGCCTTGGCGCCCTTGCTCCTCGTCCCCGTGAACAGATTCATCGATGGTCTCCTCCGTGCTGCGTGCGGACGTGATCCCGGGCGGGATCACCGCAGCCTTGCCCACGCTCCGTGGCCGAAAACACCGAGGTGCTTCACCCTCCGTAGGCGCGCCGGGCGGTGCCCCCTCTCCCGGCGTACGCTCGAATGTGCCGGTCATCCTGGTTCGTACGCCCTGACCGGGGCCTTTTCGAGGAGGCGACGTGAGCGGACACCGATGGGCCGCCCGGGCGGCCGCGGGTGCGGCGGCCGTCGCTCTCACCGTGACGGGTGGCGCCCTCGCGCGGGCTGACGACGACATCGACACGCTCCCCGCCGAGGAGATCGCCGAACGCGCCCGCGACGCCCTGGTCGACGTCCGGTCCCTGCATCTGAGCGCGCGCGGCAGCATCGACGGGACCGGGGAGGACATGAGCATCGACCTCACGCTGGACCGCGAGGGGAACTGCGCGGGCGGGGTGGACATGGGCGACGACGGTTCGGTGGAGATCGTGAAACGCGGCGACGACGTCTGGCTGAAGCCGGACGCCGCCTTCTGGAACACCCATGTGCCGATCGGCGGTTCCACCTTCGACACGATCCTCGACGGCCGCTACATGAAGGCCTCGGCCGACGACCCCCGGCTGCTGGAGGTGACCGAGGTCTGCGACCTCGACACGTTCCGCGAGCTGGTCACCGACAACGTCGGCACCGACGACCTCGACACGCTGACGAAGGGCGCGAAGACCGACGTGAACGGCGCGCCGACCGTCCCGGTGACCCGGGCCGAGGGCGGTGAGCGCCTGACGGCCTTTGTGGCCGCCGAGGGCACGCCGTACCCGGTGCGGATCACCCTGCGGAACGGGGACGGGGAAGGGACCGTGGACTTCTCCGGCTTCGACCGGCCGGTGCCCGCGGCCACTCCCTCGGCGGACGAGACGGTGGACGTCACGGCGCTGCTGGGCCGCAGCGTCAAACCGGTGTGACCGGCCGGGTCGTCGACCGCCGCGTCAGCGCCACGTACAGCAGCAGCGAGGAGGCGAGCCCGACCGCCCAGCCGTAGTCGGCCAGCGGCTTCAGGAACGGGATCAGGCCGTCGGCGGGGAACGGGCCCTTCCCGGGGGCCGAGTGGGAACCGCCCACCGCGAGGACGCCGCCGGCCGCGAAGGCCACCACCGCCCGCCAGTTCCAGCCGCTCCGGTACCAGTACCGGCCGCCGGGCCGGTAGAGGTCGGCCAGGTCGAGAACCGTGCGGCGGATGATCCAGTAGTCGGCGATCAGGATGCCCGCCACCGTGCCCAGCAGTCCGCCGACCAGCCCCAGCCAGGTGAAGATGTAGAGCTCGGGCGTCTCGGTGAGCTTCCACGGCATGATCACGACCCCGAGCACGCCCGTGATCAGCGCCCCGGTGCGGAAGCTGATGAACCTCGGCGCGAGGTTCGCCAGGTCGTACGCGGGTGAGACCACGTTCGCCGCGATGTTCACCGAGACCGTCGCGATCAGCACGGTGACCAGACCGAAGACCAGGCCGAAGACGTTGTCGGTCCGGGCGACGAGCTGGACCGGGTCCCAGAGAGCCACCCCGTACACCGCCTGCGACCCGGAGGTGACGAAGACCGAGAGCAGGGCGAAGAAGGTCATCGTGGTCGGAAGCCCGAGCGACTGGCCCCGGATCTGGGCGCGTTGGCCCGCGCCGAAGCGGGTGAAGTCGGGGATGTTGAGGGAGAGCGTCGACCAGAAGGCGATCATGCCCATCAGCGAGGGGAAGAAGACCGGCCAGAAGTCGGCGCCCCAGCCGAGTGCGGAGGGCTGGTCCAGCAGCGGACCGAATCCGCCCGCCTTGGCCGCGACCCAGACGAGCAGCACGACCGCGCCGACCAGGACGAAGGGCGCCGCCCAGTTCTCGAAGCGGCGCAGGGTGTCCATCCCCCGGTGGATGATGGCCAGTTCGAGGGCCCAGAAGAGGACGAAGCAGAGCCAGAGCGTCCAGGGCTGCCCGCCGATCTCCGCCGCGCCGGCCCAGCCGCCGAAGATCTTGCCGAGCAGCGTGAAGATGCCGACGCCGCCGATCCAGGTCTGGATGCCGAACCAGGCGCAGGCGACGGCGGCCCGGATCAGCGCGGGCAGATTGGCGCCGCGCAGCCCGAAGGAGGCGCGGGCCAGCACGGGGAAGGGGATGCCGTACTTGGGTCCGGCGTGGCCGGTCAGCAGCATCGGGGCCAGCACGATCACATTGGCGAGCGCGATGGTGAACACGGCCTGTTTCCAGTCCATGCCGAGCGCCACCAGACCGGAGGCGAGCAGCCAGGACGGGATGTTGTGGGCCATCCCGATCCACAGGGCCGCGAAGTTGTACGTCGTCCAGGTGCGCCGCTCCACGGGGACGGGCAGCAGGTCGTCGTTGGCGAAGCGGGGGTCGTCGGGGACGTGTCCGTGGGCGAGTTCGACCCGGCCGGAGGCGGCCGGGCCGGATATCGCGTCACCCGGGGAGACCGGTGGGGTGGGTGGGGTGGGTGGGACGGTGGCGGTCATGGCGGACGGGCCCTTCGCTCGGGAGCGGTGCCGTGCGGGGCGGTGCGGGTGGTGCGGGCCGAGCGGGTGGTGCGGGCCGTGCGGGGTGTGCGGGCCGTGCGGGGTGTGCGGGGGTGTGCGTGCGAAGCGCGAGGGGGACGGAGCGTCAGGCGGTCACGCGGTCAGGGCCGGGATGATCTCGGCCCCGTAGGCGTCGATGGTCGCCTCGCGGGCGTCGTGCATGTTGTACAGCGCGAACTGGTCGACGCCCATGTCCCTGAGCGCCCGGAGCTTCTCGATGTGCGCCTCGGCGGGACCGAGCAGACAGAACCGGTCGACGATCTCGTCCGGGACGAAGGCGGTGTCCGGGTTGCCGGCGCGCCCGTGGTGGCTGTAGTCGTAGCCGGAGCGTCCGGCGATGTACGCGGTCAAGGCCTCCGGCACCAGGCCGGAGTGCTCGCCGTAGCGGGCGACCAGGTCCGCCACGTGGTTGCCGACCATCCCGCCGAACCAGCGGCACTGCTCGCGGGCGTGGTCGAGGTCGTCGCCGACGTAGGCGGGGGCGGCGACGCAGATGGTGACGGAGTCCGGGTCCCGTCCGGCGTCGGACGCCGCGTCCCGTACCGCCTTGATCATCCACTCGGTGAGGAAGGGGTCGGCGAGCTGGAGGATGAACCCGTCGGCCTTCTGCCCGGCCAGCGCCAGGGCCTTGGGCCCGTAGGCCGCCATCCACACCGGGAGCTTCCCGTCCTTCACCCAGGGGAGCTGCACGGGCTGCCCGTCGACGGTCGCCTCCCGGCCCTCCGCGAGGTCCCGGATGACGTCGATGGCCTCGCCGAGCCGGGCCAGGGTGTTGGGCCTGCGGCCCGCGACGCGCATCGCGGAGTCGCCGCGACCGATGCCGCAGACGGTGCGGTTGCCGTACATGTCGTTGAGGGTGGCGAAGGTCGAGGCGGTGACCTCCCAGGTTCGGGTGCCCGGGTTGGTGACCATGGGACCCACGGTCAGCTTCTCCGTGTGCTCCAGGATGCGGCTGTAGATGACGAACGGCTCCTGCCAGAGCACCGCCGAGTCGAAGGTCCAGCCGTAGCGGAAGCCGTTGCGTTCGGCGCGCCGCATCAGGCCGACGACGGCGGAGGCGGGCGGGTCCGTCTGGAGGACGAGGCCGAAGTCCATGGCGGGATCTCCTAGTCGAGGTACTGACTGGTGGCACGGGGGGTGTACCTGCCGTGTCCGGCGCGGCCGGTGAACTCCCCCTCTTCGATGACGAGTTCGCCGCGCGAGAGCACGGTCTCGACCCGGCCGGTGATGCGTTTGCCCTCGTATGCCGAGTAGTCGACGTTCATGTGGTGGGTCTCGGCGGAGAGGGTCTGCTCGGCGGCCGGGTCGTAGATGACGATGTCGGCGTCGGCCCCCGGGGCGATGGTGCCCTTCTTCGGGTAGAGGCCGAACATCCGGGCCGGGGAGGCGCAGGCGATCTCGATCCAGCGGCGGCGGGTGATGTGCCCGTCCACGACGGCCTGGTGGAGCAGGTCCATGCGGTGTTCGACACCGGGCATACCGTTGGGGATCTTGGAGAAGTCGCCGCGGCCCATCTCCTTCTGGCCCGAGAAGCAGAAGGGGCAGTGGTCGGTGGAGACGACCTGGAGTTCGTTGTTCCGCAGGCCCCGCCAGAGGGCTTCCTGGTGCTCCTTGGGGCGCAGCGGGGTGGAGCAGACGTACTTGGCGCCCTCGAAGTCGGGCTCGGCGAGGTTGTCGGTGGAGAGGAACAGGTACTGCGGGCAGGTCTCGCCGAAGACCGGGAGGCCCTGGTGGCGGGCGGCGGCGATCTCCGCCACGGCCTCGTCGGCGGAGACGTGGACGACGTAGAGGGGGGATCCGGCGACCCGGGCGAGCTGGACGGCCCGGTGGGTGGCCTCGGCCTCCAGGGCGACCTTGCGCACGTCCCCGTGGTAGCGGGGGTCGGTGCGGCCCTCGGCGAGCGCCTGCTCGACCAGGACGTCGATGGCGATGCCGTTCTCCGCGTGCATCATGATCAGTCCCCCGTTGCCGGAGGCCCTTTGCATGGCGCGCAGGATCTGGCCGTCGTCGCTGTAGAAGACCCCGGGGTAGGCCATGAACAGCTTGAAGGAGGTGACGCCCTCGGAGACGAGGAGGTCCATCTCCTTGAGCGAGGAGGGGTTCACGTCGGCGAGGATCATGTGGAAGGCGTAGTCGATGGCGCAGTTGCCGTCGGCCTTGGCGTACCAGGCGTCGAGCCCTTCGCGCAGGGAGCGGCCCACGCTCTGGATCGCGAAGTCGACGATGGTGGTGGTGCCGCCCCAGGCGGCGGCCCGGGTGCCGGTCTCGAAGGTGTCGGCGGCGTACGTTCCGCCGAACGGCATCTCCATGTGGGTGTGCCCGTCGACGCCGCCCGGGATGACGTACTTGCCCGTCGCGTCGATCCGCCGGTCGGCGCTCCAGCTCTCGGCGGCGTCGGTCCCGTGGGCGGCGAGCGCGACGATACGGCCGCCCTCGACGAGCACGTCGGCGTGGATCTCGTCGGACGCGGTGATGACCAGGCCACCGTGGATGACGGTGCGGCTCATGGGTGCTCCTCACTGCGGGGCGCCCCGGCCGGTCCGTGGGCGTACGGCCGGGGGCGGCCCCGCGCGGTTCGTATACGTACGGGCCCCGCCGGACGGGGGTCAGCCCGCCGCGTGCAGGGCGTCCGCGAGGATCGCCGCGCCTTCCTCGGCCTCGGCGACGGTCAGGGTCAGCGGTGGGGCGATGCGGAGCACGCTGGTGCTGTGGCCGCCGCCCTTGCCGATGAGGAGCCCGCCCGCGCGGGCCGCTTCGAGGACGGCCGCGGCGGCTTCGGGGTCGGCCTCGTCGGTGCCGGGCCTCACCAGCTCGATGCCGATCATCAGGCCCCGGCCGCGCACCTCGCGGACGGCGGGCGAGGCCGCGGCGACGGACCGCAGGCGTTCGATGAGGAGCCCGCCGACGCGCCGCGCGTTGCCCTGGAGGTCGCGCTCCAGGAGGTACGAGAGGTTGGCGAGCGAGGCCGCCATGGTGATCGGCGAACCGCCGAAGGTGGAGATGGAGTTGGCGTCGAGGCAGTTCATCACCTCGGCCCGGGCCACCACTCCCCCGACCGACATGCCGTTGCCGATGCCCTTGGCGAAGGTGAGGATGTCCGGCGGTCCGTTCTCGGCGTGCGCCTGCCAGCCCCAGAAGTGGTCGCCGGTCCGGCCCCAGCCGGTCTGCACCTCGTCCGAGATCCACAGCACCCCGTGCCGGTCCAGGACCTCCCGGAAGGCGGCGAACAGGCCGTCGGGCGGGGAGGTGAAACCGCCGACGCCCTGGACGGGTTCGGCGATCAGGGCCGCGGGCCGGCGGGTGTGCCCGAGGAGGTCCTCCAGGTCGGCGACGCACGCCCGGACGAACGCCTCGTCGCTCAGCTCGGCGTACGGGCCCCGGGTGCGGACGCCGCCGTGGACGTACAGGGTCTGGAGCGGGGAGAGACTCGTGGGCGACCAGGCCTGGTTGCCGGTGATGGAGACCGTGGAGAACGACCGGCCGTGGTAGCTGTTGCGCATCGCGAGGATCTGGTTGGACCTGCGGTACGCGGTGGCGAGCAGCAGGGCCGTGTCGTTGGCCTCGGTGCCGGAGGTGGTGAAGAAGACCCGGGCGTCGGGGATGCCGGAGAGGGCGGCGATCCGCTCGGCCATCTCCACCATGGGGCGGTTGAGGTAGAGGGTGGAGGAGTGGATGATCCGCCCGGCCTGTTCGGCGACCGCCTTGGTCACCTCCGGCAGGGCGTGGGCGGTCATCGTGGTGAGGATGCCGCCGAAGAAGTCCAGATAGCGGTTGCCGTCCGCGTCCCAGACGTGGCGGCCCTCGCCGTGGGTGAGTTCGAGGGGGTGGCGGTAGTAGAGGGCCAGCCACTCGGGGCTGACGGCGAGGTGGCGCTCGTACAGACCGGTCACGGCTCCACCAGCCCGTCATAGGCGTCGGGGCGTCGGTCCCGGTAGAACGCCCACTGCTGCCGGACCTCCTCGATCAGGTCGAAGTCCAGGTCGCGGACGACGAGTTCCTCCTCCTTGTCGCTGGCGACCTCCCCGACGAACTGGCCGCGCGGGTCGACGAAGTAGCTGGTGCCGTAGAAGTCGTTGTCGCCGTACTCCTCCCGGCCGACCCGGTTGATCGCCGCGACGAAGTACTCGTTGGCGACGGCGGAGGCCGGCTGCTCCAACTGCCAGAGGTGGCTGGATAGTCCACGTGAGGTGGCCGAGGGGTTGTACACCAACTGCGCTCCACCGAGTCCGAGTTGCCGCCAGCCCTCGGGGAAGTGCCGGTCGTAGCAGATGTAGACGCCGACCTTGCCGACGGCGGTGTCGAAGACCGGCCAGCCGGCGTTGCCGGGCTTGAAGTAGTACTTCTCCCAGAACCCCTTGACCTGCGGGATGTGGTGCTTGCGGTACTTGCCGAGGTAGGAGCCGTCGGCGTCGATCACGGCCGCGGTGTTGTAGTAGAAGCCGGACTGCTCGATCTCGAAGACCGGGACGACGATCACCATGCCGGTCTCCCGGGCCAGGTCCTGCATGCGCCTGACGGTCGGGCCGTCCGGGACCGGCTCGGCCCAGCGGTAGTGCTCGGGCTCCTGGACCTGGCAGAAGTAGGGGGCGTTGAACACCTCCTGGAAGCCGATGATCCCCGCCCCCTGCCGGGCGGCCTCGCGCGCGTGTTCCTCGTGCTTGGCAATCATCGATTCGGTGTCGCCGGTCCAGGTCGCCTGGACGAGTGCGGCGCGTACGACGTGGGACATGAGCTGCTCCTTCGACGCGGCGTCAGAGAGCCTGCACGCTTTCTCTACGCACGTAGATCGGTGCATGGATGGAGAACGTAAGCCCCTCCGTCCGGCGGGGCAAGACCATCGCCGTGAACCGGCGGAGTCGATCATGTTTCGCACCCGACCGGTCCACAACGGGCACGACCCCGATCCGCGGTGGTGCTCAAGCCGGTCCCGAGGGCGTCAGAACGCGCCGGAGGACCGTGCCGGGGCTCCGTACTCCCGGGCAGCACACCGTGGTCTCAGACGCCCGGTACGCCCGCCACCCGCAGCGCGTGCACCAGGTCCCATCCGCGTTCCGACGACACCTCGCGGGCCGCCGCCCGGAGGAGTGGCAGCAGCCGGGGTCCGCCGGTCCCGGCCAGTTCGGCGGCCTCCCGCGGAGTCCGTACGCGGACGAAGGCTTCGAGCAGGTCCCGCGCCTCCCGCTCCCGGTCGGCGCCGTCCAGGGCGAGCACCGCCTCGGCCACCTCGGCGGCGGGCCGGGCGACGCCCTGACGCAGCAGGAGCCCGCAGTCCGCCGCGCGCCCGGCGTCGGCCAGCGCGCCCGCGGCGGCGGCGAACCCGGCGGGCGGCAGCGAGGACACCTCCCAGAGCAGGGTGGCCCAGTCGGCGGCGAGCCCGGCCCGGCGCAGGGCCACCGCGAGCACCGGCAGCCGGGGCGCGGGCCAGGCCGCGACCTCGCAGAGGACCGCGTGCGCCTCACCGCCGAGCCCTTCGGCGCGCAGCCGGACCAGTCGGGCGACGGCCCCGGCGACGGCCCGCCCGGCGATCGGATCCGCCAGGGCGTCCTGATCCGGCGGGACGTCCGGCGCGCCGCCCGGCCCGACCGCGCCCGGGCCCTCGCGCCGCTCCTCCCCCGCGCTCGCGCCCCCGCCGAAGCGGGCACCGCGCGGGGCGGGCGGGCCCGAGCCGGCGGGCGCGGGCGGACCGGGCAGCGGCGAGTCCGCGCCGCCGGCCTCCTCCTCGACGTCCAGACCGGCGAACCGGGCTCCTCGCGGCTTCCGGCGACGGGGCGCGGGGGACTGCGCCGGGGCGGGGGCGTGTGCGGGGGTGTGCCCCGGGGCGGGGGCGTGTTGCGGGGCCGGGTCATGTGCGGGCGCACGTGCCGGGGCGGGGGCGTGTGCGGGCGCGGCGGCCCGGGGCCCGTGGCCGCTCCCGGCCGCGCCGGGGCTCGGATGCCCGGCCGCCGCGTCCGGAGTCCCGGCACGCGGCCGTGGGGCCCTGAGCGACCAGGCAGGCCCGGCGGGCGCGGCGGAGGACACGGCGGTCGCGGCGGGCGGCCCGCCGCCCACGACGGGCTGCCCGGCGGCCCCGTCCGGCTCGAAAGCCCCGTCGGCCCCCGTCCCCCGCCCGTCGGGGACCTCCGTCCGGAACCAGCCCTCGGGGACCGTCACGGCCGCCAGCCGGCCCCGCAGCTCGGCGCAGCGGGCGGTGGCGCGTTCGTGGTCGTCGCGGGCCCAGGCCCGCGCTTCCGGTTCCGCCGGGTCCGGGCCGCCGGGTCCGGCGCCGCGCAGGCGTCGGGCCGCCTGTTGCTGCTCTCGGACCATCAGCTCCAGACGGTGGACCAGCTCCTGGCGTCCACCGGGCCGCCGGTCATGGCTGGCAGCGGACGCGGAGTAGAGCGCGGCGGCCCGGACCGAGACCTGTTCGGCGTGCCGGGAGCCGTAGAGGGAGGCGAGGTCCGCGAGCAACGACTCCACCACGTCCCAGGGCGGGATCTCCACCCCGTCCAGGCAGGACCGCATACCGGCCGGGTCGCGTCGGGCGAAGACCCCGTACCAGCCGCTTCCGGGGTCCAGTCGCGCCACCAGCTCCCGCAGATATTGCGCGAACTCACCTACTTCGTCCGCCTTCTGATGCACCGTCATAGCCGCCCTCGCCGATCGCCGACCGGAGCCCCGCCCGTCCGGAGGCATTGGACCTCAGACGTGTTACGGGACGGCTACGCGCGGCTTTCGGGCACGCTGCGGCGTGAGCACACCGCTCGGCGGCGGGCCCTCCCCCTTCTCCGGGGAGGGCGCGCGGGCCTCAGAAGGTGATGGCGATCCCGGTGTGCGGGCGCTTGCCGAGCCGGGCGACGGTGGCGGGCCAGTCGACGAGCCAGAACTTCCAGGTGTACTTGCGCGCCAGCAGTTTGCGCGCCGCGCGGGTGCCGTCCTCGTCGAGGAGGGTCGCGGTGCCCTCCGCACTGGGGGCTCCCTCGGCGATTCTGCCGCGTACGTCGCAGACGGTGACGGCCACCTTGCCGTTGTTGCGCAGCCGCTTGACCTTCCATGAGTCGGAGCGGGTCCAGACGTACAGCACATCGCCCTCGGCGGCGGCCCAGACGGGCGTGGCGACGGGCGTGCCGTTCTTCCGGTACGTGGTCAGGCTGACGTACTCGCTGCGTGCGAAGTCCTGGAGAGTCACGGCGCGACCCTACGCGCCCCGGGGGCCGGCCCGCCGGTCAGGGCTCACCCGAAAGGCGCTACGCGATCAGCGGAGTGGCGGCCGGTTCGGGCGCGCAGTGGCCGAGGATCTCGTCCAGGGAGAGGCCCAGCGCACCGGCGAGGGCGGCCACGGTGAAGAAGGCGGGGGTCGGTGCGCGACCGGTCTCGATCTTCCGCAGGGTCTCCGCGGAGATTCCGGCGCTCGCGGCGACGGCGGCCATGCTGCGTTCGCCGCGCGCCGCACGGAGCAGCGCACCGAGCCGTTCGCCGCGCAGACGTTCTTCGGGTGTCAGAGGGGTACGGACCATGGGCCCATCGTACTACGGAATACCATTTCTATACCGTCATTACTATACCGCTTCTACCGGTATAGTAATGGGCATGGTGCACATCAAGACGGACACACACATCGCGGCGATGCGGGAGGCCGGCCGGGTGGTCGCGCAGATCCTGACCCGGGCGCGGGAGGTGGCGGCGGTCGGCGTGACCCCCCGCCAACTGGACGAGGCGGCCCGCGAGGTGCTCAGCGCGGCCGGGGCCTCCTCGCCGTTCCTGAACTACAGGCCGCACTTCGCGCCCACCCCGTTCCCGGCCGTCATCTGCGTCTCGGTCAACGACGCGATCGTCCACGGCATCCCGTCGGCCGATCCGCTGCGCGACGGGGACCTGGTCAGCGTGGACGCGGGAGCCCTCCTGGGCGGCTGGGCCGGAGACTCGGCGATCAGCTTCACCGTGGGCGAGGCCCGCCCCGCGGACACCCGGCTCATCGACACGGCGAACGAGGCCCTGGCGGCCGGGATCGGCGCGGCCGTGCCCGGCAACCGCATCGGCGACATCGCCCACGCGATCGGCACGGTCTGCCGGAAGGCCGGCTACGGCATCCTGGAGGGGTACGGCGGCCACGGGATCGGCAGGTCCATGCACGAGGACCCGTCCGTGCCGAACGAGGGCCGGCCGGGGCGCGGCATGCCGCTGCGGCACGGCATGGTCCTGGCGATCGAGCCCATGCTGATCGCCGGGGGCGGCGACGAGTTCCGCCACGACGAGGACGGCTGGACGCTGCGGACCACCGACGGCACCCGCGCCTCGCACGCCGAGCACACGGTGGCGATCACGAACGACGGCCCGCGCGTCCTGACCGCGCTGTAGGCGGTGCGCCCGGGACGGCTCCCGGGCGCCGCCCAGGAGGTTTCCCGTCGGAGGGGTGCGGCGCGCCGGGCGCTCGGTTCGACAACGGACGGGTTCGAGCGGCCGGCCGGGCCGGCCGCCGCCACCCGGCGTTGCCCCGGCCCGAGGTCGTTGTGGCGGGCGGTGTCCCGCGCGGGCCCCGCCCGCGTGTCAGCGCCCGACGAACTCCCGGGCCCGTTCGGCTCCCCGGCTCCGCGCCCGCGCGCGGCTCTCGATCGGGGAGACGCGGGAGTCCTTGAACGCGATGTAGGTGACCCCGGACTCGGCGCCCCCGGTCGACGGGTCGGGGTCGATGCCCAGGGTCTTCGCCATGGCGTACGACGCTTCCCCGATGATCCCCGTGGGACCGGTGTCGCCGATCACGCCGTAGCGCACCCGGTCCCGGTACACGACCGCCACGACGCTGCCGCCGGTGAGTCCCGACCTGCGGTAGTCCCACACCTTGCTCGCCCCCGGTACGACCACATGGGGGAGGACGGCGGAGTCCAGGGGTTCGCCGCGGGAGCTCGGGAACGCGGTCTCCGGGAGGAAGTACGGATCGGTCTTCCGGCTGCAGGCCTTCGTCTCGCGCCCGTCGCAGTCGATGTCCATGTCCGCCTTCCAGAAGACGGCGTCCCCGGTGCCGCAGACGGGCACCGTGGCCCTGGAGGCTCCGCTGTCCGTGCGGTAGGCGCCTTTCGAGATCCGGGAGCAGGCGCGGACCTCGGCCAGCAGTTCGGCGGCGGTCGCGGGCGCGCCCGCTTCGGCCGCCAATGGCTCCTGGCCGGCCCCGGGGCCGGTGGCGGACGCGGGCAGGGCCGCCGCTCCGAGGAGTGCGGCGCAGCAGGCGGCGGATGTGAGGGCGAGCACGCGGGTGCGCATGGTGCGGAGGACCCCTTTCCGTTCCGTGGGCCGGCGAGGGAATCCCGTACGGATCCCCTCGCCGGCACGCCAAGGCCGCGGGGCCGGCACCGCGCGCTGTCACGCGTGGTGCCGGCCCCGGGGCCCGTGCTTCGTCCGGGCGGCTCAGCGACCGCCGCCCGGATGCACCACCATGGCCGAACCGCCGCCGCGGCGCACCTTTTCCGCCGCCGCCAGCCAGCGGCCGTCGGGCAGCCGCTGCACCCCGGTGGCGGCCCCGATCTCCGGATTCTGCTTGAAGGCGTGGCCGAGCTTCTCCAACTCCGCGCGGACCGGGCTGTTCCACAGCTCCGGCTCGATCTCCGTCGTCGGCGTGTTGCGCTGGCTGGCGCGCGGCGCGGCGATCGCGTCGACCAGCGGGAGCCCCCGGTCCAGGTGACCGGTGAGCGACTGGAGCACGGTCGTGATGATCGTGGCCCCGCCCGGCGAGCCGAGCGCGAGCACCGGCTTGCCGTGCTCCAGCACGATGGTGGGCGACATCGAAGAACGCGGCCGCTTGCCCGGTCCCGGCAGGTTCGGGTCGTGGACCGCCGGGTTGGCGGGCGCGAAGGAGAAGTCGGTCAGTTCGTTGTTGAGCAGGAACCCCCGACCGGGCACGGTGATGGCGCTGCCTCCGGTGGACTCGATGGTTAGGGTGTAGGCGACGACGTTGCCCCACTTGTCGGCCGTCGTGAGGTGGGTGGTGTTCTCGCCCTCGAAGGTGGTGGGCGCGGCCGTGCCGCCGCTGCCGCACCGCTCCGGGTGCCGAGGGTCGCCCGGCGCCAGCGGGCTGGTCAGCGCCCTGTCGTCGCGGATCAGGCACTCCCGCGCGTCGGCGAACCGCTGGCTCAGCAGCCCCTTCGTGGGCACGTCCTCGAACGCGGGGTCGCCGACCCAGCGTCCCCGGTCGGCGAACGCGATCCGGCTCGCCTCGATCAGGCGGTGGAGGTAGCGCACCCGGTCCGCGCGGGAGAGGTCGGTGGACTCCAGGATGTTGAGGGCCTCGCCGACGCCGGTGCCGCCGGACGAGGAGGGGGCCATACCGTAGACGTCCAGGCCCCGGTAGTTCACCCTGGTGGGGTCCTGGCGCAGGGTCCGGTAGGCGGCGAGGTCGGCGCGGGTCAGATCGCCGGGCCGCACCACCCGGGTGGCGTCGGGATCGACGGGCGGATTGCGCACCGTACGGACGATGTCGTCGGCCAACTCACCCCGGTACAGGGCCCCGACGCCCTCGCGGCCGAGCTTCTCGTACGTACGGGCCAGGTCGGGGTTCTTGAACACGGAGCCGACCACGGGGAGTTCACCGCCCGGCAGGAACAGCTCGGCGGAGGCCGGGAAGTCGGCGAACCGGGCCTGGTTGGAGGCCGTCTGCGAGCGGAAGGTGCCGTCCACGACGAAGCCGTCCCTGGCCAGGCGCTCGGCCGGTTTCAGCAGCGTACGGAGGGACTTGCTGCCCCACGCGTCCAGGGCCCGCTCCCAGGTGGCCGGGGTGCCGGGCGTGCCGACGCCGAGACCGCTGGTCACGCCCTCCTCGAAGGGGATCGGCTTGCCGTTCTCCAGGAAGAGGGAGGCGTCCGCGCTGCGGGGCGCGGTCTCGCGGCCGTCGATGGTCCGCACCTGGCGCTTCTTCGCGTCGTAGTGGACGAAGTAGCCACCGCCGCCGACGCCCGCCGAGTACGGCTCGGTCACCCCGAGCGCGGCGGCCGTCGCCACGGCCGCGTCCACCGCGTTGCCGCCCTTGCGGAGCACCTCGATCCCGGCGGCCGACGCGTCCGGGTCGACGCTCGCCACCGCTCCCCCGTAGCCCACCGCCACCGGGGACTTGGGCGGCGCGGGACGCGGGGCGGCGGACGGCGCCGAGCCCGCCGGGGCGGCGGCTCCCACCGACGCGACCACGGCGAGTACGGCCAACAGCGACGTGTTCCGGCCGACGGAACGGCGCATACGTACCTCCAGTCAACGGATCTCCCGCCGCAGGGTAGCCCCGGGCATGCCGGATCGTCAGGACCGCCTCGGACTCGCCCGCGCCCACGAGACGAATTCCTCAGCGGGCAAGGGAGTCGAGGGAGCAGATCCTCCGCGGCCGGCCCGCCGGCGCTCTCCGTCTCGCGACGTCGCATCCGACGGAGCCGTCCGTGACCCGCTGACCGCTGGGCTACGGGGCCGCAGGCTGAGCGGCCCCCTGCCCTCACACGGGCGGAGTCACCCGGATGCGGGGAGCGCACCCGCACCGGGCAGGCAACACCGGCACCGGCACCGGCACCCATGCTCGCCGGCGCTCGGGCCCTCTTCGCGACCTCGCTTCCCGGCCCTTGGTCCGAGTGCCGCAGACCCGGTTGCGGGGGCCGGCCGGTGGCTCGACGGTGGTGCGGAGGGCCGGCCGTGCGGTGGCGCGGTCAGCGAGCGAGGAGAACCGATGCACCACAGCCCCGACGGGTCCCACGGCCGCCGTGTTCCCGGCGGCCCCCTGCACGGGCGGGTCGCGGTCGTCACCGGTGCCGCTCGCGGCGTCGGCGAAGCGCTCGCCCGCAGCCTCTCCGACGCCGGAATGCACGTCGCCCTGCTCGGCCGGGAAAGGGCGACCCTGCGGGAGACCGCCGCGTCCCTCTCCGGCCCCAGCATCTGCGTCGAGTGCGACATCACCGACCGCACGGCGCTCGCGGACGCGGCCCGCCGCGTGGAAACGGGGCTCGGGCCGGCGAGCGTGGTCGTGGCCAACGCCGGGATCGCGGTGAGCGGCCCGTTCGACCGCACCGACGCCGAGCTCTGGCAGCGCGTCATCGACGTCAATCTCACCGGCTCCGCCGACACCGCCCGCGCCTTCCTCCCCCAGCTCACCGCCACCCGCGGGTACTTCCTCCAGATCGCCTCCACCGCGGCGTTCGGAGCCGCTCCCATGATGAGCGCCTACTGCGCCTCCAAGGCGGGGGCCGAGTCGTTCGCCCTGGCGCTGCGCGGTGAGGTGGAGCCGGACGGCGTCCGGGTCGGCATCGCCTATCTGCACTGGACCGGCACCGACATGCTCACCGGCATCGACGACGATCCCGTCCTCGAAGCGCTGCGCCGCAATCAGCCCCGCCCCGCCCGCCGCGTCCACAGCTCCGCCCAGGTCGCCCAGTGGCTGACCCGGGGCATCGCCCGCCGCAGCCGCAACATCTACGCCCCGCCCTGGCTCCGCTGGTGCCAGCCCCTTCGGCCGTTGTTCCCGGTCCTCGTCGCCCGGGCGGCCCGCCGCGAACTGCGCGCCCGCCCCAGCCGGGAACTGTCCGCGCCCGTCGAGGTCCTGGGGGCCGGAGGGCGAGCCGACTGGAGCTCCTACCGGGCCTCCCGCTCCGGCCCTCCGGCAGACGGGTAGGGCGGCCCGCCCCCTCTGCCGGGTGTCCGGCGCCCCCCGCGGCGGCGGTCCCGCACGGCGTACGTGACACGACCGCTCCCAGCCGTACGGGGTCGTTCCGGGCGGCGCGTCCCCGGTCCGCGTGACCCGGGCGTCCTGGAGGGGCGGTGGTGGCGCGTACGAGCTTGGCCGAAATGTGCGCCTTGTGGCAGCGGCCACCCGTTCCCGACAATCGCAGCATCTTGACGGGTGCATGACCATGCCGTCGCGCCCCGTCGGGGTTCCCACAGCGACCCCCCACGAAAGAAGGCAATCCGTGAAGCACTTCCTGCGTGCGCTGAAGAGATGCTCCGTCGCCGTCGCCACCGTCGCCATCGCGGTCGTCGGCCTCCAGCCCGTCACCGCCTCGGCCGCCCCCAACCCCGTCGTCGGCGGAACCCGCGCCGCCCAGGGCGAGTTCCCCTTCATGGTCCGGCTCTCCATGGGCTGCGGCGGCGCCCTCTACGCCCAGGACATCGTCCTCACCGCCGCCCACTGCGTGAGCGGATCGGGCAACAACACCTCGATCACCGCCACCGGCGGCGTCGTCGACCTCCAGTCGTCCAGCGCCGTCAAGGTCCGCTCCACCAAGGTCCTCCAGGCCCCCGGCTACAACGGCACCGGCAAGGACTGGGCGCTCATCAAGCTCGCCCAGCCCATCAACCAGCCCACGCTGAAGATCGCCACCACCACCGCCTACAACCAGGGCACGTTCACCGTCGCCGGCTGGGGCGCCAACCGCGAGGGCGGCAGCCAGCAGCGCTACCTGCTCAAGGCCAACGTCCCGTTCGTCTCCGACGCCGCCTGCCGCTCCGCCTACGGCAACGAGCTCGTGGCCAACGAGGAGATCTGCGCCGGATACCCCGACACCGGTGGCGTCGACACCTGCCAGGGTGACTCCGGCGGCCCGATGTTCCGCAAGGACAACGCCGACGAGTGGATCCAGGTCGGCATCGTCAGCTGGGGCTACGGCTGCGCCCGGCCCGGCTACCCGGGTGTCTACACCGAGGTCTCGACCTTCGCTTCCGCCATCGCCTCGGCCGCCCGCACGCTCTGACGGCACGTACCGGCACCCGGCCGCTCCCGGGTGATCACCCCTGATCAGCGCCGGGGGGCGTCCGTCTTCTCGGGCGCCCCCCGGCCCTCGTGCCCGCCGCCCCCTCGGGCTCAGCCGAACAGGTCGAGGTAGTGCTGCGCGTGGACCGGGTGGTAGTCACCGAAGTCGACGGATGCCGGGTCACCACCGGTCTCGGCGACGACGAGCCGGTCGAGGTAGTAGTCCCAGCCGGGGCCGACCCCGCCCGCCATGGCCGGGTCGTCGCCGACGGACTGGCTGAACGTGAGCGTGGTGACGCCCTCGTGCTCGACGAGCGTGAGGGTCATGTGCCAGGCGAACTCCTGCCCGGGCACCCGTGACGTGAGGACGAGACGACGAGGGGCCCGGCACTCCTCGATGGTGAAAAGCTCGGCCTGGTGCTCGTCGCCCTCGTAGAGCATCCGGAAGCGCACCGATCCGGTCGACGGGTCGCCCGTCCATGCGCCGATCCACCGGGCCAGCCGCTCCGGCTCGGTGACCGCCGCCCAGACGTCCTCGATGCCGGCCCGGAAGGTGCGGTCGAAGGCGATGCTGTCCAGGCCGTCGACGGTCACGCGACGCCCGGTGGGGGTGCTGGTCATGCGGATTCCTCCTGAGGTCTTACGGCGTCGGGTGCGGCGTCGGCGCCGGCCCGGCGGTCGTGAACGGTTCTGCGGACCTCCAGGTCGAGGGCGTCGAAGGCGCTCTCGGGGATCGGGGGGCGCCGCGCGGCGAGCTCGTCGAGCAGGGCGCGGACCGGCGCGAGGCCCGCACGGGCGAGCGCGTAGTGGCGCTCGCGACCGCGATCCTCGACGGTGACCAGCCCCGCCTCGGTGAGCACACGCAGATGCTTGCTCACCGCGGGCCGGCTGATCGGATGCCGCGCCGCGAGGTCGACCACCCGGGCCGGGCCGGAGGCGAGGGCGCGCAGCAGGTCCCGACGTACGGGGTCGGCCAGGGCGTCGAACGGGTCCACCCCATATTGGTAACTCATTGGTTACCAATATGCAAGTGCTCGGCTCCACGGCCCGGCACCCGGGGGGGGCCGGGACATGGCCGTGCGGCACCCCCGCCCACCGGCCGTGGTGGGCGGGGGTGCCGTCGGAGGCCTCCCGGCCGGTGCCGTCCCGCGGGTCCTGGCGGGACGGCCCTCAGGCGCCGGTGGAGCAGGGGTCGCAGCAGGAGGGGGCCGGTTGCACGCAGATCGTGACGGTGTCGGTGTTATTCGTGATGTCGGGGTCCTTCTCCTGGCCGGTGACCGAGGCGGTGTTCGCGACCCGTCCTGGCCTGGTCGCCTTGGCCCGGACGACGAGCGTGGCGGTGGCGCCGTCGGCCAGGTCGCCCACGGCCCAGCGACCGGTCGCCGGGTCGTGGCCGCCCTGGGTTCCGTCGGCCGAAAGGAAGGCGAGGCCTTCGGGGAGCCGGTCGGTGACGGAGACCCCGGTGGCGGGGTTCGGGCCGGTGTTGCGGACCGTGACGCGGTAGGTGACCGTCTGGCCGACGGTGACCGTGGTGGCGTCGGCGGCCTTCGTCACGGTCAGGTCGGCGGCGGGCTTGACCTGGGTGATCTGCTCGTTGGACGTGGACGTCAGGGGCTGCGGTGTGTCGCCGAGACGGTTCTCGTAGGTGGCGGTCGCCGTATTGCTGATCCGTTCCCCGCCGCTCTCCCGGGAGATGACGACCCGGTACTCCACGGTGGTCCCCGCCGGCAGGGTCTCGGTGTTGGGCAGGCTTCCGCCCGCGTCCCCCGAGGCGCCGTTGCCGAGGTGGAAGACGACCTTGTCCTCCTCCGCGTCGTAGTACGCTTGGTCGTCGCCCTGCGCGTCGCTCTTGGTCCCGGCGTTCGGCCCGTCCACGACGCGCAGGGATCCGGGCAGGTAGGTCGTCCCGCGCGGGATGACGTCGGTGAGGACGAGGTCCTCGGCCGCGCCCCCGCCCTCGTTCTTGGCCGTGACCCGGTAGGTGACGGTGTCCCCGACCTCCAGCGGCCCGGCGGGAACGGCGGCCTTGGCGAGTTCCACGTAGGGGGCGGTGCCGAAGAAGATGCCGTCCAGGAAGTTCCCGATGCCCTGGTTGCCGCCGGCGGCCGAGATGGAGCGGAACGCGAACCGCGTCAGGACCTGGCCGGCCGGCACCGTGTACGTGCCCGTGTAGTAGCCCCAGGCGGTCGTGCCGTCGGTGAACCGGCGCTGCTCCACCGTGGAGCCGGGCGCCCCGATGTCCAGCGCCATGGTGTCGTCCCCCTGCCGGCCCCGGTGGTAGAGCCGCCAGTACAGCGTCGTGCCGGGGGTACTCGGCAGATCCTGGTAGAGCGTGGAGACCTGGTTCGCGTTGAGTTCGGCGAACTGGGCGCCATGGGCCGCGGGCACCCCGTTGAAGCCCGACCGCCACAGTTCGATCCGGTGGTCGGTGGCGGTGGTCAGCCAGCCCGGGACACGCTTGGCCGCCTGCGTCTGCGAGGAGTCCGGCAGGATCTCCACTCCGGTCACCGAGGGCTCTTCGAAACTGCCGTTGGCCAGGGCGACGCGCAGTGGGGCTGAAGGTGTGGACATCGGTCTTCCCCTCAAGTCGATGCTCGTGGAGCGCCCCGCCGCGCGCACGTGCCTCACGGGTCGCGGCGGGGCGGAACAGCCAGTAGCTCAACTCATGCGACGTGTCCCGTGAAGCGACCACGAGTGACCGTCGGCCAACCCCGCGCGACGCGTTTGGACGTCGGATCACGGTCCGTTCCCGGGTTCCTCCGCCGCACCGGGGACGCTCCCGCCCCACACGCCCCACGCCGCGCTCCTCTCCACTCCCGTCCTGGCCTGAAGATCGCGCGCGCTCCTCGCCCTCACCGCCGCGGAGGGTGAACCGGCCGCCGAAGGGGTTGACGCTCCGGACGGCCGCCCAGCGGTCCACCGGTGGGGCGGCGTGCCCGCAGTCGGAGCAATTCGCGGTCGGTCGCGGGCGAGGGAGCAGGGTGGCCCGGGTGAGTAACGGCAGCCCTTCACCAGCACGCCCCGACCGTTTGATCACCTTGACCGACGGCATCTTCGCGATCGCCATGACGCTCCTGGCGCTCGAGGTCCGCGTCGCACCGGACCTGGACTCCGGGCAGTTCCACGCCGCGCTGCGCGAGACCGTTCCCCAGCTCGCCGCCTACGCGCTGAGCTTCCTCATCCTGTACATCTTCTGGCGCGACCAGCGGCAGATCCTGCTGATGTCCGCGAAGACGGGCGGGCTCCCCCAGCATCTGGCCCTCGCGGTGCTCGGCGTGATCGCGCTGGTTCCGTTCCCCACGTCGCTCCTGGCCGAGTACGGGGACCGCGAGCCGTTGGCGGTGGCGATGTACGCCGCGACCATCTGCCTCATCGACCTGTTGCAGCTCGCCATGTTCGCGACGCTGAGAGGGAGGCACGGGGTGCGCGGCGTGGGCGAGTGGCGGGACACCGCCGCCGATCTGGGCGCGACGATCGTCGTGTTCGGGGCGTCCGTGCCCATCGCCTTCTTCGCACCCCAGGCGGCCATGTGGTGGTGGCTCGCCCTCTTCCCCGCGAAGGCCGTCCTCGGCAGGCGGGAGAGGCTCCGCGGCGCCCGCCGGGACGGCTGACCCCGCGGTTGCCGCGGGACGGCAATGATTCCCCCCGGGAAGAACCGGAGTTGACGTGCGTGGCCGTACGCGGTGAAGCGGCACCCTGTTCGACGGCGTGCTGTCCGCCGGCGGTGGAGAGCCTTTGCCGGGTCGCGCGGTGGAGCGTGCGCCGGACCGGGCGGCGCGGTCCCTCCCGGGCGGCGCGGTCCCTCCCGGGCGGCGGGGTCTCTCCAAGGCGGTGAGGTTTCTCCGGAGCAAGGAAGGAACCCGACATGAGGGAAATGCCTCTCCCCTGGTAGCACCCCTGCCCTGGAGGTTTTTCCGTTGAGTTCCGCACGTCCGCGCGTCCGCCGTTCCGCCGCCCCCTCCGGCCGGAGGACCCGGCTCGCCCTGACCGGGCCCGCGGCCCTGCTCGCCGCCGCGCTCACCGCGTGCTCGGGCGACCCCTCGGTCTCCGCCGAGGTGGGCGGGGAGGCCGAGGCGCCCGACACCAGCGTCTCGGTCAACCTCCGGGGGACGGCGGCGGCCCCGGGCGGGCCGGTGAAGGTGACACTGGCTCACGGCAAACTGAAGACGGTGGCGGTGACGGCAGGCGAGGACGGCACGCTGACGGGGAAGATATCCGCCGACGGCCGGACCTGGACCTCCGACCGGGTCGCCGCCCCCGGTACCGCGTACACGGTCGAGGCACGGGACACGCAGGGCGGCGGCGACCGGGCCTCCTTCACCACCGCAGAGGCGGAAAAGGTCAACAAGCTTCTCCTCGCGCCGGGAAAGAACACGACCGTGGGCATCGCCCAGCCGCTGTCCGTCGTCTTCGACCACCCCGTGAAGAACAAGGCCGCCGTCGAGCGGGCTCTGGAGGTCTCCACGTCCAAC
The DNA here is from genome assembly GCF_900460065.1 of Streptomyces griseus. Classification (GTDB taxonomy): domain Bacteria; phylum Actinomycetota; class Actinomycetes; order Streptomycetales; family Streptomycetaceae; genus Streptomyces; species Streptomyces griseus. Next base: position 195,374 of record NZ_UAVD01000024.1, on the reverse strand, counting down.
GGCACCGAGGGCTCCTGGGGCTGGCTCCGGGACCACTCGGGCAAGGACCGCGTCGACTGGCGGCCCAGGGAGTACTGGAAGCCCGGCACGAAGGTCACCCTGGACGCCCGGCTGAACGGCGTCGACACGGGCGCGGACGGCGGCTGGTTCGTCCGCGACTACACGACGACGTTCACGATCGGCGCGGCCCAGGTGGTCAAGGTCGACCTCGACCGGTCCCGGCTCGCCCTGCACCGGGACGGGAAGCCGGTCCTGGACATCCCGATGTCGGCGGGCACGCCGGGCGGCGAGAAGGCGTCCTGGCGGGGCACGGCGGTCCTGATGTCGAAGGAGGGCACGATCAACATGCGCTCCGAGACGGTGGGCCTGGGCGACGCCTACGACAAGATGGTCGACTACTCCATGCGGCTGACCTGGTCCGGGATGTACGCGCACGCGGCCCCGTGGAACGCGGGCGTCTTCGGTCGGGCCAACCGGAGTTCGGGGTGCGTCGGGATGAGCGACGCGGACGCCGCGGCCCTGTACGGACAGGTGCGGGTGGGCGACCCGTTCGAGATGACCGGCACACAGGCCAAGGGCACGGTCGCCGAGGGCAACGGGTACGGCGCGTGGAACCTGTCGTGGGAGGACTGGGCGGCGAAGAGTGCCCTGACGTGACCCGGTAGCGCCCATGGCGGACCCGGAGCACCGCGTCAGTGGCGCTCCGGGCCGACAACGCTACTGACGCCGCGTCCAACAATCGTTACCCTCACGCAACGCACCCGGTAGTTACCAGCGGTAAACAACTGGGGTTACCGTCGGGTCACTTTGCACTGACACGCGTGAGGAGTGACCCCGTGGCACGTCCGAAACCGGCACTGCGCACCACCGCCTCGATCACCACCGCAGCCGCCCTGCTCGCCGGGGCCGCGCTCGCCGCCGCCCCGGCCGCGACGGCGGCCCCCGGCACGGCGCCCGCGGGCGCGACGGCCCAGCGCCTGACGTTCCATGACATCCCCGGCTCCGGGGGCATCACCCTGAAGGGCAACGTCTTCACGCCCGCCGGTGCGGCGGCCGGGGCGAAGCATCCGCTGATCGTCCTTCCGACGAGCTGGGCCATGCCGCAGATCGAGTATCTGGCCCAGGCCCAGCAGCTCGCCGACTCCGGTTACGTCGTGGTGACTTACACCTCGCGCGGCTTCTGGCTCTCGGGCGGGAGGATCGAGGTCGCGGGCCCGCCGGACATCGCCGACGCCTCCGCCGTCATCGACTGGGCGCTGGAGCACACCTCCGCCGACCCGGACCGCGTCGGCATGGGCGGCGTCTCCTACGGGGCGGGCATCAGCCTGCTGGCCGCCGGTCACGATCCGCGCGTCAAGGCGGTCGCCGCGCTGAGCGGCTGGGCCGACCTGATCGACTCGATCTACAGCGGGCGCACCCAGCACCTCCAGGCCGCCGCCCTGCTCGGCGGCGCGGGCGTCCTCACCGGCCGCCCCGGCGACGAACTGACGCGTACCCTCAAGGACTTCCTCGGCTCCAACCTGGAGAAGGAGCCGGAGATGATCGCCTGGGGGAAGAAGCGCTCCCCCGCGACGTATCTGGACGCGATCAACGCCAACGGCGCTGCGATCATGATGGGCAACGCCTGGGGCGACACCATCTTCCCGCCCAACCAGTACGCCTCGTTCTACGACAAGCTCACCGGACCCAAGCGGCTGGAGTTCCGCCCCGGCGACCACGCCACCGCCGAGGCCACCGGACTGCTCGGGCTGCCCAACGACACCTGGACGAGCACCCGCCGCTGGTTCGACCGCTATCTCAAGGGCGAGCGCAACGGCATCGACACCGAGCAGCCGGTCCAGCTCATGTCCCGCGGCGACAAGGGCTACGAGGGCTACCCGGACTGGAAGTCGGTCGGCGCTCACAAGAAGCGGATACCGCTGGACGGCACCAAGAAGGTGTGGACCGGCGTCGACTCCGGTGCGAACGGCGGGGTCGCGATCCTGTCCAACGCTGTGGACCAGTTCCTGAAGCTGCCGCCGACGGTCTCCGTGCCCCTGCTGCCGCGCACCTTCGCGGGCGTGTGGCAGTCGGAGCGGTACGCCACCGAGCAGCGGATCCGGGGGACGTCCGCGCTGCACACGACGGTCACCAGCACGAAGCCGAGCGGCACCCTCGTCGCCTATCTCTACGACGTGGGGCCGCTCGGCATCGGCAGACTGGTCAGCAACGCCCCGTACACCTTCCACGGGCAGACGCCGGGCCGGCCGTTCCCCGTCGACCTGGAGCTGTACTCCACGGCCTACGACGTCCCGGCCGGTCACCGGCTCGCCCTGGTGATCGACACCGTCGATCCGTTGTACATCGAGCACAACCCGACCGGCGCGCAGCTGACCTTCTCCTCGCCCGGCACGGACCCGAGTCATCTCTCGGTCCCGCTGCGCGAGAAGTGATCACCGACTGCTGCCGGGCGGGCATGGCCCGGCTACTGGCCTCCCGGCAGCAGCGTCCCCGGTTCGGCCGGGGCAACCCCCACCGCCTCCGTCCTCGGATTGCGCCGCTGACGACGGGCCACCCAGGTGGCGAACCACGAGAGCAGCATGCACATCCCGATGTAGATCGGAGAGATCACCATCACGACGGGGATGAAGGGAAGATCGTAGTCGAGATTCGACGCGATCAGCTTTCCGGCGTGGAGGAATTCCTCGTAGGTGATCAGATAGCCCAGTGAGGTGTCCTTGAGCGCGACCACCAGCTGACTGATGATGGTCGGCAGCATCGCGCGCACGGCCTGGGGAGCCAGGACGAACGTGGTGACCTGTGTCTTGCGCATGCCGAGCGCGTAGGCCGCCTCGCGCTGGCCCCGGTCCACGGAGTTGATCCCGGTGCGGAACACCTCCGCGAGGACGGAGCCGTTGTAGAGCGTGAGCCCGGCGACCAGGGCGGGCAGCGGCTGGACCTTCAGCGCCACGAAGATGAAGAAGATCATCACCAGTACCGGCATGGCCCGGAAGAACTCGACCAGCAGCGTGGAGAGCCAGCGCAGCACCCGGTGTTCGGAGAGCCGGCCGACCGCGAGGACCGCGCCCAGGAGCAGCGAGAGGACCGCGGCGTACGCGAACGCCTTGAGGGTGTTGCCGAGCCCCCGCAGCAGCAGTTCCTGGATGCCCTTGTACTCGAAGGGGGTCCACTTCTCGGCGGTGAACTGGTCGGTGTCGAAGAGCAGGTAGACGATCCAGCCGAACAGCGCCACGATCACCGCCGTCGAGGCGATGCCGTACATGAGGTGCCGCCTGCGGGCCACCGGGCCGGGGATGTCGTAGAGCGCGGTGGCGGTCGGCCGGGCGGACCCGCGCTTGAGGGTCTTGGTCATCGTGCCACTCCCCAGCGCTTCTCCATCACGTTGAACACCGCGCTGATGGTCAGGGTGATGATCAGGTAGCCGACGGCGATCCAGATGAAGGACCAGATGATGCTGTAGCCCAGTTCGTTGAGCGTCTTGTAGGTGCCGAGGAGTTCGGTGACGCTGAACGCCCCGGCGATCGCGGAGTTCTTCGCCAGCGCGATGAGGGTGGAGCCGACCGGCGGGATCACCGACCGGAACGCCTGCGGCAGCACCACCGTGCTCAGGGTCTGGCCGAAGTTCATGCCGAGGCTGCGGGCGGCCTCGCCCTGGCCCCTGGGCACGGTGTTGATGCCGGAGCGCAGCACCTCGCAGATGAAGGCCGAGGTGTAGCAGCCGAGCGCCAGCACCGCGAAGACCTGGAACGGCAGGACGAGCCCGAAGCGGGGCAGGCCGAGCAGGACCGCGAAGAACAGCAGCGTCAGCGGGGTGTTGCGGAGCACGGTGACCCAGACCGTGCCCAGCACCCGGAAGGAGCCGACGGGCGCGACCCGGAAGGACGCCATCAGGAAGCCGAGGACGAGCGCCAGCGCGGAGGCGTAGACGGTCAGTTCGACGGTGCCGAGGAAGCCTTTGCCGTAGAGGGAGAAGTTCTCTGTCAGTACGTCCATGGGTGGGGCCGTCCCCTCAGTTCGCCGGGTAGCGGTCGATGGGCGGCGGGGTCGGCGCGGGCGCTCCGGAGAGCCCCAGCGTCGCTTCGTACGCCTTCTTCCAGTTGCCGTTCTTCTCGTTGGCCTCCAGCGCGTCGTTGAGCGCGTCGCGCAGGGCGTTGTCGTCGCGCGGTACGCCGATGCCGTACGGCTCCTGGGAGAAGGGTTTGCCGACGACCTTCATCTCGTCGGGCGCCTTGGCCGCGAAGCCCAGCAGGATCGCGTCGTCGGTGGTGACGGCGTCGACCTGGTAGGTGAGGAGGTTGTCGACGCAGATCGAGTACGTGTCGTACGCGACGAGGGTCGCCTTCGGGTAGTCGGCGGCGATGCGCTGGTAGGGCGTGGAGCCGGCCGCCGAGCAGACGGTCTTGCCCGCCAGGTCCTGCGGCCCGTGGATGTCGTTCTCGTCGGTGCGCACCAGCAGGCCCTGGCCCGCCATGTAGTAGGGGCCGGCGAAGCCGACGAGCTTCTTGCGCATGTCGTTGATGGTGTAGGTGCCGACGTAGTAGTCGATCTGGCCATTCTGCAGGGCCGTCTCCCGGTTGGCGGAGGCGATCGTGCGGAAGCGGATCGTCTTCGGTTCGAAGCCGAGCGAGGCGGCCATCATCCGGGCGATCTCGATGTCGAAACCGGAGTAGATCCCGCTCGCCGGGTCCTTCTCCCCCAGATAGGGCTGGTCCTCCTTGGCGCCGACCACCAGGTAGCCGCGCTTCTTCGCCTTGGTCCAGGTGCGGGATTCGGGCAGTTCGAAGCCGGTGTCGACCTGGTACACCGGGAGGGCCTCGGCCTTCGGCCCCTTGACCGGCGGGCTGCCGTCCTTGCCGCAGCCGGCGGCGAGTGCGGCGAGCAGGAGACCGGCGACGAGGGCGGCGGCCCTGCCGGTACGCGTGTTCCTCGTGCGCAACATGGAAGCCTCCCCTCAGTGCTTGAGGATCTTGGACAGGAAGTCCTTGGCGCGGTCGCTCGTGGGGTTCGTGAAGAAGTCCTCCGGGGTGCGGTCCTCGACGACGCAGCCGTCGGACATGAACACGACGCGGTTGGCGGCGGAGCGGGCGAAGCCCATCTCGTGGGTGACGACGACCATGGTCATGCCGTCCCGGGCCAGCTGCTGCATGACCTCCAGCACCTCGTTGATCATCTCCGGGTCGAGCGCCGAGGTGGGCTCGTCGAAGAGGAGCGCCTTGGGATCCATGGCCAGGGCGCGGGCGATGGCCACGCGCTGCTGCTGACCACCGGAGAGCTGGGCGGGGAACTTGTCCGCGTGGGCGGCCAGTCCGACCCGCTCCAGGAGTTCACGGGAGCGCCGGTCGGCCTCGTCCTTCTTGCGCTTGCGGACCTTGAGCTGGGCCAGCGAGACGTTGTCCAGCACGGTCTTGTGGGCGAAGAGGTTGAACGACTGGAAGACCATGCCGACTTCGGCGCGGAGACGGGCCAGGCCCTTGCCCTCCTCGGGAAGGGGTCTGCCGTCGATCGTGATGCTCCCGGACTCGATCGTCTCCAGCCGGTTGATCGCCCGGCACAGGGTGGATTTCCCGGAGCCGGAGGGGCCGATGACCACCACCACCTCCCCGCGGCCGACGGTGAGATTGATGTCCTGAAGTACGTGCAACTCCCCGAAGTGTTTGTTGACGTCCCTCAGTTCGATCAACGGATCGACGGCCATGCGCTGCCCTACCCACTTGTCGCTGTGTCGAGGTCAGCGCAAACTATCCATCGCGAAAAGGGACTTCGCACCCGACACGCGTGAATGGCGCAAAAGGCTTTTTAACTGGATTAGCTGAGGGGAGCGGGCTCCCGGCTCAGTTCTCGGCGGACTCCGCGTACACCTGGGAGAGCTCGGGGCTGCCCGCCATCGCCCAGTCGAGCCCGGCCGCGACGACGTCGATCTCCCGCCCGGACTCCAGCCGCACCACGGGCTGACCGCTCGGCCAGACGTCCCACGCCGCACCCGGGACGGTGCGCACGATCACGGTGCCGAGGTAGAGACCGGCGTCGTTGCCGAGCCAGGGAAGCTCCTCGGGGTCGTCGCGCCAGCGGGGCGGCAGCTGGTCGAGCGCGTCCAACGAAGCGGGGGTGTCGTCGAGTTCGAGTCCGTGCTGCCCCGCCCTGACGCGCAGCAGTTCGCATTCGGCGAGCAGTTCGGCCACGCCGTCGGGGTCTGCCTCGACGGCGGCGGCGAGTGCGCCTGAACGCGTACCACCCTGACGCTTACGCCAGTTGTCCAAGAAAGGGATGTTCATACCACTAGGGTCCCATCCCGGCCAGGTTCCACACCACAGGGCGCGCGGCGTTCACCGATCCCCCACCCCGCCCCGGCCGGGGATCCGAGCAGATATCTAAAGTACGCACATGAGTGCACACGCTTACGTTTCGGAACTGTTCTCGCTGGAAGGCCGGGTGGCGGTGGTCACCGGTGGCAGTTCCGGCATCGGCCGGGCGATCACCGGCGCCCTGGCCCGGGCCGGCGCGCGTGTCGTCGTGGTGGCACGCCGGGAGGCCGAGCTGAGCGCGACCGCGGCCGAGCTGACCGCCGAGGGCTGCCGGGCCGCCTGGGTGAGCGCGGACCTGAGCACCGCCGAGGGGGTGCGCGCGGGGGCGGAGGGGGCCGCGGCGGCGTTCGGGGAGCCGGACATCCTGGTGAACTGTGCCGGGATCAATCTCCGCCCGCCGATGACCGGGCTCGGCGAGGACGTCTGGGACACCACGATGGCGGTGAACCTGAAGGCGCCGTTCCTGCTGGGGCAGCGCTTCGGGCCCGGCATGGCCGAGCGCGGGTACGGGCGGATCATCCATGTGACCTCGCAGCAGGCGCACCGGGCCTTCGTGAACAGCGGCGCGTACGGGGTGTCCAAGGGCGGCCTGGAGTCTCTGGCCCGGTCGCAGGCCGAGGCGTGGTCGGCGCACGGCGTCACCGTGAACACCCTGGTGCCCGGGTTCGTGCTGACTCCGCTGAACGAGCGCCTCGCCTCGGACCCGGAGAAGGTGGCGTCGCTCGCCGCGCGGACCCTGGTCGGCCGCAACGGCCTCGCGGAGGACTTCGCGGGGGCCGCGGTGTTCCTGGCGGGGCGCTCCTCGGCGTACGTCACCGGGCAGTCGGTGTTCGTGGACGGCGGGTTCTCGGTGCACTGAGGGCCGGTGCGCCCGGGCGGCGGGCCCCCGGCGACCGGCCTTCGGTGCGCCGGGCGCCCGCCGCCCGCCGTGAGGACCCCGGGGGCCGCTACCGCCCCGGGGCCTGCGCCGCCTCCCCCACCGCCTGCTCCACCGCGGCGGACACGGCCTCCTTGCCCAGACCGAGACCGGTCAGCACACCGGAGCCGTCCTCGAACTCCAGCAAAGCCAGCAGGATGTGCTCGGTGCCCACGTAGTTGTGGCCGAGCCGGAGCGCCTCGCGGAAGGTCAGCTCCAGGACCTTCTTGGAGTCCGCGTCGTACGGGATCAGCTCGGGGGCCTCGTCCACGGCGGCGGGCAGCGCGGCGGTCGCCGCGGCCCGCAGCGCGTCCGCCGGCACGCCCTGCCCGGTGAGGACGCGGGCCGCGATGGCCTCGGGCTCGGCGAGCAGGCCGAGGATCAGGTGGGCGGGGACGATCTCGGCGTGCCGGGCGGCCTGGGCCTCGTTGTGGGAGGCGACCACCACGTTGCGGGCGCGCGGGGTGAAGCGGTTGAAGCCCTCGTTGGGCTCCGGCTCCGGAGAGCCGCCGCCCTTCTTCGGCACGAAGCGCTTCTGGGCGGCCTGGCGGGTGACCCCCATGCTCCGGCCGATGTCGGTCCAGGAGGCGCCGGAGCGCCGGGCCTGGTCCACGAAGTGGCCGATGAGGTGGTCGGCCACGTCTCCGAGGTGGTCGGCGGCGAGCACCGCGCCGGAGAGCTGCTCCAGGGCGTCGTCGTTGGTCTTCTTGATGGCCTCGATCAGATCGTCGAGGCGCACGGAAGGGGTGACGGGAAGAGGCTGCGTCATGTGACAACCGTAGGTTGACACCCCTTGAGTGTCAACCTTGAGTTGTCAGCGTGACGCGGGCCTCCGCCCCCGCGGTCCCGGGATCAGAGATCGAGGTCGACGACCACCGGGGCGTGGTCGGAGGCCCCCTTGCCCTTGCGCTCCTCACGGTCGACGTAGCTGTCCTTGACGGCGGCGGTGAAGGGGGCGTTGCCGAAGGTCAGGTCGATCCGCATGCCCTTGTTCTTGGGGAACCGCAGCTCGCGGTAGTCCCAGAAGGTGTAGGCGCGGTCGTACTTGAGGGGGCGGGGGTGGACCTCGCTCAGGCCCTCCGCCTCCAGGGCCGCGAGGGCGGCGCGCTCGGCCGGCGTCACATGCGTGGCGCCCTCGAACAGCGCCGGGTCCCAGACGTCCTCGTCGGTCGGGGCCACATTGAAGTCGCCGAGGACCGCGAAGGGCAGCGCCTTCGCGGCGTCCGCCGCCACGGCCTTCCGCAGCGCCTCCAGCCAGCGCAGCTTGTAGGCGTAGTGCGCGTGCTCGACCTCGCGGCCGTTGGGCACGTACACCGACCAGAGGCGCAGCGGACCGCAGGTCGCCGAGATCGCGCGGGGCTCCTGCACGCCCTCGTACTCCGGGCCGTCCGGCAGCCCGGTGACGACGTCCGAGAGACCGACACGGGAGAGCAGCGCGACCCCGTTCCACCGGCCGGTGGCGTTGACCGCGGATGCGTAACCCGCCTCGCGCAGGGCTTCGGCGGGGAACTGCTCCGCCGTGCACTTGGTCTCCTGGACGCACAGCACATCGGTGCCGCTGCTCTCCAGCCAGGCCAGAAGCCTCGGCAGCCGGGCGGTGATCGAATTGACGTTATAGGTGGCGATGCGCATGGCAGCCAACCTAGCGGCTCCCACTGACAGTGGCCGGTGGGCTCACAGCTCGGTGGTGCCGCCCGGGGCCAGCCGGCCGTGGTCCGCGCCGCCCAGGGCTCCGATCTGGTGGTCGTAGATCGGCCGTGCCAGATCGGTCAGCAGGGCGTCGTGGACGTCGATGGCCCGCCGCGGTTCGACCTCGCGCACGTAGTCGATGACCTCGGAGATCTTGCTCCAGGGGGCCATGACCGGCAGCAGGAGGGTGTCGACGGGGCGGTCGGGAACGGTGAGCGCGTCGCCGGGGTGGAAGACCGAACCGTCGACGAGGAAGCCGACGTTGGTGATCCTCGGGATGTCCGGGTGGATCACCGCGTGCAGCTCGCCGTGCACGGTGACGTCGAATCCGGCGGCGGAGAACGCGTCCCCGTCGCCCACGGTGTGCACCCGGCCCGGGAAGGCGGCCGAGAGCTGCTCGGCGACGCTGCGCAGCGTCCAGATCTCGGCCGCGGGGTTCGCCTCCAGACCCGCGCGGAGCCTCGCCTCGTTGAAGTGGTCCGGGTGCTCGTGCGTCACCAGGACGATGTCCGCGCCGAGCGCCGCGTCGTCCTCCGAGAAGCCCCCGGGGTCGATGACCAGGACGCGCCCCTCCTTCTCGATCCGGACGCAGGAGTGGGTCTTCTTGGTGAGGGTGAGTGCCCCGGGCGATGCGTTCATGGCCCCATCCTGCTACGCGGGCGGCGTGGTTTCCTCCTGGATCACCTTCTGCGCCACGGCGAAGGCCGCTCCGGCGGCCGGAACGCCGCAGTAGACGGCGGTCTGGAGGAGGACTTCCTTGATCTCCGCGGGCGTCAGGCCGTTGCGCAGGGCGGCCCGGGTGTGCGCGGCCAGGCCCTCCAGGTGGCCGGAGGTGACGAGCGCGGTGAGGGTGATGACGCTGCGGGTGCGGCGGTCGAGGCCGTCGCGGCTCCAGACCTCGCCCCAGGCGTACCGGGTGACCAGCTCCTGGAAGTCCTCGGTGAAGCCGTCGGCCGCAGCGTTCACCGCGTCGACATGGGCGTCACCCAGCACTTCCCGGCGCACCTTCATGCCCTGCTCGCGCCGGTCGTCCGGCGTCGGCGCGGAGGCTTCGGCCGGCGGGGCGGTCGGGGCGATCTCGGCCACCGGGACGAACGGGACGGCGGGCGCCGCCGGCCCGGGGACGAGCGGCAGTACGGGGATCGACGCCGAGGTGTCCTGCTGCCAGGCGGTGGAGAAGTGCATCAGGAGCAGGTCGCTGACGGCGGCCGGCTGCTCGACCGGTGCGAGGTGCGAGGCCCCGGGGACCAGCGCCAGACGGGCGTCCGGTATCCCGGCGACCAGTGTGCGGGCCTCGGCGGGACCGGTGACCTGGTCCTCCGCCCCGACCAGCACCAGAGTGGGGACGCCGATCCGGCCGAGGGCGCCGCGGATGTCGAACGCCGCGAGCGCCTCGCAGGCGGCGATGTAGCAGCCGGGGTCGGTGGTGCGGACCATCTGCACGGCCCATTCGACGATGGCGGGCTGCGCGGCGGCGAAACCGGGCGTGAACCAGCGCTCGGGCGAAGTACGGGCGATCGGCTCCAGACCGTTGGTCCGCACGATCACTCCGCGCTGGCGGAACTCGTCGGCCGTGCCGAAGCGGGGCGAGGAGGCGACGAGCGCCAGTGAGGCCACCCGCTGCGGATGCCTCAGCGCCAGGTCCGCGCCGATCGCCCCGCCGATCGAGCAGCCCGCGTAGCCGAAGCGCTGGACGCCGAGCCCGTCCAGCGTCGCGAGCAGCCGGTCGGCCAGATCGGCGACGGAGGCGGCGGCGTGCGCGGGCGCGCCGCCGTGGCCGGGAAGGTCGTAGCGGAAGACCCTCCAGTGCTTCGACAGCTCGGGTATCTGGCGATCCCACATGTGCCATGTAGTACCGAGACTGGGGCCGAGCACCAGCCAAGGGGCGTCCTCCGGCCCGTCCACCTGGTACTTCATCACGGGGAGCTGCGTCTCACTCATGGGTCTTAACCTCTCATCTCTCACCATCGCCCACGACTCTGCGGTATGTCCTCCGTCAGACCCGTGCAGCCCCCTCCACACTGTGGCGACTTCGCGAAGATCCTCCACCCCCGGCCCGACGCGCCGCTTCTTGGTGGTAAGGAGCGCGGTGCCGATGGGGCGGCGCTGCCGGAACAGCGGGGCTCCCGCCTCCCCTTCGTCCGTCTCGGGAGAGTCGGCTCAGCTGTTCTAGGAGAGCCGGCAGCCGTGGGAGTGCCGCAACGTTATCCAGTCGAGTGCGCAGTCGCACGACCGGTCCGCGGCCTCGGGCGGAAACGAAGGTGCGTCGGTGCTCTCCCCTGATGAGTCGTCCAGCCAGTCCCCGTGGCGGCGGGGCGTCCCCCGAGCCCGGCCGGGTCCGCGGAGCCTGGCCAGGAAGAGGTCAGGGAGCATGGGTCTTCCGTCTCCCCTGGCGCTTCGCGTGGGCGTTCCCGCGATGCCCTTGCCGACCGGGATCCTCCCGGCCCGGCAGGGGCGCGCCCCCCAGGAAGGCGCGATAGGCGTCGGCGGCGTCCGGCTCGATGTCGGGGTCCGAGGGGGCGTAGCGGGTGTCGGCGCGGTTCCGCTTGGGGCCGGAGACCCAGAACTCCTCGCCGCTCTCGATGTCGTAGAAGTTGGCGTCGGACATCCCCCTCGCACGGCGCAGGGTCCGCCCGTGGACGTAGACGGTCCCCCAGGTCTTCGAGAAGTCCACCCACCCGATCCACGAGGGCCCGCGGTCGGTGTCGTAACCCGTCTTCAACTGCACAAACATGATCCTTCGTGGCATGCGCCCAGGGTCGCAGGCTTCCCCCGGGATCTCACCGGCGTTTTCGCCGGAACGGGGCGCGGGCGGACCGTGACTCGGCGACGGGTGTGCGGCACCGGGCACGCCACCCGGCCCACCCGCGTGCGGACGCGTCGACCGGGCCGGCCCCCGACCACTCGAACGTGTGAGTTCAAAAACCTCCAGGCAGGCGGCTCTTGACCCATAGCCGGATCCGCATTGACGTTCGAGACATTCGCCCGCTCGGGGCCGTGACGGCCCCGGATTCAGCGCGTTCTTAGAGCACCAGTACCCACCAGCCGCACAGACGGAGGACACCATGAACGCGGAACCCGTGCGCCCTCATCGCCCTGGATTCGAACAGCCGCGGCGGTCCCCGAGCGCTCCCCCGGCCCGGGGGCCTCAGCCGTCCGACGCCCCCGCGCGCCGTTCGGCCCGACCGGACAGGTGGTGGGCATGAGCACCGGCGGGGAAACGGACGGCCTCCGTCGGGGAGCGGTGCCCGGCCCGCGCGGAGCGGAACTTCCGCTGCCGCCCGCAGCGGTGGCGGGCGGGCCGCACGAGGGGGACGTCACCGACGACCTGAAGGAGGCGTACTGGTCCGTCTACGACGGCGCCGCGGCCAAGGCCACGGTGGGTCAGGTCCTCGCCCGGCTGCCGCGGATCGTGCGCCAGATCGGCCGGTTGGCCTGGACCGCGGACCGGGCCGCGACCAGCGCGGTCGTGGTCCTGCAACTGGCGTCGGCCGCGATGACGGCGTTCGGGCTCATCGCCTCGGTGGCGGTGCTGCGGGAGCTGTTCGCCGAGGGTCCGACCCCGGACCGGGTGCGGGCGGCCGTCCCCCAACTGCTCGTCGTCGTCGGCTTCCTGTCGGCCCGGGCGCTCCTGGAGGCCGGGGTCGCCGTCGCGCAGGCCAGAGTGACGCCGAAGGTCCGCACCGCCCTGGAGACGGAGTTCCTCACCCTGACCGCCCATGTGCGGCTGGAGATCGTCGACAACGCGGACTGGCACGACGACGCCTACCGGGCCAACGACCGCGGACTGTTCTACGCCCGGCAGATCGTCGGCCAGGTCGTCTCCCTGGCCGCGGCGCTGCTGGGGCTCGTGGGCACGGCCGGCGTTCTGGGCGTCCTCCACCCGGCGTTGCTGCCGTTGCTCCTGCTGTCGGTGCTGCCGGTCGGCGCGGCCGCCGTGCGCAGCGCCCGGGCGCGCTTCCACTCCTTCAAGCGCTGGAACGCCCTGCAACGCAGAGTGCGGGTCTTCTCCTGGCTGCTGCTGGAGAGGGACGCCGCCGCCGAGCTCCGCTCGGACACCGCCCAGGGCGCGCTGCTGGAGGAGCACCGGGGGCTGACGGCGAGGATCGCCGAGGAGGACACCCGCCTGGGGGTGAGCTCGGCGAGGCTGGCCCTGGCGGGCCGGGCCGTCGGCGGGATCGGCACCGGCATCACCTACACCGCGCTCGGCGCCATGCTGATCGCGGGCTGGCTGCCCCTGGCCGCCGGGGCGGGCGCGGTCCTCGCCATCCAGGCCGCCCAGACCGCGCTCACCCGCCTCGTCGACGTCTCCCACCTGGTCTACGAGCACGCGATGTGGGTGGACGACCTGCTGGCCTTCGAGGAGCGCTGTCGCGGTCTCCAGCCGCGCCGCAGCGGGGTTCCCGCCCCCGAGACGGTGAAGACCATCACGCTGGACAACGTGTCCTTCACCTATCCGGGCAAGGACGTCCCGGCGCTCGACGGCGTCTCCATGACGTTGCACGCGGGTCAGACGGTGGCGTTCGTCGGCGTCAACGGCTCCGGGAAGTCCACCTGTGCGCGGCTCCTCGCCGGGCTGTTCGAGCCGCAGGGCGGTGGCACGGTCCGCTGGGACGGCGCGAACGTGCTGGAGATGGATGCCGAGTCGCTCCAGGCCCGGGTGGCCTGCGTGCTCCAGGAACCGGTCCGGTTCCCGTTCAGCGCGCTGGCCAACCTCACGGTCTCCCGGGGCACTCTCACCGAGGCCGACCCGCAGCGGGCCCTCGACGCCGCACGGGCCTCCGGGGCCGAGCAGGTGATCGCCGGGCTGCCCGGCCGGTGGGAGGCGCTGCTGTCCAAGCGGTTCCGCGGCGGTCAGGAGCTGTCCGCCGGCCAGTGGGCGAAGGTCGCCGTCGCCCGCGGTCTGTACAAGAACGCCCCCGTTCTGCTGCTGGACGAGCCGACGGCGAGCATGGACCCCCGTGCCGAGCACGCCGTGTACGAGGCGGTCCTGCGGGACAGTCCGCGCCCGGACCGGATCACGGTGCTGATCTCCCACCGGCTGGCGAGCGTCGTCGGCTGCGACCGCGTCTTCGTCTTCGACGGCGGCCGTGTCGTCGAGTCCGGCACCCATCAGGAGCTGATGGAGCTCGGCGCCGACTACGCCGCCATGTTCACCCTCCAGGCCGCCGGCTACCGCGCCGAGGCCGGCGGGGCGGCGTGATGCCCCGTCGCGCGCAGCCGCCCCCGCCCCGTCCCGCTACCTCTGGAGCTGCCTCATGACCCACGACACGACTGTGCCGGTCACCGGCGAGCCGCCTTCGGCAGAGCGCTCGTGGCCGGTCCGCGCGGCCGGCCCCTCCGACGCCGGACACATCGTCCGGCTGCGCTCCGAGCTCATCCTCTCCGAGCCCCTGGCGGAGGAGTGGACGACCTGGGGCCGTGACGGTCTCGCCCGGCGGCTGGCCCCGGGCGGTGACGCCCGGGCCGTCGTCGTGGACGGGCCGGACGGTACGCCGGTCTGCTGCGCACTCGCCTTCGTCCACCCCCTCCTGTCCGGACCCGCCCAGCCCGGGGGGACCGCCGGGAGGGTGCGGGCGGTCGCGACGCGGCCGGAGTTCCGGCGCCGCGGCCACGCCCGCCGGGCGCTCTCCGCCCTGCTGGAGCGGATGGAGGCCGAGGGGGTCACCCTGTTCGAGCTGCACGCGCGTGAGGAGGCCTCGTCGCTGTTCCGGGCGTCGGGGTTCACGACGGCCTCGTCGATGACGCGGATGACCCGGCCGGGCGGGGCCGCCGGGCCGCAGCCGGGGGCGCCATCGGCCGCGGCGTACGCCGAGACGGTCCCGAAGACGACGGGGTACGCCTGCGTCTTCTTCACCGATGTGGAGGACCGGCCCGTTCAGCTGCGCGCCACGTACTCCTCGTCCCACCCGTGGCAGTTTCCCGGCGGCACGATGGACCACGGTGAGCAGCCGCTCCAGACCGCGCTTCGGGAGTGCCGCGAGGAGACGGGGCTGGTGGTGCGGGGGCCTCTGCGGCTGCTCGCCTCCGTCTTCAGCCCGCCCGGCGGCCCGTGGCCGTACAGCACGGCGGGCTGGATCTTCGACGGCGGGCGCCTCACCCGGCAGGAGATCCGGTCGATCGCCCTCGACGCCCGTGAGCACGACGACGTGCGGGCGCTGGCCTTGGCGGACTGGAAGGAGCTGATGCCCGCCCAGGACTACGACCGGCTGGACGCGGTCATGACCGCCCGGGCCTCCGGCACCGCCGCGTACCTCACCTGGGGCTGGGGGGAGCCCTGAGCGTGATCCCGATGTCCGGCCCGCGTAGCAGCGCCCGCGGGAGCGGTGAGCCGGTCGTGGACGTGCGGACGGGCCGCCCGAGGGAGTGAGGGCGGCCGTGGCGCCGGCGGGCGTGGGGCCCCGGGGGCCGTGACCGGTTCCCCGGCGTCCGCCGCGGGCCGGAATCAGGCCAGGGAGAGGAAGAGTTTCTCCAGCCGGGCGCGCATCTCGTCCTGGGACTCGGCGGACCGCCGGCCCTCCTCCACCTCGGTCAGGCACTGCTGAAGGCCGGTGGCGATGATCGCGAACCCGGCCCGGTCCAGCGCCCGCGACGCCGCCGCCAGCTGGGTGACGACGTCCTCGCAGTCCCGCCCCTCCTCGATCATCCGGATCACCCCGGAGATCTGCCCCTGCGCCCGGCGCAGCCGGTTCAGCACCGCCTTCAGCTCCGCACCCGCCAGATCAAGCTCCATCACCACTCCTCACGAAATACCCCCAGGGGTAATGTACTCCCTGTCGGGGCACCTATGACAGCGATCAGCGGCACGCGGTGCGGGGCCGAGGGCCCCCGCACCTCTGCCGGACCCGGGTGTCCTACAGTGACGCCAAGACCTGGCGGCAACGGGAGCGGTGATGAGGCGAGCACGAGCGAGCGGACCGGTGCACACCGGTTTCCGTGCCGCTCTGTCCCTCATCATCGCCGTCGTGGCCCTGCTGTGCGTCGTCGGCCATGGGCAGCGAGACAGCCCTGCGCCCCGCTCGTCCGCGGCCGAGCTCACGCGTCTCTCCGAGTCCGTCGAGGCGCCGTCCGGGGCGGCCGCGCCCTGCGGCAAGAAGGCCGTCGCCGACCAGAGCGCGCAGCGCGCGGAGAACACCCCGGTGCTCCCCGGCTGTCCGGACTGCTCGACGGCCGACACCACGACGGCGGCGATCGCCGAACGGCGTTGCGGGTCGTATGCCGGAGGCCCGGCCCCGCCTCCCCCTCCCCTCCTCTCCTCCGTCCTGCGGATCTAGGCCGACCTTCCGGTCGTGTCCCTGAATCCTCTGGAACGGAGCCTTCTTCCATGCCGTCTTCCCCGAGCTCCTGGAGCCGGGCGGGTGCAGCACTGCGTACGTGGCGAACCAGGCAGTGGACGGTGGCGGGCCTCGGCGCCCTGGCCACGGCGGTCCTGGTCGGCGTGCCCACCGATGTCGTGCCCAGTCCGCTGTTCGACCGCGCGGTTCCCGTGCAGTGGTGGAACTACCCTGCTCTGCTCGTCACCGCCGTGCCGGCGGGCATCATCCTGAGCACCTACCTGAAGGACCCCTCCCGGCCCGAGCCCGCCACACCCCGCGGCAGCCGCCTGGGCGTGGCCGGCAGCGTTCTCTCCTTCTTCGCCGTCGGCTGCCCGGTGTGCAACAAACTCGTCCTGGTCCTCCTCGGAACCTCGGGCGCGATGAGCTACTGGGCCCCTCTGCAGCCCCTGCTGGCCGTTCTCTCCGCCGGTCTCCTGGCGGTAGCCGCGCTGCGCCGCCTGTCCTCCCTGACCGAGTGCCCGGTCACGGCTTCCGCCTGACCCGAGGCCCGGATCAGCCCCCCCTTTCTCCCTCACGACCGAGGTAGGTCATGACCGTTTCCTCCCGTTCTTCCACCCGCCGTGCCCGCAGGCGTACCATCGCCGCGAGCGGTGCGATCGCCGCCGCCGTGGCGATCACCGTCCTGGCCCTCACGCTGGACGACCCCGCCCCTCGCGACAAGCAGGGCGGCGACTCCCCGGCCACCGTCCAGTCCGTCGCCCCCGCACCCGTGGACGAGAGCCTGCTCGCCCTGGCCCGCCGCGACTCCGGTGACGCCCTCGCCGTCGGGCGGGCGGACGCCCCGGTGGTGATGATCGAGTACTCCGACTTCCAGTGCCCCTTCTGCGGGCGCTTCGCCCGTGAGACCGAGCCCGAACTGATCCGCTCCTACGTGGACAAGGGCGTACTGCGCATCGAGTGGCGCAACTTCCCCGTCTTCGGGGAGGAGTCCGAGCAGGCGGCCCGGGCCGCCTGGGCCGCCGGGCAGCAGAAGAAGTTCTGGGACTTCCACGAGGTCGCCTTCGGCGAACCGCGGGAACGCAACCAGGGGGACTTCTCCACGGACAAGCTCGTGGGGATGGCCCGCGAGGCCGGTGTCGGCGACATCGGCCGCTTCCGGTCGGACATGGCCTCCGGCGCGGCACACGACGCCGTGCGCAAGGACCGGGAAGAGGGCTACGGGCTCGGCGTGACCAGCACCCCGGCGTTCCTGATCAACGGCACGCCGGTTCTCGGAGCCCAGCCCACGGCCACGTTCGAGGAAGCCGTCGAAGCAGCGGCCGAGGCGGCGGAGAAATGAGCGAGGTCGGGCTGGCGGTGGCCTTCCTGGGCGGGCTGCTCGCCCTGCTCAGCCCGTGCAGCGCCCTGCTGCTCCCGGCGTTCTTCGCGTACTCCTTCACCAGCCGGACGCGGCTCGTGGCGCGCACGGGGCTGTTCTACGCCGGCCTGTGCACGACGCTCGTGCCGCTGGGCGTGGCGGGTTCCTTCGCGAGCCGGCTGTTCTACGGCCACCGGGACGCGCTGGTGGCCGTCGGCGGCTGGACGGTCATCGCCCTGGGCGTGGCTCAGATCGCCGGGCTGGGTTTCGGGTCGCGGCGCATCGCGCGGGCCGCCGGTGCGCGTCGTTCCGGATCGGCCGTGTCCGTGTTCGCCCTGGGCTCCGTCTACGGACTGGCGGGTTTCTGCGCGGGGCCGATCCTGGGCGGCGTCCTCACCGTCGCCGCCATGGGCGGGGATCCCCTCCACGGCGGTGCGCTGCTGGCGGTGTACGCCCTGGGCATGGCCGTGCCGATGTTCGTACTGGCCCTCCTGTGGGACCGGTTCGACCTGGGTCGCAGGCGCTGGCTCCGCGGGCGGGCCCTGCGGGTGGGGCGGCTGCGCCTGCACAGCACCTCGGTCATCGGTGGGCTGGTGTTCATCACGCTCGGCGTGGTGTTCCTGGTCTTCGACGGCACGTCCGCGCTGCCGTCGCTGATCAGCACCGATGCGGAGTTCGCCCTGGAGGAGAAGGTCTCGGGAATCGGCGCGGTGGTCTCCGACCGGTTCGTCCTGCTCGCCCTGGCCGCCGCGGTGGCGTCGGCCGCGTCGCTCGTCCTGTTCAGGTCCGCCCGGCGGCGAACGGAGACCGCCTCCGACCGGGAGGAGGAGCCGACGCTCCGGTGACGCGGCCGGGCACCGCCGGATGGGCGGGCGGCGCGGCCCGTACGGGCCCGCGTCGTCCGCCTTCCCCGGCCGTACGCCCGAAGCCCGCTCCACCCGGGTGGCCCCGGTTCACGTCCGGTGGCGCCGGCCGTGGCGGGTCACACCACGGTGAGGACGTCGGCGACCGGTCTGCGCGGGGTGGCCGCCGCCGCCGGGCCGTAGCCGAGGCGGAAGACCATGTGGACGAAGCCCAGCCCGGACGCGGGATCACGGGCCATCGACCTCAGCTCCGGCCACTCCAGCGGCTGCGACATCATCGACGTCGCCAGCCCGTCCCGCGTCGCCTCGAGGAGGATCCGTTCCATGGCCTGCCCGGCGCGGAGCCAGTCGGCCGGGGTGTCCGCCTCGGTGCCGAGCACCGCCAACTGGGGGCGCTCCTCGAAGGTGGCCGTGGCACGGCGCTCCGTGTTCCGGGGCAGCCCGAAATCCCGCACGGGCACCTTCACGTCGTGCTGGCGCGGACCGAACGCGTAGGCGGGCACCCCCTCGGTCTCCGGCCCCTCCCCCGCCCTCCCCGTGCGCGTCCAGGCGATGATCTCCGCCTGCATGAGGTCGCTGGCGGCCTCGTGGAGCTCCGCGTCGTGCACCAGGTCGACGAGGTCATCGGCGTGCCAGCCGCTCGGTACGGCGAGCCGGGCCCCCTCCAGGAGCGCGGCCGCGCACAGCTCGTCGAAGATCTCCGGCGGGATCTGCTCGTCGGTGAACGGGGCGCGGCTGGTGTGCCGGTTCTCCACGGCGGGAAAGAGGTCCGCCAGCGCCCGGTCCGAGGGGCCGGTACCGGACTCCTCCAGCATGACATCGGCCAGCCGCCACGGATCCCGGCGGTCCGGGAACGTCTCGGCCACCGCGTCCCAGCCCCGGTGCGCGGCGGCCACCCGCAGGTTGAACAGCCCGGCCCCGCACCCCAGATGCAGTCCCCGGTGCTCGGGGTCGCCGACCGGCAGCGTACGGTCCGGGTCGCCGTACAGCGAGAGGACGCCGCTCTCCGTGTGGTGGACGAATCTCCACGGCTGGGCGTTGTGCATGGACGGCGCTGCGACCGCCGCCGCGACCAGCTCCGGGACCGCTTCGGTGACTCGGTCTCTCATCACTGTTCCTTCTCGCTCCACAGGACCGTCGCGCCGCCCCGGTGAACCGCGATGCGTCCGGCCGCTTCCACCCGATCGGACCGCCTCCCTCCAAACTAACCCCGCGGCCGCGTCCCCTCATGCCGAACGCCGAGATGGCCGTGCGGCGCCGGGAGGTCCCGGCGCCGCACGGCCGTGGGCGGACTCCGTCAGACGCGGTCGGCCGCGATGAGGAGGTACTGGAAGGACCCGTCCCGGTAGGAGTTGATGAAGGCGTCCTCGATCCCCGTGACCAGTGAGGACGTGGCCCGCAGCTCCCAGTAGGGCAGGGTGTCGGGGGTGAGGTCGATGACGGCCTGCGGGACGAGGCGGTTGTCGGCCATGGCGCGCAGGTACTCCCGGCGCGAGTGGATGTTGCACTCGAAGTGCGCGTTGATCTGCGAGACCCACTTCGAGGGCTGGCCGTAGCGCGGGTTCCAGCAGCCGGTGATGGTCACGTAACGACCGCCGACCTTCAGCACCCGGGAGTGCTCGGCGAAGAGGTCGTCCAGGTCCACGTACATGCTCGACTCGTTGTTCCACGAGGCCGCGGCGGAACCGGTCGCGAAGGGCGTGGAGAGCATGTTGCAGACGCGGGCCCGGACGTGGTCCCCGATTCCCAGCTCCGCGGCGCGCCCGTTGGCGAAGTCGGCCTGCTTGGCCGACAGGGTCACGCCCTCCACCGAGCAGCCGAAGCGCTGGTGCGCCATCACCATCGACCCGCCCCGGCCGCATCCCGCGTCCACCAGGGTGTCGTCGCGCCCGATGTCCCCGAGGTGCCCCAGCAGGAAGTCGGCCTGCGCCGACTCCAGCCGGTGGAGCTCGGTGATGAGCTTCTTCTCGCTCTCGCTGTCCTCGGGGTTGCCGAGCGAGGCGGTGTCGACCTCACCGATGCCGTAGTGGTGGTGGTAGAGGCCGTCGACGTCGCCGAGGCGGAGGTTCACGGGCCGGGCCTCCCCGTCCCAGTAGCGGGCGATGTCCCCCTGGTAGGGCGTCGCGGGGCCGGGGATGCGCAGCGTCGGAGCGGTGGTGAGTTCAGCGTTGGTCACAGATGATTCCCATCTCTAGCCGGATGTCGGGGCCTACCAGAAGTCGGGCAGGCTGTAGCGGTAGGTGTTCGATCGGTGCCAGTGGTGGTTGCCGTCGACCCAGGCGGCGACGCCCCGCAGGAAGCGCTGCACGCTCGGGACGGGGCAGGCGGCGGCCAGTGCCGCGGCCTCGGACTCGAAGGCGTGCATGAGCTCGTTGTGGATCTCGACCGATTTGAGGTAGGCGTCCTGGTCGGACAGTCCCTCGCGTTCGGCGATCACGACGGGCAGGTTCAGGTGCCGGCCCGGGGCGGCCAGCTCCTTGGTGTACGAGTAGAGGTCGTTCACGATCGTCGTGGCGTTGGAGGCCAGGGCGATGACCTTCTGCATGGCGGCCTGGGCGTGCAGGTCCGCCGGGAGTTCGTAGCCGCCCACGGTGTCGGTGATGGTGGGGCAGGGCCGGAAGTTGTTGAACTGGCGCATCGCCAGGTACTCCCAGACCTCCGGGACCTGGTCCTGCTGGGCCCAGGCCGCTTCGGCCAGATATCCCAGGTGCAGTCGGGCCATGTCGTGGCGGAGCCGGTCCGCCTGGGACGGCCCGGCCGCGCGGACGAAGTAGTCCATGGCGGAGCGGTAGGCGCGCCGGGGGGCGTCCGCGTGGAGCGAGGCCGCCCACCCCGGCTGGTACTCCCGCGCGGTGTACAGCGGGTCGAGCGCGGTGTGCGCGAGCAGCAGCCGCTCGCCCAGGCCGACGGGAGAGCCGCCGTGGTCCTCGCAGTAGCAGTCGTCCACCGCGTTCTCGGCGACCATCAGACGGGTGGCGAGCATCAGGTGGTCGACGGTGGGCGCGTCCGGATGGCATCCGACCATGTAGCGGCCCACGGAGAAGCCGTCGAACTGCTCCTCCCACTCCTCGGGGTACAGGGAGACCTCGTCCAGCGCCCAGGCCTTGATCCTCCGGCTGACCTCTTCGACGCGGGCCTCGTCGGGCTCGGGGACCGGGTGGTGGTACAGCCCCGGGATCGGCCGGCCCTCCCGGGCGGTGGCCGGTACGGGGCGCTCCTTCCCGGGCGTCAGCCGCAGCCCGGCCGTGCCCAGGCCGTGAGGCCCGCACAGCAGCCGCTCCAGATCCGCTCCCCGCCCGGGCGCCTCGGGCGCCGGCACGTCGGCCGACGGAGCCGCGGGCGACGGCGGGCCGAAGGAGAGCCCGGCGGGCGGGGACGGCAGCGGACGCCCGCCGGACGGTCCGCCGACGGTCGCTTCGCTGTCGTGGGCGCGAGCCGCGACCGCGCCGAGCACGGACGCCCCGAAGCGGGTGACGGCCTCCGGCAGGCTCGACCGCGGAGGTGGCAGCTCGGGCACGGGCATGCTGGACTCCTTGATGAGGTGTGCGGGTGTTCGACGGCGTCCGGGCGCGCGGCCCGTCGCACGGGGCCGGGCCGCGCGGCCCGCGGCCCCTACCTGGGCCAGTTGGCGATCTGCACGTTCTCCAGCACGCCGACCGCGTCGGGCACGAGGATGGCGGCGGAGTAGTAGGTGCTGACGAGGTAGGAGATGATCGCCTTCTCGTCGATGTTCATGAAGCGGACCGAGAGGCCCGGTTCGTACTCGTCCGGCAGGCCGGTCTGCCGCAGACCGATGACGCCCTGGTCCTCCTCACCGGTCCGCAGGGCGAGGATCGAGCTGGTCCGCTCCGGGGTGATGGGGATCTTGCCGCAGGGCAGGATCGGCACACCGCGCCAGGCGGGAACCTGCTGGCCGCCGAGGTCGGTGTGGTCCGGGTAGAGGCCGCGTGCGTTGAACTCGCGCCCCATCGCCGCGATCGTCCGGGGGTGCGCGAGGAAGAACTTGGTGCCGCGGCGGCGGCAGAGCAGCTCGTCCAGGTCGTCCGGGGTCGGCGGGCCGGAGTGCGTCTGGATGCGCTGCTTGAAGTCGGCGTTGTGGAGCAGACCGAACTCCCGGTTGTTGATCAGCTCGTGCTCCTGGCGCTCCCGCAGCGCCTCGATGGTGAGCCTGAGCTGTTCCTCGGTCTGGTTCATCGGACCGTTGTAGAGGTCGGCGACCCTGGTGTGGACCCGCAGGATGGTCTGGGCGACCGAGAGTTCGTACTCGCGCGGCTTCAGTTCGTAGTCGGCGAACGCTCCGGGCAGTTCGTGTTCGCCGACGTGGCCGGCCGACATCGCGATCTCCGCCTCACCGCGGTGGTTCTGCCGCTGCTCGGAGCGCGCGGTGAACGCGGCGAGGTGGGACCGCAGGGCGGGCGAGTTCGCCACGACGGCGGCGAAGTCGGCGCGGGAGAGGGTGAGCAGCGTGCCCGAGGTCTCGGCGGTGGCGGTCTGCGACCACCGGGCGTCTTCGTCCAGCAGGGCGTGCTCGCCGAAGCGGTCGCCGTCCGCCAGAACGTCCAGGGTGACCTCGTCGCCGTAGCTGCCGGCGGAGGCCTGGCCGATCCGGCCGTGCGCGATCAGGTGGAGCTCGTCGGCCGCCGTGCCCCGCTCGACCAGCGTCTCGCCCGCCCGGAAGTCACGCTGGACGCACCGGTCGGCGATGGCCGACAGCACCTCGGCGTCGTCGAAGTCGCGCAGCAGGGCCAGTTCGCCCAGTTCCTGGGGGATGACCCGGACCGTGGACCCGTCCTGGACGAACTCCACCCGGCCGTCGCCCACCGTGAAGGTCAGGCGCCGGTTGACCCGGTAGGCGCCACCCTTGGTCTCGACCCAGGGAAGCATCCGCAGCAGCCAGCGGGAGGTGATCTCCTGCATCTGCGGGGCGGACTTGGTCGTGCTGGCGAGGTTGCGGGCGGCGGCCGTACCCAGGCTGGACTGCCGGGGCACTTCCAGCCGCGCTTCCGAGGTCGAGTCAACAGTCATCGGGCAGGCTCTCCTTGGTCGGGGCGAGGCATGCATAGCGGACATGACCGTCCGAAAGCATGAAATAAAGCAGCGAAAGGGTGGATATGAAGGGGAAACCCCTCCAGATCCAGGGGAACACTAAGGGCCCCTTCGCCCTGCGGACCAAGGAAATCTGCTGACATTAGCTCGATACGATGATCGCGCCCGCGGGATGTTTGCCCCCGGGCCGACGCGTTTCAGCCGTGATCGAGGAGGGCTTTCCGCGGTTCTCGGCGCTCACACGGCTGAGAGCGGCGAATGCCCGGCGAAATCCGGCCGGTCGGAGCGGGTGGGCGGGCCCGTCGACGCGCGGAACAGGGTAGAGCACCCGCGTACGGCACGGGACGTGGAGACACCTCGGCCCCGGCGGTGGCTCACCGCCGGGGCCGGCACGCGCCCGGTGCCACCGGGTTTCCGCACGCGACCGTGCGGCGCACCCGGTTGCCGGGCCGACGGGCTCAGGGCCTCCCGGTCAGGGGGTCGCCGCCGAGACGACATACACGACCGGGCTGGCCGGGTCGGTCATGTTGACCGTGATGTTCTGGGTCGGGCGCGGCTTCTTGTTCTTGTGGGTGGTGCTGGCCCAGCGCTCGCCCGGACCGAAGGACCATCCGGTGATCTTGATGTCCCGGGCGCTGATGTCGATCGTGTCGGGCTCCAGCGCCGCACGCCCGGTGCCGACCCCGGTCAGGAAGCGGTCGAGACCGGCGGAGGTGGTCCGGAACTTCGCGTACATCCGGCTGGCTTTCCAGTTGTTCGTCTCGTAGTACTGGACGCCCTGCCCGTTGCCGGGGATCGGGATCTCGAAGATCCGGCGCTGCATCTTGGAGGGCCAGCCCTCGCGCAGGCCCACGGCTGCCGCCTCGGCCTCCTTGTCCTGGCCCGAGCGGCGACTCTGCCCGGCCGAGATCAGCAGGTAGCCGGCCGGGATGCCGATCAGCAGCACGATGATCGTCGCGGTGATGAAACGCCGCTTGAACACATGCCGCCGGTCCTCGGGCGGCTTGCCCTCGCCGTCGCCCGGAGACTCCGACTGGTGCGGCACCGCGGGGTGCTCGGCTGCGATCATGATCAGGTGGTCCTCAAGGTGCTGCGGGGACGGGCGTACCGAAAGGGAGGACGCCGGAACGGGCGACGGCGGTTCAGTCAGCGGTTCGGGTGGACCGCGTGTTGCGGATGGTGCTCGCCGCCTGGTCGTAGATCTGGGCGTACCGCTCGTACCGCTCGACGCGCCGCCGGTTGGCCCGGCGGAATCGGCGGGCGACCAGCCGGGCCAGGTCCGCGGCGCCGACCATACCCGCCTCGGGGCCGAGCTGCGCCTTCGCGATCCGGGCCTCGGGGCGGTAGCCGCGTCCGGTGAGGTGGCGCTTGAAGGCGTCCCTGGCGGGGTTGATCAGCAGGTCGTCGGCGGCGCTGACGCCGCCTCCGATGACGAAGCAGGAGGGGTCGAGCGCGGCGGCCAGATTGGCGATGCCGATGCCGAGCCACTGGCCGATGTCCTGGAGCAACTCGATGCACATCGCGTCGCCCTCGCGGGCCAGTTCGGTGATGAGGGGCCCGGTGATGTCGGCGACGTTCCCCTTCACCCGGTCCAGCAGGTAGTGGGCGACCGGCGAGTCGGCCGCGGCGAGTTCCCTGGCCTCGCGGACCAGGGCGTTGCCGGAGCTGTACTGCTCCCAGCAGCCCCGGTTGCCACAGGGGCAGCGGTGGCCCGAGGGCACGACCTGCATGTGGCCGAACTCACCGGCCACGCCGTACTTGCCGCGCTTGACCTGGCCGTCCTCCAGGATCGCGCCGCCGATGCCCGTACCGAGGGTGATCATGACGAGGTGGTCCTCGCCCCGGCCCGCCCCGAAGCGCCATTCCGCCCAGGCGGCGGTGTTGGCGTCGTTGTCGACCATGACGGGGACGACGAGGCGGGAGGCGATGGCGTCGCGCAGGGGCTCGTCGCGCCAGGCGAGGTGCGGGGCGAACAGGACCTTGGAGCGGTCGGCGTCCACCCAGCCCGCCGCGCCGATGCCCACCGCGTGGACGTCGTGGCGGTCGGAGAGGTCCAGGACCAGCTCGACGATGGTGTCCTCGACGACCTTGGGGCTCTTGGACTTGTCGGGCGTCTCGGTGCGGAGCTGTTCCAGGATGTTGCCGTCCGCGTCGACGACTCCCGCCATCACCTTGGTGCCGCCGATGTCGATCCCGACCGTGGGAACCCGCGGGGCGGTGAGGTGCGAGCGGCGTTCCTTGGTGCCGACGGTCTTGAGGACGGTGGCGCGGGCTGAGCCGCGGTGTGCGAAGTCGCGGTACGTGCTCATCGTCCCTGCGGGGTCTGGGGGGCCGGGCCGCTGTCGCGGCCGGCGGCGGACGGCGCCCGCCGGGCTCGATTCTGCCACTGCCCGGCCCCGGGGGGCCGGTGGGCGGGGTCGGCCGCGCCGGGGCGGTCGCCGCTCAGGGAGTCCCGTCCTTCATGCCGTGGGCGCCCGGGAGGGTGGGGGTCGGGGTGCGTTCCAGCTCGTGGCTGAGCTCCTCCAGCTCGCTGCCGCCCGCCATCTGCCGGGTCAGCTCGTCCAGCGTGACGTCGTCCTTGGTGTGGCTGCCGGACATCGCGCCGCGCTTGAGGAGGACGAAGCGGTCGCCGACGAGGTGGGCGTGGTGCGGGTTGTGCGTGATGAGGACCACGCCGAGGCCGGCGTCGCGGGCGGCCGCCACGTACTTGAGGACCACGCCGGACTGCTTGACGCCGAGGGCGGCGGTCGGCTCGTCCAGGACCAGGACCTTCGCGCCGAAGTAGACGGCGCGGGCGATGGCCACGCACTGCCGCTCGCCGCCGGACAGGGTGCCGATGGGCTGGTCGACGTCGCGGAGGTCGATGCCCATGCGCAGCAGTTCGGTCCGGGTCGTCTCGCGCATCCCGCGGACGTCGAGACGCTTGAAGGGGCCGAAGCCGACCGTGGGCTCGGAGCCGAGGAAGAAGTTCCGCCAGACCGGCATCAGCGGGACGACGGCGAGGTCCTGGTAGACCGTGGCGATGCCCCGGTCCAGGGCGTCGCGCGGGTTGGCGAGGGTGGTCTCCTCCCCCTCGATCAGGAAGCGTCCGGCGTCGTGCCGGTGCAGCCCCGCGATGATCTTGATGAGGGTGGACTTGCCGGCGCCGTTGTCGCCGAGGACGCAGGTGATCTCGCCCGCGTGGACCTCCAGCGAGACGTGTTCCAGGGCTTTGATGTTCCCGTAGAACTTGCTGACGTCGTCCAGCTCGACCAGTGGTCCGGCGGTCGCTCCCTCGGGCGTTCCCGCGGTCTCTTCAGGGGTGGCCGTCATGACGTCGCCTCCGCGCGCTTGCGCACCCACGCGTTGAGCAGGGTGGCCAGGAGCAGCATCGCTCCCAGGAAGAATTTGAACCAGTCCGGGTTCCACTCGGCGTACACGATGCCCTTGCTGGTCATGCCGAAGATGAAGGCGCCGACGGCCGAGCCGATCGCGGAGCCGTAGCCGCCGGTGATCAGGCAGCCGCCGATGACGGCGGCGATGATGTACGTCAGCTCGTTGCCGACGCCCTCGCCGGACTGGACGACGTCGTAGCTGAACAGCAGGTGCTGTCCGGAGACCCAGGCGGCGAAGGCGACGCCCAGGTAGAGCCCGATCTTGGTGCGGACGACCGGGACACCGACCGCGCGGGCCGCGTCGGCCTCACCGCCGACGGCGAAGATCCAGTTGCCGAAGCGGGTACGCAGGAGGATCCAGGTGGCGATGCCGACGAGCGCCGCCCACCACAGGATCGTCACCTTGAACTCCACGCCGCCGAGGGTCAGCGTCGAGGCGAACAGCGCGCGGGCCGAGTCGAAGCCCTCCATGTCGCCGATGGCCTTGGTGGAGACGGTTCCGCTGATGAGCTTGGTGAAGCCGAGGTTCAGACCGGTCAGCATCAGGAACGTGCCGAGCGTGATGATGAAGCTCGGCAGTTTGGTGCGGGTCAGCATGAAGCCGTTGAACGCGCCGATGGCGAGCGTGACCAGCAGCGACACGAGGACGCCGACCCAGACGTTGGCCGTCATCTGGTAGCTGAACATCGAGGAGATCAGCGCGGAGCTGGTCACCATGACCCCGGCGGACAGGTCGAACTCGCCGCCGATCATCAGCAGCGCGACCGGTGCGGCCATGATGCCGAGGACGGAGGCCGCGTACAGCACGGTGCCGAGGCTGGAGGCCTGGAGGAAGCTGTCGGCGACGATCGCGAAGAACAGGAAGACCGCCGCCGCGCCGACGACCGAGCCGAGCTCGGGGCGGCCGAGGAGCCTGCGCAGCGGTGAGGTGCGGACGAGGCGCTCGTCCGGCCGGTCGGGGGCGGCGGTGGCGCCGCTCATCGGGTTCCCCGCTTGGTGTAGTCGGCCAGGGCGTCGGCGTCGTCCTTGGTGATGATCTGGGGTCCGGTGAGGACGGGCAGACCGCCGCCGAGGACGTTGCGGTTGTAGCGGTAGAGCCAGAGCAGGTCGACGGCCTCGTAGCCCTGGAGGTAGGGCTGCTGGTCGACGGCGAAGCCGAGCTTGTCGCTCTGGAGGCCGGTGGCGACCTTCGCGTTGAGGTCGAAGGTGTCGATCTCGGCCTTGCTGCCGGCCGTCTGCTTGGCCTGGACGGCCGCGTCGGCGAAGGGGGCCCCGAGGGTGACGACCGCGTCGATGCTCTTGTCGGACTGGAGCTTGGCCTCGATGGACGCCGTGACGTCGGGCATGTTGGTGCCGTCGACGTAGAGGTTCTGCATCGTGCCGTCGAAGGTCTTCTTCGCCCCGGCGCAGCGCTGCTCGTGGCCCACGTTGCCCTGCTCGTGCAGGACGCACAGGGCCTTCTTGCGGTCCCGGCTGTTCAGCTCGTCGCCGACGGCCTCACCGGCGATCGACTCGTCCTGCCCGATGTGGGTCAGGGCGCCGAACTCCTTCGACTCCGCGGAGCCCGAGTTCACGGTGACGACCGGGATGCCCGCCTCGACGGCCTTGGCGACGACGGCCTTCATCGCGTCCGGCTTGGCCAGCGAGACGATCAGCCCGTCGACCTTCTTGTCGATCGCGGTCTGGACGAGCTGGGCCTGCTGGTTGGCCTCGTCGTTGTGCGAGTAGAGGAAGTTGATGTTGTCCTTGAGGGCCGCCTGCTCGGCGCCCTTCTGGACGATGTCCCAGAAGGTGTCGCCGTCGCCCGAGTGGGTGACCATGGCAAAGGTCCAGCGCGGTGTGTTCACCGCGGCCCGTCCCTCGGCCGCGGCGGCCGCACGCTCCTCGGCGCGCTTGCCGCCGGTGCTGCTGCATCCCGTGAGGGAGGCGCCCAGCACCACTGCCAGCACGGCGCCCATCGCGCGTACCCCTGTCCGAACCCTTGCCACGACGCCGTGCCCTTCTACCGCTGCTCGCTGTGCTGCTTGACGGGGCCGGGGAGTGTACGGCCCCGGCCCGGCTGCCCAAGTATCCCCGAGCCCCGCCCGCTCCCGCCCGGCAGGGCCGGTGGGGCGCGTCCTTCGGTGCAGGGAGTTCTAGTCGCACAGCATGTCCACGTCAACCAGGTGTCCGGACCTACCGCCGCGGCGGTCCCCTCCGACCGCCTCCTCCGGACGCGGGCCGGGCAGGTCTCCGGACTCCCGGGGACGGGCTCAGGCGCGGACCAGCAGCTGGAACTCGAACGCGTACCGCTCCGCCCGGTAGACGTGCGAGCCGAACTCGACCGCCCGACCGGAGTCGTCGTACGTCGTGCGCTCCATCGTCAGCAGCGGCGCGCCCACGGGCTCCGCCAGCGCCCGCGCCTGCCGGTCGTCCGCGGCGCGCGCTCCGACGCTCTGGCGGGCACTGTGCAGCGTGACGCCGGAAGCCCGCATCAGCCGGTAGAGGCCGGTCGCCTCCAGCTCCTCGGTGACCAGGGGCAGCAGCCCCGGGGGCAGGTGGTTGCGCAGGAGCGCCATCGGTTCGCCGTGGGCGCTGCGCAGCCGTTCGACGAGGTGGACCTCGCTGCCCTCGGCGACGCCGAGTGCGGCGGCGACCTCCGCGGTGGCCGGTTCCGTCGTGTTGCGCAGGACGCTGGTGGCGGGGCGCTGGCCGGCCGCCTCCAGGTCGTCGTAGAGCGAGCTGAGCTCCAGCGGACGGCGGACCTTGCTGTGGACGACCTGGGTGCCGACTCCCCTGCGGCGGACCATGAGGCCCTTGTCGACGAGCGACTGGATGGCCTGGCGGACGGTCGGCCGGGACAGGCCGAGGCGGGCGGCGAGGTCGATCTCGTTCCCGAGCAGGGCGCCGGGGGCCAGCCGGCCCTGCTCCACGGCGGCCTCCAGCTGCTGTGCCAGCTGGAAGTAGAGCGGCACCGGGCTGGTGCGGTCCACGCTCAGCGGCAGCGGCCGGTCGGTTCCATGTGCGGTCACGGGGCGAGCGTAGTTCGCTTGTCCGGACAAAGCCATGGCGCACCGGGGCGGGGAGAGGCCGATCGACGCGGGGGCCATTTGTCAGGACAAACGCTTGACATGACGACCGGGCGAACGTCACCTTGGGGCCCATGCGCATCGGACTGATCGGTACGGGACGGATCGGCGCCTTCCATGCGGAGGTGCTGAGCCGTCACCCCGCCGTGGACGCCCTGTCGCTGGCGGACGCGGACCCGGAGCGAGCGGCCGCGGTCGCGGCGCGGACGGGGGCGACGGCCGTCCCGGTGGACGGCCTGTTCGCCGGGGAGGGCGCGGCCGGGGGCCCGCCCGACGCCGTGGTGATCTGCTCGGCGACCTCGGCCCATGCCGGGCTCATCGCCCGGGCCGCCCGGGCCGGGCTGCCCGTCTTCTGCGAGAAGCCGATCGCCCTGGACCTGCCGGGCACCCTCGCCGCGCTCGCGGAGGTCGAGGCGGCGGGCAGCGTGCTCCAGCTCGGCTTCATGCGGCGCTTCGACGCCGGGTACGCCGAGGCGAGGACCGCCGTACGGGAGGGGAGGCTCGGCCGGCTGCACACCGTGCGCGCGGTCACCTCCGACCCGGCCCCGCCGCCCGCCGCCTACCTCCCGCTCTCGGGCGGGCTGTACCGCGACTGCCTGGTCCACGACTTCGACATCCTGCGCTGGGTGACGGGCCGCGAGGTGGGCGAGGTGTACGCCACCGGCTCGGACGCCGGACCCGCGATGTTCCGGGAGGCCGGGGACGTGGACACGGCCGCGGCCCTGCTCACCCTCGACGACGGGACGCTCGCCACCGCCACCGCGACCCGGTGCAACGGCGCCGGCTACGACGTACGGATAGAGCTGGCCGGCGAGCTGGACCAGATCGCCGTCGGCCTGACCGACCGTACGCCGCTGACCTCGGCCGAGCCCGGTGGTCCCGGCGCACCGGCGAAGCCCTGGCCGGGGTTCCTGGAACGGTTCGCCCCGGCGTACGAGGCGGAGCTGGACGCGTTCCTGCGGGTGGCCCGGGGCGAGCTGCCCAATCCGTGCGACGGGCGGGAGGCCCTGCACGCCCTGCGCATCGCCGAGGCGTGCGAGGTCTCCCGCCGCGAACGACGGCCGGTGGCGATGGAGGAGGTCCCCGGCGGCTGAGCCCGGCCCCGGGCCTGCCGCTACCAGCCGACCGGGAGGCTCAGCGGCCCCCGCATGAGGATCCCGGTGCGCCAGGGCAGCGTCGCCGGGTCGGCGGCCGACCGCAGCTCCGGGCAGCGCTCCAGCAACGACCGGATGGCGATCCTGGCCTCGATGCGCGCCAGCGGAGCGCCCAGGCAGTAGTGGATGCCGTGCCCGAAGGCGATGTGGCCCCGGGCGTCGCGGGTGATGTCGAAGCGGGATCCGTCGGGATAGCGCGCGGGGTCCCGGTTGGCGTCCGACATGGCGACGAGAACGAGCTCGCCGCCGCCAGGGATCACCGTTCCGCCCACCTCGATCGGGTCGGTCGTGAAGCGGTAGGTGGGGGTCTCCACCGGCCCCTCGAAGCGCAGGATCTCCTCGACCGCGTTGTCGATCAGTGTGAAGTCGGCTCTCAGGGCCGCCAGTTGGTCGGGGTGGGCGAGGAGGTTGTGCACGCCGTTGGTGATGAGGTTGACGGTGGTCTCATGACCGGCGACCAGCAACAGCCATGCCATGCCGATGAGTTCGTCGCCGGAGAGGCGGTCGCCGTCCTCGTCGGAGGTGTGGATCAGCGCGCTCAGCAGGTCCTCGCCCGGCCTCTCCCGCTTGTCGGCGAGCAGTCCCGCGATGTACGCGGTCATCGCCTGCGTGGAGGAGGCGCGCAGGGACGGATCGACGGAGGAGACCGCCTGGCCGGACCACGTGCGGAACGCCTCGCGGTCCAGGGAGGGGACGCCGAGCAGCTCGCAGATGACCGCCATGGGCAGCGGGAAGGACAGCGCCTCGACCAGGTCCGCCGTACGGTCCGGGGCCGCGAGCATCGCGTCCAGCAGCCCGTCGGTCATCTCCTGCACCCGCGGGGCCAGTTGCTCCATACGGCGCGGGGTGAACTCCCGGGCCACCAGCTTGCGCATCCGGGTGTGGTCGGGGGCGTCGGAGCCGAGCATCGAGGAGCCCGCGGACACCTTGCTGACGCCGAGCGACGGCGAGGCCCGGCTCCAGTGCTTGGAGAGCCTCTGGTCGGCGAGGAGGGCGCGGCCCTGCTCGTAGCCGACGACGAGCCAGGCTTCCGCGCCCTCGGGGATCCGCACCCGGTGGACCGGGCCCTTCGCCCGCAGGGCCGCGTAGGCGGGGTAGGGGTCACGGGTGAACTGCTCGCCGAGCGCGGCGAGATCGACCAGGGGTTCGGTGGTCAACACGGTTCCCTTCGAGGAGATGCGCGGTGCGCGAGGAGCGGCGGGACGTGGAGCGGGGCGGGACCGGGCCTCACCAGCGCACCGGCAGGCCCCGCGCTCCGCGCATCAGCAGACCGGGCAGCCAGTCCAGCTCGCCGCCGGACGGGTCGCGGGCGAGGCCGGGGAAGCGTTCCAGCAGGGCGCCGATCGCGATGCGGGCCTCCATCCGGGCGAGCGGCGCGCCCAGGCAGTAGTGCACGCCGTGGCCGAAGCCCAGGTGGCCCTGGGGCTCGCGCCGGATGTCGAAGGTGTCCGGATCCCGGAAGCGGAGGGGATCGCGGTCGGCGGAGGCCAGGGCGACGAGGACCGGCTCGTCGACGTGTATCTCGGTGTCGCCGATCGTCAGCGTCTCCCGGGCGAAGCGGAAGGTCGCGGTCTCCACGGGTCCGTCGTAGCGCAGCATCTCCTCGACCGCGTTGTCGAGCAGCCCGGGGTCGGCGCGCAGCAGGGCGAGCTGGTCGGGGTGGTCGAGCAGGGCGCGGACGCCGTTGGCGATCAGATTGACCGTGGTCTCATGACCGGCGACCAGTAACAGGAAGGCCATGCCCACCAGTTCGGCGGAGGAGAGTCCCTCGCCGTCCGCCTCCCCGGTCCGGATCAGCCCGCTCAGCAGGTCGTCGCCGGGCGAACGGCGTTTGTTCTCGATGAGTCCGTCGAGGTAGGCGCCCATCGCCCCGGCCGGGTCGGCGCCCCGCTGCTCCGGGGTGGGGGTGACGATGCCGTTGGAGAGTGCCCGGAAGGCGTCCCGGTCGATGTCCGGGACGCCGAGGAGTTCGCAGATCACGGTCATCGGCAGCGGGAAGGCGAGCGCGTCCACCAGGTCCGCGGAGCCCCTGGGCGCCATGGCGTCGAGCAGTTCGCCGGTGATCTCGGTGACGCGCGGGCGCAGCGCCTCGATCCGGCGGGCGGTGAACTCGCGGCTGACGAGCCGTCGCAGCCGGGTGTGGTGCGGGGCGTCCAGCTCCAGCATGTTGGCGCTGAGCGCGGCCTCGGATTCGGTCCAGAGTCCGGTGTGGCGCCAGTCCTTGCCGAGCCGTTGGTCGGCGAGAGCGGCGCGGGCCTCCGCGTGACCGACGACCAGCCAGACCCGCTGCTCCATCTCCTCGGTGCGCACGGCGTGCACCGGCCCCTCGGCCCGCAGCTTGGCGTAGTACGGATAGGGGTTCGTGGTGAAGTCCGGCAGGTCGCGCAGGTCGAGCACAGCCATGGTGGTCAGCCCCTCTTCCGGTCCGGTCCGCTCCGCTCAGGGTAGGCCGCCCCCGTCCTCCCCGTCCGTGTCGAGGAGTCCCGCGTCGTGGACCAACAGCGCGATCTGGACACGGTTGTTCAGTTCGAGTTTGGCGAGGATCCGGGAGACGTGGGCCTTGACCGTCGCGACGCTGAGGTAGAGGGAGCCCGCGATCTCCGCGTTGGAGGCGCCGCGCCCGACGGCGACGGCGACGTCCCGCTCCCGCTCGGCGAGCCCGCCGAAGCGCCTGCGTGCGCGGTCGGCGCGGCCCGCGCGGTCGTCGTGTCCGGCGCCCGCGGCGCGCGCCATCAACTGGCGGGTGACGGCGGGCGAGAGCACCGGGTCGCCGGCGGCGACGCGGCGGACCGAGTCGACGATCAGGGCCGGCGGGGTGTCTTTCAGGACGAATCCGGCCGCCCCGGCCCGGATGGCCCGCAGGACCTGTTCGTCCGCGTGGAACGTGGTGAGGACGATGACCTCGGGGGCCCCGGGCCGGCGGCGGAGTCGCTCGGTCGCGGTCAGTCCGTCCATGACGGGCATGCGGATGTCCATCAGGACGACGTCCGGGCGCAGTCGTGCGACCAGTCCCTCGACCTCGTCTCCGTCCGTGCCCTCTCCCACGATGTCGATGCTCGCGTCGCCGCCGAGCATCAGGGTCAGTCCGGCCCGGACCAGCGGGTCGTCGTCGACGATCAGCAGCCGGACGGGCGGGGGCGTGGGTGACGCCGGGGGTGTCGGGGACGCCGGGGTGTTCATGACGGCCACCGTAGCCAGCCGGTGCGCGGGCCCCGTACGGCGGGCGACGCGGTGCCGGTCCGTCCCGCGGGCGTCACGGGGGCGCTCCTTCCCACGGGCGTCACGGGGCCGGTCCCGGTCCTCCGGCCGGGGCCCGCGCCGCCTCCGGGCTTCACGCGGCGGGCCACGGCAGACGGGCCCGGACCAGGAAGCCGCCGGCCTCCGTCGGGCCGTGCTCCAGCCCGCCGCCGGCGAGCGTGGCCCGTTCGGTGAGGCCGATGAGCCCCTGGCCCGACCCGGGGACCCGCTCGAAGGGTTCGGTGGGGGCGGGGTTCTCCACCTCGATGGTGAGTCCCTCGCCGGGGCCGCCCGTCACGGTGAGGGAGATCTCGGTGCCGGGCGCGTGCTTGCGGGCGTTGGTCAGGCACTCCTGGGCGATCCGGTAGACCGTGCGGCCGGTGGCGGCGGGGGCGTCCCGTGGTTCGGCGACCCGGTTGTGGACGACGACCTTCATACCCGCGAGCCGGGACTCGGCGATGAGGGCGTCCAGGGTGGCGAGGGTGGGCTGCGGCCGCTCGCCCTCGTCGGTGTCGCCGGGCCCGCGCAGGACGCCGATGATCTCGCGCAGGTCCTGGAGGGCCTCGTGGGCGCTGTCCCGGATGACGCCCGCGGCGCGGCCGACCTCGGCGGCGGGGGCGTCCGGCCGGAATTCGAGGGCCCCGGCGTGCACGCTGAGCAGGGTCAGCCGGTGGGCCAGGACGTCGTGCATCTCGCGGGCGATGGCCTCCCGGGCCAGGCGCTGGGCCTGTTCGGCGCGCAGCGCCGCCTCGGCCTCGGCGCGGCGGGCCCGTTCGCGGAGGGAGAGGACGAGCTGGCGCCGGGAGCGCACCACCATGCCCCAGCTGAGGACCAGCAGAATGATCAGGACCCCGAAGACGACCGAGGCGAGGAAGCTCGTCGCGGGGTCGGGGCGCAGGAGGGGTTGCAGGGGAGCCGCGAGGAGCGCGCCCGCGCCGACGATCGCCACGGGCTTGAAGGGGCGGTGCACGGCCAGACTGAACAGGGCCACCATCAACGCCCCGGCCGCCACGGGTTCGACGATGCAGACGACGGTCAGCGTGGCGGCGAGCCCCACGGGCCAGCGCCTTCGGAGCCAGAGCGCGCAGCAGGCCGCCGCACCGATCACCGAGTCGACCAGGACGAACACGTCCGCCGTGGTGTCGTCGGCGTCGATCGCGGCGAGCGCCAGCAGGCCGATGCCCGCGGCACAGAGGAAGGCCGTGATGTCGACCGCCCAGTCCCGCACGGTGCGCCGCGTCCGGTGCCGGTCGCCGGGCAGCTCGGGATCGGCCATGGCCGAGGGGAGCAGCCAGCGGTACTCGGTGCGCGTCATATCGACAAAGTTACGCAGCCGGGCGGCCGGGAGAGGCCCAGCGCGGCGAGGGAGCGACCAAAGTAGCGGGACCGGCTACTTTCGGCGCGGCGGACAGGACCGGTGGCCGACGCGGCGGGTGCGGGGCGGGCGGGAGGCTCGGCCCATGAAGAGAAGCGTCGAGACGGTCGGGTTCCTCGTTTTCGCCCAGGGCGCCGGCGGGCTGCTGTACGAGTGGACGGGATGGTTCCGGCTGTGGACGGTGGTGCGGCGGATCGACTTCCTCGCCGACCGGGGGCTGTTCGTCAACATCGTGCTGATCGTGGCGGGGGCGGCCGTGATGATCGCCGCAGACTCGATCAAGGCCTGACGCCGGTGCCGGTGCCGGGTCGCGCGCCGATCGAGCCCCGCCGACGCCGACCACGTCCCGACGCGGGCGGTCACTCCCTGACGGCGCCGCGCCGGCCCCACGCGGTGCCCGCCAGGACGAGGACCGCCCCGGCCGCGCCGAGCAGTCCGAGCCGTTCCCCGCCGAGGCTGATCCCGACGGCGGCGGCCCACAGCGGTTCCGTACCGAGCAGCAGGCTGACCCGGGACGGCGAGGTGCGGCGTACGGACCACATCTGCACGAAGAACGCGAACAGGGTGCAGAACACCGAGAGGAAGACCAGGCCCGCCCACGCGCGGACGCCGAAGTCGGCCGCCGCGCTCCACGGCGACGCGCCGGTGCCGGGGGCGGCGGCGAGCACGGCGAAGACGGCGACCGCCGCCCCGAGCTGGACGGTGGTGAGGGAGAGCGAGTCGGCGTCCCGGACGGCCTTGATCCGGGCCATGGCCAGCACGTGGACGGTCCGGGCGAGGGCGGCGAGGAGCATCAGGAGGTCGCCGCCCGAGGGGCTCGTGAACCCGCCGCCCTGGGTCAGCAGGACCACGCCGGCCACGGAGAGCCCCGCCGCCGCGACGAATCCGGCGGACGGGCGCACGCGGGTCACGGCGGCCTCGGCCAGCGGCGTGAAGATCATGGTGAGGCTGATGATCAGCCCGGCGTTGGTGGCGGAGGTGTGCACCACCCCGTACGTCTCCAGCAGGAAGATCCCGCTCAGCACCAGGCCCAGCAGCCCGGCGCCCCGCCACTGCGCGCCGGTCAGCGCCCGCAGCCTGCGCCATCCGATCGCCACGAGCACCGGCAGCACGATCGCGAAGCGCAGGACCAGGACGGCGACGACCGTGTGGGCGGTGGTGATGCCCTTGGCCGCGAGGTAGCTGGCGCCCCAGACGACGGCGACCGCCAGCACGGGCAGATCGGTGGCCCAGGCGCGGCGCGGGGGTGCGAGGGCGGGCACGGCGGCAGCGGACACCTGGGGCTCCTGGATCTCCACGGAACGTGTTGTGGAGACCTCACCGGCTCGCACGCGGAGCGATCACGCTATCCGTCGCGCCCCTGGAAAAGGAACACCTGTCTCAGCGCTCGGATCATTCCGGGGTGTCACCCGTGGTCAGCGGCGGTCGAGCCGTCCGGCCGGACGACGGAGGGTCCCCCGGCTGCGCCGCCGCTCCCTAGACTGACGCCTCGATAACTCTGAGGCACGGAGTGGTCACATGACGTCGTTGAGAGCGGACGGGCGGGTCGAGCGGGGGAACCAGACCCGGCAGTTGATCCTGGGACGGGCGGTGCAGATCGCCTCGGTCGAAGGGCTGGAGGGCCTGTCGCTGGGGCGGCTGGCCACCGAGCTCGGGCTGAGCAAGAGCGGGGTGTTCGCCCTCTTCGGCTCGAAGGAGGGACTCCAGCTGGCCACCGTGCGGGGGGCCGTGGCCATATACGTCGACCACGTCCTGCGCCCCACCCGGTCGGTGCCTCCGGGACTCGGACGGGTCTGGCGGCTGTGCGAGGCGTGGATCGCGTACTCCCGCGAACGGGTGTTCCGGGGCGGTTGCTTCTTCTACGCCGCCACGGCCGAGTTCGACGCCCGCGGCGGCAGGGTGCACGACGCCCTGGCGTCCGCGCAGACCGGCTGGGTCACCTTCGTGGAGCAGACGATCGACGATGCCAGGTCCGCCGGGGAGCTGGCCGGGGACACCGACGTGTGCCAGCTGGCCTTCGAGGTGATCGCCCTGCTGGAGCTGGCCAACGCCGAGTCGGTGCTCCAGAACAACAACCTCGGCTACGAGAAGGCGGCGCGGGCCATCCTCGTCCGGCTGCGGGCCGCGGCGACGGATCCCGCGCTGCTGCCCGCACGGTAGGCGGCCGGGGCTGCCGGACCCCGCCGCCGTGGGCGTCCGATACCCGCCGGTGCCCGGGCTCCGGTGCGCGTTTGCTGGGGGATGCCGTCGGAGCGACGGCGTCCCCCAGCGAAGGAACCGGCCATGTCCAGCACCCTGTCCGCCACCGCCCCCGCCCCCGTCACCACCGGCCGAACGACCCGGGCCGCCCTGGTCACCGGGGGCAGCAGGGGCATCGGCGCCGCGATCGCGCTGCGCCTGGCCCAGGACGGCGCGGACGTCGCCGTCACCTATGTACGGGACGAGGCGGCGGCCCGTGCGGTCGTCGCGAGGATCGAGGGCTTCGGCCGCCGGGGGGTCGCCCTGCGCGCCGACGCGGCGGACGCCGACGCGGGCGCCGACGCGGTGCACCGGGCGGCTGAAGCACTCGGCCGGCTCGACATCCTGGTCAACAACGCGGGCATCGGCGTGCTCGGACCGATCTCCGGGCTCGCCGGGCCGGACGTGGACCGGACGCTGGCCGTGAACGTGCGGGCGGTCTTCCTCGCCTGCCGGGCGGCGGCGGAGCGGCTGGCCGACGGTGGCCGGATCGTCTCCGTGGGCTCCGCCCTGACCCGGTACACGGGCGGGCCCGGCTCCACCCTCTACGGGCTCAGCAAGTCCGCCCTGGTCGGGCTGACCAAGCCGCTCGCCCGGGAGCTGGGGCCGCGCGGCATCACGGTGAACGTGATCCAGCCGGGGGCGGTGGACACCGATCTCAACCCGGCGGACGGGCCGTTGGCCGAGGGCCAGCGCGCGGCGAACGCGCTGGGCCGTTTCGGCACGTCGGAGGAGATCGCCTCGCTCGTCGCGTATCTCGTGAGTGCCGAGGCGGGGTTCATCACGGGCACGGAGCTCGTCGCGGACGGGGGCCACGCGGCCTGAGCGGTCACCCGGCCGCTCCCCCGACCAGCCGCCGGCCGGCCCGTCCCGCTCCCCCGTCGGCCCCGTCCGGCTGCCCCCGCCCCGGTCACGCCCCTACGCTGGCCGGGACGGGGGCAGCGACGGGAAGGACGGGACCAGCACATGTCCGGCACACCGGTTCAGGCGCTCAACGACGGCACGCGGCTCCCCGCGGTGGGGCTCGGCACCTACCCGCTGGACGACGCGGCGGCCGAGGAGGCCGTCGCCGGGGCCCTGGGGCTCGGCTACCGGCTGGTCGACACGGCCCTCAACTACGGCAACGAGACCGGCACGGGCCGGGGCATCGCCCGCAGCGGGGTCCCGCGCGAGGACGTCCGCCTCACCACGAAGGTGCCCGGACGGCACCACGGGTACGAGCAGACCCTCGCCTCGTTCGAGGAGTCGCGGGCCCGCCTGGGCGTCGAGTACGTCGACCTCTACCTGATCCACTGGCCCCTCCCCCGCCTCGACCTGTACGTGGACACCTGGAAGGCCATGATCCGGCTCCGCGAGGACGGTCTCGTCCGCTCCATCGGCGTCTCCAACTTCACCGCAGCGCAGTTGGAGCGGCTGGAGCGGGAGACGGGCGTGCTGCCCTCGGTGAACCAGATCGAGATGCACCCGCTCCTTCCGCAGGAGGAGTTGCGTGCGGTGCACGCGGCCAAGGGCATCGTCACGGAGAGCTGGAGTCCGCTGGCCCGGGGCCGCGAGGTGCTGGAGGATCCCTCGACCGTGGCGATCGCCGAGGACCACGGGGTGAGCCCCGGGCAGGTGGTGCTGCGCTGGCACACCCAGCTGGGCGCGGTCCCGATCCCGAAGTCGGCGGACCCGGGCCGGCAGCGCGAGAACCTCGATCTGTTCGGGTTCGAGCTGACGGCGCGGGAGCTGACGACGATCGCGTCCGGGCGGCAGCGGCGGTTCGGCGGCGACCCGGAGTCCCACGAGGAGTTCTAGGGAGTGTCCGGCGGATCCGGCCGGTCAGCGGTCGCGCGGGGTGACCTCCGCCATCCGGGACCAGCCGGTGCCCTCCACCTCGACGTTGATGATCTCCGGGACCTCGGCCACCAGCTCCGACATCGTCTCGATCGCCGCCTTGAAGTGGGCGGAGTTCACGTGCGCCTCCCCCGCCGCCGCGTCGGCGAAGGCCTCCAGCAGGACGAACTCGTTGGGGTTCTCCACGCTGTGGGACCAGTCGAAGAAGACGTTGCCGGGTTCACCGCGGGTGGCGAGGGTGAAGTCCTCCAGCCGGGGGAGCCAGTTGTCCCGCTCGGCGGCGAGGGCGGTGAACTTGACGGCGATGAAGATCATGGGGGCTCCTGGTCGAGGGGTCGGACCGTGCGGCTCGCCGGCCGTCCGGCCCCGCTCACCGCACCCCGACCAGGGTGACACACCCGCACGTAACGGGACCGGCCGGGCGCACCGCGATCCCCCTGCGACCGCGGTGCGCCCGGTGCCGGGCGTGTGCGGGGGGTCAGCCGCCCAGCTCCCGGTGACGGGCCGCCAGGGCCCGGGCGCCGTCGTCGGTGAGCGATCCGAACAGCCGGAGCCGGGAGATGCCGCCGTCCGGGTAGATGTCGATCCGTACCCGGGTGGCCAGGACGGTCCCGTCGAGCACGAAGCGGTGGTTGGTGTCGGGCTGGAGCCGGGTCCGGGGCAGGGCTTCGGTCCACTCGCCGTCCTCGCCGTCGCGTACGGAGAGGCTCGCCCAGCCGGCCGCGTTTCCCTTGAGGTAGGCGGTGTCGATCTCGACGGCCCGGATCCCGGACCGGGCGGCGAGACGGTAGCTGATCCAGTCGTTGCCCCGGTCGCGCCGGCGGCGGGTCTCCCAGCCGTCGTCCATCTTCCGCGAGCGGCCGGGCTGGATGGTGTTGGTGGCCGGGGAGTAGAAGCGGTCGGAGGCGTCCTCGACCCGGCCGCCGTTCTCCAGGGCCGCGAGGTCGAACGTACCGAGCGCGCCGAGCCAGGCGGGGTCGGGGGCGACCTCTCCGTACACGCGCAGCCGGGCGATCCCGCCGTCCGGGTGCTGGTTGACCCGCAGGTGGGTGAAGCGCTGCTCGGCGTCGACGGCGAACCCGTTGGCCGCGTGGCCGCCGACCGCCGTACGGGGGACGAGCGTCGTCCACTTCACGTCGGGGGCGAGGAGCTCCTCGGGGGACGGGGAGCCGGGCAGCGCGACCGCATCGACGGAGACCGCCTGCGGGTAGTTGCCGCGGAAGTGGGCGGT
Source organism: Streptomyces griseus (assembly GCF_900460065.1). GTDB lineage: Bacteria > Actinomycetota > Actinomycetes > Streptomycetales > Streptomycetaceae > Streptomyces > Streptomyces griseus. Next base: position 154,411 of record NZ_UAVD01000024.1, on the reverse strand, counting down.
GTCCAGGACGATGCCCCGGACGACGCCGGGCGCGCCGAGCCGGACGAGGGCCCAGTCGTGGTCGTCTGCGGTGGGGTGCGGTTCGGCGGCGCTGACGCCCCGTCGGCGGCGGGTCTCCCAGCCGTCCATGACCTTGCCCTTGTGCCCGAAGTGCTCCGGGTCGAAGACGGCGGGCCCGGGCTTGAGGAGGTTCTCGCGCTCGGCGAAGAACTCGTCGTTGGCGGCGATGACCCCCGCCCCGAGACGGCGGTCGGCCAGATCGACGAGGTGGGTGAAGGGGAAGTCGGCGGTGCGGTGGTCGGCGTACGGGTCGCCGCCCGCGTAGGGGCTTGCGTCGCCGGTGAAGCGCGGTATCGCGGCGTCCGTCATGGTCGGGGCGTTCCTTTCGGGGGCGTTCGGGGAGCGTTCGGGGAGCGGACCGGTGGGCTCGTCGGTGGTCGCGTACGGGAGGAGCGGCCGGTGGGCCGGGTCAGCGGTCGCGTTCGAGGAGGCGGCCGGTGGGCTCGGCGAGTTCACCGTCGGCGGCGATGCGGACGCCGCGCAGCCAGCTGGAGCGCACCACGCCGTGCAGGGTCTTCCCGGCGTAGGCGGTGACCTGGTTGCGGTGGAACAGCTCGGCGGGGTCGACGGTGAAGGTCGCTTCGGGGGCGAGGACCGCGAAGTCGGCGTCGCGTCCCGCCTCGATGGCGCCCTTGCGGGTCAGTCCGGCCAGCGCGGCGGGGGCGGCGGACATCCAGCGGGCGACGTCGTCGAGGGAGTGGCCGCGCCTGCGGGCCTCGGTCCAGATGGCGGGCAGGCCCAGCTGGAGGGAGGAGATGCCGCCCCAGGCGGAGGCGAAGTCCGGGGTCTTCAGGTCGGTGGTGCACGGGGAGTGGTCGCTGACGATGCAGTCGATGGTGCCGTCGGCGAGTCCGGCCCAGAGCGCGTCCTGGTTGGCGGCCTCGCGGATCGGCGGGCAGCACTTGAACTCCGTCGCCCCGTCCGGCACCTCCTCGGCGGTGAGGGTGAGGAAGTGCGGGCAGGACTCGACGGTGACACGGACGCCCTCGCGCTTCGCGGCGGCGATCAGCGGCAGGGCGTCGCTGGACGAGAGGTGCAGGACGTGGACGCGGGCGTTCAGCCGCTTGGCGTGGGCGATGAGCCCCTCGATCGCGGTGTTCTCGGCGTCGCGCGGCCGGGAGGCGAGGAAGTCCGCGTAGGCGGGCCCGGGGCGCTGCGGGGCCTCCGCCAGGTGGTGCGGGTCCTCGGCGTGCACGATGAGCAGCCCGCCGAAACCGGCGATCTCCGCCATGGAGCGGGCCAGCTGCTCTTGGTCCAGCTCGGGGAACTCCTCGACGCCGGAGGGCGACAGGAAGCACTTGAAGCCGAAGACCCCGGCCTCGTACAGCGGGCGCAGGTCCTTGACGTTGGACGGGATCGCCCCGCCCCAGAAGCCGGTGTCGACGTGCGCCTTGGGGGCCGCGACCCCCTGCTTGACCCGCAGGTGCTCGACGGTGGTGGTCGGCGGGAGGGAGTTGAGGGGCATGTCCAGGAGTGTGGTGATCCCGCCCGCCGCCGCCGCGCGGGTGGCGGTCCAGAAGCCTTCCCAAGCGGTGCGGCCGGGGTCGTTCACGTGGACGTGGGTGTCGACCAGTCCGGGCAGCAGGACGTCGTCGCCGAAGCCCTCCAGGCGGGCGCCCGCGGGCACCCGGGTGTCGTACGGCAGGACCGCGTCGATCGTCCCGCCCGCGACGGCGACCGCCGCCGGGCGGGTCCCCTCGGGGGTGACGACGCGCGTCGAGCGCAGTATCAGGTTCACGTCCGGACCGGACACCTGTGCTCCTTCACTCCAGCAATGACCACAACGGGAATTCAACGAACTGTTGAAACTTCCGATGGAGTCTTCACTCGGGAATCGCCCCCGTCAAGACCCCACACTCCGCCACGGGGACCCGCCGGGCCACCCTTGAGACCCGACTGGAGGTTTCCACAAAGTAAAAGTCAAATTTCGAAGTGTGGAACGTAGCATGGGCCAGGAAGGGCGGCGCCGAGCCGTCCGCACCGACCGTCGGCACCCGGACAAAACAGCCCCTGACCGGCACGGACGCCGACCGGGGAGCAGTGGGCCGATCGGGAACCGCCCGGTAGGCTGCTGCCTTGCCTTCCGCTTCGAAAGGACCGTTGACGTGCCGCCGTCCCACGCCAGCACAGCCGACTCCAAGCCCTCCGGTTCCAGCGGTGGGGTGCAGTCCCTTGAGCGCGCCTTCGATCTGCTGGAGCGAATGGCCGACGCCGGGGGCGAGGTCGGGCTGAGCGAGCTCTCCGCGAGCAGCGGGCTGCCCCTGCCGACCATCCACCGGCTGATGCGCACGCTGGTCGGCTGCGGATACGTGCGCCAGCAGCCCAACCGCCGCTACGCGCTGGGACCCCGGCTGATCCGGCTCGGCGAGTCCGCCTCCCGGCTGCTGGGCACCTGGGCGCGCCCCTACCTCAGCCGGCTGGTGGAGGAGACCGGCGAGACGGCGAACATGGCGCTGCTGGACGGGGACGAGATCGTGTACGTCGCCCAGGTGCCGTCCAAGCACTCCATGCGGATGTTCACCGAGGTCGGCCGGCGGGTCCTGCCGCACTCCACCGGCGTGGGCAAGGCGCTCCTCGCGCACACCCCCGCCGACGAGGTCCGCGCGCTCCTGGCCCGTACCGGCATGCCGGCCGCCACGGAGAAGACCATCACCACCCCGGAGGGCTTCCTGGACGCCCTGGAGACGGTGCGCCGCGCCGGGTACGCGGTGGACGACAACGAGCAGGAGATCGGGGTGCGCTGCCTCGCGGTCTCCGTGCCGAACTCCCCCACCTCGGCCGCGATCTCCATCTCCGGCCCGGCGGGGCGGGTGACGGAGGCGGCGACGGAGCGGATCGTGCCGATCCTCCAGCAGGTCGCGGGCGAGCTGTCCGACGCGCTGGCGAGCAACGGCACGACCAGCGGCTGAGACGAGCGGCGGCGGGGCCCGTTCCCGGGACCCCGCTCACTCCCCCGCCGCTTCCCCGGCCCCGCCGCCCGGCGTCCTCAGACGCCGGCCGGGACGGTCAGCCGCCCGTCGTCCATGGTCGCCGTGCGGTCCATCCGCTCCAGGTGCGCCAGGTCGTGGGTGACCAGCACCGTGGCCGTGGCCCGCTCCCGGGTCAGGGTGACCAGCAGGTCGAGCACGGCGGCGCCGCGCTCGTGGTCGAGCGCGCTGGTCGGCTCGTCGACGAGCAGGACCGCCGGATCGTTCATCAGAGCGCGCGCGATGTTGATCCGCTGGCGCTGCCCGCCGGAGAGCTGGTGCGGCCGCCGGTCGGCGCGGTCGGCCAGACCGACCGCCTCCAGCAGCTCCAGCGCCCGGCGGCGGGCGCCGCGGGCGGTCCCCCCGGACAGGTGGCGCATCACCTGGAGCTGTTCGGCGGCGGTCAGCGAGGGCAGCAGGTTGGGCTGCTGGAAGACGATCCCGATGTGCTCCCGGCGCAGCACCGCCCGCCCGGCCCGGCCGAGGCCGGCCGTCGGCGTCCCGGCCACCACCACCTCGCCGGAGTCCGGGGTGACCAGCGTGGCGGCGGCCGCGAGGAGGCTCGACTTGCCCGAGCCGGAGGGCCCGACGACCGCGGTGAGCGTGCCCGGGGGGACGTCCAGCGAGACCCGGTCCAGGGCGGTGAGGCGCCCCTCGCCGTCCGGGTAGGTGAGGGTGACGTCGGTCAGGGTGAGTGTCATCGGGCACTCCCGAGTGCGGTGAGCGGGTCGACGGCGGTGATCCGCCGGATGGACAGGGCGGCGCCGAGCGCGCCGAGGGCGATCAGCACGGCGGCCGGGACGAGAACGGTCGACGCGTCCAGGACGAACGGCACGGCTCCCCCGCCGATCAGGGCTCCGGCCCCGGCGGCGAGGGCGGTGCCCGCTCCCGTACCGAGGGCGAGCATCACCACGGCCTGCCCCAGCGCGTCGCGCAGGAGGTAGGGGGTCGAGGCGCCGAGCGCCTTCAGCACGGCGACGTCGCCGCTGCGCTGGATCGTCCAGACGGTGAAGAACGCGCCGATGACGAGGGCGGAGATGGCGAAGAGGAAGCCGCGCATCAGTTGCAGCGAACCGTTCTCCGCCTGGTAGGAGCCGATGGCCGTGAGGGAGTCGTCCAGCGTGAGCGTGCTGGTGCCCGCCGCCGCGTCTCCCGCCGCGAGGTCGACGCCTCCGGTGGTGGTCAGGGCGATCACGGTCGCCTGTTCGACGGGGCCGGCTCCGTCGTGGCCGATCCGCTGCCAGTCGTCGAGCGAGGTCCAGACGACGGGGGTGTGACTGTACGACGCGTCCGTCGCGACGGCCGCGATCTCGTGCTCGGTCCCGCCGAGCGCGATGCCGTCGCCCGCCGAGGCACCGAGCTCCTCGGCCGCCTTCTCGGAGAGCACGACCCGCCCGGGGCCGATCCCCTCCGGTCCGAGGGTGCCGTCCGGTTCGACGCCGAAGGCCGAGATGGCGGCACTCCGTTCACCCGCGGCGGTGGCGTTCAGGGTCCGGATGCCGAGCGGCTGCGCGGCCTCGACCCCCGCCCGTCGGGCCCAGGCCCGCCAGTCGTCCTCCCGGACGGTCGAGTCGGTGAACGACTCCGCCTGCCCTTCGGGGGGCGCGGCGAAGGCCAGGTGGTCGGCGTCCAGACCGGTGACGGCCGAGATGTTCTCCCGGGCCAGTCCGGCGGTCAGACCGGACAGCAGGCCCACGAGCAGCGTGATCAGCACCACGACCGAGCCCATGAGCGCGAACCGGCCCCTGGCGAAGCGAAGGTCTCTCCATGCGACGAACATGGCTCCAGCGTCGTGCGGCCCGGGCGGGAAAACATCGCGCGGCGGACGGGCCCGGGATCAACCTTTCGATTGACCGGGTCCGGGGCGGCCGCGGCTACGCTGGACGCACCATGGATTCGCGTTCGCACACCCACGTCACGGCAGCTCTGCGGCTCTGTCTGCACGCCCTGCTGACGGGGCTGCTGGCCCTGGTGGTCGTCCGCACGGCGAGCCAGGACGCGTCGCACACCGCCGCCGTCGTGGGGGTGGCGGTGCTGATGGCGGCCGTGTACGCGGCGGGGCCGCTCGCCTCCTCCGTACAGCCGGGAAACCGGGCGGGGGCCGTGTGGCTGGCGGGGCTCGGCGCCCTGTGGGCCCCGCTGCTGGTCCTGTCGCCGGACGCCCTGTGGGTGGCCTTCCCGCTCTACTTCCTCCAGCTCCACATCCTGCCGATGCGGTGGGCGCTGCCCGCCGTCGTGGTCACCGCGGCCGCCGCGATCACCAGCTTCGTCGTGCACCGGCAGGCGATCGAGCCCGGCGCGTTCATCGGACCGCTGATCGGCGCGGCGGTCGCGGTCGCCACCGTCCTCGGGTACGACGCGCTCTTCCGGGAGAGCGAACGGCGGCGCGAACTGATCGTGGAGCTGGTCGCCACCCGTGCCGACCTGGCCGAGGCGGAACGTACGGCCGGAACCCTCGCCGAGCGCGAGCGCCTCGCCCGGGAGATCCACGACACGCTGGCCCAGGGCCTGTCCAGCATCCAGCTGCTGTTGCGTGCCGCCGAGCGGTCGCTGCCCGAGGAGGCCCCCGCCGCCGCGCATGTGCGGGCCGCCCGCGAGGCCGCGCAGGCGAATCTCGCCGAGGCCCGTTCGTTCGTCCGGGCGCTGACACCGCCGGACCTGGAGCACGGTTCGCCGGCCGCCGCGCTGGAGCGGCTCTGCGCCCGCACGACCGGACCGGAGCTGACCGTGCGGTTCACAGTGAGCGGGACCCCGGTGGAGCTGCCGACGCCGTACGGGGTGGCGCTGCTGCGGACCGCGCAGTCGGCGCTGGCCAACACGGTGCGCCATGCACGGGCCGGACGGGCGGAGATCACCCTGAGCTTCATGGACACCTCGGTGGCCCTGGACGTCGTGGACGACGGGCAGGGTTTTGACCCGTCGGGGACCCCGGTCCACGAGCGCGGCGACGGCGGCTTCGGGCTGCCGGCCATGCGGGCGCGCGCCGGGTCGCTCGGCGGTGCGCTGAGCGTGGAGTCGGCGCCCGGACAGGGCACGGCGGTGGCGCTCACGCTGCCGCTGCCCGTGCCGGAAGCGGGGCGTGCGGCGTGAACGGGAGCGGGGACGTGATCCGGCTGCTGCTGGCGGACGACCATCCGGTCGTCCGGGCGGGGCTGCGCGCGGTCCTGGACACCGAGCCGGACTTCCGGGTCGCCGGTGAGGCGGCCACCGCGGAGGAGGCCGTCGCCCTGGCGGCGGCGGGCGGCTTCGACGTGGTTCTGATGGACCTCCAGTTCGGCGCGGGTCTGCACGGCTCGGAGGCCACGGCGACGATCACCGCCGCACCGGACGGCCCCCGGGTCCTCATCCTCACCACCTACGACTCCGACGCGGACATCCTGGCCGCGGTCGAGGCGGGGGCGAGCGGCTATCTGCTCAAGGACGCGCCGCCGCAGGAGCTGGCGGCGGCGGTGCGCACGGCGGCGGCGGGCCGCTCCGCGCTGGCACCGTCGGTGGCGCACCGGCTGATGGACCGGATGCGGACGCCGGCCGAGGCGCTGACCCGGCGGGAGCTGGAGGTGCTCCAGCTGGTCGGGGAGGGCCTGTCGAACCTGCGGATCAGCAAGCGGCTGTTCCTCAGCCAGGCGACGGTGAAGTCCCATCTGGTGCACATCTACGCCAAGCTGGGCGTCGACTCCCGTACGTCGGCGGTGGCGGCGGCCACGGCCCGCAGGCTCATCCGCCGCTGAGTCCGGGCTCGCGGGCGCTCGGTCAGCGGCGCGGGGGCTCCCCGAAGAGGTCGACCGCGTTGCGCACCTCGCGCAGGGCGGCGGCGACCGCGCTCACCGAGCCGATGGCTCCCGCGATCAGCAGCAGGGAGCGGCGCATGCGGGGGATCTCCGGCACGCCGCTGACGGCCATCGCGTCCAGGGCGGCCAGCTCGTCCTCGGCGATCGGCCGGTCGGGGAATTCCGCCCGGAGCCCGGCCAGTTCGCGGCGGAGCCGGGAGACGGCCATCCGCAGCTCGGCCACCCTCGGGTCCTCGTCGCTGCCGGTCAGCCGCTTCTGCCCCACGCTTCGCAACACAGCACTCCCCCTCGCACGTCCGTGTGCCGGTGTGACCCCCGAACCCGGGCTGTGGCCAAGTCCCCGGGTGTGAGCGCAAGTTAACGCCATGACAGGCAGTGCGCGCCAGCCCACGGAAAGAAATCAGGGTTACCCCTGAGGGTGACATGCGTGTCGCGTGTGCGAAGGGCTCGGTGGTATCCAGGCCCCATGGTTACGGACACGCCTTCGGGCACGGTTACGGAGAGGACCGCGGACATGGCTTCCGCCGCGAAGAACCCCGAGGTCGCGGGGGTACTGCTGGCCGCCGGAGGAGGCCGTCGGCTCGGCGGCCGTCCGAAGGCCCTGCTGGAACACCGGGGCCGCCCGCTCGTCGAGCACGCGGTGCGCTCGCTGCGCGACGGCGGCTGCGGGCCGCTGCACGTGGTGCTGGGCGCCGCGGCGGACGAGGTGCGGGCCCGCGCGGATCTCACGGGCTGCACCGTGGCGGTGAACCCGGACTGGGAGGAGGGCATGGGTTCCTCGCTCCGGCTGGGCCTGGCCGCCCTGGGCGCGGGGGACACGGACGCGGCGCTCGTCCTGCTGGTCGATCAGCCCGGGATCGGGGCGGAGGCCGTGGCGCGGGTGCGTCTCGCGTACCGCTCGCGGGCGAGTCTGGCGGCGGCCTCGTACGGCGGGGAGCGGGGCCATCCGGTGCTGTTCGGGGCGGACCGGTGGGCGGACATCGCGGCGGGGGCGGTGGGCGACCGGGGCGCGCGGGCGTATCTGCGGGAGCACCGCGACGCGATCACGCTCGTGGAGTGTTCGGATGTGGCCGAGGCGTACGACATCGACACCTCGCGGGACCTGAGGCACCTGGAGTGATCCGGGCGGCCGGCCTCGCGGTCGCGCACCGTCCGTGGCCGCACTGGCACGCAGCGCCGTCAGCGGGCCGTTTCTGTCGACCCGGAGAATCTCGACATCAACAAACCATTGAACTTCCACCATGAGGAAACTACTATCCACTGGTCAGAAGCCCTCTGAACCTCAGACGGCACCCACGGCCGTATCTCGGAGCCATGGCACGCCGTGCCGTCTCAGGCGACCCGGCGGCCATGAGACGCCGCCGCCCGCTGAAGGAGTGACAGCTCATGTCCGCACCAGCGCCGTCCACGCTGGCCATCGTCGATGCCGAGCCCCTGCCCCGGCAGGAAGAGGTCCTGACCGACGCGGCCCTCGCGTTCGTGGCCGAACTGCACCGGCAGTTCACTCCGCGCCGCAATGAGCTGCTCGCCCGGCGCGGTGAGCGCCGCGCCGAGATCGCCCGCACCTCCACGCTGGACTTCCTGCCCGAGACGGCGGCGGTCCGCGCGGACACCTCCTGGAAGGTCGCGCCCGCCCCGGCGGCGCTGAACGACCGCCGGGTGGAGATCACCGGTCCGACCGACCGCAAGATGACCATCAACGCCCTGAACTCGGGCGCGAAGGTCTGGCTCGCCGACTTCGAGGACGCGTCCGCCCCCACCTGGGAGAACGTCGTCCTCGGCCAGCTCAACCTGACCGACGCCTACGAGCGCCGCATCGACTTCACCGACCCGAAGTCCGGCAAGTCGTACGCGCTGAAGTCCGCCGACGAACTCGCCACCGTCGTCATGCGCCCGCGCGGCTGGCACCTGGAGGAGCGCCACCTCCAGCTGGACGGCGTCTCCGTGCCCGGCGCGCTCGTCGACTTCGGCCTCTACTTCTTCCACAACGCCCAGCGCCTGATCGACCTCGGCAAGGGCCCGTACTTCTACCTGCCGAAGACGGAGTCGCACCTGGAGGCCCGCCTCTGGAACGACGTGTTCGTCTTCGCCCAGGACTACGTCGGCATCCCGCAGGGCACGGTCCGCGCGACCGTCCTGATCGAGACGATCACCGCCGCGTACGAGATGGAGGAGATCCTCTACGAGCTGCGCGACCACGCGGCCGGGCTGAACGCGGGCCGCTGGGACTACCTCTTCTCCATCGTCAAGAACTTCCGTGACGGCGGGTCGAAGTTCGTCCTGCCGGACCGCAACGCGGTGACGATGACCGCCCCGTTCATGCGGGCGTACACCGAACTCCTGGTCCGCACCTGCCACAAGCGCGGCGCGCACGCGATCGGCGGCATGGCGGCCTTCATCCCCTCGCGCCGCGACGCCGAGGTCAACAAGGTGGCCTTCGAGAAGGTCAAGGCCGACAAGGACCGCGAGGCCAACGACGGCTTCGACGGTTCCTGGGTCGCCCACCCCGACCTGGTCCCGATCGCCCTGGCCTCCTTCGACGCGGTCCTCGGCGAGAAGCCCAACCAGAAGGACCGCCTCCGCGAGGACGTCTCGGTGGCGCCGGGCGACCTCATCGCCATCGACACCCTCGACGCGAGCCCGACCTACGACGGCCTGCGCAACGCCGTCGCGGTCGGCATCCGCTACATCGAGGCCTGGCTGCGCGGCCTGGGCGCGGTCGCCATCTTCAACCTGATGGAGGACGCCGCCACCGCGGAGATCTCCCGCTCGCAGATCTGGCAGTGGATCAACGCGGGCGTGGTCTTCGAGAACGGCGAGCACGCCACGGCCGACCTGGCCCGCAAGGTCGCCGCCGAGGAGCTGGCCGCGATCCGCGAGGAGATCGGCGAGGAGACCTTCACCGCCGGCAAGTGGCAGCAGGCCCACGACCTCCTGCTCCAGGTCTCCCTGGACCAGGACTACGCGGACTTCCTGACGCTGCCGGCGTACGAGCAGCTGCGCTGACCCGTCCCGCCACGACCGACGCGAACCGCCCCCGGCACCGCACGGCGCCGGGGGCGGTCTTCACGTCCACACCGCCCCCAGTGCCACGAACCCGCAGATGAGGACGGCCAGGATCGCCAGCAGCGGCCAGACGAACCGCAGGTACGCGTCGTAGCCGATCTTCGCCAGGGCCACCCCGCCGATGGTGACCGCCGTCGTCGGGACCCAGAGGTTCATCCAGCCGCTCGCCGCCTGCCACGCCGTGACGACCACGGCCCGGGAGACGCCCGCGAAGTCGGCGAGCGGGGCCAGGATCGGCATCGCCAGCGTGGCGTGGCCGGAGGTGGAGGGGATGAGGAAGGCGAGCGGCAGGTTGACGATGAAGACGAAGACCGCGAACAGCGCCGACGAGGTGCCCGACACCACGCCCTCGATGGAGTGCAGCACGGTGTCGGTGATCCGCGAGTTGTTCATGATGACCGTGACACCGCGCGCGAGGACGATGACCAGCGCCGGGGAGATGAAGTCGGCCGCGCCCCGGACGATCGTCGCGCTGAGCCTCTGCTCGCCGAACCCCGCGACCGCGCCCACCAGGACCGCGGCGACCAGGAAGAGGGCGGCCAGCTGGGGGAAGGACCAGCCGAGTTCGAAGCCGTACGGGGTGGCGTCGGCGTCGCCCGTGAGGGCGCCGGCCCACGGGACGACCGAGAAGATCATGAAGCCGAAGACCAGGGCCACCAGGACCAGAACGGTCCGGTGCAGCCCGGTCAGCTCCGGCGGCTCCTGGGCGTCCGCCGCGTCGTGCTCGCGGTCGCCGGGCAGGAAACCCGAGAGCGAGCGGTCGGGGTCCTCGCGGACGCGGCCCGCGTAGCGGATGACGTAGCCGATCGTCACGGCCGTCAGGACCACCCACATGATCGCGCGCAGCACGATGCCGTCCCCGAGCGAGATCCCGGCGGCGGAGGACGCGACTCCGGTGGCGAAGGGGTTCACCGTGGAGCAGAGCACGCCGACGCCCGCGCCGAGGATGATCGTGCCGGTGGCCACCATGCGGTCGTAGCCGAGGGCCAGCATCAGCGGGATGATCAGGCCGTAGAAGCCGAGCGTCTCCTCCGCGAACCCCTCGACGGTGCCGAGGAGGGAGAAGACCAGCATCACCCCGGCGATGAGCAGCGCCCCCGGTCCCGCAGCCGGTGCGCGAGGCGGCCGATGCCCCGGTCCAGGGCCCCGGTGGCGAACACCACGGTGATGAACGCGCCGATGGCGAGCACGAAGAGGAACACGCCCGCGCTGCCGTACAGTTCGCCGGCCAGCTCCGGGCCCACCTCGCCGGTCCTCGCGTCCTGGACGCCGTAGAGGCCGTTGACCGGGGAGAGGAAGAGGTCGTCGAGGCGGTCCGTCAGACTCCGGTCGGCGTCCACCCGGTGGTACGTGCCCTGGACCGGGGCCCCTTCCGCGTCGCGGTCGTACGCCCCGGGCGGGATCAGGAAGGCCAGCGCCCAGACGGCCAGCGTGACGACCGCGAGGATCGTGAGGGCGCTGGGGAAGGTGAACCCCTTCCTCGCCGGGGGCTCGCCCTCCGGGGCCGGTCGTGTGCCGGCCGCGCCGCTCATCCGGTGTCCCCGCCGAGCGGGCGCGGGGACTCCGGACGGGTGACGAGGAGGTCCATGGCCTCCCCCGGGTCCCGCTCGGGCCGGAGGCTCGGGTCCGGTCCGGTGCGGGCCGACGGGACGACGGCCGGGGCCGCGTCGTCGACGCTCAAGGCGTCGACCCGTGCGCTCGGGGTGGGGCCCCGCGCGGTGAGGTCGTCTCCCAGGTCCATGGTTCAGCCCCTTCGGTCCACCGGCCTTCCGGGACCAATGGACCATGGGGCGCGGCGCGCCGCACGCCTGGGAGACGCCGGCCGGTCGGGCCTCAGTCCGTCAGGACGACCGTCCGCTGGGCCGAGAAGTCACCCCACTTGCCGTCCGGAAGCTTGGCCCTGAGCTTCACGGAGTAGCGGGTGCCCACCGGGTCGGAGAGGTCCAGCCGGTAGGTGGCACGCCCCTGGGGAGGCGTACCGCCCCAGACGATGGTGGTGGTCAGCTTGCCGTTCATGTGGAGTTCGTAGGCGGGGATCGTTCCGCCCGTCTCCGGCTGGTCCCAGGACAGGTCGAGCGTGAAGTCGCCGCCCTCCTTGCCGATCTCCGCGCGCAGACCGGTGGGGGCGGTGCTCGCGGGGGCTCCGGGGGCCGACTCGGTGGTGAGGTCGAACGTGTTGCTGTCGGCCGAGGACTTGTCGGAGGCGTCCCGGGCACGGACGGTGAAGGTGTAGACGGTCCCCGGGCGCAGGCCCGTGAGCTTCGCCGTGGTCTCGGAGGCCGGGACGCTGTGGATCCGGGAGTCCTCCTGGTAGATGTCGTACGAGGTGACGCCGACGTCGTCCTTGGACGCGCCCCAGGTGAGGGTGGCGGCGCGTTTCCCGTCGGCGCTGCCGGTCAGCTTCCCCGGGACGGTGGGGGGCGTGTCGTCCTTGGGCGGGGTGGCCTGGGTGGTGACCGGGATGTCCTTGCTGGGTGCGGAGAGATTCCCCGCCGTGTCCTTGGTCCGGACGCTGAAGGTGTAGTCCGTCGAGGCCGTCAGCCCGTTCACGTCGATCATGGTCTTGGTCGCCGGGACGCTCTTGACCTTGGTCTTTCCCCGGTAGACCTCGTAGCCGGCGACCTTCTCGTTGTCGGAGGCGCCTTCCCACATGACGTGCACCGAGGTGGAGCTGCTGGCCTGGGCGGTCACGCCCTTGGGGGTGGCGGGAGGCTGCGTGTCGGCTTCGGCGGTGCCACCGCAGGCGGAGAGGAGGGGGGCGAGAAGCAGGGCGGAACAGGTCAACGCGGCAGTGACGTGGGGGCGTTGCACGGTGGTGCCTTCCATCCGGACAGCAATGGTCCAGACCTGTATGCCATGGCGCGGGGGTCGGCGACAAGAGGACGGCGAGGAACCTTCCGCTATGTGACGGTGTGCACCGCCCGACCGCGGCCCGGACGGCGCGCGGAGCAGCCCCCGGGACTCGGGGCGCGCGACACCGGGCGATGAGTTTTCGGCGGCCCGGGGGTCTTCCCTGTATGGACGCACAGGAGAACCCCGTTTTTTCGCGGGCCGCCGCCCCTCCCGACCTGGAGCCGGCCGCCCGGCGGATCGTCGCGCTGCTCGGCCGGGTCGACGACGGCGGGCTGGACGGCCCCACCCCCTGCCCCGACTACGCCGTGCGGGAGCTGCTCGGCCACCTCGCCGGGCTCGCCACCGCCTTCCGCGACGCCGCCCGCAAGGATCTCGGGGCGAGCACCGCCGTCTCCCCCGACGCCGCCCTCCCCGTCCTCGACGACGACTGGCGTGAGGCGCTGCCCCGACGGCTGGACGAGATGGCGGCGGCCTGGCGCTCGCCCGACGCCTGGACGGGCATGACCCGGGCGGGCGGGGTGGAGCTGCCCGGCGAGGCGGCGGGGGCGGTCGCGCTCAACGAACTCGTCGTCCACGGCTGGGACCTGGCCCGGTCGACGGGGCAGCCGTACACGGCGGGCGAGGCCGAACTGCGGTCCTGCGAAGCCCTGCTCGCCCCGGCGGCGGCGGGCGGCCCGGACGGCGGCGCCGATGCCGATGGGGCCGATGCCGCTGATGGCTCCGACGGCGGTCTGTTCGGGGTGCCGGTCCCGGTGCCGGACGGCGCCCCGCTGCTGGACCGGGTGATCGCCCTCAGCGGCCGTCGGCCGGACTGGCGGCCGGGCCGCTGAGCACGGGCGGGCTCCGGCCCTCGCCCGGGCCGGGCGAAGCCCGAGCCCGCCCGGTTTCCGCCGGGTTCCCCTGTCACCGAAAAGTGCGTTCTTCCGGTTCGCCACCGTGCTCGCTACGGTTCTCCGCAGACCTGACGGGCCGGAACGGCCGGGAGCGAGCACCCCATGACCCTTCTCAAGACGTACGCACGCCTGTGGACCGACGACCTGGACCGGACGCTGCCCCTGTTGGAGGAGCTGACCGGGGAGCAGCCCCATCTGCGTTTGGCGTTCGAGGAGATCGCCCTCGCCGCCATCGGCGATTTCCTGGTGATCGCGGGCCCGGCCGAGGAGCGCGCTCGGTACGGCCACGCCTCGGCGACCGTCGTCGTGGACGATCTGGCGGCACTGCAGGCCACACTGAGATCCGCGGGGGCCACGATCACCACTCCCGAGACCGGCGGTCCGACGGGGCGCTACCTCTACGCGCGCCACGTGGGCGGAGCGGAGATCGAGTACGTCGAGTGGACGCCGGATCTGGTCCGCAGAATCATCCGCCCCTGACCGTCCGCCCCTGATCACGCGCCACCGGTCATGCGCCCCTGAGCGCGGCGCGCACCCGGGCGCGCAGCCGTTCGTCGGTGATCTCCACCGTGCCGTCCAGCCCGGTCCGGACCACTCGCCCGTCCCGCTCCGCCAGCTCCGTGAGCCGCGCCCGGTGCTCGGCTGACAGGCCGTCCGTGCCGAACACCATCAGCGCGTCGACGGCGGCGAAGGGGGCCTCGCCCGCTTCCGCCGCGTCGAGGAGCAGCCCGGCCACGTGCCCGGTGTCCAGTTCCTCGGGCGCCACGGCGTGCAGGGCCAGGGCCGCCGCCGGCGTCAGGCGGGGATCGGTGAGGAGCGTCCTGAGTACGGGGGCGAGCGGCCGGGCCCCGGGCCCGAGGCCCGCCGCCGCCTCCGCCGCGCGGACCAGCGTCCAGCGCCGCCAGAGCCCATCGCGGTCGCCGAGGACTCCGGCCAGCACCGGCACCGACTCCGCCACGCCGCCGGTGATCCGGTGCAGGGCGACGGCGACCGCGATGTCGTCGTCCATCTGCGGGTTGTTCCGCTCGCCGCCGGGGCTGTTGAGCGCGGCGCGCAGCGCGGGGACGAGCGACGCGGCGGCGGGCCCGATCGCGGCGGCGGCCTCCGCGGCCTCGCGTATCAGCTGGTCGGACCCCCCGCCTCCCCCGGCGCTCCCGGCGAGCCGCTCGGCCAGCAGGGGCAGCAGCGGCCCGTGGTCACCGGTCAGTTCGTGCAGGGCGCGGGCCGCTGCGAAACGCTCGTCGGCCGGGCCCGTCGCGGTCCGCTCCCGCAGCGCGTCCGCCACTTCGGTGCGGCGGCCGGGCGGGCAGACGGCGACCAGCGCCTTCGTCAGCGGCAGGGGGTGCGACGGCAGCGCGGCGAGCAGTTCGGGCACGGCTTCGGACGCCTCCCGCCCCCAGGAGGTGAGCAGCGCCGTCACCCGGAACGGAATGGTGCCGCCCGGTCGCATCGTGGCGAGCCTCCGCCGGACGGCGCCCAGCAGCTCCGGGGCGTACGGGATGACGGGGAGCGCGTCCCCGGGGCCGCCGGACGCGGCCTGGAACGCCCGGGGCCGCCGCTCCAGGTCCCGGGCGAGCAGGGACGCCGCCCGCACCGGGTCGACGGTGACCAGGGCTTCGAGCGCGCGGTCCGCCGGGTCGCCGTCGCCTGCCGCGCGGGCCGCCAGCAGGTCGGCGGCGAGAGCTCCGCGGGCTCCGAGCCTGCCGAGTGCCGACAGCGCGCCGGACCCGTCGTCGGGTCCGTCCGCCTCGGCCGCCGCCAGCAGCGCGGGAGCCAGCCGCGCGGGAGCGGACCGGGAGAGCTCGCACGCCGTCATGGCCACCCAGACCGCCTCCGTGCGGGCTTCGGGGTCGTCGCTGCGCAGCGCGGCGTCGAGCAGGGCGAACACCGCCTCCCGGTCCGCCTCGGTGTCCCGTTCCAGCAGGGTCACGGAGATGTCGTGCAGGGGTTCACCCCGGGAGTGGTCGTACCGGTCGGCGGCGAGGGGGTCGAGGGGAAGCAGCTCCAGCACGGCTTCGTGAAGGCCCCGGGTCCAGGGGAGTCCGGCGTCCGCGCAGGCCGTCACGGCGGCCAGCCGCAGCTCCGGCGGGCTGTCCGGCCCGATCGCCCCGGCCGCCGCCGGGGCGCTCCCCTCGGGGTCCAGCTCCACCAGCGACGTGAGCAGTTCGGCACGGACGAGGGGATCCGCCTCGACCGCCGCCCGGTCGCGGAGGGCCGGCACGGCGAGGCCGGCTCCGGCCGTCCCCGTCCAGCCGGCGGCCCAGGCCGCCGCCTGGCGCACGGCCCGGTCCTCGTGCCGCACCGAGGCCAGCAGCAGGGGCAGTTGGGCGACGACGGCCCGACGGCAGGCGGCCTCGTCGGACTCCCGCACGCCCGCGGTGCCGGCGGGGTCCGATCCGGATGCGGCCCCGGGGTCCGGGTCCGCGCCGCCCTCCGCGATGCCGCCGATCAGCAGGAGCGCGTCGACCGTGCGGATGCCCGCCGCGGCGATCCGGGCCAGGAACGGGACCGCGTGCGCGGAGGCCTCGTACACCGAGCCCTGGTGCAGGATGCTGCCGTACAGCTCGCTCTGCGCCTCGTGCGCCGCGGCGTCGTCGTCCCCGGCGAGTGCGCGCAGAGCGCCGGGCACGTCCTCGGCGCTGCCGTAGGCGTGGGTGTACGACGCCCAGGGCAGAGCGTCCAGTTCGGCGTGGAACGGGGCACGGTCGAAGTCCATGCCGCCGATCATGGCAGCCGCCACCGACAACGCCGCCGGCCGGCGGCCGCGCCTCAGCTGGTGAAGAACTCCGTGATGTGCGCGGCCACCTGGTCCGCCCGGGTCTCGTGCATGCGGTGGCCGCCCGGGACCGTGATCAGCCGGCAGTCCGGGATCAGGGAGGCCGCGTCGGCCTGACGGTGCTGCTCCATCGTGCTCTCCGGGCCACCGGTGACGATCAGCGTCGGGGAGACGATGTCGCCGAGGGCCTGGACGGCGTCCGGGCCGGGGTCGGCGAGCTGGTCGCGCACGGCGGGCACCGCGTTCTCGTCGTAGTCCACCAGGCCCTCGGCCCGGCCCGCCGGGCCCGGGTCGCCGGGGAACGGGGGCGGGGCCTCCACCAGGACGAGGCGCTCCACCCGGTCGGAGTGCTCCTGGGCCACCAGCCGGGCGACGACCCCGCCCATGCCGTGGCCGACGAGGCCGACCCGGTCCAGTTCCAGTTCGTCGAGGAAGCCCACCACGTCCTCCGCCATCAGCTCCAGGTCGTAGTCGTCGGGCCAGTCGCTCTCGCCGTGGCCCCGCAGGTCCAGGGCGAAGACCCGCCACTCCTGGCCCAGCAGGGGGCCGGCCGCCTCCCAGTCCGCGGCCGAACCGCCGAGGCCGTGCAGCAGCACGACGGGCGAGCCGAACGCGTCGCCCCAGGTCCGGTACGCGAGGCGCACATCGCCGACATCCACAACAGACTGATCTTCCATGCCCCTGACGCTACAGCCGCCGGGCGCGGACGGCCGCCGGGGCCCCGCGTCGCGCGGGGCCCCGGATGCTCCGGCCGGCATCGGCAGGGGTCAGTGGACGCCGACCCCGGCCGCGGCGGGGACCACGTGCTCGCCCGGCGCCTGCTCGTCCTCGTCCGCCGTGTCGGGCTTGCGGCCCAGGTGGTTGAAGGCGAGGTTCAGCACGATCGCCACCACGCAGCCGGTGGAGATGCCCGAGTCGAGGACGACCAGCAGGCTCTCCGGGAAGGCGTGGTAGAACTGCGGCGCCGCGATCGGGATCAGGCCGATCCCGAGGGCCGCCGCGACGATCAGCGCGTTCTCGCCCTTCTCCATGGCGGCGGTGGCCAGGGTCTGGATGCCGCTGGCCGCCACCGTGCCGAAGAGGACGATGCCCGCGCCGCCGAGCACCGGCAGCGGTACGAGGGCGATGACGGAGGCCGCGACCGGGACCAGGCCGAGCACGATGAGGATGCCGCCGCCCGCGGCGACCACGTAGCGGCTGCGGATCTTCGTCATGGCGACGAGGCCGACGTTCTGGGCGAAGGCGCTGCACATGAAGCCGTTGAAGATCGGGCTGATGGCGCTGCCGAGGGTGTCGGCGCGCAGACCGCCCTCGATGATCTTCTCGTCGGCCGGGCGGCCGACGATCTTGCCGAGGGCGAGCATGTCCGCGGTGGACTCGGTCATGCACACCAGCATCACGATGCACATCGAGATGATGGCGGCGATCTCGAACTGCGGGGCGCCGAAGGCGAACGGCGTCGGGAAGCCGACCACGTCGGCCTCCTTGATGGCGCCGAAGTCGGTGATGCCGGCCGGGATGGCGATCAGGGTTCCGACGACCAGGCCGAGGAGGATCGCGATCTGCTGGAGGAAGCCGCGCAGCAGCTTGCGCAGGGCCAGCACGATCACCAGGGTGACGGCGGCCATGGTGATGTTGGTCATCGAACCGTAGTCGTCGGCCGTGGCGTTGCCGCCCTGGGACCAGTTGAAGGCGACCGGGAGGAGCGATACGCCGATCAGGGTGATGACGGTGCCGGTGACGACGGGCGGGAAGAAGCGGACCAGTTTGCAGAAGTACGGGGCGAGGAGGAAGCCGAGGACGCTCGCGACGATGATCGCCCCGAAGATGACGGCTATCCCGTCGTGTCCCCGGTCCTTGCCTATCGCGATCATCGGGGCGACCCCGGCGAACGAGACGCCGTTGACGAAAGGCAGTCGGGCGCCGACCTTCCAGAAGCCGATGGTCTGGAGGAGGGTGGCGATCCCCGCGGTGAAGAGGCTCGCCCCCATCAGGAAGGCGGTCTCCTTGGCGGTGAGGCCGACGGCGGGCCCCACGATGAGCGGCGGGGCCACCACGCCCGCGTACATGGCGGCCACGTGCTGGAGGCCGCTGGTGAACATCTTCAGTGGGGGGAGGGTCTCGTCGACCGGGTGTTTCCGGTCGTCTCCCGCTTCCGCGGCGTTGTCGGCCGTCGTGTCGGGGGCGGCTGCATCTGCGTCTTTGCGAAACCTGGGCTTGGCTGCCACGGCGGTTCCTCCGGTCGGTTACACGTCGTCGGCGACGTGGGATTCAGGGAGGTGGTGCGTAGGTGGTGATGCGGTGCGGCTCTCTCAGGTGGTGCGGGTGGGGGGTGCGGATGGGCGCGCACGGGGGTGTGTGCGGGCAGCGTTCATCACCGGTCCGGCGGGCGCGCACCATGCGCGCGTCCGCCGGACCGGCTGCCGTGGACCCCGCTCGGGTCCACGGCGGCCGGTCTCGGGCCGTCCCCCTCGACCGGCCGGTCGGGGATACCGCCGGAGTCGGGCTCCGGCGGGAGGTCCGCGCGGAGTCGGACTCCGGCGGGGTACCGCCCGGAATCAGGCTCCGGCGGCGATCTGCGCGAGGCGTCGGGCCTCGTCGCGGGTGGTGCGGGCGATGGCGTCCTCGTCCACCGTGGTGAGGTGGTTGCCCTCGACGACCGGCTTGCCGTCGACGAGGGAGAGGGTCACCGGGGCAGCCGCGCCGAAGACGAGCGCGGTCACCGGGTCGGCGATCGAGGAGTGGGCCAGCGTGTCCAGCTTCCACAGGACGAGGTCGGCGAGCTTGCCGGCCTCCAGGGAGCCGATCTGGTCGGCGCGGCCCAGCACCCGGGCCCCGCCGAAGGTCCCCAGGCGCAGGGCCTGACGGGCGTTCAGGGCGGCCTCGCGGTGGGCGCCGAGGCGGTTGATGAGCAGGGCGTTGCGCAGCTCGGTGTGGAGTTCGCCGGACTCGTTGGAGGCGGTGCCGTCCACGCCGAGGCCGACGGGGACGCCGGCGGCGAGCATGTCGGGGACCCGGGCGATGCCCGCGGCGAGGCGCGCGTTGGAGGACGGGCAGTGGGCGACGCCGGTTCCCGTACGGGCGAAGGCGGCGATGTCCGCGTCGTTCATGTGGACGCAGTGGGCCATCCACACGTCGTCGCCGAGCCAGCCGGTCGACTCGAAGTACTCGGTCGGGCCCATCCCGAACAGTTCCTTGCAGAACTGCTCCTCCTCGACGGTCTCCGAACCGTGCGTGTGCAGTCGTACGCCCTTGCGGCGGGCCAACTCGGCACCCTGGCGCATCAGTTCGGTGGAGACCGAGAAGGGCGAGCAGGGTGCGACGGCGACCTGGGTCATCGCGTCGAAGGAGGCGTCGTGGTGGGCGTCGATCGTCGCCTCGGTGGCGGCGAGCGCACCCTCCAGGGTCTCGACGGCGAAGTCCGGGGGCAGGCCGCCGTCCTTCTCGCTGCGGTCCATGGAGCCCCGGGCGAGGGTGAACCGTACGCCCGTCTCGCGGGCGGCCCCGATGATGGCGCCCGACAGGTCGCCGGAGCCCTTCGGGAAGACGTAGTGGTGGTCCATGGCGGTGGTGACGCCGCCGCGGGCCATCATGGCGAGCGAGCCCTGCGCGGCGGCGCGGGCCATCGGCTCGTCGATGCGCGCCCAGGTCGGGTAGAGGGCGACCAGCCAGTTGAAGAGGTTGTGGTCGGTGGCCAGGCCCCGGGTGATCCACTGGTAGAAGTGGTGGTGGGTGTTGACCAGGCCGGGTGTCGCGAGGTGCCCGGTGCCGTCGATCCGCCGGGCGACTCCGGTCAGGCCCTCCGGGGCCTGGCCGGCGCCGATGGACTCGATGCGGTTGCCCGCCACGACGATGTACCCGGACGCGTACTCCGTGTCGTGGGCGTCGACGGTGGCGATCGAGCAGTTCTCGATGACGATGCGCTGAGGGTCTGCCGAAGCTGCCATGGCGCTTCCTTCTTCTCTCTGTGGCGAGGTGGGCACGGCAGGACCCTAGGAGGATTTGAGTGCCACAGCGGTGCGGCTGTGGGTGCCGAGATGGTGGAAGAACAGGTTGAGCACGACCGCGACCAGGGCTCCCGCGCTGATTCCGGAGCCGAGGACGGTCTGCGCCCAGGCGGGGAATCCGGCGTAGAAGGCGGGCGCGGCGAGCGGGATGATGCCCGCGCCGAGCGCGACGGCCACCAGGATGATGTTGGAGCTGTCGTCGAGTCCGGCCTCGGAGAGCGTACGGATGCCGCTCACCGCGATGGAGCCGAAGAGGACGATGCCGGCGCCGCCGAGGACGGGCATGGGCACGAGCGAGACGACCGCGCCGAGCACCGGGAAGGCGCCGAGGACCAGCAGGGCTCCGCCCGCCGCCGCGACGACGTACCGGCTGCGGACGCGGGTCAGGGAGACGACGCCGACGTTCTGGGCGAAGGCGCTGGTGGGAAAGCCGCCGAAGACCGGGCCGAGGAGGGTGGCGATGCCGTCGGTGCGCAGACCGCGGGTGATCGTACGCCCGTCGGTGCGGCGCTCGCAGATCTCGCCGAGGGCGAGCATCCCGGCGGAGGACTCCGTCATCAGGACGAGCATGACGATGCAGAGCGAGAGGATCGCGGCGGGCTGGAACTCCGGCGCGCCGAAGGCGAAGGGGGTCGGCAGGGCGGCGAGCGGTGCGGACCTCAGCGCGGAGAAGTCGGCGAGTCCGAACGGGATCGCGGCCAGCGTACCGACGAACATTCCTACCAGCAGGGCGACTTGCTTGAGGAAGCCGCGGCCGAAGCGCTGGACGAGCAGGATGACGACGAGGGTGAAGGCGGCCAGCGCCAGGTACTTCATGGCGCCGAAGTCGTCGGCGGTGGCGTCGCCGCCCTGCGCCCAGGCGACGGGCACGGGCATGAGCGTGACGCCGATGAGGGTGATGACCACGCCGGTGACGAGCGGCGGGAAGAAGCGCAGCAGTCTGCCGAAGAACGGTCCGACGGCCAGGCAGAAGACCCCGGCGACGAGCACCGCCCCGTAGATCGCGGGGAGTTGGCGGCCCGGTGCGCTGGTCTCGGCGATGGCGAGCATCGGCGCGATCCCGGCGGAGGAGGCGGCGTTGACGAAGGGGAGCCGGTTGCCGGCGAAGGGGCCGAGACCGATGGTCTGGAGGATGGTGGCGAGTCCGGCGATCAGGAGACTCGCCGCGATGAGCCGGGTCATGCCGGCGGTGTCCAGGCCGACGGCCTGGCCGATGATCAGCGGAGGGGTGACGACGCCCGCGTACATGGCGGCGATGTGCTGGAGAGCGGCGGGGACGAGCCGCGCGGGAGGAAGCTTCTCGTCGACCGGGTGAACCGCCGTGTCGACGAGGGTTTTCGAGGGGTCTTTGCCTGGGCCTTCGGCCGGCCCCGTTGCAGGCTGTGCCATGGGTGTTCCCTCCGGGATGACCGGCCCCCGCCCGTCTGTGGGCGGCCGGGGGCCGGCTCAGTGCCGCGTCAGAGGTTGGTCATGTCGACCGGGATCTTCGGCTCGACGCCGTCCCGGAGCACGGTGGCCTCGATCAGACCGTAGGGACGGTCCGCCGCGAAGTAGACCTCATGGTCGTTCTTGAGGCCGAACGGTTCGAGGTCCACCAGGAAGTGGTGGTTGTTCGGCAGCGAGAAGCGGATCTCGTCGATCTCGCTGCGGCTGTTGATGATGCGCGAACCCATCTGGTACAGGGTCTGCTGGAGCGAGAGGGAGTACGTCTCGGCGAAGGCGTGGAGCATGTGCTTGCGCGCCTGCTCGTAGGACTTCTCCCAGTTCGGCATGGGCTGCTCGTCGCTGGTCCAGTTGTAGCGCCAGCGGGCGGAGACGTCCGTCGCGAGGATGCGGTCGTACGCCTCCTTCAGCGTCGTGTACTTGTCCTTGACGTAGCCCCAGAACTCGGAGTTGGTCGAGTTCATCACGGTCAGGTCCTTGAGTCCCGAGATGATCTCCCAGTTCTCACCGTCGTAGGTGATCTGGGAGACGCGGGTCTCCATGCCCTTGCGGGCGAAGGAGTGCTGCACCTCGTCGGCGCCGATGAACTTGGAGTTCGCGTCGGAGGTCGCGATGCGCTCCCAGGCGTACTCCTCGATCCGGATCCGGGCGCGGTGGATCGGCTCCTGCGAGGAGACGAAGTGCCGGGCGAGGTGGATGCCGAACTGCTCGGCGGACTCGATCCCGTGCTCCTTGGCGAACGCGAACACCGTGTTCTTGGTGGTGTCGGTCGGCAGGACGTTGGCGTTGGAGCCGGAGTAGTGCACGTCGTCCATGTCGCCGGAGAGGGCGACCGAGACGTTCAGGTCCTTGATGTGGTGGGTGTCGCCGTCCCGCACGATCTTGACGACGCGGTTCTCTGCTTTGCCGTACTGGTTCTGGCCGAGAATCGTGGGCATGTCGGTGCTAGCTCCCTCGGTAAACGGAGTAGCCGAACGGGTTGAGCAGCAGCGGTACGTGGTAGTGCTCGCCCGGCACGACCGCGAAGGCGATCGTCACTTCCGGGAAGAACGCGCCGCTGTCCCTTACGCGGGGGGCGTCCTGCTGCGCCTCGGCTTGCTTCTTGGAAAAGTACGTCTCGGTGTCGAATGCGAGACGGACGTGGGTCGTGCCCTCCGGCAGCGCCGGCAGGTCCTTGCAGCGCCCGTCCGCATCGGTCGCGGAGGCTCCGAG
Source organism: Streptomyces griseus (assembly GCF_900460065.1). Taxonomy (GTDB): domain Bacteria; phylum Actinomycetota; class Actinomycetes; order Streptomycetales; family Streptomycetaceae; genus Streptomyces; species Streptomyces griseus. The sequence goes on along the minus strand of NZ_UAVD01000024.1, from coordinate 131,347 downwards.
CGTCACGTACGGCGCGTCGCTTCCGCCGCGGGCGGCGAGCGAGACGGCGACGGACGCGGCGGGGCGGCCGATGCTGGTGTCCAGGATGTGGGTGGACACCGATGCGGTCGTGTCGGTACTCAAGACCGTCACTCTCCTAGATCTCAAGAGTCCTGCGCGGAAGTGCCCTCTGCGAGGGTCTCCGTCACGAGACGGGTCAGCCGGATGCGGTTGATCTTGCCCAGTTCGGTGCGCACGATCTCCTGCTCCTGCTCGGGCGAGTTCCCGATCCGGGACTTCACCGCGTCGCGCATCTGCTCACCGGTGGCGCCGGTGGCGCAGATCAGGAAGACATGTCCGAACCGCTCCTGGTAGGCCAGGTTCAGTTCGAGCATCTCGGTCTTGAGCTCCTCGGAGGCGCCGGCCATCCCCCGCTGTTCGCGGGAGGAGGTCGGGTCGCCGGGGATCGGACGCCCGATCGGCGGGTGGCCCGCCATCGCTTCGGCCAGGTCCTTTGCCGCGAGCTTCGCCATGGCGGCGTCGCTCGCGCGGAGCAGGGCTTCTTCGGTGGCGTACGGGCGCCCGGCGAGGAGGGTGTTTCCCCAGGTCGCACTGGCACACACCTCGTGCAGTGCGGGAGTGGCCTCGCCGTCCGCCAGGGTGTTGAACCGGGTGAGGCCCGGTGTGGAGCTCGAAGTCACGGGAGCCTCCGTGGCTGTTTTTCGCTGTGCGTTGTTCGGGCTGCGGATAGCTAACGCCCTCCGCAACACGACGTCAACACTTTGTTGAAATATCGCGAACGAAGAAAGCCGCCGTCCCGGCATGCGGACGGCGGCTTTTCCTGCCTCTTCGGTGCGTTGGGTCAACTACTCACCCTTGGCCGCATGTTCCCGGTTCAGGTAGTTGTACACGGTGAACCGGGAGACGCCCAGGGCGCCGGCCACCGTCTCCACTCCGTGCCGTACGGAGAAGGCACCGCGTGCCTCCAGCGTCCGGACGACGCTCTGCTTGGCCTTGCGGTCCAGGTCGGCGAGCGGCATTCCGTGCCGCCGCTCCATCGCGGCGAGGATGTGGTCGAGCGAGTCGGAGAGCTGCGGAAGGCGTACGGCTATGACGTCCCGCCCCTCCCAGGCGAGCACGACGTCGTCCTGCTCGGCCTGTTCCGGACCCAGCAGCTCCGCGCCCATCGCGTCGACGAGCGGCTTGACCGCGGAGACGAGCGGGTGGTCGAGCGTTGCCGAAGGGTTACCGGAGGCGGCGGCGGTGTCGCCGGCGGCAGGGGGGTGATCGGCGGACTCGGTCACGACGCGTCCCCCTCGATCACGTTCACCTGGAGCGAGACCCGGGTGGCGCCCGAGGCCAGGGCCCGGCGCAGCAGGGAGTCCACGGCGGTGAGCACCTCGTCCGCGCCCCCTTCCGCGGTGTTGCCGAAGGGGCCGACGTCGACGGCGTCCAGCTCGGCGCCCTGGATCACCTCCCGGGCCACCACCGCGTGGGTGGGCGCCTCGTCGAGATCGAAGGGCTCGGTGGTGAATTCCACCCTCAAGCGCACTGTGCCTCCCTGATGTCCTCGCCGCGGGTGCGGGCGCGCGGCTCGGCCACGACTGTAACCGCTGCACGGGGCCCCGCTCCGGTACGCGCGGAGCCCCGTACGGCGGTGGTCACGGGAGCGGCAGGACACAGACCGCGACCGGCGCGGGGAAGGGCGCACCCGCAGCGGACAGCGACCCGTCGGAACCGATCGCGAACACGGTGACGGTGGAGGAACGCTGGTTGGCGGCGAAGACCAGGGCGCTGTCCGGGGACAGGGCGAGCTGCCGGGGCCAGTCGCCGCCGACGGGCACCGTGTCGAGCAGTCGCAGGACCGCGCCGTCGCTCTCCACGGCGTAACGGGTGAGGCTGTTGTGGCCCCGGTTGGCGAGGTAGGCGTACGCCCCGTCCCCGGTGACCACCGGCTGGGCGGGGTAGCTGGTACCCGGTCCGGTACCGGTGGACTGCCCGGCCCCCGGGGTGAGGGAGCCGGTGGCGGGGTCGTACCCGCAGACGACCATCGTGTCGTCCAGCTCGCAGGCCAGGTACGCGAAGCGCCCGCCCGGATGGAAGGCCAGGTGGCGGGGGCCGGAACCGGGCGCCAGGGCGGCGCGGGAGACCTCGGTGAGTTTCCCGGCGGACTCGTCCAGCGCATACGTGTACACGGTGTCGGTGCCCAGGTCGACGGCGAGGACGTGACCGCCGTCGGGCGAGGTGACGATCTGGTGGGCGTGCGGTCCGCCCTGGCCGGGTCCGGGCGGCGGCGAGGTGTGGGTGACCAGGTCGGTGCGCTCCCCCAGCGAGCCGTCCTCCGCGATCGGGTGCACGGCGACGCTCCCGGAGGTGTAGTTGGCGCTCAGCAGCCAGCGTCCGGACGGATGGACGGAGAGGTGGGTGGGACCGGAGCCGCCGGTGGGGCGGCTGCCGAGCACCCGGTACGCCCCGTCCGGACCGATCGCCACGGCGGTGACCGCGCCCGCGCTCTGCTCGGCGACCGCGTAGACGGTGGAACCGGAGGGGTGGAGCGCCAGGTAGGAGGGGTTGTCGAGGCCGGCGATCACGGGGCCCGGCGTGATCGCGCCGGTGGCCGTGTCGTACGCGGCGGTGCCGATGCCGGTGCCGCCCCCCGCCTCGGAGGTGTACGTGCCGAGCAGCAGGGGGCGGGTGACGCGCGGGCCCGCGGTCGGGGCGGGGCGGGCCGCGGCGCGCGCGGGGGAGGCGACGGCGGGCCCCGCGGCGGCCAGAGCCGCCGTGGCCAGCAGGCCGCCGATGAGGCCGCGGCGGCCGGGGAGGCCGGGGAGGCCGGGGAGGCCGGGGACGGCGGCGGAACGGTCACCGCGGCCGGAACGGTCGGGGCCGGGGTACGGGTGGGGGGACGGCTTCATGCGAGGCACCTCGGGTGGGGGTCGGCTGCTTCGGATGCGTCCGCCACCCTGGCCCGCCGAGGCCCGTACGGCAAGAGGCGCAACAACAGTTGCACCCTGCGCAACGGTGACGACGCCCGACGGGTGCCGGGCGATCAGCCTCCCGCCTGGATGTCGCCCCTGGTCGAGGAGGCGAAGGCGTCGCCGTGCGCGAAGTCGCCGGGCGGAATGCCCGGGTGGTGCCCCTCCAGGTCCGGGGCGACCTCGGCCGCCGGGCCGAGCGCGAGCCGGGAGACGATCCGGTAGCGGTCGCCCCGGTAGAGCGAGTGGACGTACTCCACCGGACGGCCCGTGGTGTCGGAGGTCAGCCGCTCGAAAAGCAGCGCGGGCGACAGCTCCGGCACGTCCAGGAGCCCGGCCTCGGCACGGGTGACGACGGTGGGCTCGATGGCCTGGACCGCCTCGTGGACGTGCACCCCGTGCGTGGCGCGCAGATGCTCGTACAGGTCGCCGCTCTCCAGCTCCCGGGCGCTGAGGCCCGGCACCAGCTCGGCCCGGATGTGCAGGTGCTCGATGGCCATCGGCGCCCCGTCGACCAGCCGCAGCCGAGCCACGTAGACGATCTCGGCGGCGGGCGACATCCGTAGCTTGCGGCCGACGCGGGCCCCCGCCTGGAGCGTGGTGAACTCCAGCAGCCGGCTCGACCAGGCGCCCGCCGCCTGCGGCACGCTCAGCGCCCGGTCCCCGGCGACCAGCTCCTGGGTGATCTTCGCGGGGGCGACGAACATGCCCCGGCCGTGCTCGCGCACCAGGAGCCCGGCGGCGACCAGCTCGTCGACGGCCGCACGCACGGTGGGCCGCGACACGCCGAGCAGGGCGCACAGGGCGCGCTCCGAGGGGATGGCGTCCCCGGGGCTGCGCGTCTCGATCAGCTCCAGTACGGCATCGCGGGTGCGTTCCCGTTTGAGCACCGTCCCCGGTACGTCCGCGTCCACGCGTTCCCCTCCCGGTGGGTCCTTTTTCCTTACCAGTTGGCGGGAGATCCGACCGAACTGGCTTGCTGGTCAGGTGAAGTGTAGCGCTTCCCGCGCTCCGCTCAGCCGGTCTCCCACCGCACAGATCATCAACTCCCCTTTGGGAAAGAGGGGTTGACGACCGCATGGGTCCATGCCACCTTCAACCCCCATCGAGGCGAGCTGTCCAGTGGACCTCACTGGTCAGGTGGTCAGGTCAGTTCAGTCCGTCACATCCGTCTGCTTCCGAGGTGAACCGTGAAGTACCGCTTGCTCGCCGGTGGGTCCGCGCTCGTCCTGACCGCCGCCCTCAGTGCCTGCGATGTGTCGTCCGGACCGGACTCCGGCGACGGGGGCGGCCGGACGGCGGTGGACGTCTGGCTGATGCGCGACAGCGTCTCGGCGCAGTTCCAGAGGGAGTTCACCGCGGACTTCGAGAAGCGCCACCCGGAGATCGACGTGAGGATCCAGATCCAGGAGTGGGACGGGATCGGCCAGAAGATCACCGCCGCCCTGGCCAGCAACGACGCCCCGGACGTCATCGAGGCGGGCAACACCCAGGTGGCGCAGTACGCGGAGAGCGGCGGACTGCTCGACCTCAGCGACCGCAAGGGCGAACTGAACGGCGAGGACTGGCTGAGCGGTCTGGCCGAGCCCGGCTCGTACGAGGGCAGGCAGTACGGCATCCCGTACTACGCGGCGAACCGGGTGGTCGTCCACCGCACCGACCTCTTCGAGAAGGCGGGCGTCGACGCGGCGGGGATCAAGACGCGCGAGCAGTGGATCGACGCGACCACCCGGCTCAACAAGGGCGGCACGCAGGGCATCTACCTGCCCGGGCAGATGTGGTACGCGCTGGCGGGATTCATCTGGGACGAGGGCGGGGACCTCGCGTCCGAGTCCGGCGGGAAGTGGTCCGGCGCGCTGGACACCCCCGAGGCGCTGCGCGGCATGGCGTTCTACGAGGAGCTCCAGGCGCTCGGCGAGGGCCCCAAGGACTCCGACGAGGACGACCCGCCGCAGGCCGAGGTGATGGCCCAGGGGCAGGTGGCCCAGATCATCTCCACCCCGGGCGGAGCCGGCGTCATCGCGGAGAACAACCCCGGGCTCAAGGGCAGGCTCGGCTTCTTCCCGATCCCGGGCAGGACGGCGGACACGCCGGGCGCGGTCTTCACCGGGGGCTCCGACCTGGTCGTGCCGGCCGCCGCGGCCCACCCCGAGGAGGCGGTCGCCTTCATCAGGGAACTGACCGGGGACACCTGGCAGAAGAAGCTCGCCCTCGCCATGAGCTATGTGCCCAACCGGACCACACTGGCCTCCGCCGTGGCCGACGACCCGGGGGCCGCCGCGATGGCGGTCGGCGCGGCCAACGGACACGCCACGCCCAACACCCCGGGCTGGGCGGCGGTCGAGGCGGAGAACCCAATCAAGGACTACATGACGGCCGTGCTCACCGGGGGCGATGCGGCGAAGGAGGCGGCGAAGGCCTCGCAGGACATCACCCGGGCCATGAACGCCGGTTCCTGACCCGGCCCGTTCCTCTCCTCCCCGACCACGAAAGGAGGCGTGCCGTGCCGGTCGTCGACCAACGGACCGCACCCCGCGCACCCCGGCGACGCCCGGCTCCGCGCCTCGCCGTACGCAAGACCCCGCCCCGGCGGCAGGGAGCGGACCGGGGCCACCGCCTGTGGCCGTACATCCTGGTCGCCCCGGCCGTCGGCGGCATGCTCTATCTGCTGGCCTATCCGCTGGTGCGGGCCGTGCTGATCTCGTTCCAGGACTTCCGGCTGCGCCAACTGATCTCCGGCGACGCGGAGTTCGTCGGGCTGCGGAACTACCGGACGCTGCTGGCGGACCCCCGCTTCTGGGAGGTGGTCCGCCGCACCTTCCTCTTCATGGCGATCAACGTGGCCCTGATCATGGTGATCGCCACGCTGGTGGCCCTCATGGTGGAGCGGCTGGGCCGGATCGGGCGAACCGCGGTGCTGTGCTCGCTCGTGCTGGCCTGGGCGATGCCGGTGGTGGCGGCCACCACGGTCTTCCAGTGGCTGTTCCACTCGGAGTTCGGCATCGTCAACCGGTCGCTGACCGGACTCGGCCTCGGCTCCTTCGACCGCTATCCGTGGTTCGCCCACGGCACCGCGGCGTTCGCGATCCTGGTGACGCTGATCGTCTGGCAGTCGGTGCCGTTCGCCGCGGTCACCCTGTACTCGGCGCTGACCACCGTCTCCCCGGAGCTGTACGAGTCGGCGCGGCTGGACGGGGCGGGTGCGGGGCGGATCTTTCGCTCGGTCACCTTTCCGATCCTGCGGCCGATCTTCCTGCTGGTGGTGTCACTGGAGGTGATCTGGACGTTCAAGGCGTTCGTCCAGATCTGGGTGATGACCCGGGGCGGACCGGGCGACGCCACGACGATCCTGCCGGTCTACGCCGTGCAGAGCGCGCTCTCCGGCCAGCGGTACGACCTCGGCTCGGCCGCCTCGATGGTCACCGTGATCCTGATGTCCGGGGTGCTCGTCCTCTCCTTCCGCCAGCTGCTCCGCCAGGAGGACGAGTCCCGATGAACTCACCTGCCGTGCGCCGCCGGCTCCGGCGTCTTCCGCTGGACATCGCCGCCGCCGTGACCGTCGTCGTCTGCCTCTTCCCCGTCTACTGGATGGTCTCCACGGCCTTCAAGCCGTCGAAGGACATCCGGTCCGCCGACCCGCACCTCTTCCCGCACACGTGGACGCTCGACCACTTCCGGCGGGCGGTGGAGGCCGACGGGTTCGCCCTGTTCTGGCGCAACAGCGTCCTCGTCACCCTGGGGGCGGTCCTGCTGGCGCTGCTGGTGGCGCTGGGCGCGGCGTACGCGGTGGCGCGGATGCGGTGGAAGGGCCGTCGGCAGTTCATGCTGATGATCTTCATCGCGCAGATGGCGCCCTGGGAGTCCCTGATCATCCCGGTCTACATCATCTCCCGGGACACCGGCATGCTCGACCGGCTGCCGACGCTGACGCTGATCTACTTCATGATCACGCTGCCGTTCACGGTGGTGGTGCTGCGCGGCTTCATCGGGACGATCCCGCCGGAGCTGGAGGAGGCCGCGCAGGTCGACGGCTGCACCCGGACGGGGGCGTTCTGGCGCGTGGCGATGCCGTTGCTGGCCCCGGGGCTGATGGCGACCTCGCTGTTCGGCTTCATCACCGCCTGGAACGAGTTCGCCTACGCCAACTTCCTGATCATCAAACAGCAGGACAACCGGACGCTGCCGGTCTGGCTGTCGTCCTTCCAGAACACCTTCGGCACCGACTGGGGCGCCACGATGGCCGCCTCCACCCTCTTCGCCCTGCCCGCCCTGGTGATCTTCCTGCTGCTCCAGCGCCATGTCACGTCCGGCTTCGCCGCCGGTGCCGTCAAGGGCTGAGCGGCCGGCGACGCTCCTCCGCCGCCCGCCCCGCCCGCGAACCGAATCCGGAGGCCCCCGTGCCCGTATCGCGCCCCGACCTCTTCCTCCTCCCCCGGCCCACCAGGATCTCCTCGCTGGGCGGCCGGCTCACCCTCGACCGGGACACCACCGTCCGGGCGCTGCCGGGCGCCGAGCCGGCGGCCGGGCTGCTGCGCTCCCTGGTCGGCCGCCCCGCCGGACTCCCCCTCGCCCCGTCGCCGGACGGCCGGATCGTCCTCGCGCTGGACGACCGGCTCGGCGGCCTCGGCGAGGAGGGGTACGGGCTCACGGTCGGCCCCGAGGCACTCCAGCTGCGGGCCGCGCACCCGACCGGGCTGCTCCGGGGCGTCCAGACGATCCGCCAACTGCTGCCCGCCGAGGCGCTGTCGGGCGGGGCGCGGGGCGTGGGGTCCTGGGAGGCGCCGTGTGTGGAGATCACCGACGTACCGGACCGGCCGTGGCGCGGCGCGATGCTGGACGTGGCCCGGCGCTTCCAGCCGATCGGCTTCGTACGCCGGTACGTGGACCTGATGGCCCTGCACAAACTGAACGTCCTGCACCTCCACCTCACCGACGACCAGGGCTGGCGGATGCCGGTCGACGCCTACCCCCGGCTGATCTCGGTCGGCTCCCGGAGGGCCGGGTCGCAGCAGGGACCGACCGGTCCGGACGGGGCGCGCTTCGACACGGAGCCGCACGAAGGTTCGTACACCAAGGCGGAGTTGCGGGGCCTGGTGCGGTACGCGGCGGAGCGCGGGATCACCGTCGTGCCGGAGATCGAGATGCCCGGCCATGTGCGGGCCGCGCTCGCCGCCTATCCGGAGCTGGGCAACCACCCGGGGCGGGAGCTGGACGTGTGGACCCGCTGGGGGGTGTGCGACACGATCCTCGGCGTGCACGAGGGGGTCTTCGACTTCTGCCGGGCCGTGCTGGACGAGGTGATGGACGTCTTCCCGTCGCCGTACATCCACATCGGGGGTGAGGAGTGCCCGACCACCGAGTGGGAGGACAGCCCGGCGGCCCGGGAACGCGCGGCGGCGCTGGGACTGGCCGGCCCCGCGGAGTTGCACGGCTGGTTCCTGGGCCGGATCGGGGCGTTCCTCGTGGAGCGCGGCCGGACTCCGCTCGGCTGGGTCGAGAACGGGACCGATCTCCCACCGGAGTTCACGGTGATGACCTGGCGGGACCCCTCGCACGCGCGGGCCGCCGCCCGCCGGGGGCACCAGGTGGTCGCCGCGCACCACCGGGCGACCTACCTCGACTACGCCCAGTCCGGGGACCCGGCCGAGCCCGTCGCCCAGCCCGGCGCGCCGGTCTCGCTGCACACGGTCCACGGCTACGAACCCGCCCCGGAGGACTGGCCAAGGGCGGAGCGGGCCCGGGTGCTCGGGACCCAGGCCCAGGTGTGGACCGAGTACGCCCGCACCCCCGAGGAGATCGACTACCTCGCCTTTCCCCGGCTCTGCGCGCTGGCCGACCGTTCCTGGTCCGGCGGGCGCGGCGACTGGCCGGGGTTCGTCGAGCGGCTGCGTCACCACACCGCCCGGCTGGACGCCCTGGGCGTCCGCTACCGCCCGCTGGACGCGCTCTCGCTCGCGACCGGCACGCACGTTTCCCCGTCCACCGCCCCGTCCTCAGGAACAGCGCGACCCCGCTCGTAGGCCCTGTCGTCGAACCGCCGCCTGCCCCGCGGGTGACGACGGCAGGTTCGACGACAGGACCTAGCCGCTTCCCCACCACCGTTCCGGAGAGGAACAGGCTCATGAACCCAGCACGCAGGAATCCGCGAAGCTCCGGGCTGCGCACCGCCGCCGCCTCGGCCGCCGCCGTCGCCCTGGCCGCCACCGGTCTGGCCGCACTGCCCTCCTCGGCGTCCGCCGCTGCGGACGGCATCGTCGTCCAGTACCGGACGAGCGCGTCCGGTGCGAGCGCCGATCAGAGCGAGCCGTGGCTGAAGGTCCGCAACGCCGGCTCGGCGTCCGTACCGCTGAGCGGTGTGAAGGTGCGCTACTACTTCAAGGCCGACTCGCCGTCCGCCGCCTACCGGTTCGCCTGTTCCTGGGCGGTGAAGGGGTGCGCGAACATCACCGGTACGTTCGGGACGCTCGCGAACCCGACCGCCACCGCCGACCGCTACCTGGAGATCGGCTTCACCGCCGGGGCGGGCTCGCTCGCACCGGGCGCGGACACCGGGGACATGCAACTCCGCTTCCACCAGAGCTCCTGGGCCTCGCTCGTCCAGTCCGACGACTACTCCTTCGGCCCGGACCGGACGGCGTACGGCGACTGGTCCAAGGTGACGGCCCACGTCTCGGGCGCGACGGTGTGGGGCGAGGCGCCCGGCGGCAACGGCCCGACCGACCCGCCGGACCCGACGGACCCGCCGGGGGACGCGCCGACGCTGTTCGACGACTTCGACTACAGCTCGCACACCGACCCGAGGATCGGCGCCAACGGCTGGAGCGTACGGTCCAACTCGGGCGGCCCGGGCGTGCCGGGCGCGACCTGGGACCCGGCGAACGTCACCTTCGCCTCGCAGAGCGGGAACTCGGTGATGAACCTGGAGACGTCGACGGCGGGCACGGGCGCTTCGACGGAGCACACCGAGATCCTGACCAAGTCGATGAAGTTCAAGAACGGGACGTACGCGTCGCGGGTGAAGTTCAGCGACGCCCCGCGCTCGGGCCCGGACGGCGACCGGATCGTGCAGACGTTCTTCACGATCAACGACCTGAAGGCGCCGATGGCGGACGACTACGCGGAGTACGACTTCGAGTATCTGCCGAACGGCGGCTGGGGCGAGCCGGCCAACATCCTCTACACGACCTCGTGGGAGACCTACCGGCCCGACCCGTGGGAGGCGGTCAACGCGCACAGCGAGGTCCGGGCGTCCTACGCCGGCTGGCACGACCTGGTGGTGACGATCGACGACCACCGGATCACCTACTACGTCGACGGTCAGCACTTCGGCACGCACGGGGCGGCGTATCTGCCCGAGCGGCCGATGTCGATCAACTTCAACCAGTGGCTGATCGACCTGCAGGGGCAGCCGAGCACGACGCCCCGCGCCTACGACCAGCAGGTGGACTACGTCCTGCACGTGAAGGACCAGGTGCTCACCCCGGCACAGGTCAACGCGATGGTCGGGGCGTACCGGGGCGCGGGGACCAGTTTCGAGGACACGGTTCCCGCCGGATAGCGGGGATCCGTACGGCGTGAGAGCCGGGCGGGGCGGGGGCCGAGGGCGGCCCCCGCCCCGCTTTCGCGTGCCCGAAGGCGCCCGCGCCACCGATTCCGCACGCCATCCGCCGGGGCGAATTTTCGGGCACCCCCTTGACAGCCCCACCACCCTCCGGGCAATCTTCCGTTAAGCAGAAACTAACTTCCGCAATACGGAAGGAGCGCCGAACCCCTCATGGGATACCCGGACCAGCGCTTCGATGTGAACCTCTCGATCCTCTTCACGGAACTCCCGCTCCTGGAGCGTCCCGCGGCAGCCGCCGCGGCGGGCTTCACGGCGGTCGAGCTGTGGTGGCCCTGGATCGAGACCCCCACCCCGCCGCAGGCGGAGCTCGACGCCCTCAAGAAGGCCCTCGACGACGCCGGCACCCAGCTGGTGGGGCTGAACTTCTACGCCGGACAGCTGCCCGGCCCCGACCGCGGCGCGCTCTCCGTGCCCGGCACGGAGTCGGACCGCTTCCGGGCCAACGTCGAGGTGGCGGCCGACTTCGCCGCCTCGGTCGGCTGCACGGCGCTCAACGCGCTGTACGGCAACCGTGTCGAGGGCGTGGACCCGCAGGTGCAGGACGCGCTCGCCCTGGAGAACCTGGCACTGGCCGCCCGCGCGGCGGACCGCATCGGGGCGACCCTCCTCGTCGAGACCCTCAACAAGCCGGAGTCGCCGCTCTATCCGCTGGTGAGCGCGCCGGCCGCGATCGAGGTCGTCGACAAGGTCAACGCGGCGACGGGCCTCGGGAACGCCACGTTCCTGCTGGACCTGTACCACCTGTCGATGAACGGCGAGGACCTGAGCCAGGTCATCAAGGCGTACGCCGCGAAGACCGGCCACGTCCAGATCGCCGACAACCCGGGACGCGGGGCGCCGGGCACCGGCGACCTCCCGCTGGAGCGGCTGCTCGACGAGCTGAAGGACGCCGGTTACACGGGCCGGGTCGGCCTGGAGTACAAGCCGGGCGACCGGCCGAGCGCGGAGTCCTTCGACTGGCTCCCGGCGTCGGCCCGAGCGGCCGGCTGACCGGCCGCCCCTCTTACGTACGCACGTTTTTCAGGAAGGCACCCTCATGAGCAACAACCTCCCCAAGGTCGCCTGGATCGGTCTCGGCATCATGGGCTCCCCCATGTCGGAGAACCTGATCAAGGCCGGTTACGACGTCACCGGATACACCCTGGAGCAGGACAAGATCGACCGGCTGGTCGCGGCCGGCGGCAACGGCGCCTCCTCGATCGCGGACGCGGTCGGGGACGCGGACGTCGTCATCACGATGGTGCCCGCGTCGCCGCAGGTCGAGGCCATCGCGTACGGCCCGGACGGCATCCTGGAGAACGCGAAGCGCGGCGCGCTGCTGGTGGACATGTCCTCCATCACCCCGCAGACCTCGGTCGACCTCGCCGAGAACGCGGCCGAGAAGGGCATCCGGGTCCTGGACGCGCCGGTCTCCGGCGGCGAGGCCGGCGCCATCGAGGCGGTCCTGTCCATCATGGTCGGCGGCGAGCAGGCGGACTTCGACACCGCGAAGCCGCTCCTGGAGGCGCTGGGCAAGACCATCGTGCTCTGCGGCCCGCACGGCTCCGGCCAGACGGTGAAGGCCGCCAACCAGCTGATCGTCGCGGTCAACATCCAGGCCTGCGCCGAGGCCGTGGTCTTCCTGGAGAAGTCCGGGGTCGACCTCGCCGCCGCGCTCGACGTCCTCAACGGGGGCCTCGCCGGCTCGACCGTGCTGACCCGCAAGAAGGACAACTTCCTGAAGCGGGACTTCGCCCCCGGCTTCCGGATCGACCTGCACCACAAGGACATGGGCATCGTCACGGACGCCGCCCGCAACGTCGGCGCGGCCCTGCCCGTCGGCGGCGTGGTCGCCCAGCTGGTCGCCTCGCTGCGCGCCCAGGGCGACGGCGGCCTCGACCACTCGGCGCTGCTGCGCTCGGTCGAGCGGCTCTCCGGCTCCCGGGTCTGACCCTCCCCCGGGCGCCGCGAGGCGCCCCGGCCCGCCCGGCGGGCCCCCTGATCTCCGGGCCGCGGTGGCGCTGACACCTGTCCTGTCGCGCCCAGGCGCCGCCGCGGCCCGGAACCACACACTTCGTTTTCAACAAACTGTTGACGTTCTCTCCGCGGCGAATCTACGCTCCTCAAGCCGTCAGCAGCTCGTACGAAAGGTCATCCCGCCACATGGCTAAGCGTGTGCTCACGACCGAGTCAGGCGCCCCGGTCGCCGACAACCAGAACTCCGCCACCGCCGGTGTCGGTGGACCGATCCTTCTCCAGGACCAGCACCTCCTGGAGAAGCTCGCCCGCTTCAACCGTGAGCGCATCCCGGAGCGCGTGGTGCACGCCCGCGGCTCCGGCGCGTACGGCTACTTCGAGGTGACCGACGACGTCACGGGCTTCACCCGCGCCGACTTCCTCTCCGAGGTGGGCAAGCGCACCGAGACGTTCATCCGCTTCTCGACCGTCGCCGACTCGCTCGGTGGCGCGGACGCGGTCCGCGACCCCCGCGGCTTCGCCCTCAAGTTCTACACGGACGAGGGCAATTACGACCTGGTCGGGAACAACACCCCGGTGTTCTTCATCAAGGACCCGATCAAGTTCCCCGACTTCATCCACTCGCAGAAGCGCGACCCGTTCACGGGCAAGCAGGAGCCGGACAACGTCTGGGACTTCTGGGCGCACGCCCCCGAGGCGACGCACCAGGTCACCTGGCTGATGGGCGACCGCGGCATCCCCGCCTCGTACCGCCACATGAACGGCTACGGCTCGCACACCTACCAGTGGACGAACGCCGAGGGCGAGGCCTTCTTCGTCAAGTACCACTTCAAGACCAACCAGGGCGTGCGGTCCCTCTCCGCCGACCAGGCCGCCGAGCTCGTCGGCAAGGACGCCAACTCGCACCAGACGGACCTGCTCCAGGCCATCGAACGCGGCGTCAACCCCTCCTGGACGCTGCACGTCCAGGTGATGCCGGCCGCCGACGCCGCCGACTACCGGTTCAACCCGTTCGACCTCACCAAGGTGTGGCCGCACAGCGACTACCCGCTCCAGCGGGTCGGCCGCCTGGTCCTGGACCGCAACCCGGACAACGTCTTCGCCGAGGTCGAGCAGGCGGCGTTCTCCCCGAACAACTTTGTGCCCGGCATCGGCCCCTCCCCGGACAAGATGCTCCAGGGCCGGCTGTTCGCCTACGCGGACGCGCACCGCTACCGCCTGGGCGTCAACCACACCCACCTGCCGGTGAACGCGCCGCGCACCGCCGTCGTCGACAACTACGGCCGCGACGGCCTCCACGCGACCCGCAACGGCTCGCGCCACGACAAGAACTACGAGCCCAACTCGTACGCCGGCCCGGCGCAGACCGACGCCGCGCTCGCCGCCCCGCTGGCGATCCACGGCTGGACGGGCACGCACGAGGCGCCCGCCCACGCCAAGGACGACGACTTCTTCCAGGCGGGCGAACTCTTCCGGCTCATGTCGGAGGACGAGAAGGGCCGCCTGGTCGCGAACATCGCCGGAGGCCTCTCACAGGTCACCCGCGACGACGTGATCGAGAAGAACCTGGCCCACTTCCACGCCGCCGACGCCGACTACGGCAAGCGCGTCGAGAAGGCCGTCCGCGCCCTGCGCGAGGACTGAGCCCTTCCCCCTGGACCCTGCCCGTACCGCGCACCCGGATGAGGGGTGCCGCGCGGCACGGGCAGGACGACGAGGCCGCGGCGGTCGAGCGATGCCAGTGCGGTGGTGAAGGACCCGGGGACCGTCTCCTGACCTGAAGGAGACGCCCTCCCCCGGGCCGATCGCCGCCGCCGCGGTCCCTGTCACCCGGCGACACCTCTGTCGCTCCCCGAACGAGGGCGCGGAGTACGGATACGGTCCCGTACTCCGCGCCCTTGCCCGTATCCGCGCCCGCGCCGACGGGCGGGCGCCCGCGTCCGGTCACCGAGGCGGGTCGTGGCGCGGGGCGTCGACGAGCGGGAGTCCCGGGTACGCGTCCGGAGAGTCGTCGAGCACGGCGAGGGCACCAGCCCGGCCCTTGCTCAATCCGTGCCGCCCCAGGGTGGTCAGTCCCTCGCGCAGTTCCCGGGCGTCGCGCTCCGCCGGCCGGTCCCACGCGCGCTCCCCGGTCGCCCCCGCCACGCGCCGCAGTGCGTAGAGCCGGCCCGCGACCCCGCAGCACAGGTCGTAACCCCGTGGCTCACCGGTCACGGCCACGTGCAGGGCGCGCTCGGCGTCCTCCACGTACGCGGGTGTCCCCAGGGCGTCCGCCGCGGTCAGGAGCAACAGGGCGATTCCCGTGGCCCCGTTGCACCAACTCGACTCCCATCCGGGCCGCCACCCGAGCGCCCCGGCCGGGTCACGGCCGCGGAGAGCTCCGACGAGCGGACCCAGCCGTTCGGCCAGGGGCGCCGTGCCCTGCGGCGGCTCACCGCAGGCCGCTCGCCAGGCCAGAACCGCCAGCAGATGGCCGTACGTCCCGTGGGCCAGTCCCGGCCGGTCGCCGGACGAGCCGATCGCGTCCGACAGCAACCGCGCCGCCGAGGCTCCGGCCGCGCGCAGATCGGCCGCTTCGGTCCGCACCACGGGCAGCAGGTGCGCGTCCATCAGCAGGCAGGAGGCCAGACCGTGGGTCAGGTCCAGGGGCGCGGTGGGTGTGCAGTACCGGCGGTGCTCCCGGAGGTACCGCTCCACCGACTCCCGCATCGTCAGCCGGTCGTCGAGCGCGTGCGCCACGGCGACCCTCGCGCCGAGCACCCCGAGGGCGCCGTGCCAGCCACCGCCGGCAGCGGCGGTCTCCGCACCGGAGGCCGCACCGGGGTGCCGGGCGAGGCCGTCGGGCCGGTCCGCCAGGCCCGCGAGGGCCCGGTGCGACCAGAGGTCGGCCCACGCGAGCAGCGCGGGATCATCGTGCCGACCGCTCGCCCGCAGCAGTGCCGTCGCCGTGCCGCTGGTTCCGAACGCCATGCCCGCGGGAGGGGAGGCGGGGACGACCGCGGACGGCGAGAGGTACTCCGCGAAGGACGCCCGGCCGTCGGCGGGACCCGTGTCCGTGTCACCGGCCGGTGCGCCCGGGCCCTTCGCGGCCGCCGCGCGGAAGGCGTCGGAGAACTCGGCCACTCCGGGCCAGCGATCCGACGGTTCCGGCCGCAACGCGCGTTCCAGCACCGGGAGCAGGCCACTGGGGACCGACGCCGGGGGCCGGTGGAAGTCGGGGCCCAACCGCCCCTGTGCCAAGGTCGCCAGGAGATCCGCCTCGGTGGTCACCGGCGCGTAGTGGTGTTCACCGGTGAGCAGAAAGTACAGGAGCGCCGCGAGGCTGTACTGCTCCGCTTCCGGCGAGCCCAGCGTCCCGGGTCCGCCCGTCAGTTTCGCCCGCGCCCACTGCGGGTCCATCAGCCGCGGTACGCCGTGCCGCGGCGAGGGCCTCTTGATCAGTGACGCGTACGGGAAGTCGATCGCGACCACGGTGTCGTCCTCCGTCAGCAGGTAGTTGCCGCCGTGGACGTCACCGTGGAGTGCTCCGGTCGCGTGGATCCGCCGCAGCGCGTCGAGCGTCCGGCAGCAGCCCTCCACCAGCCTGGGTACGGCGGTCCGTCGCAGCACCTGGGCGCGCTGGTCGATCCGGCGGCCCGGTACGCGGCTCATCGCCAGCAGGGGCCGGCCGTCGCCGTCGTGGGTCACCGCCACGGGTTCCGGGACCGGCGCGCCGCGCGCCCGCAGGTACCGGAGGGCGGCGGCCTCATGACGGACGGCCCGCCGGAGCCTGTCGCTGTCGGCCTGCCGGGCGACCTTGCACACCACGGTCCCGCCCGTCTCTCCGCCGGCGAGGTAGACGTCGCAGTCCTCGTCCTCGTACGACTGCAGGCACTGGATGACGCGCCAGGGGCCCAGCGGGTCGCCGACGCGGTGGACGGGCCCGGTCGCCGCGGTCTCCCGAGGAGCGGCGAGGAGCCCGAGGCCGCGCAGTCGCGCGAGGGCGCGGTAGCTCTCCTCCAGGACGCGGTCCGCGTCCTGGCCGGTGCGACGGGCGTAGTTGATGACCGCCGTGACCACCGTCGTCGGTTCGCGGAACTCGCCGAGCAGGTCGAGCACGTCCTTGTCCACGAACGTGGCGTTCGAGCGGCTGGCCCGGCGGCCCAGGGCGGCGCCCTCGACGTCGTAGAGCGTGCCGAGGGTGTCCCGGACCGTCTCGGGGAGTTCCCGGGCCGGGACGACCGACACGTCCGCCGCCAGGGTGAGCGGTCCTTCCGCGAGTCTCACGCCGTCGCCTCCGTCCAGGTCCACGTCCCGGTGTCGACACCGGCGAGGGTCAGGCGCTCCAGGGCAGCGGCCACACGGTCGCGCGCGGGCAGGTCCCGGGAGGCCCAGAGGGCCTCCCCGGCCAGCCGGCAGATGTTCAGACGCCAGCTCGCCCGTTCGTGCCAGGCGGGGCGGCCCTCCCAGTCCTCGGGATCCACCGCACGGGCGACGAGGGGGCCGGCCGGCGAGGTGGCGGTGAAGGGCAACGGCTGGGCCTCGACCGCTCCCAGGCCGGCGACGATCTCCGCGGCCACGGCGTCGGCCTGCCCCGGGTCCGTGAGGTAGACGACGAACTTGTCGGGTCGCAGAACCGTCGGGAGGTCGAACCCGACCTTGAAGCCCGCGACGGCACGATCGCGCAGGACGCGCTCGCACGCCCGGAGCGCGTAGGGCAGGTCCCGCGGCAGGCAGCAGACGTACAGCTTGCTCGACGAGGGCGTGCGGGCCCGTGCCCAGCGGCGCCACACCCAGGTGTCGGGGGTACGGGGCAGCGGGCGGAACCCCGCGGTCTCCAGGCTCAGGAAGCCGAGTCCCAGCCACCGGCTCACCGACGATGCGTCGGGGAGTTCCCGGAGTCGGCGCGGGGTCACGGGCAGCCGCCCGTAGAAGTACAGGCGGCGGGCGAGCTGATCAGGTGTCAGCCGGTCGAGGAGGGCCGCCCAGCCGAGGGCCGAGACGCTCGTCGACGTGTCAGAGGCCGCTTGCTCCCGCCACGGTCGCGCCGGCCGCCCGCGAGGCGACACGCGCAGGGTGCCGTCGAGTTCGAGCGCCCGGACCAGGGGCGGGGGCAGGTCCGCCTCGTCCGCTCCCGTCTCCCCCCTGCGGGCCAGTTCGCCGAGCGGCGCGGCGAGCGCTGCGGGCAGGATCCGGACGCTCCCCTCGTCACCGCTGCCGGATACGAGTACCAGGGAGCCCGGCGGGACCGGCGTGCCCGGCAGGGCGGGCGTGCGCCCGTCGTCGGAGACGGGCGCCACGCTCCAGCGCTCGTGCAGCCGTATCCGCCGTCCGTCGTGCGTCATCGGGGCCCCCGGCCCGGGGAGGCGGCCCCGCGCACCCCGTCCCCGTGCTCGATCTCCTCGACCGCGGCGAGGGCGGCGCCCAACGACTCCCGCAGGAGGGTCAGTTCGATGTCACGCACCTGAAGATCCTCCGGCGTCGCGTGCCCGGAGGACGAGGTACAACTGCAGGTACAGCTGCAACTGCAACTGCACGTACAGCCGCATCCCGGTCCGCCCGAGCTGTCGTCGCTCCCGAGGACCTCCGGATGGCCCGCGAGCGCGCGGCCCTTCAGGGCGACTCCTGCGGGGAGCGCTGCCTGTTCGACCCTGACCGTGAGGTTGCTGATCCTGTAGTCGGGCATGCCGCCTCATCTCCGCTCCGCGAGAAACATCCGCGGCGGACCACCGCGCTGCACCGAAGCCGGTACTGCGCATCACCGCGCTGCACCGAAGCCGGTTCTACCGCTTCCGTCGGTCGCTCATCTCCTCCACATCGCTCAGCGCCGACCGCAGGGACTCCCGCAGAACGGTCAGCTCGACCTCCTCCAGCCGCACCAGCTGTTCGTCGAGGTGGGAGCCGCCGCCGGTCGCCGTGCAGGTGCAGGTACACGTACAACTACAGGTGCAGCCGCATCCTCCGCCGGGCCCGCCCGAACTGTCGTCGCTTCCGAGCACTTCCTGATCGCCCGCGAATCTCCGCCCTTCCAGCAGCACGCCCCGGGGGAGCGCCTCCGGTTCGATCCGGATCGTGAGGTTGCCCATCCTGAAATCCGCCATGAGTGATTCATCTCCGAGGCGTCCCCGGTGGGGTCCGCCCTCGTCTCCGTACTCCGCCGACCCGGTCCGCCGCGGTACGCGCCGGGGCGCCCCGGACGGCCCCGAGGCCGTCGCGGATGACCCCGACGCCGTCCGCGGGGATCGGGCCGGGCCGCCGTCACCGGCTGCCACGGCTCTGCTGTATCTCGTCCAGGTCACTGAGAGCCGCCTTCAACGACTCCTTGAGTACCGTCAGTTCGACGTCCTGGAGCTGTACCAGTTGCTCGTCCGAGTGGGATCCGCCGCCGGTCGATGTGCAGGTGCACGAACAGGTGCAGGAGCAGGTGCATCCGCAGTCGGCCATGGGCAGCGGGCCGTTCTTCCCGAGGTTCAGGTCGCCGACGTACTTGCCCTGGCCTTGGATCACCCCTTTGGGCAGTGTCTGATCCTCGACTCGGATCGTGAGATTGCTGATCCTGTAGTCCGCCATGATGTGCTCCGCGGAAAGGGAGGGTTCTCCGGGGCGGGGGCCGATCGGCGACCGCCGGAACGCGGATCGCGAGCGGGGCCCGCCGGTGGGCGCTCATGCTGCCGCCGGCCGTCTGCTCACCGGTGTGCGGTCGGTGGGACGAGTGCTTCGACGAGCACCGTCGCCTTCCATGATATGGGACGGCTTTCGCGCTGTCCTGTCGTGGAGCACGGCACTGATGACCCGTCAGGACTGCGTGCCACGCCAGGTTCTTCATGGCCGCGGGCAGCACGGCGCCCCCGCCCGGAGGGTCGCTCCGGGCGGGGGCCTCGTCGGTGACGGGTCCGTCAGGAGGCCGCCAGGGGGCGGATCGCGGTGGGCGCGTGGGACGCGTCCGTGGCGATGTCCTCGAACTCGTTGACCGACGCGATGTCGCTTCCGCTCATCGCGATGTTCGTGACCCGCTCCAGGATCGCCTCGACGACCACCGGCACCCGGAACTCCGCGGCGAGCTTCTTCGCCTCCTCGAAGGCCGGCAGCAGCTGGTCCGGCTCGGTGACCCGGATCGCCTTGCAGCCGAGACCCTCGACGACCTTGACGTGGTCGACGCCGTAGACGCCCAGCTCCGGGGAGTTGAGGTTCTCGAACTCCAGGTTGACCTGGAAGTCGATGTCGAAGTTGCGCTGGGCCTGGCGGATGAGCCCCAGGTAGGAGTTGTTCACCAGGACGTGGACGTACGGGATGCGGTGCTGCGCGCCGACGGCCAGCTCCTCCAGCATGAACTGGAAGTCGTAGTCGCCGGAGAGGGCCACGACCGTGCCCTCCGGGTCCGCGGTGGCGACGCCCAGCGCGGCCGGGATGGTCCAGCCGAGGGGGCCCGCCTGGCCGCAGTTGATCCAGTGGCGGGGCTTGTAGACGTGGAGCATCTGCGCGCCGGCGATCTGGGAGAGCCCGATCGTCGTGACGTAACGGGTCTCGGGGCCGAACGCCCGGTTCATCTCCTCGTACACGCGCTGCGGCTTGAGCGGCACGTTGTCGAAGTGGGTCTTCCGCTGGAGGGTCGCCCGGCGCTCCTGCGTGGAGGCGGCCCAGGCCGAACGGTCCTTCAGCCGGCCCGCGGCCTTCAGCTCGCGCGCCACCTCGACGAAGAGCGTCAACGCGGCCTTGGCGTCGGAGGCGATGCCGAGGTCCGGGGCGAAGATCTTGCCGAGCTGGGTGGGCTCGATGTCGACGTGGACGAAGGTGCGGCCCCGGGTGTAGACGTCCAGCTTGCCGGTGTGGCGGTTGGCCCAGCGGTTGCCGATGCCGAGGACGAAGTCGGACTCCAGGAAGTTCGCGTTGCCGTAGCGGTGCGAGGTCTGGAGGCCCACCATGCCGGCGTTCAGCTCGTGGTCGTCGGGGAGGATGCCCCAGCCCATCAGGGTCGGGACGACCGGGACGCCGGTCAGCTCGGCGAACTCCACCAGCAGCTCGGAGGCGTCGGCGTTGATGATGCCGCCGCCCGCGACGAGCAGGGGCCGCTCGGAGGCGTTCAGCAGCTCCAGCGCCCGCTCGATCTGCTTGCGGGAGGCCGCGGGCTTGTGCACCGGGAGGGGCTCGTACAGCTCGGGGTCGAACTCGATCTCGGTGAGCTGGACATCGATCGGCAGGTCGATGAGGACCGGGCCGGGCCGACCCGTGCGCATCAGGTGGAAGGCCTGCTGGAAGACGCCGGGGACCTGCGCGGCCTCCAGGACGGTCGTGGCCGCCTTGGTGACCGGCTTGGCGATCGACGCGATGTCGACGGCCTGGAAGTCCTCCTTGTGCAGCACGGCGGTCGGGGCCTGGCCGGTGATGCACAGGATCGGGATGGAGTCGGCGATGGCGGAGTACAGACCGGTGATCATGTCGGTGCCCGCCGGGCCCGACGTGCCGATGCAGACGCCGATGTTGCCGGCCTTGGCCCGGGTGTAGCCCTCGGCCATGTGGGAGGCGCCCTCGACGTGCCGGGCCAGTGTGTGCTGCACCCCGCCGGACGCCTTCAGGGCCGCGTAGAAGGGGTTGATCGCCGCACCCGGCACACCGAACGCGTTGCTGACGCCTTCGCGCTTGAGGATCTCAACTGCCGCTCGGGCAGCGGTCATACGAGGCATTGAGTGCTCCTGCTCGGGATTGGTGGAGTCGGGCTCTGTCGCGCCACCTGAGAGCACCAATTCCGCATTACGGAAATTTAGTTCTGCTATACGGAAGCAATCTAAATCGTGGGGCGACCCCCGTCAAGGGCGCCGCCCGCCGCCCGCCCCCATGAAGTCCGCCAACCCCCTCCCCAGGACCTCGCTCCTGGTGGACGATGGTGTGACGAGGGAGGCACGGAGTGCAGTCGGCCACGCCGTCCGTGCCGGAGGGAGACGATCGTGGAGTCCGTGCCGGTACGGTGCCCTGTCTGCAACCGGGACCACGCCTACAGCACACCGGCCTACCCCTGCCCGTGCGGGACGCCCACCGCGCCGCCACTGCTGCGGGACGCCCCGGCGGTCCCGGTCACCCACCGCAGTTGGAACGACGCGTGGGTCACCGTCCGGTGCGCGTCCTGCGACCGCGAGAACCAGTGGCCCCAGCCCGAGCTCTGCTGTCCGTGCGGGACCGTCCTGCGGATGCCGGTGCGACCGGTGGCCGCCGCGCCGGCTCCGCCGGTCTCCCCCGCCCACATCCCCCTCCCGCGCACCGCCGCGCACCCGCGCCCGGCCTTCCGGCCGATGACGATCCGCACGGGCCACGACGCGGTGAGCGCGGCCGGCCTCTATCTGACCTGGCTGGGCTACCGAGACGTCGGCCGGCCCGGGGCGGGCCCCGCCTCCGGCATCGACCTGCGGGCCGACGGGCTCATCGCGCGGGTCGACTCCACCACCCGGCCGACGACGCTGCGCGCGGTCGAGACCCTCTGGCTCAACGCGCTGGGCGCGTCGGCTACCGGTGTGTTCTTCTCCCTCGCGGGGTACACGGCCGACGCCGAGAACCGCGCGGACGGTGTCGGCCTCCCGCTCTTCGTGCTGGACCTCACCGGGACCCCGCAGCCGGTCAACAGCCCCGCGGACGAGTTGGTGAGCACCGGCGCCTGACCCGCGTCGAACACGGGCCCGCGGGCGCTCCGGGCTCCGGGCTCCGGGCTCCGGGCTCCGGGCTCCGGGAAGCGTGTGCCCGGGGGGCGTCGGCCCGAGGTCCAGATCCGGCCACCGCGTACCGGTCGGCTGTCCGGCGCGGCACACTGAGTACATGCGTATCCGTTCCGCCAGACGCTCGGATCTTCCGCTGCTCCAGGACATCGAGCGCGCCGCAGGGGAACCGTTCCGGACCCTGGGCATGGCCTTCGTGGCCGACGACGATCCGCCCCCGCTCGACCTGCTGGAGAGCTACCGGCTGGCAGGCCGCTGCTGGGTGGCCTCCGACCCCCTCTCCGCCACCGGCGACCGGCCGCTCGGCTATGTGCTCGCCGACCCCGTCGACGACGCCCTGCACATCGAGCAGGTCTCGGTGGACCCCGCCGCCGCCCGCCGGGGTATCGGACGGGAGCTGATCGCCCATCTCGCCGATTCGGCCACGGCCCGGGGCATGACGGCGCTCACCCTGACCACCTTCACCGACGTGCCGTGGAACGCCCCGTACTACGCCCGTATCGGCTTCCGCGTGCTGGCCGAGCACGAACTCACCGACGGACTGCGCGCGATCCGCGCCGAGGAGGCCCAGCACGGCCTGGACCGCTGGCCGCGGGTCTGCATGCGGCGCGATCTGACCTCCGCCGCCGCCCGCCCGCCGGGGACCGCCGGGGCCGTGACGATTCCGCGCATGCCGGACGCCCCGGGTGCCCCGGACACCGCGGGGGCCGTGGCTGTCAGTGGTGGCACGTAAGCTGTGCGCATGGCTTTACTCCCGGACGATTCCTTCCCCGCAGACCGCCCCGTGCCCGCCGCCGAGCACGCCAATGAGGCCATCCGCGCCCTCGTCGACGCCTCCGGGCAGGACTGGTCCGAGGTGGAGTCGGCGACGTACGAAGTGCTGCTCATCGAGTGGGCGGCGGCGACCCGGGGCGGTCCGGACATCATCGAAGCCGCCTGACCACCCCGGCGCGCCGCACTCCGCCCCGGTGCCTCCCCCTTCCGCTCAGTCCGCGTACGCCTCGCGCAGTTCGACCTTGCGGACCTTTCCGCTCACCGTCATCGGGAAGGTCTCCAGGATCCGCAGCCTGCGCGGGATCTTGTAGTGAGCGAGCCGCTCCCGGCAGTACGCGGAGATCTCGTCCAGGGTGGGCGGGTCGGCGGGGTCCCGGGGGATGACGCAGGCCAGGATCTCCTCGCCGTAGCGCTCGTCCGGCACCCCGACCACCTGGACGTCGGCGACCTTCGGGTGGCCGTACAGGAACTCCTCGATCTCCCGCGGGTACACGTTCTCGCCGCCCCGGATGATCATGTCCTTGATCCGGCCGACCACCTGGACGTATCCGTCCTCGCGCATCACCGCGAGGTCGCCCGTGTGCATCCACCGCCCTGGGTCGACGACGTCCGCCGTGCGGTCGGGCTGGTCCCAGTAGCCGAGCATCACGCTGTAGCCCCGGGTGCGCAGTTCGCCCGAACTGCCGCGCGGCAGCGTGACACCGGTGACCGGGTCGACGACCTTGACCTCGATGTGCGGCAGCGCGCGGCCCACGGTGCCGGTGCGGCGCTCCAGGTCGTCGTCCCGACGGGTCTGGGTGGAGACCGGGGACGTCTCCGTCATCCCATAGCAGATGGAGACCTCGGCCATGTGCATCTCGGCGACGACCCGCTTCATCACCTCGGCCGGGCACGGGGAACCGGCCATGATCCCGGTGCGCAGCGAGGAGAGGTCGTACCCGGCGAAGTCCGGCAGGTTCAGCTCGGCGATGAACATGGTGGGCACCCCGTACAGCGAGGTGCAGCGCTCCTGCTGGACGGCGGTCAGCACGGCCCCGGGCTCGAAGGACGGTCCCGGGATCACGATGCAGGCGCCGTGCGAGGTGCAGGCGAGATTCCCCATCACCATGCCGAAGCAGTGGTAGAAGGGGACCGGGAGGCAGACCCGGTCGGCCTCCGTGTACGCGATGGTCTCCCCGACGAAGTACCCGTTGTTGAGGATGTTGTGGTGGGAGAGCGTCGCGCCCTTGGGGAAGCCGGTGGTGCCCGAGGTGTACTGGATGTTGATCGGGTCGTCGCAGGACAGCTCCGCCTCGCGGGCGGCCAGTTGCTCCTGGCCGACGGCGGGTGCGCCGGCGGTCAGCTCGTCCCAGGACGGATCGCCGATGTAGTGGACGGCGCGCAGGTCGGGGCAGTCGGAGCGGACTTGTTCGACGAGGGCGCGGTAGTCGCTGGTGCGGTGGGAGAGGGAGGCGACGAGCAGGGAGACGCCGGCCTGCCGGAG
The DNA here is from genome assembly GCF_900460065.1 of Streptomyces griseus. Lineage (GTDB taxonomy): Bacteria > Actinomycetota > Actinomycetes > Streptomycetales > Streptomycetaceae > Streptomyces > Streptomyces griseus. The sequence goes on along the minus strand of NZ_UAVD01000024.1, from coordinate 106,876 downwards.
GACGAACTCCACCTCGTGCGCGCGGTAGGCGGGGTTGATCGTGACCATGACGGCCCCGATCCGGGCCGTGGCGTACTGGACGAGGACCCACTCCGGGCAGTTGACCGCCCAGATGCCGACCCGGTCGCCCTTCGCCACCCCCGCCGCCATCAGTGCGCGGGCCAGGACGTCGACGTCCGCGACGAATTCGGCGTACGTCCAGCGTCGGCCCGAGGCGACGTCGACCAGCGCCTCGCGGTCGCCGTGTTCAGCGGCGGTCCGGTCGAGGTTGCGGCCGATGGTGTCGCCGAGCAGCGCGGTGTCGCCGACACCGTGCGCGTAGGACAGGCTGCTCATGAGAGGTCCCCCTCGTCGAACTCGGCGCCGGAGCCCAGGGCGGTGCGTTCCCGCAGCTCGATGCGGCGGATCTTGCCGGACACGGTCTTGGGCAGCTCCGCGAACTCCAGCCTGCGGATGCGCTTGTACGGGGCGAGGACCGCCCGGGAGTGCTCGAAGAGGACCTTCGCGGTGTCCGGTCCCGGCTCCCAGCCCTCCGCGAGCACGACGTACGCCTTCGGGACGGCGAGGCGGAGCGGGTCGGGGGCGGGCACGACGGCGGCCTCGGCGACCGCCTCGTGCTCCAGCAGGGCGCTCTCCAGCTCGAACGGCGAGATCTTGTAGTCGGACGCCTTGAACACGTCGTCGGCGCGGCCCACATAGGTGATGTAGCCGTCCGCGTCCCGTGCGCCGATGTCCCCGGTGCGGTAGTAACCGCCCGCCATCGCCTCGGCGGTGCGGTCCGGGTCGCCGTGGTAGCCCGTCATCAGGCCGACGGGGCGGTCGGCCAGGTCGAGGGAGATCTCCCCCTCGGCGGCGCCGGGCCGCCCGCTGACCGGGTCGAGCAGTTCGACGGTGAAACCGGGGCTCGGCCGGCCCATGGAGCCGGTCTTGAGGAGCTGTCCGGGGGTGTTGGCGACCTGGACGGCGGTCTCCGTCTGGCCGAACCCGTCCCGGATGGTGACGCCCCACTCGCGCCGGACCGTCTCGATGACCTCCGGGTTCAGCGGCTCCCCGGCCGCGACGACCTCGCGCGGCGGCGTCGTCAACTGACTCAGGTCGGCCTGGATGAGCATCCGCCAGACGGTCGGCGGGGCGCAGAAGCTCGTGATGCCCGAGCGGTCCATCTCCGCCATCAGGCGGCCCGCGTCGAAGCGGGTGTAGTTGAAGATGAAGACGGTGGCCTCGGCGGTCCACGGGGCGAAGAGGTTCGACCAGGCGTGCTTGGCCCAGCCGGGCGAGGAGATGTTCAGATGGACGTCCCCCGGCTTGAGGCCGATCCAGTACATCGTCGACAAGTGGCCCACGGGGTAGGACACATGGGTGTGCTCGACCAGCTTGGGGCTGGCGGTGGTGCCGGAGGTGAAGTACAGCATCAGCGGCTCGTCCGCGTCCGTCTCCCGGTCCGGGGTGAACGCGGCGGACGCCTCGGCCGCCCCCGCGTACGGCAGCCAGCCCGCCACCTCCTCGCCCACCGCGATCCGGGTGTAGTCCCCGGGCACCTCGTCGAACTTGGGGGTGTCCGCGTCCCGCACCAGCACATGGCGCACCCGGCCGCGCTCCACCCGGTCCCGCAGGTCGCCGGGGCCGAGGAGCGGGGTGGCGGGGATGACGACGGCGCGCAGCTTCATCGCGGCGAGGGCGGTCTCCCACAGCTCGACCTGGTTGCCGAGCATCACGAGGACGCGGTCGCCCGCCCGTACGCCCCGGGCCTTCAGCCAGTTGGCGGCCCGGGCGGAGCGCTCCGACATCTCCGCGAAGGACACTTCGGTGCGCCGGCCGTCCTCCTCCACGATGTGCAGGGCGGTGCGGTCGTTGTTCTCGGCGATGACGTCGAACCAGTCCAGGGCCCAGTTGAAGTGGTCCGCCCGGGGCCAGCGGAAGCCCGCGTAGGCCCGCTCGTAGTCCTCGCGGTGCTCCAGCAGGAAGTCCCGGGCGGCCCGGAACGTCTCGGTAGCGCTGGTTGCCGACATGTGCCCTCCTCATTACGGACCGGTCGCCTAACATCATGTAAACAGTGACCCAGGTCTCACCACCCCCGGACGGGGGTGGTCCGCTCCCCCGTGCGGGGGAGAGCGGCACGGGCCGGGTGGGAGGACAGGTAGTGCCGGAACCGGTCGACACGGTCGAGATGCAGACCGCGCTGTTGCGGCTCCGCCGCACGAGCGGGCTTCCCGTGGTGTTCGGCGGTCTGCTGTCGGACGCGCGCCACGCGCGGATCGCCGAGCTGAACGGGGCGCAGACCAGTGCGTTGCGGGGTCTGGTCATCTCCGCCGGGAGCGGCCTGGGCGGCAAGGCCATCGCGCTGTCCCGGCCCTGTGCGGTGACGGACTACGCCTCTTCGCGCCACATCAGCCACGAGTACGACGCGGCGGTGGCGGCGGAGGGGCTGCGTTCGGTCGTCGCGGTCCCCGTCGTCGTACGGCGTGCGGTGCGGGGCGTACTGTACGGGGCGCTGCGCACACCGGTCACGCTGGGTGACCGGACGTTCGACGCGATGGTGGCGTCGGCCCGTGACGTGGAGCAGTCGCTCGCGGTCCGGGACGAGGTTCGGCAGTTGCTGGCGGCGGGCCGGGAGCAGGTGACCGATCCGGACACGGCGCCCGGCGCCTGGGAAGGCGTGCGCGAGGCCCACCGCGAACTGCGCGCGCTGGTCCCGCGGGTCCTGGACCCGGCCCTGCGCGACGAGCTCCTGGACGTCTGCGGGCGGCTGGCCTCGGCGGCGGGGGCGAAGGTGCCCGCCGCCCGGGAGGTCCGCCTCGCGCCGCGCGAGGTGGACGTGGTGGCCTGTGTGGCGGCGGGCGCGACGAACGCGGCGGCGGCGGAGCGACTGGGGCTGCGGCCGGAGACGGTGAAGGGGTATCTGCGGTCCGCGATGCGGAAGTTGGGGGCGCACACGCGGCTGGAGGCCGTGGTGGCGGCCCGCCGGGCGGGGCTGCTGCCCTGATCCGCGGTCCGCGCTGGGCCGCCGGTCGGGGCGGGCGGGCCTGCGGGGGCTTCAGTCCCCGAAGTCCAGGAACGTGCCGAACCGCACGTCGTGGTCCGTGGCGTCCGTCATCACGGCCAGCATCCGGGCCGCCTCCTCGGTGATCTCCGTACGCTGTGCGCGGGTCGGTCTCCGCAGCGGCTGGACCGTCAGGACCGCCGTTCCGCCTTCCCGGTCGACGCGCCACAGGGCGTCGAGGAAACCGTCGACGAGGACGCTGCCGTACGTCTGGTTGCCCTTGCCGTTGCGGCCCTTGTTGACGTCGGGGATAACGCGGGTGCGGTCGGCGTGGCCGAGGAGGAGGTTGTCGAACTCGGGCAGGAAGCGCGGTGGGGCCGGGGTGCCGGGGTCGGGACGCGGTCCGTCCGGGAGGTCGAAAAGCTCGGTGCCCCGCTCGTCCCGGAAGGTCAGCAGGCGTGGCCTGAGCCGTTCGAAGACCTCCTTCGTACGGGTGAGTCCCGCCCATGACTGGAAGTCCATCACCGAGGCGGGGCCGAACGCGCCCAGGTAGCGCAGCACGGTGGCGTCGAGCGCGGGGGCCGGTTCGGCGGACCGGCCGAGCCAGTGCTCGACGGTGGTCAGGGCCACCTGTCCGCCGCGGCCCCACAGGCCGCGCGGGGTGGCCTGGACCAGGGGCAGCAGGCAGCGGGCGGCGACGGTGAGCGCGAGGGGGTCGGCGTCCGGCCAGTGCGTGAGGAGTTCCGCGCGCAGTTCGCCCAGCGGGCGCGGGCGCTCCTGGACGAACGCCTCGGCCACCGCCGCGAGCCGGTCGAGGTCCACGCCTTCCAGCCCGCGCCCGAAGCCCCTCAGCTCCCGGTCGCGCGGCGCCCGTACCAGGGGGACCAGGGTGAGCGCGTCGTCGGCCGTGTGGGTGTGGAGGGTGGAGCGGAGGGAGACGATCCGGACGGCCTGCCGGGACTCCATCAGGGCGGACAGTTCCCCGGGGTCGAAGTCCGCGAGGCGGGCGTACAGCTGGAAGTAGGGCGGCTTGGTGTTCTGGGCCTGGAGCCCGACGAGATGCGTGACCGCTTCCCCGGCCGACATCGTGGACCGGCGCAGCAGGAGCTGACGTTCCAGGGTCGCCCGGTTCAGCGCCCGGGCGGAGAGGACGGCGGGCGGTGGGGCGGTGCGGTGCGTCTTCGCGGCCATGGTCCGCACGCTACCGGCGCTCGCGGTCGGATACGGTCCGCATGTCGCGGCGTACGGCGTTACGCCCACCGGACCTGTGCGCCGCGCGCCCCGGGCGGGCCGCCGCGATGATGAGCCGGTGATCAGTGTCCTGTTCGCCGTCCTGACCGCCCTCAGCAACGGTTCCGCCTCGGTGCTCCAGCGCCGGGCGGCGATGGAGGTGCCCGACAGCGAGGCGATGCGGCTGTCGCTGATGACCCGTCTGGTGCGGCAGAAGGTGTGGCTGGCGGGGATCGGGCTGGTGATCGTGGCGGCGGTCTGCCAGGCGGTCGCGCTGGCCACCGGGCCGATCGCGGTGGTCCAGCCGATCTTCGTGATCGAGCTGCCGCTGACGCTGCTGGTCGCCGGTCTGGTGATGCGGGTGCGGGCGGACGCGGCCGTCTGGTCCGGCGTCTCGGCGGTCACGGCGGGCCTGGCGCTCGGTATGGCGTCGGCCGCGCCGGTCGGGGGCAGCGACATGGTGCGGGGCGCGGCGTGGATTCCGGCGCTGGTGCTGACGGGGCTGTTCGAGGCGGGACTGATCGGCGCGGCGCTGCGGACCCGCGGCAATCCCCGGGCCGCCCTGCTGGGGCTGGCCGCCGCCTGCGGGTACGCGCTGACGGCGGCTCTGATGAAGGACGCGATGGCGAACCTGGACGACGGCGGGGTGGTCGCGCTGCTGGCTTCCTGGCAGCTGTACGCCACGGCGGCGGCCGGGGTGGGCGCGCTGTTCCTGCTCCAGAACGCCCTTCAGGCGGGCAGTCTGGTGGCCGTGCAGCCGATGCTGACCCTGGGGGACGCGCTGATCAGCATCCTGTACGGGGTGACGCTGTTCGGCGAGGAGTTGCGGACCGGCTGGTGGCTGCTGCCCGAGCTGGCGGCGCTGGTCCTGATCGCCGCGGGGTGCGTGCGGCTGGCCCGTACCCCGTTGGCGGCGGGCACGCTCGCCCCGCCGCCGGCGCCGTCCGCGCCTCGGTGAACGCCGGGGTCAGGCGGCGGTCACGGGGGTGACCCGCTCGTCCGGGGGGACGGGGCCCGGGGGTGTGCCGTCGCCGAACGGTCGCCCGCCGAGCTGTTCGCGGTGGTGCGGGGCGGTCCAGCCGGAGAGGTCGGGTCCGGCGGGGACGATGGCGGTCGGGTTGATGCCCGTGTGCACCTGGTAGTAGTGCCGCTTGATGTGGTCGAAGTCGACCGTGTCACCGAATCCGGGCGTCTGGTAGAGGTCGCGGGCGTACGCCCACAGGACGGGGTCCTCGGTCAGCTTGTTCCGGTTGCACTTGAAGTGGCCGTGGTAGACGGGGTCGAAGCGGACCAGGGTGGTGAAGAGGCGGATGTCGGCCTCGGTGATGGTGTCGCCGACCAGGTAGCGGCGGTCGGCGAGGCGGGCGGAGACCAGGTCGAGGCGGCGGAACAGCGCCGCGTAGGCCTCCTCGTACTCCTGCTGGGAGCTGGCGAACCCCGCCTTGTAGACGCCGTTGTTGATGTCCCGGTAGATGCCGTCCATGACCTCGTCGATCTCCGCGCGCAGCGGTTCGGGGTAGAGGTCGGGGGCGCCGGGGCGGTGCAGGGCGGTCCACTCGGTGGCGAGGTCGAGGGTGATCCGCTGGTAGTCGTTGGTGACGAGCTGCCCGCTCGGTACGTCCACGATCGCGGGCACGCTGACGCCGCCGGGGTAGTCGCGCTCCCGGGCGTCGTAGGCCTCGCTGAGGTAGCGGATGCCGAGGACCGGGTCCCTGCCGTCCGGGTCGAGGGTGAAGCGCCAGCTGCGGTCGTCCTGGATCGGGTCGGCGACGGCGAGGGAGAGGGCGTCCTCCAGGCCGAGCAGCCGCCGGGAGACCAGCGCGCGGCTCGCCCAGGGGCAGGCCCTGCTGACGACGAGCCGGTAGCGGCCGGCCTCCACGGGCCTGCCGTCGCGTCCGTCGGCGGTGATCCGGTCGGCGAAGTGGCTACGGGAGCGCTTGAACGGCTTGTGGCCGTAGGAGGTGTTGCCGTCGCTGCCGGCGCTGTCCGTGGATCCGTCGTTTCCGGCGTCGTCCGCTGTCGTGTCGTTCATGCCGCGCTCCTCGATGCGTCGTTCGGTTCGCTTGCTGTGCGTCGCCTTCCCCGTCGGTCGGCTCCGACGTCGGCCGCGGCCACGATCAGGGCGGCCAGGACGAAGGCGACGGAGACGACGAGCCCGTGGTCGTAGGCGTCGGCCCAGCCTTCCGGGCCCACCTGGGCGAAGAACACCGAGCCGACGGCGGCGATCCCGATCGCGGAGCCGACCCGCTGGCCGGTCTGCAGGGTGCCCCCGGCGCTGCCGGCCCGGTTCACCGGCACCTCCGCGAGGGTGAGGGTCTGGTTCGGGGCGATGACCAGGCCGCTGCCGAGACCGGCGAGGAGCAGCGGAGCGGCCATCGCCCAGCCCGCGCCGGTGCCCGGGACCAGGTGGACGGCGAGGGCGGTGCCGGCGAGGCCGAGCGCGACCATCGCCAGGCCCGCCACCACGAGGGGGCGGCCGAAGCGCCCGACGAGCCGGCCGCCGATGGACGCGGCGACGCCGGAGCCGAGGGCGAAGGGGGTGATGGCGAGCCCGGCCACGAGTGCGGAGTAGCCGAGCCCGGACTGGAGGTAGAGGGTCGTGACGAAGAAGATCGAGGTGAATCCGGCGAAGTAGAGCAGGATCAGCAGGCAGCCCAGCCAGTAGGAGCGCAGCCGGAACAGCGACAGGTCCAGGACCGGGTGGGTGCCTCCGCCCGTGCACCGCGCCTCCCAGGCCACGAACGCGGTCAGCAGGGCCGCCGCCAGGACGAGCAGCAGCCACTTGCCGTTGCCGGGCCACTGCTGGGCCTGGACGAACGGCAGCAGCAGCGCGAGCACCCCGGCCCCGAGCAGGGCGACGCCCACGGGGTCCAGGTCGCGGGGCCGCACCCGGCCGGCCGACGGCGTGTCCGGGAGCAGCCGGTGGGCGAGCAGGAGGCAGACCGCCCCGAGCGGGAGGTTGACGTAGAAGACCCAGCGCCAGCCGTGGTCCGGTCCGGCGGCCTGGATGAGCAGGCCGCCGAGCAGCGGGCCGACGGCCGTGGAGATGCCGACGACGGTGCCGAACATGCCGAAGGCCCGGCCGCGCTCGCGCCCGGAGAACATCTGCTGGATCAGCGCGGAGATCTGCGGGGAGATCAGGCCGCCGGCGATGCCCTGCACCAGGCGGGCGACCACCAGCCACAGGCTGGACTGGGCCGCCCCGCAGGCGGCGGAGGCCAGGGTGAAGAGGGCGAGCCCGGCCATGAAGACCGCCCGGCGGCCCCGCGCGTCGCCCAGCCGTCCCGCGGGGATGAGAAAGAGCCCGAAGGCGAGGGCGTAACCGGAGAGCACCCATTGGAGGTCGGACTCGGGGGTGTTCAGGCCCTCCCGGATCGAGGGCAGGGCCACGTTGACGATGGAGACGTCCAGCAGGGTCATGAAGCCCGCCACCAGGCAGACGGCCAGGGCCCGCCAACGCCGGGGGTCGGGTCCGTCCGGGGCGGCGTCGCCCCCGGCCGGCCCGGGGTTCGCCGCGCTCTGAGCCATGGTTCGCACCTTAGGTCGCGTCCGGTGTTTCCTCATCCGGGACGCGGCCGCGCCGGTGGCCCGGATTCCGGATTCCCGGTGGGGCCCGGTGCGGCGTGGCGACGCCCGGCGAGGGTATGGGTTCCCGCATGACTGTGGAGAAAACGAGCGTTCTCGTCCTTGACTGCGCCGAACCGATGGAGCTGGCCGAGTTCTACGCCGGTCTGCTCGACGCGGAGATACGGATAGGCTCCGACCCCGATTTCGTCGAGATCGTCGGCAACGACGGCGTCCGGCTGGCGATCCGTCGCGATCACGGCTACGCCCCGCCGAGCTGGCCCCGCCCGGAGGACTCGCAGCAGGCGCATCTGCGGATCCTGGTCGGCCGGGAGGACATCGACGAGGCCGAGCGGGAGGCGATCGGGCTGGGCGCCCGGCCCGTCGACACCGGTGACAGCAACAGCGGCCCCCGGGACGTGCGGGTGTACGGGGACCCGGCGGGCCACTCGTTCTCGTTGGCGGTCTACCCGCTGCCACAGGGCTGAGCGACCCGGGAGCGCCGGGCGGCACACCGGCGTACGGGCGCACGAGGACGGGCGCGTGGCGGAAGGGTCCCAACGGGCCCTTCCGCCACGCGTGTTAATAGACAGGAAAGTTTCCCAACACTGTTGACGGCAATTGAAAGGAAGCTTTACTTTCAGTTCTGCCGACATGGCGCCTCCCACCCCCTCCGAAGGGAGCACCACCATGCACCAGCGCACCACGCCCCCCACCGGCACCGCCCCTACGACCGGTCGCCGCAGAATGGCCCGCAAGGCCCTGCTCGCCGCCTCCGCGCTCGGTGTCGTCACCGCACTGATGGCCCCCGTCCGGGCGGGAGCCGCCCCGGCCCCCGCCGCGCCCACCGCCGCCACCCCGCTCGCCGCCAACGGACAGCTCTCCGTCTGCGGCCGGCAGCTCTGCAACGCCTCCGGCCAGGCGGTCGCCCTCAACGGGATGAGCACCCACGGCACCCAGTGGTACGCCCAGTGCGTCACGGACGGGTCGCTCAACGCCCTGGCCCAGGACTGGCGCGCCGACGTGCTGCGCGTCTCCACCTACGTACAGGAGGGCGGGTACGAGACCGACCCGGCCGGTTTCACCGCCCGCGCGCAGAAGTTCATCGACGCGGCGCACGCCCGCGGCATGTACGCGGTCATCGACTGGCACATGCTCTCCCCCGGCGACCCGAACGCGAACCTGGCGCGGGCGAAGACCTTCTTCACGGCGATGGCGAAGAAGTACAAGAACCACCCGGGTGTGCTCTACGAGATCGCCAACGAGCCCTCGGGGGTGAGCTGGTCGGCCATCAAGTCGTACGCCGAGCAGATCATCCCGGTGATCCGGGCCCAGGACCCCGACGCGGTGGTCCTGGTCGGGACGCGCGCCTGGTCCTCCTTCGGCGTCTCCGAGGGCTCCAACGAGTCGGAGGTCGTGAACAACCCCGTCCGCGCCTCGAACATCATGTACACCTTCCACTTCTACGCGGCCTCGCACCGCGAGGAGTATCTGAGCGCGCTCGACCGGGCCTCCGACAAACTGCCGGTGTTCGTCACCGAGTTCGGCACCCAGAACTATGCGGGCGAGGGCGCCAACGACTTCACCATGTCGCAGCGCTACCTCGACCTGATGAAGCGCAAGAAGATCTCCTGGACCAACTGGAACTACTCCGACGACCACCGCTCGGGCGCGGTCTTCAAGACCGGGACCTGCAACGGGACCAACTGGACGGGCACCGGGGTCCTGAAGGAGGCCGGGATCTGGATCCGCGACCGCATCCGCCAGTGACGCGGACCGCCCCCGCCGCCGACCGGACGGGACGCACACCCTCGTGACCCGCCCGGTGCGGTCCCTTCCCGGACCGCACCGGGCGCACGGGGACGGCGCTCACCGGGGATACGCCCGGAATTAACCTCCAACGCCTTGTCACACCCTGTTCTACGCGCATAGTTTTTGCCCCTACTACTCAGTTCAGTTGGGGGCACCTCCCGTGCAGATACACAGATCCGGTTCCGTTCTGCTGACCGGCGCCGTCGCCGTCGCTCTCGCGGTGACCGCCCTGCCCGCCGCCCAGGCGGCCCCGTCGGCCACCGCCGTCATCTCCGAGGTGTACGGCGGCGGGGGCAACTCCGGCGCGACGCTGACCCGGGACTTCGTCGAGCTGGCCAACGCCGGCTCCGCGCCCTTCGAGGTCGGCGGTCTGAGCGTCCAGTACCTGCCGGGCAGCCCGTCGGCGGGCTCGCAGTGGCAGGTCTCCGAGCTGTCCGGGTCGATCGCGCCCCGCGGCCGCTACCTGGTCGCCCAGGCCGCGGGCACCGGCGGAACCGTCGCGCTGCCGACCGCCGACGCCACCGGCGCCATCGCCATGGCGGCGGGGAGCGGCACCGTCGCCCTGGTCTCCGGCACGGCCCCGCTCACCTGCAAGTCGGCGGCGGACTGTGCGGCGGACACCCGGATCGTCGACCTGGTCGGCTACGGCTCCGCGGTCGTCCGGGAGGGCGCGCCGGTCACCGGCGCGTCCGCCACCGCCTCCGTCGCGCGGGCCGCCTCGCTCGCCGACACCGACGACAACGCGGCCGACCTCGCCGCGGGCGCACCGACCCCGGTCAACACCAAGGGCGAGACGTCCGGCGGCGGACAGGAACCGGAGGAGCCCGGCCCCACCGAGCCCGGCGACGTACGGATCCACGACATCCAGGGCACCACGCGGGTCTCCCCCCTCGACGGGAAGGCGGTCACCGGCGTCCCGGGCGTCGTCACCGGAGTGCGGGCCGGCGGCTCGCGGGGCTTCTGGATCCAGGACACCGCTCCCGACGACGACCCGCGCACCGGCGAGGGCCTGTTCGTCTACACCGGCTCCTCCGCGCCCGCGGTGAAGGTCGGCGACGCGGTCCTGGTCAGCGGCAAGGTGGCCGAGTACTACCCGGGAACCGGCACCCAGTCCCTCACCCAGATCACCGCGCCCCGCACCACGGTCCTGTCCGCGGGCAACGCGCTGCCCGCCCCGGTCGTCCTCGACGCCCGTTCGGTGCCCGGCCGTTACGTGCCCTCGGCGGACGGCGGGTCGATCGACGCGCTGACCCTGGACCCGTCGCGGTACGCCCTGGACCTGTACGAATCGTTGGAGGGCTCCCGGGTCCGGTTCGCCGACACCCGGGTGACCGGGGCGACGACCGCGTACGACGAGATCTGGGTGACCGTGAAGCCGCGGGAGAACCCGACCCGGCGCGGCGGCACGCTCTACGCCTCGTACGAGGACCAGAACACCGGCCGCCTCAAGGTGATGTCGCTGGACCCGGCCCGCCCGGTGCCGACGGCGAACGTCGGGGACGTGCTGAAGGGCGGCACCACCGGCGTACTCGACTACGCGAGCTACGGCGGCTACAACGTGCAGGCCACCGAGCTGGGCACGCTCGTCGACAAGAAGCTGCGGCGCGAGGTGACCCGCAAGCAGAAGAAGGACGAGCTGGCGGTCGCCACGTACAACGTGGAGAACCTCGACGCGGGCGACGACCAGGCCAAGTTCGACACCCTGGCCGAGGGCGTGGCGGTCAACCTCTCCTCCCCCGACATCGTCTCGCTGGAGGAGATCCAGGACGACAACGGCGCGGTCAACGACGGCACGACGGGCTCCGAGGCGACGCTGAAGCGGTTCACGGACGCGATCGTCGCCCAGGGCGGGCCGCGCTACGCCTGGCGCTACATCGCCCCCGAGAACAACAAGGACGGCGGCGAGCCCGGCGGCAACATCCGCAACGTCTTCCTCTTCAACCCGCAGCGGGTCTCCTTCACCGACCGCGCGGGCGGCGACGCCACCACGCCGGTCGAGGCCGTGAAGACGTGGAAGGGCGTCAGGCTCTCCGCCTCTCCCGGCCGGATCAACCCGGCGAGCCCGGCGTGGGCGGACAGCCGCAAGCCGCTGGTGGGCGAGTTCGTCTTCCGCGGCGAGCCGGTCTTCGTCATCGGCAACCACTTCGCGTCCAAGGGCGGCGACCAGCCGCTGCACGGCCGCTACCAGGAGCCGACCCGCTCCTCGGAGACCAAGCGGATCCAGCAGGCCGCCGAGGTCAACACCTTCGTCACCGCGGTGCTGAAGGCGGACAGGTCCGCCAAGGTCGTCGCGCTCGGGGACTTCAACGACTTCGAGTTCTCCCCGACGATGAAGACGCTGACCCGGGGCAGGGCGCTCAAGCCCCTGATCACGACGCTCCCCCCGTCGGAGCGGTACAGCTACGTCTTCGACGGCAACTCGCAGACGCTGGACCACATTCTGACGAGCCCCGGGGTCCGGCGTCCCGACTACGACGTGGTGCACATCAACGCCGAGTTCGCCGACCAGGCGAGCGACCACGACCCGCAGGTGGTGCGGATCAGGGTCGGCGGCTTCTGGCACTGAGGCGCCCGAGCAGCACCCCCGTGGGGCGGGCCGGATCCCCGGTCCGCCCCACGGGGGTCCGGCCGGACCGGATCCCGGATCCGGCCGGCTCAGGTCCGACGGGCTCAGGTCCGCCCGGCCGGGGCGCCGGCCTGGCGCGGCAGGGTGACGGCGGTGGCCTCACCGCCCACCGGCTCCCGCCCGGTGAAGAAGCGGGAGACCAGGGCGGCCACGTCGTCGGCCCGCTCCAGGACCACCCAGTGGTCCGACTCCCCGACGGTCAGGAACCGGCTTCCCTCGATCGTCGCGGCGAACTCCCGCTGCCGCGCGGGCGAGGTCACGGTGTCGTGCTCCCCCGCGAAGACCAGCGCCGGTACGCCGGTGAGCCCGCCGGAGAAGTCGGGCCGGTCGGCCAGCGCCCGGTACAGCGAGTCCGTCGCGTGCGGTGAGTGGGCGAGCGCGTGCAGGAAGGAGCGCCGGACATAGCGGCGGGCCAACTCCCTGCGGTGCACGTGCCGTCCGGGGTCCAGGCACATCAGCGCGTCGGCCGCCGTCGCGGCGAATCCCTCGCGGTCCCCGGCCGCCAGCTGCCGCCGGGCCCGCTCCCAGGAGGCGACCTGGGCCGCGTCGATGTGGACCGGGACGCCGCCGAGGGCCAGCCGCGCCACCCGCTCCCGGTGGCGGCGGGCGAATCCGAAGGCGATGGCGGTGCCGTAGGAGAAGCCGAAGACGTTCAGCTCGGGTGCGCCGAGGTCGTCGGCGATGCCGAGCACGGCCCGGCGCAGCAGTTCGGCGCTGGGGCCGGGCGGGAGCGGGTCGGCGCTGCCCATGCCGGGCAGGTCGGCGGTGACCACGTCGGTCGCCGGCCCCAGGTGGTCGTCCATCTGGGGCCAGCCGAACATGCCCTGGAGCGCGCCGCCGAGGATGAGCGTCGGTTCGGTGGCCGGGGGTTCGCCGGGACGGGCGCGCGGCAGGACGCGGTAGCTGTAGCGCACTCCGTCGACCGACAGGGTCCGGATGATCTCCTCGGGCATGTGCTCCTGCGTTCCCTTCCGCTCAGGCCCTGGTGAGGACGAGTGCCGCGTTGTGGCCGCCGAAGCCGAGCGAGGTCTTGACGGCGCAGTCGAAGGAGGCGGCGCGGGCCTCCTTGGCCACCACCTCGATCGGGATCCGCGGGTCGGGTGCGTCCAGGTTGACGGTGGGCGGCACCAGTTGCCGCTGGAGGGCGAGCACCGCGAAGGCTGCCTCGATGCCGCCCGCCGCGCCGAGGGTGTGGCCGGTCATCGCCTTGGTCGAGGTCACGAGGGGGCTCTCGCCGAGGACCCGGTGGAGCATCGTCGTCTCGATCAGGTCGTTGGAGAGCGTCGAGGTGCCGTGCGCGTTGACGTGCCCGACGTCGGCCGGGGAGAGGCCCGCGTCGGCGAGGGCGGTGCGCAGGGCGCGTTCGATGCCGAGGCCCTCGGGGTCGGGGGCGACGGCGGAGTGGGCGTCGCTGGAGGCCCCGTAGCCGCTCACGTGGGCGCGGACGGCGGCGCCCCGGGCGCGGGCGTGGTCCGGGTGTTCCAGGACGATCAGCCCGGCGCCCTCGCCGACGACGAAGCCGTCGCGGTGGGTGTCGAAGGGGCGGCAGGCGCTCGTGGGGTCCTCACGGCGGGTGGAGACGGCCTTGAGGCTGCAGGCGCTGGCGATGAGGAGGCGGGTGCAGGTGGACTCCGCGCCGCCCGCGATGACGATGTCGCAGGCCCCGGAGCGGAGCATCTGGTGGGCGGTGCCGATGGCGACGGTGCCGGAGGAACAGGCGGTGGAGACGGCCAGGCTGGGCCCGTGGACGCCGAGGTCGAGGCTGACGCTGCTGGCCGCGCCGTTGACGACGCTGAGCGGGGCGAGCTTCGGGGAGACCCGGCGGGGTCCGCGGTCGGCGAGCACGGCGTGCTGCTCGTCGTAGAAGGGCAGCCCGCCGTGGGCGGAGCCGATGACGATGCCGACGCGGCCGCTGTCCCAGACGGCCGGGTCGAGTCCGGCGTCGGCGACGGCTTCACGGGCGGCGACGACGGCGAGCTGGGCGAACCGGTCCATCAGCCGCTGTGCGGCCACCCCGAGGATCGCCCCCGGGTCGCAGTCGGTGACGGAGTAGAAGAAGTCGCAGGGCAGGCCGTCCAGTTCGGGCCGGGGGCCGACGGACGGGGCGAGGCCCTCGGTGACGCCGTGCCAGGCGGCGTCCGCGCCCGTACCGGCGGCGGTGACCAGACCGACGCCGGTGACGGCGGCGGCGAACGGGGCGAGCGGCGCCCGCCGGTAGGGCCGGCCGGGGGCCGCGCTCACGCGGAGACCTTCCCGTGGACGGCCTCGACGAGGCGGCCGACGGTGTCGCGCGAGGTCAGCGCCACGTCCTCCAGGTCCACGTCCAGCCGGTCCTCGATGAGCAGCCGGAGCTCCTCCAGCGCGAGGGAGTCCAGCCGCAGCCGGTGCAGCGGAACATCGGGGCGGATGGCGCCGGGGTCGGTTCCGAACTTCGTCACCAGCAGCGTGCTGATCTCTTCCGACGTGCTCATTCGGCTCTCCTGGGCTCGGTGACGCGGTGACGTCGGCCGCGTTGTGAGGGGAGGTGGGGGGAGGGGCCATCGGGGGACGCCGGCTGCTCCGGAAGGACCCTTTATACGCCTTCCCGGGCGGGTTCCCGTTCCGCGTTCCCCCGTGCGGTGGGAGGGCTGTCCAGGTGTACGAATCCCGGGTGCGGCTCGGGTGGGTGCCAGGATGGGGGCGCAGCCCGTACGGGACGGTACGAGAGAAGGAGAAGCCCATGACGGCCGAGCAGGACGGCAACGCGGAGGTCGCGCTGAGCCCCGCCGACTGGGTCGCCCGGCAGGCCGAGCTCTACGAGTCCTCCGGCGGCACGAAGGGCACCACCCAGCTGGGCGTGCCGTGCCTGCTGATGGACTACGTCGGCCGGCGCAGCGGGACGGTGCGGCGCACGGTGCTGATGTACGGGCGGGACGGCGAGGACTATCTGATCGTGGCGTCCAACGGCGGCTCGGACCGCCCGCCGCTGTGGTACCTGAACCTCCAGGCCACCCCGGAGGTCGAACTCCGCGTGGAGACCGAGCGGTTCGGGGCCGTCGCCTCGACGCTCCCGGCGGAGGAGAAGGCGCGGGTCTGGCCGGGGCTCGTGGAGCTGTTCCCTCGCTACGGGGAGTACCAGGCGGGCACCGAGCGGGACATCCCGGTCGTCCGGCTGACGCGTCGCTGAGCCGTCGTGGCGGCTTCCCCGCCGGTCCGGCCCGGCGCCGGGCCGGCTCTCGCGGCCGTGCCGGGCCCCCGGTTCGCCGGGAGACCGGGCCGGGGCGCGTCTTGGCACGCGGGGTGGGGAGACACCGGCGGAGGCGCCTGCCTAGACTCCGCGATCATGACCATGGAAACGGTTCAGGCCGACTCGTCCGCCCTCGGCGGCCCCCCTCTCTTCGACACCATGTCCACCATGCGCGCCATGCGCCGCCTCAAGCCGGACGCGGTGCCGGACGAGACGGTCGAGCAGCTGATACAGGCCGCCGTCTGGGGTCCCAGCGGCGGCAACATGCAGTGTTACGAGTACGTGGTGGTGACCGATCGCCAGGTGATGGCGCGGCTCGCTCCGCTGTGGAAGCGGTGCGTCGACGCGTATCTGGCGACGACCGGGAAGTACGCCCCCGCGGGCATGGACGAGGCGGCGTACGGCCGGATGGTCGCGGCGATCGAGCACCAGCGCGACCACTTCGCCGACACCCCGGTGCTGATCGTGCCCTGCTACCGGTTCCCGGAGCCGCGCCTGGACGAGGAGGGGCTGGCCGCGTCGGCGCGGGCGCTCGGCCCGGAGGGCACGCAGCACATGATGGAGACGCAGACGCGTTTCCAGGCCCTGGCCGAGGGTTCCTGCGTCTACCCGGGGGTGCAGAACCTGCTGCTCGCGGCCCGGGGGCTGGGGCTCGCGGCGAACATCACCATCTGGCACCTGATGCTGGAGCGGGAGTGGAAGCGGGAGCTGGGCATCCCGGAGGACATGGCGACGTTCGCCGCCGTGCCGGTGGGGTGGCCCGCGGGCAACTTCGGCCCGGTCAGACGACGTCCGGTGGCGGACGTCATCCACCGCGACCGCTGGTAGCGTCCGGCCCCGCGTCAACCCTCGCGAACACCCCTGTCGGGTGATGCTCGACGTCACCCGACAGGGCTAGCGGTTCGGTCAACTCCGTTGATTTTGCAGGATGTTGCCAGCAGAATCCCGTCTTCAACGCTTTGTCATGCCCACTCCATATCGATAGCCTGACCGTGCTCGGCATCCCTCCGACCCACACCGGGTCCGAGGGCTTTTCTCTTCCCCCCACACGCCCACCCCCACAGAGCAGGAGCCCCCATGCCCCTCCGCACCGCCGCCCGAACCCGGGCCCGTGCCTGTGCCTGCGCCGTGGCGGCCCTCACGGCCACGGCCCTCCTCGCAACCGGGCACCCGGCGACCGCCGCCCCGCGGGCGGACACGCCCGACCCGATGAACCGCGCGTTCGCCGAGGCGGCGGACGCGTACGGCGTACCGCGCGATCTGCTGGCCGCCGTCGGCTACGGCGAGAGCCGTCTCGACGGCCACGCGGGCAGGCCCAGCCAGGCGAACGGCTACGGCGTGATGCACCTGGCGAGCAATCCGGCCAACCGCTCCCTGGAGAAGGCCTCCGAGCTGACCGGCGAGAGCGCGGCCCGGCTGCGCCGGGACACGACCGCCAACATCCTCGGCGGCGCGGCCGTCCTGCGCGACCACGCCGACGCGCTGGGCCTGGACGCCGCCGAGCGCCGGGACGTCAACTCCTGGTATCCGGCGGTGGCCCGCTACAGCGCCGCCGAGGGGCCGGCCGCCGCGCTCTACGCGGACGCCGTCTACACCTTCCTGGCCGAGGGCGTGTCCGCCACCGCGCCGGGCGGCGAGGAGGTGCTCGTGCCCTCCCGGCCGGTCGCCCCCGACAAGGACGCCGTGTCGGCGTCCGACGTCTACGCCGCGAGCCCCGACTACCCGTCGGCGCGGTGGGTGGCCGCCTACTCCGGGAACTTCGTCGTCGGCCGCAAGGCAGCCGTCGACAAGGTGGTCATCCACACCACCCAGGGGTCGTACGCCGGTTCCATCAGCTGGTACCAGAACCCGGCGTCGAAGGTCAGCGCGCACTACACGATCCGCTCCTCGGACGGTGAGGTCACCCAGTCGGTCCTGGAGAAGGACACCGCCTGGCACGCCGGCAGCACCAACTCCTCGTCCGTCGGCATCGAGCACGAGGGCTACGTCGACAACCCGGCCTGGTACACGGAGGCGATGTACCGGTCCTCCGCCGAGCTCACCAAGCACCTCGCGGCGCGGTACGGCATCCCGAAGAACCGGTCGCACATCATCGGCCACAGCGAGGCGCCCGGCGCCGACCACACCGACCCCGGGCCCAACTGGGACTGGAACCACTACATGGAGCTGATCGACGGCGAACCGGGCAGCGGCGGCGACGGTCTGACCTTCCCCACGTACACCACCCAGCAGTCCGGCTCCACCGGCCCGCAGGTGAAGGCCGTGCAGACGCTGCTCAACGCCCAGGGCTACCAGGCGGGCGCGGCGGACGGCAGCTTCGGGCCCACCACCAAGGGCGCGGTGCAGGCGTTCCAGCGGGCCCGCGCGCTGGAGGCCGACGGGACGGTCGGCCCGAAGACCTGGACGGCCCTGCTGTCGGCCGGCACGACCCCGGCGCTGGCGAAGGGGGCGTCGGGCGACGCGGTGAAGCGGCTCCAGCGGGCCCTGACGGCGGCGCTCGGCACCACCGTCGGCGCGGACGGCAGCTTCGGCCCGGCCACCGAGACGGCGGTACGCACCTACCAGACGGGCCGGAAGCTCTCGGTCGACGGCAAGGTGGGCCCGGCCACGTGGGGGGCCCTGCAGAGCGGGAAGTGAGCCGCGGCCCGTGCGGGCCCCTCCCCCGCTCCGGAGGGACCCGCGCGGGCCTGCGCCGCGTCCGGGCCCGGCGCCCGGAGGCGGACCGATGACCGCGGCGCCACCGGCACGCGGGCGCGCGGCGCCCGGGGCGCAGGGTGCCCGGGGCGCAGGGTGCCTCTACTCCCCCGGGCCGACCGGATACCCGATCTCCGCGATGTCCGCGGCCAGTTCGGCGGGGACCCGCTCGGGGGCGAGGGCGGCGATCACCTCGTCGGTCAGCGGGCGCAGCGCGAGGACGTGCCGTACGGCTTCGAGGTCGACGGAGACCTCGAAGTGGTCCTCGGCCCACTCCTGGTAGGACTCCGGGGCGTCCGTGACGAGGAGCTGGAACAGCCAGTCGGCCCCGTCGGAGTCCTCGCCGTCCTCCGGGAAGTCGATGGCGCCCGCCCGCCAGCGGTCGTCGTCGCCCGTGCGCCAGAGGCAGGCGGTGACGACGGGCATGCCGGACTCGTCGGTGAACAACGGATCGTCCACGTAGCGGCGGAACACGGCGGGCACCTCGTCGAGCACCCCGGGCCAGGGGCCGTCGTCGACGTACGGGCTCATCGGCGACTCGTGGTCGAAGCCCCGCGCGTACGCGCCCGCCTCGGCGAAGACGACGGAGTACTCCCCGCCCGAACCGTCCCGCATCGAGGCCATGGCCTCCGTCGGCGACCACCGCGCGTCGTAGCCGTGCCAGCGGTGGTCCCACTCGGGACACAGGATCGCGTCGAGCATCGCCAGGGCACGGCATCGATCGATGAGGGTGGGTATGTCCGGCAGCCTGCGGGCCACGTCGTGAACGCTCATGGGCACATCCAACCGCACCCGCCGGAGGCCACCGCACGTGGTCCCGCACCCCCGAGGGACGCGGGACCACATGCGTCGGCTCACTTCAGGCCGAAGGCCCGGATGATCTCCTGGTCGACGACGAGCCCGCCGGGGCCCTCCGCGTGCGCCTTGAGCGAGACCGAGGTCGCGCCCTTGGACGGGGTGCGGAACTCGGCGGTCCACTCACCGGTCCGCTTCTTGCGCAGCGCCACCTCGGTCCAGCTCCCGCCGTCGTCGTAACTGACGGACAGGGCGGCCTTGTTCGCCTTCACCGCGCCCGGCAGCCACTCCTGGGTGGTTGCGGAGAGGCCGATCTCGGTCGAGCGGCCCGCGCGGACGTCGCCCGCCAGGTCGGTGTCGACGGCGTAGTCCAGCTGGAGCAGCGGGATGTCCGCCTGCTGCGGTCCGCCCGTCTCCAGCGCGCCGGAGACGAAGCCCCACTCGGTGTGGGTGCGGGTCGACGTCTTCCAGGTCTCCGCGTCCCGCTCCGCGTCGATGACCAGCCGGTACGGGAGCTTCCCGGCGGGGAGGTCCCAGACGTATCCGGCCCTGCCCGGACCCTTCTTCAGCACCTTGTCGCCCTGGTGGAAGGCGTAGGAGGTGGTGTCGTACTCGTTCTCGGGCATCGAGCCGGCGTGGCCCGCGCCCGCGTCCGTCCACGGCGTGATGTTGAACTGGACGTCGTTGTTCACCGTGCGGAACGGGCCCCAGTAGCCGGTGCCCAGGCGCGGTCGGGTCACCGGGGCGAACCACTCGGCCCGGTAGTCCTGGCCGGCCCGGTAGTCCAGCTCGGCGCTGCGCATCTCGTGCGCCCGGTCCGCCCCGTCCGCGTTGAGGACCGCGTGGTTCTCGTACCAGAAGGAGTCGCCCGGCAGCGGGTTGACCCATTCGGTGCGGACGTCCGGGAACCGCTCGTACTCCTCGAAGCCGACGCCGGGACCGTAGTCGGGGATGTCGTAGCGGTAGCCGCCGCCGAGCGTCTTCCCGTGGCCGTAGAAGGTGTTCTCCACCTTCGCGAGCTGACGGGCCGAGGGGGCGAAGGCCAGCGAGCGGTCCGGGATCGTGCCGTCGTGGCGGTCCACCAGGTCGTAGAGGTAGTCCGCGAACCTCTTCTGGTCGATCCGGACCTTCTTGCCGCGCTGCGCCGCCCTGATCAGGCCCTCGCCCGCGGAGGCCTGGACGGAGGCGACCGGGATGGTGGTCTCCTCGCCGTACGGGGTGTAGCTCTCCATCGCCACGCCGCGCTCGTCGTTGACGACGAAGAGGGCCTCGGCCCCCGCCGCCAGCGCGGCCGCGAGGCGTTCGGCGGGGGCGACCCCGGCGCTGCGGGTGATGACGACCGCCCTGCCGCGCGCGTTCACCCCCCGGTACTCCGCCGGCGTGCCCTTGCCCGCGTACACCGCGGTCAGCTTCCGGCTGCTGTCCTCGGCGACCGCCGCGCCGCCCTGGACGAAGACCGGCACGTCACGGCCGTCGGCCTCGACGTCGATGAGCTCCTCGCCCTGGCGCCAGCGGGTCAGGAAGCTGAAGTCGCCCTGGGTGACCTTCTCGGTGGGGCTCGCCCACAGCTGGTCGTACGTCAGCGGTATCTGGTACGCGTCGCGCTGGACGGTGCCGTCCGGGGCGGTGCGCGCCATGTCGTAGCGGAGCTGGCGGGTCTCGGTCTCCTTCGGCGTGCGCACGTCGATCCTGCGGGCCTTGGAGGCGTCGAGGGTGACGGCGGTGGAGCCGGTGAGGAGGATCTCGGGGGCCGCGAGGAACGCGAGGGCCCGGGAGTCCGGGCGGTCGCCGTCGATGTCGACGGAGGCCCAGGCGGTGTAGTTGCCGGGCGGCAGGCGCAGCGTGGTCTCGCCGCCGCTGACCTGGACGAGGCCGAGCTGCGGGTCGCCCAGTTCGGCGAGGACGACGAGGCCGTCCATCGGCTTGCCCGACCGGTCGCGGAGCTTCACCGTCAGGTCGTGCAGCTCCTTCTCCTTGGTGAGCGCGAAGCCGGTGTGCGCGACGGTCGTGCCCGCCGCGTCGGTGGCGACGACCTGTCCGGAGAAGGTGGTGTCGTTGGCGACCTTCGCCGGGTCGAGGGAGAGGACCGCCTCGGCGGTGCCCCCGGCCGGGACGGTCAGCGTGTCGGTGGAGAGGGTGTAGGCCGCCTCGTCCGTGTCGGTGGCCAGGTTCAGCGTGACGTCCGTGTCACCGGAGTTGCGGTAGGTGACGGTGCGTTCGGCGACCGGGTCGGACGGGCTGTGCGGCCAGTCGTAGGAGGCGACGGGGACCGAGCCGGTGGCCTCGACCGTCGTGTCGATCGCCGCCTTCACGTCGAGCCGGCCGGTGCCCTGCTCGTACGGGGTGTACGCGTCGAGCTTCGCGGACGAGCTCATCAGCGCGTCCTTGATGCGCTGACCGGACCAGTCGGGGTGGCGCTGTTTCAGGATCGCCGCGGCGCCGGCGACATGGGGCGTGGCCATCGAGGTGCCCGACATCGACTGGTACATGCCCTCGATGCCGGGGACCGACTGCGAGGCGGCGGCGTTGATGTCCACACCGGGGGCCGAGAGGTCGGGTTTCAGTCCGTGCGAGCGGACCAGCGGGCCCATCGAGGAGAAGTCCGCGCGGCCGTCACGCTTGTCGACGGCGGCGATCGTGAGCGCCTGCTCCGCCGAGCCGGGCGAGCCGATGGTGCCCGCTCCGTACGCGTTGCCCGCCGCGATGACGAACAGCGGACCGCCGTCCGCCGAGAGGGAGTTCACCGCCTGGGACATCGGGTCGGTGCCGTCGTCGGGAACCGGCGAGCCGAGGCTCATGGAGACGACGTCGGCCCCTTCGGCCTTCGCCCACTCCATGGCCGCGATGATCCCGGAGTCCGCGCCGGAGCCCTCGTCGCTGAGGACCTTGCCGACGAGCAGGTCGGCGGCCGGGGCGACGCCCTTCGCGGCACCGTCGGAGGCGGCGCCGGAGCCGGCGATGGTGGAGGCGACGTGCGTGCCGTGTCCGTTCCTGTCGTCGACCTCCTCGCCCGGGACGAAGCTGCGGGCGCCGACGACGCGGTCCTTGACGTCCGGGTGGTCGGCGTCGATGCCGGTGTCCAGGACGGCCACCTTGGCGCCCTTGCCGTCGAAGCCCGCGGCCCAGGCCTGCGGGGCGTTCACCTGCGGCACCGAATCGGCCAGCAGTGCCTCGGAGCGGCCGTCCAGCCAGAGCTTCGCGATCCCGCCGTCGAGTGAACGGGCGCTCGGCGCGGAGGTGACGGCGTCCCAGAAGGTGCGCGCCCCGTCCTTGTCGGCGCTGAGCGCGGCGCCGTGGACGGAGGCGAGCGTGCGGACCTTCTTCGCGCCGCGCGGGGCGGCGGGCAGGGCCTTGGCGCGTGCGGGCGGGTAGGTGGCGATGAGCGGGACGGAGCCGGCGTTCTCGTCGTCGTACCCCATCCGGACCAGGGCCGAGACGTTGAACAGCCGCCGGTCCAGGGCGCCCGCCGCGATCAGCGCGGCGGCCTCGTCGGGCAGGACGTACACGTCCTCGCCGGCCTGCTGGACGCGGACGCCGCCCTCCGCGCCGTCGGGGCGGTCCACGCTGACGGTGTCCCGGTCGCCGGGGCCGTCCACGTAGCGCACGACGTCACCGGTGATCAGGGTGACGGTGTGGCTCTCGGCGCGGGTTTCGGGACGCGGGGTCCCGTCGCGGGGTGCGGGGGCGGCGCCGGCGGCGCCGGCGAAGGGGACCAGCATGCCGCCCAGCAGGGCCGCCGAGGTCGCCAGGAGCAGGGCTCTGCGTCCCGGGCGGGCGGATCTCGCCCGGCCGGGGACGGAGGAGGGGGAAGAAGTCATGCAGCTGATCTACCGGTAAATCCGGGAGGTCCGCTGCGTATCCGCCGGGCGGGAAACCGCCGTGGCGGTAACCCGCCCTGGCTGGACGGGGTGTTGACGGGCGTTTCCGGCGTTTCAGGCCACCGTGGCGAGCGGCTGTCCACTGCTGTCGTGGTGGATCGGGGTGTGGGCCCCGGTGAGCGGTACGCCGCTGCCGCCGCGCCGGACCGCGACGATCTCGGCGGCGATGGACAGGGCCGTCTCCTCCGGTGTGCGGGCGCCCAGGTCGAGGCCGATCGGCGAGTGCAGCCGGGCCCGTTCGCGGTCGGTGAGGCCGACCTCGCGCAGTCGTTCGTCGCGGTCCAGGTGGGTGCGGCGGGAGCCCATCGCGCCGACGTAGGCGACCGGGAGGCGCAGGGCGGTCTCCAGGAGGGGAATGTCGAACTTGGCGTCGTGGGTGAGGACGCAGAGCACCGTACGCGCGTCGGTCGCGGTTCCGGCGAGGTAGCGGTGGGGCCAGTCGACGACGATCTCGTCGGCCTCGGGGAAGCGGGCCGCTGTGGCGAAGACCGGGCGGGCGTCGCAGACGGTGACCCGGTAGCCGAGGAACTTCCCGGCGCGGACCAGTGCGGCGGCGAAGTCGATGGCGCCGAACACGATCATGCGCGGCGGCGGGACGCTGGACTCGACCAGCAGCTCGATGGGCCGACCGCAGCGGGAGCCCTCCGCGCCGATGGCGAGCGGCCCGGTGCGGCCCGCGTCCAGCAGGGCCCGGGCCTCGGCGGCGGCGGTCCGGTCGAGCGCCGGGTGGCCGCCGAGCCCGCCCCGGCGACTCCCGTCGGGGTGGACCAGGAGCGGCAGGCCGAGCAGTTCACCGGGTCCGTCCGTGACCCGGGCCAGGGCGGCCGCCGCCCCCTCCGCGGCGGCCGCGAGCGCGGCGGCGAACACCGGGCGGGCGGGATCGTCCGTCCGTACCGGTGTCACCAGGATGTCGATGACGCCTCCGCAGGTCAGACCGACCGCGAAGGCGTCCTCGTCGCTGTAGCCGAAGCGCTCGCGGACGGATTTCCCGTCGTCCAGGGCCTGTTGGCACAGTTCGTAGACGGCCCCCTCCACGCAGCCGCCGGACACCGAACCGATGGCCGTGCCGTCGCGGTCGACGGCGAGGGCGGCTCCGGGCTGCCGGGGCGCGCTGCCGCCGACCGCCACGACGGTGGCGACGGCGAACTCGCGTCCCTGCGAGACCCACCGGTGCAGCTCCTCGGCGATGTCCAGCATGGCGTGTCTCCTTAGGCGGGAAGGGGGCCCGGGCGTCAGTGGACGCCCAGCCAGCTCTCGATCGGGTTGAGGGCGAAGAAGACGATGAAGATCACCGTCAGCCCCCACATGAAGGCCCCGACCTCGCGGGCCCGGCCCTGGGCGAGCTTGATGGCGCTGTACGCGATGACACCCGCGGCGACACCGGTGGTGATGGTGTACGTGAAGGGCATCAGGACCACGGTCAGGAAGACCGGGATGGCGACCGAGCGGTCGCTCCAGTCGACGTGCCGGGCGTTCTGCATCATCATCGCGCCGATGACGACGAGGGCGGCGGAGGCCACCTCGGTCGGCACGATCGCGGTGAGCGGGGTGAAGAAGAGGCAGGCAGCGAAGAAGAGACCCGTCACGGCGGAGGCGAGCCCGGTCCGGGCCCCTTCGCCGACGCCGGTGGCCGACTCGACGAAGACCGTCTGGCCGGAGCCGGAGGCGACACCGCCGATCACGCCGCCCGCGCCGTCGATGAACAGCGCCTTGGACAGGCCCGGCATGCGGCCCTTGTCGTCGGCGAGCTTGGCCTCGGTGCCGACGCCGATGATGGTGGCCATCGCGTCGAAGAAGCCGGCCAGCACCAGGGTGAAGACGATCATGCCGACCGTCATCACGCCGACGTCGCCCCAGCCGCCGAACTCCACGTTGCCGAAGAGCGAGAAGTCGGGGGTGGAGACCGCGCTGCCCTCCAGCTCCGGCGGGCCGCTGCTCCACGACTTCGGGTCGATGTCGACGATCGCGTTGATGACGATCGCGACCACGGTGCCGACGGCGATGCCGATGAGGATCGCGCCGGGGATGTTGCGCGCCTGGAGCATGAAGATGAGCAGCAGGGTCACGCAGAAGATGAGGACGGGCCAGCCGGCGAGTTCACCGGCGGGGCCGAGGGATACGGGGGTCGCCTTGCCCTGGTGGACGAATCCGGCCTTGTAGAGGCCGATGAGGGCGATGAAGAGCCCGATGCCCATGGTGATGCCGTGCTTGAGGGCGAGGGGGATCGCGTTCATGATCATCTCACGGAGGCCGGTGACCACCAGGAGACAGATCACCACACCGTAGATCACGCACATGCCCATGGCCTGCGGCCAGGTCATGTTGGGCGCGACCTGCGAGGCGAGCACACCGGAGACGCTGAGCCCGGCGGCGAGCGCCAGGGGCACCTTGCCGACGAAGCCCATGAGCAGGGTCGTCGCCGCCGCCGCGAAGGCGGTCGCGGTGATCAGGCCGGGCTGGCTGAGGAGGTCGCCGTTGACGTCCTCCCCGCCCAGGATGATCGGGTTGAGCAGGAGGATGTACGCCATGGCCATGAAGGTCGTGACGCCGCCGCGCAGCTCGCGCGCGACCGTGGATCCTCGTTCGGATATGTGGAAGTACCGGTCGAGCCATGATCTTCCGGCGGGGACGCGCGAGCCGGGGCCCGCGCCTTCCGGACTGGTCTTCGGTTCCACTGACTGCTGGGTCATGATGCCTGACTCCCAAGGTTCACAGGGGCACCCGCTTGGAGATTCCTGAATGCGGGATTTGGGATGACTGCGTCGGCTGCACGACCCGGGGACGGCCGGGACGGACTGTTGAAGCAGAACGGATGTGCCGGCGGCACGGATGATCCGTGAGGCGCTGCCGTGCTCTCGGGCACGGCTGTGAAGAACCGCGAGCGGTGCGGTGCTTGATGCCTCCGGGCGGTGCGGGGTGCGGAAAAGTGTGACGTTCTCGGCGCTGCGCACCGCCCGGAGAGTTCGGGGGGGGACCGCTCGGAGCCGCCGGGCGGCGACCGGTGGGAGGCCGCCCGGCGGGTCGCTCAGGTGCTGGTGAGGTGTTCGGGCCGCACCGGTGTCCTGTTGAGCTCCAGACCCGTCGCGTTCCGGATCGCCGCGAGGACGGCCGGGGTGGACGACAGGGTGGGGGCCTCGCCGATGCCGCGCAGCCCGTACGGGGCGTGCTCGTCGGCGAGTTCGAGCACGTCGACGGGGATGGTCGGCGTGTCGAGGATGGTGGGGAGCAGGTAGTCCGTGAAGGAGGGGTTGCGCACCTTCGCGGTCTTCGGGTCGACGATGATCTCCTCCATCACCGCGACGCCCATGCCCTGGAGGGTGCCGCCCTGGATCTGGCCCAGGACGGAGAGCGGGTTGAGCGCCTTGCCGACGTCCTGGGCGCAGGCCAGTTCGATGACCTTGACCAGGCCGAGCTCGGTGTCGACCTCGACGACCGCGCGGTGGGCGGCGAAGGAGTACTGGACGTGGCCGTTGCCCTGTCCGGTGCGGAGGTCGAAGGCTTCGGTGGGCCGGTGGCGCCACTCCAGCTCGATGTCGATCGCCTCGTCCTCCAGGACGTCGGCCAGGTCCGCGAGGACCTCGCCGCCGTCGGTGACGACCTTGCCGCCCTCCAGGAGGAGTTCGGCGGTGGCCCAGGCCGGGTGGTAGGTGCCGAACTTGGTGCGGCCCAGCTCCAGGACCTTCTCCCGGACGGCTTCGCAGGAGTTCTTGACCGCGCCGCCGGTGACGTATGTCTGGCGGGAGGCGGAGGTGGATCCGGCGGAGCCGACGCGGGTGTCGGCGGGGTGGATGGTGACCTGGTTGACGCCGAGTTCGGTGCGGGCGATCTGGGCGTGCACGGTGACGCCGCCCTGGCCGACCTCGGCCATCGCGGTGTGCACGGTGGCGACCGGCTCGCCGTTGATGACCTCCATCCGCACCCGGGCGGTGGAGTAGTCGTCGAAGCCCTCGGAGAAGCCGACGTTCTTCAGGCCGACCGCGTAGCCGACGCCGCGCACGACGCCTTCGCCGTGGGTGGTGTTGGAGAGTCCGCCGGGCAGGGCGCGTACGTCGACGGAGGTGCCGGCGGCGCCGGCGGTCAGCCACTCCTGCTCGGGCGGCAGCGGCCGGGCCTTGACCCGGCGCAGCAGTTCGGCGACCGGGGCCGGCGAGTCGCAGACCTGGCCGGTGGGCAGCAGCGTGCCCTGCTCCATGGCGTTGAGCTGCCGGAACTCCACCGGGTCCATGTCGAGCTTCGCGGCGAGCTTGTCCATCTGCGCCTCGTAGGCGAAGCAGGCCTGGACCGCGCCGAAGCCGCGCATCGCGCCGCAGGGCGGGTTGTTGGTGTAGAGGGCGACCGCCTCGATGTCGACGTCCTCGATCTTGTACGGGCCGACCGAGAGCGAGGAGGCGTTGCCGACGACCGCCGGGGAGGCGGAGGCGTAGGCCCCGCCGTCCAGGACGATGCGGCACTTCATGTGGGTGAGCTTGCCGTCCTTGGTGGCGCCGTGCTCGTAGTGCAGCTTCGCCGGGTGCCGGTGGACGTGTCCGAAGAAGGACTCGAACCGGTTGTAGACGATCTTGACGGGCTTGCCGGTGCGGAGCGCCAGCAGGCAGGCGTGGATCTGCATCGAGATGTCCTCGCGACCGCCGAAGGCGCCGCCGACGCCGGAGAGCGTCATACGGACCTTGTCCTCGGGCAGGCCGAGGACGGGGGCGATCTGGCCGAGGTCCGAGTGGAGCCACTGGGTGGCGACGTACAGCTCGACGCCGCCGTCCTCGGAGGGCACGGCGAGGCCGGACTCGGGGCCGAGGAAGGCCTGGTCCTGCATGCCGAAGGTGTACTCGCCGGTGACGATGACGTCGGCGCGCTTCGCCGCCTCGTCGGCGTCGCCGCGGATGATGGGCTGGCGGTGGACGATGTTGGGGTGCGGGACGTGGCCGATGTGGTGGTCGTCGCGGCCCTCGTGGACGAGCACGGCGTCGGGGGCGGTCGCCGAGGCCTCGTCGGTGATGAGCGGCAGCTCGCGGTACTCGATCCTGATCTTGGCGGCGGCGCGGCGCGCGGTCTCCGGGTGGTCGGCGGCGACGATGGCGACCGGCTCGCCGTGGTGGCGGACCTTGCCGTGGGCGAGCACCGGCGTGTCCTGGATCTCCAGGCCGTAGTTCTTCATCGCGGCGGGCAGGTCGTCGTACGTCATCACCGCGTAGACGCCGGAGGTGGCCAGCGCCTCGGAGGTGTCGATGGAGACGATCTCCGCGTGGGCGACGGTGGAGCGCAGGGTCTGGCCCCACAGCATGTCCTCGTGCCACATGTCGGAGGAGTAGGCGAACTCTCCGGTGACCTTGAGGGTGCCGTCGGGGCGGAGCGTGGACTCGCCGATGCCGCCCTTGGTGGGCGAACCCTGGGTGATCTTCGTCGGCGTGCCGGACGGTGTGTTCTGGGCCTTCGGCGTCGTGGCGGCGGGGCGCGTCGTGGCTTCGGGGCGCGTGGTGGCTTCGGGGCGCGTCGTCATGACTGGGCCGCCTCTCCCTGGCGGGCGGCCGCGAGGCGGACCGCGTCGAGGATCTTCTCGTAGCCGGTGCAGCGGCACAGGTTGCCGGAGAGGGCCTCGCGGATGTCCTGGTCGGACGGCGAGGGGGTGTTCTCCAGCAGTTCGTCGGCGGCGACCAGCAGGCCGGGGGTGCAGAAGCCGCACTGGACGGCTCCGGCGTCGATGAACGCCTGCTGGATCGGGGCCAGTTCGACGGCCTCGCCGGTCTGGCCGTCGGTGGGCCTGGACTGCCAGCGCTTGGCCGCGTCCAGGGTGGTGCCGCACGCGCCGGAGGCGCAGCCGCCGCCGGGGTGGGCGTCCTCGCGGTGCTTGGCGTAGTCGGCGAGGCCCTCGACGGTGACGACCTCGCGGCCCTCGACCTGGCCGGCGGCCACCAGGCACGCGCAGACCGGGACGCCGTCCAGGCGGACGGTGCAGGATCCGCACTCGCCCTGCTCGCAGGCGTTCTTGGAGCCGGGCAGGCCCATGCGCTCGCGCAGGACGTAGAGGAGGGACTCGCCCTCCCAGACGTCGTCGGCTTCCTGCTGACGGCCGTTGACCGTGAAATTGACTCGCATGGTTACGCGGCTCCTTCCAGCGTGCGGCCGACGCCGCGGTACTGCTCCCAGGTCCAGCCGAGCGTGCGGCGGGCCATGATGCCGACCGCGTGCCTGCGGTACCTCGCGGTGCCGCGCACATCGTCGATCGGGTTGCAGGCGCCGGACGCGAGGGCGGCGAACTGCTGGGCGATGGCGGGGGTGATGATCTTGCCGTTCTCCCAGAACCCGCCCTCTTCGAGCGCGGCGTTCAGGAACTCCTCGGCCTCCTTGGCCCGGATGGGCGTCGGGGCCGCGGAGCCGATGCCGGTGCGCACGGTGCGGGTCTCGGGGTGCAGGGCGATGCCGAACGCGCAGACGGCGATGACCATGGCGTTGCGGGTGCCGACCTTGGAGTACTGCTGGGGTCCGTCGGCCTTCCTGATGTGCACGGCGCGGATCAGCTCGTCCGGCTCCAGGGCGTTGCGCTTGACCCCTGTGTAGAAAGCGTCGATGGGAATCAGCCGCGTACCGCGTACGGATTCGGCCTCGACCTCGCAGTCGGCCGCGAGGAGGGCCGGGTGTGCGTCACCGGCCGGCGAGGCGGTGCCGAGGTTGCCGCCGACGCCGCCGCGGTTGCGGATCTGCGGGGAGGCGACGGTGTGCGAGGCGAGCGCCAGACCGGGCAGTTCGGCGCGCAGGTGTTCCATGATGCTGCTGTACGGCACGGAGGCGCCGAGCCGCACGCTCTCCTGGCCCACCTCCCACTCGGACAGCTCACCGATGCGGTTCAGGTCCAGGAGGTACTCGGGCCGCCGGTGGTCGAAGTTGATCTCGACCATCACATCGGTGCCGCCCGCGATGGGCACAGCGGTGGGGTGCTCGGCCTTGGCGGCGAGCGCCTCCTCCCAGCTGGCGGGGCGAAGGAAGTCCATGAGTGGCTCTCTTCTTCTCAATCGGGTCGTTCGCCGGGGCCGGGGACGGCCTGCCTCGACTGGCTCGTTCATCGAGTGTTCACGTGGTGTGTGGCCCAGTACACAAGCCCTGCTCCTACCGGTGCAGTCACCGAAACACTGAAGGAGTTGGCTGGTGTCCGTCCTCGTCTTGTAGATTCGAACGAATGGCGGGAATCAGCGACCTCGCCGCAATCGACAGTTACCCGGATCGCTCCCGGCTCCCCCACCCCACGACCTCCTTCACCCCCTCCCACCCCCACCTGCTCCTTCACCCACTTCACCTGCTCCCCTACGGAAAGATCGGCGGCGACGAGATGCGGCTGCGCGCACTGCTGGAGACCGACGCGCTGGGCCTGCGGCTGCTCGGCGGCGAGGACGAGCTGGACCGCTCGGTCCGCGGCGTCATGACGACCGACCTGCGCGATCCCAGCCGCTACCTCTCCGGCGGGGAGCTGGTGCTCACCGGCCTCGCCTGGCGCCGGGACACCGAGGACTCCGAGCCGTTCGTCCGGATCCTCGCGGGCGCCGGGGTGGCCGGTCTCGCGGCCGGCGAGGCGGAGCTCGGCGACATCCCCGGCGATCTGGTCGAGGCCTGCCGGCAGCACCGCCTCCCCCTCTTCGCCGTGAACGAGACCGTTGCTTTCGCAACGATCACCGAGTACGTCGTCCGGCAGGTGTCCGGTGAGCGGGCGGGTGATCTGGCGGCCGTGGTGGACCGGCACCGACGGCTGATGACCTCGGGCCCGGCGGGCGGCGGCCCCGAGGTGGTCCTGGACCTCCTCACCTCCGACCTGGACCTGCGTGCCTGGGTCCTCTCCCCCACCGGCCGCCAGATCGCCGGGGCGGGGGCCCCGCTGCCCGGACCGCTGGGCGCGGCGCTGGCCGGGCACCACCTGGCCGCGACCCGTACCGGCCGCCGGGGTCCGCACCGGGCGGCCGTCGCCGGCACGACGTACTCCCTCTTCCCGATCCGGAACACCGGCCGGGGCGCGGTGCCGGCCGCCCGCGACGTGCGCGAGTCGGTGCTCTCCGACTGGCTGCTGGCGGTCGAGGCCGACGCCTCGGACTGGCCCGCCGCCCGGCTCGACCTGCTCCAGGGCGTCACCCAGCTGATCGCGGTCGAGCGCGACCGCCGCGACGCGGCCCGTACGGTACGCCGCAGGCTCGCCCAGGAGGTGCTGGAGCTGGTCCAGGCGGGTGCCGCCCCCGCCGAGATCGCGGCGAGGCTGCGGGTCGCCGCACCGGTCCTGCTGCCCGGCCTCGGGGTGGCCCCGCAGTGGCAGGTCGTGGTGGCCCGGGTCGACTGGAGCTCCGGGGACCAGGTGGGCGCCGGGGACGACATCGCGAGCGGCCCGGTGGCACAGGCGCTGCTGGAGGAGATCCTCGTCGACCCGGCGGTCAGCGGCCCCGACTCGGCCGACCGGATCGCCGTCGCCCACACGGGCGAGGAGGCCATCGCCCTGGTGCCGCTCCCCACGCCCACCACCGTGGCGGCGGATCCCGGGGAGGGTGCCGCGGGCGACGGGGACGCCGACGCCCTCGACGCGGATCCCGGGCTGCACGCCGACGCGCTGCTCGCCTTCGTACGCGAACCGCTCTCCGCGGGGCTCGCCGACGACGGCCGGCTGACACTGGGTGTCAGCGCGGCCGTGCATTCCGCCGAAGGGCTGCGCGGCGCGCTGGAGGAGGCCCGGCACGCCCGCCGGGTGGCCGCGGCCCGCCCGGGTCGGGTCTGCGCGGCCGGCCACCACGAACTGGCCTCGCACGTGCTGCTGCTGCCGTTCGTCCCCGACGACGTCCGGCGCGCCTTCACCGCCCGGCTGCTGGACCCGCTGCGGGACTACGACCGGCGCCACCGGGCGGAGCTGATCGAGACGCTGGAGGCCTTCCTGGACTGCGACGGGTCCTGGACCCGCTGCGCGGCCCGGCTGCACCTGCACGTCAACACGCTGCGCTATCGCGTCGGCCGCATCGAGCAGTTGACGGGGCGTGACCTTTCGCGCCTGGAGGACAAGCTCGACTTCTTCCTCGCCCTGCGCATGAGCTGATCTTCCGGCGGCGCACGGGGCCCGGCGGGGCCCCGTCGCGCTCCGGCCGATTGTGAAATCTTTCACCTGACATTGTCCGGACCCCTTGGCCCGGAGTGCCGATCCATGCTGAGATGCGCCGTACCCAACAGCACAATGGCGCGCTCGGGGAGGGCAATGTGGCGCATACCGCCATGTCTGGTTCCGGAACGACAGCAGATGACGATCCTCCGCTCCAGACCGCGGTATGGCGGCTGCGCTCACGCGCCTGCTGGACGGACGCGGCAGCACTGCTGGAGCACGACGCGCGCACCGGTCCGGCCGCCGCTCTCCAGCGCACCGCGCTGCTGACCGAGCGGTGCCTCTACACCGGACAGGGCTGGACCGACGCCGAGGACGCCCTGCGCACCGCGGAGGCCATCGCCCGCAGCGACGACGAGCGCGGGTCCGCCGCCTCCGAGCGGGGCCATCTGGCGTACGCCTCGACCCTCCTCGCGGTACGGGACCGGGCCGACGAGGCGAGCGTCGCGCTGAGCCGGTCGGCGGCGCTGCTGGCCCCGGCGTCCCCGGCCCGGCCGCTGCTGGACTTCCGGCGCGGACTGATCGCCCAGAACATCGCGGATTCGCCGCAGTCGGCGCGCGCCGCCTTCCGCCGGGCGCACGCCGGTGCGGCGAACCTGGGCGACGCGTTGCTCCTCTCGTCCACCTGGCGACACCTGGCGGCGCTGGCCCTGCGCGAGGGGGAGGCGGCCGAGGCCCGGCACGGCTTCGCGGAGTCGCTGCGGATCCGGGAGGAGCTGGGGTTCCTGGTCGGCACGGCCCCGGCGCTGATCTCGCTCGCGGAGACGGAGGAGGAGCCGGAGGCGGCGCGGCTGCGGGCCGAGGCCGGCCGGCTGTTCCGGCTGCTGGGCGGCGTGCCCACCTGGCTGGCTCCCCACCTGGGTCCCCCGGCCCCGCGCCCCGCCGCCGAGGCGGGCTGAGCCGGACCGTCCGGGCCCCCGGGGCCGCGGGCACCGGACCGGTCAGCCGTCGGCGCCGGCGAAGTGCTCGCGGACCAGGGCCTGGACGACGGTGAGGTCCTGGGAGACGAGGGCGTCGAGCAGGGCGGTGTGCTCGGAGGCGTCGGCCAGCAGGTCGGCCCGGCGGGTGGCGGGGCCCGACACCAGGGGCCACTGGGAGCGCCGGTGCAGTTCGTCGGCGACGGTCACGAGCTGCTCGTTGCCCGACAGCGTGAGGACCGCGCGGTGGAAGGCCCGGTCCGACTCGGCGTAGGCGGCCCGGTCGCCGACGGCCGCCGCCGTGACCGTGGCCTCGGCCAGCGGGCGCAGGGCGCTCCAGCGGTGGGCCGGGACCGTACGGGCGAGGCCCAGCATCACCGGGACCTCGATCAGCGCCCGCACCTCGGCCAGTTCGGCCAGCTCGCGGGGGCCGCGTTCGCTGACCCGGAAGCCGCGGTTGGGCACGACCTCGACGGCTCCCTCGACGGCCAGCCGCTGCATGGCCTCGCGCACCGGTGTGGCGGAGACCCCGAAGCGGGCGCCGAGCGCGGGGGCGGAGTACACCCGGCCGGGCACCAGCTCCCCGTCGACGAGCGCGGCGCGCAGGGCGTCCAGGATCTGACCGCGGACCGAGTGGCGCCGGACGGCGGCACGGGGGGCGGCGGGCTCGCCGTGAATGTGCTCGCCCCGGGCGGCCTGTTCCTCCCCGGCCGGTCGCCCGCCGGCCCGCCCGGACCCGGTCGGCTCGCACCCGGGCCGCTCGCCCCGGCTCTGTTCCGGCACCCGGCACTCCGGCATCCGGCCGTCGGCCGCGGTGCGCGGGAACGCTCCCAGGGCGTACGCCGCACGTGCGCTCTCGCGCGCGCTGCCCTGCTCCACCCGGACCTCCTCCGCCTGCCGCGGTCCGACTCGCGTGCGCCGGGCCTCCTGTGCACGATAGAGGGAGGAGGCTGCGGTTCAAACATCGATGGCATCGGGTAAGGTAAGCCTTACCTGCAAACGATCCCGATTCGGTGGTCCCCTGCATGACCCTCTCTCCGCCGTTCACCGGCACCGCGACGTCCCCCGTGACCGCCGCGTACACCCGCCTGACCGAGGTGTTCCCCGGTCTGCGGGCCGACGTGCTCGACGGCGACGCCGTGGCCCCGTCCGGAGCGGGCTGGGTCGGCGCGGCGGAGCTGGCCGCCGGCGGTCCCGCCGTGGACGCCTTCCTCGCCTGGGACAACGCCCAGGTGCTGCGGGACTACGGGCAGCAGGCCCGTCCGGACGTGGTGGCGAGCTTCGGTCTCCACCGGTACGCCTGGCCCGCCTGCCTGCTGGTGACGGTGCCCTGGTTCCTCCAGCGCCGGGTGCCGCGGATCCCGGTGGAGGACGTGGCCTTCCAGCGGGCGCTGGGACACCTGACCGTGCGGGTGGGGGAGTTCGCCTGCCTGCCGGACGATCCGGCCGCCACCCTGCCCGGGGCCCGGGTCGTCCCGGACGAGGCGGCGCTGCGGGCCGAGGTCCTGGCCGCCCTGACCGAGCACCTGGGTCCGGTGCTGGAGGGCTTCGGGCCGCGCATGCGGCGCGGGAAGCGGGCCCTGTGGGGGATGGCGACCGACGAGATCGTCGAGGGCCTCTGGTACATCGCGCATCTGCTGGGCGAGGAGCGGCGCGCGATGGCGGAGCTGGAGCTGCTGCTCCCCGGCACGACGAAGCCGTACGTCGGCACCGCGGGCTTCCGTGAACTGACCGGGCCCGACGGGCAGTCGCTGCCGACCCGGGACCGGGCGAGCTGCTGCCTCTTCTACACCCTGCGCCCCGAGGACACCTGTGTGACCTGCCCGCGTACCTGTGACGCGGACCGGGTGCGCAGGCTCGCGGCCGCTTCCTGATCCACTCCGCCCGTCCGGATGACGCGGAATCGAACGCGAACCGGCTCGACCGGGCGGTCGTTCGAGAAGATTCCACCCATCGATGGCCTCTCCCACCCCCATGGCGTGCTCTTGTCCCGAAACCACCGGAGCGGGACGGGAATTCCGTCACGATGGCGCACGAAACGCCCTACGTGACGCAAGGGACCGCGCATGAGACTGACCGACATATCGCTTGACTGGCTGCTTCCGGGCGCCGTACTGCTCGTGGGGGTCATGGCGGCGGTGACGGTGGTCGCACGCGGCAAGCGTGCCGCCGGCAAGGCCGCGGCCGACGACTCCTGGGAACGCAGCGAGGAGCGCCGCAGACGCAAGGAAGCGCTGTACGCCACCGCGAGTTACGTCCTGCTGTTCTGCTGCGCGGCGGTCGCCGCCGCGCTCTCCTTCCACGGGCTCGTCGGCTTCGGCCGGCAGAACCTGAACCTCACCGGAGGCTGGGAGTACCTGGTCCCGTTCGGACTGGACGGGGCCGCGATGTTCTGTTCCGTGCTGGCCGTGCGGGAGGCGAGCCACGGAGACGCGGCGCTCGGCTCCCGGCTGCTGGTGTGGACCTTCGCCGGGGCCGCCGCCTGGTTCAACTGGGTGCACGCCCCCCGGGGCATGGACCACGCGGGCGCACCGCACTTCTTCGCGGGGATGTCCCTCTCGGCCGCGGTGCTGTTCGACCGCGCGCTGAAGCAGACACGCCGCGCCGCGCTGCGCGAACAGGGCCTGGTGCCCCGCCCGTTGCCGCAGATCCGGATCGTCCGCTGGCTGCGTGCGCCCCGGGAGACCTTCGGCGCCTGGTCGCTGATGCTCCTGGAGGGCGTCCGCACCCTGGACGAGGCGGTGGACGAGGTGCGGGAGGACCGCAGGGAGCGTGAGCAGGACCGGCTGCGCCGACGCGACCAGGAGAAGCTGGACCGGGCCCGCATCAAGGCCCTGAACCGGCAGAACCGGGTCTGGGGACGCGGCGGACGGGCCGGGCAGCAGGTGGACGTGCCCGCGCTCGCTGCGGCCTCGGCCGGTGCGCCGGCCGTAGCGGAGCCCGCCATAGCGGAGCCGGGTCAGCTGCCCCTGCGACCCCGGCCATCCCTGCAAGCCGTCGGCCCGAAACAGGCGGACGGTTCGAGCTCGAAGATCCTGGACGCGCCGAACCAGGGAGGTGACCCGAGGACCGTCGACCTCACGGCCGAGGACGACACCCAGACACTCCCCCGGCTCGACTCGCTGGAACAGAAACTGAAGGATCTGGAGCAGCAGTTCGGCTGAGAGCACCGCACGGCGGATGAGCCCTCAGGGCCTTCCGCCGTGCAGCTCGAACCAGACGACCTTGCCCAGGGCCTGTGCCTCCACGCCCCAGGCGTCGGCCAGGCTCCGGACCAGGATCAGGCCCCTGCCGTGCGTACCGTCGTCGGCGTTCGGTACGTACGGCGCGGGCAGATCCTCCGACGCGAAGTCCTGGACCTCCACCCTCAGTCGGGCCGGTGTCGCCGTGGCGGTGACCACGGCTCCGTGCCGGGTGTGGATGAGAGCGTTGGTCACCAGCTCGCTCACCAGCAGTTCCGCCGCCTCGGTCCGCTCCTCGTCGGAGCTGCCCCG
This sequence comes from Streptomyces griseus, assembly GCF_900460065.1. Classification (GTDB taxonomy): domain Bacteria; phylum Actinomycetota; class Actinomycetes; order Streptomycetales; family Streptomycetaceae; genus Streptomyces; species Streptomyces griseus. The sequence continues at coordinate 70,548 of NZ_UAVD01000024.1, read as the reverse complement.
GAGGAACTCCCGCAGTTCCCTGCGGACTTCGCCCACCGCCGACCGTTCGGTGTGACCCACCCTGCGGCGCATCCGGGTCGGCGGCGGCCCCTCGCCCGGTCTCCGGCCCCGGGGGCCACGCCCCTCGACGACCGCGGTCCTTCTCTGACGCTTCGCCATTTCCCCCGCCCGCACAGTGAACCGACCTCCTCTGATCCGGCCGCCCGTCGAACAGCCTCACGGGATGCATGCCCCTGTACGTACACGGTCACGCTTGTCGAGCCATCAATAGGTGAACGGTCAGGAGCGGCGAGGGGCGCACGGAACATCCCACCCGCGCACGCCATCACCACATAGGCGCAGCTCCGGTCAACATCCCGCGAATTCGTCCGAGTTGACGTTGACGAGCCGACTTCTACGCGCGTCATCATGATGGCATGCGCCTCCCCCCACGCATCTCTCGGCTCGGCGGCTCGGCCGCCCTCCTGTCCGTCGTCCTCCTCACCTCAGGTCCGGTCGCCGCCCAGGCGGCCACCCCGGCCGCCGCCCCCACCGCCCACTCCGCGACCGCCTTCCGGGCGGCCGCGGTCGGCAGCATCTGCTACTCCGCCCTGCCGTCCCAGGCGCACGACACCCTGGATCTCATCGAGCGGGGCGGTCCGTTCCCCTTCGAGCAGGACGGCACTGTCTTCCAGAACCGCGAAGGCCTGCTGCCCGGCCAGTCCACCGGCTACTACCACGAGTACACGGTCATCACGCCCGGCTCCGACACCCGCGGCGCCCGCCGGATCGTCACCGGTGAGCAGGTGGAGGAGGACTACTACACCGCCGACCACTACGCCTCGTTCGATCGGGTCGACCACGACTGCTGACCCCCTCCGGGGAGCGTCGCGCGCGTGCCGCGCGCTCCCCGGCCCGGCGGCCCGGGTACCTTCCCGTGGAGCCGTCACGCACGACGACGACCCTCCGGTGAGGGGCCCGGCCCGATCCGGCCCCGAGCCTTCAGTTCCTGCCCCCGACCCCCCTCGCGGGGGTTCGCGCGCCACCGAGGAAAGCCGCGAGACCGGTGTCGAAGTCCGAGCCGGACGGCACGAACAGAACGGTCCGGTCCGGTGCGACGTACACCTTGCCGCCGCCGCGCCCGGTCTGTACGACGCACACGCCCGTGCCGTCCGCCAGCTCGACGACCCTCACCCCCGCACCGGATGGAAGGCCGAGGAACGCCAAGCCGTCCTCGGTCAGTTGTTCCTTGGTGGCCATGTGTCTCCTCCTCGCCCCCGGTCGCTCCCACGACCTGCCGAGCAGGACGCCGCCGGGCCTCGGTGCGGTTGCGGTGCAGCTGCTTCGACCCGACACGATCCGGACGAGGCTCCGGGACACGCCTCAGGGCCGGGGCACGTTACGGAGGTTGGAGCGGGCCATCTGGAGCATGCGGCCCACTCCCCCGTCGAGCACGATCTTGCTGGCGGAGAGTGCGAAGCCGGTGACCATGTCGGCACTGATCTTCGGCGGGATGGAGAGCGCGTTCGGGTCGGTGACCACGTCGACGAGTGCGGGGCCCTTGTGCTTGAAGGCGTCCTTGAGCGCCCCCTGCAACTGCTTGGGCTTCTCCACGCGTACGCCGTAGGCGCCGGCCGCCCGGGCGATGGCGGCGAAGTCGGGGTTCTTGTTGGTCGTCCCGTACGAGGGGAGGCCCGCGACGAGCATCTCCAACTCGACCATCCCGAGGGAGGAGTTGTTGAACAGGACGACCTTCACCGGCAGGTCGTACTGGACCAGGGTGAGGAAGTCGCCCATCAGCATGGAGAATCCGCCGTCGCCGGACATCGCGACGACCTGCCGGTCCAGGTCGGTGAACTGGGCGCCGATCGCCTGCGGCAGGGCGTTGGCCATCGAGCCGTGGCTGAACGAGCCGATCACCCTGCGCCTGCCGTTGGGCGTGAGATAGCGGGCGGCCCACACGTTGTTCATGCCGGTGTCGACGGTGAACACGGCGTCCTCGTCGGCCATCTCGTCCAGCACGGAGGCGACGTACTCCGGGTGGATCGGAACGTGCTTCTCGACCTTGCGGGTGTAGGCCTTGACCACGCCCTCCAGGGCGTTCGCGTGCTTCTTCAGCATCCGGTCGAGGAACTTGCGGTCGGACTTGGGCTTCACCCGGGGCGTCAGGCAGCGCAGGGTCTCGCGCACATCGCCCCAGACCGCGAGGTCGAGCTTGGAGCGGCGGCCGAGGTGCTCGGGGCGCACATCGACCTGGACGATCTTCACGTCGTCCGGGAGGAAGGCGTTGTACGGGAAGTCCGTGCCGAGCAGGATGAGCAGGTCGCACTCGTTGGTCGCCTCGTACGCGGCGCCGTAACCGAGCAGCCCGCTCATCCCGACGTCGTACGGGTTGTCGTACTGGATCCACTCCTTGCCGCGCAGCGCGTGCCCGACCGGGGACTTGATCTTCTCGGCGAACTCCATGACCTCGGCGTGCGCCCCCGCCGTGCCGCTGCCGCAGAACAGGGTCACCCGTTTGGCCTCGTCCACCATGCGGCAGAGCTTGTCGATCTCGTCGTCGCCGGGCCGTACGGTCGGCCGCGTGGTGACGAGGGCGTGCTCCACGCTCTTCTCGGGAGCGGTCCTGGAGGCGATGTCGCCGGGCATCGAGACGACGCTGACCCCGCCGCGCCCGATGGCGTGCTGGATCGCCGTCTGGAGCAGCCTCGGCATCTGCTCCGGGTTGGAGATCATCTCGTTGTAGTGGCTGCACTCCTGGAACAGCAGCTCCGGATGGGTCTCCTGGAAGTAGCCGAGACCGATCTCGCTGGAGGGGATGTGCGAGGCGAGGGCCAGCACCGGGGCCATGGAGCGGTGCGCGTCGTACAGGCCGTTGATGAGGTGCAGGTTGCCCGGCCCGCAGGAGCCGGCGCAGGCCGCGAGGTCACCGGTGATCTGCGCCTCCGCGCCGGCCGCGAACGCGGCGGTCTCCTCGTGGCGGACGTGGATCCAGTCGACGGCCGGGTTACGCCGGATGGCGTCCACGACGGGGTTCAGGCTGTCGCCGACGACGCCGTAGAGGCGTTTGACGCCCGCCCTGGCGAGGATGTCGACGAACTGCTCCGCCACGTTCTGCTTGGCCATGGGTGCGCACCCTTTCCTTGCCCGTGCTCCGTGCACTTCGGCTGTCCGGACTCCGGAGCCCGAAACACCGCTGCGCCGGGCTCCGGGATCCATCAACCCACGGCGTGCGCGGTTACGCCTCCCAGACCGCGGCGCAGGTGCGGTCGTCGGCGTACCCCTTGATCCGGAGCTGGGTGTCGGCGAGGAAGGCGGGCAGTCCGGGCGGTCCGGCGCTCCCCCAGCGCCCGGCGAGCTCCCCGGGGAGCGCCGGCTCGCCCCGCATCGGCTCGGCAAGTCCGTTGCTGCACAGCAGCAGCGTGTCGCCGGGACGCGCCACGGAGGCCCGGAAGCGGAAGGGCTCGGCGGGCTGCCGGGCGGGGCCTTCGGCGTTCGGCGACGGCGGTGCGGCGATCTGGAGGTCCATGGTCAGCCGGTCGCCGTCCGGGCTCTCCTCGTGGGTGTCGCCCGCCCGCGGACCGCCGCCCCCCGGAGTGACGGGCTCCAGGTCCTGCCAGACTCCGTCGCGGAGGCGGAAGAGGCCGCCGCTGCCGACGCCGAAGACGACCCGGGTGCGGCAGTCGGGGTCGGCGGACAGCAGCAGGCACCGGAGACTCGCGGTGTACGCGTCCGGTGCGACGCCGAGTTCGGCGGCGCGGGCGCGCAGCTTGCCGTACGTACGGTCGGTGAGCCGGTGCAGCCCGGCCTTCAGGTCGCTCCGGCGGCCCGCTCTTATGTCCTCGGAGAGCCGGAGGTGGCTGCGGGCGACGGCCCCGCCGATCCAGCGGCAGGCGTCGGCCGCGGCGAGGTGGGCCGCTTCCCCGGCCCGGTCGCCGCCCGCCACCGCGACGAGGACGAGGGCGCTCTCGGCCGTCCCGAAGCGGGCGGTGAGCAGCCCGTCGCGCCGGGGTTCGCCGCGGAAGCGGGCGGAGTCACCGCGTACGGAGGCGGTGCGCAGGGTGTACGTCCCGTACCGCGCGCCGTCCAGGACGGTGTCGGGGACGAGGCCGTCCAGATTCTCCGAGGTGGCGGAGGGCAGGGCGGCGGGCTCGGCGTCGTAGGTGGGCGGCCGGTCCCCGAGGTGGCTGACGGACGGGCGGACGTCGGCCGCTGCGTCGTCGGCGGGATCCGGCGGGGGTACGCGCCGGGCGCTCGGGTCGGGCCCGGACGGCTCCGGCGGGCGCGGGGCGGCGAACGTCCGGGGCCCCGGCTGCCCGGCGGGCGCCTCCCAGGGGGCGGGAAAGACGGTGGTGCGAGGGGCCACCGGCTGCGGCCCGGCGGTTGCCGCCGGCACCGGCACCGGACGGTCCGGCACCGGCTCCGGCACGGGATCCGGCACGGGAGCCGGCCCGGGAGCCGCCTCCGGCACCGGATTCCGCTCCGTTACGGCCGCGGTGGAAGGACGCCGGTGGCGCGGCGCGTCCGGGTCCCGGGCCGACCGGGGGTCGGGCGGGTCGGGCACGGGGCCGGAAGCCGCTGCGGGATCCGGGACAGGGTCCGGGACCGCGTCCGGCCACGGCTCCCGCTGCGCCACCACGGACCGGCTCCGCCCGTGCGGCGGCCGGTACGCCTCCGGGCGGACGTCCTCGAGGAGGTCGGCCTCCGGCTCCTCGTACCGGTCGGCGTAGGGGTCCTCGTACGCGTCGCCGTACGTGTCCCGGGCGGTCTCGGGACCGGTGTCCCGGTGGTCTCCGGCCGGGCCGCCCTCCTGACCGGTCGCCGGACCGCTCACCGTGTCCGACACGGAGTCGAAGCGGTCGTCGAGGCTGTCGGCAGCACGGCCGGGACCGGTGTCGTGCGCGGTCTCGTCGTACAGCTTGCGCCACCAGTCGTCCTCATGGGCGGCGGGCTTCTCCCCCTGCTGACTCATGCCCATATTGTCCACCGCACAGGTGCCCCGAGAACGGGACATCGGGAAAATGCGGCGCGTCCAGGACTCCGCCGGGCGACCCCGTGGAAGGGCGCCCGGCGGCGTTCGCGTCGCTCGGCCCCGTCCGCGGCGGGACGCGCTCCCGGTCGCCTCCACGCGGCCGACGGTCCGGTCGGGCGGCCGGCACCGACCGCGCGGAGGCGACCGCGCAGCGGGCCTCGACGGGCGTATCGCCCTCCCCCGGGCAATCCGGAGCGAAGCGAACCAACGGGCGGTATTCCGGGGGATGTCGGTGCTGCGGTGGCGCCACGGTGGCGGAGGGGTCGGAGGTACGGGGGATGATGTGAGCGGCGGGTTTGCGCCGTGGCCTCTTCCCGCCACCGGGGACCCGTCGCAGGGGCGCCTCGATGCGCGATCACCACACCCGGGGAGGTCGGAGAATGCTGGGGGCCATAGGTCTCGACGAGAGACAGGAGACCGCGTACCGCGCGCTCGTCGCGGCGGGAGCCGCGGAGCTCGCCGATCTCGCGCACCGGCTGGCGCTGCCCGAGGCGGACGCCGAACGGGTGCTGCGGCGGCTGGAGCAGCAGGGCCTGGCGGCACAGTCCTCGGCCCGGCCGGGCCGCTGGGTGGCGGCGCCGCCCGGGGTGGCGCTCGGCGCGCTGCTGATCCAGCAGCGGCACGAGCTGGAGCAGGCCGAGCTGGCGTCCGCGCTGCTCGCCGAGGAGTACCGGGCGGAGGCGAGCGAACCCGCGGTGCACGACCTGGTGGAGGTGGTGACGGGGGCGGGCGCCGTCGCCCAGCGCTTCCACCAGCTCCAGCTGGGGGCGGTGTCGGAGGTGTGCGCCCTGGTGACGGGCAAACCGATCGCCGTGACCGGGATGGAGAACGAGTCCGAGGAACGGGCGACCTCGCGCGGGGTGAGCTACCGGGTGGTGGTCGAACGTGAGGTGCTGTCGACGCCGTTCGGGATCCTGGAGCTGTCGGCGGCGCTGAGCAGGGACGAGCAGTGCCGGGTGGTCGACCGGGTGCCGACGAAGCTGGTGGTGGCCGACGGGAGCCTCGCGATGGTCCCGCTGACCGCCCGGGGCGCGGAGCCCGCCGCTCTGGTCGTGCACGCCAGCGGTCTCCTGGAGTCGCTGATGGGCCTCTTCGAGGCCGTGTGGCGGGAGGCGATGCCGTTGCGGCTGGGCGAGGGCGGCGGCGGAGTGCGCGAGGACGGGGCCGGGCCGGACCCGACGGATCTGGAGATCCTCTCGTTGCTGTTGGCGGGGCTGACGGACGCCAGCGTGGCCAAGCAGCTGGACCTGGGGCTGCGGACCGTGCAGCGCCGCGTCAAGGGCCTGATGGAGCTCACGGGGGTCTCGACCCGGCTCCAGCTGGGCTGGCATGCGTACGAGCGTGGCTGGGTGGCCCGGACCGATCCGGCCTGACCTCGCATCGGCGCAGGTCGCCGCAGGTGGCCGGGGTCCGCTGACGGGCGGAGCGGGGCACTCTCCGGCAGGCTGGTCAGATGAGTGTGTGGCAGCTCGTCGCCGTGGGCCTGGTCATGCTGCTGGGCCTGGTCGGGGTGCTGGTGCCGGGCGTGCCGGGTCAGGCGATCGTCTGGGCGGCGGTGCTGTGGTGGGCCCTGACGGACATGGCGCCGGCCGCCTGGGGCGTCCTGATCGGCGCGACGGCCCTGATGCTGCTGAACCAGGCGCTCAAACCGGTGCTGCCACCCCGCCGCCCGGGCGAGTCCGGGGCGCCCCGCCGGACCTTGATGATCGGCGGGGTCGCCGGGATCGTGGGGTTCTTCGTCGTGCCCGTGGTCGGCGGGATCCTCGGGTACGTGGGGGCCATCTTCGGCGCGGAGCGGCTGCGGCTGGGGAGCCGCGGCGCCGGCTGGGCGTCCGTGCGCTCGGTCATGCGGGCGACGGGCTACGCGGTGCTGGTGGAGCTGTTCTGCTGCCTGCTGGTGGCGGGCGCCTGGCTGGGCGCGGTGCTCTGGGGCTGACGGGAGCGCCCCGGGCCCGGTCGGCCGACGACGGCCGCCCCCGCCTCCTCCTCCCGCGCCGCCGCCCGGGCTTCCGCCTCCAGATGACGTACGGCGTAGGAGCGCCAGGGCCGCCACCGCTCCGCCCCCGGCGTTCCGTACGGGTCCACGTCGGGGTCCCCGAGCGCCCGCATCCGGATCAGGGCGGCGGTGCGGCGGTCGATCCCGGGCAGCGCCAGCAGCGCCCGTTCCGCCTCCTCGCGGTCGGCCCCGGCGTCCAGCCGCACCCCTCCGTCGGCGAGCGCGGCGGCGAGGGCCGCGAGGGCCGGGTCCTCGGCGCCGCCGGCGAGCACGCCCGGCTCCGGGAACACATGGGTGAGCCCGCCGCACGGCACGTCCAGCGCCTTCCCGTACCGCTCGACCAGCTCCCCGGCGGCCACGCGCCCCACGAGGGTCCGCACCGCGGCCTCCTCCGGGTCGGCCGCGCCCGGGGACCGCAGCCCGGGGCGGGCGGCGACCACCGGGGCGAGCCGGGGGTCGGCGGCCAGCGCCTCGTCCACCGCGTACGGGTCGGCGTCCAGGTCGAGCAGGCGGCGCGTGCGCTGGACGGCGGTGGTCAGGTCGCGGAGGTCGGTGAGCTGGATCCGGGCCTCCAGCCAGGGGCCGCCGGCCGGGGTCTCGTCGACCGCGACGAGCCCGGCCCCGTACGGCAGACGCAGAGTGCGCCGGTAGGTGCGGCGGCCTGGCGGGCCGGTCACCTCCTCGATCCGGGCGACGGCTTCCGCGGCCAGCAGGTCGAACAGGGCGACGGTGGCGTACGGGCCCCGGTGGGCCAGCCGCAGCGGGATCCCGGCCCTGACCCCGTCGCGGCGTCCGCCGCCGAGCCCCGTACCGGCCTCGGCCCGCAGGGCGCTGGGCGTGCGGGCGTAGATCTGCCGGATGGTGTCGTTGAACTGCCGGACGCTGGCGAACCCCGCGGCGAAGGCGATCTCGGTGACCGGCAGCCCGGTGGTCTGGAGGAGTACCCGGGCGGTGTGGGAGCGCTGGGCCCGGGCGAGCGCGACCGGCCCCGCGCCCAGCTCGGCGTTGAGCTGGCGCTGGACCTGCCGGGCGCTGTAGCCGAGGCGCCCGGCGAGTCCGGGGACGCCCTCGCGGTCCACCACTCCGTCGCCGATGAGGCGCATGGCCCGGCCGACGACGTCCGCGCGGACGTTCCACTCGGCGGAGCCGGGTACGGCGTCCGGCCGGCAGCGGCGGCAGGCCCGGAAGCCGCCCGCCTGGGCCGCCGCCGCGGTGGGGTAGAAGCGCACGTTGGCGCGTTTGGGTGTGACGGCGGGGCAGCTCGGCCGGCAGTAGATGCCGGTGGTGGATACGGCGAAGAAGAACGCTCCGTCGAACCGCGCGTCGCGGCTGCTGACCGCCTCGTACCTGGTCCGTTCGTCCATCACACCGTCCAGTGTGCGGCAGCCGGTGCTGCCGCACTCGCGGAATTCGGACGTCGAGCCGGGCCGTGCTACCGCACCCGGCCGCGCTTGGCCTGCATCGCCGCGCGCCCCTCGGCTCCCTTGCGCTTCCAGTCCCGCAGGATCTCGGAGCGCACCCGGGCGTCGGTCTTGGCGACGATCCGCTGGTTCTCGCGGACCAGCTTGCGGTAGCTGTCGAGCCGCCGCTCGGGCAGGATCCCGTCCTCCAGGGCGGCGAGGACGGCGCACCCCGGCTCGGCCCGGTGGGCGCAGTCGTGGAACCGGCATCGGGCGGCCAGCTCCTCGATCTCGGAGAACACCTCGCCGACACCGGTCCCGGCGTCGTACAGGCCCACTCCGCGGAGTCCGGGGGTGTCGATGAGGACGCCCCCGTGCGGCAGGACGAGCAGATTGCGGGTGGTCGTGGTGTGCCGGCCCTTGCCGTCGACCTCCCGGGCCGCCCGCACGTCCATGACGTCCTGGCCGAGCAGGGTGTTGGCCAGGGTCGACTTTCCCGCGCCGGAGATCCCGAGGAGCACGCTCGTGCCACCGGAGACGACGGCGCCGAAGACGTCGAGCCCCTCGCCCGTGGTGGAGCTGACGGGCAGCACCTGGACGCCGGGGGCGATCGCCTCGACGTCCTGGACGAGGTGGGCCAGGGTGGCCGGGTCCGGCACCAGGTCCGCCTTGGTGAGCAGCACGACCGGTTCGGGGCTGTGGCCCGCGTCCCGCCCGTCGCCGAGCAGGGCGGCGCCGCTGGAGCTGGACAGAGCGAGCGCCAGGAAGCGCTCCAGGCGGCCGAGGTCCAGCTCGACGGCGAGCGAGACGCAGATGGCGATGTGGTCGATGTTGGTGGCGAGGACCTGGCCCTCGGACCGCTGGGAGGAGGTGGAGCGGACGAACGCGGTGCGGCGGGGCAGCAGCGTACGGACGAAGCGCGGATCGCCGTCGGCGTCGAGGGCCACCCAGTCGCCGGTGCAGACGATCCGCATCGGGTCACGGGGCACGACGAACGCGGTGTCGGCGCGGACGGGGCCGTCGGCGGTGATCACGTCGCACTGACCGCGGTCCACGCGCACGACGCGTCCCGGCACGAGCCCCTGTTCGGCGTGAGGGGAGAAGGCAGCCGCCCAGTCCTCGTCCCAGCCGTACGGCGTCAGCGGGTGCGAGGAGGCGGAGGAGGAAGGAGCGGTGAGAGACGAGAAAGACAAGGGAAACCCTTCACAGGGTGGCCCCGGCACGCGCGCTCGGCGCGGGAATGAGGAAGTCGGTCAGCCGGTGGCCACGGGGATGAGGATGATGTTCTTCCGGTTGTGGGCAGCGCCCATCGCAACGACAGTCATCAATGTCCTCACCTCCTGGTTCTTTCCGTCTGAGTGCAGCGGGCGTCATGGCGGCGCCCGGAGCAGTGGACAGATTAGCCGGGTCGCCGGGGGCGGCGTCAACGGCTTTTCCGCGCACCTCCGATGGAGGTGGCCGGACCGGGGCGTTCGCCGGAGTTGGGGGCAGATCTCCCTCGATCGGGTGATACGCATGCATAGAGCCTGGTCCGGGGCCGTTAGGGTGCCGAGCATGACCACACCCCAGGCCCCCACCGGCACGTTCACCCAGGCCCAGTTGGGCACGCAGATCCTGATCGGCTGGAGCGGCCGGCAGCCCGACGCGGACCAGGACACCGCCTTCCTCCTCGCCTACTCGCTGGGCGACGGGCCGGACGGTCCGGAGGTCGGCCGCGAGGCCATGCGCGCCATGCTGGAGCGCGCGGGCCTCCGCGTCGGCGGCCCGATCCAGGACGCGGGCGAGACCCCGTCCATCCAGGCGAAGCTGCTCGTCCAGGCGGGGCGGGCCGTCCTGACGCTGCCTCACCTCTCGGCGCAGTACCCGGCCCCCGAGGAGTGGCTGGCCGCCGCGCAGGCCCAGGGCCAGGTGTACGGCATGTTCGCCACCAGCCCGTGGCCGGACGCCGTGCCCGGACAGCCGGTCGGCGAGGAGCGGCTGCGGGCCTTCGCGACCGACGTGGAAGTCGTCCGCACCGCCGCCCACTGCCTGCTCCCGGTCCGTTCGCTGGGCTGAGGCGCCGCTCCGCCGCCGCCCAGGACCTGCGACGAGGCCCACCACCCCCGTGGGGTGGTGGGCCTCACACGTGCGGCACCGCCCGCGGCGCGGCGGTCGGCGCACAACGCGGACGGGCGGCCCGGAGTGTGGACTCCGGACCGCCCGCGCTCAACGCTTCAGGCTGTGGTGCGTCAGTTGTTGCCGACGCCGTTGCCCGAGAGGACCGGGATGTCGTCCAGGATGTGCGACAGCGGCTCGTCGCCCTTGGCCTGGGTAGAGTTGTCGGCGCACTGCTGGTTCTGCGGGTTGGACAGGACGTTGACGTCCTGGACCGCGATCGGCACGACGCCGATGAGCGAACCGACGTTGGCCTTGAGGGGCAGGCCGACGCAGAGCTTGTTCAGGGTGCCCTGGACGAGCTGGTTCTGCGGGCTCCAGTTGCCCTCCGTCTCGGCGTTGCCGATCTCCGACTCGGCACCGTTGCCGTTGAGCGTGGTGGTGCCACCGTCGTTGCCGATCGCCATGGCCGTGGGAGCCGCGACTGCGGACAGACCGAGCAGGGACACGGCCACTGCAGCGCCGGCCATCATCTTCTTCATCAACTTCACCTTTCGGAGCGTCCCGTTGTGGAACGTACTGATCAACTGCCACCACCCCTGATCGGTTGCGCAGCACCACTCAAATGGGTTCGTTCCGGCGCAAGGTCGACGCCGCTCCTCGGCCCCGGGGCTCACCCTCCCGGGGAGTCGGGCCCGGAACCCTCGTCCGATGTGCGCGCCGCCGGCACGAAACCGCCGCACCGGGGCGCCTGTTCCCGCGGCGGCTCCGAGAGGGGGTTTCGGCCTCCGGCCGCCTGCCACTCGGCGACGAGCCGGTCGTAGATCGGCGTGCCGCCCGACGTGGGCCACCGCGCTCCGCCCTGTGAGGTCTGACTGTCGTACGGATCCATGGGGAGGCCTTACCCGGCCCGGCCCGGATCGTCAGCCGGCGCTACGGCATCCGGCCCAACCGGACAACCCGCGCGGACCCACGGCCACATGACGAAGGGCCAGTCCGTCCGCGGCGGCGAAGAACGGTCGCCGTGCGGATGGACTGGCCCCACGCGGGCCCGCCGGAGCGGACCCGGACTGCCCGGTCTCAGCTGTTGCCGGCGCCGTTGCCGGAGAGGATCGGGATGTCGTTCAGCAGGTGCGACAGAGCCTCGTCGCCCTTGGCCTGGGTGGAGTTCTCGGTGCACTGCTGGTTCTGCGGGGAGGACAGGACGTTGATGTCCTGGACCGAGATCGGCACCAGGCCGATGAGGGAGCCCAGGTTCGCCTTGGCCGGAAGGGCGATGCAGGGCTTGTTCAGCGAGCCCTGGATGAGCGCGAACTGCGGGCTCCAGTCACCGTGGGTCTCGGAGTTGCCGTACGCCTGCGAAGCCCCGTTGCCGTTGACCGTGGTGGTGCCGCCGTCGTTGGCGATGGCCATGGCGGACGGGGCGGCGGCCGCGGAGACACCGACGACCGAGGCGGCGACGGCAGCCGAGGCCATGATCTTCTTGAACATGAGAGTGCCCTTCTGGGGAGTGATGCGGATCAGCGGGAGAAGCAGGTGGAACGGGAGTGGCTACGGCGGTCAGCCGCCGAGGGGAACTCCGCCCAGCAGCGGAGCGGCGCTCTCGGCCACTCCGGTCGCCTGGCCCGCCAGCTTGCCGACCGTGCCGTCCTTCGAGACCGTCTCGGCGGTCTCGGCGACCGTGCCCACCACCGGGTCCACGACCTGCGGGGCGCTGGCCATCACCTGGTTGAGGCCGCTGTCGAGGCTGAAGTTGGGGGCCGTGGGCGTAGTAGCGGCGAAGGCGGGAGCGGCCGCTCCGAGGGCAGCCACGGAACCGGCAACAAGGGCGGCGGTCTTCGCGTACTTCACTTTTCTGGTTCCCTTCTGCGCGGCATCTGTTTCGGTCACGTTCCCGTGCCGCACACAAGCCTTCTTTACCTGTGACTTCTGCCGCTTTCTCCCTGATCAACGATCCGGCCGCATTCGGGAAACTGCGGGGCGATGACTTTCTCCGGCGCCTTCCGCGATTCCGGCGCCCGGAGCCGGGCCGCGAAAAGGCCCCGGGCGGCGTCGGCCGCCCGGGGCCCACCGGTCACGGGCGCGGGCCCGGCCGGTCAGAGGATCACTTGTTGACGCAGGTGTTGCCGAACGCCGGGTTGAGCGCGCCGATCACGTTGACGGTGTTGCCGCAGACATTGACCGGAATGTGGATCGGGACCTGGAGGATGTTGCCGGACAGCACGCCCGGGGAGTGCGCGGCGATGGCCTCGGCACCCGAGTCGGCCATGGCCGGCGCGGCGACGCCCATCGCCATGAGCGTACCGGCGACGACTGCGGCAACCTTGGTGAACTTCACTGTGTGTCCCTTCCTGGGCGGAGTCCGGTGCGGTCACGCCTTTCGTGCCCGCCCGAGCCGTTTCCTGACCGCTCGTGGCTCCGGCACTGTCCTACGTAACGTCGAACGCCGGGAACCGGAGCCGTTCGACGGGCGGATTCCCGGATTTCCGCCCGAATGCCGCAACGCCCGGGGGACCGGCTCGGGGAACGGGCGCGGGAACCGCGTCCCGGAACGGCGACGGGCCCGAGCCGCTCGGTGGAGGAACTCCGAGGACCCGGGCCCGAGTAGGGCGGCGGCCGATCAGTTGTTGCCGGCGCCGTTGCCGGAGAGGATCGGGATGTCCTCCAGGATGTGCGACAGAGCCTCGTCGCCCTTGGCCTGGGTGGAGTTCTCGGTGCACTGCTGGTTCTGCGGGGAGGACAGGACGTTGATGTCCTGGACCGAGATCGGCACCAGGCCGATGAGGGAGCCCAGGTTCGCCTTGGCCGGAAGGGCGATGCAGGGCTTGTTCAGCGAGCCCTGGATGAGCGCGAACTGCGGGCTCCAGTCACCGTGCGTCTCGGAGTTGCCGTACGCCTGCGAAGCCCCGTTGCCGTTGAGCGTGGTGGTGCCGCCGTCGTTGGCGATGGCCATGGCCTGCGTCGAGCCGAGACCGAGGATGGAGGCGGCGACAGCGCCCGTAGCCAGAACCTTCTTGATCACGATTAACCCTTCTCGTACCGATCGCCCCGCGGCGGAGCCCCCTGGTCAACTCACCGCCCGGCATTAGGTTCCGCCCATTCACCCGAATGCCGGACACGGGGACCGGTTCTCAACTCTGTTCGTACGACAGCCTGTTCGTGAAGAAAATGCGCACACCCCTGCCACTCCACCCCGCTGAACGGGTGAACGAGGTCGGGCGCTTCAGGGTCGTTGCCACGACCGGGGAGCCGACTCCGTTTCCGTCAACGCCATTGCCTCTCGGTGCAGTTGACGGCGAATCGTTTCTCTCCTTGCACGCGCCGGAATGCTTGGGATTCAACGACACCACCCGTTCGGGTGATTACACAATTTCCACCCGCCTCCGAGTTTCCCGCCTGAACCTGAGTCGTTATGGCAGTCGTCCAGCGCGCATGTTTTCACCACGCTCACCATGGCTTCGCCGCGGGATCCGGCTGCGCCCCGGCTCCCCCGACGGCCACCGCGATCCCCCGCGCGCGAAGCACCCACGCGAAGTCCTCGCGAATGTCCTAAGGAAGGGCAAGTAATGCGACAGGTCTTGAACAAAAGCATGATCGTCATGGCGGCCGCATCGGGCCTCCTGGCGGCGGTCGGCGGCACCGCGCACGCCGACGCGTCGGCCGAGGGGGCGGCCGTCGGTTCACCGGGCGTCGGTTCGGGCAACGCGGTGCAGGTGCCGGTCCACGTCCCGGTCAACGTGTGCGGCAACACCGTCAATGTGATCGCCCTGCTGAACCCGGCCTTCGGCAACAAGTGCGCGAACACCGACGGCCCGAAGCACGACCACCCGCCGATCGACCACCCGCCGATCGACCACCCGCCGGTGGACGAGCCGCCCGTGGACGAGCCCCCGGTGGACGAACCGCCGGTCGACGAGCCCCCCGTCGACGAGCCCCCGGTCGACGAACCGCCCGTCGACGAGCCCCCGGTGGACGAACCGCCCGTCGACGAGCCCCCGGTGGACGAGCCGCCCGTGGACCAGCCGCCGGTCGACGAACCGCCGGTCGACCAGCCGCCGGTGGACGAGCCGCCCGTGGACCAGCCGCCGACCGACACTCCCGGTACCGACACCCCCGGGTCGGGTACGCCCGGTTCCAACACCCCGGACGCGCACCTGGCCGACACCGGTGCCGCCGATCTGGGTCTGGCCGCCGGCGCGAGCGCCGCGCTGCTGCTCGGCGGGGCGGTGCTGATGCGCCGTACCCGCAACGCGCGGGACTGACAGGCCACCTGCGGGAGAACGAGGTCCGGCCGGACAGCGGGGACTGTCCGGCCGGACCTTCCGTGTGCGCGGCAGGCTGTCGCCGCGCGGCGACGGCGACGGGGACGACGGGAAGGACCGGGGACGTGGCCGCGGCGTTGCGCATCGGGGTGATCGGCGGGAGCATCGCGGGGTGCGCGGCGGCCGTCGCGGGCCGACGGGCCGGGGCGGACGTCACCGTGTACGAACGCAGCCGCGCCGACCTCCAGGAGCGGGGGTTCGGCATCGTGATCCCGCCGCCGCTGCACGCGGAGCTGGTCGGGTCGGGATATCTGGACGCGGCGATGCCGACGGCTCCGGTGGGGACACGGGTCTGGCTGACGCGTCGGCCGGGCGGCCGGTCCGCACGGGAGCTGGCCCGGCAGTCGTCCCCCGTGACCCCGTGCAACTGGGGTCTGCTGTGGCGGTCGTTGCGCGTGAGTGCCGGTCCGGTGCGGTATCTCCGGGGCCGGCCGGTGACCTCGGTCGGCCGGGAAGGTTCCGGGCGGGGCGTGATCACCACCGCCCGGAGCGGAGAAGCGTACGACGTGGTCGTCGGCGCCGACGGGCACGCGTCGGCCACCCGGCGGCTGGTCGCCCCGGGGCTGCGCCCGAAGCCCGCGCCGTACGCGGTCTGGCGCGGCGCGATCCCGCTCGGCGCGCTGACCGGGCACCCCCGGGAGCTGGAACTCCTGCGCGGCGCGTGGGTGACCCTGGGCTTCCCCGGCGGGCACGGCATCTTCTATCTGATCCCGGGCGGCCCGCAGGACGGCGACGGCGGCACCGGCCCGGGCAACCGGCTGCTGGCCTACGCCGTTTACGGCCGGCCGCCCGAGGGGGCCGACCCCGGGCCGTATGTGCACGAGCTGGCAAAGGAGCACTTCCCGGCGGCCTGGGCGGACATCGTCGCCCGGGGCGGGCGCCGGGCAGCGGCCTGTCACCCGGTCGCCGACGCGCAGGCCCCGCGGGTTGCCCGCCCGCCCCTGCTGCTGGCCGGGGACGCGGCCGGGGTGACCAGGCCGCACACCGCCACCGGCGCGGTCAAGGCGCTCCAGGACGCCCTGTGTCTGGAGCGGGTCCTCCGCACGACGGCGGACGTCCGCACCGCGCTGGAGCGGTACGGGGCCGAACGCGCCGCGGCCGGCGTCCACCTGGTGGAGCTGGGCCGCCGGATGGGGCACGCCATGGTCGAGGAGACCCCCGACTGGCCGACGATGGGACAGCGCGAGGTGGACGTCTGGTTCCGCGGGGTGCTGGCGGGAACGCGGCACTACCTCTACGAGGAGCCACCGGAAACCGCGGCCGGATCCGGGGGCCGGGGCCGGGCGCCCGCGGGGCCGATGTGATGATCCGTTTCCGAACGGGCGCTGTCGCGGCACTCGGGAGTATGGTGCAGTCCTGCCAGACGGATGCGGTACGGGAGGCTCGTTCGTGCGAAGAGGTGATCGCAGGCGGAGCCCGCTGCGGGTACGGAGTGGCGCCGCCCCAGCCCTCTCCCGACACCGTCGACGCGCGGCACCGCCCGACCGGTTCGTGGTGCACGACCACCTGGCATGGCTCAACGAGGCGAGTTCGAGGATCGGGACCACACTCGACCTGGAACGCACCGCTCAGGAACTGGTCGAGTTCACCGTGCCCCGGCTGGCGGACGGCGCGGCCATCGATCTGCTGGAGTCGGTGCTGCGCGGCGAGGAGGGGGCTCCGGCCGACACCACCCAGCCGACCGTCACCCGGGCCATCGCCGTGGCCGTCATCGACGCGCTGGCGAATCTGGAGCCGGACCCGGTCGGGGAGATCTCCACGTACGAGGAGAGGGCGGTGGACCGCTGCCTGACCCAGCGGGAGCCCGTGCTGATGGCCCGGATGGGAGCCGAGGACTACATCCGGGTGGCCGCCACCCCCAGAGCCGCGGCCCTGCTGCGCGAAGCGGGGGTGCACAGCTACCTGGCCGTGCCGTTGGTCTCCCGGGGGGTCCTGCTGGGGGCGGCCGATTTCATTCGCTCGGGCACCACACCCCCCTTCACCGACACCGACCTCGCGCTCGCGATGCAGCTCGCCTCACGGGCCGCGGTCTTCCTGGACAACGCGCGCCTCTACGGGCAGGAGCGGGAGCGCCTCGTCGCCCTCCAGCGCAGCATGCTCCCGCGCGCCATGCCGAGCACACCGGGCCTGGACGTCACCGCCCACTACGCCCCGCCGACGGAGACGAGCGGTGTCGGCGGGGACTGGTACGACGTGGTGGCCCTGCCGGGCGGCCGGAGCGCCCTGATCGTCGGTGACGTCATGAACCACGGTCTGTCGGCCGCGGCGACCATGGGGCGGCTGCGTACCGTGGCGCGCACGCTCATGGCCCTGGACATCGCCCCCGAGCACACCCTGGCCCGGATGGACCTGGCCGCCCGCGACCTGGACGACGACCAGGTCGCCACCTGTCTGTGCGCGGTCTACGACCCCGCGACCAGGGAGTACACCCTCGCCAGTGCGGGGCATCCGCCGCCCCTGCTGGTCGACGCGGCGGGGCGGGCCGCGTACGTCGACGTGCCGCCGGGCGCGCCGCTCGGCAGCGGCGTCATCCCGTACACCTCCGTCCGGCTGGCGGCCCCCGCCGGAAGCCGCCTCGTGCTCTGCACCGACGGACTGTTCAAGAACCGCAACGATGACGTGGACACGCAATTGGAGAAGCTGCGCGACACGGTGTCACGGATGGACTGCGCGGAGCTGGGCACCCTGGTGGCGTCCGGGACGGGGCCCGGCACCCGCTTCGACGAGGCCGTCCTGCTGATGGCCACCAGTCGTCCGGTGTCCGGCGCCGCCGACATCGTCGTCTGGGAGCTGCCGCCCGACGCCGGCGCCGCGTCCGTCGCCCGCCGGCTGGTCAGGGAGCAACTCGACCGGTGGAACCTGGGCGGGCTCGTGGACACCACCGAACTGGTCGTCAGTGAGCTGGTCGGCAACGCGCTGCGGTACGGGGGCGGCCCCGGTCAGCTGCGCCTGCTGCGCCATGACCGGGTGACGGTCGAGGTCACCGATACCGGAGCGGACCTTCCGCACATTCAGCCCCCGACGCTCAGCGACGAGGGCGGCCGAGGGCTCCAGCTCATCAACATGCTCTGCCGGCGCTGGGGTTCCTGCCGGACGCCCACCGGGAAACTGGTCTGGGCCGAGCAGGACATCACCGTCTCGGCCACCGACTGATCGGGGCGGGTGTCCGGCCCCCGTCGGCCTTCAGACGCGTTCGAAGACGGCGGCGAGGCCCTGGCCGCCGCCGATGCACATCGTCTCCAGGCCGTACCGGGCCTCGCGGCGGTGGAGTTCGCGGGTGAGGGTGGCGAGGATGCGGGCTCCGGTGGCGCCGACCGGGTGGCCCAGCGAGATGCCCGAGCCGTTGACGTTGATCCGCTGTTCGTGGTCCCGCTCGCCGAGGCCCAACTCCCTGGTGCAGGCCAGCACCTGGGCGGCGAACGCCTCGTTCAGCTCGATCAGGTCGAGGTCGGCGAGGGTGAGGCCGGCCCGGTCGAGCGCGGTGCGGGTGGCGGCGACCGGAGCGATGCCCATCGTCGCTGCGGGGACCCCGGCGCGGGCGAAGGAGACGAGGCGGACGAGCGGGGTGAGGCCGAGGCGTTCGGCGGTCGCGGCGCTGGTGACCAGGCAGGCGGCGGCCGCGTCGTTCTGGCCGCTGGCGTTGCCCGCGGTGACGGTGGCGTCCGGGTCGGACTTCGCCATCACGGGCCGGAGGGAGGCGAGTTGCTCCGCCGTCGTGTCGGGGCGGGGGTGCTCGTCGGCGGTGACCGTCGTCTCGCCCTTGCGGGTGCGTACGGTGACGGGGACGGTCTCCGCGTCGTAGCGGCCCTCGGCCGCGGCGCGGGCGGCGCGCTGCTGGGAGCGCAGGGCCAGGGCGTCCTGGTCGGCGCGGCTGATCCCGTACTCCCGGCGGAGGTTCTCCGCCGTCTCGATCATGCCGCCGGGGACCGGGTGGTTGGCGCCGCCGGCGGTGACGCGGCCCCGGGCGAGTGCGTCGTGGAGCTGGAGGCCGGGACCCTTGATGCCCCAGCGTCCGTCGTGGGTGTAGTAGGGGGCGGCGCTCATCACGTCGACGCCGCCCGCGATCACGACATCGCTGAACCCGGCCCTGATCTGCATCGCCGCGTCCAGCACCGCCTGGAGTCCGGAGCCGCAGCGGCGGTCGGTCTGGGAGCCGGTGACCGTGGTGGGCAGTCCGGCGTCCAGGGCGGCGACCCGGCCGATGGCGGGGGCCTCGCTGGTGGGGTAGGCGTGGCCGAGGATCACCTCGTCGACCCGGGCGGGGTCGATGCCGGTGCGGGCGACGATCTCCGCGATGACGCGTGCGGCCAGCGCCGCCGGGGTCTGCTGGGCGAAGGCCCCGCCGAACCGGCCGATGGGGGTGCGCAGGGGTTCGCAGATGACGACGTCGAGCGGCACGGCGGGGCCTTTCCTTCGGGGCGACCGGGGCGGCGGGCGGGGCGCGGGTGGTGGGGTGACCTTCGCATCCGGTGACTGAGCGGGTCCAATACCGGATGTGCCCCCTTTTCAGAGGTCCGGCGTCTCAATGGGTCTTCCGCCCGGTCCGCGTACGGGGGTCGGCAGGGCGTCCCGGGCGACGGCGAGCACGGCGCGCAGGGCCGCGGAGGGGTTGTCGGCGCGCCAGGCGAGGGCGGCCTGGCGGCGGATGGGCGGGCCGGTGAGGGGCCGGTAGACCAGGCCGCTCTGCTGGATGTGGCGTACGGAGGTAACCGTGAGGGTGACGCCGACCCCGGCGGCGACGAGCGCCATGATCGTGTACGAGTCGGGGGCCTCCTGGACGACGCGCGGGGTGAATCCGGCGCTCTCGCAGGCCTCGGTCAGGGCGTCGCGCACGGTGGAGCCGGTGTTGGCGGGGAAGGAGACGAACGGTTCGTCCGCGAGGTCGGCCAGCGACACCGCCTCGTGCCGGGCGAGCGGGTGGTCGGACGGCAGGGCGCACAGCAGCTCCTCCTCGTCGATCACCCGGTGTTCCACTCCGGGCCGGGACACCGGCAGCCGGACGAAGCCCAGGTCGAGGGAGCCGTCGGCGACCCGGGACAGGGCGACGTTGGCGTACGTCTGGCCGGTCATGACCAGTTCGAGGCCGGGGTGTGCGGCGCGCACGGCGCGGGTGAGGCGGGGCAGCGTCTCGTGGCTGGAGGCCCCGGCGAAGCCGATGGTCACCCGGCCGTACTCTCCCCGGCCCGCCGAACGGGCGGCCCGTACGGCGGTGTCGAGGTCGTCGAGGACGGTCCGTACGGGATCGAGGAAGGTCTCCCCCGCCCCGGTGAGCCGGACGGAGCGCGTGTTGCGGTGGAACAGCTGGACGCCGAGCTCCTTCTCCAACTGCCGGATCCGCTGGCTCAGGGGCGGCTGCGCCATCTGGAGGCGTCTGGCGGCCCGGCCGAAGTGCAGCTCCTCGGCCACGGCGAGGAAGGCCCTCAGGTGGCGCAGTTCCACGGCGGCGCCCCCTCACGTCATTGATATGCCCCGGGTCCTGGTCCGACCCTAATTCGGTATTGGACAGCCATCAATGGGTGCTGACACCGTGGGGTCCGCGGATGCGGACGATGAGGAGAACCGTGGACCGGACGGCCGGCAAGGTCATGTCGATGAGGGAGGCCGTCGCCGCCTTCGTCCACGACGGGGACACCGTGAGCCTCGAAGGGTTCACCCATCTCGTCCCGACCGCCGCCGGTCACGAGATCATCCGGCAGGGCCGCCGGGATCTCACGGTCGTCCGGATGACGGCCGACATCGTGGTGGACCAGATGCTGGCGGCCGGGTGCGTGACGCGGCTGGTCTCCTCCTTCGTGGGGAACTCCTCCGCCGGTTCGCTCGGGGAGCTGCGGCGGCGGATCGAGCACGCGGACCCGGAGCCGCTGGCGTTCGAGGAGTACAGCCACTACGGGATGGTGTGCCGCTATCTCGCGGGGGCGCAGCGGCTGCCGTTCTACCCGCTGCGCTCGTACGCCGGCAGCGACCTGCCGGCCGTCAACCCCGGTATCCGCCAGGTCGTCTCCCCCTACCCGGCCGCCGACGGAGGGACCGAGCGGATCCACGTCGTGCCGCCCGTCAACCCCGACGTGACGATCGTCCACGCGCAGCGCGCCGACCGCCGGGGGAACACCCAGATCTGGGGGCTGACCGGCGTCCAGGCCGAGGCGGTGTACGCGGCGGGGAAGGCGGTCGTGGTGGTGGAGGAGCTGGTGGCGGACGAGGTGGTCCGCTCGGACCCCAATCGCACGCTGATTCCGGCGCACGCGGTCGACGCCGTGGTGGTCTGTCCGCGGGGGGCGCACCCCTCCTTCGCGCAGGGTTACTACGACCGGGACAACGCCTTCTACCGCTCCTGGTCCGCGATCAGCAAGGACCCGGCGCGGCTGCGGGCCTGGCTGGCGGAGTGGGTGTACGGGACCGCCGACCACGCGGAGTACGTGGCGAGGCTGGGCGAGGGGTTCTGGGCGGGGCTGGCGGTCGGCGAGGCGCTGAGCCGGCCGGTGAACTACGGGAGGCGGCTGTGAACGAGCGGGACCCGGGAACCGCGCGGCCCGTCACCTCCTCGGAGCTGCTGTCGGTCGTCGCCTCGCGTGAACTGGCCGGACGCCGTGCGGTGTTCGCGGGGATCGGGCTGCCGACGCTGGCGGTCGAGCTGGCCCGGCTGACCGTCGCGCCGGGCATCGAGGTGGTGTACGAGTCCGGGGTCTGCGGGGCGCACCCCTCCCGTCTGCCGGAGACCATCGCGGACGCCGTTCTGGTCACCGGGGCCGAGGCGGTGGTGCCGATGCCCGCCCTGTTCGGCTCGGTGCTCCAGGGCGGGCGCATCGACGTGGGTTTCCTGGGGGCGGCGCAGATCGACCGCTGGGGCAGCCTCAACACCTCGGTCATCGGGGACTGGGACCGCCCCTCGGTGCGGCTGCCGGGTTCCGGGGGCGCGGTCGAGGTGATGGCGAACGCCCGGGAGGTGTTCGTGGTGATGCGCCGGCACACGCCGCGCTCCTTCGCCGGCGCCCTCGACTTCTGCACCACGCCGGGACCGGACCGGGCGCTCGCGGAGGGGATCCGCCCGCTGGGCGCCGGGGTGACCCGGGTCGTCACGGAGCTGGGCGTCCTCGCCAGGGAGGGGGTCGGCGACGAACTGCGGCTGGTCGCCGTCCACCCCGGGGTCACCGTCGAGGAGGTGCGGGCCGCGACCGGCTGGGAGCTGAGGACGGCCGGTCCGGTGGCGACGACGGCCCCGCCGACCGACGCCGAGCTGCGGCTCCTGCGGGACGAGGTCGACCCCGACCGGGTCTACCTCCGCTGACGCCCGCGCCCGCCCCGTCCCCGCTCCCCCTTGCCGCTCACGTTCCCGTCGGGGAATCGTCTCCACCCCGTGGACAGTCCGTCCGCCCCTCCGTCGAAAGGGCCATCACCGCCATGCGTATCAGGATCGTCGGAGCCGGGGCCATGGGCCGCGGCATCGCCCAGTGGGCGGCGAGCGCCGGCCACACCGTCGAGCTCGCCGACGTGCGGCCCGAGGCGGTGACGGAGGCCCTGGACTTCGTCGCCTCGATGCTGGACCGGGCCGTCGCCAAGGGGCGGCTGTCGTCGGCCGACCGGGACGGGGCCGCGGCCCGGCTGGTGCCGCTCGCCGAGCCGTGGGCGGCGGGGCCCGAGGTGGAGCTGGTGATCGAGGCCGTACGGGAGGACCTGGCGACCAAGGCCGAGGTGTTCGGGAGGCTGGAGCGGGCGCTGCCCTCCTCCGCGGTCTTCGCGACCAACACCTCCTCCCTGTCCGTGACCCGGATCGCCGCGACGCTCCAGGACCCCTCGCGCCTGGCCGGACTGCACTTCTTCAACCCGGTGCCGCTGATGCGGATCGTCGAGGTGGTGCCGGGCGCGGCCACCCGCCCGGACATCCCGGCTCTGCTGACCGAGCTGGTGGAGGGGTGCGGGCACCGGGCGGTGACCGTCGCCGACACCCCCGGGTTCCTGGTCAACCACGCCGGCCGGGGGCTGGTGACCGAGGCGCTCGCGCTGCTGGAGGAGTCGGTGGCGGACCCGGCGGAGATCGACCGGATCGCCCGGGACGTGCTGGGGCTGCGGATGGGCCCCTTCGAGCTGATGGACCTGACCGGCCTCGATGTGACGGCCGCGGTGATCGACTCGATCTGGGCGGGCTTCCGGTACGAGGACCGGCTGCGCCCTTCCTTCCTCACCCCGAACCGGGTGGTGGCGGGGCTGCACGGCCGTAAGACGGGCCGGGGCTGGTACGCGTACGGCGACGGGGCGGCGGGTCCCGCGCCGGAGAGCGCGGTCGGCGGGGACGCCGAGCGCCCGGTGTTCCTGGTTCCGGGCGGCCGGCCGGAGACCGTCGCCTACGAGGAGGCCCTGGCCGGGTCCCTGGAGGCGGCGGGGGCGCGGGTCGAGCGGGGCGCGGGGCCGTCGGCGCGGGCCGTGGTGCTGGTGCCCGTCTGGGGGACGCCGGTGTCGGCGGCGGTCGCGGAGAGCGGGTTGCCCCGGGAGCGTACGTTCGGCGTGGAGGTGCTGCCCGCAGCGGGACGGCGGCGGGTCCTGGCGGTCACGGCGGCCGGCGACCCGGTGGCCGCCCGGGACGCGCGGGCGGTGCTGGCGCGGGCCGCCGGGGGCGGCGAACCGTATGCGGTGTCGGTGGTGCGGGACACCGCGGGCACGGTCGCGCAGCGGCTGCTGTCCTCCGTCGTCGCGGTCGGCTGCTCGATCGCGGAGCGCTCGCTCGCCGCGCCCGCCGACATCGACCTGGCCGTGACCACGGGGCTCGGCTATCCGTACGGGCCGTTGGCCTGGGGCGAGCGGGTCGGGGCGGCGAGGCTGCTGGGGCTCCAGCGGTCGCTGCACACCACGACGGGCGACCCGCGCCACCGGCCGACGCGGTGGATCACGGAGCGGGCCGCCCTGGGCCTGGCCGTGACCGACCCGGGGACCGCGCCGGCCGACTGCCTGGGCTGAGGCCCGCGCGGGCGACCGATTCGTACAAGACCGTCGGGGCTCCCGCTGCGTACGGTCGGGGCATGACTCCACGATTCGACGCGATCAGCATCATCACGGCGGACCTGGCGGCCTCGCTCGCCTTCTACCGCAGGCTCGGCCTCGACATCCCCGAGGGGGCGGAGTCCGCACCGCATGTCGAGGTGACCCTGCCGGGCGGACAGCGGCTGCTGTGGGACACGGAGGCGGTCATCGCCTCGTTCGATCCGGACTGGCAGCGGCCCTCGGGCGGCGAGCGGCTCGGTCTGGCGTTCGTCTGCGACAGCCCGGCGGAGGTGGACGCGGTCTACGCGGACCTGGTCGGGGCCGGGTACACGGGCCACGCCGAGCCCTGGGACGCGGTGTGGGGGCAGCGCTACGCGGTCGTCCTGGACCCGGACGGCTGCGGGGTGTCGCTGTTCGCTTCCGCGTCGCCCGTCGAGAAGTAGGCCCCGAGCGTCGTGCCGGCGAGGGCGCGCATCTCGCGGGCCAGGTGCGCCTGGTCGACGCAGCCCGCCGCGCAGGCCGCCTCGGCGTACGGGAGGCCGGTGCGGATGAGGGCCAGGGCCCGCTGGAGCCGGAGGATCCGGGCCAGGGTCTTGGGGCCGTAGCCGAAGGCGGCCAGGGAGCGGCGGTGCAGCTGGCGGGCGCCGAGACCGACCTCGGCGGCCGTCGCCGCGACGGATCCGCCGCGCCGCAGCCGGTCGGCGACGGCGGCGGTGAGCGGGTCCGGGGGGCCGGCCGCGGCGGCCAGGCCCAGGGCGTGGTCCTCCAGGGCGGTCGCGGGGTCGGCGGCCCGGTCGATCCGGTCGACGAGCCCCCTGACGGCGGTTCGGGACCAGAGGTCGGCGAGCTCGACCCGGTGGTCGCGGAGTTCGTCGGCCGGTACGCCGAGGAGCACGGGGGCGGTTCCGGGCGGGAAGCGGATCGCGGCGCAGGAGGCGCGGTTGCCGGGGTCGACCCGGAAGGCACGGGTGTCGGGTCCGGCGACGACCAGGCGGCCGGCGGACCAGATCAGGTCCATGCAGCCGTCGGGGAGGACGGACCGGGCGGGGCCGGGCGGTCCGGGCGGGACGTCCAGGGTCCAGACGACGGCCCCGGTCAGCCGGGACGGCCGTTCCTGGTACCGCTGGTGTTCCCGGGGCATGCCTCCACGCTAGCGCGCGGGACGCTACCCGGCGTCCCTGGGTTCCTTGGAGTCCCTGGAGTCCCTGGGGTCCCGGGAGTCCTTCGGGTCCCTGGGGTCCTTCTCCCGGGTCGCGTGCAGTCGGGACTTCACGTCGTCGGGCGGCAGGAAGCGGGACCAGCGCTCGGGGAACTCGGAGGGCATGTACGCGGGGCCGTCGTCCTCGTCATCGTCGTCGTCCGTTCCGGCGTAGGCGGCCGAGCGGGCGCGGGCGACGAACTCGGCGGCCTGCGCGGCCCGGACGCGTTCGGTGGCCTCGCGGGCGGCGGCGGTGGCGAGCGAGGGCCACACCCGGTCGATGGCCGCGTTGACCGCGGCGCCGACCAGGACCGCGAAGGCGGAGATGCCGATCCACAGGAGCACCGCGATCGGCGCCGCCAAGGAGCCGTAGATGGTGGGGCCCTCGACCGTGTTGGTCAGGTAGATCCGGAGCAGGAAGCTGCCGAGGACCCACATGCCGAGCGCCACCAGGGCCCCGGGGACGTCCTCGATCCAGGGCGAACGCACCGGCACGGAAACGTGGTAGAGCGTCGTGAGGAACGCGACGCTCAGCAGCATCACGAGCGGCCAGTACAGGACGGCTATGACCTCGGTGCCCCACGGCACCAGCTCGACGACCCGGTCCGGGCCGACCACCAGCAGCGGCAGCACCACCGCGCCGAGCAGCAGGGCGACGACGTACAGCAGGAAGGCGAGCAGCCGGGTCTTGACGATGCCGCGGTGGCCGTCGAGTCCGTACATGACGGTGATGGTGTCGATGAAGACGTTCACCGCGCGGGAGCCGGACCACAGGGCGATGGCGAAGCCGATGGAGATGATGTCGGGGCGGGCCCCGGTCGTGACGTCGGCGAGCAGCGGTTTGGCGAAGTCGTTGACCCCGCGCTCGGACAGCACCGTCTGGGCGGCGGAGAGGATGTTGCGCTCGATGGACGCGACGGTGGTGGTCGCCGTCCACTCGTCGACGTAACCGAGCAGTCCGATCATGCCGAGGAGCAGCGGGGGCAGCGAGAGGAGGGTGAAGAACGCCGCCTCGGCCGCGAGTCCGAGGATGCGGTACTCGATGCACGAGTTGACGGTGTCCTTGAGCAAGTGCCACGCCATCCGCCGTTTGGAGACGTTGCGGTAGAGCACTCGCGCCCGGTGGAGTCGGCCCGGTGACCGCTCGGGTGTTTCCTTTGCTGCCTGCACCTCCTTACCGTATCGGCATGGCAGCCACCACCCACACCGTGACCAATCAGGTTCCGCCGCTGGTCGGCCATGACGTCTTCGCCGCCGACCGGGCCCTGTCCGAGGCCGTCGAGCGGCATGTCGCGCCCGGGGTCCTGCCCGTGGCGCTGGAGGAGCTCGGGGAGCTGGGCCGGGCCGCGGGCTCCGCCCAGGTCCAGGAGTGGGGTGCGCGGGCGAACGCGCATCCGCCCGTCCTGCGCACCCATGACCGTTTCGGGCACCGCGTCGACGAGGTGGATTTCCATCCGTCCTGGCACCGGTTGCTGGGCCACGCGGTGTCGGCCGGGCTGACGGACGCCTGGGGGCGTCCGGCCGGTCATGTCCGGCGCGCGGCCGGGTTCCTGGTCTGGACGCAGGCCGAGGCGGGGCACGGCTGTCCGCTGTCGATGACGCACGCGGCGGTGCCCACGCTGCGGACCGATCCGGCGCTGGCCGCCGAGTGGGAGCCGCTGCTGACCTCGCACACGTACGTGGAGGGGCTGCGGAACCCGATGGAGAAGGCCGGGGCGCTCCTCGGGATGGGCATGACCGAGAAGCAGGGCGGCACCGACGTGCGGTCCAACACGACGCGGGCCGAAGCGCTCTCCGGTGCCGACGGCTATCTGCTCACCGGGCACAAGTGGTTCTGTTCGGCGCCGATGTCGGACGGCTTCCTGGTGCTGGCGCAGGCGGCGGGCGGACTGAGCTGCTTCCTGGTGCCGCGGGTGCTCCCGGACGGCACGCGCAACGTGTTCGCGATCCAGCGGCTGAAGGACAAGCTGGGCAACCGGTCCAACGCCTCCGCCGAGGTCGAGTTCGACGGGACCTGGGCCCACCGGGTCGGTGAGGAGGGGCGCGGGGTGCGCACCATCATCGAGATGGTGGCGGCCACCCGGCTGGACTGCGTGGTGGGTTCGGCGGCGCTGATGCGGCAGGCGGTGTCCCAGGCGGTCCACCACAGCGCCTACCGCCGTGCGTTCGGCGGGCTCCTGATCGACAAGCCCCTGATGCGCAACGTGCTGGCGGACCTGGCGCTGGAGTCGGAGGCGGCGACGGTGCTGGCGATGCGGCTGGCCGCCGCGTACGACGAGGACACGGACGAGGAGCGGGCCTTTCTGCGGCTCGCGGTGCCCGCCGCGAAGTACTGGGTCACCAAACGGTGCTCCGCCGTGGTGGGCGAGGCGTTGGAGTGCCTGGGCGGCAACGGGTACGTGGAGGAGTCGGGGATGCCCCGGCTGCTGCGCGAGGCGCCGCTCAACTCCCTCTGGGAGGGCTCGGGCAACGTGCAGGCGCTGGACGTGCTGCGGGCGCTCCAGCGGGAGCCGCGGGCCCTGGACGCGTTCCTGCGCGAGGTCGGCCGCGCGCGCGGGGCGGATCACCGGCTGGACGCGGCGATCAAGGGCCTGCTGACGGAGCTGGCCGACCTGGAGGGCGTCGAGGCGCGGGCGCGGCGCGTGGTGGAGCGGATCGCCCTGGTGCTCCAGGGGTCGCTGCTGGTGCGCTGGGCCCCGCCCGAGGTGTCCGACGCGTTCTGCGCCTCGCGGCTCGGAGGGGACTGGGGGTCGGCGTTCGGGACGCTGCCGCACAGCCTCGACCTGGCGTCGGTGGTGGCAAGGGCCCGGCCGGACGCCGACCAGCGGCGGGGGCGGGGAAGCGACGGAGGGTGATGCTGCGCCGACACGGCACCACCCTCCACGCTTGTGCGACACCGGGCGACCGGGACAGGCCCGGCGCACGGTGTTCTGTCACTCTTGTACGGAGCCGGGGGACCTCGCCAGAGTTGCAGAGGGTTGCAACCATGGTACGGACCGATCGGCGGTCCGGCCGGGTGACCGGCGGGACGGGCCGGGCGGGGAAGCGTTCGGGGGGAACGGGGACCATGACGGACACGGGTACGGCGAGGGTGGTGCGGGTGACGGGCCAGGGGGCGGGGGGCCAGGCTTCCCGGTCCCTCCACCGGGCGCGGGAGGCACGGCTGGCGGGGGCCCGGTCCGAGGTCGCGCCCCGGGCGGAGATCGACGCCTCCTGGGACCGGGTGGCGCGCAGCGGCATCGACCCCGACCAGTCGCCGGAGAGCGCGTTGCTGCGGGCGGACGAGATCGAGCACCGCCGCCACAGCACGGCGCTCGGCGAGCTGATGCCGTTGCTGCGGGCGGGGCTGGCCTCGATAGCCGATGCCGCGCAGCAGATCCTGGTGGTGACCGACACCGAGGGCCGGGTGCTGTGGCGGCAGGGGCACACGGGGGTGCTGCGCCGGGCCCACGCCATCTGCCTGGAGGAAGGGGCGGACTGGGCCGAGGGGGCGACCGGGACGAACGCGATCGGGACGGCGCTGGCCGCCCGGGTCCCCGTCCAGGTCCACTCGGCCGAGCACTTCATCCGGGCGCTGCACGGCTGGACCTGTGCGGCGGCCCCGGTGCGGGATCCGCGCGACGGCCGGCTGATCGGGATCGTGGACATCAGCGGTCCGGCGTCCACGTTCCACCCCGCGACGCTGGCCCTGGTCGACTCGGTGGCCCGGCTCGCCGAGGGGGAGATCCGCGGCCGGCATCTGGCGGAGATCGAGCGGCTGCGCGCGGTGGCCGCGCCGATACTGTGCCGGATCGGCGGACGGGCGCTGGCGGTGGACGTGCACGGGCGGCTGGCGGCGGTGACCGGCATGCCTCCGGTGGACCGGCTGCCGCTGCCGAAGTCGCTGGGGCCGGGTCCGGTGTGGCTGCCCTCGCTCGGCATGTGCCGGGTCGAGCCGCTGCCGGGCGGCTGGCTGGTGCAGGTGGACGACGGCGGCACGGAGGGGGCGCGGCGGCGGGTGGTGCTGGACCTGAGCCGTCCCCGGGCGCTCGCCGTGCATCTGACCGGGCCGTTGGGGAACCGCACCCAGCGGCTCTCGCCGCGTCACGCGGAGCTGTTGTACGCCCTGGCCGTGCACCCGCAGGGGCGGACGGCCTCGGAGCTGGCCCGGGACATCTTCGGCGACGGGACCCGGACGGTGACGGTCCGGGCCGAGGTCTCCCGGCTGCGGCGACAGCTGGCGGAGGTGCTGGCCCACCGCCCGTACCGCTTCGGGGACGGGGTGGAGGTGGAGGTGATCCACCCGGAGGACCGCGCGGATCTGCTGCCGCACTCCCGTGCGCCCGTGGTGGCGGAGGCCCGCGGGGCGGCGACGACCGCCTGACCGGGGCCGCCGTGCGGGGGCCCGCCGTGCGGGGGCGGCCGGCGGCATGGTTCTCTGGCCGACATGAGCGATACCCCGCAGCCCGCAGCCCCGACCGCCGAGGTGACCGTCTGGTCGCTGGAGCAGACCTCGCCCGACGATCTGCGGCCCGCCGCCGTACCGGAGGGGGATCTGCGCATCGTCCGTTCCGAGGTGGTGCTGCCGGAGTTCAGCCGGTTCCTCTACTCCGCCGTGGGCGGCGACATCCACTGGACCGACCGGCTGGGTCTGACGTACGCCCAGTGGCAGGAGGCCCTGGAGCGGCCCGGGGCGGAGACCTGGGTGGCGTACGAGAAGGGGACGCCGGCCGGGTACGTCGAGTTGAAGCCGCACGACGACGGCGTGGTCGAGATCATGTACTTCGGGCTGATCCCGGCGTTCCGGGGGCGGCGGATCGGCGGCCACCTCCTCAGCTACGGGGTGGCGCGCGCCTGGGACCTGGCGGAGCGCTGGCCGGAGCGGCCGGCGACGAAGCGGGTGTGGCTGCACACCTGCTCGAAGGACGGCCCGCACGCGATGGACAACTATCTCCGGCGCGGCTTCCGGCTTTTCGAGACGAAGACCGAGGTGGAGCCGGACGTGGCGACGCCCGGTCCGTGGCCCGGGGCGTACGCCTCCTGATCACCCGTGACTTCGAGGGCGGTGGAGCGGTCGCTCCACCGCCCTCACCGCTGCCGGGTGGGCGTTTTGTCGGCAATGCCGGTGGCACACTCCGTGATCAGCGCCACATCGTCCCACTGTTCGAGACCCAGCCGTCCACATAGCGGATAGTGGTGGACTGCCCCGAGATGCGCGTGACACGCTTCCGTCATGTCTGGAACTGGAATTGCCTTGGTGAGTCGACGCCACGTCGACCTCTGCCGCATGTCCAGCGCCATCTGTCCGGCGAGCTGAGAGTCCCAGCACCGCCGCACTCCTCTTCCCTCTGAATTGCCCTGCGCACCGCCGCGCCTCAGCGCGAGTGTGCCGCTCAGAGCCGCCCTCCCGCAGTCCCGAAGGACGTATTGTCATGGCCGCTACCCCGGAACAGCCTGCGACCACCACGCCCCGCCGCAAGGCCGGACGCCACCGTGGCGAGGGTCAGTGGGCCGTGGGCCACCACACCCCTCTGAACGGGAACGAGCAGTTCAAGAAGGACGACGACGGTCTCAACGTACGGACACGCATTGAGACGATCTACTCCAAGCGCGGCTTCGACTCCATCGACCCGAACGACCTGCGTGGACGCATGCGCTGGTGGGGGCTGTACACCCAGCGCAAGCCCGGCATCGACGGCGGCAAGACCGCCGTGCTGGAGCCGGAGGAGCTGGACGACAAGTTCTTCATGCTGCGGGTCCGGATCGACGGGGGCCGGCTGACCACGCGGCAGCTGCGGGTGATCGGGGAGATCTCGCAGGAGTTCGCGCGCGGCACCGCGGACCTCACCGACCGGCAGAACGTGCAGTACCACTGGATCCGCATCGAGGACGTGCCGGAGATCTGGCGGCGGCTCGAAGAGGTGGGCCTGTCCACCACCGAGGCCTGCGGTGACACGCCCCGCGTGATCCTCGGCTCCCCCGTCGCGGGCATCGCCGAGAACGAGATCATCGACGGCACGCCCGCGATCGACGAGATCCAGCGCCGGTTCATCGGCAACCCCGACTTCTCCAACCTGCCCCGCAAGTTCAAGTCCGCCGTCTCCGGCTCCCCGCACCTGGACGTGGCACACGAGATCAACGACATCGCCTTCGTCGGTGTGAACCACCCGGAGCACGGCCCCGGCTTCGACCTCTGGGTCGGCGGCGGCCTCTCCACCAACCCCAAGCTCGGGGTGCGCCTCGGCGCCTGGGTGCCGTTGGACGAGGTGCCCGACGTGTACGGCGGGGTCATCGGGATCTTCCGCGACTACGGCTACCGGCGGCTGCGCACCCGCGCCCGGCTGAAGTTCCTGGTCGCGGACTGGGGGCCGGAGAAGTTCCGCCAGGTCCTCGAGGACGAGTACCTGAAGCGGAAACTGGTCGACGGGCCCGCGCCCGAGCAGCCCGCCCAGACCTGGCGCGACCACCTCGGGGTGCACCGGCAGAAGGACGGCCGCTTCTACGTCGGCTTCGCCGCGCGGGTGGGCCGGGTCGACGGCTCCACGCTCACCAAGATCGCCGAGGTCGCCGAGGCGCACGGCTCCGGCCGGGTGCGGACCACCGCCGAGCAGAAGATGATCGTGCTGGACGTGGCCGAGGAGCAGGTCGATTCCCTGGTCGCCGGTCTGGAGGCGCTGGACCTGAAGGTCACCCCGTCCCCGTTCCGGCGCGGCACGATGGCCTGCACCGGTATCGAGTTCTGCAAGCTGGCGATCGTCGAGACGAAGGCGCGCGGCGCCTCCCTGATCGACGAACTGGAGCGCCGCATCCCGGAGTTCGACCACCCCATCACCATCAACATCAACGGCTGCCCGAACGCCTGCGCCCGTATCCAGGTCGCGGACATCGGTCTCAAGGGCCAGCTGATGCTGGACGAGAACGGCGAGCAGGTGGAGGGCTACCAGGTGCACCTCGGCGGGGCGCTCGGCCTGGAGGCCGGGTTCGGCCGCAAGGTCCGCGGCCTGAAGGTCACCTCGGCCGAACTGCCGGACTACGTCGAGCGGGTGCTCGGCCGCTTCCAGGAGGAGCGCGCGGACGGCGAGCGCTTCGCGACCTGGGCGGCGCGCGCCAGTGCGGAGTCGCTGTCATGAGCGAGCGAGCCGCCCCGTTCCACTGCCCGTACTGCGGCGACGAGGACCTGCGTCCCAACGAGACCGGTCACGGCGCCTGGGAATGTGCCTCCTGCAACCGTGCGTTCCAGCTGAAGTTCCTGGGTCTGCTGACCCGGGGCGTGCGGCGCAACGACGGTGAGGGGAACGCGATATGACGGACACTCTGCTGAGCGGGGAGCTGACCGACGAGGAGCTCCGCGAGCTGGCCGAGCGGGCCGGACGGGAGCTGGAGGACGCCTCCGCCACCGAGATCCTGGCCTGGGCTGCCGACACCTTCGGGCCGCGTTTCTGCGTCACCTCCTCGATGGAGGACGCCGTGGTCGCGCACCTGGCGTCGCGGGTGATGCCGGGCGTGGACGTGGTCTTCCTGGACACCGGCTACCACTTCCCGGAGACCATCGGGACCCGGGACGCGGTGGACGCGGTGATGGACGTCAACGTCATCACGATCACCCCCCGGCAGACGGTCGCCGAGCAGGACGCCGAGCACGGCGAGAAGCTGCACGACCGGAACCCCGACCTGTGCTGCGCGCTGCGCAAGGTCAAGCCGTTGGAGGACGGCCTGACCGCGTACGCCGCGTGGGCGACGGGGCTGCGCCGTGACGAGTCGCCGACCCGGGCGAACACCCCGGTCGTCGGCTGGGACGCCAAGCGCCGCAAGGTGAAGGTCTCCCCCATCGCCCGCTGGACCCAGGACGACGTGGACGCCTACGTCGCCGAGCACGGCGTGCTCACCAACCCGCTGCTGATGGACGGCTACGCCTCCGTCGGCTGCGCGCCCTGCACCCGCCGGGTGCTGGAGGGCGAGGACGCACGGGCCGGCCGCTGGGCCGGCCGGGGCAAGACCGAATGCGGGCTGCACGGCTGATGACGACTGATCAGGAGAGTTCGATGAGCGTGACGGAGACGGGAGCCACGATCTGGCTGACCGGTCTGCCGAGCGCGGGCAAGACCACCATCGCGTACGAGCTGGCGGGCCGGCTGCGGACCGAGGGCCACAGGGTGGAGGTGCTCGACGGCGACGAGATCCGCGAGTTCCTCTCGGCGGGCCTCGGCTTCTCCCGCGAGGACCGGCACACCAACGTGGCCCGGATCGGCTTCGTCGCCGAACTCCTCGCCGCCAACGGCGTGAAAGTGCTGGTCCCCGTCATCGCCCCGTTCGCCGACAGCCGCGAGGCCGTCCGCAAGCGGCACGCCGCCGAGTCCACCACCTATCTGGAGGTGCACGTCGCGACCCCCGTCGAGGTGTGCTCCGTACGTGATGTGAAGGGCCTTTACGCCAAGCAGGCGGCGGGCGAGATCAGCGGGCTGACCGGGGTCGACGACCCCTACGAGGCCCCCGAATCGCCGGACCTGCGGATCGAGTCGCACCAGCAGACCGTGCAGGAGTCAGCGGCGGCGCTCCACGCGCTGCTCACCGAGAGGGGCCTGGCGTGAGTGCCGTCACCACCACCGTGTCCGAGGGCACGGCGAACCCGTACGCGCTCAGCCACCTGGACTCCCTGGAGTCCGAGGCGGTCCACATCTTCCGCGAGGTGGCGGGTGAGTTCGAGCGGCCGGTGATCCTGTTCTCCGGCGGCAAGGACTCCATCGTGATGCTGCACCTGGCGCTCAAGGCGTTCGCGCCCGCGCCGGTGCCGTTCACGCTGCTGCACGTGGACACCGGGCACAACTTCCCCGAGGTCCTCGACTACCGCGACCGTACGGTCAAGAAGCACGGACTGCGGCTGCACGTCGCCTCCGTGCAGGAGTACATCGACGCCGGGAAGCTCCGCGAGCGCCCCGACGGCACCCGCAACCCGCTCCAGACCGTGCCCCTGACCGAGGCGATCCAGCAGCACCGCTTCGACGCGGTGTTCGGCGGCGGGCGGCGCGACGAGGAGAAGGCGCGCGCCAAGGAACGGGTCTTCTCGCTGCGCGACGAGTTCTCCCAGTGGGACCCGCGCCGCCAGCGGCCCGAGCTGTGGAACCTCTACAACGGCCGGCACGCCCCCGGCGAGCACGTCCGGGTCTTCCCGATCTCCAACTGGACCGAGCTGGACGTCTGGCAGTACATCGAGCGCGAGTCCATCGAACTGCCGGAGATCTACTTCGCCCATGAGCGCGAGGTGTTCAACCGCAACGGCATGTGGCTGACGGCGGGGCACTGGGGCGGGCCGAAGGAGCACGAGGCCACCGAGACCCGGCTGGTGCGCTACCGCACGGTCGGCGACATGTCCTGCACCGGGGCCGTCGACTCCGACGCCACCACGCTGGACGCCGTGATCACCGAGATCGCCGCCTCCCGGCTCACCGAGCGGGGCGCGACCCGCGCCGACGACAAGATGTCCGAGGCCGCGATGGAAGACCGCAAGCGCGAGGGGTACTTCTGAGGGCCTCTCGTGTGGACCAGGGCGGGCACGCGTGCCCCGGTGCCGCACCTCGCCGCGTTGTCGTCACTCACCACGGCTCCGCCATGACTCCCTCCTCCGCCCTGCGACGCACGGCGCCAGACCCCGCTCCCTGATCCGGCCTGATCCACACGAGAGGCCCCCATGACCACCACAGCCGAGCAGTTGTCGGCCACCACCCTGCTGCGCTTCGCCACCGCCGGGTCCGTCGACGACGGCAAGTCCACCCTCGTGGGACGTCTGCTGCACGACTCCAAGTCGGTCCTCACCGACCAGCTGGAGGCCGTCGAGCAGGCCTCGCTCAACCGCGGGCAGGAGGCGCCGGACCTGGCGCTGCTCACCGACGGGCTGCGCGCCGAGCGCGAGCAGGGCATCACCATCGACGTCGCCTACCGCTACTTCGCCACCGCCCGCCGCCGGTTCATCCTCGCCGACACCCCGGGCCATGTGCAGTACACCCGCAACATGGTCACCGGCGCCTCGACGGCCGAGCTGGCCGTGGTCCTGGTCGACGCCCGCAACGGGGTCGTCGAGCAGACCCGCCGGCACGCCGCCGTCGCCGCGCTGCTGCGCGTCCCGCACGTGGTGCTGGCGGTCAACAAGATGGACCTGGTCGACTACGCGGAGCCCGTCTTCGCCGCGATAGCCGAGGAGTTCACCGCGTACGCCGCCTCCCTCGGCGTCCCGGAGATCACCGCGATCCCGATCTCGGCGCTGGCCGGGGACAACGTGGTGGAACCCTCCGCCCACATGGACTGGTACGGCGGACCGACCGTCCTGGAGCACCTGGAGACGGTCCCGGTCAGCCACGACCTCACCGCCTGCCACGCGCGCTTCCCCGTGCAGTACGTGATCCGCCCGCAGTCCGCCGAGCACCCCGACTACCGGGGGTACGCCGGTCAGATCGCCGCCGGGGTGTTCCGGGTCGGCGAGGCCGTCGCTGTCCTCCCCTCGGGGCGCACGACGACGATCACCGGCATCGACGCGCTCGGCGAGAGCGTGGACATCGCCTGGGCCCCGCAGTCGGTGACGCTCCGGCTGGCCGACGACATCGACATCTCGCGGGGCGACCTGATCGCCCCCGCCGACGACTCCCCCGCCGTCACGCAGGACGTCGAGGCGACCGTCTGCCATGTGGCCGACCAGCCGCTCTCCGTGGGGCAGCGGGTGCTGCTCAAGCACACCACCCGCACGGTCAAGGCGATCGTCAAGGACATCCCCTCCCGGCTCACCCTGGACGACCTCTCCCAGCACCCGGCCCCCGGGCAGCTGGTCGCCAATGACATCGGCCGGGTCGTCGTGCGGACCGCCGAGCCGCTCGCGCTCGACTCCTACGAGGACTCCCGGCGCACCGGATCGTTCCTGCTGATCGACCCGGCGGACGGGACGACGCTGAGCGCCGGCATGGCGGGCGCCGCGTTCGCCGCCGCCGCCGAGGCCGTCGCGGCGGTCGACGACGCCGAGTGGGACTTCTGATGGCCACCGACTTCTTCTCCTCCTTCGCGAAGGAGGGCGGCCGGGTGGGCAGCGGCGCCCTCGGCAGCGGCCAGGGCGGGGTCGGGCGATGTGCGTGATGACGTACGCGCACCGCTCGCGCGCCCTGAACCCCCCGCACCCGTACCGCCGTAGACCTGCCGCCCTCCCGGCCGCGCCCCCCTGACCAGACAGCGGGGCGTGGGACCGGGCCGACGAGAGGAAAGCCTCCCGTGCCTGCCCCCCGTTCCACCGTTCGCCGCGGCCTCGCCGCCGTCGCCGCCCTGCCGCTGCTCGCCCTGGCCGCCACCGCCTGCGGCTACGGCTCCGAGGCCAAGGACGACGACGCCAAGACGAACGTCTCCGCCGGAGGGAAGAAGCTCTCCTCCGACACCGTGAAGATCGGGTACTTCCCGAACCTCACGCACGCCACCGCCCTGGTCGGTATCCAGGAAGGCACCATCCAGAAGGAACTGGGCGGCACCAAGGTCGAGTCGACGACCTTCAACGCGGGCCCGTCCGAGATCGAGGCGCTGAACGCCGGGTCGATCGACATCGGCTTCATCGGCCCCTCCCCCTCCATCAACGGGTACAGCAAGTCCCAGGGCAAGGGACTGCGGATCATCTCCGGTTCGGCCTCCGGCGGGGTGAAGCTGGTCGTCAACCCGGACAGGATCAAGACCCTGGACGACCTCAAGGGCAAGAAGATCGCCACCCCGCAGCTCGGCAACACCCAGGACGTGGCCTTCCTCAACTGGATCTCCGAGAAGGGCTGGAAGGTCGACGCCCAGAGCGGCAAGGGCGACGTCTCGGTGGTCCGCTCGGACAACAAGGTGACCCCGGACGCCTACAAGTCCGGTGACCTGGACGGGGCGTGGGTGCCCGAGCCGACGGCGTCCAAGCTGGTCTCCGAGGGGGCGAAGGTGCTCCTCGACGAGAAGGACCTGTGGCCGGACAAGAAGTTCGTGATCACGAACATCATCGTGTCGCAGACGTTCCTCGACGAGCACCCGGACGTGGTCGAGGCGGTGCTGAAGGGGTCGGTGTCCACCAACAAGTGGATCAACGCCAACCCGGAAGAGGCCAAGGCGTCCGCGAACAAGGCGCTGGAGAAGCTGAGCGGCAAGCCGCTGCCCCAGGAGATCCTCGACCCGGCGTGGGAGTCCATCGAGATCACGGACGACCCGCTGGCCGAGACGCTGAAGACGCAGGCCGGGTACTCGGTCAAGTCGGGTCTGCTCAAGGAGCCCGACCTCCAGGGCATCTACGACCTGGGCCCGCTGAACAAGATCCTCAAGGCCGAGGGCCTGCCCGAGGTCGCCGACGCCGGTCTCGGCGTCAAGTAGCCCGCCCCATCCGCAGCAGGACGTAAGGATTCCCAGGAGGTGACGACCATGGCGACCCCTACCCTCACCAAGGCCGAGGACCGTACGACGGTCGAGCACGCAGCCCGTCTCGCGCACGTCTCGAAGTCCTTCGCCGGGCCCACGGGGGCCCAGCTCGTGCTGGACGACATCACGCTCGATGTCGCTCCGGGTGAGTTCGTCACCCTCCTGGGAGCGTCCGGGTGCGGGAAGTCGACGCTGCTCAACCTGGTGGCCGGACTCGACCGCCCGTCGAAGGGGTCCATCGAGACCCCCGGCGGGCGGCCGGCCCTGATGTTCCAGGAGCACGCCCTCTTCCCGTGGCTGACCGCGGGCAAGAACATCGAACTGGCCCTGCGGCTGCGCGGGGTGCCCAAGTCCGAGCGCCGCACCGAGGCCGAGCGGCTGCTCGAACTCGTCCGGCTCGGCGGGGCGTACGGCAAGCGGGTGCACGAGCTGTCCGGCGGTATGCGCCAGCGCGTCGCGATGGCCCGTGCCCTCGCCCAGGACAGTCAACTGCTGCTGATGGACGAGCCGTTCGCGGCGCTGGACGCCATCACCCGCGATGTGCTGCACGACGAGCTGACCCGGATCTGGGCGGAGACGAACGCCTCGGTCCTCTTCGTCACGCACAACGTGCGCGAGGCCGTACGGCTCGCGCAGCGCGTCGTGCTGCTCTCGTCCCGGCCGGGCCGGATCGCCCGGGAGTGGACGGTCGACATCGAGCAGCCGCGCCGCATCGAGGACACCGCCGTGGCGGAGCTGTCCGTCGAGATCACCGAAGAACTGCGTGGGGAGATCCGCCGACATGGCCAGCACTGACATCACGTCCGACCGCAAGGGGCCGGACACGGCGGCCACCGGACCGGTCGACAGGGAACCGGACGACCTGGCCGGTCTGGAAGCCGGCCTCGACGCGCTCGACGCCGTGCAGATCAACCGCACCCCGGTGCGCGAGGTCCTCCTGCGCAAGGTGCTGCCGCCGGTCGTGGCGGTGGCGCTGGTCCTGGTGGTCTGGGAGCTGCTCGTCCGCGCCCAGGTCACGGAGACCTACAAGCTGCCGCCGCCGTCCGCCGTGTGGGACAGCGCCCGGGAGATGTGGCTCGCGGGCACGCTGCTGGAGGTCGTCTGGACCAGCGTGTCGCGCGGTCTGTTCGGCTTCCTGCTCGCGGTCGCGATCGGTACGCCGCTGGGGCTGCTGGTCGCCCGGGTGAAGCTGGTCCGGGCCGCGATCGGTCCGATCCTGTCCGGGCTCCAGTCGCTGCCCTCGGTGGCGTGGGTGGCCCCGGCGGTGATCTGGCTCGGCCTGAACGACCAGATGATGTTCGCGGTGATCCTGCTGGGCGCGGTGCCCTCGATCGCCAACGGTCTGGTCTCCGGCGTCGACCAGGTGCCGCCGCTGTTCCTCCGGGCCGGCCGCACACTCGGCGCGACCGGGCTGCGCGGGACCTGGCACATCGTGCTCCCGGCGGCGCTGCCCGGCTATCTGGCGGGCCTCAAGCAGGGCTGGGCGTTCTCCTGGCGCTCGCTGATGGCCGCCGAGATCATCGCCTCGTCACCCGAACTCGGCCTCGGGCTCGGACAGTTGCTGGAGAACGGCCGCAGCAACTTCGACATGCCCGGCATCTTCCTGTCGATTCTGCTCATCCTGTTCGTCGGCATCGCCATCGACCTGCTCATCTTCAGTCCGCTGGAGCGGTGGGTGCTGCGCAGCCGCGGTCTCCTCGTCAAGAACTGAGCCCTCCCATGACGCACCCCACGCTCCTCGTCATCGCCCACGGCAGCCGCGACCCGCGGCACGCCGCGACCGTGCACGCGCTCACCGAGCGGGTCCGCGCCGAGCGGCCGGGACTGCGGGTGGAGACGGCGTTCCTGGAGTTCAACGCCCCGTCGGTGCCCCGGGTGCTGGAGCGCCTGGCCGCGGAGGGGGCGGACGAGGTCGTCGCCCTCCCGCTGCTGCTCACCCGGGCGTTCCACGCCAAGACCGACATCCCCTCGGTCCTGCGCGAGGCCCGGGCCCGGCTGCCGCGCCTGCGCGTCCGGCAGGCCGACGTCCTCGGCCCGTCCCCGCTGCTCAACGCCGCCCTGGGGCGGCGGCTGCGGGAGGCCGGGGTCCGTCCCGGCGACCTCCCCCGGACCGGGCTCGTCCTGGCCTCGGCGGGATCATCGGACCCGGAGGCGATCGCAGTGATCGCTGAAATCGCGCGGGAGCTGCGGCACACCGGTTGGTGCGCCGTGCGGCCTGCGTTCGCCTCCGCACTCCTTCCCCGTACCGAGGACGCGGTACGGGCCCTGCGCGCCGAGGGCGTGGACCGGGTGGCGGTGGCCCCGTACGTGATCGCGCCCGGCCGGCTCCCCGACCGCATCGTGGCCGGCGCCGAGGCGGCCGGGGCCGACGTGCTCGCCGACGTGCTGGGACCCGCGCCCGAGATGGCGCGGCTGCTGCTGGACCGGTACGACGAGACGCGGGTGACGGTGGGGGCGTCGCTGTCGGCGTGAGGGGCCGGGCGGGTCGCCGGACACGCACCGGGTGAGGGCCCGGCCGCGGAGTGCCGCGGAAAGCGGAGGCGCCGCCGCCCGTACGTCTCGTACGATCGGCCCGCATCGACCCGCCGCGTACGCCAAGGACTCCGTGAACCGCTCCGATCTCCCCGCCAAGGCCCCCTCCCTCGCGGCCGGCATGGCCGCCGCCGAGCACAGCCCGGCCGGCCAGCTCGTCCAGACCCGCCACCGCGCCGCGCTCGTGGCCGGCTGGGACATCGCGCCCGGCTCCAGGGTCCTGGAACTGGGCTGCGGTCAGGGCGACATGACCGCCGTCCTGGCCGAGGCGGTCGGGCCGGAGGGGCGTGTGGTGGCCATCGATGTGGCCGACCCCTCCTACGGCTCCCCGGTCACGCTGGGGGAATCGGCGGACCGGCTCGCGGCGGGCCCTCTCGGCCCCCGCGTCGACTTCCGTTTCGGCACCGACGTGCTCGATCCGTCCGTCGACTTCCCCGGCCTCGCCTTCGACCATGTGGTGCTCGCGCACTGTTCCTGGTACTTCGCCTCGCTCGGGCAGCTGCGGGACACCCTGGCCCGGGTACGGCGGTGGGCGCGGCAGCTGTGGTTCACCGAGTGGGACCTGACGCCCGCGTCCGGCGACCAGTTGGCGCACCTCCTCGCCGTGTTGATCCAGGGGCAGGTCGAGGCCGCCGGATCGCGCGGTCAGGGCAATGTGCGCACGCCCTTCTCCCGTGAGGAGCTGCTGCGGCTCCTGCCCGGGGCCGGCTGGACGGCCGAAGGCGGCGGGCCGGTCGATACCGAAGGTCTTCAGGACGGCGACTGGGAGGTCGCCGCCTGTCTCGACCTGGTCGGAGCGGAGGCGCGTCTGGCGTCGCTGCCCGAACCGGTGCGCCGGCTCGTCCGCAGCCAGGCCGACGTCCTGCGGGCCGTCGCCGTGGAGCGCGGCAACCGTCCGCTCGCCGCGTACGCGGTCACCGCGCGCTGACGTACGTCCCGGCGGAGGCTCGGTCGTGGGACAGCCCGCCGGACCGCGCCCGCTCGTGCCGGAAGCAGCCCCGGGGGGCGCGAGGGCTCCGTCGCCATGGGCGGCAGCCGCGACCGCCACCCGGACCGGGCCGACGGACGTGTCGACGAGCTCCCGGTACCGGTCGGTTGCCCGCGTTACTCAGGCGCGGAGCGGCCGAACAGGCGCCGTTGACGGGCAGGGGGCCGCATGTCAGCGTCGGTGCGCGCGGAGTGACCGTGCGCAGTCCCGTCGACACAGCGGGCCACCGGAAGGGAATCATGATGACAAGACACAGATCCGCGGCGGTAGCGGCCGTGGCGCTCGTGCTGTCCGGAGCGCTCCTCACCGCCGGCGCCGCCGCACCGGCCCTGGCCGTCGGCAACGCCCCCGCCGAGGCGCCGGCCGCCGCGGCCCCGCTCCGGATCCCGGCCGACCCGACGCCCGCGGAGCAGGAGCACCTGAGGGAGATCGCGGGCGCCATCTGGACGCCCCAGCTGGCCGCAGGCTGGAACATGAACGCCGAGGTCGCCGACGTGCTCTCGCAGGCCACCGAGCGCATCCTGCAGTGCTCCGAGGCGTTCGCGCTCGTGCCCCGGCCGCCGGGCTTCGTTCCCGGTCTCGGCTATCTCGTCCAGTACTGGAAGAACCTGCGGGACTACTTCCTCGTGGTGAAGGACAACCGCACCTACCGCGCCTGTGTGGTCTCGACCGCCGCCTACTACCGCTCCATCATCGAGATGGCTTCCGCGGGCATCTGAGTCCGGGCGAGGGCGGGCCGCCGCGGGGCCGGTACGTGCGGCGGCCCGTCAGCCGAGGCTCCCGGCGGGCTTGTCGGGCTCGGGCCCCGGCGTGTGGTGACGGCCGACCGGGATGACCAGCGGGGTGCGGCTGACCGGGTCCGTGGTCACCTGGCAGCGCAGGCCGAAGACGTCCTCGACCGTCTCGGCGGTGATCACGTCGGCGGGGGCGCCCTCGGCGACGATGCCGCCCTTCTTCATCGCGATGACGTGATCCGCGTAGCGGCAGGCCTGGTTGAGGTCGTGCAGGACCATGACGATCGTGCGGCCCTCGCGCCGGTTGAGGTCGACGACGAGGTCCAGCACGTCGATCTGGTGGGCGAGGTCGAGGTACGTCGTCGGCTCGTCGAGGAGGAGGACCGGGGTGCCCTGGGCGACGGCCATGGCGATCCAGGCGCGCTGGCGCTGGCCGCCGGAGAGCTCGTCGACCGCGCGGTCGGCGAGGTCGGTGGTGCCGGTGGCGGCGAGCGCGTCGTGGACCGCCTGCTCGTCGGCCTTGGTCCACTGCCGCCACCACGTCTGGTGCGGGGAGCGGCCCCGGTTGACCAGGTCGATGACGGTGAGGCCCTCGGGGGCGACCGGCGCCTGCGGGAGGATGCCGAGCCGCTGGGCCAACTCCCTGGTGGGGATGGTGTGCAGGGCGCGGCCGTCCAGGCTGACCGCACCCTCGCGCGGGGCCAGCAGCCGGGCCAGCGCGCGCAGCAGGGTCGACTTGCCGCAGGCGTTGGCGCCGACGATGGCGGTGATCCGGCCCGGCGGCACGGCCAGGTCGAGGCCGCTGACGACGGCCCGGTCGTCGTAGCCCAGGTGCAGGCCCTCGGCCCGCAGGTCGGGTTCGGCGGTGGACATCGGTCAGCCTCCTGAGCCCGCGCGGTTGACGCGGATGAGCAGCCAGAGCAGCACCGGGGCGCCGAGCACCCCGGTGACGATCCCGACGGGCAGTTCGGTGCCGGGGACCAGTTCGCGTGCGAGGACGTCGGACGCGAGGACGACGAGGGCGCCGGTGAGTCCGGCGGCGAGCGGCGGGGGCCAGGCGGTGCGGCAGAGCCGCTGGGCGATCTGCGGGGCGGCGAGCGCCACGAAGGCCACGGGCCCGGCCGCCGCGGTCGCGAAGGCGACCAGGCCGACTCCGGTG
Source organism: Streptomyces griseus (assembly GCF_900460065.1). Lineage (GTDB taxonomy): Bacteria > Actinomycetota > Actinomycetes > Streptomycetales > Streptomycetaceae > Streptomyces > Streptomyces griseus. Next base: position 27,757 of record NZ_UAVD01000024.1, on the reverse strand, counting down.
AGCAGGACGGTGAGCCGCACGGCCTGGACACGGGTGCCGAGCCCCTTGGCCACGTCGTCGCCGAGTTGCAGCGTACGCATCAGCCGGCCGATCAGCAGGGCCGCGGGGACCAGGACGACGAGGGCGTAGGCGAGGGGTGCGGCCTGCTGCCAGTCGCGGCCGTTGAGGTTGCCGACGAGCCAGCCGAGGGCGGCCTGCGCCTGGAATCGGCCGCCCCGGGCGAGCAGGAAGTCGGTGGCGCTGAGGCAGACCCAGGAGACGCCGATGCCGACGAGGATGATGCGGTAGCCGGTGGTGCCCCGCCGCCAGGCGAGCCCGTAGACGAGGAGGGCGCTGGCGAGGGCCCCGAACAGGCCGAGGGCCTGGGTGCCGAGGCCGAAGTCCCAGCCGAGCACGATGCCCGCGACGACGGCGGTCCCGGCACCCTGGGTGAGGCCGATCATGTCGGGGCTGGCGAGCGGGTTGCGGGTCATCGTCTGGAACAGGGCACCGGACATGCCGAACGCGATGCCCGCGAGGAGCCCGGTCATGGCGCGGGGCAGCCGCAGCTCCTGGACGACGAGGAGGGTGCCGGGGTCGCCGGAGCCGGTCAGGGCGCGGGCGACGTCGGTGAGGGGGATGCCGTACTCGCCGATGGAGACGTTCCAGCACAGCGCCACGAACACGGCGACGGCGAGCCCCGCGCAGACGGCGAGCTGACGGGGGCGCAGGGTGCCGGAGACCGGGGGGAAGGCCAGGCGGAAGGGGCGGGCCGCGGTCTTCTCCGTACGGAGGGAGTCGGTGGTCTTCCGGGTGCGGAGGGAGTCGGTGGTCACGGTCATACCTCCGCGAGCCGGCGTCGGCGGACCAGGGCGATGAAGAACGGTCCGCCGATGAAGGCGACGATGATCCCGGCCTGCACCTCGACGGGCCGGGCGATCACCCGGCCGAGGATGTCCGCGCCGAGCAGCAGGGCGGCGGCGAGGGCGGCCGAGAGCGGCAGCAGCCAGCGGTGGTCGGGGCCGAGTCCGGCGTACTGGGCGAGGACCCGGGCGACGTGCGGGACGACCAGGCCGATGAAGACGACGGGGCCGATCACCGCGACCGCCGCGCCGGTGAGGAGGGTGACGGCGACGACGCCCTGGAGGCGGACGAGGCCGAGCCTGCGGCCGAGGGAGGCGGCCACGTCGTCGCCGAGCGCGAGGCTGTTGAGGGCGGGGGCGCTCGCCAGGGCGAGGAGGGCGCCGAGGCCGAGGAAGGGCAGGACGCGCAGCACGGTGGCGGCGTCCTGGTCGGCGAGGGACCCGGCCGACCAGAAGCGGAAGCGGTCCAGGGCGGCCGGGTCGGTGAGGACGACGGCGCTGGTCAGCGAGGACAGCACGGCGGTGACGGCGACTCCGGCGAGGGCCAGTTTCACCGGGGTCGACCCCGAACGCCCCAGTCGGCCCAGCAGGTAGACGACGACGCTCGCCGCCATCGCCCCGGCGAACGCGAACCAGATGTAGCCGAGCAGCGAGCCGATCCCGGCGACCCCGGCGGCCAGCACGATGGCGAACGCCGCCCCGGCGCTGACCCCGAGGATGCCGGGGTCGGCCAGCGGGTTGCGGGTCAGCGCCTGCATCACGCAGCCGGAGAGGCCGAGCGCCGCCCCGGCGGCCAGCCCCAGTGCCGTACGCGGAACGCGCACCGACAGGACGACGTCCTCGACGCGGGGCCCGGTCGGCTGTCCGGTGAGCGCCTTCAGCACGTCGCCGGGCGGGATGCCGAGCGCCCCGAGACCGAGCGAGAGCAGGCAGAGCAGCACCAGCAGGGCGCCGAGCGCGGCCACGAGCAGGGCGGGTCGCCATCGGGCGGGGCGGGTCACGGGGCTGGCTCCACGGTCCGGTTCCTCACGGGTGGTCGGGCGGTCGACACGAGGGGGGAGGTCCGTCCCCGTCGGCGGGGACGGACCGGGAACGGCGTCAGGACGCGGGGTGCTCGACCTTCGTGTCGGTCTTGCCGTCGACGGCCGCGGCCAGCATCGGGACCAGCCGGTCGACGGTGTACGGGAGGCTGAGGGGGCTCACGAAGGAGATGGCGCTGCCGAAGTGGCTGCTCTCCTTCACCATGACCTCGCGGCCCTCGCCGGCCACGGCGAGCTTGCCGTAGAGCGGGTCGGCGTGGAGCTTCTTCGTGTCCTTCGCCGGGTCGGTGACGATCCAGACGACGGCGTCCGTGTCGAGGAGGTCGGTGCGCTCCTTGCTGATGTTCGCGCCGAACGCGTCGCCGACGACCGTGCTCAGGTCGGTGGGGAGCTGGAAGCCGAGGCCGTTGAGCAGCCGGGAGCGGTTGTCCTGCGGGCCGTAGACGTACATGCCCTGGTACGGGGTGGCCATGACGGCGCTCCTGCCCTGGAACTCGGGGTGCGCGGCGGCGGCGTCGGTGATGTGCTTCTCGGTCTTCGCGACCAGCTCCGCGGCCTCCTCGCTCTTGCCGAGGGCCTTGCCGACCTGCTCGGTCTGGTCCTGCCAGGAGATGGACCAGTCCGGACCGTCCTCGGGCTGGGCGACGACCGGAGCGATCTTGGAGAGGGTGCGGTACTGGTCCTTGGTGAGGCCCGAGTACAGGGCGAGGATCAGGTCGGGGCGCAGGGAGGCGATCTTCTCGACCTGGGGGCCGGTGCCGTCGTCGTGCAGGACGGTGGGCCGCGGCTTGTCGCCGAGGGCCTTCTCCGCCCAGGGGCCGATGGCGCCCTCGAACTCGCCGAGCCACTCGGTCGTGCCGACGGGGACCTTGCCGAGGGCGAGCACGGCGTCCTGGTCGGAGAGGCCGACGGTGACGATGCGCTGCGGCTCGGACTTGAGGGTGGTGTCGCCGTACTTGTGGTCGAGGGTGACCGGGTAGGCGCCCTTCTGCGCGCCCTCGGCGGGCGCGGCGGCGTCGTCGCTCTCGCCGGACCCGCAGGCGGAGGCTCCGAACAGCAGCAGGGCGGACGCGGCCACGGCGGTCAGCCGGGTGCGCTGGAACATGCGGAACATGACGGATTCCTCCGGGAGGGTGGGCGTGCGCCGGGGTGGGACGGAAGTGCCGCGGGGGTGGGACGGAAGTGCCGCGGGGGTCAGGGGTGCGGTGCGGTGCGGCTGCCGGACCAGGCGCGCCACAGGGCGGCGTAGGGGCCGTCCGCGTCGCGCAGTTCTTCGTGGGGGCCGCTCTCGACGACGCGGCCGGCCTCCAGCACGACGACCCGGTCGGCGGCGACGGCCTGGGTGAGGCGGTGGGCGACGATCAGGGCGGTGCGGCCGGCGAGGGCGGCCTCGGCGGAGCGTTCCAGGACCCGGGCGCCGGCGCTGCCGGCCTCGGCGGTCGCCTCGTCGAGGACGGCGAGGGCGGGGTCGGCCAGGACGAGCCGGGCGAGGGCCAGTTGCTGGGCGCGGGCGGGGTCGAGGCGGTGGCCGCCCTCGCCGACGACGGTGTCGAGCCCGTCGGGCAGGGCCTCGGCCCAGTCCAGGGCGTGCACGGTGGACAGGGCCCGGCGCAGGTCCGCTTCGGTGGCGTCGGGGCGGGCCAGCCGGAGGTCCTCGGCGAGCGCGCCGGTGAACACGTGGACCTCCTGGGTGACCAGGACGACCGAGGGGTCCTCGGGGTCCCCCGGTGCGGTGACCGTGCCCGCGGTGGGCTGCTGGACGCCCACGACGATCCGGGCGAGGGTCGACTTCCCGGCCCCGCTGGTCCCGACGAGCGCGACGTGCTCGCCGGGCCGCAGGGTGAGGGAGACCTCGTGCAGCACGGGGCGGCCGGGTCCGTAGGCGTGGCTGACGGCGTCCACGGCCACGGCCGCCCGGGATGCCTCCCGGCGGGGTCCGGTCCTCTGGGGCGGTACGGGGGAGGGCCGCGCTCCCCCGGCCGGCCCGGCCTTCCCCGTGCCGGGCCGGGCGAGGTCGGTCACGCCGACGAGCCGGGCCAGTCCGGCCGCCGCCGACTGGGCGTCGTCGAGCAGCACCAGGGCGGCGTTGACGGGTCCGAAGAGGCTGTGGAAGTACAGGGCGGCGGCCGTCGCGGTGCCGATCGACACCGCGCCGTCGCGGACCAGCCAGAATCCGGCGATCAGCACGGCGGCCAGGCCGATGTACTCGGCGATGTGCAGCCGTCCGTAGAAGCCCAGCACCAGGTGGACGCTGCGCATGGTCAGCTCGACGGCCTTGCGCGAGCGTCCGGCGCCGCGCTCGGTGTGCTGCTCCTCCAGGCGGTGGCCGCGTACGGTCACGGCCCCGCCGATGGTCTCCAGGAGCTGTTGCTGCTGGGCTCCGTTGGCGACCCGCTGGTCGGCGTAGAGGGTGAGCGCCCGGGCCACGTACCAGCGGGCGGTGAGCAGTTGGACGGGGACGGCGAGGAGCGCGGCGAGGAGGAACCGTACGTCCAGGAGGGCCAGTGCGCCGAGGGTGAGGAGGATCGCGAGAACGGAGCGGGCCATCTCGGGCAGCGCGGAGCGGACGGCCTCGGCGACCCGGGCGACGTCGCCGGTGACCCGGGCGGTGAGGTCTCCGGCGCCGGCGCGCTCCAGCCGGTCGGCGGGGAGGTCCAGGGCCCGTTCGACGAACCGCTCGCGCAGCCGGGCCAGCACGGTCTCGCCGAGCCGGGCGATCCGGGTCAGTCCGATCGTCGTGGTGACGCCCTGGACGGCGGCGACCGCGACGAGGAGGACGACCGGGAGGGTCAGGTCCCCGGCGGGGCGGCCGTCGGCGACGATGTCGACGATCCGGCCGAGCAGCGGCTGGACGAGGAGGCCGACGGCGGTGGCCGCGACCAGCACGCCGACGCCGGTCAGGGCGAGGCCCCGGTCGGGGCGGATCAGCGCGCGCAGGGCGGCCCGGGTGCGGGCGGGGGTGGCGATGGGGAGCAGCTCGGCGGCCTCGTCGGCCGGGTGCGAGGGAGTGGTCATGTGAGCACCGCCGTGCGGTAGACGGGATGGTCGCGTACGAGGTCCTCGTGCGGGGCCTCGGCGGTGATCGTGCCGCCGTCGACGAGGACCACGCGGTCGGTCGCGGCGAGCAGGGCGGGGCTGCTGGTGACCAGGACGGTGGTGCGGCCGGTGCGGGCGCGGCGGATGCCCGCGGCGATGCGGGCCTCGGTCGCGGCGTCGACCGCGGTGGTCGGGTCGTGGACGACGAGGACGCTGCGGTCGGCGGCGAGCGCGCGGGCCAGGGCGACGCGCTGGCGCTGGCCGCCGGAGAGGGAGCTGCCGCGCTCGCCGATCCGCCCGCCGGTGCCGCCGGCCAGGGCGGAGGCCACCTCGTCGACGGCGGCGGCGTCCATCGCGGGGCCCGGGTCGGCCCCGGCGGGGGCGGCGGCGGTGACGTTCTCCAGGAGGGTGCCGTCGAAGAGCTGGGCGTCATGCTCGGCGACGAGCAGCGTCGAGCGCAGGGCGGCGGGGGCCAGTTCGGTGAGCGGTACGCCGTCGAGTTCGACGCTGCCCCTCTCCGGGTCGCGGCGGCGGGCCAGGCAGTGCAGGAGGCTCTGGGCGTCGGCCGGGTCGGTGACGACGATGCCGAGGTGCTCGCCGGGGCGGACGGTCAGGTCGAGGCCGTCGAGCCCGGCGTGGCCGAGTCCGTTCAGTCGCAGTTCGCCCGGGGCGGGGGCGGCCGGTTCGGCGGTGCCGCCGGCGGTCTCGCCCGGCGCGGCCAGCACGTCGGCGATCCGGGCGGCGGAGGCCCGGCCCTTGGCCAGCTCCGCGCCGACCCAGGCGAGCATGCCGATCGGGCCGGGGAGGAAGAGGGCGAGGCCGACGGCGGAGACGAGGGCGCCGAGTCCGATGGAGCCGCTGAGGACCAGCCGGCCGCCGACCAGGGCGACGAGCGCGATGAACGAGCCGGTGAGCGTGAGCATCAGCCCGGTCTGGAGGGCGGCGGCGCGGGCGGCGCGCACGTTGGCCTCGCGGGAGGCCTGGCTGGTGGCGCGGTACCGGTCGACGGCGGCGCGCTCGGCCCGCAGGCCCTTGAGCACCCGGACCCCGGCGACCAGGTCGGCCGCCACCCCGGAGGCGTGCGCGGCCTGTTCCTGTTCGGCTTCGCTGCGGTGCTCCAGCGGGCGGGCCAGGAAGTGGCCGAGCGCCATCAGGACGGGTGCGCCGACCAGGACGAGGAGCCCGAGGGGCAGGGAGGCGCGAAGCAGGAGCACCGCGCCCGCGACGACGCCGACCACCGCGGCGATGCCGAGGGTCAGGGCCATGTTGACGGCCCCGACGCGGCGGGCGTCCTCGGTGGCCACGTTCACCAGCGCGCCGGGGGGCCGGCCGGCCTCCGCCCCGCCGTGGGGGGCGAGGACCCGGCGCAGGACGTCGAGGCGCAGCTGGTGGGCGGCCTGTTCGGCGGCGCGTTCGCCGGCGCGGGCGCCGAAGCGGAAGCCGTAGGAGAGCAGGGTGTAGACGACGGCGAGGACCACCAGCCAGATCGCCAGCGCACCGCCGTCGGGGCGGACCACGGCGCGGTCGACGATCAGCCCGATGAGTACGGGGACGAGTGCCTCGCCCGTCTGGTGGCAGGCGCCCAGGAGCGATCCGACGGCGACGTCCCGCCGCTGCCCCGCGACGGCCCGGCGTATGACGCCGCGCCCGGCGGTATCAGCCCCCACTTCATCTGCTCCTCAGCGTGTCACGGGCCGACGTGGCGGCGACTTCCGGCCACCCACGTCCAGCCAAACGAAGGCAAGGCTAACCTGCGCCCGCCGCGACCGGGACCCCCGGCCCCCGCCCGGCGCCGACGCCCCGGCCCCGGGTCGGGGCCGTCTCCCCCACGCGGTGCCCGGCGGAGCCCGCCAAGGGGACGATGGGAAGACGCTTACCGCGCAACCGAGTTGGAAGGTCAGGGGGCTCCATGCCGGCGGAGGGACTCGTCGCCGTGGCGGCGACGGCCGGGTCCGGAGCCGGCGGCCCTCCCCGGAGGGTCAGGTCCGGTCGAGGGGGGCGGCAAAGGGGTCGCCGGGGGAATCCTCGTCGAACGGGGTCGCCTGGTGGAAGTAGAGCCGCCAGCCCCGCGGGGTCAGCCGCCACAGGGAGCTGCGGTGGGAGCGGAGCCCCTTGGACTCGGTGTCGAAGGTGAGGTGCACCAGGTCGGCGCAGAGGTGCTCCCCCCGCATCCGGGAGGCGGTGAGCGGGCCGGGGCGGGGTGCGTCGTCCGCGGTGAGCGAGGCGACGATGGCCTCCCGGGTCCGGAGCCGGCCGCTGGTGCCGATCTCCCGGAACCCGGGGTGCAGCAGCGAGGCGAGGAGCTCGGCGGAAGCCCGTACCACCGGGTCCAGCAGCCGCAGTTCGCCCTCGATGGCGGCGGCCACGGCGGGGGTCGGCTCAGCCACGGGTCAGCTCCACGAGTTTCGCCACGGTGTTCCAGTTGCGGCTGGTGGCGATGAGGCCCTTGACGTGGCGGGGGCGTCCCAGCGCGACCGCCAGCCTGGAGCGGCCGAGCCCGTCGGGGGCGTACAGGTACAGGCAGCGGTCGCCGAGCCGGAACTCCTCCGGCAGGAAGTCACCGGCCTTGAGGTCCGCGAAGCGCTCCGCGTCGACGGGCCGGTCGAAGAAGGTGACGTGGAGCTGCTTGCCCTCCAGTTCGGCCGCGGGGAAGGGGCAGGCGTCGGCTACGGCGGCGAGATAGCCGGCGTCGCGGACGAGGCAGTCCACGGCGAAGCCGAACCGCTCGCGCAGGGCCCGCTCCAGGGCGGCGGCGAGCGCGTCCTCGTCGTCGCTCCCGCTCCGGAAGACGGCGTTGCCGCTCTGGAGATGGGTGGCGATGCCGGTGTGCCCCAGTTCGGTGAGCACGGTGCGCAGTTCGGGCATGGGGACCCGCTTGCTGCCGCTCACGTTGATCCCCCGCAGTAGCGCCGCGTACGTCGTCGTCATGGCCACTCACCCTACGGGCTGCCCGTGACACGGCGCGGCCGCCGCGCCCCGTGGGGGAGAGCGCGGCGGCTGCTGTGCGTGGGGCCGGGCCGCGGCGGGTGGGGCCGCCGCCGCCCGGCGTGTCCGGTCGGAACCGGGGTGTTACTCGACGACCTTGAGGAGCTTGTTGGCCGTGCCCTCGGTGGCGTTGGTGATGGCGTCCGGGGTGGCTCCCTCGGTGAGCGCCGTGGCGACGGCCTCCGGGGTCGCGTCCGGGTTGCCCGCCAGGTAGACGGCGGCGGCACCGACGACGTGCGGGGTGGCCATCGACGTGCCGGAGATGGTGTTGGTGCCGCTGTCGCTGTCGTTCCAGGTGGACGTGATGTCCGAGCCGGGGGCGTAGATGTCCACGACCGGGCCGTAGTTGGAGAAGCTCGACTGCTCGTCGGCCTCGGTGGACGAGGCGACGGTGATCGCCTCGGGGACGCGGGAGGGCGAGCCCTCGCCGGCGTCGCTGGATTCGTTGCCGGCGGCCACGCCGAAGGTGATGCCCGCGGCGATGGCCTTCTGGACGGCCGCGTCGAGCGCCGGGTCGGCGCCGCCGCCGAGGCTCATGTTGGCGACGGACGGGCCGGAGGCGTTCTCGGTGACCCAGTCGATGCCGGCGATGACCTGCTCGGTGGTGCCCGAGCCGTTGTCGTCCAGGACGCGGACGGCCACGATGTTCGCCTTCTTGGCGACGCCGTGCGCGGCCCCGGCTATGGTGCCCGCCACGTGGGTGCCGTGCCCGTTGCCGTCGTCGGCGTCGTCGTCGTTGTCGACGGCGTCGAAGCCGGAGGTGGCGCGGCCCTCGAAGTCCTCGTGGGTGACGCGGACACCGGTGTCGATGACGTACGCAGTGACACCCTCGCCGCCGGCGTCCGGGTAGGTGTAGGCGTTGTCGCCCGCGGTCTCGGTCTGGTCGATCCGGTCCAGGCCCCACGACGGCGGGTTGTCCTGGGTGGCGTCGATGCTGAACTTCTTGTTCTGCACGACCTTGGCGACGGCCGGGTCGGCGGCGAGGCGCTTGGCCTCGGTCTCCGACAGGCCGCTGGCGGAGAAGCCGTTGATGCTGGAGGAGTAGTTGCGCTTGAGCTCGCCGCCGTACTCCTTGGCGAGTTCGGCCTTGTCGGCCTTCTTCTCGTCCAGCATCACGATGTAGCTGCCGGACACCGCGGTGGCGGCGTCGGCGCCGTAGACCGTGCCCATGGGAGCGGGCGCGGCTCCGGCGTACGAGGTGCCGAGAAGGGTGACTCCGGCGGCGGCGGCCACGGCGGTGATCGCGGCGGTCAGCTTGGTGCGACGGGTGCGCTGGTGCTTGGCCATGAAGAGGGGTCTCCTCGTCAAACTCTGTGGGGGGATTGGCCCTCGGCCGGAAGATCTCCGGGGGCTGGCTCGAAACCCTGACCGATTGACGAGCACAGATCAAGGCCTCCCCGAGGGCGTGACTTGCTCAACAAGGTTGCGTAATAAGAAATCGGCCATGGCCGGTCTTCGCCGTCACGGAGCGGCGAGCGACGTCCTCCCCGCCCGGACCGGCCGACCGGAGAACATCTCGCGAGCCCGCGCCGCCTCGCATATCCCCTGTTCAGAGCCGTACGCGCGGCGTCGGACGCCGTCCGGCCGGCCACCGCCGGAGCGCCGACGGGGCCCCCGGGGCGGGAGTCACCGGTCGTGAAGACACGTGAAGGTCCGTGAAGGTGTGGGCGAGGGGGGTGAACACCCGGTCCCCGGTGTGAAATCGCCGGGGCGTGCGTGCAGATGCGCCGACCGGACCCGGCGCGGCGGAGGGTTCACGGAGCCGAAACACGGCCGTCCCGCCCCGGAGAACCGCTGGTCGCGGCAGTCGGGGCGGGACGGAGTGCGTCCGGACAGCGCCGAGGGGGTTCCGCTCAGCGCGACAGTTCGGCCTCGATGAGGTCGGCGGCCCGCCGGGTGCCGCCCTCCCGTGCCATCCGCTCGCTCAGCAGCCCGCACCTGGCCGCCACTTCGGGGTCGTCCACCAGGGCGAGCACGGCCTCGCGCAGGCTCGCGGCGTCGGCCTCCTCCATCGGGAGGTGCCGGGCGACGCCGAGGGACTGGAGCATGTCCGCGTTGCCGAACTGGTCGACGGCCTGGGGGACGGCGACCATCGGGGTGCCGGTGGCGAGCCCCTCCTGGCTGCCGCCCGCACCGGCGTGGGTGATGAAGGCGTCGGCCTGCTTGAGCACGGCCAGCTGCGGCACCCAGGCGCTCACCTCCACGTTGTCCGGCACCTCTCCGAGTTCGGCCGGGTCGACGTGCGCCCCGATCTGGAGCACCACGTGCCAGCCGGGCAGGCCGCCGAAGGCCGCGACGCACTCCCGGTAGAAGGCGGGCTGCTTGGTGAAGGAGGAGCCCAGCGACACCAGGAGCACCTTCTCCGCCCCGGCCGGGCGGGCCCACTCCCCCTGGTCGGAGCGGTCGCCCTGGCAGGCCCCGACGAAGGTGTACATCCCTCGGTTCACCCGGTCCGCGTTCGGCTGGAGCGCCTCGGGGATCAGGACGATGCCGAAGCGCGGACGGGCCACGAAGTCGTCGCTGGAGACATGACCGAGGCCGTTCTCGGCGAGCCAGCCGTCGAAGCGCGCGTAGTACGCCCTGCCGCGCTCGGTCTGCTTCAGCTCGGCGGTCATCGGCTCGCCGACCTCCTGTTCGTACCCCTCCCAGGGGACGAGGTTGGGCCAGAGGGAGACGGCGGGGACGCCCCAGCGGTGGGCGAGCACCCGGGCGGGATAGGAGGTGATGTCGTGCAGGACGAGGTCGGGCTCGTCACCCTCGAAGGCCTCGGCGAGCTGCGGGAGCGCCTGGAGCGCGTCGTCGAGGAAGGGTTCGATGTTGTCGATCAGTTCGGTGCCCCAGGCGTCGGGGTCGTCGTCGGTCGGCAGGGTCGAGGCGTAGATCACCGGCCGGGCGCCGACGGCGGCGGCCTTCTCGGCGAAGGAGGCCGGGATGGCGTAGCTGACGCGGTGTCCACGGTCGACGAGTTCGCGGATGACGTCGAGGCTCGGGTTCACATGTCCGTGGGCGGCGATGGAGAACATGGCGATGTGGGCACGCGGGGATTCCGTCATGCCGCACACCGTAAACGAGACGAGACGTCTCGTGCAACCTCATTTTCCCGGCAGGTCAGCGCTGGTAGCGGGCCAGCACCCGGTTCCCGTCGTCCACCAGCCGCTCGCGCAGCTCGCCGGCGTCGATCGCGCCGCTGTAGAACTCCTGGAGGGCGGGGGTCGCCACCTTGTCCTTCCACTCGGGGTAGCCGCGCACCGACTGGGCGGGCGCCGGGCGCAGCCCTCGCGCCAGCGCGGTGCCGACGGCCCATCCGTGCTCGGCGCCGCTCAGCGACGGGTCGGCCAGCGCCTCCGTACCGGTGGGGAGCATCCAGTCGCCCCGGGCCAGGCGCACCATGTTCGGGGGGCGGAGCAGGAAGTCGATGAACGCGACGGCCTCCTTCTTGTGCGGGCTCTCCTCGGCGACCGACAAGGTCTGCGGGCTCACGCCCTGCACCGCGCCGCCCGCACCCGCGGGCATCGGCAGAACCGTCCAGTCGAATCCCTCCGGGGCCTGCTGGATGATCTGCTGGCGGTAGGAGAAGCCGAGCGGGAGCATGGCGTACTTGCCGCCGAAGAACCCGGGCAGCGCGTCCGACCCGCCCATCCCCAGCGCGCCGCGGGCGGCGCTGCCGTCGGTGTTGACCTGGTCGCGGATGGTGCCGGTCACCACGCCGTCGCCGGGCTCGAAGCGCAGGACCGCCTTGCCGTCGTCGTCGCGGTGGAAAAGCCGCCCGCCGCCGGAGAGGCCCAGGTTGAAGGTGACGGAGACCGGCTCCTTCAGCGGCCAGGCGACGCCGTACCGCCCCTTCCCCGTCAGCTCGTCGGTGACCTTGCGGAACTCCGCCCAGCTCCAGGGGCGTTCCGGTGTCGGAACGCGGGCGCCCGAGGCCTTCAGCAGCTTCGTGTTGGCGATCAGGACGCGGGGCTCCTGGAGGAACGGCACCCCGTGGACACCCTCGCCGAACGTGGTGGTGCGCCAGGACTGTTCGGGGATGTCGGCCTTGAGCCGTTCGGGGAGGAGGGGGCGCAGATCGGCGAGGTAGCCGCCGTAGGCGAAGTCGGCCAGGTCGTCGGAGGCGTCATGGATGACGTCGGGGGCCTCGCCGCCCTCGAAGGAGGTGAGCAGCTGGTCGTGGACGCTGTCCCAGCTGCCCTGGACGTAGTCCACCTGGACGCCGGGGTGGGCCGCGTTCCACTCCTTCACCAACTGCTTGTTGGCGTCGACGGACTCCTTCTGCCAGGCCAGTGACTGGAACCGGATGCGGATCGTGCCGTCCGCGTCCCGCCCGTCGTCGCCCCCGCCCGAGCAGCCGGCGAGCACCAGGGCGAGTGCGGCGACGGCGGCCGCCGTCCGCCGGGCCGCGGCGCGCATCAGTTCTTCACCGCCCCGGCCGTCATCCCGCCGGTGATACGCCGCTGGATGAAGGCGAACAGGACGAGGGAGGGGAGCGTGGCGAGGAAGGCTGCGGCGGCGAGCGGGCCGAGGTCGGCCACGCCCTCGGCGCCGAGGAAGTGGGTGAGGACGACCGGCAAGGTCTGTTTCTCCGGGGTCTTGAGCAGGACGAGCGCGAAGAAGAACTCGTTCCACGCGGTGATGAACGCGAACAGCGCGGTGGCGACGATCCCGGGGGCGAGCAGCGGGGCCACGACCGAGACGAGCGTCCGCACCCGGCCCGCCCCGTCGACGGCGGCGGCCTCCTCCAGCTCGGCCGGCACGGCGGTCACGTATCCGGCGAGCATCCACAGCGCGAAGGGCAGCGACCAGACGACATAGACCATGATCAGCCCCCACAGGGTGTTGATCAGATGCAGGTTCTTGAGGATCAGGAAGAGCGGGATGATCACCAGGACGAACGGGAACGCCTGGCTGACGACCACCCAGCCGGTCGCCGCGGTGGCGAGCCGGCCCCGGTGGCGGGCCATCACATAGGCCATCGGGGTGGCGATCACGACGGCGATCACGGCCGCGCCGACGGCGGCGACGAGGGAGTTGGCCGCGGCCTGGAGCAGCGGCTGCTCGTCGAAGGCCTGACGGAAGTTGTCCAGGGTGGGCTGTTCGGGGATCCAGGTGGGGTGGAGCGAGCCCAGCTCGCGGGCGGGCTTGAAGGCGGTCGAGATCAGCCACACGAACGGGAACGCGAGGAAGACCAGGTAGGCCAGGAGGGCCAGGTACTGACCGATCCGCGCGGGCCTGCCGGTGCGCAGCCCGGTCGCCTCCCGCCCCGCCGGTCCACGCCTCGCGGGCCGGGCCCCCGCCTGCTTCGGCCCCTTCGGTCCGAGCCTCATCGGTCCTCGCCTCCCCTGAGCCGGCCGACGAGGTGGACGGCGAGGAGCACGGAGATCACCGCGACCATCACGGAGCCCATCGCCGCGGCGTACCCGAACTGCCCGTACCGGAACGCCTCCTCGTAGGCGAACAGCATCGGCAGCCGGGTCCGGCCGCCCGGTCCGCCGCTGGTCAGGACGTAGACCAGGGCGAAGGAGTTGAAGTTCCAGATCAGGTTGAGCGCGGAGATCGCGAGCGCGACGGGCTTGATCGCGGGCCAGGTGACCGTACGGAACCGGCGCCAGGCGCCCGCGCCGTCCAGGGCCGCCGCCTCGTGGAGTTCGCGCGGGGTGTTCTGGAGTCCGGCGAGCAGGGCCACGGTGGTCTGGGGCATGCCCGCCCAGATGCCGACGAGGATCACGGCGGGCAGCGCGGTGGCGAGACCGGTCAGCCAGTCCCGCCCGTCACCGAGTCCGAGGTCGCGGACGGTCTCGTTGAGGATGCCGGCGTCCGGGTTGTAGACGAGCCGCCACATGATGCCGACGACGACCTCGGGCATCGCCCAGGGGATGATCGCCAGCGCCCGGGCCAGCCAGCGCATCCGCAGGTTCTGGTTGAGCAGCAGGGCGAGGCCGAGCGCCAGCAGGAACTGCGGGACGGTGACGCCGACGGCCCAGACCAGGCCGATCCGGAACGAGTCCCAGAACAGGGTGTCGTGCAGCAGGTCCTGGAAGTTCAGGGTGCCGATCCACTGGGTGGAGCGGGTACGGCCGGACTGGGCGTCGGTGAAGGCGAGAGCGATGCCGTAGAGGAGCGGTCCGACGCTGAGGACGAGGATCGGGATGAGCGCGGGCAGTACCAGGAACCAGGCGGCCCGGTCCCCGAACGCCTTGCGTTCCGGACGGCCCGACCGCCCCGGACGGCCGGAGCCCCACGCGCGTCCGCCCCGCCCGCCCTGCCCGTCCGGTCCGTCGCGCCCGCTCCGCGGGTCGTCCGGTCCGGGCCGCTTCGTCGCGGTCACCGATGTCACGAAGTAGACCCCTTTGCCCCGTATCTCCCTGATGCACCGGAGACGAATTTCGCCCCGTTCCCGCTGCCCGGGAGGCCTCCGTCATCGTGCTGACGGGTCATCGGTTCGTCAAGGTGGCCTGCGGGGATGCAAAATCGCACCCATGGACGAGATGCGAGCGCGCGAGGTGCTGACGGCCGCCGGCTTTCCCGGCGCGGCGGAGCTGCTCGCGCTGGGCGAGAACGCGGTCTTCGCCACCGGCGACCTGGTGATCAAGGTCGGCCGGGACTCCACCGGCCACCCGGAGCTGCGCGAGCGGGCGGAGCGGGAAGTGGCCCTCGCCGACTGGCTGGCCGCCTCCGGCGTGCCGGTCGTCCGTGCCGCCGAGCGCGGGCCCCGCCTGATCGAGGGCCACCCCGTGACGCTGTGGCACCGGCTTCCCGACCCCGTGCGCCCCGCCGAGCCGCGCGACCTCGCGCCGCTGCTCTCCCTGGTGCACGCGCTGCCCGCGCCCTCCGGTTTCACCCTGCCGCGCCGGGAGCTGCTGGGCGGTGTGGAGCGGTGGCTGACCCTGGCGGGAGACGCGATCGACCCGGCGGACGCCGACTACCTCCGCGAGCGCCGCGACGGTTTCGCGGCCGCGTCCGCCGCACTCGTTCCCCATCTGCCGCCGGGACCGATCCACGGCGACGCGCTCCCGCGCAACGTCCACGTCGGGCCCGCGGGCCCGGTCCTGGTCGACCTGGAGACGTTCTCCGCCGATCTGCGGGAGCACGACCTGGTCGTCCTCGCCCTCTCCCGCGACCGCTACGGCCTGGACCCCGCGGCCTACGACGCCTTCACTTCCGCGTACGGCTGGGACGTCCGGGAGTGGGAGGGGTGCGCCGTGCTGCGCGGCGCCCGGGAGACGGCCAGCTGCGCCTGGGTCTCCCAGCACGCCCCGGCCAACCCCAAGGCGCTCGCGGAGTTCCGCCGCCGGGTGGCCTCACTGCGCGAGGGCGACGCCGAGGTCCGCTGGTACCCCTTCTGAAACGCCCCCCGGGGGCGGCAGCCGGGATCTGATGATCCTTCCGTACTATGCGTCGTGGCCGTCAGGCCGAACAGGTGCGATTGCAACGGGGGTTGCCCATGGGGACCGGAGAAGGCGGCGAGCAGAAGCTCGCGACGTCGGCGAGCGACAAGAAGCGCGCGGCGAAGTACATGAAGGAAAGCATGCTGCCGGACACCCGGTCGGCCGGCGGCATGGCGGCCGGCGGCGGGTCCGTGCGGGTTCCCTTCCTCGCCCCGCCGGCGGCGTCCCCGAGCCCTCTGATCAAGCAGGACACCGGCCTGAAGGGGCTCTCTTCCTGGGCCTCGGACCAGGGCGTCTCCGATGCGCTCGGCGCTTGGCAGGCACAGGTCAATCGGTTGATGGGGCGGTTGCAGCAGGAGCTGAACGGGCTGGAAGGCGCGCAGACCATCTTCCACAACCAGGACCTCGCCACCGGCGCCCAGGTGAACTCCATACGGCCGCCCAGCAGCTTCGACGGAATGTGACGGGCGCCACCATGACACTGACCTACGAGGACGTGGTGACGGCCGATCTTTCCTCCTTCGCGGACGTGGCCGGGGCGTGGAAGAAGATGGGCGAGCGCTTCGGTGAGCTGAAGACCGATTACGCGCAGAACGTCCAGGCCGTGCTGACCAACGGGAACTGGCAGGGCGAGGCCTTCGGCGCCCAGCAGAGCGGCGCCGCGGCCACCGCCTTCGAGTTCGGCGCGGCGAAGGCCGAGGCGTTGGCCGTCGCCCGTCTCCTCACCGACGCGCAGACCGAGCTGACCCGCCTGCAGAAGGCGGTCAAGGAGCTGGTCGCGGACGCCGAGAGGAAGGACTACAAGGTCGACGGCACCGGAAAGGCGACCTACGTCGGGTACGACAAGCTCTCCCCGCAGGAGAAGTACGCCTTCCAGCACGATCCCGACCACACCCGCCTGCTGGCCGACGCCCGGGAGAAGGCGCAGGGCTGGACCGACCAGATCGCCAAAGCGGTCAAGGCCGTCGACGACACCGACCAGAGCGTGAAGCGGGCCCTGTCCCGGGCGACGATCGACGTCTCGACGGACGGCATCGGCATCGGCGGGTTCAACACCAGCGCCGAGGGCGATCTGGCGAAGGCCGGCAAGCCGGACCCCGCGCCGGGCAAGAAGGACGGCTGGGTCGCCGAGGGCGAGTCCGAGGCCTCGGGGCCCGGGGTCGGAACGGACGCCAGCGGTCCGAACATCGGGAAGGGCAAGCTGGCCGAGGCCGAGGCACACGCCGACCTCGGCCGCGCCAAGGGCGAGGGCACGCTCACCAACGGCCCGATGAAGCTGGCCGGGGAGGCGGAGGCCTATGCGGGTGCCAAGGCCTCGGCGGCCGCGGGCGTCACCCAGGAGGGCGCACAGGCCGAGGCCAAGGGCTTCGCGGGTGGCGAGGCCTCGGCGAGCGGCACCGCGGACGTCGGCCCCGTCGGCGTGTACGGCCGGGCCGAGGCCATGGCGGGCGCGGAGGCCGGGGTCAACGCGCAAGCGGGGCTGGACGGCGTGAACCTGAGCGCCGAGGCCTTCGCCGGGGCCAAGGCCGCCGCCGGCGCGGGCGCGGACATCGGCGGACTCGGCGCGGGTGTCACGGTCGAGGGCTGGGCCGGTCCCGGCGCCGAGGCGAGCCTGAACGCCAGCAAGGACGCCAACGGCGTGTGGCACTTCGGCCCGAAGGTGGGCGTTTCCCCCGGTCTCGGCGGCGCCGTGGGCTTCGAGTTCACCGTCGACCCGGGGAAGGTCGTCGATACGGTGGGCGACGCGGCCGGGGCCGTGGGGGATGCGGCGAGCTGGGTAGGAGACGGGATCGGCAGCCTGTTCTGACGTACGCCGGCGGGAACCCGCTGCCGAGAGCACACCGTAACCGTAAGGAGAGACCGGGATGACCACCACCCTGCCCGTACCGATCGCGTTCGAACTGCCGGACGGCTGGCGTGCCGCACCGCCGGACGGGGTGGGTGCGCCGGGCGCGGCGTTCGTCGCCCTGCACCCGCACCCGGACGCGGGCTTCACCGCGAACATCACGGTCGACGGCGCGTTCCGCCCGGACCCGGCGACGCTCCCCGAGATCGCCGACGAGTCGGTGGCGAACCTGCGCGGGTCCGCCGCCTCGGTCGACGTCGCCGAACGCCGCGAGGTCGGTTCCGAGGACGCTCCCGGCCTCACCCAGACCCTGGCGATCTCGGCGATCGCCGGGGGCGTGCCGCGCGATCTCATCCAGTCGCAGGTCTACCTGTCCCTGCTGGACGTCGAGGATCCGAGCAAGCGGGCGGTGATCCGGCTGATCCTGACGGTGACCGCGGCCCAGCACGGCGACGTCGTCGAGGACTTCCGGGACTTCGTGCGCACGGTCCGACCGGACACACCCTAGGCCGCCGGGACGACCGGCCCTTTCTTGCACCGCTGTTCCGACCACTCATAGGTTGACCTCATGGGATTCTTCGACAAGCTGACCGGAACCAAGCACCCCGAGGCCGGGCTGGCGCCCTGTCCGGCGGAGGAGTTGCGGGCGGCTCTGCTCGGTCTCAACCGGCCGGACGTCCCCTACGTGATCAGCGACGGCTCGGCGCAGGGCGCCGATCTGGTGGCCCAGTGGCGGATCGACGAGCCCGCCTGGCAGACCTTCTTCATCGGGTCCCAGCTGACGCACGCCATCCGGATCCGGATGCGGCTGGCCGAGGACGTCCCCGAGGTGCGTGCCGTCGAGGAGAGTTGGGAGGTCACCCGCGTCGGCAATCCGCCGCGGCTCCAGACCTCGGCGGAGTACGGGCGGGGCGGGGGCAGGACCGTCTCGCGCCGCTACACCTTCCAGCGGGGCGAGAGCGGCCGGCTGGAGGCGACCGAATCCTTCAGCTTCGACAGCGCGCAGCTGACGGACCCCTTGCGGGAGACCGCCCTCACGTCGGGCTGGACCTGGCGCGGAGTGGTCTTCGGCAAGCTCTGACCGGCGCCCCGACCCCCGACGCCCTGCGGCGGCCTGCCGGCGGCAGGCCGCCGGCGCGGTGCCACGTATGCTTCCGCCGACCGTCCCGCACCCTGTGAAACGGAGCTTTCCCATGCCCATAACCCGCTCGACCGCAGTGACATGGAGCCTCTCGGCGCTGGCCGCCGGGGCGCTGCTGGCCGGCTGCTCGGCCTCGGTCAACGTGGGGGGTTCCGAGGCGAAGCTGTCCAAGGACAAGCTGTCCGCCACCGTCGCCGAGAAGCTCGCCGAGACGACGGGCCAGCCGGAACCGGACGTCACCTGCCCCGAGGACCTCGCCGGGAAGGTCGGCACCGAGACCCGCTGCACCCTCACGGCGGGCGACGGCAGCACCCTGGGGGTGACGGCCACCGTCACCTCGGTCGACGGCGACAAGATCAACTTCGATATCGAGGCGGACCAGACGGCTTCTCCCGCCCCGAACTGACGCGCAGGGGCCCACGGCCCGCCGGCCGCGGTTCAGCGGCCGCGCGGGATCATCGGCCAGGACGCCTCGACCACGGCCGCCGGGTTCGAGCGGCGCAGATAGGCCTGGAGCGAGGCCGACTGCTCGGCGGCCGCCCGGATCTGAAGGGCGTGCAGTTCCGCGAGCGGCAGGGTGCCGACCGGGCGGTGCCGCTCCCCCATCCGGCGTACCACGCGCACGGCTGCCACCGCGTCGGCGCTCGCCTCGTGGGCTCCGTCGAGCGCGACCCCGTAGTGGTCGCACAGCGCCTGGAGGGCCCGCTTGCCCTTGCGGTACTTGTCGACGTGCTTGTCGATCACCAGCGGGTCGATGACGGGCGAGGGTTCCCCGCCGACCCGCTCGTCGACCGAGGGCAGGCCGTGCCTGCGGCATTCGCGGTCCAGCAGCGAGAGGTCGTAGCGGGCGTTCATCACCACCAGCGGCACGCCCGAGCGCAGCACCTCGGCGACCGCGTGGGCGATCTCCTCGACCGCCACGACGGCCCGCGCCCCGTGCCGGCGGGCGTGGTCGGTGCCGATGCCGTGGATCGCGGAAGCCTGTTCCGGTATCGCCACTCCCGGGTCGAGCAGCCAGGTCCGCTGCTCGGCGACCGTCCCGTCCGCGTCCAGCCGGACCAGTGCGGCGGTGACGATCCGGTCGTTCTCGACGTCGGTCCCCGTCGTCTCCAGGTCGAAGCCGACCAGTGTTCCGCGGTGCCAGCTCATCCCGATACCTCCTTCGTGGTGCTCCCCCGTGGTGCTCCCCCCGAGTGATGACCACCTTCGCACGGGCCACTGACAGAGCCACAGGAGGCCTGCGGCGCACGGCCCGCCGGGGCCGGGGCCCTCAGGAGACCGGCCGGGAGTCCGTCCAGACCGATTCGAACTCCTCCCGGTACGTCTCGAACAGGCCGTGCTCGCTGTCCTGCCCGGGCCGCACCACCGTCCGCCTGCCCCCGCCGCGCAGCACCAGGACGGGCGCCTCCATGCCCCGGGCCCGCCGCAGATAGGGCTGGACGACGCCCACCGCGTCCGGGTCGTCGCCGTCCACCAGGTAGGCGGTGAAGCGCGGGGTCTCGTCGAAGACCTGGATCTCGAACGCGCCCGGGTCGCGGAGCCTGGAGCGCACCCGGCGCATGTGCAGGATGTTCATCTCCACCGAGCGGCTCAGCTCGCCCTTCTTGAGGCCGAGTTCCCGCTCCCTGCGGCGCACCGCGCTGCTGGCCGGGTTGATGAACAGGAGCCGCACCCGGCAGCCGGATTCGGCGAGCCGGACGAGCCGGCGGCCGGAGAAGTTCTGCACGAGGAGGTTGAGCCCTATGCCGATGGCGTCGAGCCGGCGCGCCCCGCCGAAGAGGTCCTCGGCGGGCAGCTGGCGCTGGAGCCGGACCCGGTCGGGATGGACGGAGACCACGTCCGCGTACCGGTCGCCGACCAGTTCCTCGACCGCGTCCACCGGCAGCCGGTCCGCGGAGGGCACCCCCGCCCCGCTGCCGAGGATGTCCAGGAGCCGGGCGGAGGCGCGCTCCGCCTGGGCCAGGACCGCCTCGTTCAGGGCGCGGTTGCGGGAGACGACGTTGCGCGCGACCTCCAGCTCGTCGAGGGCCAGCTCGACCTCGCGCCGGTCGTCGAAGTACGGCTCGAAACAGGGCCAGTGCTGGACCATCAGCTCACGCAGCTGCGGCAGCGTCAGGAAGCTGAGGACGTTGTCGTCGGCCGGGTCCAGCAGATAGCCCTTGCGGCGCGAGACCTCGCGTACGGCGACGGCGCGCTGCACCCACTCCTGCCCGGCCGGTCCGGCCGCGGCCACCACCCATTCCTCGCCGTGCACCGGCTCGTAGATCGGCCGGAGCACGGCGGCGACGACGGCCCGCAGTCGTTGTTCGACCAGATTCAGCCAGATATAGGCGCGTCCGGCCCGCTGGGCCCGGGTGCGCACCTCGTTCCAGGCCTCCGAGCCCCAGTCCAGCTCGGCGCCGATCTCCATGGGCTGCGCGAGGGACACCGCCCCGGGCGGGGCATCGGTCGATTCCCCCTCGTGACCTGCGTCACCTGGGGGCAGCTCGAACCCTCCCGAGCTCACCCGCGTACCGCCTTCCACTCCCCCACCCAACGATCAAGGAAGGGTACTCCGGGACCGCGATCCGACGCAGCCCGATGCGCAGGCGACTTTCTCAACTCCCCTGCGCGTAAGGCTTGTTCCTTGCGGCGAGATCGGGTGGAGTGAGCGGATTCATAGTGATTAGGGCCCCTGTACCGGGGCGGGAACCGGACGCCCGCCGGGTGACGCGGTCCGGAAGCACTTCCGGGGCGGCACGGGAGTGTCCGAAGTTGACCGGTGCGAGCCCGGCTCCGGCGACGGGACCCGGCCGCACCGGGCGACGTCCTAGGTGAGCACCGTGTTTTCGGGGAGTATGCGGAAGGTATCGGGCCGAGGAAAGCCACCGCACCGGGGAAGAGTCTTCATCATGCAGGTCTGGCCGGGACACGCTTACCCCCTCGGCGCCACGTACGACGGCGCCGGCACCAACTTCGCGGTCTTCTCGGAGGCCGCCCACCGGATCGAGCTGTGCCTGTTGCACGACGACGGTTCGGAGACGGCGGTGGAGCTCCGCGAGACCGACGCCTTCGTGCGTCACGCCTATCTGCCCGGGGTGATGCCGGGTCAGCGGTACGGCTTCCGGGTGCACGGCCCCTACGAGCCCCAGCGCGGGCAGCGGTGCAACTCCGCGAAGCTGCTGCTGGACCCGTACGCCCGTGCGGTCGCCGGGAGGATCGAGTGGGGCGAGGAGGTGTACGGCTATCCCTTCGGCAGGCCGGACGCCCGCAACGACCTCGACTCGGCCCCGCACACCATGAGCTCGGTGGTGGTCAACCCGTACTTCGACTGGGGCGACGACCGTCGCCCCCGGACGGACTACCACCGGACCGTCATCTACGAGGCCCATGTGAAGGGCCTGACGATGCTGCACCCGGGGCTCCCGCCCGAGCTGCGCGGCACCTACGCGGGCCTCGCCCACCCGGAGGTGATCGCCCACCTGACCGAGCTGGGCGTCACCGCGATCGAGCTGATGCCCGTTCACCAGTTCGTGCAGGACCACCGGCTCTCGGACATGGGGCTCGCCAACTACTGGGGCTACAACACCATCGGCTTCTTCGCCCCGCACAACACCTACGCCTCCTGGGGCGACCGCGGCGAACAGGTGCTGGAGTTCAAACAGGCGGTGAAGGCCCTGCACCAGGCGGGCATCGAGGTCATCCTCGACGTGGTCTACAACCACACGGCCGAGGGCAACCACCTCGGCCCGACCCTCTCCTTCCGCGGCCTCGACAACGCCTCGTACTACCGGCTCACCGACGACCAGCGGTACTACATGGACACCACGGGCACCGGGAACTCCCTGCTCATGCGGTCCCCGCACGTCCTCCAGATGATCATGGACTCGCTGCGGTACTGGGTGACCGAGATGCATGTGGACGGCTTCCGCTTCGACCTCGCGGCCACGCTCGCCCGCCAGTTCCACGAGGTGGACCGGCTCTCCTCGTTCTTCGACCTGGTGCAGCAGGACCCGGTGGTCAGCCAGGTCAAGCTGATCGCCGAGCCGTGGGACGTCGGCGAGGGCGGCTACCAGGTGGGCAACTTCCCGCCGCTGTGGACCGAGTGGAACGGCAAGTACCGCGACACGGTCCGCGACCTGTGGCGGGGCGAGCCGCGCACCCTGGCGGAGTTCGCGGGACGGCTCACCGGCTCCTCCGACCTCTACCAGGACGACGGCCGCCGGCCGCTCGCCTCGATCAACTTCGCCACCTGCCACGACGGCTTCACCCTGCACGACCTCGTCTCGTACAACGACAAGCGCAACGACGCCAACGGGGAGGACAACCGGGACGGCGAGAGCCACAACCGGTCCTGGAACTGCGGCGCGGAGGGTGAGACCGAGGACCCGGAGGTCCTGGAGCTGCGGGCCCGCCAGATGCGGAACTTCATCGCCACGCTGATGCTCTCGCAGGGCGTGCCGATGCTGAGCCACGGCGACGAGTTCGCCCGTACGCAGAGGGGCAACAACAACGCCTACTGCCAGGACAACGAACTGGCCTGGGTGCACTGGCCCGATCCGGACGAGAAGGCCGACGCCCCCGCCTCGACCCTGCTGGAGTTCACCCGGGCCATGGTGTGGCTGCGCCGCGACCACCCCGTCTTCCGACGCCGCCGCTTCTTCCACGGGCGACCGGTGGAGGGCACCCACGACGAGCTCTCCGACATCGCCTGGTTCACCCCGGAGGGCGAGGAGATGACGCAGCAGGACTGGCAGGCGGCCCACGCCAAGGCGATGACCGTGTTCCTGAACGGGCACGCGATCTCGGAGCCGGGGCCGCGCGGCGAGCGGATCTTCGACGACTCCTTCCTGCTGATGTTCAACGCGAGCGCCGAGACGCTGGAGTTCGCCGTCCCCGTCGGCCACGGGGAGCAGTGGCAGGTCGTCGTCGACACCGCGCGGCCGGACGGGGTGGAGCCGGGGGCGGGGCCGAAGGTCGCCGAGGGCGAACGGGTCACCCTGATCGGGCGCAGCCTGACCGTTCTGAAGCGGTCCGCCTGAGGCCCGGTGGGCCGGGAGCGGGGGTGAGTCTTCGGTCCGGGGTGACACGGATCGCCCCGGGCGGGGTACGTAGGAGTCCATGACGCCCACCGCCACGTACCGGCTTCAGCTCCAGCCCGACTTCCCGTTCTCCGCCGCCGAGAAGGCCGTGCCGTACCTCGCCGCGCTCGGCGTCTCGCACCTGCACCTCTCGCCGGTCCTGGAGGCGGTCCCCGGCTCCCCGCACGGCTACGACGTGGTCGACCACAGCCGGGTCCGGGCGGAGCTGGGCGGCGAGGAGGGGCTGCGCTCGCTCGCCTCGGCCGCCCGGGAGCACGGGCTCGGCCTGGTCCTGGACATCGTGCCCAACCACATGGCGGCCGTGCCCCGGCACAACCGGCGGCTGTGGGACGTCCTGCGCGACGGCCCTGACTCCCCGTCCGCGCGCTGGTTCGACATCGACTGGGCGGCGGGCGGGGGCCGGGTGCTGCTGCCGGTGCTCGGCGGGCCGCTCGGCGGGGAACTGGAGCACCTCTTCGTGGAGGGCGAGGTGCTGCGCTACCACGACCTGGAGTTCCCGCTCCGGCCCGGGACGGCGGGCCTTCCGCTGCCGGAGCTGCTGGACGCCCAGCACTACCGGCTCGGCTGGTGGCGCCTGGCCCGCACCGAGCTGAACTACCGGCGGTTCTTCACCGTCTCGGAGCTGATCGGGGTCCGTGTCGAACACCCGGAGGTGTTCGACGCCACGCACGCCAAGGTCCTCGAACTGCTCCGCGACGGGGTGCTGGAGGGGCTGCGCGTGGACCACCCCGACGGCCTCGCCGCGCCCGCCGCCTACCTGGAGCGGCTGAGCGGGGCCACCGGCGGCGCCTGGACGGTGGTGGAGAAGATCCTCACCGGCGACGAGCGGCTCCCGGCGGACTGGGCGGTCGCGGGCACCACCGGATACGACGCGCTCCACCGGATCGACGGGCTGTTCACCGACCCGTCCGGCGCGGCGGAGCTGCTCGGCCGCTACCGGGAGTTCGCGACCCCGCCCGGCGACCGGGGCGGCGACTGGAGCGCGACGGTGCGCCGGGCCGCGTACCGGGTGGCGACGCATGAGCTGGCCGCCGAGACCGCCTGGCTGACCCGGCTGGCGGCCCGGATCTGCGACCGGGACCCCGCGCTGCGCGACCACGCCCCGTGGGCGCTGCGGACGGCGGTCCGGGAACTGCTGGTCCGGATCCCGGTCTACCGCCCGTACGCCACCGCGGGCGAGCCGCCGACCCGGATCGCCGAGGAGACGCTGACCGAGGAGGCGGTACGGGACGCCAAGGCGGTGTTCTCCGTCCCGGAGGAGGCGGCGGCCGTGGACGTCGTACGGGATCTGGCGCTCGGGCGGCTCGGCGGCGGGGAGGAACAGGCCGCTTTCTGCGCCCGGTTCGCGCAGACCGCGTCCGCGCTGCACGCCAAGTCGGTGGAGGACACGGCGTTCTACCGGCACGTCCCGCTGATCTCGGCCACCGAGGTGGGCGGTGACCCGGGGCGGCCCGCCGTGTCACCGGAGGAGTTCCACGCCTTCGCGGCGCGGATCGCGCGTGACTGGCCCGCCACCGGAACGGTCCTGACCACGCACGACACCAAGCGCAGCGCGGACGTACGGGCCCGGATCGCGGTGCTGTCCCAGTGCCCGGAGCGGTGGTCGGCGTTGGTGGCGGAGCTGACGGCGACGGCCGAAGTGGCGGCCCCCGATCCGCAACTGGCCTGGTCCGCCTGGCAGTCGGCGTACGGCTGCGCGGAGCTGCCCGCCGATGAGCTGTCCGAGCGGCTGGAGCCGGCGCTGCTGAAGGCGGTGCGGGAGGCGGGCCTGTTCACCAGTTGGACGGAGCCGGACCCGGCGTACGAGCGGGCCGTGGCGGATTTCGTCGCCGCAGGCCCGGGCAGCGGGACGGGCGCGGCCCGGGCGTCGGTCGCCGCGTTCGCCGACGCGCTCGCCCCGCACGTGCGGACCCAGGTGCTGGGGGCCGCGCTGGTGCACCTGACCATGCCGGGGGTGCCGGATCTCTACCAGGGCACGGAGAACGAGTACCTGGCGCTGGTCGACCCGGACAATCGGCGGCCGTTCCGGCGGCCGGAGTCCGGAGGGGAGAAGCAGGCGCTGACGGAGGCCGCGCTGCGGCTGCGACGGGAACGGCCGGAGGTGTTCGGCGCGTCGGGGTCGTACGCGCCGCTGACGGCCCGGGGCGAGGCCGCCCCGCATCTGTTGTCCTTCTGCCGGTCGGACGAGGTGGTCACGGCGGTGACCCGGCTGTCGCTGCGGCTGGCCGAGGCCGGGGGCTGGCGTGACACGGTCCTGGAGCTGCCGGGCTCGGGCCCCTGGACGGATCTGCTGTCGGACTCGCCGGGCCGGGAGTTCACGGGCGGCGCGGTGGGGGCGGCCGAGCTGTTCGCCGAGCGGCCGGTGGCTCTGCTGCGGCGGGTGCGGGGCTGAGGGGCGGGCCCGTGGCGGTCAGGACGGGCGTACGAGGAGGGTGCGCGGGCCGCGGGTGAGCAGGCCGCCCGCCGCCGGGCGGAAGCCGTCGGCCCAGCGGATGCCGGGCATCGCCGCCAACAGGGCGCGCAGGCCGTGTTCGGCCTCCAGGCCGCCGAGGAGCGCCGCGGGACAGCCGGCCGGGCCGATGAGCAGCGGGTCGGCGTCGGAGCGCAGCGGGTCGAAGCGGTCGGGCGCGCCGAACCGGGCCGGGTCGCGGCCCGCCGCGCCGATGAGGCAGGCGACGGGCGCGTCGGCGGGGAGCGTGCCGCCGCTGACGGCCACCTCGGTCCGGGTGCGGCGCAGCACGATCTGGACGGGCGGGTCGCGGCGCAGCGTCTCGGCCCAGGCCCGTCCGAGCAGGGTGGCGGCCCCGTCGCCGGCCGTCGCGGCGGCCAGCAGGTCGGGGTCGTCGAGCATGTTGGCGAGGAACGAGGCGAGGGCGTGCTCGCGGAGCGCGGTGGGTCCGGCGCAGTCGTCGGGTACGGCGCCCGCCCGCCGGCCCGGGGCGCCGCCCCGGGGCAGGGTGCTCAGGCCGCGCCCGGCGGCCACGGCTGCGGCGCCGGCGGGCAGCCAGCGGCAGAAGTCGGCGACCAGGTCCGCCCGGTCGCGCCGGGCGATCCGGCGGGCCAGGACGTACGCGGTCCGCTCGACCGCGGGTTCGGCGGTGCGGTACGGCACGGCCGGCGGGACGCAGACCAGGCTGCCCCGGCAGAGCCCGAGCGGGACGGGCGCCCGGCCGCGCGGCGCCCCGTCGTGCGGGTAGCCGGTGAACCGGGGGTCCGTGAGGGCCAGGGCCACGTCCGTGTACCGGCTCAGCAGCCAGGCGCCGAGGCCCGGGTCGTAGCCGAGGGGGTAGTGGGTGCGCAGCAGGCGGTAGAGACGCAGCCGGTACGGGTCCGTCGTGGCCCCCGGGGCCAGCAGGCCCGGCTGTCCGCCCGCGAGCCGGTGCCGACGGCGGGCGGCGGGCAGGGCGTCGGGGCGGTCGGCCGGCATCCGGTGCCCCCTGGAGTCGGTGCGCCGGCTGTCGGCGCGCACCTTCTCAGCGGACCACCGCCGGGGGCGTACCGCAGTCGGCGTACGTCCGTTCGGGTGAGCGCGCGGTGGGGCGGAGAGGGCGGAGCCCGGCGGGCAGGGAAGGGGGCGGTTCCGTGAAGGCCGCGGCGGCCCTCCGCGTCCGACGCTCCCGGAGGCGGTCGCCGTGGCGTTCCCGACGCCGGCCGGGCACGGGCCGCACCGGCGGGCACCGACCGGCCGGGGGTTCAGGCGGGCGGGTGGCCGGGGCGGTGCGGGGGCAGCTCGGGCGGCTGGGGCCCGGGCTGCCGGGGCACGGGCGGGGGCAGCTCGGGCGGGTGCGCGGCCGGCCGGGGCGCGGCCGGCGGCGGCTCGGGCGGGCGGGCCGGTGCGGTGAGGCGGAAGCTCATCCGGCCGAAGCTCACCTGGTCCCCGTCCCGCACCGGGATCGAGCCGACGAGCCGCTGGCCGTTGACGCAGGTTCCGTTGGTGGAGCCGAGGTCGCGCAGCACCCAACGGCCGTTGCGCGCGGAGAGTTCGGCGTGCAGCCGGGAAACGGTCTCGTGGTTGAGGCGCAGTCCGTTGGCCGGATCGCGGCCGATGAGCAGCGGGTGCGGTCCGGGGGCGGGGAGCAGCAGCTTGGGGAGCCGCTCGGTCTGCCAGGCGCGGCGCAGCCGCCCGGGGAAGGCGGATATCCCGCCCACCGCGCGGACGAGTCCCTGGGACCAGCCTCCGGCGACCTCCAAGTCGGAGGTGAGGGCCGCCAGTTCCTCCGGGCGCCGGGCCACGAGGGCCAGTTCCATGCGGCGCATGAACGTGTCGTGCGACAGCTTGCCCTGTGCCGCACCGTCTCTGAGCACGCCGAGGACACGGTCGCGCTGGGCGTCCGACAGCCGCGCGGGACTCGTGTGGAACTCGAAGGAGGACGTCACGTTGACGATTGTCGCGGCGAGGGGCCC
>NZ_UAVD01000010.1 GCF_900460065.1 Streptomyces griseus | reverse complement strand
TGGACCTTCTACCTCGCCTACTCCGAAGCGGGCTTCCGCTCCGGCTATCTCGATGTGCAGCAACTGGTTCTGACCCGCGAGGAGACCGCGTGACCACGACCGCACCCAAGCCCCCCGCCCGGCGCACCCCGACCGGGGCCGCCCAGCGCGTCGAACCGCTGATCGAGCGGTTCCTCGGCGGCCCGCCGCCGGTCCGGGTCCGGATGTGGGACGGCAGCGAGACCGGGCCCAGGGACGCCCCCACCGTCCATGTGCGGACCCGCAGAGCGCTGCGCCGCCTGCTGTGGGAGCCGGGCGAACTCGGCCTCGCCGAGGCCTACATCACCGGTGACATCGACCTCGACACCGATCTCGGCGACGGGCTGCGCGCCATGCGCCGGGCCGCGCGCGACCGCGGCCTCACCCCGCCCTCGCCCGCCCTCGCGGACCGGATCAGGGCGGCGGGCCTCGCCCTGCGCCTCGGCGCGGTCGGCCCCCGGCCGCCGGCCCCCGCCGCCCGCGCCGGACTGCGCGGGACCCTGCACAGCAAGGCCCGCGACCGGGCGGCGATCAGCCACCACTACGACCTGTCCAACGCCTTCTACGCGCTGCTCCTCGACGAGACGATGGCGTACTCCTGCGGCTACTGGACCAGCGACGCGCCGGGCTACGGCGCGGCCGACGCCCAGCGCGACAAGCTGGAGCTGATCTGCCGCAAGCTCGGACTGCGGCCCGGCGCGCGGCTGCTGGACATCGGCTGCGGCTGGGGGTCGCTGACCCTGTACGCGGCCGAGCGCCACGGCGTCCGCGTCACCGCCGTCA
Organism: Streptomyces griseus; assembly: GCF_900460065.1. Lineage (GTDB taxonomy): Bacteria > Actinomycetota > Actinomycetes > Streptomycetales > Streptomycetaceae > Streptomyces > Streptomyces griseus. The sequence goes on along the minus strand of NZ_UAVD01000010.1, from coordinate 167,042 downwards.
CCCTCGCCGCCGAACAGGCCGCGTACGTACGCGAGCAGGTCGCCGCACGCGGCCTCGGCGAGCTCGTCGAGGTGCGACACATCGACTACCGGGACATCGCGGGGCGGCCGGAGACCCGGGGGGCGTACGACGCCGTGTCCACGGTCGAGATGGGCGAGCACGTCGGGGACGCCGAGTACCCGGCGTTCACCGCGATCCTGCACGACGTGCTCCGGCCGCGGGGGCGGGCCCTGGTCCAGCAGATGTCCCGGGGGGCCATCGCGCCCGGCGGCGGCGCGTTCATCGAGTCCTACATCGCCCCCGACATGCACATGCGTCCGCTCGGCGAGACCGTCGCCCTGCTGGAGGGCGCCGGCCTGGAGGTGCGTGACGTCGAATCGCTGCGCGAGCACTACGTGTGGACGGTGGAGGCCTGGCGGCGCACCCTGGAGGAGCGCTGGGCGGAGTTCGTCGCCCTGGTGGGGGAGGAGACCGCGCGGGTGTGGCGGCTCTACCTCGTCGGCGGCGCGCTCGCGTTCGAGGAACGGCGGATGGGCGTCGACCAGATCCTCTGCGTACGGCCCGACCCGGTCGGCTCCGCCGCGATGCCCGCCACCCGGCGCGACTGGTACGCACCGGCCGGGCCCGAGGAGGAGCGGTGAGCGGCTTCGCCTGGGGCGCGTTCGCGAGCGGGCTCGCGGGCGCGGCCGTCGCCGCCCTCGCCGTCATGCTCGTCACCTTCGCCGTCGCCCTGAGGAAGGGCGTGCACCGGATCGTCGACGTGGCCTGGGGCATCGGGTTCGCCGCCGTCGCCCTGGTCTCCTACAGTCTGTCGGCGGGCGAGGGCGACGACGTCCGCCGGCTGCTCGTCACCGCCCTGACCGTGATCTGGGGGCTGCGCCTCGCGATCCACATCGGCCGGCGCGGGAAGGGGCACGGGGAGGACCCGCGTTACGAGAAGATGCTGGCCAAGGCCCCCGGCAACCCCCAGCTGTACGCCCTGCGCAAGGTGTACCTCCTCCAGGGCGCCCTCGTCTGGCTCGTCTCGCTCCCGGTCCAGGCCGCGCAGTACCTCACCGCGCCGCTCGCCCCGTGGGCCTGGGCGGGGGTGCTGCTGTGGGCCGTCGGGCTGGCCTTCGAGGCGATCGGTGACGCGCAGCTCGCCCGGTTCAAGGCCGACCCCGCCAACAAGGGGAAGATCATGGACCGGGGGCTGTGGTCCTGGACCCGCCACCCGAACTACTTCGGCGACTTCTGCGTCTGGTGGGGCCTCTTCCTCTTCGTCTGCCAGGCACCGGCCGCCGCTGCCGCCACGGTCGTCGCCCCGCTGGTGATGAGCTTCCTGCTGACCAGGGGCAGCGGAGCGGCCCTGCTGGAGCGCCACATGGCCGACCGGCCCGGGTTCGACGCGTACGTGGCGCGGACGAGCGGCTTCTTCCCCCGGCCGCCGCGCCGGGTGTGACAGCGAAGGGGGCCCGCCCCGCGGCTGCGCGGGACGGGCCCCTCGTCCGGTGGCCGTGGTCCGGTCAGTCCAGGCCCCGGGCGCGTTCGAAGCGGGCCCGGGCCTCGGCCAGGTCCACCACCGGGTCCGGATAGTCCAGGGCCGCCCGGTCCAGGCCCTGGAGCTTCCAGGGCTCGTGGATCGCGGAGCCCTCCACCTCCGCCAGCTCCGGCACCCAGCGCCGTACGTAGTCGCCGCGCGCGTCGAAGCGCTTGCCCTGGATGACCGGGTTGAGGACCCGGTTGGGCCGGGTGTCCGTGCCGGTGCCCGCCACCCACTGCCAGTTGAGCTGGTTGTTGGCCACGTCGCCGTCGACCAGCAGGTCCAGGAAGTGCCGGGCGCCCACCCGCCAGTCCACGTACAGCGTCTTGGTGAGGAAGCTCGCGGCCAGCATCCGGGCCCGGTTGTGCATCCAGCCCTCGTGCGCGAGCTGCCGCATCGCCGCGTCGACCAGCGGATAGCCGGTGAGCCCGGACTTCCAGGCGTCGATCTCGTCCGCGTCGGAGCGCCAGCGGTCGTGGCGCGGCCGGTAGTCGGACCAGGAGGCGTCCGGCCGGTCCGCGAGGACCTGGTGGTGGAAGTCGCGCCAGGCCAGCTGGCGCACGAACGCCTCACCCCCCAACCCGCCCTTCTCCCGGGCGCGGTGGACCAGTTCGGCGGCGGAGACCGTACCGAAGTGCAGATGCGGGGAGAGCCGGGACGTCGCGTCGCCGGCCAGGTCGTCGTGGCCGTCCTCGTAGTCGGCCATCGGCCCGTTCAGCCAGGACGTCACCAGTTTGCGGCCCGCCTCCTCGCCGCCCCGGGCGAGGCCGGGGGAGAGGTTCTCGACGGAGTCCCGGTCCGGGAGCGGGTCGCTCGCCACGCCGTCCGGCACCCGCACCGTGCGGGGAGCGGTCAGTGTGCCCCGTACTCCCTCCGCCTCCCAACGGCGGAAGTACGGGGTGAACACCGCGAAGTGGTCCTTGCCGCCCGTCGGGACCACCCGGCCCGGGGCGAGCGCGGTGACCACCGCGTCATGGACGTGCAGCTCGCGGCCGGTGTCCGCCAGCGCCTCGCGGATCCGCTGCTCGCGCCGCGCCGCGTACCGGCTGACCCCGGCGGCGATGTGCACCCGGGCCGCCCCGGTCTCCTCGGCCACCCGCCTCACCTCGGTGGCCGCCTCGCCCCGGCGGACGATCAGCCGGCCGCCCCGGTGGCGGAGTCCGGCGTCCAGGGCGGCCAGACAGTCGGCGAGGAAGGCCAACCGGTTGGGCGCGTCGAACCCGGCGCGGTGGACGGCGTCGTCCCGGACGAACAACGGGACGACCTCGTCGGCGTCCCGCAGGGCGGCACGCAGCACCGGGTTGTCGTGCAGACGCAGATCGGAGGTGAACAGCACCACCGCGACACTCATGGAACGGGCGCTCCTCGCATGGTTCGTGGGTGTGGGGTCAGGCGGTCGGGAAGTTCATCAGGGCCACCGGATCCGAGGTCGGTTCGGCCGATCCGCCGGCGGGTTCGACCGTGATGCCCATGCCGGACGCCCGGTCCACCGGACCGTTCAGCAGGACCGCGTCGTCGCTCGCCTTCGGGTCCATCAGTCCGGCCGAGCGCATCGTGCCCTCGTCGTTGAACCAGATCTGGTAGACCTTGCCGCTCGGCGGCGGAGCCATCCCCGAGGCCAGGAACACCGCGCGGTTCTGGCTCTGCGAGACGACGACGGTGCCGTGCGCCCCACCGGTCAGCTCGCTCGACGCGGTCTTCGCGTCCGGGGCCGAGAGCACCTGGGCCAGCCGCTCGTTCTGCCGCTGCGCCTGGTTCGCCTCCTGCCGGGCGTCCTGGGCCACCTGGTTCTGCCAGACCGCGACCCCGCCGAACGCGGCGGCCGCGGCGACGCAGGCGGCGAGCGCGTAGGCGTACCACCGGCCCGTCCGTCCGCCCCCGCCGGTCCGTGCCCGTCTGCCGGGCGTCGGAGCCTCCTGGCGTACGGTCGTGATCTCCCGCAGCACCCGGTCGCGCAGCTCGCGCGGCGGGGTCTCGGCGACGGCGAGGCCGAGCCGGGCGGCGGTGGCCGACAGCTCCCGCACCTCCTGGGCGCAGGCCTCGCAGTCCTCCAGGTGGCGCTCGAACTCGTGCCGTTCGGAGTCCGGCAGTGCGTGCAGGGCATAGGCACCGGTCAGCGTGTGCAGTTCGGCCGTGCTCATGCGCTCACCCCCAGGCAGTCGCGCAGGCGGATGAGGCCGTCGCGGAGTCGTGTCTTGATGGTGCCCAGCGGCACGGCGAGCAGCTCCGAGACCTCACGGTAGGTCAGGCCCCGGTAGTAGGCCAGGGTCACCGACTCCCGTTGCAGCTCGGACAGGGTGCGCATACAGCGCCGTACCTGTTCTCTCTCCAGCCGGGTCTCGACCTGTTCGGACACCTCGTCGAAGGCGGGCGTCCGGTCCAGCAGCGCCGCCTTGTGCTCCCGGGCGGCGGCGGCCTCGGCCGAGCGGACCCGGTCGACGGCCCGGTGGTGGGCCAGGGTCAGCACCCAGTTCATCGCGCTGCCCCGGGAGGCCCGGAAACGGGGCGCGGTGCGCCACACCTCCACCAGCACCTCCTGCGCGACCTCCTCCGACTGGGCCGGATCGCGGAGCACGCTGCGCACCAGGCCGAGCACGGGCCCGCTCACCGCGTCGTACACCGCGGCGAACGCGTCCTGGTCACCCCGCGCGACCCGCACCAGGAGCTCCTGGAGATCGGGACCGGCCGAGGCCACCCCACTGATGTGTACGGCTTCCTTCACGCGGCTTTCCTCCCGGGGCGATCGTCGCTTCCGGGAGTGATTCGGAGCCGAGGACCGTGCGGATTGGTCGGACGGCCGCGATCTTTCCAGACCGGACCCCGGGAGGACGCGACTCAGCCGGTGGGCGTTTCGCGCCGCGGCGAGCGGACGGCGCGGACGGCGAGGAAGATCAGCAGCCCGAACGGCGACAGCAGGATCGTCAGGACCAGCAGCGGTCCCATCAGCAGCGGCGACAGCCCCAGCTTCCGGCCCTGGAGGTACATCCACTGCCCGAGCAGCAGGTCCCAGGCGATCACCTGCGCCCACAGGGCCCCCGCGCCGCCGGCCAGCGCCATCAGATCCCGGAAGGTGTCGATGTCCGGCCTGCTCACCGCCGACCAGAGCTCCGGGAACACCGGGACGGCCATGACCACGTAGACGACGAGCACCGGCAGCACGGTCAGCGGCGAGGCGGCGACGCGGGCGGTGCCGGACCAGGTGGGGGCGAAGACCATCAGCAGCCAGAACGGCGCGGCCAGGTAGAACGTGATCTCGAACAGGGCGTCGGTCATACCGCGGGCTCCTTGTCGTCGGCGGTGCGGGGGGACGGGCGGTCGGGGACGGCCGTGCGCAGCGCGCTCCACGTTGCGCACACCACCGCCGCGAGGACGGCGCCGGCGGCGGCCAGCGTGAGCCCGTCCGGGTGGACCAGTGGCTGCCCCCGGAGCGCCTGCCAGGTGATGAGCGCCAGGAGCGCCGCGTAGCCCCCCACGGCGACCCGCACCAGACGCAGCCGCACTCCGGCGTCGCGCAGCGGCGCGAAACGGGGCGCGAGCAGCGGCAGGGCGATCAGGAGGAGCGGGAGGAGCTGGAGGGCGTGCATGCCCACGAAGTGCGGGGCCCGCAGATCGCCGCCGGTCGTCGACCAGCCGGTCAGCGGCATGGCCGGGCCGCCGTCCGGTACGCCCACGGAGTGCGCGCCGATGACGTCGGCGGTGTCGAGGTTCCTCGCCGCCCGCTGGCCCTCGCTCGGCCCACCCATCAGGAAGCCGAGGCCCGCACCGGCCAGGGCGATCAGCAGACCGCCCCGGACGGCCAGGGCGGTCGCCCGGTCGGCGATGCGGCTGCGCAGCAGCAGGACGGCGATCACCAGGGTGGCCGCCCACAGGACGGCGACGGTCTGCCCCATCGCACTCCACAGCGCGGTGTCGAAGGGGGTCGCGGTGTTGAAGTGGCTGCGCCGGCCCCGGACGACCTGCACCGTGATCAGGACCATCTCGGTGAGGCTCGTCAGCACGACGACGTGGCCGGCCCATCGGCCGGTGCGCTGCCCCCGGGTGAGCCGGGTCAGCATCCAGGCCAGGGTCATGCAGTACGCGACGAAGGACACGGCGAACTTGAACGGCTTCGCCCAGATCGGCGCGCCGACCAGGACCCGGTCGTCGACGACGAGGCCCACGGCGGACACGAGGGCCATGACGGCCATCGCGGCGGAGAAGATCACTAATGGGCGATGCCAGGAACGCCATGACGACATGAGGGACCCCCTGTGATGATGCGATTAATATGGATAGCTGCGCTGTCCGCTATCCGATAGAGGGACTATCTATGATGAGGGCGGTTTCTGGCAAGGGTGAAAGGGCGAACACGCGGTGCGTATCGGTGAGTTGAGTCGCAGTTCCGGGGTCCCGGTGCCGACGATCAAGTACTACCTACGGGAGGGACTGCTGCCCGCAGGCGAGCTGACCAGCCCGAATCAGGCCCACTACGGCCCCCGGCACGAACGCCGGCTGCGCCTGATCCGGGCGCTGCTGGACGTCGGCGGCCTCTCGCTGGCCGGCATCGGCGAGGTCCTGGAGGTCATGGACGACCCCGAGCAGCCGGTGCACAAGGTGCTCGGCATCGCGGCCGACGGCGTCACCCCGGCGGGCCGCGAGGAAGAGGCGGGACCGGATCTGGAGGAGGCGCGGCGCGAGGTCGCCGAGCTCCTGCTGCGGCGGGGCTGGCATGCCGACGAGTGGGGCCCTGCCGCCGAATCGCTGGCGGGCGTCCTGGCCGCGCTGCGCAGGGCCGGACACGGCGGGTACATCGGCCTGCTGGACGCCTACGCGGATGCCGCCGAGCCGGTGGCCCGCGCCGACCTGGACTACGTGCAGCGGCGGGTGGCCCGCGAGGACCTGGTCGAGAGCGTCGTCGTGGGCACCGTCCTCGGCGAGGCGATGTTCGGCGCGCTGCGGAGGCTGGCGCACATCGACGTCTCCTTCCGGCGCTTCGAGTCCCCGCGGAACCTCTCGGGGCCGGTCGATCCGGAGGGCTCCCGCGCCGCGGGAGACGGCGGGGGGCGGGGCGCCGGGGCCGCTGCCGGCGGTGCGGAGCCGGAGCCCGTGGGGTGACCGCCCCGGGCCCGGCGGCGTCCGCCCCGTGGGGCGACCGGTGCGGGGCCGTGTGCGCGGCCGGGCGGATGTGCGTGGGGGGTGCGTGCCGTGGCGGCCCCCGCGCGAGGCGCGACCGGGCCCCGTCCGCCGCGCCCCGACGCGCGGACCCCGCCCGCCGCGGGTGCGGCGGACGGGGCCCGGTGGCCGGTCCGGCGGGGCCGCCCGGGGGCGGCCGGCGTCGGGGCGGGCGCTACGGAGCGGTCGTGCCGCTCTCCTGCTCGCGCTCCACCTGCTCGTTCCACTCGCGCTTCACGGCGCGCCAGGCGTCGTCGTCCTTGCCGAGACGCCAGTAACCCGAGATCGAGAGCCGCGACAGCGGGATCTGCCGCTCCACGCGCAGATAACGGCGGATCTCCTTCACGAAGCCCGCCTCCCCGTGCACGAAGGCCTGGATCTCGCCCTCGGGGAAGTCCAGCCCCTTCACGGCGGCGGTCAGCAGCTCGCCGACGGGCCGGTCGCCGCGGTGCAGCCAGGTCACGGACACCCCGTCGGGCGTCACGATCTTCTGCTCCTCGGAGGCGTCCGCCACCTCCACGAAGGCGTGCACCACCGCACCCGACGGCATCTGCTCCAGCGCCGCCGCGATCGCCGGCAGCGCGCTCTCGTCGCCGGCCAGCAGATGCCAGTCCGCCGACGCCTCGGGGCCGTAACCGCCGCCGGGGCCGAGGAAGGTCACCTGCTCGCCCACCCGGGCCCGCTGCGCCCACGGTCCCGCGAGGCCCGAATCGCCGTGCACGACGAAGTCGACGGCCATCTCCCGGGCGACCGGATCCCACGAGCGCACCGTGTACGTACGCGTGGTGGGCCACAGCTCACGCGGGTGGCTCTCCCGGATCGCGGCCATGTCGAACGGGTGCGCGTAGTCCGCGCCCTCGGGCGCGAAGCACAGCTTGATGTAGTGGTCGGTGAAGCCGGAGAGGGCGAAGTCCGCGAGTCCTTCGCCGCCGAGGACCACCCGGACCATGTGCGGGGTGATCTGCTCGGTGCGCACGACCTGCGCCCCCTGAGCCGTGGGTCCCTGCCGGGCCGGCCGCTCTGCCACGAGGTACTCCCTGGTTCGAAAACGTGAGCTTAGGTATACCTAAGTTAACACCTCAGTGCTGAAGGGCGGTCAGGAGCCGCTGAAGTGCTCCGCCCAGCCCCCACCGCTCGGCCAGCGCCTCCAGGGCGGCCGGGTCGCGCGGTTCGCGCGGCAGCGCCGGGTCGAAGTCGGGCAGGGGGACGTCCCCGGCCACCCGGACCACCTTCGGCGCGACCGCCACATAGGCGCGCGCCTCGTCCAGCCGCTTGCGCTGCGAGGGCGTCAGCTTCGCCTTCGGGTCGTCCACCGCCGCCATGATCCCGTCGAGATCGCCGTACGCGTCCAGCAGCTTCGCCGCCGTCTTCTCGCCGATGCCGGGGACGCCCGGGAGCCCGTCGCTCGGATCGCCGCGGAGCAGCGCCAGGTCCACGTAGCCCGCGCCGTCCACGCCGTACTTCCCGCGCAGCCACGCCTCGTCGGTCACCTGGAGCGTGCCGACGCCCTTGAGCGGGTAGAGCACGCGGACCTGGCGGGCGTCGTCGACCAGCTGGTAGAGGTCGCGGTCGCCGGTGACGATGTCCACCGGTCCGGTCGCCCGCCCCGCGAGGGTGCCGATGACGTCGTCCGCCTCGTAGGGCGTGACGCCGACCCGGGCGATGCCGAGCGCCGCCAGCACGTCCTCGATGATCGGGACCTGCGGGGACAGCGTGTCGGGGACCTCCTCCTCGTCCGTCTGCCCGGCGGGCGTCTCCTCGGCGACCCGGTGCGCCTTGTACGTCGGGATCAGGTCGACCCGCCACTGCGGACGCCAGTCGTTGTCCCAGCAGGCGACCAGGTCGTCCGGCCGGTGGTCCTGCACCAGGCGGCCGATGAAGTCGAGGAGGCCGCGCACGGCGTTCACCGGGGTGCCGTCCGGGGCGCGCACCGAGTCGGGCACGCCGAAGTAGGCGCGGAAGTAGAGGGAGGCGGTGTCGAGGAGCATCAGGCGTCGCGTCACAGACCCGATGATGCCCCACCGCGCCCACAGTCGCTCCGAGTAACCGCTTACTGCCGCTCCGTCGCAGGTCAGTGACGTGGGTCACTGTCTTGTTTGAGTTGTGTAAGCGCGGGCAGGCGCGCCATCGGAGCGAACCACGTCGCATTTTCAACTAGTGCATGTGCCACGCGGAAAGAACCCGCACCGCTCCACGGTCTGCCGGAGGGGGTGGCAGACCGTTTTTCGGTTCAACGCGTGAGGTGTATGTGTCCAGGCTGCAAGCCGAGCACTTGTACAAAGTCTTCGGCAGACGACCCGATGAAGCCGTGCGGAAGCTCGAAAGCGGCTCCGACCGCGACGAGTTGCGCGCCGAGGGAACGACCGCAGCGGTGATCGACGCCTCGTTCACCGTGGAGCCGGGTCAGATCTTCGTCGTCATGGGGTTGTCCGGCTCGGGCAAGTCCACCCTGCTGCGGATGCTCAACGGTCTGCTCGACCCCACCGCGGGCCGGGTGCTGTTCGACGGCCAGGACCTGACCGCCCTGAGCCCCCGCGAGCTGCGGCACGTCCGCTCCACCAAGATCAGCATGGTGTTCCAGCACTTCGCGCTCTTTCCCCACCGGAGCGTCCTGGAGAACGCCGCGTACGGCCTGGAGGTGCAGGGCGTCGCGCGTGCGGAGCGCGAGGCGCGCGCGACGGAGGCGCTGCGGCTGACCGGCCTCGAAGGCTGGGAGAAGTCCTGGCCCGACGAGCTGTCCGGCGGCATGCAGCAGCGCGTGGGTCTCGCCCGCGCCCTGGCCACCGACGCCGACCTGCTGCTCATGGACGAGTCCTTCAGCGCGCTCGACCCGCTGATCCGCCGTGACATGCAGGACCAGCTCCTGGAGCTCCAGAAGCGGCTGAAGAAGACCATCGTCTTCATCACCCACGACCTCAACGAGGCCATGCGCCTGGGCGACCGGATCGCCGTCATGCGCGACGGGCGGATCGTCCAGCTCGGTACCGCCGAGGACATCCTTGTCACCCCGGCCAACGACTACGTCGCCTCCTTCACCCAGGACGTCGACCGCTCCCGGGTGCTCACCGCGGGCGCGATCATGGCCGAGGCGCACACCGTGATGGGCAGCAGGGCGGCGGACGGCACCGAGCTGCGCACCCCGCAGGACGTGCTGGCCGCGGCCCCCGCCACGGTCCCGGAGTCCACCCCGATCATCGACCTGTTCACGCCCTGCTCGCAGAGCGCGAACCCGGTCGCCGTGACCGACGCCAAGGGCAAGCTCGTCGGCGTCGTCCCCAGCTCCCGTCTGCTCGCGGTCCTCGGTGAGCCGATGGCCCCGAGCGAGGCGCCCCGCGACACCGAACCCGCGGCGGCCGACGGCGTGAAGAAGGTGGCCAGTGTTTAGGCTCCCCCTCGGCGAATGGGTCGACTCCGCGGTCGACTGGCTGCAGACCCACCTCGCCTGGCTCTTCGACGCCATCAGCTCCGTCGTCAGCGGCATGTTCGACGGCATAGCCGCCGTGCTCTCCGCCCCCGCGCCGCTGATCTTCGCGGGCATCGTCGCCGTCATCGCCTGGTGGCTGCGCGGTCTGCCCGCGGCCCTGCTCACCTTCGTCGGATTCGCCCTCATCGACTCCGTCGAACTGTGGGACGAGGCGATGGACACCCTCACCCTCGTGCTCGTCGCGACCCTGGTCACCCTGGTCATCGCCGTGCCGCTGGGCATCTGGGCCTCCCGGTCCAGGACGGTCAGCGCGATCACCCGGCCGGTCCTGGACTTCATGCAGACCATGCCCGCCATGGTCTACCTGATCCCCGGCGTCATCTTCTTCGGCGTCGGCGTGGTCCCCGGCATCATCGCCACCATCATCTTCGCGCTGCCCCCGGGCGTCCGGATGACCGAGCTCGGCATCCGCCAGGTCGACGGCGAACTCGTCGAGGCGGCCGAGGCCTTCGGCACCACCTCGCGCAACATCCTGCTGCGCGTCCAGCTGCCGCTCGCCCTGCCCACGATCATGGCCGGTATCAACCAGGTCATCATGCTCGGCCTGTCCATGGTCGTCATCGCGGGCATGGTCGGCGGCGGCGGCCTCGGCGGCTCCGTCTACCGCGCCATCGGCAACGTCGACGTCGGCCTCGGCTTCGAGGCGGGCATCTCCATCGTCATCCTCGCCATGTACCTGGACCGGATGACCGGCGCGCTCGGCACCGAGGTCTCCCCGCTGGGCCGCCGCGCGGTCGCCAAGGCCCAGGCCATGGCCGAGGGCTGGAAGATCTGGACCTACCGCCCGCAGCCCCGCGTCGCGGCCGTCGGCATCGTCGTCCTCGCCCTCGTCGCGGGAAGCATGAGCATGTTCGGCGGCTCGAAGGACGACACCGCCGGCGAGGCCGCGCGGATCGGCGACGGCAAGAAGGTCAGCATCGGCTACATCCCGTGGGACGAGGGCATCGCCTCCACCTTCCTCTGGAAGGAGATGCTGGAGCAGCGCGGCTTCGAGGTCGACGTCAAGCAGTACGAGGCCGGCGCGCTGTACACCGGTATGGCCAACGGGCAGATCGACTTCCAGACCGACTCCTGGCTGCCGGTCACCCACGCCAGCTACTGGGCGAAGTACAAGGACCGCCTGGAGGACCTCGGCGCCTGGTACTCGCCGACCTCGCTGGAGCTCGCCGTCCCCGCGTACATGAAGGACGTCCAGACGATGGACGACCTGAAGGGCCGGGCGTCCGAGTTCAAGGGCCGCATCGTCGGCATCGAGCCGAGCGCCGGCGAGATGGGCCTGCTCAAGGACAAGCTGCTGCCGGGCTACGGCCTGGACAAGGAGTACAAGCTCATCGACGGCTCCACGCCGTCCATGCTGGCCGAGCTGAAGCGCGCGTACGCCAAGAAGGAGCCGATCGTGGTTCCGCTCTGGTCGCCGCACTGGGCGTACAACGAGTACGACCTCACCAAGCTGAAGGACCCCAAGGGCCTCTGGGGCAAGGGCGACGGCGTCCACAGCCTGGCCCGCAAGGGCTTCTCCGCGGAGAACCCCGAGGTCGCCCAGTGGGTCAAGGACTTCAGGATGAGCGAGAAGCAGCTCACCAGTCTTGAGGCCGAGATCCAGAAGGCCGGCTCCGGCAAGGAGCAGGAAGCCGTCCGCACCTGGCTGAAGGACAACCCGGGCGTCGCCGACAAGTGGACCCCGGTCCCGAAGGACGCCAAGGCCGACGGCGGCAAGGACGAGCGCGACCGTGCCGTCGAGGTCGCCTGGTTCCCCTGGGAGGAGGACATCGCCGCCACCTACCTGTGGAAGGCGGTCCTGGAGGAGCGCGGCTACAAGATCAACCTCAAGCAGTTCGAGGTCGGCCCGATGTACGCCGCGATGTCACGCGGCCAGATCGACGTCCAGTTCGACGGCTGGCTGCCCTACACCCAGAAGAACTACTGGGACAAGTACGGGGACAAGCTGACCGACATCGGCTCCTGGTACGGGCCGACCTCCATCGAGGTCGCCGTCCCCGACTACGTCAAGGACGTCAAGACCCTCGACGACCTCAAGGGCAAGGGCTCCGACTTCAAGGGCCGGATCGTCGGCATCGAGCCCGGCACCGCCACCATGGAGAACCTCAAGAAGAACGTCCTGCCGAGCTACGGCCTGGACGAGGAGTACAAGGTCCTCGACTCCTCCACGCCCGGCATGCTGGCCGAGCTGAAGCGCGCGTACGCCAAGAAGGAGCCCATCGCGGTTCTGCTGTGGACCCCGCACTGGGCGTACAACGAGTACGGGATGACCAAGCTGAAGGACCCGAAGAAGGCGTTCGGCGAGGGCGACCGGCTGCACACCATCGCCTCCAAGGAGTTCCCGAAGCAGTACCCGCAGCTGACGAAGTGGTTCAAGGACTTCAAGCTCACCGAGGAGCAGCTCGGCGGCCTGGAGAACGAGATCCAGAAGCGCGGCGCGGGCCACGAGGAGGAAGCCGTGAAGGCCTGGATGGACGAAAACCCGGGCATCGCGGACACCATGGCGCCCCAGTAGGGGCCCACGGGTAGCAAAGCAGCAGGTCGGAAGGGGTGGCCCCCGCCTCGGGGCGGGGCCACCCCTTCCGGCTGCCCTGGGGCGTTTACCGGACGTCGTGCGCAACCATGTGCGTAAGGTGCTGGCAACCGGGAGGATGGCGGAGGCGGGAGGGAGCCGGACATGGACGACAAGGACACACCGCGGGTGGGCGCCGCCGTCCGCCGACGGCGCAGAACCCTGGGGCTCACGCTGGCCGCGGTCGCCTCGCGCAGCGGCCTCTCCGTGCCCTTCCTCAGCCAGATCGAGAACGAGCGCGCCCGCCCCAGCGCCCGTTCCCTCGACCGGGTCGCCGAAGCGCTGGAGACCACCACCAAGAAGCTGTACGCCGCCGCCGACTCGGCGCGCGCCGTGGACGTCGTCCGGGCCGGGGACGGCGAGGGCGTGCGCCGGCTGGTGCGCGGCCGGCACCAGCTCAGCGCCCTGGAGTTCACCGGCGAACCGGACCTCGGGCGCGAGTTCCAGCACCGCAACGACGAACTGATGTACGTCGTCGAGGGCGCCGTCGACGTCGAGGCCGAGGGGCAGGTGCACCGCCTGGAGCGCGGCGACACCCTGTTCCTCTCCGGCGGGGTCCGCCACCGCTGGCGCGCCACCGTGCCCGGCACCCGGCTCCTGGTCGTCGCGGTGGCCGAACACATCGACGCCACCTTCGACCCGCGCCGCTGACCCCTTACCCCCACCGGCCCCGTACCCACCGACCCTGTCCGCCGCCGACCTGTACGCCGTACGTGCGGCGCCGGGTCCGTGACGACGGAGCCGGGGCGAGTCCGTACGGGGGCGATCCCGCCCCTCCGCCCGCGAAAGGCCCGTCCGTGCGCGTCGTCTCCCTGGTCCCCTCGCTCACCGAGGCCGTCGCCCGCACCGCGCCCGGGCTGCTCGCCGGCGTCACCGACTGGTGCAGCCACCCCGCGGACCTCGCCGCCGCCCGGATCGGCGGCACCAAGAACCCGGATGTGGCCGCGATCACCGCCCTCGCCCCCGACCTCGTGATCGCCAACGAGGAGGAGAACCGCGCCCCCGACCTCGACGCGCTCCGGGCGGCCGGGCTCGACGTCCTGGTCACCGAGGTCCGCACCCTGGACCAGGCCCTCGCCGAACTGCACCGCGTCCTCGTCGACGGCTGCGGGCTGGCCCGGCCCCCATGGCTCGACGCGGCCGAGGCCGCCTGGGCCGCGCTGCCCGCCCCCACCGGGGACCCGCGCCCCGCCGTCGTACCGATCTGGCGCAGGCCCTGGATGGTGCTGGGCCACGACACCTTCGCCGGGGACCTCCTCGCCCGCCTCGGCATCCGCAACGTGTACGCCGACCACCCCGAGCGCTACCCGCGCGTCCCGGTCGACGAGCTGAACGCCTCCGGGGCCGAGCTGGTCGTGCTGCCCGACGAGCCCTACCGCTTCACCGCCGACGACGGGCCCGAGGCCTTCCCCGCCCTGCCCGCCGCACTCGTCGACGGGCGGCTCCTCACGTGGTACGGGCCGTCGCTGGCCGAGGCGGCACGGGCGCTGCCGTCAGCGCTCCGCTGAGCACCCCGAGCACCGTCCGCGCCCCGGCCGCCGCCCAGGCCGCCACCAGGAGGACGTACAGCGCCACCGCGAGCCAGGTCAGCGCGTCCAGGCCGGTGTGCCGGGCCAGACCCGCCGCACCGGTCACACACGTACCGACGGGGAAGGTGAACGCCCACCACGTCATGGCGAAGCCCATGCCGTTCCGGGCGGCCCGCACCACCATCGCGATCGCCAGCGCCAGCCACAGCAGCGCGAAGCCCATCACCGGAATGCCGTACAGCACGGCGAACGCGCCGAACGCGGAGGCGTAGGGGGCTCCGACCGCCCCCGGGGCGACGTCGGCCAGCTGGTTGACGGCGGTCGTCGACTGCCCGAGCGGGCCCAGCACCAGAAAGAGCGTCGGGGTCAGCGCGAGCGGCAGCGGGCCGTGGTGGACCAACCGGGAGAAGACCAGCGGGAGCACCACCAGCGTCGCCAGCAGCGACAGGCCGAACATCGCGTAGCAGGCCAGCAGCAGCGCCTCGCGCCCCTGTCCGGCGGCGACGCGGGGCACCAGCAGCGCGCCCTGCGAGGCCGACACCATCGGGGCGACCAGCGGCAGCAGCCACACCGGAGACGCCGTCCCGGGCGCCGGCCGGTGGCGTACGACCATCAGATACGGCACCACGACCGCGGCCACCAGACCGATCGCCGTCCCCGCCACGAACAGCACCACGTCCACGGCCAGCGCCGCCCGCGCGCCCACCACGTCCTGGCCGACCGTCAGCGTGGCCCCGCCGACGGCCAGCAACGCCATCGACAGACAGCCGTAGAACGGGGCGACGGCCGGGTCCAGCAGATGGGCACGGGCCTGGTCGCGGTGGCAGAGCCAGTGCCCGGCCCGCGCGGTGAGGACGGCCAGGAGCAGCAGGGCCGACAGCGCCCACACCGCGGTGCACGCGGCCCGCAGCCCGGGGACGTCCACCGGAAGCACCGCGCCGGCGCCCGCGACGATCGCCGTGCCCATCACGCTCGCGTACCAGTTGGGGCCGATGTGCCGCAGGGACGGCAGCCGCGCAGGGCCGCCGGACGCCTCCGCCGGGCGGGTCGAAGACGTGGCGGGGGGCGACGGAACGGCGGTCCGGGTCTGCGGAAAGATGGCCATGCCACGATTCTTCGCGGCCGGGTCCCCGCCCACCAGGGACCCCGTTCCTATGAGGTCATAAGCTGGCTTTATGGCCGGCGACGACGCACACGCACCCCACGTTTCCCTCTCCCACCGGGTCCCGGACCTCGGGGCGCTGGAACTGCTGCTCGCCGTCGCCCGGCACGGCAGCCTCGGCCGGGCCGCCCGGGACGTCGGCATCACCCAGCCCGCCGCCTCCAGCCGCGTCCGGTCGATGGAGCGACAGCTCGGCGTCGCCCTCCTGGACCGCTCCCCGCGAGGCTCCCGGCTCACCGACGCGGGCGCCCTGGTCACCGACTGGGCGCGCCGGGTCGTCGAAGCCGCGGAGGCCTTCGACGCCGGCGCCCAGGCGCTGCGCGACCGCCGTGACTCCCGGCTGCGGGTCGCCGCCAGCATGACGATCGCCGAGTACCTGCTGCCGGGCTGGCTGATCGCCCTGCGCGGTGAGCGGCCGGACACCGCCGTCTCGCTCCTCGTCGGCAACTCCGCGGCCGTCGCCCGCCGCCTGGTCACCGGCGAGGCCGACCTCGGGTTCGTCGAGGGGCTGTCGATACCGGAGGGCCTCGACGGCACCGTCATCGCCCACGACCGTCTCGTCGTCGTGGTCGCCCCCAGCCACCCCTGGGCCCGCCGCCGCACCCCGTTGCTGCCCGGCGAACTCGCCGCCACCCCGCTCATCCTGCGCGAACACGGCTCCGGTACCCGCCAGGTCCTGGACGCGGCGCTCGCCGTGCACGGCGGACTGGCCCAGCCCCTGCTGGAGCTCTCCTCGACCACGGCGGTCAAGGGCGCGGCGGAGAGCGGCGCGGGCCCCTGCGTCCTGAGCGAACTGGCCCTCGGCGAGGAGCTGTCCTCCCGCCGCCTCGTCAAGGTGCCCGTCGCGGGCGTACGGCTGCGGCGCCAACTGCGCGCCGTCTGGCCCGGGGGCCACCGTCCCACCGGCCCCGCCCGCGATCTGCTCTCCCTGACCGGCCGGGACGCCTGACCCGTCGGGACCCGGAACCCCGGTGACCGTGTCGGAACCGGACCCTAGAGTGGGGGCATGAGCCACGCGACGCCGCCCGGTTGGTATCCGGACGCGGGCGCACCCGGCCTGGAGCGCTGGTGGGACGGCACGGCCTGGACCGCCCACACCCGCCGGCCCGGGGCCGCCCACGCCGCCCCGGAACAGCCGCCCGCGCCGGCCGCGTTCGGCCCGCCGTCGCTCCCGCACCAGCGCGGCCCCGGCGGCGGATCCGGCGGCGGCAACCGCACGAGGATCCTGGCGTTCACGCTCTCCGGGGTGCTGGTCGTGGGCGCGGCCGTCGCCGGAGCCGTGCTCCTCGGCCGCGACGAGGGCGGTACGCCGGCCGCACCGGCGACGGCCACCTCGTCCCCCGCCCCCGTCACCGCCCCCACGGCCACCGCCTCCTCCTCCGCCGGGCCGGGCCCGGACGAGGACCCCACCGTCCTCGTCGACCAGCTCAACGGGGTCACCCTGCCGGTGCCCCAGGGCTGGGAGAAGCCGGAGAGCACCTCCGACGACGCCGCCACCATCCGCACCGAGCAGTCCTACGACTGCCCCTCCGCCGCGGCGTTCTGCTACCACGGCACGGTCACCACCCGCACCGCCCGGGGCGGCGAGAGCGATGTCAGGACCCTGGCCGAGGCCGACATCGCCACCGCCGCCGACAAGGCCTACGAGGAGGACGGCCTCGGCCGGCGCACCCACGGCGGCATCACCTCCCACCGGGTGCTCAAGGCCCAGGAGCTGACCGTCGCCGGCCGCACCGGCTACCTGGTGCGCTGGAAGGTCACCACCGGCAAGGGGCCCGGCGGGTACGTGCAGTCCCTGGTCTTCCCCTCCTCGGTGGGGGCCGGGACGCCGGTGATCGTCCGGTTCGCCTTCGACGCCGGGACGCCCGGCCTGCCGCTGTCCCTGATGGACACCATCACCCGGGGCATCCGCCCGCTCGGCGACAGCGCGACGAGCGGTGGCGTGGGCGCGTCCATCGGTCCCTGAAGCCGGGACCGCCCGGCCGGGGGCAGAGGCCGCCCGCCGGCCCGCGGGCGGAGAGCGTCCGCCGGAGCGCGGTCAGAGGAAGGTCTGCCCCTCGCCCCGGTACGTCGGAACGGTCGCCGTGACCCGGTCGCCCTCGATCAGGTGCAACGCGTCGAAACGCTCGCACAGTTCCCCGGCCTTGGCATGCCGGAACCACACCTTGTCGCCGATCAGCAGGTCGTCGGCGGGGGAGCCGAGCAGCGGTGTCTGCACCTCGCCGGCGCCCTCCTGGGCGTCGTAGCGCAGCCCCTCGGGCAGATACGGCACCGGCGAGCGGTCGGCGCCGGCCGCGCCGGAGGCCGGATAGCCGCCTCCGAGCACCGTCACCACGCCCACGCCGGGGCGGCGCACCACGGGCTGCGCGAACAGGGCCGCGGGCCGGCCGGTGAACGACGTGTAGTTGTCGAACAGCCGGGGCACGTACAGCCCCGAACCGGCCGCGATCTCCGTCACCGCGGCCTCGGCGGCCGTGTGCTGCACGCTGCCGGTTCCACCGCCGTTGACGAACTCCAGCTCCGGCGCGACGGCCCGGACCGCCCGCACCACCTCGGCCCGGCGCACCGCCAGCTCCTTGCGGGCGGCCGACTGCATCAGCCGGATCGCCCGGGACCGCAGCGGACGCCCGGCCAGCGCGTCGCCGACACCGGCGACATGGCCCTCGTACGCCATCAGCCCCACCAGCCGGAAGCCCGGCCTGCGGGCCACCGAGCGGGCCAGCTCGGCGAGTTGCGCCGGGGAGCGCAGGGGTGAGCGGAGCGCCCCGATCCGGACCCGGCCGCCCAGCATCCGCAGCGAGGTGTCCAGCTCCAGGCAGACCCGGATCTCCTCCCGGCCGCCCGCCCGCGAGGCGTCGATCAGCTCCAGCTGGGCGTGGTCGTCGACCATCACGGTCACGGCCCCGGCGAGCTTGGGATCGGCCGCCAGCTCGGCGAACGCGGACCGGTCGGCCGACGGATAGGCCAGCAGGACGTCGTCGAACCCGGCCCGCGCCAGCCACAGCGACTCCGCCAGCGTGTACGACATGATCCCGGCGAACCCGGGGCGCGCGAGCACCCGCTCCAGCAGGGCCCGGCACCGCACCGACTTGCTCGCCACCCGGATCGGTTTCCCGGCCGCCCGCCGCACCAGATCGTCGGCGTTGGCGTCGAACGCGTCGAGATCGACGATCGCGATCGGGGCGTCGAGATGGGCGGTGGCCCGGTTGTAGCGGGTCCGGTCAGCGGTGCGGGCAGTCATGGCCGCAGCTTGCCAGAGAGCCGCTACGGCTGGGTAGGGGGACGATCGGGGCAGATCGCCCGCCGACCGGGGCGTCCCGTTCCCCGCCGCCCGTCCGCAGCCCGTAGAGTGACGTGCACGCGAGCACCAACGGGCCTGTCAGCGGCGGTGATCCGTGGTCGGTACGAGGACGTGTATGCGGGGGGCCGGATGAGTACCGAAGCGCAGCGCGCCCCCGTGCCGCCCCGCCCGGCCACCCCTCCCACGGCTCCGGCTCCCACGCCCCCCGCTTCCGCGTCCACGCCCCCGTCCGCCCCGCAGGCCGCACCGGCCCAGCAGGTTCCGCCGACGGAGACCCCACGGGCATCGCCCGGCCCGGGGGCCTCCCGGGTTCCACAGGCGCCTTCCGTTTCGCAGGCGCCGCCGGACTCTTCCGCCCCGCCGCCTTCTTCCGCCCCGCAGGCCGCACCGGCCCGCCGGCCGGGGGCGTCCCCGGGCCCGGCCCAGCGGCCCGCCCCGCCCCGCCCGGTCGCACCGGCCCCACAGACTCCGCCGACGCGGTCGGCCGGGCCCGGGGCGCCTGTGGGGTCTGCGGGGTCTGGGGGGCCTGCCGCACCTACGCCGCCCGCCTCCCGGGACCCGAAGGCCCCGCCGGTCCGCTTCACCCTGGCTGCCGGTGCCGCCCCGTCGGCCCCACCGGCAGCTCGCACCCCGCAGGAGGCACCTGCCCCTGCCGCCCCACAGACTCCACGAGCCCCACAGGCCCCTACCGTTCAGCGGACTCCACGGGCCGGACAGGCCCCTACCGTTCAGCGGACCCCTTCCGCCCCACAGGCCCCTACCGTTCAGCGGACTCCACGGGCCGGACAGGCCCGTACCGTTCAGCGGACCCCTTCCGCCCCGCAGGCACCTACCGTTCAGCGGACTCCACGGGCCGGACAGGCCCGTACCGTTCAGCGGACCCCTTCCGCCCCGCAGGCACCTACCGTTCAGCGGACCCCTTCTGCCCCACCTGCCCCTTCCGCTCCGCAGACCCCGCAGGCGGCACCGGTTTCTTCCACCACACCGGCACCGCCGGCCCGGGTGGCCCCGCAGGCCCCACCGGCAGCTCGCCGCACCCCGCAGCAGGCTCCACGGGCTCCCCAGTCGGCCCCACCCGCCCCACCTGCCCCCTCCGTCCCGCAGACCCCCCAGACCCGGCAGACGCCCCCGGCCCCCCGGTCCCAGCCGCCCATGCCCGCCGCGGCACCCGCGCCCACGCCCGGCGGGGCGTCCGCACCCGCGCCGCCCTCCGCGCCCTCCGCCGGTCCCACGTACCCCGGCCCGCCCCCCGCGGGTCCGGCGAGCCCGACGCCTCCGGGGCCTCCCGCCGGTCCGCCGCCCGTCACCCGGCGCAGGCCCGTGGGGGCCGTCGATCTGACGCCCGCGCCGGGAGCCGTTCCGCCACCGCCCGGCGGCTACCGGGCGCCGGTCCGCTACGGTTACCCGGAGACCCCCGCCGAGACCACCACCCGGCTGCGGCCCGTCCGCCCCCGGCAGCGGTGGCGTACCGCGACCGCCGCCGCCTGCGTCGTGCTCGGCCTCGGGCTGATCGGCGGGGCGGTCACCGGGGCCTGGCTGACCGGCGACTCCTCGGCCGAGACCACCGGGAACCCTTACACCGCCGCCCGCGACGCCTGGCACAGCGTCCCTGTCGACACGCTGTTCCCGCGTGCCCTCCAGGGCAGGGGTGCGGGTCCCGGCGGCACCCACCGCACCTGGACGCGCATCGCCGTCGCCGCCGACAGCACGTGCGAGGACGGGCTCGACCCGCTGCTCCTGACCACCCTCCGCTCGGTGGGCTGCGAACGGCTGGTGCGCGCCACCTACACCGACGCCACCCGCTCCGCCGTCACCACGGTCGGCCTGGTCTTCACCGAGGCCGACGCCCCGGGCATGAGGGCCCTGCACACCCGGTTCACCGAGCAGAGGCTCGGCGCGCGCAAGGACCTGATGCCCCGTACGTACGCTCCTGAAGGCACCCCAGCGGCCTTTTTCGGTGACGGGCAGCGCGCCAGCTGGACCGTCAACCCGCTCACCGAGATCCCGGTCGTCGTGGTCGCCGTCTCCGGTTTCGCCGACGGCCGCACCGTCGCCGACCCGCAGCCCGCGCCCGATGCCATGGCCCCGGGCGCCACGACGGACATCGCCCAGGCCGGGCTCGGCCACGAGGCGAAGGGCATCGCGGACCGGGTGGAGCGCGGACTGCGCACGAGCGTCACCGAACTCACGGAGCGGCCCGGATGACCCGACGACCCCGCCGCGTCCTCGCCGCGGTCTGCGCCGCCGCCGTCCTCGCGCTCACCCCCGCCGCGCCCGCCCACGCGGACGCCATCCGCGACCAGCAGTGGGCCCTGGACGCCCTGCACACCGACCGGGCCTGGGAGACCACCCGGGGGCAGGGCGTCACCGTCGCCGTCCTGGACACCGGGGTCGACGACGCCCACCCCGACCTGACGGGCCAGGTGCTCCCCGGCAAGGACCTCGTCGGCTTCGGCGCCGCCCGCGGGGACTCCTCCTGGGCCCTGCACGGCACCGCGATGGCCGGCATCATCGCCGGGCGCGGGAACGGCCCCGGGCGCTCCGACGGCATCCTGGGCATAGCCCCGGAGGCCCGGATCCTGCCGGTGCGGGTCATCCTGGAGTCCAAGGACCCCGCCCGGGCGAAGGCCCGCAAGTCCCGCGGGGCCGCGCTGGCCGACGGCATCCGCTGGGCCGCGGACAACGGGGCCGACGTCATCAACCTCTCCCTGGGCGACGACAGCAAGTCCGCCCACCCCGACCCCGGGGAGGACGCGGCCATCCAGTACGCCCTGTCCAAGGGAGTCCCCGTGGTCGCGTCGGCGGGCAACGGCGGCGAGAAGGGCGACCGGATCTCCTACCCCGCCGCCTACCCCGGAGTGATCGCGGTCGCCGCCGTCGACGAGTACGGCACGCACGCCTCGTTCTCCACCCGCCGCTGGTACGCCACCGTCAGCGCCCCCGGTGTCGACATCGTGGTCGCCAACCCGGACGGCCACTACTACATCGAGTGGGGCACCTCGGCCGCCGCGGCCTTCGTCTCCGGCGCGGTCGCCCTGGTCCGGGCAGCCCACCCCGGCCTGGACCCGGCCCAGATCAAGAAGCTCCTCGCCGACACCGCGCGCGACGCCCCCGCCCAGGGCCGCGACGACGCCCGCGGCTACGGGATCGTCGACCCGGCGGAGGCCATCGAGGCGGGCTCCCGGCTGCGTCCGGCCGACCTCGACGCCAAGGCCGCCCCGGCGGGACACCGGGGGCGGTACTTCGGCGACGGCCCGGCCCCGGCCCGTACCGGCGACGCGACGGCCAACTGGGCCGCCCCGCTCGCCGGCGGCCTCGGCGCTGCGCTGCTGGCCGCGGCGGTGGTCCTGTGGCGCGGCCGCAACGCGCCCGGCCGCCGCTGAGCGCACCGGGGCGGTGATCCCCCGGCCCGCCGCCAGCCGCACCGCGGCCGTCACGCCCGGCTCGCCGGCCGCGCCGCGTCGGCACCCCCCGGCCCGCCGCCAGCCGCGCAGCGGCCGTCACGCCCGGCCCGCCGCCGACCGCACCGCTTCCGCACCCCCGGCCCCGCCGCCGACCGCATCGTGGCAGCACCCGCCGTCCGCTCCGGGCCCGGGTCGGGCCCGCGCCGTCTCACCGGGCCGCCCCGGACACCGCGTCCGACCGGTCACGCGCGGCCGGCTCCCGAGCCCGGTCTGCGGTGCGCCCGTCGCCGCGCGGGGCGGCCCCCCGGTGCACCACGACGACCGCCACCAGACCCAGCGCCAGACCGAGCGCCGTCCGGGGGCCGAAGTGCTCCCCGAACATCAGGGCGCCCCACACCGCCGTGACCGGGGCGATCAGGAACATGAGCGTGTTGACCGCCGTGACGCCCGAGCGCCTCAGGATCAGCCAGTACAGCCCGTACCCGCCGAAGGTGGGCAGCACCACCAGCCAGCCCACCGCACCCCAGAACGCGGGCTCGGCGGGCGGCACCGCGGTCCCCGTGCCCAGGGCGAGCGCGGTGAAGACCACCGTGCTGGCGGCGCAGTGGACGGTGAGCGAGACCGAAGGGGCCACCCGGGTGGCGGAACGGCTCTCCAGGAAGGTGGCCGCCACCAGCGACAGCATCCCGAGGAACGGCAGGGCGTAGGCCCACCCCGCCACCCCGGTGGCGGCCGAGGCGTCGGCCGTCGTGACCACGACCACCCCGCTCAGCCCCAGGCACAGGCCGAGCCACTGCCGGGCGGTCACGTACTGCCGCAGCAGCGGTCCGGCCAGCGCCCCCGCCACCAGGGGCTGGACCCCGTCGATCAGGGCCGTGGTGCCGGTGGAGACCCCGAGCCGGATCGCGGAGTAGACGGTCAGCAGATAGCCGCTCTGCGACAACGCGCCGATCACGGCCTGCCGGACCACGTCCCGGGCGCCGAGGCCCCGCCAGGAGGCGCGCGCGACGGTCACCGCGACCACGGCCAGGACGGCCGTCAGCGGCAGGAACCGCCACATCAGGACCGTGAGGGCGGACGCGCTGCCGGCGCCGAGCTTGGCCCCGATGAAACCGGAGCTCCAGCACAGCACGAAGGCGACCGGGAGCAGGACGTTCATGACGCACCTCGCTATACAGATCGGTTTACCTGCCGCCGACTATACAGATCGGTATACTCGTGGCCATGAGCACTTCCCAGGAGCTGCGACGGATCACCATGACGCCCGCCGCGCGACGGGCCCTCGGGGCCGCCGGGCGCCTCTTCTACGACCGGGGCATCCACGCCGTCGGGGTGGACCTGATCGCCGCCGAGGCCGGGGTGACCAAGAAGACCCTCTACGACCGCTTCGGCTCCAAGGAGCAGATCGTCGTGGAGTACCTCGCCGACCGCGACGAACGCTGGCGCGCCTTCCTCGCCGAGCGTCTCGACGCCGCACCGCCCGCGCCGCGCGCCCGGATCCTGGCCGTCCTCGACGCCTCGCGCACCTGGATGGCGGAGAACGGGTCCAAGGGCTGCAGCATGGTCAACGCCCACGCGGAGATCAGCGACCCCTCCCACCCGGCCCACGCCGTCATCACCGGCCAGAAGCGGTGGATGCTGGACCTGTTCGCCCGGCTCGCCCGCGAGGTCGAAGGGCTCGGTCCCGACGCCGCCGACCGGCTGGGGCGGACGCTCATGCTGTTGCACGAAGGGGCCCTGGCCGCCCACGGCCTGAAGGTCTTTCCGGACCCTCTCGCCCACGCCCGCGAGGAGGTCGACGCCCTGCTGGCCGCGGTGGCGGGCGGGAGCTGAGCCCCCCGGCGCGCCGGTTGGCCCCGCGGCCCCACCTGCGAGCGGCCGGCCGGACCCCAGGCACTACCCTCGTCCCGTGGAGCTCAAGAACATCCCGGACCCCGGTTTCTCCGACGACGACGGCTCGGCGTCCCCCGCCCTGGCCAGGGCCCTGGACGCCTGGTCCCGTGACCGGGACGCGGTCGGCCCGGTCCTCGCGGCCCTGCGCGACGCCCGGCTCCTGGTCCCCGTCGTCGCCGTCCTCGGCGAGGTCGAGGAGGGCGGTCAAGAGGGGCACGAAGCACTCCAGGAGGGCGGTGGCGGGAGACGGGGGGACGGGCTGCGGCGCGAGAAGACCAGCGACATGGCCGTGCCCACCCTCCGGGCCGGCGACCGCCGTGCGCTCCCCGCCTTCACCTCGACCGCGTCACTGGCGCTCTGGGACCCCGAGGCGCGCCCCGTCGCCGTACCGCTGCACCAGGCGCTTCAGGCCGCCGCCCACGAGAAGGCCGACACCGTCGTGCTGGACCTCGCCGGGCCCGTCGCCTTCGAGCTGAGCGGGCAGGCCCTCCTGGCCCTGGCCGAGAACCGCACCAGCACCGACCCGCTCCAGGACCCCGCCGTCATCGAGGCCGTACGGGAGGCCGTCGCCGCCGACCCCGCCGTGGTCCGCGCCCACCTCGGCCCCGGCAGCGCGGACGGCACGCTCGCGCTCGTCCTCGCCCCGGACGCCGTACCCGCCGAGGCGGCCCGCCGTGTCGCCCGCGCCCTGTCGGTCAGCGAGGTGCTGCGGGCCCGGCTGGTCAGCGGCCTGGACCTGGCCCTCCTCCCCGCCGGTACGGCCATGCCGGGAGACCCCCTCTTCGTCCGCTGACCCAGGGGGGCCGCCCCGGTCCAACGAGCGCGAAGCGCCCACCACCGCGAGACTTGTCGGGAAAATCGGATGAATCCGACCTACCGGACGACATCGCGAGGTGGTTCCATGCAGAAGCGGATCGTGGCGTCAGAGTTCCTCGGCACCCTGTTGCTGGTGTTCTTCGCCGTGGGGTCCGCGGTGGTCGCCGTCGAATACCTCGGCACGGTGGGCATCGCCCTCACCTTCGGCTTCACCCTCCTCGCGCTGGCCTACGCGCTCGGCCCGATCTCCGGCTGCCACGTCAACCCCGCGGTGACGCTGGGCATGTATATGGCGGGCCGGATCGACATCCGGTCGGCGGTCGAACGCTGGGTGTCCCAGTTCCTCGGCGCGATCGTCGGCGCGGCCCTGCTGTTCCTGCTGGCGAAGCAGATCCCGGGGCTGGAGACCAGCGGCGAGTTCGGCACCAACGGCTACGACGACCGGTCGGCCGTCGGCATCAACATCGGCGGCGCGTTCCTCGCCGAGGTGGTCCTGACGTTCCTGCTCGTCTACGTGGTCCTCGCGGTGACCCACAAGGTGGCGGTCACCGGCTTCGACGGACTGCCCATCGGCCTGGCGCTCGCCGCGATCCACCTGGTGGGCATCCCGCTGACCGGGACCTCGGTCAACCCCGCGCGCAGCTTCGGCCCGGCCCTCTTCGCCGGCGGCGCGGCCCTCTCCCAGCTCTGGCTGTTCATCGTCGCGCCCCTGGTCGGCGGAGCGATCGCCGCCTACGCCCACCGGCTCACCCACCCCTATCCCAACGTCCTGCCCGCGGAGACCGAGGACGCGGTCTGAGGCACCGCCCCCGGGTCGGCCGCGCACGCGGAAGCCCGCCGCCCCACGGGGGGACGGCGGGCTTCCCGGCGTGCGGGGGAGGGGCGGCGGTCAGCCGTAGACCGGGCCGGTGTACTTCTCGCCGGGGCCGTGGCCGGGCTCGTCCGGCACCACGGAGGCTTCGCGGAAGGCGAGCTGGAGGGACTTCAGGCCGTCGCGCAGCGGCGAGGCGTGGAAGGTGCTGATCTCCGTGGCGCTCGCGTCCAGCAGTCCGGCCAGCGCCTGGACCAGCTTGCGGGCCTCGTCGAGGTCCTTGTGCTCCTCGCCCTCCTCGGTGAGGCCGAGCTTCACCGCGGCCGCGCTCATCAGGTTGACGGCGACCGTCACGATCACCTCGACCGCGGGGACCTCCGCGATGTCGCGGGCCATGGCGTCGAAGCCGGGGTTCTCACTGCTGGGGGTCGCGTCGCTCATGCCCACACGATAAGGCCAGGCCACCGCCCTCCCGTCCGCGGGCGTCCCTCCGGCCTCCGTGGTGCGGGCCCCGGGGATCGTGCGGTAGTCTGGAGGAACGACCGGCCGGACACCTGTGTGCCCGGCCCACAAGTGGAGGCTCCGATCTCCCACCTGGCTATCCTCACCGGACGGCGGGTCACCGGTCAGACGGTCCCCATCGTTCCGTACGGACGATGGAACCGTCCGATGCGCCCCGCGGCTGACCGCGGCGGTGCTCCGGTAGTTCCTGGAGCCTCGCCTGTGTCCCGTCCCGGGGCTTTTTTGTGCTTCCGGCTCGGTTGGTCTTGACGTTATGAGACGTTACGCGGCTGTCCGCCAGGCGGTCGCGTGGTGCTACCGAGGAGGATCCATCAGCGCCGAGCCCCGCATCAACGACCGGATTCGCGTTCCCGAGGTCCGACTTGTCGGTCCCAGTGGCGAGCAGGTCGGGATTGTTCCGCTTGCCAAGGCCCTGGAACTCGCACAGGAGTACGACCTCGACCTGGTCGAGGTGGCGGCGACAGCCCGTCCGCCCGTGTGCAAGCTCATGGACTACGGGAAGTTCAAGTACGAGTCGGCCATGAAGGCCCGTGAGGCGCGCAAGAACCAGGCGCACACGGTCATCAAGGAGATGAAGCTCCGGCCGAAGATCGACCCGCACGACTATGACACCAAGAAGGGTCACGTCGTCCGGTTCCTCAAGCAGGGCGACAAGGTCAAGATCACGATCATGTTCCGTGGTCGTGAGCAGTCCCGCCCCGAGCTGGGCTTCCGACTGCTCCAGCGTCTCGCTTCGGACGTGGAGGACCTGGGCTTCATCGAGTCCAACCCGAAGCAGGACGGCCGGAACATGATCATGGTTCTGGGCCCGCACAAGAAGAAGACCGAAGCCATGGCCGAGGCCCGTGAGGCCCAGGCCGCGCGCAAGGCCGGACGTCAGGGCACGACCGACGCTCCGTCCGAGGGCGGCACCGCCGAGGCTCCGGCCGAAGCGGCCGAGGCTCCGGCCGAGACACCTTCCGAGGCGTGACCTCAGGGGCTGCCATCCAGGCGGCCCCCGGGTCCCCCCGGAACCCCATAGAGATCTGACGCCCCTGCAGTCCGGTGCCCCGCACCGTGAGGGGCGCCACTGACGAGGAGAGAACGGCGCGATGCCGAAGAACAAGACGCACAGCGGTGCCAGCAAGCGCTTCAAGATCACCGGCTCCGGCAAGGTGCTCCGCGAGAGGGCCGGCAAGCGCCACCTGCTCGAGCACAAGTCGTCCAAGAAGACCCGCTCGCTGACCGGCACGGTCGTCGTGGCTCCGGCCGACGCCAAGAAGATCAAGAAGCTTCTCGGCAAGTGAGGTCCGGCCTCCGGCTCGCCCCGGAGGCACGACCTCGATCACACCGGGACCAATTCGTTTCCGGGCCGTGTGAGGACACCCACGGCCCCGCTACAAGGAGTTAACAAGTGGCACGCGTCAAGCGGGCAGTCAACGCCCACAAGAAGCGCCGGGCAATCCTCGAGGCCGCCAGCGGCTACCGCGGTCAGCGCTCGCGTCTGTACCGCAAGGCCAAGGAGCAGGTCACCCACTCCCTGGTCTACAACTACAACGACCGCAAGAAGCGCAAGGGCGACTTCCGTCAGCTGTGGATCCAGCGCATCAACGCCGCTGCCCGCCAGAACGGCATGACGTACAACCGCCTCATCCAGGGTCTGAAGGCCGCCAACATCGAGGTGGACCGCAAGATCCTCGCCGAGCTCGCGGTCAACGACGCCAACGCGTTCGCCGCCCTCGTCGAGGTCGCTCAGAAGGCCCTCCCGAGCGACGTCAACGCCCCGAAGGCCGCCTGATCCGAGGCACCCCTTCCTGGTAAGCGAACCGGACCCGCAGGCGCACGCCGCCTGCGGGTCCGGTGCGTTGCCCCGCCGTCGGCGCACTCCGCCGACGGCACCCCCACCGCAACAGCCGTACGCAGAGAGGCTCGCCGCCGACCATGGGCACCCCCGAACTGATCTCCCCGCGTTCCCCCCGTGTCGCCGCCGCCCGCCGGCTGGCCCGCCGCAACTTCCGCGGCAAGGAGCGCAGGTTCATCGCCGAGGGGCCCCAGGCCGTACGCGAGGCCGCCGCACACCGGGGCGGCGACGGCGAGCCGACCCTCATCGAGCTGTTCGCCACCCCCGAGGCCGCCGACCGGTACGCCGACATCGTCGAGGCCGCCCACACCGCGGGCGCCCGGGTGCACCTGGCCGACGCCGACGTCCTCGCCGACGTCTCGCAGACCGTCACCCCGCAGGGCCTCATCGGCGTCTGCCGCTTCCTGGACACCCCGTTCCCGGAGATCCTCGCCGCGAGGCCCACCCTGGTGGCCGTTCTGGCCAACGTGCGGGACCCCGGGAACGCCGGGACGGTGCTGCGCTGCGCGGACGCGGCGGGCGCGGACGCGGTGATCCTGACCGACGCCTCGGTCGACCTCTACAACCCCAAGTCCGTACGCGCCTCGGTCGGCTCGCTCTACCATCTGCCCGTCGCCGTCGGCGTCCCCGTGGAACAGGCCGTGCAGGGCCTGCGGGACGCCGGGGTGCGCATCCTCGCGGCCGACGGGGCCGGGGCCGCCGACCTGGACGACGAACTGGACGCGGGCACCATGGGCACCCCCACCGCCTGGGTCTTCGGCAACGAGGCCTGGGGGCTCCCCGAGGAGACCCGCGCGCTCGCCGACGCCGTCGTCCGCGTCCCCATCCACGGCAAGGCGGAGAGCCTCAACCTCGCCACCGCGGCCGCCGTCTGCCTTTACGCCTCCGCCCGCGCGCAGCGTCCCCGGCGCGCCCCCGACGCGTAACCGAGCACCGCTCGGACGGCCCGTCAGCACACGATCCCAGCCATTCCCGCGCCCCTGCCACCGGCGCACTCCTCTCCGCGCCCCCACAGGGTGTCGCGGGTTCACCAGCGCCTAGTAGGGTGACGAACTCGGGGGCCCACTGCACCGGTTCGAGAGGTGGGGATACGGGAAGATGGCTGTCGGCATGAGCTCGCCGCGACCGGCGCACACCACCGCGGCACCGCCCGCGGAAGAGGAGCGGGACGGGTCGGCGGCCGGTCCCGACGGCCTCGGCCAGGACGCCCCCGGCATCGACCCGGACGACCTTCCCGACGGCCTCGTCGTCGCCGACGAGAGCGGCCGCGTCGTCTGCTTCAACGCCGCCGCCGCCCGCATCACCGCCACCCCCCGCACCGACGCCATCGGACGCCCCCTGGACGTCGCCCTCCCGCTGGAGGACCTCAAGGGCAAGCGCTGGTGGGAGCTGACCGACCCCTACGGCGGTCTCGCCACCCGCAAGGCCCAGCCCGAGCGCAACCTGCTGCTGCCCGGCGGCCGCGAGGTGCTGGTCTCCGCCCGTTACGTACGCGAGCACCCGCTCGGCCCGGTCCGCCGGGTCGTGGTCTCGCTGCGGGGCACCGAGGCCCGCCGGCGCACCGAACGCAGCCACGCCGAACTGATCGCCACCGTCGCCCACGAACTGCGCTCCCCGCTGACCTCCGTCAAGGGGTTCACCGCCACGCTGCTCGCCAAGTGGGAACGTTTCACCGACGACCAGAAGCGGCTCATGCTGGAGACCGTCGACGCGGACGCCGGCCGGGTCACCCGGCTCATCGCCGAGCTGCTCGACATCTCCCGCATCGACTCCGGCCGGCTGGAGCTGCGCCGCCAGCCCGTCGACGTCTCCGCCGCCGTGGCCCGCCACATCCAGGCGCTGATCACGGGCGGCCAGGCACCCGACCGCTTCCGGGTCCGGGCCCGGGGGCCCCTGCCCGCCCTGTGGGCCGATCCCGACAAGGTCGACCAGGTCCTCGGCAACCTCCTGGAAAACGCGGTGCGCCACGGCGAGGGAACCGTCACGATTGAGATCGCCCCGGCACCCGCGCCGGGAGCGGACGACGAGACGGGAACGGCTGTCACCGTGAGCGACGAAGGCCCCGGCATCCCCGAGGAGTCGATGAGCCGCGTCTTCACCCGCTTCTGGCGGGGGAGCAAGCGCGGCGGCACGGGCCTGGGCCTCTACATCGTCAAGGGCATCGTCGAGGCCCACGGCGGGACCATCACCGTCGACCGGGGGCCCGGCGGCGGCGCCGAGTTCCGATTTATTCTGCCCGTGAGTACGCCCGCCTACCTGGCGTGAGCGGCCCGCGGGCGCCCCGACCGTCCTGCGGCCTTTAGACTCGACCTTTGGCACCTTTGCGTCCAGCGGTCTCCAGCCGGGTCGCGCCACCAGCCAATCGGAAGCACGGGAAGAGATGTCGGCACCGAACAAGTCGTACGACCCAGTCGAGGTCGAGGCACTGAAACCGGAAGAGATCGAGCGCCTGCGGGACGAGGCGTTCGCCGCCTTCGCCGCCGCCGGCGACCTCGACGCGCTCGCCCAGGCGAAGACCGCGCACACCGGAGGTACCTCGCCGCTGTCCCTCGCCAACCGCGAGATCGGCGCCCTGCCCCCGCAGGCCAAGGCCGAGGCGGGCAAGCGCGTGGGCCAGGCCCGCGGAGCCGTCTCCAAGGCGCTCGCCGCCCGCCAGGCGGAGCTGGAGGCCGAGCGGGACGCCCGGGTGCTCGTCGAGGAGGCCGTGGACGTCACGCTGCCCTACGACCGCGTCCCGGCCGGCGCCCGCCACCCCCTGACGACCATCATGGAGCGCGTCGCGGACGTCTTCGTGGCCATGGGCTACGAGATCGCCGAGGGCCCCGAGGTCGAGGCGGAGTGGTTCAACTTCGACGCCCTGAACTTCGTGCCCGACCACCCGGCCCGCCAGATGCAGGACACCTTCTTCGTCCAGGGCACCACGCCCGACGGCAAGGTCACCGAGGGCGACGAGTCCGGCGTCGTCCTGCGTACGCACACCTCCCCGGTCCAGGCCCGCTCGCTCCTGGAGCGCAAGCCCCCCGTCTACGTGGTCTGCCCCGGCCGGGTCTACCGCACCGACGAGCTCGACGCCACGCACACCCCGGTCTTCCACCAGATCGAGCTGCTCGCCGTCGACGAGGGCCTCACCATGGCCGACCTCAAGGGCACCCTCGACCACATGGTCCAGGCACTGTTCGGGCCGGACATGAAGACCCGGCTGCGGCCGAACTTCTTCCCCTTCACCGAGCCGTCCGCCGAGATGGACATGGTCTGCTACGTCTGCCGCGGCGAGTCCGTCGGCAACCCGGACCGCCCCTGCCGGACCTGCGGCAGCGAGGGCTGGATCGAGCTCGGCGGCTGCGGCATGGTCAACCCCAAGGTGCTCACCGCCTGCGGCGTCGACCCCCGGAAGTACAGCGGATTCGCCTTCGGGTTCGGCATCGAACGGATGCTGATGTTCCGCCACAACGTCGAAGACATGCGAGACATGGTCGAGGGTGACGTCCGGTTCACCCGGCCGTTCGGGATGGAGATCTGATGCGCGTCCCGCTTTCCTGGCTGCGGGAGTACGTCGACCTGCCGGAGACGGAGACCGGCCGTGACGTACAGGCCAAGCTCGTCTCCGTCGGCCTGGAGGTCGAGACCGTCGAGCAGATCGGCGCGGGCCTCAAGGGCCCCCTGGTCGTCGGCAAGGTCCTGACCATCGAGGAGCTGGAGGGGTTCAAGAAGCCCATCCGCTTCTGCACGGTCGACGTCGGCACGGCCAACGGCACCGGCGAACCGCAGGAGATCGTCTGCGGCGCCCGCAACTTCTCGGTCGGCGACAAGGTCGTCGTGGTCCTCCCGGGCGCGGTCCTGCCCGGTGACTTCGCGATCGCCGCCCGCAAGACGTACGGCAAGACCTCGCACGGCATGATCTGCTCCACCGACGAGCTCGGCATGGGCGACGACGGCACGCACGGCATCATCGTGCTGCCGCCGGAGCACGAGGTCGGCACCGACGCGATCGAGCTGCTCCAGCTCGTCGACGAGGTCCTCGACATCGCCGTCACCCCGGACCGGGGCTACTGCCTGTCCCTGCGCGGTGTCGCCCGCGAGACGGCGACCGCCTACGGGCTGCCGTTGCGCGACCCGGCGCTCCTGGACGTGCCCGCGCCCAACGCGTACGGCTACCCGGTCCAGATCAGCGACCCGATCGGCTGCGACCGCTTCACCGCCCGCACCGTCACCGGTCTCCAGCCCGAGGCCCGCTCCCCGATCTGGATGCAGCGCCGTCTGCAGAAGGCCGGGATGCGGCCGATCTCGCTGGCCGTCGACATCACGAACTACGTGATGCTGGAGCTCGGCCAGCCGCTGCACGCCTACGACCGCAACCGGGTCCAGGGCACCATCGGCGTACGCCGCGCCACCCAGGGCGAGAAGCTCACCACCCTGGACGGCACCGTGCGCGTGCTGGACGCCGAGGACCTGGTCATCACCGACGACCGCGGGCCGATCGGCCTCGCGGGCGTCATGGGCGGGGCGAACACCGAGATCGCCGACGCGGACGGCGAGCACGCGCTCACCACCGAGGTCGTCATCGAGGCCGCGCACTTCGACGCGATCTCGATCGCCCGCACCGCGCGCCGCCACAAGCTGTCCTCCGAGGCGTCCAAGCGGTTCGAGCGCGGCGTCGACCCGCAGGCCGCCGCCGCTGCCGCGCAGCGCACGGTGGACCTGCTGGTCCTCCTCGCGGGCGGCACCGCCGAGGCCGGGGTCACCGAGATCACCGCCCCCTCCGCGCCCCGCACCATCGCCATGCCGGCGAACCACCCGGACCGGGTGGCCGGTGTGGAGTACGGCCGCGAGACCGTCGTCCGCCGCCTCCAGGAGGTCGGCTGCGACGTGTACGGGCAGGACGAGCTGATCGTCACCGTCCCGTCCTGGCGGCCCGACCTCAACGAGCCGAACGACCTGGCCGAAGAGGTCATCCGGCTGGAGGGCTACGAGAACCTCCCCTCCACCCTGCCGACACCCCCCTCCGGCCGCGGTCTCACCGACCGCCAGCGGCTGCACCGCCGCATCGGCCGGGCGCTGGCCGGAGCCGGTTACGTCGAGGCGCTGAGCTACCCGTTCATCGGCGACGCGGTCCTCGACCAGCTCGGCCTGGCGGCGGACGACGCCCGCCGCCGCACGGTCAAGCTCGTCAACCCGATCTCCGACGAGGAGCCGGCGCTGCGCACCACGCTGCTGCCGGGGCTCCTTGGAGCGCTGCGCCGCAACGACGGCCGGGGCAGCCACGACCTGGCGCTCTTCGAGACGGGCCTGGTCTTCCGGCCCACCGGCGAGGAGACGCCCGCCGTCCGGCTGCCCGTCGACCGCCGCCCCACCGACGAGGAGATCGCCGGACTGAACGCGGCCCTGCCGCGCCAGCCGCGCCGCGCCGCCGTCGTCCTCGCGGGCGCCCGCGAGCAGTCCGGCTGGTGGGGCAAGGGCACCCCGGCGACCTGGGCGGACGCCGTCGAGGCCGCTCGCTCCATCGCCGCCGAGGCCGGGGTGGAGGTCACCGTCCGCGCCGACCAGCACGCGCCGTGGCACCCGGGCCGCTGCGCCGCGCTGTACGTCAGCGTGAACGGTGAGGAGACCCTCTTCGGACACGCGGGCGAACTGCACCCGCGCGTCATCAAGGCGCTCCACCTGCCCGAGCGGACCTGCGCCGCCGAGGTCGAGCTGGACGTCCTGGAGCGGGCCGTCGACGGAGCGCTCCAGGCGCCCCGGATCTCCACCTTCCCGGTGGCGACCCAGGACGTCGCGCTCGTCGTCGCCGGGGACGTACCGGCCGCCGACGTGGAGCGGGCGCTGCGCGAGGGCGCGGGTGAACTCCTCGAATCGCTGCGGCTGTTCGACGTCTTCACCGGCGAGCAGATCGGCGGGGGCAACAAGTCCCTGGCGTACGCGCTGCGCTTCCGCGCCGCCGACCGCACGCTGACCGTCGAGGAGGCCTCGGCCGCCCGCGACAGCGCGGTGGCCCTGGCCGCCGAGCGCACGGGCGCGGTGCTGCGCGGCGCGTAGCCTGCGCCGCGGCGTTGAGAAGGGGCGTATCCGGCCACCGGATACGCCCCTTCTCCGTCCCGCCGGGCGGCGGTGGGACCACACGCCGGAGCCGGAACCGGAACCGGGAGGAACGCGGTTCCGGGTCCGTTCCGCAGCCACCCTCCTTCGTCGTCGGTCAGTGGGCCGTGCGGTCCGGGCGCCGTCCGCGCTGCCTCGGAGTGTCGGGCAGGTCAGCAGCGCGGACGGCGCGGGTGCGGGTCGTGGGCCGATACGAGGGGGAGCCGACGACCCGGCCGCCTCTTGCGAGGAACTCATTCAACCGACCCCGGGAACCGCGCGGCAGAGCGCACAGCAGGAGGGTTCGGGCATTTGGTTCACACCCCGTGTGAATCGTGCTCCACTAGGCTCGTCGCGACACGCACCTGGGGGGACGATGGAGCCCAATGTCCTGCTCGAAGCACTGATCGAGGAGGCCGGTGTGTCCCGTGCGGGCCTCGCCGGCCACGTCAACCGGGCGGGCCTGATCCGCGGCCTGAGCCTGCGGTACGAACACACGGCGGTCTCCCGCTGGCTCAAGGGCCAGCGCCCGCGGGGGCAGGTGCCCGATCTCATCTGCGAGGTGCTGGCCGGCCGGCTGGGGCGGTCCGTCGGGCTCGACGACGTCGGGATGGGCGCGTGCGCCGGGCCGGGGGCGGACGGCGGCGGCGAGGGCGCCTCCCTCTCCGGATTCGTCGAGCGGGCCACCGCCCTGTGGCGCTCCGACGAACAGCAGCGCCCGCACCTGGCCACCGTGCCCGCCGTCACCGGCACATCGGCGGTGATGCCGGTCTGGGAGTGGGAGAACCCCCCGGAGGACACCGATGTGTCGCGGCCGGGGCCGGGCCGGGTCAGCGCGGCCGACATAGCGATGCTCAAGGCGGCCCGCGACCACTACGAGCAGATGTACCGCAAGACGGGCGGGATCGCGACCAGGTCCCGGATCGTCCGCTTCCTCAACGCCGAGGCCGCGCCGCTGCTGCGCGGCGGCCACAGCGACGCCCTGGGCCGGAGCCTGCACCGGGCGACGGCGGGACTCGTGGCGGTGGCGGGCATCTGCGCCTACGACTCCGACGCCCACGGCCTCGCCCAGCGCTACTTCCACCAGGCGCTGCGGCTCGCCAAGTCCAGCGGGGACCGGGGGCTCGGCGGCTATGTGATCGCCCTGCTGGTGACCCAGTCACTGTTCCTCGGCGACTACCGCCGTTCCATCGCCTTCGCCGAGGCGGCGCTGCGGGCCGCCGGTGATCACATCACCCCCGCGCTCGCCGCCGATCTGCACGCCATGCAGGCCAAGGCGTACGCCCGGCTCGGCGACGCGGCGAGCGCCCGGGCCTGCATCGGGCGGGCCGAGGCGCAGGCGGGCCGGATCCACACCGGGCGGGAGCCGGACGAGACCGGGTACGTCCAGCCGGGCCTGGTCGACGTCCAGGTGGCGGAGGCGCTGCTCGGTCTCGGGGACCTGCCCGCCGCCCGGGAGCACGCGGCCTCCGCCGTGCGCGCCCCGGCGCACGATCGGGGGCGCGTACACCGGCTCGCGATGCTCAGCCATATCGAGCTGCTCCAGGGCGAGGCCGATCGCGCGGCCGGTACGGCTGCCGAAATGGCGATGAGGGCCCGGGGAATGGAGTCCCAGCGGCTGCGCGACCGGCTCCGGCAGGTCCGGGGCGAACTGGCCGCGAGCGGCTGCTCCGACGCCGTGAGGACCACCGACCTCATCGACGAGGCGCTCCGTGTGCCTCTGTGAGCTCTGCCGACGCCCCGTCGTCCGCTCCCGCTGACAGCCGAGCCTGCTGACATGTTGACCCCAACATGTCGAAAGGCGGCAGAACCGTGCAGTGGACGAACTTAAGCGAACAGAATGTGTATCGGAATCCCTGGTTCCGGGTGAATCTGGCGGACGTCCGGCTCCCCGACGGCAGCCACCTCGACCACTTCGTCATCCGGCTGCGCCCCGTCGCGGCCGCCACCGTCGTCAACGAGGCGAACGAGGTGCTGCTGCTCTGGCGGCACCGCTTCATCACCGACAGCTGGGGATGGGAACTGGCCGCGGGCGTCGTCGAGGACGGCGAGGACATCGCGCGGGCCGCGGCACGTGAGATGGAGGAGGAGACCGGCTGGCGCCCCGGCGAACTGCGTCCGCTGCTCACCGTCGAGCCCGCGAACGGCCTCACCGACGCCCGCCACCACCTCTACTGGTCCGACGAGGCGCACTGGACCGGGCCCCCGCAGGACGCCTTCGAATCCTCACGCCGCGAGTGGATACCGCTCAAGGTGGTCCCGGACATGATCGCCCGGGGCGAGGTCCCCGCCGCGAACATGGCGGCTGCCCTGCTGATGCTGCACCACCTGCGGCTGGGCTGACCCGGCCGCCTCCGAGCGCCCCGCACGCGCCAGGAGCCGGCCCCCGGGCGACCGGGACCGGCTCCTGGCGGCGCCGAACGGGCGGCCGGAGCACCGCGCCCGGTGGTGCTCCGGCCACCCGGTCAGACGGGGAACTGTTTGTCCTGCTCGGCGCGGAGGACGTCGACGAGCCTGCCCGGTGGCAGGGTCACGTCCGCGTAACCGAGCACCGAGTCCTTCGCGACGGCACGGCGCAGCACGCAGCCCTCGGAGATGCCCATCGGCAGCAGGTTGTCGGCGCGCGTCACGGCGTGCGACTCGGCCACCCCGTAGCTGTCGTAGCCGCCGATTCCGTCCAGGGTCGTACCGGCGGGGAGGTCGCGCTTGGCCGTGGCCACCACGTCGACGTGCGGACCGGCGGGCGGGGTCAGCGCCGCGTCGCCGAAGTCCACGGCGCGCACCACCGTGTTGGGCACTTCGAAGTGGCACAGATGGTAGGGCGTGTAGAAGCTGTACAGCGGACCGGGGCCGAGCTTGTACAGCTCCAGATAGGGGTGCTGGGCCGGGTCGTCGTGGGTGCCGAGGACGTAGACGCCGGGCGCGGGTTTGGCGCCCACGACGTAGTCCACGATGCCGCCGTACGCGCGAAGCTCGTCGATGTCGTACATCTGCGTCAACTCGTCGATGTGGCCGCTGTGATCGCGGCCGTACATGCCCCGCCGGGGCACGGTGAAGCCGAAGGCGTTCGCCACGATCGCCTGCTCGAAGGAGACCTTCGTCCCGTCGGTGAAGCTGGTGATCATGTGGACGTTCTGGCCCCACCGCTCGGCGAACGGCTGCTGGGTGGTGGGGGTGCGGTACTCGTCCTGGAAACCCTTGACGTTTCCGGCCACCAGGGGAGTCACGCCCAGACCGCGCACGAAGCGCAGCAGATTGGCCTGCACCGCGGGCTGGTCGCCGTCCGCCCCGGTGAGGATCACCCCGGCCGACCGGGCGCGATGGGCGAGCAACGGGCCCACCGTGCAGTCCAGTTCCGCGTTCATGGTCACCACGGTCAGGCCGCGGTCGATGGCGGCGACCGTGATCTGCGCACCGAACTCCACCGCGCCGGTGACGTCCACCAGGCAGTCGATGCCCTCCGCGGCGATCAGCGCGAAGGCGTCCTCGGTGACCACCGGCCTGCCCAGGGCCACCGCCGCGGAGATCCCGTCCGCGGTATCGGCCCGCGTCGGGCTCAAACCGGCTTCCGTGTAGGCCCGTTCCGCATGGGCCGGATTCCGGTTGGATATCGCGGCCACGCGCATTCCGGCGACCGAGGTGGAAATGTGCCGCACCAGGCCCCGGCCCATGTAGCCCGCGCCCACCATGCCGACCCTGATCGGCCGGCCTTCCTCCGCCCGCCTGCGCAGCGCGGTGTCGACGATCATCATCGGCGGCCCGCCAGTCCGGTCGGCCGGGGCCCGAATGCGACCCGTCGCAGCGGGGCCCGGCACTTCGAGAACCCGAACGAGCGTAAGGAGAGGCCGGGCGATCCGCGGCAGATATCCGGGCCCTGGTCGATATCCGGCCCTTGCCGCTCGAGGAACGGCACGTCCCTCGGCGGGGTGGCGTGAAACTGCATGGCGAATCTCCGATACCTGTCGAAGTATCTCATGGAAGCGCGAGGCTAGGTCGGTCACACGAAGGTGGGCAACAAGTCCTGGGCGGCCGAGGGCGCGAGGAAGGCGCACGGCGGCCGGCCGTCGAGCTGACCCGGCGCCGTACGCCGTAACGCCCTCGGGTGAGCACGCGCGGACCTCATCGGGAAGGCCTTTCGACTGCTTACCGGACGCAGTCGAACAGAAAATGCGCTGAGTGGCGGACGGCCGGGTTGGCCGCTTCGCCGGCACCCGGGTACCTTCGCGCAATGCGCCCGCTCCCCGTCGCAGATGCAGGAAAGCCAGAAATTCGCTCCGCCTCCCGGTACTTGCTGTGGCTTGCGGGCCGCATCGCCTGGCCGCTCATCGCGGCATCCCTCCTCGGCGTGCTCTGGCTCGGCTCGCAGGCGCTCATCCCGGTGGTGATCCGCGAGGCCATCGACGACGGGCTCGTCCCCGGGGACATGGACACCGTCCTGCGGTGGTCCGCCGTGCTCCTCGGCCTCGGCGTGGTCCAGGCGGTGTCCGGTACGATCCGCCGCCGGCTGAGCATGCACAACGCACTGGCCGCCGGTTTCCGCACGGTGCAACTGGTGGTCGGTCACGCCGGCAGCCTCGGCGCCGGGCTGGAACGCCGGGTGAACGACGGCGAGATCGTCAGCGTCGGCACCTCGGACATGACGACCATCGGCAACGCCTTCGACATCGTCGGCCGGGCCTTCGGAGCCCTCGTCTCCACCCTGCTGGTCGCCGTCGTCCTGATGAACCAGTCACCCTCGCTCGGCTTCCTCCTGATCGTCGCCCTGCCCGCGATCATCCTCACCATGGGCTACACCCTGCGCCCACTGCACCAAAGACAGGGCGCCTACCGGGAACTCCAGGGCGAGTTGACCTCCCGGCTCACGGATGTGGTGGCCGGACTCAGGGTGCTGCGCGGAGTCGGGGGCGAGACCTCCTTCGCCCGCTCCTACCGTGAACGCTCCCAGCGGGTACGCGCCGCGGGCGTCCAGGTCGCCGGGGCCGAGGCCCTGATCCGGGCCGCCCAGGTGCTGTTGCCCGGACTCCTGGTCGCCACCGTGACCTGGATCGGCGCCCGCGCGGCACTGAGCGGCTCGGTCTCACCGGGTGAACTCGTGGCCTTCTACGCCTACGCGGCCTTCCTCATCGAGCCGCTCGCCATCTTCGTCGACACCGCCGACCGGTTCGCCCGCGCCCATGTCTCCGCCCGCCGCGTGGTCACCGTGCTCGCCCTGCCCGTCGGCCCCGAGGACCCCGCCCTGGGGCGCACCCCGGTCCCGCCCGGTGAGCACGACCTGATCGACGAGCGCACCGGGCTGGTGGTCACGCCCGGCTCCTTCCTCGCCGTGGTCGCGCCGTCGGGCGAAGGCGTACACCTCGCCGACCGGCTCGGCGGCTACACCGCGGGGCCCGTCAGCTACGCCGGGCTGCCGCTGGCCGAGCTGCGCACCGCGGAGCTGCGCGAACGCATCCTCGTCGTCGACAACCGCTACCGGCTGCTGCGGGGCTCCCTGCGCGACAGCCTCGACCCGCACGGCACCAGATCCGACGACGAGGTGCACGCCGCACTGCGGGTGGCGGCGGCCGAGGACATCGTCGATGTGCTGCCCGAGGGGCTGGACACCGAGATCACCGCGGTCGGGAGCCGCTTCTCCGGCGGCCAGCGCCAACGG
The DNA here is from genome assembly GCF_900460065.1 of Streptomyces griseus. Lineage (GTDB taxonomy): Bacteria > Actinomycetota > Actinomycetes > Streptomycetales > Streptomycetaceae > Streptomyces > Streptomyces griseus. Next base: position 127,313 of record NZ_UAVD01000010.1, on the reverse strand, counting down.
CTGGTGCTCGCCCGCGCCGTGCTCGCCGACCCCGACGTCCTCGTCGTGGTCGATCCCACATCGGCCGTCGACGCCCACACCGAGGACCGGATCGGCCGCAGCCTGCGCGCCGCCCGCGAGGGCCGCACCACCGTCCTGGTCAGCGCCAGCCCGCTGCTGCTCGACCACGCCCGAGAGGTCGCCTTCGTCCACGAGGGCCTGGTGGCCGCCACCGGCGGCCACCGTGAACTGCTGCGCGCCAGCGCGCCGTACCGCGCGGTCATCCAGCGGGAGACGGGCGAGGAGCCCGCCGCCCCCACACTCCACACCGGCACCCAGGAGCCCGCGACATGAGCAGAGCGGCGCTTCCCGTCGCCGACGCGGCGGAAGTACGTTCCCACGCGCGCGAGCTGGCCCGCCGTCACCGCGGCGACCTCGGCTGGATGCTGACGCTGCACGGACTCGCCGCGGTGTGCGCGCTGCTCGCCCCCTGGCTGATCGGGCGGCTCATCGACGCCGTGACCGGGGGCACCACCGTCGCCACCGTCAACCTGCTCGGCCTCGGCCTCCTGATCGCCCTGGTCTCCCAGGCCGCGCTCACCTTCTGGGCCGTCCAGCGCTCCTGCCGCTTCGGCGAGAAGGTCACCGCCGAGGTGCGTGAGGACTTCGTCGACCGGGTGGTGGCCCTGCCCCTGTCCACCGTGGAGGACGCCGAACCCGGCGATCTGCTCACCCGGGCCTCACGCGACACCGAGGCCCTCACCAACACCGTCCGCTACGCCGCGCCGGAAACCCTGATCGCGGCGCTGACCTGCCTCTTCACCTTCGGAGCCCTGCTCCTGGTCGGCCCCCTCACCGCCCTCCCGAGCCTGCTCGTCGTCCCGCTGCTGTGGGTCGGCACGCGCTGGTACCTGCGCCGCTCCGGGGCCGCCTACCGCCGTCGGGGAGCGAGCTACGTGGCGCTCGGCGACAGCCTGGCCGAGACGGTGCCCGGGGCCCGCACCGCGGAAGCGTTCGGACTCCAGCGCCGGCGCCGGCAGGCGCTCGACCGCGACCTCGCGGAGGCCTACCGGGCCGAGCGCCACACCATGTGGCTGCGCAGCTCCTGGTACCTGACGGTGGAGCTCAGCTACGCCGTGCCGCTGGTGGCCACCCTGGCGATCGGCGGACTCCTCCACACCCACGGCCTGGCCTCGCTCGGCCAGGTGGTCGCCGCGACGCTCTACGTCCGCCAGCTGATCTTCCCGCTGGACGACATACTGAGCTGGACGGACGAACTGCAGATCGGCTCGGCCTCCCTGGCCCGCGTGCTCGGCGTGAGCAAGCTGCCCGCCGACCGCGAGCCCACCGGCGCCCGGCCCACGGGCCAGGACCTCACCGCCAGCGCCGTCACCTACTCCTACGAGCCCGGACTCGACGTCCTGCACGGCATCGACCTGGACCTCGCGCCGGGCGAACGGCTGGCGGTCGTCGGCCCCTCGGGCTCCGGCAAGTCCACGCTCGGCAAGCTGCTCGCGGGCATCTACCACCCGGGGTCCGGCGCGGTCCGCGTCGGCGGGGTCCCGCTGGTCGAGTTGAGCACGGGAGGGCTCCGCAGCCGCATCGCCCTGGTCACCCAGGAGCACCACATCTTCCGCGGCACCCTCCGCGAGAACCTCACCCTCGCCCGGCCGGAAGCCGACAGCGCGGAGGCGGGCCGGGCCCTGGAGGTGGTCGGCGCGGCCGGCTGGGCGGCGGCGCTGCCGGACGGCCTGGAGACCCTCGTCGGCTCCACCGGGCACGATCTCACGGCCGCCCAGGCCCAACAGGTGGCGCTGGCCCGGCTCGTGCTCGCCAATCCGCACACCCTCGTACTCGACGAGGCCACCGCGCTGCTCGACCCCGCCACGGCTCGGCACGCCGAGCGGGCCATGGCCGCCGTCCTGGGGGACCGCACGGTCATCGCCATCGCGCACCGGCTGCACACCGCCGAGGACGCCGACCGGATCGCGGTCGTCGAAAAGGGCCATGTCACCGAACTGGGCAGCCACCACGAACTCCTGGCAGCGAACGGCGCCTACGCCGCATTGTGGCGGGCCTGGCACGGCGAATGAAATAAGGCGTACCCGGGACGGCTCATGAAGCCATTGCGGCCGACGCGGCTGCGGTCCTAGCCTGAGCCATATGAATCCAAGGAAGCCGCATGTGGATTGGGATCACCTTTTCGGTGACGACTACGATTACTTCGACCTTCCCGACCTCACCCCTGAGCTGAGTGAGAAGGAAGCGTCGAACATGGTCGAGCTCGGCGGATTCGACGCGGGAATGGATCTGCTGGATGCTCCCTGCGGGCACGGCCGGCACGCCAACGTGCTTGCCTCGCGGGGCTATCGGGTCGTCGGCGTCGACCGCGATGAGAGATTCCTCTCGATGGCCCGGAAAGAAGCCGAAAGCATGGGGGTCCAGGTCGATTACCGCCACGTCGACCTGCGTGAGATGTCCTTCTCCGCCGAATTCGACGCGGCCGTCTCCTGGTACAGTTCCTTCGGATACTTCGACGACGAAACCGACCGGGATATTCTGCGGCGCTATCGTCGCGCACTGCGCCCCGGCGGCCGTTTCCTGCTCGATATGCATTCCCCGTACCGGCACATCCCGAGCGTGCTGGCCAATCACGAGATGCACGTCGACATCCTGCGCCGGGGGCAGGACATGGCCGTCGACATCCAGGAACTGGACGCCGAGGCCAGCCGCTACTACGCCGAGAAGCTCACCATCCGGGACGACAAGGTGGTGCGGGCCCGCTACAGCGTCCGCATGTTCACGGCCCCCGAGATCCTCGAGTGGTTCAGGAGCGCAGGTTTCTCCCACGCTCGGGTCATGGACGAGACCGGCGGCACCTTCACCGTCAGCAGTCGCCGCCTCATGGTGCTCGGCACCGCCTGAGCAGCCCGGCCCGGCCGCACCCGTACCCCATCGCGACCACCATCTGTGAAAGAGAGGGTCCCCGTGGAAACCGACGCAGTCCGCCCCAAGCTCTCCACCGACGAGTTCCGCACCTCCGGCGCCGAACTCGGCATCGACGGCCTCCGCGCCCACTACGCCGCCCACCGGTGTGCCCAGATTCCGCAGGTGGTCGACGTCACCGCGCTCCGCGCCGCGGCCCTGTCCGCCTACCGGCAGCTGAGCGAGGAGCCCGTGCTCGACGCCCAGGAGCACGACTCCGGCGGCGGGTCGCTCGGTTACGGCTTCCGCATGCTGCGCATCGACGCCAAGTCCGACTCGCCGGCCCACACGGAGCGCGTCACCACCGTCTTCCGCGACCACGGCCTGCTCGACTGGGCCGAACACGCCGCCTCCCAACTGGTGCCCGTGGTCGACGAGATCACCGGCCGGAAGCTCCACTACGAGCGGGTCTTCCTGCTCGCCTACCGCGAGGGCGACTACATCGGGCCGCACGGCGCCGAGGAGGACACCGACCTCGACCGCTTCAACCTCCAGTTCCCGCTCTGTTACAACTCCGTCGGCTCCATGCGCATCCTGCGCCAGGGATACCTGGAGCCGCTGTACGACCGTGACGGTGACGCCCGGCTGCTCGGACCCCGCATGTGGCACGAGGTGCCGCCGCTGTTGCGCCTGCCCGGCGCGCCCGACCCGCTGCGCCTGGTCGTCTCGCTGCGGCTGATGGCACACGGATGACCGGCGCCACCACCGGTACGGCCCGCGCGGCCCGGGCCGCGCGGACCGCCGTGGCCGCCGAGGTCTTCCGCCGGCACGACGTGGACTTCGCGATCGCCCGCCGCGCGGCCGGATGGACCAACGCCACCTGGCTGGGCGGCGGGCTGGCCGTCCGGGTCGCTGGTTCCGCCGCCGCCCAGGACCTGGTGCGGGAGACCCGGCTGGCGCGGCTGCTGCCCGCCGAAGTGGGCTATCCGGCGGTCCTGGACTCGGGCGAGACCAACGGCTTCGAGTGGGTGGTCACCCGGGAGATCGCCGCGGTCAGCCTGGACGAGGCGTGGCCCGACCTCGACGGAGCGCAACGCGTCGCCGCGATCCGCCGGCTGTGGGACCGGGCCGAGGCGGCGCACCGCGTGGCCCCGGCCGCGGTCGAGGCCGTCGCCCGCCCCCGTAACCCCTTCTACGCGCGGGAACCGGCCGAGGCCGAAGGCGGCCTGCGACGGCTGCGGGCCTCGGGCGTGCTCACGGCAGCCGAACACACCCGGCTGAGCGCGGCGCTCGACCGGTTCTGGGAGGCGCTGCCCGACGCCCCCCGGGTGCTCAACCACGGTGACCTCTCCCCGGTCAACGCCCTGTGGGACGGCACGGACGTGGTGGCCCTGCTGGACTTCGAGTTCGCGGTGCTCGCGCCCGTACAACTGGACGTCAACGAACTGGTCAAGACGGCCTACGCACCGCTGGACGGGGAACCCGCCACCCGGGAACGGGAGGACCGGGAACGGCTGCGGGAGGCGGTGGACGAACTGGCCCGTCCGCACCTGCGGACCGACGCCGAGGTGGACCTGCTGACCGGCTACTCGATCCAGCTGGAGACCTGGGGCCTGGAACGCGAGCTGGCCAAGCCGGGCCGGGAGGCGTACCCGGACTGGGAGCCGTACCGGATGCTCGTCTCCTGGGCGCACACGGACGGCGGTTGCTACGCGCCGCTCCTGGAACACCGGTTCAGATGAATCGCCACCGAGTCGCGCGGGAAGAGGGACGTGCCGTGATCCGAACGCTGTTCGTGGACGCCGGCGGGGTGCTCTACAACAACATCAACGAGGAGACGGACTTCCTCGACCGGGTCGCCGACCGCTACGGCGTGGACCGGGCGGCGTTCGCCCGGAGCGTCCAGGCGGCGGCGCCCGGCTACGAGAGCGGCGAGCGCCATGTGCACCAGGTGCTCGCCGGGCTCGGTGCGAACGGGCGGAGACCGCCCGTCCTCACCCCGGCGGAGGCGCGCTGGCTGGACGGCGCCTACCTGGACAGCGTCCGAGCGTACGGGGAGAGCTTCCGCGTCCTGCGCGAACTGCGCGCGGAGCGACCGGAGATGGAGCTGGTGCTCACCAACAACGAGGCCGAGCAGTGGGACCGGCTGAAGGACGAGGCGCACGGCCACTTCGCGCTGTTCGACACGGTGTGCTCGTCCTGGCGCACGGGCCGGGTGAAACCGGCGCTGTCGTTCTTCACCGAGGCCCTGCGCCGGTGCCGTGCGACGGCCGCCGAGACCCTGCTCATCGACGACCGTGTTCCGGTCCTGCGGGTGGGGGCCGGGCTGGGGATGCTCACCCTGCACGTGCCGGCCCCGGAGGTCCTCGGCGACCGGCTCGCGCGGACGCTGCGCGACTACGCGCTGCCCTACGTGCGGTGACCCACCTCAGCGGGAAACCTCCCGGACGTTGTCCAGGACCTTCCGGAACGCCCGGGCGATGTCGTCGATGGCGTCGAGCGGAGCCAGGAGCACTTCGTGGCTGAAGCTCACAACGCTCTCGTGGGCGCGCTTGGCGGCCGGAAGGTCGAACCGGGACGGGTCCACCCGCTCCAGGTAGCGGGCGTCGGTGGCGAACCGCCTGCGCGACGAGGGGCGGTTCAGCGGGTTGTCGTTCAGCGGACGGTGGGTCTGGGTCACCGCGAAGCCCAGTTCGGCCGTGAGCGCGTGCGCGAACCGTTCCACCGGCGCCACGGCCAGCACTTCGTCGGGCAGCCTCACCAGATAGCGGTAGTAGGCGCGGGCGGTCGTCCCCGGGGCCGTCGCCTGGGCCGTCATCCCCAGCTCGCTCAACCGGTCGGTGAGGTGGTCGGCCGCCCGGGTCCGGCGGGCGTTCTGCCCGTCGAGCAGTTCGAGCTGGTCCAGCAGTACCGCCGCGTGGAACTCCGACAGGCAGGCGTTGCTGCCCATCATCCGGCCGGTCTCCTCCAGCTCCATCTCGCCCACGCCCACCGGCTCGCGCCGCACCACCCGTCCGTCCGCGCGCAGGTGCTCCGCACGGAGCGCGACGTCCGCGTCGTCGGTCACCAGCGCACCGCCCTCGCCGCAGGTCAGCAGCTTGCTGCCCTGCATGCTGAAGACTCCCGCGGCACCGTGCGCCCCCACCGGACGGCCGCGGAACCCGGCGCCGTGCGCGTGTGCGCAGTCCTCGATCAGCGGCAGGCCGTGCCGCCGGGCGATGTCCAGGAGCGCGTCCAGGTCCGCGACGGCCGAGTAGGCGTGCACCACGGTGATGGCCCGGGTCCGCTCCGTGATCGCCGCCTCGGTGGCCGCCGGGTCCAGGCAGTACGTGGCCGGGTCGACGTCCACCAGCACGGGGACGGCGTTGATGCCGAGAACGGCCGAGGCGGAGGCCACCCAGCTCAGTCCGGGGACGATCACCTCGTCGCCGGCGCCGACCCCGCAGGCCTCCAGGGCGATGGCCAGCGAAGCGGTTCCCGTCGATATCGGCACGCACATCGCCGAGCCGCAGTAGTCCGCGAATGCGGACGCGAATTGACGCTCATACGAATCCCGGCCCTGATAGGCGCAGCTAATGGTCCAACGCCCGCTTGTCAGGACGTCTTCGAGGCTTTTCAGCGCGCGGTCACCCGGCTGTGGCCAACGTGGCCACTCGCGGTTGGACAGACGTGGCCCACCAGAGATTGCCAGTGAACTATCCATGATTTCCCTCGATTTCGAGAATGCGACGGATGGGAGCGGAATTTACGCGCTTTCGCCAGCCGTACGCCACAGTCGCGCACGGCCGTCGCGCACGGCTGCCGGGATGCCGAAGGTGTTCGACCGAGGAACACACACAGTCGAACGGATGAGTACGCTGCGAAAAACCAGCCGACCGGGTTCTGTCGGCCGTCTCCTCGCGGCCGGCAGCGGATGATGGCGTCAGGCGAGGGAGTCAGCGATGCCCGGCAGTCCCCAAGCGCAGCACGGCACGGCACGGTCCCGGGCAGCCGCCTCCGGGCCTTCCGGACCCCTCCCGAGGGAGGCCGGGACCGTGATCGTCGGCGGTGGGCTCGCGGGCGTGGAACTCGCCACCGCGCTGGCCGAACAGGGAGCCGAGGACGTGGTGCTGCTGGAGGCGGGTCCCGGCGGCGACCTGGCGCACATTCACCTGGCGCACCCGCAGGCGGCCGCGACCGAGATCGTGTTCGCGCCGGAGCGGGACCCGTACTTCCACCGGCCCTGGCGGTCCGGGGCGCCCCCGCACTACACCGGAATCTCCGGGCTGCGACGCAGACTGGGCGGCCGCTCCCTGTACTGGCACGGGGTGGTGCTGCCGTTGGAGGACTGGGCGCTGCATCCCCCCGGGTGGCCCGCCGAGATCGTCGCCGAGCTCACGACCGGCGTCGGCGGCGCGCCCTCGTGGTACGACCGGGTCACCGAGCAGTTGACCGACTGGAGCGGCGGCGGGCTCTGGGACCCGGCGCAGCCGGCCCGGACCTCCATCGGGGGCCAGGAGTTCCGCGCGCTGCCCCGTGCCTGCCGGCGGCGGCCCGGCACCGACCGCTGGGAGGCGTACACCGCGCTGGACGCCTGGCGCGGCCCCGACGGCGACGTCACCCCGCCCGCCGGGGTCCGGGTCCACTGCGACACCGAGGTGCTCGCCGTCGACGTACGCGGCGGCCGGGCCCGCGGCGTCCTGGTGCGCCTCGGCGACGGCGACGTGTCCAGGATCGCGGCCCACACGGTCGTGCTGAGCGCGGGCACCGTGGAGAGCACCCGGCTGGCCGCGCTCGCCCTCACCGACGCCGGCGCCCTGCCCAGCCCCCGGCTCGGCGGCCTCGCCGACCACATCGTGCAGGGCTTCGTGGTCCGGCTGCCGGCGGACCGCTTGCCCCCGCCCGGCTCCTACCACCTGCCGACCGATCCGGTGCTCCGTTCCTACCTGCGCGTGGACGTGCACGACGACGGTCCGGGCCGGGCGCTGCTGGACGTCAGGGTCACCGGCGAGCAGCTCCCCAACGAGGGGAGCGTGGTGGAGTGCGAGCCGTCCGACGAGCCGTTCCCGCGGGCCTCCGTCCGTACCGGACTGCTGCCCGAGGACCACAAGATGATCAGCGGGCAGCGCGATCTGCTGCGGGACTTCTGGGCCGCGACCGCCCGTGAGCTGGGGGAGCCCTCCGCGCCGCTGGAGTTCACCGGATACGGCGACACCGAACGCGACAACACCCGGGTGCTGCCCGACCGCACCCGGAGCCAGTCCGCCGGCCGGCCCGAGACCTGGTCGAGCCTGCTGGGGACCGAGGACCACGAAGGGGGCAGCCTGCCGCTCGGGCGGCTGCTCGACACCCGGCACGCCTTCACCGCGCTGCCCGGTCTTCACGCCGCGGGCCCGGCTGTCTTCCCCCGCCTCGGCGCGGCCAACCCCTCCCTGACCACCATCGCGCTCTCCCGCCGCCTGGCCGGACTGCTTCCCGGCGCCTGACGGCGGCCGGCGCCCCGGCCCTCGCGGGCCGCCCCACGACCTATGGAGGAACCACCGTGCCGGGACCGGGATACCGCTTCTTCGGTGACGAGGAGCGCGCCAACGTCATGGCCGTGCTCGACCGCTGGGCCGAGAGCCGCGAGGCGTTCGACGACCCCGGCGAGGGGGAGTGGGTGCGCCGCTTCGAGCAGGCCGCGGCCGACCGCTTCGGCGCCGCCCACTGCCTCGGCGTCAACAGCGGGACGTCGGCCCTGGTCGCGGCGCTCGTGGGCCTCGGCATAGGACCCGGTGACGAGGTCATCGTGCCCGGATACATGTTCGTCGCCTCCATCGCGGCGGTCCTGCACTGCGGGGCGGACGTGGTCCTCGCGGAGGTCGACGACTCCCTCACCCTGGACCCGGCCGACGTACGGGCCAGGATCACCCCCCGGACCCGGGCGGTCATGCCCGTGCACATGCTGGGCGCGCCCGCCGACATGACCGCGCTGCGCGCCGTCGCCGACGAGCACGGGCTCCATCTGCTGGAGGACTGCGCGCAGAGCGCCGGCGGCAGCTACCGGGGCCGGCCCCTGGGCACCCTGGGCAGCGCGGGGACCTTCTCCCTCAACCACTACAAGATGATCACCTCGCTGCAGGGCGGGTTCGTGCTCTGCGACGACCCGCTGGTCTTCCAGCGGGCCTACTCCTTCCACGACCAGGGCTGGTTCCCCTACCGCCAGGACCGGGGCGAGGGCGACCCGCTGCTCGGCATGAACCTGGGGCTCGGCGAACTGAACGCCGCCGTGGCGCTCGCGCAGCTCGGCAAGCTCGACCTGATCCTCGACCGCATCCGCGGCGTCAAACACCGGCTGGTCGCAGCGATCGGCGAACTGCCCGGCGTGCGCCGCAGGACCCTGCACGACGCCGAGGGGGAGTGCGGCACGGTCGCGGTGTACGTCTTCGAGGACGCCGCCCACGCCCTCGACGTCGCCCGCCGGCTCGGGACACGCGTACTCCTGGACTCGCCGACGCACTACTACGGGGGGCTTCCGGCACTGGCCGCGTTCGGCCGGGGCGACCGCTCCACGGTGCCGTTCCGGGCCCCCGGCGGCCGTCCCTCCGCTTCCTTCGAACCCGGAACGCTGCCTCGCACCGACGATGTCCTCGGCCGTTCCATCGCCCTCGCCACCGGGGTGTCCGACGACTACCTCGGCCCCGGGTTCGGCGTGCACGCCGACTCCTCCGCCGCCGAGATCGACCGCGCGGCCGACGCCTTCCGCCGGGCGGTCAAGGGCGAGGCGGTGTCCTGAGAGCCGACCCCGGGCCTCCGCGGCCACGGCTCCGGAGGGCGTCAGGCACCCACGTCGCGCAGCAACCCGGCCAGTCCGTCCGCGACACCGTCCGCCGCGTACACCAGCCAGCGCTCGTCCAGCCTGCCGCCCCCGCGCAGGTCGTCGACGCGCCCGCCGGCCTCGTGCACCAGCAGGGCGGCCGGAGCCCGGTCCCACACATGGCCGCCCTCGTCGATCACCGCATCGACCCGGCCCTCCAGCAGATCCCCGACCAGACACACCGACGACTCGACCCAGCGCATCCGGTCGCGCACCGGCTCGACGGGGGAGTCCGGCATCAGGAACCCGCCCACCCGCGCCGCCTCCAACGGCAGGGGGGCCGACGGGATGCGGAGCGGGCGGGCCGCCGACAGCGGCTCGCCCCGCACGGAGGTGAACGCGCCCCGCCCCCGCACCGCCCACCACCTGGACCGCTCGGTGGGCCGGCTCAGCACGGCCGTACGCAGCTCCTCGTCGACCTCCAGCGCCACATGGGTGCCCCAGCCGCGCTCCCCGGCCAGAAAGGGGATCGTGCCGTCGATGGGGTCCAGGATCCAACGGCGCCGGGAGGACCGCGTCCCGAGCGAGCCGCTCTCCTCGGTCAGCACCGCGTCGCCGGGGCGCTCCGCCGCCAGCACGGCCAACAGGGCCTTCTCCACGGCGAGGTCGGCTTCGCTGACCGGGCTGCCGTCGCTCTTGTGCCGTACGGCCGGAGCGCCTCCGAAGAACTCCCACGCCAACGTGTCGGCTATTTCCGCCAGTCGGTGCGCAAGGCGCACATCACTGTCATTGTCCGTCATCGCTCCACCATATCCGCGGGCTGTTGTCCGAGGGTTCTCCACGCGTGTCCGGCCGGGAACCGAGCGACTTCCGGATAATCCCTTCGAAGGCTCAAGGTGTTAGCCTCTGGCATGCTCTTGGAGAATAGGCTCGTGGAACGCCGGAGCATCATCCGGCTCGTTGAAGAAAACTTCCGGGATCATTTTCCGAGCGACCAGGAATTACCTGGTCTGGAGTTCTTCCCGCTCGGCGAGGACAGTTGGTCGTACCGTTGCGGACCGCTGTGGATCAGCGTCCGGCGCGATCTGGACGGCCACTTTCCCGGGGCCTACGAAGTGTCGCTGCTGCTGAGCGAGAGCGGGAAGGGCTACGTGCTCGCCCCCCTCCCCGGGCGGAACGGCCGGGTGGTGCACCGGATAGCGGACTTCCCCGTCGTCGTCTTCCCCTACGTGGAGAGCGCCACCACCCCGCCCGCCCCTCCGACCCAGGAACAAATCGACCTGCTCATCGCCCGGTTGGGCGAGGTGCACGCGTTCGAGCCGCCCGCCTCCCGGCCCGTCGACGTGCCCACCGAGGACTTCCGGTTCCCCTTCGAGAACGATCTCGACAAGGCGGTGCAGGCCGCACTGAACGGCGATGCCGCGGCGGGCGGACCCTACGCCGGCCTGCTGGCCGAGCGGGTGGACCGCTGCCAGGGGTTCCTGGCCGAGCTGCGGGAGGAGGCCACCCGTGTCGCCGGCGAGTGCGCTGCCCGCTGGCGCGGTGAACGTCCGGCGCTGACGCACGGCGACCCCAGCCTCGCCAACGTCCTGTTCACGAAGGGCGTCGACATCATCGACTGGGGCGGGGCGATGTGGGCTCCGCCGGAGCGGGACTGGGCCGCCCTCCAGCGCGTCTTCGGCACTGCCCCGAGGAGCCGCCCCGAGTTCCTGCGGTTCTACGAACTCCGCTGGCACCTGGCCGAGATCGCCGAGTACGCGACGCGGTTCACCGGACCCCACACGGGGGACGCCGACGACGACGCCATGTGGGAGCGACTGACGCGGTATCTGCCGGAGCCGAGAGGCGCGTCATGAGCCTCGTCGGGGTCCACAACGAGTGGGACCCGTTGGAGGAGGTCGTCGTCGGCACCGCGCTCGGCGCCCGTGTGCCGGTCCCCGACCGGAGCCTGCTGGCGGTCGAGTACGCCGAGTACGCCGGGCCGGGGCGTTGGCAGGAGGTTCCCACGGGCCCCTACCCCGACCGGGCGCTCAAGGAGACCGAGGACGAACTGGAGGAGCTGTGCGAGGAGTTGCGCGGCCTGGGGGTGACGGTCCGCAGACCCGGGGCCCGCGACAGCGCCGCCCCGGTGCGCACCCCCGACTGGGAGAGCGACGGCTACGGCGACCTCTGCCCCCGGGACGGACTGCTCGTCGTGGGCGACACCGTCATCGAGGCCCCCATGGCCCTGCGCGCACGGTTCCTGGAGTCGCTGGCGTACAAGGAACTGCTGGTGGAGTACCTCGCCGCCGGCAGCCGGTGGATCTCGGCGCCCAAACCCCGGCTGGCGGAGGGGATGTACGATCCGTCCGCGCCGTCCGGCGAGCGACTGCGCGACCTGGAGCCGGTGTTCGACGCGGCCAACGTGCTGCGGCTGGGCACCGATCTCCTGTATCTGGTGTCCGACAGCGGCAATGAACTCGGGGCCCGGTGGCTCCAATCGGCCCTGGGGGCGGCCTATACCGTCCACCCGTGCCGCGGTCTGTACTCCTCCACCCACATCGACTCCACCCTCGTCCCGCTGCGGCCCGGCCTGGTCCTGGTGAACCCGGCCAGGGTGACCGACGACAACCTTCCCGGCGTGCTGCGCACCTGGCAGCGGATCGAGTGCCCCGCCCTGGCCGGCCTCGGCTACGCGGGGGACGTGCCGCACTGCTCGACCTGGATCGGGATGAGCCTGCTGGTGGTCAGGCCGGGGCTGGTCGTCGTGGACAGCCGCCACCGGGAGCTGATGCGGGTACTGGAGCGGCACGGCGTGGACGTGCTGCCGCTGAAGCTCACCCATGCCCGGATGCTCGGCGGCGGTTTCCACGGCGTCACGCTCGACATCCGGAGAACCGGGGCCCTGGAGACGTACCGGTTCTGATCCGTCCGTACGCACGATTCCCGGAGAAGAAAGGGGGCGTCCGTGCGCCCGCTCAGTGTGCAAGGGGCCTGGCTGTCGGAAACCCGTGCGTTCGCCGACGACCGAGGCGAGTTCCAGGAGCTGTACAGCGCCCGGTCGCTGCGCGGTGCGCTCGGCTACGACCCCGGGGTCGCCCAGGTCAACCGGTCCGTCTCGCGGCGCGGGGTGCTGCGCGGGGTGCACTTCGCGCAGCTCCCGCCCAGCCAGGCCAAGTACGTCACGTGCCTCAGCGGGGCGGTGCTGGACGTGGTGGTGGACATCCGGACGGGCTCGCCCACCTACCGGGCCTGGGAGGCCGTCCGGCTGGACGACCCGCACCGCAGTCTCTACGTCGAGGCCGGGCTCGGTCACTCCTTCATGGCCCTCACCGACGACGCCGTCGTCGTCTACCTCACCTCGCAGGGGTATGCCGCCGGCCGGGAGCACGGGGTGCACCCCCTCGACCCGGACCTCGGCATCGCCTGGCCCGACGGCATCGAACCGGTGCTCTCCGAGAAGGACCGGCAGGCGCCGGGCATCGCGGAGATGGAGCGGCGCGGCCTGCTGCCGGACTACGAGGAGTGCCTGGCCTTCCGCCGCTCGCTGTGCGAGCGGGGCACGGGCTGAGCGCGCGGGGGCGCGGAGCGGCCGGGCGCGCTCAGCGCGGCCCGGGCACCGGCCGGCCGGCCGCTCCGCAGAGTGCGGGGAACGACTCCGTCAGCGCGGCCCGCCAGTGCCGCAGCGGTTCGAGTCCGGCCGCCTTCCAGCGGGACTGGTCCAGCACGCTGTACCGGGGCCGTACGGCAGGCCGGGCCAGCGCCAGACTGGTGGTGGGCCGGACCCGTGCCGGGTCGGCGCCGAGCAGGCGGAAGGTCTCCCGCGCCAGCGCGTTCCAGGTGGTCCCGCCCGTGTTGGTCGCGTGGTAGATCCCGGCCGGGGCCGTTCCCGCCAGCGCCGCCGCCCCCAGGGCCGCCAGCCGGTCCGCGAGGTCGGCGGTCCAGGTCGGCTGGCCGTGCTGGTCGTCCACGACCAGCACGGTGTCCTGCTCCGCCTCCAGCCGGATCATCTTCGCCACGAAGTTGGGGCCGCCCGCTCCGTACAGCCAAGCCGTACGGACGATGTAGCCGGTGTCCGGGAGGACCTCCAGCACCGCGCGCTCCCCGGCCCGCTTGGTGCAGCCGTACACCGTGCGCGGACCGGTCGGGTGGTCCTCCCGGTAGGGCCGTCCGCCCGAGCCGGGGAACACGTAGTCGGTGGACAGCTGGAGCAGCACGGCCCCCACGGCGCGGCACGCCTGCGCGAGATGGCGCGGGCCCTCCCCGTTCACCGCCATGGCCAGGGCCGGCTCCGACTCGGCCTCGTCGACCGCGGTCCACGCCGCGCAGTTGACCACCACCGCCGGCCGGTGCTCCGCCACGGCGGAACGCACGGCGGCGCCGTCCGTGATGTCCAGGTGGCCGCGACCGAGCGCGGTCACGGCGGCACCCCGGCGGTCCAGCAGGGGGGTGAGCTCGCGCCCCAGCATGCCGGACGCACCGGTGACGAGCCAACGCGGGCGAGGGTACGGGGACATGATGTGGGTCTCCGGGGGGTGCGTGCCGGACGGCGGGCGGGGCGGGGGCGCCCGGTTCAGGCGGGTAGCGAGCCGGCCGGGACCAGCGGCTCCCACCAGGAACGGTGCTTGTGGTACCAGGCGACGGTGGCGGCCAGCCCGTCGGCCAGGTCGACGGCCGGAGCGAAGCCGAGCTCCCGCTGGATGCGCGTGGAGTCCACGGCGTAGCGCCGGTCGTGTCCCTTGCGGTCCTCGACGTACTCCACGCTGCCCCAGTCGGCGCCGGCGGCTTCGAGCAGCAGCCCCACCAACTCCTTGTTGCTCAGCGTGGCGCCGCCGCCGATGTTGTACACCCGGCCCGCCCGGCCGCGGGTGCGGACCGCCTCGATCCCCCTCACGTGGTCGTCGACGTGCAGCCATTCCCGCACGTTCAGCCCGTCCCCGTACAGCGGCACCCGGTGCCCGTCCATCAGCAGGGTGATGAACCGGGGGATCAGCTTCTCCGGGAACTGGCGGGGCCCGTAGTTGTTGGAGCAGCGGGTCACCCGTACGTCCAGACCGTGGCTGACATGATGGGCCAGGGCGAGCAGGTCGCCGGAGGCCTTGGACGCGGAGTAGGGGCTGTTGGGCCGCAGGGGCTCGTCCTCGGTCCAGGACCCGTGCTCCAGGGAGCCGTAGACCTCGTCGGTCGACACCTGTACGAAGGACGCGACCCCGTGCCGGGTCGCCGCGTCCAACAGGGTCTGGGTGCCGTGCACATTGGTCCGCACGAAGACCGACGCGTCGAGCAGGGAGCGGTCCACATGGGATTCGGCGGCGAGGTGGACGACCTGGTCCTGTCCCGCCATCACCCGGTCGACCAGGGCGGCGTCGCAGATGTCGCCCCGCTCGAAGCGGTACCGGGGATGTCCGCGGACGGCGGCCAGGTTGTCCGGGTTGCCCGCGTAGGTGAGGGCGTCCAGTGCGGTCACCACCACGTCGGGCGGCCCGCCGGGGCCGAGCAGGGTGCGGACGTACTGGGAACCGATGAAACCGGCCGCGCCGGTGACGAGCAGATGGGTGGTCAAGGCAACAGGCTCCGCTTCTTGTCGGGAGGGATCGGATCGGTTCGACGGGAGGGGGACCGGTGGTGTCAGGTGGGGGTTCGGCGGTGTCAGGAGGAGATCTGCGCCCTGCTGTGGTCGCCGAGCACGAGCCGGTGTGCGTGAGGCACCTCGGGCGCGGAGGTCACCTGGACGTGCCTGCCGATGAGTGAGGCCTCGATGCGACGCACCCCGGAGATCGACGCACCGCGCAGCACGATGGAGAACTCGACCTCGCTGTCCTCGACGACACAGTCCTCGGCGAGGGAAGTGAAAGGTCCCACATAGGAGTTGGTGACGCGGGTGCCGGCGCCGATCACGGTCGGGCCCATCACCCGGGAGTTGCGCACCTCGGCGCCCTCCTCGACCAGGACCCGGCCGATGAGATCGCTCCGTTCGTCCACCAGGCCGTCACAGCGCGGCTCGGTCGTCTCCAGCACGAGGCGGTTCACCTCCAGCATGTCGGTCACATTGCCGGTGTCCTTCCAGTAGCCGGAGATCACGGTGGAGCGCACGTCCCGGCCGGCGTCGATCAGCCACTGGACGGCGTCGGTGATCTCCAGTTCCCCGCGCCACGAGGGCGTGATCGCCGCCACGGCCTCGTGGATCGCGGGTGAGAAGAGGTAGACGCCGACCAGAGCGAGGTCGCTCTTGGGGTGGGCCGGCTTCTCCTCCAGGCCGAGCACCTGCCCCGAGTCGCTCAGCTCGGCCACGCCGAAGGACCGGGGCTCGGGCACCCGGGTGAGCATCAGGTGCGCGTCCGGCCGGGCGGCCCGGAATTCCCTCACCGAGTCCTCGACGCCGCCCACCACAAAATTGTCGCCGAGATACATGATGAAGTCGTCCTCGCCCAGGAAATCGCGAGAAATCAGTACGCAGTGCGCGAGCCCCAGAGGTTTCGACTGCGGAATGTAGCTCACTTTCAGTCCGAATCTCGAACCATCTCCCACCGCGGCGACGATTTCGTCGGCGGTGTCGCCCACGACGATGCCGACGTCGATGATCCCGGCGGCAGCTATGGCCTCCAGCCCATAGAAAAGGACAGGTTTATTGGCGACCGGAACCAATTGTTTCGCAGACGTGTGGGTGATGGGCCTGAGGCGGGTTCCTGTGCCGCCTGCCAGTACGAGCGCTTTCATGTGGTGCTCCTCGCGTGGTCTTGGGCCGGGCCGCCGTGGGCGAGTGGTTCTTCCGAACAGTTATCGAAGAGAATCAGCCGCCGTGGCGCGATCCTGTGCATCCGTGTAAGGGGCGCTGCAAGTTGCATGTATTCGGCAATCAAACTGCGGTTTATTTTGATGGCCAGAATGAAATCGCTGACAGGCGGTGCGTGATCGGGCGCAGGCGCTGGCTGGAGGGGGCCGTTCCGGTCCTCTCCGCCCTGGAGGATGGGCCGGGCGGGGTGGCCCTCCTATTTCGAGGTCGCTTTTCGGTCATGCGGACAGCTTTACTTGGCCGTTGCCCGGATGTCCGGGTGCTACTATTCGCGAAGTGCGAAAGCATTGCTCTTTATCGCCGTGAAAGCCCGTGATTGAAGGGTGTGTAATGGAGCATATTTCAGGGAACAGCCCCGAGCAAGTCCGTGAGAGGTCGGCGGCGGTGACGGGTGCGGTCGAGGAAAGTGAACTCAAATTATCCGCCGTGACAATGGTCCCGGTCGAATCATTGCTTCCCTCCGATTCCCCGCGCAGTGCCGGCGAGGATGTCGAGCACATCCGCACGCTCGCCGCATCCGGAGCGGAATTGCCCGCTATCGTGGTCATGCCCACCACGAAGCGCGTCATCGACGGCATGCACCGACTGCGCGCCACCAAAATGCGCGGAGCCACCGAGATCGCCGTGCGGTATTTCGAAGGCGGAGAGGAAGAGGCGTTCATCTTCGCGGTGAAGTCCAACGTCACCCACGGACTGCCGCTCTCCCTCGACGACCGCAAGGCCGCGGCGACCCGTGTCCTGGAGACCCATCCGTCCTGGTCCGACCGGGCCATCGGCCTGGCGACCGGACTGTCGGCGAAGACGGTGGGGACCCTCAGGTCCTGTTCGACTGCCGGGGTTCCGCAGTCGAACGTGAGGATCGGGAGGGACGGGCGGGCCCGGCCGCTGGACCCCACCGAGGGGCGGAAGCTGGCGAGCCGGCTGCTCCAGGAGAACCCCTCGGCGTCGCTGCGTCAGATCGCCGCACAGGCCGGCGTCTCCCCGAGCACCGCCTCCGACGTCCGCAAGCGGCTGAGCCGTGGTGAGAGCCCGCTGCCCGAACGCGATCGTCAACAGGAAGTGCCGGCCGTCGCCCGGACTCCGGCCCGTGTCTCCCGGGCCGACGGGAGTTGGGCGCCGCACACCGTGGCGCTGCGCCACCTCAGCCGGGACCCGTCCGTGCGGCTCACCGAGGACGGTCGGGCGCTGCTACGTTGGCTGAACGTGGTGGCCGTGCGCAACCAGGACTGGGACCGCCTCCTGGGCAACGTCCCTCCGCACTGCGTCAAGGTCATAGCCGAGCTGGCCCGTGGCTGTGCCGACATCTGGCATCGGGTGGCGGAGGAACTGGACCAGGCCGGCATCGACGAGGCGGCGGGCCGGTCCTTGAGCGATGTCGGATGACGGCGGGAGCCGCCCGCCCGCGACGGAGTTGAGGAGCGTCGGCCGTGCACCCGACGGGGGAGCGGTGCCGTCCCGGCGCAGCCGCCGGGCACTTCAGGCCGCCCGAAGCCGCCGTGCCCGAAGCACGTGAACCACTGCATCACGCAAGGCCGCCGCGGCTTCGCCGACGGGCTCCGAGGGGCGCGTCGGCGCAGCCGCGGCGGCAGACCCATCCCATGTGTAAGGAAATTTCCCATGAGTTCGTCGGACCACATCCACGTCCCGGACGGCCTGGCCGAGTCGTACAGCAGAAGCGGTGGCGAGGAAGGGCGCGCCTGGATCGCCGGACTTCCCGCTCTCGTCGCGCGATGCGTCGACCGCTGGGAGCTGAAGAGGGACGGCGGCGTCCGCTCCGGTGAGGCCTCCCTCGTGGTGCCGGTGCTGCGTGCTGACGGCACCCGGGCGGCGCTCAAACTCCAGATGCCCCGGGAAGAGACGACGGCCGCGCTGATCGGCCTGCGAGCCTGGGGCGGGGACGGCATGGTGCGGCTGCTCGACCACGACGAGGAGAGCAGCACGATGCTGCTGGAACGCCTGGACGGTTCGCGGACGCTGGCGTCGGTCGAGGACGACGACGAGGCCATGGGCGTCCTCGCCGGGCTGCTGAACCGGCTGCACTCCGTTCCGGCACCTCCGGGGCTGCGGGGTCTGGGAGAGATCGCCGGCGCCATGGTGGAGGAAGTTCCCTCCGCTGTCGACTCGTTGGCGGATCCGGAGGACCGTAGCCGGTTGCGCGGCTGGGCGTCGGCCGTGGCCGAGCTGGTGGGCGAGCCCGGTGACCGCGTCCTGCACTGGGACCTGCACTACGAGAACGTGCTGGCCGCCGAGCGCGAACCGTGGCTGGCCATCGACCCCGAGCCGCTGGTCGGCGACCCGGGGTTCGACCTGTGGCCGGCCCTGGACACCGGTTGGGAGCGGATCGAGGCCACCGGTGACGCGCGGCGGGTGGTCCGGCGGCGCTTCGACCTGCTGACGGAAGCGCTGGAGCTGGACCGCGGGAGGGCGGCCGGGTGGACCCTGGCCCGGCTCCTGCAGAACACCCTGTGGGACATCGAGGACGGGCTGACGGCGATCGCCCCCTCCCAGATCGCCGTGGCCGAAGCGCTGGCGAAGCCCTGAACTCCTGAAGCACTGAAGCCCTGAAGCACGGAAGCGGGGGGCGGGCCGCCGAGCGGCCCGCCCCCCGCCGCACCTCCGATGCGTTCGACTGCCGATCACACGCAGTCGAACGCATCCGGCGTCCGCCGGCGGCCGTGGGCCGCCGCGGTGGACATATGCCCGAGCGAAGCGGCGCTGCTAGCCTGCGATGAGTACGGGAGAGCAGGCGACCGGTGGACCACCGGGTTCACCCTTCGCCTCCCGCCCGTCGTGATCCCCCGCGTCCAGCGGATCCGCAGCACCCCCTCGAGTACCCGCCCGGCTCAGTCCGGTGCACGCGTGTGTCCGCACCCGCCCCTGTACGCCGAGCACTGCCGAGTCGAGCCTTCGCGGCGGACCGCACCGGCTCCGGTCCGCGCTTCCGTCCGTGCCCGCCCGGCGAAGGACGGGGCCGCCGCCGTGGTCCCCACCGTCCCGGCCGTCGTCATGCCCCACCTGATGGAGGAGAGTCATGAGCCTTGTAAGCGTCCACAACGAATGGGACCCGCTGGAGGAGGTCATCGTCGGCACGGCGGTGGGCGCCCGGGTTCCCACCGCGGACCGAAGCGTCTTCGCGGTGGAGTACGCGGGGGACTACGAGAGCCAGGAGCAGATCCCCTCGGGTGCCTACCCGGACCGTGTGCTCAAGGAGACCGAAGAGGAACTCCACGTACTCGCGGCGGAGTTGACCAAGCTCGGAGTCACCGTCCGGCGCCCCGGCCCTCGCGACCACTCAGCCCTGATCAAGACCCCCGACTGGGAGACGGACGGGTTCCACGACTACTGCCCGCGCGACGGCCTGCTGTCGGTGGGGCAGACCATCATCGAGACACCGATGGCCCTCCGGTCCCGCTTCCTGGAGTCGCTCGCCTACAAGGACCTCCTGCTGGAGTACTTCGCCAGCGGATCCCGCTGGCTGTCCGCGCCCAAGCCGCGGCTGACCGACGACTCCTACGCCCCGCAGGCCCCGGCCGGCGAGCGCCTCACCGACGAGGAGCCGGTGTTCGACGCCGCCAACGTGCTGCGCTTCGGCACCGACCTGCTCTACCTGGTGTCGGACAGCGGCAACGAACTGGGCGCCAAGTGGCTCCAGTCGGCGGTCGGCGACACCTACACCGTCCACCCCTGCCGCAAGCTGTACGCCTCCACCCACGTCGACTCCACCATCGTGCCCCTGCGGCCCGGCCTCGTCCTGACCAACCCCTCACGGGTGAACGACGAGAACATGCCCGACTTCCTGCGGTCCTGGGAGAACATCACCTGCCCCGAGCTCGTGGACATCGGCTTCACCGGCGACAAGCCGCACTGCTCGGTGTGGATCGGGATGAACCTGCTGGTGGTGCGGCCCGACCTGGCCGTGGTCGACCGCCGGCAGACCGCGCTGATCCGGCTTCTGGAGAAGCACGGCATGAACGTGCTGCCCCTCCAGCTGACCCACTCGCGCACCCTCGGGGGCGGCTTCCACTGCGCGACCCTCGACGTGCGGCGCACCGGCGCCCTGGAGACGTACCAGTTCTGAGAGCGACCACTCAACTCCGTTACGGCTAGGGAGGTTGTCACACGTGATTGGCTACGGCGTCTGCGTCGGCCCCGGCACCCTGTTCGAGCGCACGTGTCTGCCGGGCATCGAGCGCGTCCGGGCACCGGGCAGCCCGGTGTTCACCATGCGCAACCAGCGTTCGCTGTTCTCCGCCTACAACGCCATGTTCGACCAGGCGGCCGCGAACTCGGACATCACCGGCCTGGTGATGCTCCACGACGACGTCGAGTTGCGGAAGAACCCCGCCGAGGTGGCGCAGTCCGTCTTCGAGGACGACTCCGTGGGCATGCTCGGCTCGGTCGGCGGATCCGACACCGTCTCGCTGGCCTGGTGGAACGAGAGGGAGACCAGGCGCGGCCGGGTCACCGACTACGACAAGGTGCACGACTACGGCTCCGACCGCTACGAGGTCGAGGCCGTGGACGACGTCATCCTGTGCGTGAACCGCTGGACCATCGAGAACATCCGCTTCCCCGAGGGGCACTACCGCGGCTTCGAGGGCCTCGGCGTCATCCTCGCCACCCTGGTGCGCGCCGCGGGCAAGCGCGTGATGGTCCAGGACCTCCAGGACGTCATGCACCACAACGACGGCCGCGGCTTCAACGGCCTCAAGGACTGGCGGCACAACGAACTGCGCTGGCACCGCGAGTTCTTCGACCTCAGCCCGGCCGAGCGGCTGGGCAACCACCTCGAACGCCTCACCATCCCCGCCGTACCGCTGCGGCTCGCCGCACGTCGGCTGGCGATGCGGGTGGGCGGGCGGTCCCACGAGGTCAGCGACGGGGAGACGGGCGACCCGGTCATCGACCGACTGGTCGGCGGATGGTACCGGCAGTGCACTCGGCTGCGCGGCCGCATGCTGGTGTGAGGAGAGCCCATGGCGAAGTACACACGACTGCGTTACGACGTGACCGAGGTTCCGCTCGCCGACCTCGTCCGGGAAGTGATGGGCGAGGAAGACCTGGAGGGCCTGGCGGCCAGCGACCGGGTCGCCACCCGGGAAACCGACCAGAGCACGCCGTACCACCGGCGCTTCTACGACAACGTCGACGTCATCTCGCCCGTCTACCGCACGCTGGTGCACCGGCTGCTCGGTGACGAGGTCGACGCCGTCTACATCCAGCGGATACCCACCTTCCGGGTCCACCTGCGCAACTCCGTCGCCGTGGGGTCCTGGCACCGCGACCGGGACTTCGGGCACGACCCCAGCGAGGTCAACTACTGGGTGCCGCTGACCAGGGCGTACGGCAACAACACCCTGTGGATCGACGAGGAGCCGGTGCACGCCGAGTACGGCGAGGTCATCGTGTTCGACGGCGCGAACTCCTGGCACGGGAACGTCGTCAACGACACCGAGACCAGCCGGGTCAGCATGGATTTCCGCACGCTGCCCCGGTCCTCCTACGAACCCAACGACAGGAAGTCGATCTCCTACGGCCTGCCCTTCCGGCTCGGGGAGTACTGGGACACCGTCTGAACCCGGGCCGGCTTCCCCCCGTACGGCGAAGGGCGGTGCGGCGTGCCCCGCCGCGCCGCCCGCGTGCCGGCGCCCGCCCCCGCGGGACGCGCATCGCGGCCTGCCCGACGGCGCGCCGACGACCACCGAGACATCGCGGCTAGCAAGGAAGTGGCCCCAGCATGGTGATGACCTCCCCGACCCGGAAACCTTCGGGCGACGTACGCCCCGACGAACCCCTGCACCACCTGGACCAGCCGTTCCGGGAGTTCCTCGACGGACTTCCGGCGGACCGCCCCCCGTGGTTCTGCTTCTTCTCGTCCGGGCTGCTGCACGTCCTCCACCACTTCCTGCGCTTCACCCCCGAGCGGTTGAACTGCGTGTTCATCTGCTCCGGACTGAGCAAGGAGGAGGCCGAGCTCCGCGACCGGATGAGCGGTGGCAGGCCCGTCTTCGACATGACGGAGCAGGTCGGCAGCCACGAGATCTTCGAGCTCCTGGTGCGCAACCTGGACCGGCCGTTCGGCATCGTCGACGTCGACTGCTTCGTCACGGAAACCGACTGGTTCGAGCGCTGCATGGACGGGTTGGAGCCGGGCGTCGCCGTCAGCGGTCCGCTCAGCTACGGTCCGATCCCGTTGGCCGCGCCCCCGTTCCTGGCCCTCGACCCGCGGGTGCGCCCCGACATCGAGCGCGCCATCGGCGGCACCGTCACACCCGCCGCGTACTCCTACACCGCTCCCGGCCCGGAGAAGGAGATCGACGGCGCGATGGTGCGGCTCATCGAACCGCATCACGAGAGGGCCCTGGCCCGGGTGGTGGCCCTGGAGGGACCGCGCCTGCCGTTTCCGCAGGGCGGCCTGGTCGACGTGCTCGACGACGGCCGGGAAGTGCGCAGCCACGAGCGCTACCACCACCTCCAGAACGGCAACGAAGTGATCCGCGTCGTCTTCGACGGCCTGATGTTCTACCAGCTGATGGCGTTGGCGGCGGGGCTGCGCATCGCCCACTTCCACAGCTTCCCCGGCACCAAGGTCTTCGCCCCCCAACTGGTCCACGCGGGCGGCATCTCGTACTGGCACCGGCTGCGGCCCAGCGAGATCGCGGCCGGCATCAACGAACTGCCCTGGGCCGCGCACGTCGACGCGCTGCTGCTGGAGGAGTTCAACAGGAGGGCGGACGTCCCCGCGAGCTACCGGACCCGCGGCACCCGCCTCGCCGCGAACCTGCGCCGGTCCATGGTCGACATGGCCGGGCTCCGCGACGAACTGCGCGCCAAGCTCGACTCGTCCGGGGTGGACGTGACCGACCCCCGATGGGCCGTCGTCCTCGGTTGAAGGCCCCGCGCGCCTCACCGCGCACAACACTACGGAGACCCTCGATGAGAGTGGGAATCGTTGGAGCCGGCCGTATGGGCCGACTGCACGCGCGCACACTGCTCGAACTGCCCGACCCACCCGATCTGGTGGTGCACGACGTCGACCCCGACGGGGCGCACCGGCTGGCCCAGGAGCTTGCGGCCGGCACGAAGGCCCAGGTGACCGTGGAGCGGGAACTCGCCGACACCGTCACGAAGGCGGACGCGATCGTCGTGGCCACCCCGGCGACCCAGCGCCGGGCCCCGCTGCTGGCGGCGGCGCGGGCCGGACTCCCGGTGTTCTGCGAGAAACCTCTGACCGCCGACGAGACCGAGGCCGCCGAACTGGTCGAGGCACTCGCGCACACACGGCTGCACGTCGGGTTCCAGCGCCGCTGCGACCCCGAGTACCAGCGGCTGCGCGAGCTGATCGCCGCGGGCGAGCTGGGCCGCGTCCTGCTGGTGCGCTGCACGGCCTTCGACCACCGTCCGCCGGCCGACGCCTACGAGGAGACGGCGGGCGACATCTTCACGGACTGCCTCATCCACGACATCGACGCCGTGCACTGGCTGACCGGGCAGCCCACGGTCGCCGTGCAGGCCGACGGGGCACGCCTGCTCGCCGGCTCCGGGTACGACGTGGCGACCGCGGTGCTCACCCTGGCCGACGGCGCCCGCGCCGTCCTGTCCGCCTCCCGGCTCGATCCGCACGGATACGACCACCGGGTCGAGGTCTTGGGGACCAAGGGCTCCCTCTCCGTCGGGCTCGACGCGCGGACGCCGCTGCGACTGCTCGGCCAGGACGGCACGGGCTGCCCGCCCGGTCCCGGGGCGCAGCCCGCGTACCAGGACTTCACCGACCGCTTCGAGGCCGCCTACCGGCGGGAAGTCCTCGCCTTCGTCCGTACGGTGACCGAGGGGGCGCCCAGTCCCTGCACCGGACAGGAGGCCCTGCGGGCCCAGCGCGTGGCGGCGGCGGCGGGCCGCGCCGCCCGAACCGGCACCCGCGTCGAGCTGGACCCGGCACCGCACGGCGCCCCCGCCGCACTGGTCGCGGGAGCGGCCCGATGAGGTTCGCGTACGGACGGCTGCCCTGGCGCCGCGGCGCCGTCCTGGGCTCCGCCCTGCTGGTCCTGGTCACCGCACCCGCCGCCTCCACCGCGACCGAGAGGTCCGGGCCGGCCCCGGCGCGGAGCGTCATCCTGCTGATCGGTGACGGCATGGGCGACGCGGAGATCACCGCCGCACGCAACTACTCCGTCGGGGCGGCCGGCAGACTGGCCATGGACACCCTGGACGCGTCCGGCAGGCGCACCACGTACGCGGTCGACGAGCGGGGCAGGCCGGTCTACGTCACCGACTCCGCGGCGGGCGCCACGGCCTGGGCGACGGGCCGGCGCACGGTGAACGGACGGGTCTCGAAGTCCCATGACACCGACCGCCCGATGCCCACCCTGCTGGAACTGGCCCGCGACCGGGGCTATGCGACGGGCAGCGTCACCACGGCATCGGTCGCCGACGCCACGCCCGCCGCGCTGACGGCGCACGTCACGGACCGGTCCTGCAAGGGACCGGCGGACATGGCCGCCTGCCCGGCGGACACCCGGGCCGGAGGCGGTGAGGGCTCCATCGCGGAGCAGACGGTCGCCGCCCGGCCCGATGTCCTGCTCGGCGGCGGGGCCGACCACTTCGCGCAGACCGTCACGGACGGCCCGTTCCGCGGCCGTACGGTCACGCAGCAGGCCCGCGCCGCCGGCTACCAGGTGGTGCGCGACCGCACCCAGCTGGCGGCGGCCCGCCCCGGCCGACCGGTGCTCGGGCTGTTCGCACCCGAGTACGTGCCCGTGGAGTGGACCGGCCCCCCGGCCGCGCCCGGCGGGACCGCGCCCCAGCGGTGCGCCACCCGCAACCCCGGCCGGCCTGCGGGAACGCCCGACCTGGCCGAGTCCACCCGGGCCGCGCTGGACCTGCTGACGGCCCGTGCCCACCACCGGGGAGCCCCGGGCAGGGGCTTCTTCCTCCAGGTCGAGGGCGCGTCGATCGACGACAGGGCGCACGAGGCCGACCCGTGCGGCCAGCTCGGGGAGACCCTGGCGTTCGACCGGGCCGTCGCGGCCGCCCTCGACCACGCCGAACGGCACCCCCGCACCCTCGTGATCGTGACCGCCGACCACGGCCACGCGACCCAGATACTGCCCCACGACGCCCGCCCGGCGGGGCTGTCCGCCACGCTCGTCACCGACGAGGGCGGCGTGATGCAGCTCGGCTACGGCACCGCCCTGCCCGGAGAGACGCAGGAGCACACCGGGGTTCCGGTCCCGGTCGCCGCCCGCGGGCCGCTCGCGGACCGGGTGCGCGGAGTCCAGGACAACACCTCGCTGTTCGGCACCGTGACAGCGGCGCTCGGACTGCGCTGAACCCCGGACACGTGCGCACGCCGGGGCCCGGACCGCACGTCTCCGCTCCCGGGAGCGGAGACGTGCGCCGAAGAGTCCACGAACACACCATCGAGTCGAAAGGTACGAACTGTTGAGCTCTTTCCAGGAATTGCCGCGGTGGCCCCAGCTGACGGACGACGACATCGAGGCGGCGGTGGCGGCGCTGCGCTCCAACCGCCTGGTGGGGCAGGGGAACAGCACGGTCGAGGAGTTCGAGGCGGCGCTGGCGGCCGGCCAGGGAGTCGAGCACGCGGTCGCGGTGTCCACCGGCACGGCGGCCGTGCACCTGGCGCTGCACGCCCTCGACGTCGGCCCGGGCGACGAGGTCATCGTGCCCACCCACACCTTCATCGGCTCCGCCAGCCCGGTGACGTACCTCGGCGCCCGCCCGGTTTTCGCCGACGTCACGCCGGACACCCACTGCCTGGACCCGGACTCGGTGAAGTCCCTGATCGGGGAGCGCACCAAAGCCATCGTCGTGGTCCACATCAACGGCATAGCCGCCGACATGGCCGCTCTGACCGCTGTGGCCGCCGAGGCGGGCGTGCCGGTCATCGAGGACGCCGCGCAGGCGCTCGGCACCGAGATCGGCGGCCGGCCCATCGGCGGCTTCGGGGATCTCGCCTGCGTCAGCCTCTTCGAACAGAAGGTGATCACCTCGGGCGGCGAGGGAGGCGCCGTGCTCACCGACAACCCGGTCTACGCGGAGCGAGTGCGCCGGCTGCGGAGCCACGGTGAGGGGCCCGTCTCCGGCAGCCCGGGGATGATCTGGGCGCACGAGGTCGGCTACAACTACCGCCTCACGTCCGTCCAGGCGGCCGTCGGCCTCGCCCAGCACAAGCGCCTCGGCGACCTGGTCGAAGCCCGCCGTCGCAACGCGGCGTACCTCTCCGAGCGGCTGGCCGGCGTCGAGGGCTTGGAGCTGCCGGTGGAGCCGCCCGGCACCACTCACGCGTACTGGAAGTACGCGGTGCGCGTGGTTCCGGGGGACGGACGCCGCAGCGCTGCGGACATCGCGGCCCACCTGCGCTCGCGGGGCGTCCCGGTGCTGCTGCGCTACCCGTACCCGCTGCACAAGCAGCCCGCGTTCGCCGAGTACCACGGGGTGTCCCTGCCGGTCGCCGAGCGGCTGTCGCAGGAACTGCTGGCCCTGCCCTCGCACCCGGGACTGGTGGAGGGCCACCTGGACCACGTCGCCGAAGAGGTCCGCAAGGCCGTCGCGAGCTGACGCGCCCCGGAGCACCGCCCGGCACCAGGGCCCCGCACGCCGGCCGCGTACCGCCGGCGGGCGGGGCCCGTCCCTCCCGTTCCCGACACCGACCAGGAGAGCCGACATGCCCCCCGTACCCCAGCCCAGCCCCGCACCGCCGCCCGGCCCCGACGGGCCCCCGCTGCTCCTCGGTACCTCCGCCTTCGGCCAGAACGAACGCGGGTTCCCCGTCTTCGACGCCTACTGGGAGGGCGGTGGACGGGCCTTCGACACCGCCTGGCTCTACGGCCACGCCTACGGACCCGGCTGCTGCGAACGCACCTTCGGGGCCTGGGCCCAGTCGCGCGGCGTCGAGAAGGACGTCTGGGTGCTGGCCAAGGGCGCGCACACCCCCGAGTGCCTCCCCGACCGTGTCGAGGGCCAGCTCGGCGAGAGCTTCGAGCGCATGGGCCGCGACAGCGCCGCGCTCTACATGCTGCACCGCGACAACACCGACGTCCCCGTCGGAGAGTTCGTCACCGTCCTCACCGACCTCATGAACCGCGGCCTCATCCAGGGGTACGGGATGTCCAACTGGACCCTGGAGCGCGTCACCGAGGCCGCCGCCTACGCCCGCGAGCACGGACTGCCGCTGCCCACCGGCATCAGCAACCAGTACAGCCTCATCGACATGGTCCACCCCATCTACCCGGGCACCGAGACCTCCCGCACCCCGGCCTGGCGGGCGTGGCTGTCCGAGGGGAACGTCAGGCTGTACCCCTGGGCGAGCCAGGGCCGCGGCGCACACGCCTTGGCCGACCCCGACGAGCTGCGTACCGGTCCGCTCGCGGAGAGCTGGTACAGCGAGGCCAACGCCGCCCGGCTGCACCGCACCCGTCTGCTGGCGGAGCGCACGGGCCTCTCCGCCACCGGCATCGCCCTGGCCTGGACCCTGTCCCAGCCCTTCCCGGTCGTCGCGCTCATCGGCCCCCGGCTGCCCGAGGAGGTCCGCGACTCGCTGGCGGCCGCCGCGCACCGGCTCACCGACGCCGAACGCGACTGGCTGGAGACCGGGGAGGGAGAGCTGCCGCCCCGCTGAGGCCGAGGCCCTCCGCTGAGGCCGAGGCCCTCGTTCCTCCGCGGCAGTTGACGTGACGCATCCGCCGCGCGGCGCCCGGCGCCCCTCCCGCGGGCGGGCGCCGCGCGGCCGGCACCCCGGCCCGGGGAGACCGTGGCGACGCGGGTCGCGTTCCGGACAGCGGTGTTCCGCGCCGTCCCCGGCCGACGCGACGGCGACGACCGGGGGCGTCCGGTCCCTCCGGCCGGCAGAAGAAGCCCGTCGTCTCCCGCTGCCCTCTCCCCTTCCGGCCGTCACGCCAAGGAGTCCCTGTGAAGTCGCAACGCAGTCGGCCGAGCGCCCGAGCGGTCGGCACTTCCGTCCTGGTCGGCGGATTCGGCGTCCTCGGGCTGGTCGGCGCGGTGCTCGCGGGCGGCGCGGAGGCGGTGGACCTGCAGGTCTACCGGGCGGGCGGGAAAGCGCTGCTGGAAGGCCGGGACCTCTACGACCTGCCCGTCCGGCAGGACTTCCACTTCACCTATCCGCCCTTCGCGGCCCTGGTCTTCACCCCGCTCTCCCTGCTGAGCGCGGAGACCGCCAGGATTCTCGTGGTGCTGGCCAACACCGCGTTGGTGGTGTTCATCGTGGCGCGGACCTGCCGGACCCTCGGCACCATGGAGACCCGCCTGTTCACCCTCGTGGTGATCACGGTCTCCGGCGCGGCGATGGGTCTGGAATCGGTCCACAGCAACTTCACCGACGGTCAGATCAACCTGCTGCTGGTCGCCTTGGTGCTGGCCGATCTGACGGCACGCAGGGACCATCCGGCCCTGGGGGTCGGGGTCGGGATCGCGGCGGGGCTGAAGCTGACCCCGCTCGTCTTCGTGGCCTATCTGATCGTCACCCGGCGGTACCGGCAGGCCGCCGTGGCGTCCGCGTGCGCCGGCGGAACGGTGGTCGTCAGCTTCCTGCTGGCGCCCACCGCCGCGGCCGACTACTGGCTGCGCGGGGTCTTCGCCGACCTCGACCGGATCTTCGCCGATCCGGCGTCCCGCCACAACCAGTCGCTGCGCGGGCTGCTGCTGAAGAACGGCGTACCGCAGGACGTCACCCTGTGGCTGTGGCCGGTGCTCGCGGCCGCGGTCGTGATCGTGACCCTGACGCTCGCCGCGCGGGCCGCGCGGCGGGGCGAACCCCTGCTGGGTGTCGCGCTGTGCGGCCTCTGCGCGGCGGCGGTGTCCCCCTGGTCGTGGGGGCACCACTGGGTCTGGCTGGTGCCGTTCGGGGTGTTCCTGCTCTGGGTGGCCGGTCAGCCCCGCCGTCGTCTGCTGTGGCTGCCGACGACGGTGCTCGTCGTGAGCAGCGTCCCGGCGCTGCTGTCCCTGGCCGACCCGATGGAGGACGGCGCGGTGCCCGCGGTGGCGGACGGACCGCTCGCGTTCGTGCTGGCCAACCTGTACGTGATCATCTTCCTGACCACCCTGGCCGCCGCCGCCCTGGACTTCCGTGCCGGACGTGCCCCTTGCGAACCTCGGGAGAAGGGCGCGAGGACGGCGGCGCCGGGCGTCCCCCCGTACGACCGCTCGGCATCGCGGCAGGTGTAGGTCCCGGGCCCGAGCCGCCTGGGACTCCCCGGGACCCTTCCGCTCCAGCCTCGGGGCACCGTTCCCGGCAGGCCGGCGTCGTCGGCGCCGAACCCGCCGGTAGGACGGTCAGTAGGCGTAGAACCCCGACCCGGTCTTCCGGCCGAGGCGCCCCGCGTCGACCATCCGCTGGAGCAGCGGGGGCGCGGCGTACAGCGGCTCCTTGTACTCGGCGTACATCGAGTCCGCGACCGAGGCCACGGTGTCCAGGCCGATCAGATCGGCCAGCTTGAGCGGGCCCATCGGGTGGGCGCAGCCCATCTCCATGCCGTTGTCGATGTCCTCGCGGCTGGCGATGCCCGACTCGAACATCCGGATCGCGGAGAGGAGGTACGGGATCAGCAGCGCGTTCACGACGAAGCCGGACCGGTCCTGGGCGCGGATCGGGTGCTTGCCGAGCACGTCCTGGACGACGGCCTCGGCGCGGGCGATCGTCTCGTCCGAGGTGGTCAGCGCGGGGATCAGCTCGACGAGCTTCTGCACCGGGGCCGGGTTGAAGAAGTGGATGCCGATGACCTGGTCCGGGCGCGAGGTGGCGACGGCCAGCTTCACCAGCGGGATGGAGGAGGTGTTGGAGGCCAGGATCGCGTCCTGCCGGGTCACCACCTGGTCGAGCACCTGGAAGATCTCGGTCTTGACCTGCTCGTTCTCCACGACGGCCTCGATGACGAGATCGCGGTCGGCGAACTCCCCGAGATCGGTCGTGAAGCTCAGCCGGCCGAGGGTCTCGTCCCGCTCCGCCGCACTGATCTTGCCGCGTTCGGCGGCCTTCGAGAGGGAGTTGTGCAGACGGGTGCGGCCGATCTCCAGCGCTTCGCCGGTGGTCTCGGCGACCTTCACTTCGAGGCCGCTGCGCGCGCACACCTCCGCGATACCTGCGCCCATCTGGCCACAGCCCACCACTCCGACGCGTGCAATGTCGGCCATAAGGTCCGTCACCTCGTGCCTTTCGCTGTTCTCCGTATCGCAGGGTCCCGTGTGATTCCGGTGCCCGCCTCGACCCCACGACGTTACTCCGAATGCCGACCCGGACGTCCCGCGGGTCATGACGGCCACGGATGGGAAGGATGCGGTTACGTAGAGCTATCGGAGTCGGAGCGGGACGTGGCGGAGAGAGGTGGGCCAGGATGCGGCGAACGGGGATGGCGAGGAGGGCGTTCGTGCTGGGCGCGGCCGGACTGCTGGCGGCGATGACGTCGGCCGGTGACGCGGTCGCCTCCCCGGCGGGGAGATCGGGGGGCGGCGGGCGGCCGAGGGCGGCGGCGGGGCAGGTGCGGGGCATGTGGATCGCCACCGTCGCCAACATCGACTGGCCGTCGAAGCCGGGACTCACGGCGGCACGTCAGGAGGCCGAGCTGTCCGCGTATCTGGACCGGGCGGTCGAGCTGCGGCTCAACACGGTGGTCCTCCAGGTCCGGCCGACCGCCGACGCCCTGTGGCCCTCGCCGCACGAGCCGTGGGCCGCCTGTCTCACCGGGACCCAGGGGAAGGACCCGGGCTGGGACCCGCTCGGCACGGCGGTGCGCGCGGCGCACGACCGGAGCCTGGAGCTGCACGCCTGGTTCAACCCCTACCGGGTGGCGAACCACACCGACCCCACCCGCCTCGTCGCCTCCCACCCGGCCCGGAAGCACCCGGACTGGGTCGTGCCGTACGGCGGGAAGCTCTACTACAACCCGGGGCTGCCGGAGGTCCGGCGCTTCGTCCAGGACGCGATGCTGGACGCCGTGCGGCGCTACGACATCGACGCGGTGCACTGGGACGACTACTTCTACCCGTATCCGGTGGCCGGCCAGACCTTCGACGACGACGCGGAGTTCGAGCGGTACGGCGGCGGCTTCGCCGACCGGGCGGCCTGGCGGCGCGACAACATCGACCGGCTCGTGCGCGAGACGGCGGAGCGCGTCCGGCAGATCAAGCCCCACGTCCGCTTCGGCATCAGCCCCTTCGCGGTCTGGCGCAACGCCGCGACCGACCCGCGGGGCTCGGACACCCGGGCGGGCGTGCAGACGTACGACGACCTGTACGCCGACACCCGCACGTGGGTCAAGAAGGGCTGGATCGACTACATCTGCCCGCAGATCTACTGGTACATCGGCCAGAGCGCCGCCGACTACACGAAGGTCCTCGCCTGGTGGAGCCGGACGGTCCGGGGCACGGGCGTCGAGCTGTACGTGGGCGAGGCGCTGTACAAGGCGGGCGACCCCGCCCAGGCGGAGCCCTGGCAGGACCCGGCGGAGCTCTCCCGCCACCTCACCCTCGCCCGGGACCACGCGGAGGTGGGCGGTCACGTCTTCTTCTCCGGGAAGAGCGTCATGGCGGACCGGATCGGCGCGATGCGACGCGTGGTGGCCGACCACTACACGGACCGGGCCCGCCTCTACCCGGACCGGGGCCGCGCCCACGCGCGTCGGGCCCGGATTCCGGAGTGAGCAGCCCGGTCCGGGAGGGTCGGGGGTCGGGGTCCGGCCCCGTCACCTAGCGCCGCCGCTGGTCCCTCGGCCACAACGGCTGCTCCTCCGTCGGCGTCCGCGCGTGCTGGACGACGCTGTCCGGGCCGGGGGACATCAGGTGTTCGTGGCCGTCCTCGAAGCGGAGCCGGTACGGGGGAGCGCCCCCGTCACCGAGTACCTCGATGATCTCGGCGACCCGGTCGTGCTGTCCCACGGTCCTGCCGTGCATCAGCAGCCGGTCGCCCGGGTGTGCCTCCATCGGGAGCGACCTCCTCACAGGGGGAGACGGTGTCCGTGTCGACAAGTCTATGACCGTGCGCGCCGGGATTCCCGCGCTGCGCCGCGGCCGGCCCGCTGGGTGGCGGCGATGCAGACGAGCACGGCCACCGCGGCGACCGGCGCCGCGGCCGTCATCTCCTCGCCGAGCAGGAGAAAGGACCACAGAAGCGTCAGCAGCGGCTGGGCGAGCTGAAGCTGACTGGCCCGGGCGACACCGATCGCCGCCATGCCCCGGTACCAGACGTACAGGCCGAGGAAGGTCGACCCGGCGGCGACCCACACCAGGCCGAGGACGCCGTGGGCGTTCAGGTGCACGGGTTCGAGGGGCAGGGCCACCAGGCTGCCCGCCACCGCGAGCGGCAGGCACAGGACCAGGGCCCAGCCGATCACGTGCCAGCCCGGCATCAGCCGGGCCAGCCGGCCGCCCTCGGTGTACCCGGCCGCGCACACGAGCAGCGCGCCGAACAGATACAGGTCGCCGGGGGCCAGGGCCCCGCCGCTCTGCCACACGGTGAAGGCGATCACCACGCCGGCCCCGGCGAGTGCCGCGGCCCAGAAGGCGCGCGACGGCCGCTCGCCGGTGCGCAGCGATCCCAGCACCGCCGTGGTCAGCGGCAGCAGGCCCACGACCACCGCCGCGTGCGAGGTGGTCGAGGTCCGCAGGGCCAGCGTCGTCAGCAGCGGGAAGCCCACCACCACCCCGCCTCCGACGACCGCGAGCCCGGCCCAGTGCCGGCGTGCGGGCAGGGGCACCCGCGCCGCCAGCAGCACCCCGCCCGCGATCAGAGCGGCGAGGACGCTGCGCAGGGCGACCAGGGACCAGGGGCCGAAACTCTCCAGGCCCCACACCGTGGCCGGGAAGGTGAGCGAGAACGCCACCACGCCGAGCCCCGCGAGCACGGTGCCGCTCCGCCCGGCCGAGGGCTGCCGCGCGGGCCCGCTTCCGGGCCCGCGCCCGGCGGTCGCGGCCTCCGCCGCTTCCGGCCTGATCGCCGGGGTGGTCCGCAGTGGACCGGCCGGCTCGGCGACCGCTATCGATGAAGGGTGTGTAGCGCTATTGTCTGCTCTCATGCAAGAGCGTAGCAGCGTCGCCGAACTGGTCACTTCCCTGCGATCCGAACTCAACCGCTACTCTCCTGGTGGAAAGCTGCCGTCCAGTCGTGCGCTCGTCGAGCGGTTCCGGGTCAGCCCCGTCACCGTCTCCCGCGCCATCGCCCAGCTCGCGGCGGAGGGGCTCGTCGTCACCCGCCCCGGCTCCGGCGCCTTCCGGGCGCATCCCCGCGCCGCGCTGCCCGCACCGGGCGACACGTCCTGGCAGGAGGTGTCGCTGAGCGGCGACGGCGGGGCCGAGGTGGTGCCGCGCACCGTCGACGCCTCCGGCGTGCTGGTCACCCTCGCCGCACCGCCGTCCGGCGTCATCGAGTTCAACGGCGGCTACCTCCACGCCTCCCTCCAGCCCGAGCGGGCCCTCTCCGCGGCCCTGGCCCGAGCGGGCCGCAGGCCCGGCGCCTGGGGCCGCCCCCCGACGGACGGGCTGCCCG
This sequence comes from Streptomyces griseus, assembly GCF_900460065.1. GTDB lineage: Bacteria > Actinomycetota > Actinomycetes > Streptomycetales > Streptomycetaceae > Streptomyces > Streptomyces griseus. Next base: position 93,350 of record NZ_UAVD01000010.1, on the reverse strand, counting down.
AACTGCGTTCCTGGTTCGCCCGCGAGATCGGCCCCGCCGTCTCCGGCGCCGACGTCCTGATCACCGCGGGCGGCCAGAGCGCCCTGGCCACCGCCCTGCGCGCGCTCGCCCCGCCCGGGGCCCCGGTCCTCGTGGAGTCGCCCACCTACCCCGGTATGCTCGCCGCCGCCCGTGCCACCGGGCTCCGTCCCGTGCCCGTCCCGATGGACGCCGACGGGGTGCGGCCCGAACTGCTCGCCGACGCCTTCCGGGCCACCGGCGCCCGGGTCTTCGTCACCCAGCCCCTCTTCCACAATCCGACCGGAGCCACCCTCGCACCGGCCCGCCGCCCCGAGATCCTGGCCATCGCCCGCGCGGCCGGGGCGTTCGTGGTCGAGGACGACTTCGCCCGCCGGCTCGCCCACGACGACGCCGGACCGCTGCCGGAGCCGCTGGCCGCCGACGATCCCGACGGCGTCGTCGTCCACGTCTGCTCGCTGACCAAGGTCACCTCGCCCAGCCTGCGGGTCGGGGCCCTGGCCGCCCGGGGGCCGGTGCTGGAGCGCCTGCGGGCCATCCAGGTCGTCGACAGCTTCTTCGTGCCCCGGCCGCTCCAGGAAGCCGCGCTGGAACTCGTCGGCTCCCCGTCCTGGGGCCGCCACCTCGCCGCGGTCGCCACCGAGCTGAGGCACCGGCGTACGACGATGGCGGCGGCTCTCGCCGACGAGCTGCCGGAACTCGCGCTGCCGCGTCTCCCGGCAGGCGGCGGCAGCCTCTGGCTCCGGCTCCCGGGCGGCGGCGGAACGGCCGCCGACGAGCCGGCCGTCGTCTCGGCCGCCCTGCGCGCCTCCGTCGCCGTCGCCCCCGGACGCCCCTACTTCTGCGCCGAGCCCCCGGGCGGCCACGTCCGCCTGAGCTTCGCGGGGGTCTCCGGAGCGGCCGAGATCGCGGAGGGCGTCCGCCGCCTCCGTACCGCCTTCGACGGGTTCCCCGGCGGCTAGGGCCGGTCGTCACACCGTCGTCGTCGCCGCGTGACGGGCGAGGTGTGCCTCGACGGCCCCGCGGGCGGTGGCGTACACCGCGCTCTCGGCGGACCGGGAGAGGCCGGCGCTGACGCGGTTGTGGTGCAGGTGCAGCAGTGACGCCAGGAGCGGGACCGCCTGCGCGTCGGTGCCGCTCAGGTGGTGTCCGTAGGAGCGCAGGGACGCGGCGGTGGCGTCCCAGGCCTTCATCAGGGGCGCCGTTTCGGGCAGGGCCCGCAGCGCGGCGAAGCCGTCGAACGGATCGACGATGCGCAGGGCCTCCCGGCGGTGTGCGCGGAAGGTGCTGTGGTGCTCTCCGCGCGGCGCGATCGAGAGCAGCAGCCGTGCGCGGGCCCGCTCCGCGGAGGTGTCGTCCGGTACGGGGAAGTGGAAGGCCAGGTGGGCCTGGCCGGCGGCGGCGAGCAGCAGCGGGTCCGGCGGCGCGGACGCGCCGGCGGGCCCGTGCGGGGCGGACGGGGCGTCGAGGAGGCGGAGGTGTTCCAGCGCGGCGGCGCTGTCGGCGTGGAAGACGCGCTCGGCGGCGGCCATGGCGTCGGCCGTGCCGCCGTACCGAGCCGTCTCGGGTTCGTACGTGTCCAGGACCAGCCGCCCGGCCAGCCCCCGCCGCCGCAGCTCCTCGGCGAGGTCGTGCAGGCGGGGGAGCACCCGGGCGGTCAGCGTCCGGGACCCGCCGTGCAGCCGCAGCCGCAGATGCGGGTCGGGGTCGGCGTAGCGGACGAAGAACCAGCGGTCGACGTCGTCCGCCAGGCCGTCCAGCAGCGTGGGCAGGTGGTGGACCAGCACGGTGTTCTGGGCCCAGCCGGGGCAGTACAGCTTGGCGAAGACCCAGTCGCCGCCCGGGAGATGCCGTGGCGGACGGCCGTTGGACGCGGTGGCGCGCGGCCGAGTCGGGCCGGATGCGCCCGCGGGGGCGGTGCGGCGGAGCAGCGGTACGCAGATCTCCGCGGTGTGCCGGCCGCCGGTGGGGCCGGTCAGCCAGCCGCTGCCCGAGCCGTCCGGGTCGATCGACGCGTGGATCTCCGTGTCCGGACGGTGCCTCAGCTCCTGGCGCAGCAGCGCGAGGTCGGCGGGGCGGGTCAGGTCGAGGGGGAGGCGCTGGTCGAACGTGCCCGCCTCGACGCGGTCGGGCACCCGCCACCGCCGCTGCCAGGCGCGCAGGGCGGGAAGCCACCGGGGAGTGTCCGCGGTGCTGTCGAGGACGTCCGGGTCCCGCACGAGCCAGCGGGCACGGGTCAGTACGGTCTGCCCGTGGCGTACGCCCGGCAGGTACGGCCAGTCCCGCGCCGCCCCCCAGTCCCAGCCGTACAACGGGCGCACCCCGTCCGCGGTCAGCAGTTGCAGCAGCCGTACGTGTGCGGGGGCGTGCGTGCCGGTGTTCAGCATGTGGAAGGTCCCCGCCGCCACCTCACGCCCGCCGTGGACCGGCGAGACGAGGCGCAGGCGGTCCCGGGCGGCGATGACGGCGAGATCCTCCAGGCCCAGGGCGCCGGGGGCCGACCGTTCGCCGAAGGTGCCGGCGGCGAGGGTGTGACCGGTCCACCGCGGCGTTCTGATGACGTTGCCGCAGCGGGCGTCCCCGGGGCGGAAGACGAGCTGCACGGGGAGGGGGGTGTCCGGGGCGCCGTCGGAGCCGCCGGTGAGGGCGGTGGCCGCCAGATCGCCGAGGCCCTGTGCCGCCCCGGGCAGCAGCGGGGCGAAGCGGCCCCACAGCGCACCGGCCGGCCAGGACCCGGTCAGCGGCGCCATGACCAGGGTGAAATCGCCGCGCTCCAAGGCGTCCGGCGAGGGAGCCAGCAGGTGGAAGACCGCCTCGGCCGACGGCGGCGGTACCCCGGCGTCGTCCTCCAGCGCGGCGATGTCCCGGTCGCTGAGGTCGATCTCGTGGCGGCCCGAGAGGACCGCCTCCTCGGCGAGGGCGAGCAGGACCCTCTCCCGCCGCCCGTCGTCCGCGCCCCCGCCGGTGCGCGGAGCGAAGGGCGGCGGGTGCCCCAATCCGTCCACCGGATCGAGGAGTTCGTCCAGGGGGACCGCCCGCTCGGTTCCGTACCGGTGGAGGAACGCCTCGTGGTAGGCGCTCAGCGGGCGCCGCCACCGCACGGGCGGGCCGGTCCGCCACAGCAGGTCGGCGGCCCGGGCGGCCTCCTGCTCCACCGCGCGGGGCAGCTCGACGTCCGCGTCCAGAGCGAGGTCGGCCGTGACCGGGCGCTCGCACGGTTGCAGGCCGCGCATCCGGCGCACCGCCCGGCGGAGCTCGGTCAGCCCCTGCCCCGGAGGCCGGGCGCCCCAGTCGGCGAGATCGGCGGCCACCTCGCGCAGCCGCGCGGTCTCCTCGGCGGCGGCGGGGACGGTGGCCAGCCGGTCGGTCAGGTGGCGCAGCGGGTCCGGTGCGTCCGGGGCGGGCGGCAGGTCCGTGAGCAGGAAGGAATGGGCGACCAGCTCGGCGATGACGCCCTCGACCGCTCCGGCCGGCGGCTCGGGCAGGCTGTCGCGCATCCGGGCCGTCAACTCCGCGTGGGTGACGGGTGTACGAGCGAAGGCCAGCGCCGCACGGACCGCTTCGGTGCACCGCACGGACACCTCGTCGCCGGGCCGTCCGTCCGCCGTGCCGGTCTCGGCGGCGGCGTACGGCAGCACCAGACGCTCACCGCGCCGCACGCACAGGCCGTTGGCCGAGAGCCGCAGGTGCGCCAGGATCGCGGGCCGGCGCTCCCACCGCGAGGTCACCTCCGCCACCCAGGCCGCGTCGGGCTGCACGGCTTTGCGGTGCGCGGCGGCGAACCGCAGGGAGAGGGTGTCCGTGAACCGCACGGGCGTCACCCCTGCCATCAGCCCGAACGGGGTCGAGCGGCCTCCCATCCGGATCCGGTAGCGCAGCACCGACCGGAAGCAACGGCGCAGCTGGGGCAGCGTGGCGGGTCGGCCGTCCAGCAGACCGTCCACCCGGTCGGCCAGGGAAGGGCTCGCCAGGGCCAGGGCTTCGGCGACCAGGGGTTCGGCGGCCAGCTGAAGGATCGCCCGCCTCAGCCGGTCGGCCTCTCCGGCAGCCCGGTCGGTCGCTCCGGCAGTGCCGGACCCGTCGGCCGTCCCGTCGCCGACGGTGCCGGGGGCCGGGCCCGGCGCATCGTCCGGGAGCAGCGCCCGGAGCGCGGGATCATCGACCGGGAGCACCGGGGAACGCATGAGCGCCATGCCCACGGGGGCGTACAGCGCACCGGCGGCGACAGGGGTGGTCATGGTGTCCTCCGGGAGTGTCTCGCTCCGCGAGCGCGGCGCCGGTCCCGCCACCGGCGAGGCGGTGGCGGGACCGGGATCCGCTGTGCGGGCCGTGGTTCGCCTAAGCCCCGGCCAGCGGGTGCATCGTGTGGCTGGTCATCGGCCAGCCGGCCTGTACGGCCGCGGACTGTGCCCCGGCCAGCGGATGCATCGTGTGGCTGGTCATCGGCCAGCCGGCCTGTACGGCCGCGGACCGCGCCCCGGCCAGCGGATGCAGCGTGGTGCTGGTCATCGGCCAGCCGCCCTGCTCGGCTGCCGCGGACTGTGCCCCGGCCAGCGGATGCAGTGTGCCGCTGGTCATCGGCCATCCGGCCTGCTCCGCTGCCGGAGGGAGCCCCTGCCCCGCCCGGCTCCCGGAGTGCTCGTCCCGGCTGCCGGGATCCGCGGAAGCGCCGACTCGGACGTCGAGGTCGTACGGATCGCTCGTCATTGCTGTCCCTCTCCTTCGAGCTTCCTCAACTGCTTACATCACCACATTGACAGCCAAAACCGGCCTTTACGTCATCAAGGGGAACGAGGTCTGTCTGCGACCTTCGGCGCATGCTCCCGGCCCGTGCTCGTCCGCGGTGGTCACGGTCTTCCGCGGTGCGGGGGAGTCGGACGGCAGCGCCGCTGACGGTGCGGTACGTGTGACGCCGGACCCCGCACACCCCCTTGACCAAACAGGCGTTCGCCCCCACGATCCCGCCATGACGCTTCGGGTCTCCCTGGTCGCAGCGGCGCGCAGTTCCTCCCGGCTGGCCGAACGCTTCGACGACGACCGGCCGCTCGACCAGGCGGGCTGGCACGAGGTGCAGCTCGTCGCCCACACGCTCGTCCCGCTCGGCGCCGCCGAGCTGCGCTACTGCTCGCCCACCCCGCGCAGCCGCGCGACCGGGAACGCCCTCGGCTTCGCCCCGATGGCGCAACCCGCCCTGCGCGACTGGGACATGGGCCGTTGGCGGGGGCTGACGCTGGGGGAGGTCACGGCCCGGGAGCCCGCGGCCGTGGACCACTGGCTCGCGGACCCGCGCAGCGCCCCGCACGGCGGCGAGTCGATGCTCGGCTTCATCGGGCGGGTCGGCGGCTGGCTGGACACCCGCCCCGCCGCCGAGGGCCTCGTCGTCGCGGTCGCCGAACCCGCCGTGATCCGGGCCGCCCTCGTCTACGCCCTGAACGCCCCGCCCTCCGCGTACTGGAACGTCGACGTCCGCCCGCTGTCCACCATCACGCTGACCGGCCTCCCGGGACGCTGGAGCCTGAGCCTGGAGGCGGGCATCCGCTGACCGGGGCCGCGCGGGGGCGCGCCGCGCCCGATCGCACCGGGGGTGGGCGGCTCCCGGGGCCCGGCCGACCCGGATGCCGGAATCGCCCTCGGCGCGCCGGGAACCGGATGGCTCCCGCCTCGTCGGCGATGCGCGCACGACGGCCCTGGTGAACGCCGTGCGCGCGGCCCGGGGGAGGTCGTCGGGAGGTGAGCGGAACCAGTTCCTCCGACCTGTCGACCCAACCCGGGTTTCACCTGCGGTTGCCAGGAATGTGAGGATGTCACCATGACAACCAAGGTCTACTTCGACATCACCATCGACGACGCGCCCGCAGGGCGTATCACGTTCAACCTGTTCGACGACGTCGTCCCCAAGACGACGGAGAACTTCCGCGCGCTCGCCACCGGCGAGAAGGGCTTCGGCTACGCCGGCTCGTCCTTCCACCGTGTCATCACCGACTTCATGCTTCAGGGCGGCGACTTCACCCGCGGTGACGGCACCGGCGGCAAGAGCATCTACGGCGAGAAGTTCGCCGACGAGAACTTCAAGCTCAAGCACGACCGCGTGGGCCTGCTCTCGATGGCCAACGCCGGACCGAACACCAACGGTTCGCAGTTCTTCGTCACCACGGTGCTCACCCCGTGGCTCGACGGCAAGCACGTGGTCTTCGGCGAGGTCGCCGACGAGGACAGCATGAAGCTCGTCCGCAAGATCGAGGCGCTCGGCTCCCCCAGCGGCAAGACCCGCGCCAAGGTCACCATCGCCGCGTCCGGCGTTCTCTGAGCGGCTCCGGCAACCCGACGGGCCCGTGGCCGGGCCGCTCCACCGACGTACGCGTCGAAGGGGCGGGACCCGGCCGCGGGCCCGTGGCGTGCGCCCGCCGGTTTCCCTGACACACGCCCCCGCACTCGGGCAGAATCTGATGTGTACACGACGGGGGAGGCGTGATGCGACGTACCGATGCCGCGCGAGAGCTGGGCGGATTCGTCCGCGAGCACCGCACGGACGGCAGCAGACGCTTGCGCCTAGCAGGAATCCTGCTGGTCGTCGGCGCCGTCGGCACCGCCCTGGGGGTGCCCGTGGCCATCGCCTCCGTCGGCACCACCGACGGCGCACCCGAGCTGGCGGGCCTGCTGCTCGGCGTGGGGCTGGTCGGGCTGGGCCTCGGGGTGTGGCGCCTGATACAGGCCCGCCGCACCCGGGAGCAGTGCTTCGACGTCCACGAGCGGGGGCTGACCCACCGGGTCGCGGGCAACGCCACGCTCATCCCGTGGGCGGACATCGAGCGGATCGGCTCCGCCTCGGCCGAGGACGGACGCCCGCTGGCCGAGGCCCGGGGGGCGGGCTTCGGCTTCGCCATCGAACTGCGCGACGCGCGGAAGATCCGGGTGGACACGTTCACCGAGGACGCGCGGGAACTGGCCGAGACGATCCACCGCGCGGTGAGCCTGGGGCAGTTCCCTCAGGGGCGAGGCCGTCGGCCCTGACTGACACCGGGCGCTTCCGCCGCCGGTCCGCCGACGGCCGGACGGACTACTGCCGGCCGGACTGCGCGGCCCGCTCGGCGTTGCGCTCCTTGATCCGGGCGGTCTCCTTGCGCACCTCGGCCTGCGTGGCGCGCTCCTTCCGGAGCCACTCGGGCATCTCGTCCTTCAGCGCATCGATCTGCTCGGTGGTGAGCGGCTCGGTGACCCCGCCGCGAGCGAGCCCCGCGATGGAGACGCCGAGCTTCGCGGCGACGACCGGGCGGGGGTGCGGACCGGTGCGGCGCAGCTCCACGAGCCAGGCGGGCGGGTCGGTCTGGAGGGCGTTGAGCTCGGTGCGGGAGACGGCGCCCTCCTGGAACTCGGCGGGCGTGGCCAGGAGGTACACACCCAGCTTCTTCGCCGCCGTGGCGGGCTTCATGGTCTGGGCGGTCTTGTGCGACGTCATGGGTCCAGGGTATCGACCATGGGACATACCTCCGACCACCGACCGGTAGCCTGGTTCCGTGACAGGCTCGGACATCCCCTCATCCTTCCGGCTCGCCTACGTCCCCGGCGTGACGCCCACCAAGTGGGTGAGGGTCTGGCACGAGCGGCTGCCCGACACCCCCCTGGAGCTCGTCCAGGCCACCGCCGCCGACGCCCCCGGACTGCTGGCGGGCCACGGCGCCGACGCCGGTCTCGTACGGCTGCCGGTCGACCGGGACGTCCTGGCCGCGATCCCCCTCTACACCGAGACCACCGTCGTGGTGATCCCCAAGGACCACGTGGCGACCGCCGCCGAAGAGGTGTCGCTCGCCGAGCTGGCCGACGAGATCGTGCTGCACCCGCTGGACGACGTCCTCGACTGGGAGACCCTGCCCGGCCGCCCCGCCGTCGAGCGCCCGGCCACCACTGCGGACGCCATCGAGCTGGTGGCGGCGGGCGTGGGCGTCCTCCTCGTCCCGCAGTCCCTGGCCCGCCTCCACCACCGCAAGGACCTCACCTACCGTCCGGTCCCGGAAGCCCCCGAGTCACGCGTCGCGCTGTCCTGGCCCCAGGCGGAGGAAGCCCCCGACCTGGTGGAGGAGTTCATCGGGATCGTCCGGGGGCGCACCGTCAACAGCACCCGTGGCCGGGCCGCCACCCCACCGCGTCCGGCCCAGGCCAAGGACAGGTCGAAGGACAGGACCAAGGACAAGGCGAAGCGGACCGGGGCCGGCGGCGGGGCGGGCGGCGCCCGGAGCAAGTCGGCGGCGGGCCGGAAGCCGCAGTCGGGCGGTCGGACCGGAGGCCAGGGCGGCAAGCGCGGAAAGCCGCGCGGCCGATAGCGGACGCCCGGCCCCCACCGGATCCCGGCACGAGCCCGGTTCCCGGCACGTGCGGCCCGGATCCGGTACGCCGGGATCCCGGCGCGGGCAGCTTGGTTCCGTTACGCCGGGATCCCGGGCGCGAGCAGCCCGGTTCCGGCACACGCCGGGTCCCGGAACCGCCCGGGAACGCCACCCCCAGGGGGTTCTCTCGTTGATGAGGCAACCGCCGTACGCAGGGGAGCGCCCGTCCGATGCCGAACATCCGCAGAAAACAGCACCTGGGCCTCATCGGGATGCTGCTCATCGCCGTGGCCTTCGCCGCACTCCAGGTGACGGCGGTCACCGGACGGGCCTCGCCCGACACGAAGAACTACCTCTCCTACGCCCTGAGTCTCAGCGGCGAGAGCCGCGAGGAGGCGGGCCGCCGGGCCATCGCTCACTCCTGCGCCAGCGGGCAGCACGCTTCCCTGAGCCCCGTCCCCTGGACCAACCGGAAGGACGTGGGGGAGTCGGAGGAGCAGTGCGTGCGCCGGCTGAACGACTCGGTCGCGTACTGGCTCCACCACGGCAACACGGAGGGGATGACCGCCCCGTTCGCCAACCAGCGGTTCATGGCCATCTTCGAGGCCAGGCCCGGCTATCCGCTGTTCCTGGTGCCCTTCGTGACCGCCTTCGGCGCCACCTGGGGCCTCTGGCTGGCCGGACTCGTCATCGCCCTGGCCGGCAGCGTCTGCGTCCTGTTGGCCCTCCGCGCCGCGGGCGCCTCCCGGCGCGCGGGTCTGGCCGGGCAGGCCCTGTACCTCGCCCTGCCCACCGGCACCGTCGCCATGAACCCGCTGAGCGACGGACTCGCCCTGGCACTCGGCACGGTGGTCGTCCTCGGCTGTGTCCTGTTGCTGCGCGACCGGCCCCGTACGGACGCGGACACCGGTACGACCACGGGTCCGGCGGCCCGGGCGGGCGCCGCGGGGCCCCGCGCCGGCGCGGTCCTCGTCGCGGGCGGCCTCGCCCTGATGTTCCTCGTCCGCTATTCCCAGGCACTGCTGCTGGCGGTGGCCCTCGCGGCGGTCCTCCTGGCCTGGTCCGGCCGGCTCCGCCTGAGGCGGCGGCCACCCGGCCCCGTACTCCGGGCGGGAGCCCTGTGCGGTGCGCTGGCGGCGGGCGTCTACGCCGGGGCGCATCTGCTGGGGTGGCCCATGGGCCAGGACAGCGCCCAGGACCTGCTGACCCACCACTACCAGCGCCCCGATCTGCCCAACCCCTGGCCCGAGTTCTTCGTGCGGGAGCGGGTCTTCTGGTCGGCGTGGCTGCGCCGCCAGGCCGCCCAACCGATCCTCCCCGTCCTGCTCGCGCTCTCGGCCTGGGCGCTGCTGAGGCGGCGCTCCGCCGTGCTGCCGATCGCCCTGGCGGCGGGCGCGGCGGGCCTCCTCAACCAGGCGGGCCACCCCAATCTGGGCCAGCTGTACGGCTACCGCCTCATCGTGTTCCTCTGGCTGCTGCCCGCCCTGGCGATCCCGCTGCTCCTCGACCGGCCCCGGACCGGCACCGGGCACCTCTCCCCGTCCCGCGGCGGTACGGAGGATCACTCCGTACCCGCCCCCGTGGGAGGCGCCCCGGGCGGGGTCCGTCACCCCGCATCGCGCAGCTGAAGAAGGTACGCCGCGGTCAGCGCGACGGCGCGGTCCTCGTCGTCCAGCAGTCCCCGGAGGGCACGTGAGGAGGCCGGCCCCGCGATGCCCGCCAGCGCCTGGGTCAGCCGTCCGCGCGCCGGGGCGCCGGTGGTGTCGCGGGAGAGGCGGTCGGCGAGCGCGGCCGTGATCCGGTCCGCCGCGGTGGCGTCGCGGGCCAGCAGGGCCAGCGCGTCGGCCGCGTCGGTGTCGTTCGTCCCCGCGACGACCAGGTCGACGAGCGCCGGGACCGCATCGGCCACGCCGCGCGCCCCGAGCGCCAGGGCGGCACGGCCGCGGACCACGTCATCGGGGCTCGCCAGGGCGTTCCCCAGCAGTGCGGTGGCCTCGTCGCCGGGCATCTCGGCGAGGGACCGGACGGCGCGTTCCCGTACCGCGGCCTCCGGTGAGCCGAGCCCCTCCGCCAGCAGCGCCGGGCCGCTGCCGCCCGCTCGGGCCAGGGCCCAGCGAAGGGCTCCTGCCACATGCGGGTCGCCCTCGCCGAGCGCCGCCTCGACCAGGGCCTCCACCGGAACCTCGTCGCCCGAGGCGAGGGCGGCGCGCTGGCGGGCGTCGGCGCTCTCGGACCCCAACGCCCCCAGGAGCGCCACGACCTGGAGGACGTCCTCCCAGCCGGCCGGATCCGTGGCGTGGACCCGGTGCAGCCGGGTGAGCAACTCGGTCTCCACCGCGATGCGTTCGCGCGTCCGACGGATCAGTTCGTCGACGAGTGCCGAGGGTGTGAAGCCGGGATCGTCGAGCGCGCGCCCGATCTCGCGCAATGACAGGCCCACCGCCCGCAGGCTCTCGACATGGAAGATCCGCCGCACGTCCTCCGCCGAGTACTCCCGGTAGCCGGACCCGGTGCGGCCCGAAGGCCGCACCAGGCCGAGCGACTCGTAGTGCCGGAGCATGCGGGCGCTGACTCCGGACCGGCGCGCGACTTCGCCGATCAGCACGCCCTAGGGACCTTCCTCGTCGGAGCCGTGGGGGCCGCCGGACCCCCTGAGGCCATCAGAACCACCGGAACCCCCCGAATGAGCGGTGCTGTCGGAACCCCCCGAACCACCGGCGTCGTCGGAACCGTCGCCGGAGGCGCCCCGGCCGCCGAGGGCCACGACGCGCTTCGCCTCCTCCACGGCGAGGGTGAAACCGGCGTCCGGGTCGGTCCGCAGCCGTTGGGTGGCGAGCGCGTGCGCGCGGACGAGCGGGTCGGGACTCCTCGTCGCGGCGGCCAGAGCCGGCGCCGTCGCGTCCCCCAGGGCGACCAGTGCCTGGCTGAGACTCAGCCGGGTCTCCCGGCCGCCGCGCCCGAGCTGCGTCGCCAGCAGTACCGCCAACGCGGACTCCTCCCCGTCGGGTACGAGCACGACCGCCGCCCGCCAGGCACTCCGCGCCACCTCGTCGTCGGCGTCGGTCACCAGCGCCCGGGTGATCGCCGGCCAGGCCCGCCGGTCCCCGACCTTGGACAGCGTGTGCAGCGCCTGGCTCCGCGCCCGCGCCCGCTCGGAGCGGAGTTCGCGGAGCAGCGGGGGGAGGGTGAGGGCCACCGGGTGACGGGTGAGCGCCCAGGTCAGCATGTCGCGCACGAAGAACTCCGGCTCGACCGCGCACCGCTCGACGAGCTTGCCGACGAAGCGCGGGTCCGGCGTCGAGCCGATCGCCAGAGCGGCGCGCAGCCGCACCGACGCACGGTCGTCCTCCAGCCCCCGCAGCGCTCGTGCCGTGTCCGTGCCGTGTCCCGTGACCGTCATCGAGACCACCTCCTCGGCGAGCAGTGAAGTGCTTGTCACCGTGTCAAGGTCAACTCGGCCGTGCGTCCCGGGCCGTCTCCGGCCGGGGCCCGGCTCAGGGGCCGCGCCAGACGTTGGCGAAGGCCGTGTTCTCGATGGTCCGCCGCTGGCGTACGGCCTCCAGCTCCATCACCGCTTCGTTGACGGTGGCGACCACGGTCGTCACCGTCTCGTCGTCGAGGCCGGGCTCGTCGTCGCCGGACCGCTCGCCGTCGAGCCCCACGGCCGACGCGAGGGCGGCCAGGACGGGCTCGCCCTCCTCCCGGCGGCCGATGGCCCGTCGCCGGCCGGGGGTGTCGACCAGCTCCACGCGCCGGGGGCCGAAGGGCAGGAGGCCGCTTCTCCGCTGTGTGAGCTCGCCGTCCTTCTCCAGAGCATCCTGGTAGGTGGCCGCGAGATCCCGGCCGCGCCGCCACAGCCAGTCCTCGATCCGCTCGTGGGGCGGCTGCCGGGTGATCTGCGCGGCGGCCTCGCCGAGAAGCCGGTCGTCCGGCGCCGACGCCCCGCCCGGCACGATGAGGTCGCCCTCCACGGTGACGGCTCCGGCGCCGATGAGATCGAGCAGTTCGGCTCCCGCGAGGGCGAGCGACAGGTCGCCCTGCCCCACGGTGTGCTCCGGCACCGGATCCATGGCGATGATGAACAGGTCTTTCGCCGTGGTCATGAACGGCTCCCCTCAGAGGCATCGGCAAGGAGGGCCCCACCGGCCGCCCCGGCCAGGAGCCGGTTCGGCGGCGGGGCGACTGCTACGACCAGTATCGCCTTCACCCGTGCCGTCCGGCCCGGACCGGGTGCCGGACCGGGCCGGCGCCGAACAAGTCGATGGCCGTCTCCCGGTGCGATCCCTAGGCTGAGCCGGTGAGCCATGGGAAAACCTCGTACGTCTGCCTGCCCTGCCGGGCCTCCTTCAAGCAGCCCCACGACCGGGCCAGGCAGCGGAACTGTCCGCGCTGCGCGGCGCCGATGATCCACGCCGGCTCGGCGTTCGCCGCGCCGAGGCGCCGGGACGTCGCGGCGTGGCGGGCCCTCGCCGTGCTGCTGAACGCGGGCGTGGGGTTCCACAAGAGCTGTTGCGGCGGGCCCGGATTCCGTCCGAAGACCCCGCGTGAGGTGCGCGAGCGGCTGACGTACGCGCGGCGCAGCGGTACACCGGTCGCCACGGCGCTCGTCCGGTTCAACGTGCCGTAGGGCGTGACGGCCGCGGCTCCGGACGCGGCCGGCCGGGCGGCGGCGTCTCCGGGGCCCTGCGGCGAGGCGCGGGGCCCCGCAGCCGGTCGTGGAGGACCGCGAAGACCGTGCTCGTCACGGCCGCCCGGGCCAGGACACCGACGGACCCGTCCTCGCCTTCCGCGGTCCGCTCCGCACGGCTGCGTGATGTTCCGGGGAAGGACCTGCGTGATGCTCCGGGGAGGGACGCCGGTCCGGCCGGGTGCGGTTCTCCGCCGGACGTAGCCGCACCTGTCGTGCCACCGCTCGTCGGACCGGGCCGGCTCTTGATCATGAATCGTCGCTTTGTGTGCCACCATGTGTACGCAGTGTCACGAAACTGTCGCCCCGGCACCCCCGTGCGTCGGTGCGCCCGCGGAGAACACGTCTCCCGCGTGGCCCCGCCCGCGACCGGCTCTGTCCGCCGGGAGGGGGTCGAGGCGACACCACCGTCACCAGAAGGATTTCCCCCATGCGCCTCCGCTCCGCCTTCGCCGCCGCTCTCGGCGCCGCTCTGCTGCTCGTCGCCCTCCCCGCCTCGGCCTCGGCGGCCGAGGGGCAGTTCCGCTACGACTACGTGACCGTCGAGGGGTACGCGGCGACCGGCTTCCTGAACAGCCCGCCCAGCGGCGAGTGCGTCAACCTTCCGGGCGTCGGCCCGGAGAACCCGGAGTCCGGGCACTCCCCGAAGAACCGCACGGACGCCTGGGCGGAGGTCTTCACGGATGCCGACTGCGAGGGCGCTTCGTTCCCCCTCCGCCCGCACACCGGCGGGGCCTCGGAGCGGCTGAAGGTGCGTTCGGTCGTCTTCCACTGACGCGCTGCCGCGCGCCGAGCCGTCCCCCTGCCCCCGGTTCCTGATCGCATCGCCGCCCGTGGCTCCTGCTGAGCCACGGGCGGCCGGTCGGGCCCGGGGGTCTCCTGTGCGGGCCGGGCCCGGGTCGGCCGCCCGGCGTTCGGGGCCGGCGGAGTCGACGATGGCCTGTTCCCGGTCGAGTGCCACGGGCGTGAGCATGGAGGGGGTCGGTCGACGGTCGGTCCGAGGGTGGACGCCGTGCCCCGCCGCTGCCTGCCCCGGACCACCTTTGCATAAAAGTGCGCCGCTGCGTATAGTCATGCCATCGATCAGGAGGGTTACCGATGGTGGTACGAGCAGCAGTGGCAGGGGCGAGCGGCTACGCCGGCGGGGAACTGCTCCGTCTTCTGCTGGCGCACCCGGACGTCGAGATCGGCGCCCTCACCGGGCACTCCAACGCCGGGCAGGCGCTCGGGTCGCTCCAGCCGCATCTGCGGCCCCTGGCCGGCCGGGTGCTGGAGCCCACCACCGCCGAGGTGCTCGCCGGGCACGACGTGGTCTTCCTGGCGCTGCCGCACGGGCAGTCCGCCGCCGTCGCCGAGCAGCTCGGGGACGAGGTCCTCGTCGTCGACATGGGGGCCGACTTCCGGCTGAAGGACGCGGGGGACTGGGAGGCGTTCTACGGTTCCCCGCACGCCGGGACCTGGCCCTACGGGCTGCCCGAGCTGCCGGGCGGGCGGGCCGCGCTCGCCGGATCGAAGCGGATCGCCGTGCCGGGGTGCTACCCGACCGCCGTGTCCCTCGCGCTCTTTCCGGCGTACGGGGCCGGCCTCGCCGAGCCGGAGGCCGTGATCGTCGCCGCGTCCGGCACCTCCGGCGCGGGCAAGGCGGCCAAGCCCCACCTGCTCGGCTCCGAGGTGATGGGCAACATGACCCCGTACGGTGTCGGCGGCGGGCACCGCCACACGCCGGAGATGATCCAGAACCTCAGCGGAGCCGCCGGCGAGCCGGTCACCGTCTCCTTCACGCCCACCCTCGCCCCCATGCCCCGGGGCATCCTCGCCACGTGCAGCGCGAAGGCGAAGCCCGGCGTGAGCGCGGAGAGCCTGCGCGCGGTGTACGAGAAGGCGTTCGCGGACGAGCCGTTCGTCGAGCTGCTGCCCGAGGGGCAGTGGCCCGCCACCGCCGCGGTGTACGGCTCCAACGCCGTACAGCTCCAGGTCGCGTACGACGCGGCGGCCGGGCGGATCATTGTGATCAGCGCCATCGACAACCTCGCCAAGGGCACCGCGGGCGGCGCCCTCCAGAGCATGAACATCGCCCTCGGACTCCCCGAGGACACCGGACTTTCGACGATCGGAGTCGCACCGTGAGCGTCACGGCAGCACAGGGATTCTCGGCGGCGGGCATCGCCGCGGGGATCAAGGAGAGCGGCAACCCGGACCTGGCCCTCGTGGTCAACAACGGGCCGCGTCGCGCCGCCGCGGGCGTCTTCACCTCCAACCGCGTCAAGGCCGCCCCGGTGCTCTGGTCGGAGCAGGTCCTCAGGGGCGGCGAGGTCACCGCCGTCGTCCTCAACTCCGGTGGGGCCAACGCCTGCACGGGGCCCCAGGGCTTCCAGGACACCCACGCCACCGCCGAGAAGGCGGCCGAGGTGCTGGAGGGCCACAGCGCGGGCGAGATCGCCGTGGCCTCCACCGGTCTCATCGGCATCCTGCTCCCCATGGACAAGCTGCTCCCCGGTATCGAGCAGGCCGCCGCCGCCCTCAGCGAGCACGGCGGCGAGAAGGCCGCCATCGCCATCAAGACCACCGACACCGTGCACAAGACCGCCGTCGCGGGCGGCGAGGGGTGGACCGTCGGCGGCATGGCCAAGGGCGCGGGCATGCTCGCCCCGGGCCTGGCCACCATGCTCGTCGTCCTCACCACCGACGCCGACGTGCCCGCGGAGCAGTTGGACGCCGCCCTGCGCGAGGCCACCCGGACCACCTTCGACCGGGTCGACTCCGACGGCTGCATGTCCACCAACGACACCGTGCTGCTGCTCGCCTCCGGCGCCAGCGGCATCACCCCGGAGCAGGGGGAGTTCGCCGAAGCCGTACGGGTCGTCTGCGCGGACCTCGCCCGGCAGCTCATCGGCGACGCCGAGGGCGCGTCCAAGGACATCCGGATCGAGGTGATCAACGCGGCCACCGAGGACGACGCCGTCGAGGTCGGCCGGTCCATCGCCCGCAACAACCTCCTCAAGTGCGCCATCCACGGCGAGGACCCCAACTGGGGCCGGGTCCTCTCCGCCATCGGCACCACGAAGGCCGCCTTCGAGCCGGACCGGCTCAACGTCGCCATCAACGACGTCTGGGTCTGCAAGAGCGGCGGTGTGGGCGAGGACCGCGAACTCGTCGACATGCGCTACCGGGAGGTCAAGATCACGGCCGATCTCGCCGCGGGCACGGAGTCGGCCGTCATCTGGGCCAACGACCTCACCGCGGACTACGTCCACGAGAACAGCGCGTACAGCTCATGAGCACCGCGCGGAAGCACACCGCACTCCCGAAGGCGCAGATCCTCATCGAGGCGCTGCCCTGGCTGACCCGGCACCACGGCAGGACCGTCGTCATCAAGTTCGGCGGCAACGCCATGATCGACGAGGAGCTGAAGGCCGCCTTCGCCCAGGACGTCGTCTTCCTCCGGCACGCCGGCCTCAAGCCCGTCGTCGTGCACGGCGGCGGCCCGCAGATCAGCGCCCAGCTCGACAAGCAGGGCCTGGTCAGCGAGTTCAAGGCCGGGCTGCGGGTCACCACCCCCGAGGCGATGGACGTCGTCCGCATGGTGCTCGCCGGACAGGTCCAGCGTGAGCTGGTCGGCCTCCTCAACCAGCACGGCCCGCTCGCCGTCGGCCTGACCGGCGAGGACGCCCACACCATCACCGCCGTCCAGCACCGGCCCACCATCGACGGCGAGCTCGTCGACATCGGCCGGGTCGGCGAGATCACCGCCATCGACACCGGGGCCATCCAGGCGCTGCTGGACGACGGCCGCATCCCGGTCGTCTCCTCCATCGCCCGCTCCGCCGACGACCACCACGTCTACAACGTCAACGCCGACACCGCGGCCGCCGCGCTCGCCGCCGCCCTGAACGCCGAGACGCTGATGGTCCTCACCGACGTCGAGGGCCTGTACGAGGACTGGCCCAACAGCGACGACGTCATCAGCCGGCTCACCGCGAGCCAGCTGGAGAAGCTGCTGCCCGAGCTGTCCAGCGGCATGGTGCCCAAGATGCAGGGCTGCCTGCACGCGGTGCGCAACGGAGTCGAGACCGCCCGCGTCATCGACGGCCGGGTCCAGCACTCGATCCTCCTGGAGATCTTCACCGACGAGGGCATCGGCACGATGGTCGTGCCGGACGCCCCCATCGACGTACACGCAGCACGGACGGCACACGAACAGGGGGCGTCATGACCGGCACCGGGACCGGACTCACCTCGCGCTGGCAGGGCGCGCTGATGGACAACTACGGCACGCCCCGCCTGCCGCTCGTCCGGGGCGAGGGCGCCCACGTCTGGGACGAGGAGGGCACCCGCTACCTCGACTTCGTCGGCGGTATCGCGGTCAACGCCCTCGGCCACGCCCACCCCGCCGTCGTCGAGGCCGTCTCCACCCAGATCGCCTCCCTCGGGCACGTGTCGAACCTGTTCATCGCCGAACCGCCCGTCGCGCTCGCCGAGCGACTGCTCCAGCTGTTCGGCCGGGCGGGGCGGGTCTTCTTCGCCAACTCCGGCGCGGAGGCCAACGAGGCCGCCTTCAAGATCGGCCGGCTCACCGGGCGCCCCCACATGGTCGCCACCGACGGCGGCTTCCACGGCCGGACGATGGGGGCCCTCGCGCTGACCGGCCAGCCGGGCAAGCAGGAGCCGTTCCGCCCGCTGCCCGGCGACGTCACCCACGTCCCGTACGGGGACGCGGATGCCCTGCGTGCAGCCGTCACCACCGACACCGCGCTGGTGATCATCGAGCCGACGCAGGGCGAGAACGGTGTCGTCGTCCCGCCCAAGGGCTATCTGGAGGCGGCCCGGGAGATCACCCGGGCCACCGGCACCCTGCTCGTCCTGGACGAGGTCCAGACCGGCATCGGCCGCTGCGGCCAGTGGTTCGAGCACCAGGCCCACCAGGGCGTCGAGCCCGACATCGTCACCCTCGCCAAGGGGCTCGGCGGCGGACTGCCGATCGGTGCGACGGTCGCTTTCGGACCGGCGGCCGACCTGCTGAAGCCGGGGCACCACGGCACGACGTTCGGCGGCAACCCGGTCGCCTGCGCCGCCGGACTCGCCGTCATCGACACCCTCGCGGCCGACGGTGTGCTCGCCGACGTCAAGCGCCTCGGGGAGAGGATCCGCGACGGCGTCGAGGCGCTGGGACACCCACTGGTCTCCCACGTCCGCGGCGCGGGCCTGCTGCTGGGTATCGTGCTCACCGGACCCCTCGCACCGCAGGTGCAGCAGGCGGCCCAGGGAGCCGGCCTCCTGGTGAACGCGCCCGCCCCCGATGTCGTACGGCTCATGCCGCCGCTGATCATCGGTGACGCGGAGGTGGACGCGTTCCTGGAGATTCTGCCGAGCGCTCTCGACGCGGCACACGGGGACGGACGATCCGGAGCATGACCCTCCGGAGAATGAGGCGACGACGATGACCGAGGCGCAGGAACCCGAGTACGGCGGGCCGTCCGTGCCGCAGACCCGCACCGCCCGCCACCGCCGGATCGTGGACATCCTGAACCGGCAGCCGGTCCGCTCGCAGAGCCAGCTGGCCAAGCTGCTGGCCGACGACGGGCTGAGCGTCACCCAGGCGACGCTCTCCCGGGACCTCGACGAGCTGGGCGCGGTGAAGATCCGCAACACCGGCGGCGAGCTGATCTACGCGGTGCCGAGCGAGGGCGGATTCCGCACCCCGCAGGCCCCGTTGGGCGGCTCGGCCAAGGAGGAGCGGATGCGTCGGCTCTCGGCCGAACTGCTCATCTCGGCGGAGGCCTCGGCCAACCTCGTGGTGCTGCGCACCCCGCCCGGCGCGGCCCAGTTCCTCGCCTCGGCCATCGACCAGGCCGAACTCCACGACATCCTCGGCACCATCGCGGGCGACGACACGCTGATGCTCATCAGCCGCGACCCGAGCGGTGGCCAGGCGCTCGCCGACCACCTGCTGAGGCTCGCTCAGAACGACCGCTGAGGAGCCCTGTCTCAGTAGCGCGTGATCGCGGTCGGCCCCGACGAGGTGCCGACCGCGATGTGCGGTCCGCGCTCCGGGTCCGCCCAGGCGAGGATCTCCGCCATGGCGTCGGCCGGGACCGAGACGCACCCGGCCGTCGCCCCCCGCCCGTTCACATGCAGGAAGATTCCCGCGCCTCTGCCCCGTACCGGACGGTCGTAGTTGAAGCCGACCACCAGGGCGCGGGCGTACTGCGTGCCGTAGGAGAGCAGCTGCTCGGCCTCCGCCGCCCGGCAGTGCGAGGGCCGCGGTTCCACCCAGCGGTTGTACGCACGGGAGTCGTTGTCCTGGCACCACCAGGAGTCCTCGGTGACACGGCGGTAGGGGTACGTCGTGCCGGCCGGGGCGTCCTCGACGCCGAAGGCGTACGGCAGGTCGTACAGGCCGGTGGGCGTGGTGCTGGTGCCCTGCTCCCGGGTCGCTCCCTCGGCCAGCCCGTTCGCCCCGAACCGCGCGGGCGCCGACCCGGCCTCCGCCCAGCCGCCCCCGCGCCGCTCCCACCAGGTGACGGTCCCCGTCGTGGAGCCGGTGTCGGGGGCCTCGGCGGTGATCAGCTGGGAGCCGCCGCCCGTGTCCGCCATCCGGTAGGGCAGGGGAGGGGCATCGGTCCGGCCGGGCCCGGCCCCGAGGGAGCCGGCCAGGGCGAGGAGTACGGCGGCGGTCACCAGTGGTCTGCGCATGCTCCGGACCGTACGGCGGCCGGCCCGCACGCCCCACCGGACCTGCTCCGTACGGCCCAGCGGTCCACCGGCTCGCCGCGACGGGGCAGCCGGACCGGCCCGGCTGCCCCGGAATACACCACACCTCGGCTGAGGCGGCCGGAGGTACCACTCTGACCTGCAATTTTGACAAACAATACGGTGGACTGCATAGTTATACCCATCAGTGAATGCACCGTAAGGAGAAACCCGTGACCGAGCGCGTCGTTCTCGCTTACTCGGGCGGCCTGGACACCTCCGTCGCCATCGGCTGGATCGCCGAGGAGACGGGTGCCGAGGTCATCGCCGTCGCCGTGGACGTCGGCCAGGGCGGCGAGGACCTGGACGTCATCCGCAAGCGCGCGCTCGCCTGCGGTGCCGTCGAGGCCGAGGTCGCGGACGCGAGGGACGAGTTCGCCGAGGAGTACTGCCTCCCGGCGATCAAGGCCAACGCCCTCTACATGGACCGCTATCCGCTGGTCTCGGCCCTCTCCCGGCCGACGATCGTCAAGCACCTCGTCGCCGCCGCCCGCAAGCACGGCGCCGGGACCGTCGCCCACGGCTGCACCGGCAAGGGCAACGACCAGGTCCGTTTCGAGGCCGGCATCTCCGCGCTCGGTCCCGACCTGAAGTGCATCGCCCCGGTCCGCGACTACGCGATGACCCGGGACCGGGCGATCGCCTTCTGCGAGGAGAAGAACCTCCCGATCGCGACCACCAGGAAGTCCCCGTACTCCATCGACCAGAACGTCTTCGGGCGCGCCGTCGAGACGGGCTTCCTGGAGGACATCTGGAACGCCCCGATCGAGGACATCTACGAGTACACCGCCGACCCCGCCGTCCCGCGCGAGGCCGACGAGGTGGTCATCTCCTTCAAGGAGGGCGTGCCCGTGGCCGTCGACGGCCGTCCCGTCACCGTCCTCCAGGCGATCCAGCAGCTCAACGAGCGGGCCGGCGCCCAGGGCGTCGGCCGGATCGACATGGTCGAGGACCGGCTCGTGGGCATCAAGTCCCGCGAGGTGTACGAGGCGCCCGGCGCCATCGCACTGATCACCGCCCACCAGGAGCTGGAGAACGTCACCGTCGAGCGCGAACTGGCCCGCTACAAGCGGCAGGTCGAGCAGCGGTGGGGCGAGATGGTCTACGACGGCCTGTGGTTCTCCCCGCTGAAGCGCGCCCTGGACGGCTTCATCAACGAGGCCAACCAGCACGTCACCGGCGACATCCGGATGACCCTGCACGCCGGCCGAGCCGTCGTCACCGGCCGGAAGTCCGAGGAGTCGCTGTACGACTTCAACCTCGCGACCTACGACTCGGGCGACACCTTCGACCAGTCCAAGGCGCAGGGCTTCATCGAGATCTTCGGTCTCTCCGCCAAGATCGCCGCCAGGCGCGACCTCGCCTGACCCCCCTTCGTTGTACAGCCGCCTCCCCGTCGTCACGCGGCAGGGAGGCGGCCGCGTATCCGTACCTTGGCCTAGGTCCTGGCCTTTGCCTTTCGCTTTCTTGAGGAGCACGCAGTGAGCAGCAACAACGGTGACGTCCGGCTCTGGGGCGCGCGTTTCGCCGACGGACCGGCCGAGGCGCTGGCCAAGCTGTCGGCCTCCGTCCACTTCGACTGGCGGCTCGCGCCGTACGACATCGCCGGCTCCCGAGCCCACGCACGCGTCCTCAGCAAGGCGGGTCTGCTCAGCGAGGACGAGCTGACCCGGATGCTCGCCGGACTCGACCAGCTCGAAGCGGACGTCGCGGACGGCTCCTTCACCGGCACCATCGCCGACGAGGACGTCCACACCGCGCTGGAGCGCGGACTCCTGGAGCGCCTCGGCGCCGACCTCGGCGGCAAACTGCGGGCCGGGCGGTCGCGGAACGACCAGATCGCCACCCTCTTCCGGATGTACCTGCGCGACCACGCCCGGACCATCGGCGGCCTGATCGCCGACCTCCAGAGCGCCCTGGTCGGCCTCGCCGAGGCCCACGCGGACGTGGCGATGCCGGGCCGCACCCACCTCCAGCACGCCCAGCCCGTCCTCTTCGCCCACCACGTGCTCGCCCACGTCCAGTCCCTCTCCCGGGACGCCGAGCGGCTGCGCCAGTGGGACGAGCGCACCGCCGTCTCCCCGTACGGCTCCGGAGCGCTCGCCGGATCCTCGCTCGGCCTCGACCCGCAGGCGGTCGCCGCCGACCTCGGCTTCGAACGCGGTTCGGTCGCCAACTCCATCGACGGCACCGCCTCGCGGGACTTCGTCGCCGAGTTCGCCTTCATCACCGCGATGATCGGCGTCAACCTCTCCCGGATCGCGGAGGAGGTCATCATCTGGAACACGAAGGAGTTCTCCTTCGTCACCCTCCACGACGCCTTCTCCACCGGCTCCTCGATCATGCCGCAGAAGAAGAACCCGGACATCGCGGAGCTGGCCCGGGGCAAGTCCGGCCGCCTCATCGGCAACCTGACCGGCCTCCTCGCCACGCTCAAGGCGCTCCCGCTCGCCTACAACCGGGACCTCCAGGAGGACAAGGAGCCCGTCTTCGACTCCTGCGACCAGCTGGAGGTCCTGCTCCCCGCCTTCACCGGGATGATGGCCACCCTCACCGTCAACCGCGAGCGCATGGAGGAGCTGGCCCCGGCCGGCTTCTCGCTCGCGACCGACATCGCGGAGTGGCTGGTCAAGCAGGGCGTCCCCTTCCGGGTCGCGCACGAGGTCGCCGGCGCCTGCGTCAAGGAGTGCGAGCGGGCCGGCATCGAGCTCGACCAGCTCACCGACGAGCAGTTCGCCGAGATCTCCGAGCACCTCACCCCCGAGGTCCGCACGGTCCTCAACGTGCGGGGCGCCCTCGCCTCCCGCGACGGCCGGGGCGGGACGGCCCCCTCCGCCGTCGCCGTACAGCTCGCCGAGGTGAAGGAGGACCTGGCGGCCCAGCACGCCTGGGCCACCGCCCGCCCGTAGGAACGCCGGCCGGGTGCGCGCGGAGCCGTGCCGCACCGGATGGACGAAGGGCATCGCGCGCTCACCGGGGTAGGAGTAACCGAAACCCGACCCGAGGAGCCCGCGATGCCCTTCGCCGCCCTGGCCGCCGCGACGACCCCGACCGCCCACATCGGGCTGGGCCTGGCCGCCGTCGGAAGGCCCGGCTACATCAATCTCCACCGAGACCGGGACCTGCCCGCCGACCGCGACCCCGACGCCCTGCGCGCCCGCACCCACGAACTGCTGGACGCCGCCTACGCCCAGGGCGTCCGGTACGTCGACACGGCCCGCTCCTACGGCCGGGCCGAGGAGTTCCTGGGGGAGTGGCTGGACGCCCGGCCCTCGTTCACCGACCTCGTCGTCGGCAGCAAGTGGGGGTACACCTACACCGCCGACTGGGACGTCGAGGCCGAGGAGCACGAGGTCAAGGACCACAGCCTGGCCACCTTCGAGCGCCAGTACGCCGAGACCCGGGCCCTCCTCGGCGACCGGCTCAGCCTCTACCAGGTCCACTCGGTCACCCCGGACAGCCCCGCCCTCACCGACAAGGAACTGCTCGACAGGCTCGCCGCCCTGGCCGCCGACGGCGTCACCGTCGGCCTCTCCACGAGCGGGCCCGCCCAGGCCGACGCGATCCGGGCCGCCCTCGCCGTCACGGTCGACGGCGAACCCCTCTTCCGCACGGTCCAGGCCACCTACAACGCCCTGGAGACCTCGGCCGCGCCCGCCCTCGCCGAGGCCCACGACGCCGGGCTCACCGTGATCGTCAAGGAGGGCATGGCCAACGGCCGCCTCGCCGGGGACGAGGCCCCCGCCGTGTTCCAGGAGATCGCCGCCGCGGCGGGGGTGGGCGGCGACGCGGTGGCCCTCGCGCTGGTCCTGCACCAGCCCTGGGCGGGCGTCGTGCTCTCCGGCGCCGCCACGGCTGCCCAGCTCTCCGGCAATCTGCACGCCGCGGTCGTCGATCTGGACGACGAGCAGCGGGCCGGGCTCGACGCCCTGGTCGAGGAGCCGGAGGCCTACTGGCGGCACCGGGCCGGGCTGCCCTGGCACTGAGACCGGCTTCGCGGCCCCGGCGTCGCGCAGGCAGGCCCGCGGGCCCGGACCGACGGCCTCAGGAACTCGTCAGGACGACGAGTTCCCGGGTCGCCCGGGTCATCGCGACATAGCGGTCCACCGCCCCCTCGACGCCCGTGCCGAACTCCTCCGGGTCGACGAGGACGACCAGGTCGAACTCCAGGCCCTTCGACAGCTCCGGGCTCAGCGACCGCACGCGGGGCGTCGCCCGGAAGGCGGGGGCGCCGATGACACAGGCGATCCCGTCGTCGTGCGCGGCGAGCCAGTCGGCGAGGACGGTGTCCAGGTCCCGGGCGGAGCCGTACGTGACGGGGATGCCGCCGCCGCGGACGGAGACCGGCACGTTGGCGTCGGGGAGCACGGCCCGGATCACCGGTTCCGCCTCCGCCATGATCTCCTCCGGCGTCCGGTAGTTGATCGTCAGGGAGGCCAGGGTGATCCGGTCGAGGCCGACGCGCTCCAGCCGCTCGCGCCACGACTCGGTGAACCCGTGCCGGGCCTGCGCCCGGTCCCCGACGACGGTGAAGCTCCGGGACGGGCAGCGCTGGATCAGCATCTGCCACTGGGCGTCGGTCAACTCCTGCGCCTCGTCCACCACGATGTGCGCGAACGGCCCGGCCAGCAGGTCGGGTTCGGCGCCGCTCGGCCGGTCGGCGGTGGCCAGGGACTCCCGCAGATCCGCCCCGCGCAGCATCACCAGCGCCCCCTCTCCGTCCGCGTCCGCGTCGGCCAGGGTCTCGTCGGCGAGCAGGCTCTCGACCACCCGGTCCATCTGCTCCCGTTCGGCGGCGGCCGCGGCCTCGTGGCGACGCCTGCGCCGGGACGCCTCCGGGTCGCCGAGCCGCTGCCGCGCCGCGTCCAGCAGAGGCAGGTCGGAGACGGTCCACGCACGGGGGTCCGCGCGCCGCAACAGCGCGACCTCCTCCGGCGTCAGCCAGGGGGCGCACCTGCGCAGATAGGCGGGTACCGACCAGAGGTCGCCGACCAGGTCGGCCGCCTCGATCAGCGGCCAGGCGCGGTCGAAGAGGGCGAACAGCTCCCGGTCGCGCCCCAGCGAGGCGCGCAGTCGCTCCTCGGGGGCGTCGCCGTCGTGCTTGTCCACGAGGATCGTCAGGAGTTCCTCCCAGATCTGGTCCCGTGCCTCGTTGTGCGGGGTGCCCGGGTCCGCCGCCCCGAACGCCGAGGCCCAGTCGGCGGGGCTCAGCCAGATGTCGGACCAGTGCGTCTGAACCCGTACGCCCGAGGCGGGCGGCTCCTCGTAGAACCGGACGGCCGGCTCGACCGCCTTCACCAGCTCCGCCGACGCCTTCAGCCGCGCCACCTCCGGGTCGGTCTCGACGCCCGCCGACGCCCCCTCGGCGACCAGGTCCCGCAGGGTGCACGTCTGCACGCCCTCCTCGCCGAGGCTGGGCAGGACGTCGGCGACGTAACCGAGATACGGCTCGTGCGGCCCGACGAACAGCACGCCGCCGCGGCGGTGGGCCAGGCGCGGGTCGGAGTGGAGGAGATAGGCGGAGCGGTGCAGCGCGACCACGGTCTTCCCGGTCCCGGGCCCGCCGTCGACGACGAGCGCGCCCCGGGAGCCCGCCCGGATGACGGCGTCCTGGTCGGCCTGGATGGTGCCCAGGACGTCGCGCATCCGGGCCGACCGGTCGCCGCCCAGACTGGCGATGAACGCGGACTGGTCGTCGAGCGCCGCATGACCGGCGAAGCCGTCCGGGGCGAACACCTCGTCCCAGTAGTCGCTGATCCGGCCGCCGGTCCAGCGGTAGCGGCGCCGGCTGACCAGCCCCATCGGATCGGCGTGGGTGGCCCCGAAGAACGGTTCGGCGGCGGGGGACCGCCAGTCGAGCAGCAGTCGGCGGCCCGTGCTGTCGGTCAGCCCGAGCCGCCCCACGTACAGCGGGCCCGAGCCGTCCGCCGGGACCATGTGGCCCAGGCACAGGTTCAGGCCGAACCGGCGCAGGGCACGCAGCCGGCCGGTCAGCCGGTGGATCTCCACGTCCCGGTCCATCGCCTGCCGGCTCGCTCCGCCGGGCGCCCTGCGCTCGGCCGCGAGCCGGTCGGTCAGCTCGGCGATCGTCTGTTCCAGGCAGTGGGCGACGGCCGCGAAGTGCTGCTCGTCGTCGGCGATCAGCGCCGGGTCGGCCTTGGGGGAGAGGCGGTCGGGGAGGTCGAACGCGCTGGCGGTCAGGGGTGTCACGGCATCGGTTCCGATCTGCGGTGCGTACGGGCGGCGGCGTACCGTCCCGGCTACGGCGGACGATTCTGCGGCAGACGGGGGGCCTTGCCGCAAGGCCCCCCGTGCGCTATAAGTTGAGAGTGGCAAGGAGTGCCTTCACCTCCGGCCACTTTTTTTGTTTCCCGCCCCGCCCCGCCCGGCTCCCCGGCTCCCCGGCTGGCCCCCTCGGGACCCCGCGTCCGCCGGCGCGCCCCGGCGCCTCCTCTCCGGCCCCGGCCGCCGCCCCCTCGTCCTCCGCTCTCCTGTCGCGGGCATGAGCACGCACGCCTGGCGATGAGACGATTTTGTCTCAAGTGGGTTATGGTCGTCTCATGACTCTCGATCGTGAGCAGGTGCTGCGCAGCGCCGCCGCCCTGCTGACCCGCAAATCGACCGCCACCATGGACGAGGTCGCCAGGGCGGCGGGTATCGGCCGGGCCACCCTCCACCGCCACTTCGCCGGGCGCGACGCCCTGGTGAGGGCGTTGGAGGAGCTCGGCATCCAGGAGTTCGAGGCGGCCCTGGACGCCGCCCGGCTCGACGAGGACACCTCCGAGGAGGGGCTGCGCCGCCTCATCGCGGCCGTCGAGCCCAGCGCCGGACTGCTGTCCTTCCTCGTCAACGAGAACCAGCTGTTCGAGGGGGACGAGGTCAACGAGGGCTGGAACCGGGCCGACGCCCGGGTCGCCGCCTTCTTCCGCCGCGGCCAGGAGCGCGGCGAGTTCCGCATCGACCTCACCCCCGCCTGGCTGACGGAGGCCCTCTACGGGCTCGTCGGCACCGGAGCCTGGGCCGTCCAGGCGGGCCGGGTCGCCGCACAGGATTTCCCGTACATGATCGTCGAGCTGCTGCTCGGCGGAGCACGCCGGAGCGTCGAGCAATGATCAGCACCGAGAAGAACCCGGACACCACGGACGCGGTACGCCGCCCGGGGCGGTGGATCGCGCTCGCCGTCCTCGTCCTCGCCGTGCTGCTGGTGGCCGTGGACGCGACGGTCCTCGGCCTCGCCACCCCGTTCCTCAGCGAGGACCTCGAACCGACCGGCACCCAGTTGCTCTGGATCGGTGACGTCTACTCCTTCGTCATCGCCGGCCTGCTCGTCTCCATGGGCAGCCTCGGCGACCGGATCGGCCGCAAGAAGCTGCTGCTGATCGGCGCCGTCGCGTTCGGCGCGGTCTCCGTGCTCAACGCGTACGCGACCACGCCCGAGATGATGATCGTGGCCCGGGCCCTGCTCGGTGTCGCGGGCGCCACCCTGATGCCGTCCACCCTGGCCCTGATCCGCAATCTCTTCCACGACCCGCGCGAGCGCAGCCTGGCCATCGGCATCTGGGGCGCGATGGCCTCGGCGGGCGCGGCCGTGGGCCCGGTCGTCGGCGGGTTCCTGCTCGAACACTTCTGGTGGGGTTCGGTCTTCCTCATCAACCTGCCCGTGATGGCCGTCCTCGTCGTCGTGGGCGTGAAGCTGATCCCCGAGTCCAGGAACCCGGCCCCCGGCCCGTGGGACATGCTCAGCGTCGGGCTCTCCCTGGTCGGCATGATCGGTGTCGTGTACGCCATCAAGGAGGCGGCAGCGCACGGGATGAGCTGGGAGACCGGCGCGGCGGCCGTCGCCGGCGTCGGCGCGCTCGTCTGGTTCGTCCGCAGGCAACTGCGGCTGCCCGCGCCGCTGCTGGACATGCGGCTCTTTCACCACCGCGGCTTCTCCGGCGCGGTCCTCGCCGACCTGCTGACCATCCTCGGCCTGTCGGGTCTGGTCTTCTTCCTCTCCCAGTTCCTGCAACTGGTGCAGGGCCGCGGACCGCTGGAGGCGGGGCTCGCCGAACTGCCCGCCGCCATCGGCGCGGTGACCGCGGGTCTGCTGGCCGGGTTCGCCGCCCGCCGCTTCTCGGTCCGCTCCGTCGTCTCGGGCGGCCTGGCCGCGGTCGGGCTGGCCCTGGGCAGTGTGACCCTGCTCGACCAGAACACCGGGTATCCGCTGCTCGGCTCCATGCTGCTGGTCGTCGGCGTCGGGGCGGGCTTCGCCTTCACCGTCACCGCCGACGTGATCCTCTCCAGCGTCCCGAAGGAGCAGGCGGGCTCCGCGTCCGCCGTCTCCGAGACCGCGTACGAACTGGGCGCGGCCCTCGGTATCGCCCTGCTCGGCTCGATCGTCACGGGCGTCTACCGGGGCTTCCCCACCCCGTCCGGCATCCCCGCGGACGTCGAGTCGGCCGCCCACGAGTCACTGGGCGGCGCGGTCGAGGCCGCCGGGGCGCTGCCCGCCGCACAGGCCGGGCCGCTGGTCTCGGCGGCCCAGGAGGCGTTCGTCGACGGACTCCGGTCGGCCGCGGGCGTCGGCGCGGCGGTGCTGCTGGCGGCGGCGGTCGCCGCCTGGTTCCTGCTGCGGGGCCAGAAGCTGGAGGACGGCGTCGAGCACCCGTAACGGGTGCCCCGCGGATCATGACCGGCCCACGACGGACCCGCCCCGGGCCGTCGGGCCGGGTACGGCGAAGGGCCCGCACCCCCCAGGGGGGCGCGGGCCCTTCGCGTGGCCGTCAGGTGCGGCGGGCGCCCTCCGGCGTCACCGCCGCACCGGTCAGGCGGCCTTCGCCTTCGTCGCGTACATGTCCACGTACTCCTGGCCGGACAGCCGCATCACCTCGGCCATCACCGAGTCGGTCACCGCCCGCAGCACATAGCGGTCGCGGTCCATGCCCTCGTACCGCGAGAACTCCATCGGCTCACCGAAGCGCACCGTGACCTTGCCCGGCCGGGGCAGGCCCGCGCCGCCCGGCTGCAGCTTGTCGGTCCCGATCATCGCGAACGGGACCACCGGGGCGCCCGTCATCAGGGTCAGCCGCGCGATGCCCGTACGGCCCCGGTAGAGCCGGCCGTCGGGAGAGCGGGTGCCCTCCGGGTAGATGGCGAAGGCCTGTCCCTCCTCCAGCACCCGGCGTCCCGTCATCAGCGCCGCGACCCCGCCCCGGCCGCCGTCCCGGTCCACCGGGATCATGCCGCAGCCGGTGAAGAACCAGGCCATCAGCCTGCCCTTGAGACCCTTGCCCGTGACGTACTCGTCCTTGCCGATGTAGAACACCGGCCGGTCGCAGCAGATCGGCATGATCATCGAGTCGATGAACGTCAGGTGGTTGCCCGCGAGGATCACCGGCCCGGTCCCGGGAATGTTCTCGATGCCTTCCACCTGTGGGCGGAACATCAGGCGCAGAATCGGTCCGAGCACTGCCTTGATGACCGTGAGACGGGACAACGGTTCCTCCGGTGTCGTGGCCTGGCCGGCCGCGATGGAACGGGTCGTACGGGCGGTGGCCGGTGCCGACGGGTGATGGTCGGTGCAGGTGAGGACGATACTCGCGGGTATGCCCTGATCGCACATCGGGTTCACGGAGCGGATACACGGTGTTGACGTGTGTTTCCGCCATGTTGGCCGAGGAGCCGTCCTCTCGTACGCCTCCCAGCCTACGATCGGGCCTCGCTCGACCGGTCCCGGACATCACCAAGCGAGGAGCATTCATGACGGAGCGTGCGCGGAAGACCCCTGGCCGGCGGAGCCTCCTGGGCGCCGCGGTCCTCGGTACCGCGGCCCTGGGCCTGCCCGCCACCGCCGCCCGGGCCGCCGAGCCGGGCCGAGGCCACGGCGGCGGCCACGGATCGCTGCGCGATCTGCCCGTGCCGACGGTGGTCGGCCACCGCGGGGCGAGCGGCTACCGCCCCGAGCACACCCTCGGCTCCTACCAGCTGGCCCTCGACATGGGCGCGCACATCATCGAGCAGGACCTCGTGCCGACCAAGGACGGCCACCTCGTCTGCCGCCACGAGAGCGACATCACCGCCACCACCGACGTCGCCGACCACCCCGAGTTCGCCGGCCGCAAGGCCACCAAGAGCATCGACGGCATCTCCTACACCGGCTGGTTCACCGAGGACTTCACCCTCGCCGAACTGAAGACCCTGCGGGCCAAGGAGCGCATCCCGGGCACCCGGCCGGACAACACCCTCTACAACGGCCGCTGGACGGTCCCCACCTTCGAGGAGGTGCTGCGCTGGGCGGAGAAGGAGGGCCGCAGGCGCTCCAAGCCGGTCTGGCTGTACGTGGAGACCAAGCACCCCACCTACTTCCGCAAGCTGGGCCTCGGCCTGGAGGAGCCGCTCGCCCGGCTGCTGCGCCGCTACGGCCGGGACCGCGGGAACTCCGCGCTCATCCTCCAGTCCTTCGAGCCCGGCTCGGTCCAGCGCCTCGCGCGCCTCGTCGACACCCCGCGCATCGTCCTGCTCTCCGGCCCGAAGGAGCGCCCCTGGGACTTCGTCGAGTCGGGCGACCCGCGCACCGTCGCCGACCTGGTGAAGCCCGCCGGGCTGGCGTGGATGGCCTCCTTCGCGCAGGGCATCGGCCCCACCCTCGACCTCGTCATCCCCAAGGACGCCTCGGGCCGGCTCACCACCCCGACCACGCTGGTCCGGGACGCGCACGCCAAGGGCCTGCGGCTGCACCCGTACACGCTGCGCAACGAGAACAGCTTCCTGCCCGCCGACTTCCGGCGCGGCACCGACCCCAACGCCTACGGGGACGTGTTCGGCGCCTGCGCCGCCTACCTCGCCACCGGCATCGACGGCATCTTCGCCGACCAGCCGGACACGGCGCTGCTCGCGGCGGCCGACCACGCCGGGCGCTGACCCGGTACGGAGGCGGGCGCGGGACCACGCGCGTACGCGGACACGGCGCACCCCGCGTACCCGGGGTGCGCCGTCAGCCGCCCGCCCCCGGTGTGCCCCGGTCGGGTGGCGCCGCGCCGCCGGGGCAACCGCCGGCTGCCGCCGGCACGTCCGCCGGGGCATGACGCCTCTCGACCACGACCCCGGCCCGGCCGCCTCCACCGCCCTCGTCGTCCGCGCCTTACAACCCCTGGTGCGCGCGGAGGCGAGGGCCGAGGCCCCGGCCGCCGGGCTCGACCCCGCCGACCTCGAACAGAGCGTCTGGGTGCGGCTGCTGGAACGCCCGGCCGCCGCCGGACCACCCGCCGACGCGGCCCGCTGGGTGCGCGACACCGTACGGGGAGAGGCCCGCCGCGGACGCCGCACGGCCCGCCGGGAACGCCCGTACGCCGGAACGGAACCCGCCGCCGGACCGGCCGACTGCCCGGAACGCGCCGCCCTCGGGGCCGCCGAACGCCGAGCGCTGCGCTCCGCGCTGGCCCGACTGCCCGGCCGCTGCCCCCGGCTGCTGGAGGCGATGCTCGCCCCCACCGACCCGACCTACCGGGAAATCGCAGGGGAGTTGGGTATGTCACAGGGGAGCTTGGGCCCGATCCGTTCCCGTTGCCTTGGATGTCTGCGCAGAATGCTGGCTGCGGAGGTTGTCGCTCCTTCCGTGCGGGAAAGGAGCGGTAGGCAACCGGCGAACAGGTGAGCGGGAGGCGTGCACACATGGGCATGAGCGTGACCATCTCGGCTGCGACGGCACAGGACGTCGAGCAGATCTTCAGACTCCAGTACCTCTGCTTCCAGCGCGAGGCGGAGCTGTACGACAACTACCGGATCGACCCGCTCGTCCAGACCCTCGAATCCCTGCGCGCCGAGGTCGCCGACGACCTGGTGTTCGTGGCCCGGCTCGGGGACGAGGTCGTCGGCTCGGTGAGAGGCGTCACCGACCCGGACGGCACGGGCCTCATCGGCAAGCTCTGCGTCCACCCCCGGCTCCAGGGCCACGGCCTCGGGGCCAGGCTGCTGCTCGCCGCCGAGTCCGCGCTCGCCGCCGAGCGGGCGGCGACCCGCTTCCGGCTGCACAGCGGACACCGCAGCGAGGGCAATCTGCGGCTCTACCGGCGGGCCGGATACGCCCAGGTCGGGGCGGTCACCGGAGCCGACGGCGTCCGGATGGTCCTGCTGGAGAAGGACGCGGCAGACCGGGACTTCGTGGCCAGCGCCTGACCGTGCGCCGCGCGCGGCGGGGCCGGAACGGCGTCGCTACACCGCGACCGTCTTCGCGCGGCGCAGCCAGATCATCCCGGTGACCGGCAGGAT
The DNA here is from genome assembly GCF_900460065.1 of Streptomyces griseus. GTDB lineage: Bacteria > Actinomycetota > Actinomycetes > Streptomycetales > Streptomycetaceae > Streptomyces > Streptomyces griseus. Next base: position 61,325 of record NZ_UAVD01000010.1, on the reverse strand, counting down.
CACCGGGATGAAGAGGTAACCCATCCCGAAGTCCGACCACACCGTCGAGTCCGGGAAGGCGGTCGGCTCCGCCAGCGTCCACGCGCCGACGACCAGCACACCGAGCAGCTCCGCCGCGCAGCACACCAGCGCCGCCCGGCGGGCCTTCTCCCCGCCGCGCACCAGCGAGTACGTGATGAAGCCGTACACCAGAGCGGCGACGGCAGACAAGGTGTACGCGAGCGGCGCCCGGTCGAAGCCCCGGGCCATCTCGACGATCGTCCGCGAGGCCGCCGCGACCGTGAACACCCCGTAGAACCAGACCAGGACCCGGCCGGGCCCGGTGCCCAGTTCGAAGGACGGCTTCGGGGCCGCGGCCACCTCGGGGCGGTCGGTGTCGCTCACGTCAGTTTCCCCAGATGTCATAGAGCCGGACCTCCAGAACCGCCAGCACGACCGCGCCCGCCGCGACCGTGACCGAACCCCAGCGGGTCCGCTCGGTCAACGACAGGAAACCGGCCGCGGGCACGGCGGCGAACGAACCGATCAGGTAGGCGATGAACACCGCCATGCCCTGCTCCGGCCGCTCCCCGCGCGCCAGCTGCACGACACCCACGACCAGCTGGGCCAGCGCCAGCACGGAGACGACCGCCATCCCGATGAAGTGCCAGTCCTTCGTCGGCTGGTCCCGGTAGGCGGCATGTCCGCACCAGGCGGCGAGGGCGAGCGCGGTCACGGCGACCGCGACCGTCAGGGCGTCAAGCATGAGTCGAGGGTATTACGGACGGAACGCCCGCCCGCGTGCGGCCCCGGCCACCACCCGGGCGGCCACCGCACCGGGGCCCGCACCGTGGCCTTGGCCACAACCGGCGGACGAGGTTCCGCTCCCCGGGCGCCCGCCTCCCTCCGGGCCCACCCCCGAGATCGCCGTGTCATCGCAGGTCAAAGCCGTGCACCGGGGACCCTTCGCGACAACCGGAACGTCGCCATCCGGCCATCCAGCACTGTCCGCTATGCGGACAACCGGGATCGCGGAGACCGCACGTCTGTTTTACTTGGCCCATGACCACGACGAGCAGCCGCACCCTTGCGACCGAGGCGATCAGCACGCCCGGTGCTCGTTGTATGTGTCGAATGCGCGCCTTCTGAGGGCCCCCGCCTGAGCCTCGCGCCCCGAAGCGAGACCGAGCCTGCGCCGTCCGCACCCCGCGGAACGAGCGCGCCCGCGCATGCGCTGCCCCCCGGCCGACCGCCGCCCACAGCCATGCCGAGACACCCGGCCGACCAGCCCGAAAAGTCTCTTCAGACGAATGCCCCGTGCCCGGCGGACACCGCGCCGCGCACTCGACAGTGACGGAAACCCCTGTGATCACCACGACGGGCCTCACGAAGGTCTACCAGTCGCGCGACCGTGAGGTCACCGCACTCGACGGCGTCGACCTGCACGTCCGCGAAGGCGAGGTGTACGGCGTCATCGGACAGAGCGGCGCCGGCAAGTCCTCCCTGATCCGCTGCGTCAACCTCCTGGAACGCCCCACCTCCGGCACCGTGACGGTGGCCGGCCAGGACCTCACCGCCCTCGCCGGCCGCGGTCGGCGGGCGAGCGCCGAACTGCGCCGGGCCCGCACCCGCATCGGCATGGTCTTCCAGCACTTCAACCTGCTGGGCTCCCGCACCGTGCTGGACAACGTGGAGCTGCCGCTGGAGATCCTCGGCGTCTCCGGCCGGGACCGCACCCGCAAGGCCGGGGAACTCCTCGACCTGGTCGGCCTCGCCGACAAGGCGAAGGCCTACCCCGGACAGCTCTCCGGCGGCCAGAAGCAGCGCGTGGGCATCGCGCGCGCCCTCGCCGGCGACCCCCAGGTGCTGCTGTCCGACGAGGCGACCTCCGCACTCGACCCCGAGACCACCCGCTCCATCCTCCAACTGCTGCGCGACCTCAACCAGCAGCTCGGCCTGACCGTCCTGCTCATCACCCACGAGATGGACGTCGTCAAGACCGTCTGCGACTCCGCGGCCCTCATGCGGCGCGGCCGGATCGTCGAGTCCGGGACCGTCGCGGAACTCCTCGCCACCCCCGGCTCCGAACTGGCCCACGAGCTGTTCCCGGTCGGCGGGACCGCCTCCGGCCCCGACCGTACGGTCGTCGACGTCACCTTCCAGGGGGAGTCGGCCTCCCGGCCGGTCATCTCCCAGCTCTCCCGCACCTACAACATCGACATCTCGATCCTCGGCGCCGCGATGGACACCGTCGGCGGCAGGCAGATCGGCCGGATGCGCATCGAGCTGCCCGGCCGCTTCGAGGAGAACGTCGTCCCCATCGGCTTCCTGCGCGAGCAGGGCCTCCAGGCCGAGGTCGTCGAGGACGAGACCGGCCCGCAGGCCGCCACCGTCGTACCGGAGCAGACGCCCGCCGCGCTCACCAAGGAGGTCGTCAAGTGACCTGGTCCGAAATGCAGCCCCTGCTCACCCAGGGCACCGTCGACACCCTCTACATGGTGCTGTGGTCCGCGCTGGTCACCGTCGTGGGCGGACTGCCGCTCGGCGTTCTGCTGGTCCTCACCGACCAGGGCGGACTGCTCCAGAACACCGCGGTCAACAAGGTCGTCGGCGTGATCGTGAACATCGGCCGCTCCCTGCCGTTCATCATCCTGCTGATCGCCCTGATCCCGTTCACCACCTGGGTCGTCGGCACCTTCATCGGTCCCACCGCGATGATCGTGCCGCTCGCCGTCGGAGCCATCCCGTTCTTCGCCCGGCTCGTCGAGACGGCGATCCGCGAGGTCGACCACGGACTCGTCGAGGCGGTGCAGTCGATGGGCGGCTCCATCCCCACGATCGTCCGCAAGGTGCTCCTCCCGCAGGCCCTGCCCTCGCTCGTCTCCGGCGTCACCACCACCCTCATCGTGCTCATCGGCTACTCCGCGATGGCCGGAGCGGTCGGCGGCGAAGGACTCGGCTCCCAGGCCATCACCAACGGATTCCAGCGTTTCGACAACCGGTTCATGCTGGTCACCGTCGCGCTGCTGGTCGTCATCGTCACGGTGATCCAGCTGATCGGCGACCTCGCCGTCCGGCTCCTCGCCCGCCGCGGTCGCACCGCCTAGGTCCGTCCCCCTGAACTTTCCGTCCCACCGAGCCCGAACTCCTTGTCCGGGCGCACCACCACAAGAAAGAGGCACTTTTCGTGCGCAAGAACATCAAGATCACCGCAGCCGCCGCCGCCACCGCCGCCCTCGCGATCGGCCTCAGCGCCTGCGGTACGTCCTCCGACCCGGCGTCCAAGAGCGAGACCGGCGCGAACGCCGACACCTCCAAGGCCCTCGTCGTCGCCGCGTCCCCGACGCCGCACGCCGACATCCTGAACTTCGTCAAGAAGAACCTGGCGAAGAAGGAGGGCCTCAACCTGGAGGTCAAGGAGTTCACGGACTACGTCCTGCCGAACACCGCCACCCAGAACGGCCAGGTCGACGCCAACTTCTTCCAGCACAAGCCCTACCTGGACGACTTCAACGCGAAGCAGAAGACCACCATCGTGCCCGTGGTCAACGTCCACCTGGAGCCGCTCGGCCTCTACTCCAAGACGGTCAAGGACCTCAAGGACATCAAGGCCGGCCAGACCGTCGCCGTCCCCAACGACACCACCAACGGGGGCCGCGCCCTCCAGCTGCTCGCCGAGAACGGCCTGATCACCCTCAAGGACGGCGTCGGCACCAGCGCCAAGCTGAGCGACATCACCGACAAGAAGGGCCTGGAGTTCAAGGAGCTGGAGGCCGCCACCGTGCCCCGCGCCCTGAGCGACGTGGACGCCGCCGTCATCAACGGCAACTACGCCATCGAGGCCGGCCTGAAGCCCGGCAAGGACTCCCTCGCCCTGGAGAAGGCCGAGGGCAACCCGTACGCCAACTTCCTGGCGGTCAAGGACGGCAACGAGAAGGACCCGCGCGTCGAGAAGCTCGCGAAGCTCCTCAACTCCGACGAGGTCAAGAAGTTCATCGAGGACACCTACCAGGGCTCGATCACCCCGGCCTTCGGCACCCCCGCCAAGTCCTGACGCCCACCCGGCACTTGCCGGCCGAGCCCCGCCCCTCCCTCCCGGAGGCGCGGGGCTCCGTCGTGCCGACCCGCCCATGCACAAGGCCGCCCCGATGCTGCATGCTGTGCTTTTACCCGGTCTTCGGCATGGAGCTGCGCATGACTATCACCTTTCCGTCCATCTCCATCAGCACGGACAGGTTGGTGATGCGCCCCTTCGAGATGGCCGACATCCCCGCGTACATCGAGATGATGAACGACGAGGCGGTCACCGCGTGGATGGACGGGCCGAACCCGTACACCCAGGTCGACGCCGAACGGTGGGTGCGCAGAATCGCTCCCGCGGAGCGCACCGCGGGCCACGGCATCGCCCTCGCCGTCACCGAGTTCCTCACCCAGCGGCTCGTCGGCAGCGTCCGCCTCCTCAACACCGACTGGCGCACCCGCTCCACCGAGGTCCGCTACATCACCGCCCCCTGGGCCAGGGGCGAGGGGTACGCCACCGAATCCGTGCTCGCCATAGCCCAGTGGCTCTTTCGCGACCAGGGCTTCGAACGCATCGAGCTGCGCACCCCCGCGGACAACACCGCCTCCCAGCAGGTCGCCCAGAAGCTCGGCTGCATCAGCGAGGGCGTCCTGCGCAACGCCCGCATCGCCCGGACCCGGACCGAGAACGGCACCGACGGCGGCTGGACCGACATCCGCACCGACCTGATCGTCTGGGGCCTCCTCCCCGAAGATCTCGAAGGGGTGGCGGAACAGCTCGCCGACGCCGGCGACTACGGCACGTACAACACCTGGAAGTAGCGCCCGAGGCCCCCCGGAAGACCGAGGTGGGGACCAGGTACTCTCACCCCTGCCCGGCACGCACGGGCAACGCCCCGCACCCTCCGACACCCCAGGAGACAGACGACGATGGCCGACCGGGTCACGGTGATCGGCTGGGACGGCTCGCCACTGCCCGGAGCGGCCACTTCCGCGCTCTCGGCCGCCACGCTCGTCGCCGGCGCCGCGCACCACCTCGCCCTGCCGGAGGTCCCCCCGCACGCCGAACGCGTCCGCCTCGGCAGCGTCGACCTCGCCGCCCGCAGGATCGCCGGACACCGCGGCAGTGCCGTGGTCCTCGCCGACGGGGACCCCGGATTCTTCGGCGTCGTCCGCACCCTGCGCGCCCGTGAACACGGCCTGGAGGTCGAGGTCGTTCCCGCCGTCTCCTCCGTGGCCACCGCCTTCGCCCGGGCCGGCATGCCCTGGGACGACGCCCAGATCGTCGTCGCCCACCCCCGCACCCTGCGCCGCGCGGTCAACGTCTGCCGGGCCCACCACAAGGTCGCCGTCCTCACCTCACCGGGCGCCGGCCCCGCCGAGCTGGCCCTCCTCCTCGACGGCATCCACCGCACCTTCGTCATCTGCGAGGAGCTCGGCACCGACCGCGAGCGCGTCACCGTGCTCACCTCCGACAAGGCGGCCGACCACGCCTGGCGCGACCCCAACGTCGTCATCGTCGTCGGCGGCGGACCCGAGACCACCACCGCCGGCGCCTGGATCGCCGGCCGGCCGCCCGCCCACCCCCAGGGGATACGGGGCTGGGCCCTGCCCGCCGAGGCCTACCGGGCCGCCGGGGCCGAGCGGATGCAGGAGTCCGGCGAGGGCGAGTTCCCCGGCCTGCGCGCCGCCCAGCTGGCCCGCCTCGGCCCCCGCACCGGCGACCTGGTCTGGGACATCGGCTCCGCCGGCGGCGCCTTCGCCGTCGAGGCGGCCCGCTTCGGCGCGGCGGTCCTGGCCGTGGACGACGACCCGGCCGCCTGCGCCCGCACCGAGGCCGCCGCCCGCGCCTTCGGAGTCCCCGTCCAGGTCGTCCGGGGCCGCGCCCCGCACGTCCTGGAACGGCTGCCCGAACCGGACGTCGTACGGATCGGCGGCGGGGGAGTCCCGGTGGCCCGGGCCGTCATCGACCGGCGACCGGAACGCATCGTCACGCACGCCTCCAACCGGGACGAGGCCGAGGCGCTCGGCGCGGCCCTCACCGGCAACGGCTACACCGTCGAGTGCTCGCTGCTCCAATCCGTCGACCTGGACACCGAGGTGTGGACCGAGCGCGAGAGGGCCGTCGTGTTCCTGCTCTCCGCGGGGCGTTCCGACCTCGCCCCCTGACCCGTTCGGCCCGGCGCGGAAGGTAGGCTGGCGGATTGTTGTACCGCACCCGGCCGTTCGTCGTTTCGTTCGTCAATATCCGGAAAAGTGGACTGTTTTGGTCCGCATTGTGGTACGGCACAACCCCGGGGGACGCGCAACGTGGCGCAGTCCACAGTGAGCCGTGGCAGAACAGCCTGTCGCGGCGGCGAACGGCCGCGAGAATAGGAAGCCCCGCGGGCGTTTCGTGCCGCGCGGCGAGCCCGCTCGTTCTTGATGACGAGCACCGGCGTGCCGTGGTTCGGCGTCCCGGGCGAAGGGCCGAAGGAGCACTGACGATGGGCGAGGGGTACGCATGACTGACACCGGCCAGATCCCGGGCGAGGGACTGCCGGAGAACGCAGGCATGGTGGAGCAGCCGGGCATCCCCGCCCCGGACGCGTACACCTTCCTCGACCCCTCCGAGCACACTCCCGAGGACGACGACCTTCTTCTGATGCCCACCTCCCAGGGCGCCTGGAGCGAATCACAGGCCGCCCCGGCCCCAGCGCAGGGCAGGCCCGCCACGCAGACCGCGGTGGCGCAGCCCGCCGCTCCCGAGCACGCCGCGCCCCAGCCCCAGCCCCAGGTCCCCGCCCAGCAGGGCCAGGCCGCTCCCGCCGCCGCCCCCGCGGAGACGCACAGCACCCATGAGTCCGGTGGCCGCGACTCCGGCTCCGTGGACCTCAACGGCGTACGCGTTACCGCGCCCGGGCCCGCACCGGTCGGCGCGCACCCGGCCCCCGCCCCGGCCCCCGCCGCAGCCCGTCGCCCGTTGCACCGGGGCCCCTCCGCCGACGCCCCGGCGTACGGCGGCACCCAGGGCGGCGTCGTGCGCTCGCTGGCCGACCGGGGCCCCGCCGGAGCCACCCGGACCGCCGCTCCCGCACGCCACGCGGGGCCGCCGACGGCCGGCCCCGAGACCGTCGACGTGCCGCCGGCCCAGGACCCCGCTACCCTGCCCGGCCCGCAGCTGGGCGAGATCCCGCCGCAGGCCGGCGCCCCGTGGGGGGCCCAGCCGCCGGAGCAGACGCCCGCCGGGCAGGCCGTCGTGGCCGAGGTTCCCGCCGAGCAGCCCGTCGTGGACCAGGTGCCCGCCGGGCAGGCCGCCGCGGGCGAGGTTCCCGCCGAGCAGCCCGTCGTGGACCAGGTGCCCGCCGAGCAGGCCGCCGCCGCGACGGCCCAGCAGCCTGAGCCGGTGGTCGAGGCCGCGCCGGTCGCGGCCGAGCAGCCGGTGACCGAGGAGGTCGCGGCCGATCCCGCGGCGGTCGCGCAGCCGGTGGCCGAGGAGGCCGCGGTGGACGCACAGGCCGAGGTCCAGGCCGCGGAGCAGGTTCAGCCGGCTCCGCCGGTCCAGGAGGCCCGGTCGGCCGAGCCGGTGGCCGTGTCCGCCCCGGCGGATCTTTCGGCCGCCCCGGTCGAGCAGCCGGTGCAGCCCGCCGCCGAGGCGCAGCCGGAGCCGGCCCCGCAGGCCGTCGAGGCCCCCCAGGCCGTCGAGACTCCGCAGACGGTCGAGACGTCGCAGGCCGTTCCGGCAGAAACGGTTCCGGGGCCGGTCGCCGTCGAGATGCCGGCCGCCGCCGGCCCCGTCGTCGTCCCGGAGCCCGGGGCGGCCCCGCCGGAGGCGCCCGGACAGGCCCCGGCCGAAGAGACGGCCGCCCCCGGGACGCCGGAGCAGGTGGAGGGGCAGGCCGCTGCCGCCGTGGCCCCGGAGCCCGAGGCCCGCGCCGTCCCGGTGGAGGCCGCGGCCCCCGCATCCTCGGCCCCGGCACAGGACACGCAGGTCGTCGAGCCGGTGGCGCAGCCCGAGCCCGTACAGCCCGAAGCGGCGGTGCGGCCCGAGCAGGAGCAGCTTGTCGCACCGTCCCCCGAGCCGGTCCCGGCCGCAGCGGCGGCCGAGGGCCCGGAGGCCGCCGCGGCTCCGGAAGCCGTCGCGACTCCGCAGACGGTCGTGGCGGAGCCGGTGGCCGAGCCGTCGGCCGAGCCCGTGCAGCCCCAGCCCGAGCCCGTCGTCGCGGAGCCCGTGGCCCACGTGGCGTCCGCCGAGCCCGTGACGGAGGCAGAGGAGGGAGCGGAAGAGGCGGCTGTGCCGGAGCCGACGGCCGGGCAGCTCCCTGTTGCGGACCACGAAGCCTCCCAGGCCCCCGCACCCGTCGCCGAGCACGGTGGAGCGACGGAGTCCGGCGCAGCCGACGTGCTCCCGCCCGATGCCGAGGACGGCACCGGCCCCGAGGTCATCGAGACTCCCGAGATCCCGGATCCCGCCCAGCAGGAACAGGCCGCCGACCGACCGGCACGGGCCGAGGCGCCGCAGCACCCCGAGGCCGCACAGCAGCCGGAAGGTCCCGCGGAGCCCGCCGAATCCGCCGAGGAGTCCGAGCCGTTCACCCCGCCCGCCCCCGGCTACGACGACGCCGAACGGGAAGCGGTCCTGCGGGTCATGCGCGAGCGCCGGGACATCCGCAACGGCTTCCGCGGCGACCCGATCCCGCACGAGGTCCTGCTCCGGGTGCTGGAGGCCGCGCACACCGCGCCGAGCGTCGGCCACTCGCAGCCGTGGGACTTCGTCGTCATCCGCTCGGCGGAGACCCGCCGCTCCATGCACGAACTGGCCCAGAGGCAGCGCGACGCCTATGCCAAGTCGCTGCCCAAGGGCCGGGCGAAGCAGTTCAAGGAACTGAAGATCGAGGCGATCCTCGACACCCCGGTCAACATCGTCGTGACCGCCGATCCCACCCGCGGCGGCCGGCACACCCTCGGCCGGCACACCCAGCCCCAGATGGCGCCGTACTCCTCCGCCCTCGCCGTGGAGAACCTGTGGCTCGCCGCGCGCGCCGAGGGCCTCGGCGTCGGCTGGGTCAGCTTCTTCGACGAGCGGGAGATGGTCCGGGCGCTCGGCCTCCCCGAGCACCTGGAGGTCGTGGCCTACCTCTGCGTCGGCTACGTCGACGAGTTCCCCGAGGAGCCCGAGCTGATGCAGGCGGGCTGGTCCAAGCGCCGCCCGCTGTCCTGGGTCGTCCACGAGGAGACGTACGGCCGTCGCGCGCTGCCCGGCGCCGAGCCGCACGACCTGCTCCAGGAGACGATCTCCGCGATCCGCCCGCTGGACGCGAAGGCGCTCGGCGAGGCGTGGGAGCGCCAGAAGCGGATGACGAAGCCCGCCGGTGCGCTCGGCATGCTGGAGATCATCTCCGCGCAGCTGTCCGGGCTCTCCCGGATGTGCCCGCCGCCGATCCCGGAGCCCGCGGCCGTCGCGATCTTCGCCGGTGACCACGGGGTGCACGCCCAGGGCGTCACGGCGTGGCCGCAGGAGGTCACCGCGCAGATGGTGGCGAACTTCCTGGGAGGCGGAGCCGTGTGCAACGCCTTCGCGGCGCAGGTCGGCGCCGAGGTCTGTGTCGTGGACGTGGGCGTGGCGACGGACCTGCCCGCGACCCCGGGGCTGCTGCCCCGCAAGGTACGCGCGGGAACGGCCGACTTCACGACGGGCCCCGCCCTCTCCCGGGAAGAGGTCCTCGCGGCGATCGAGGTGGGCATCGAGACCGCCCGGGACCTGGTGGCAGCGGGCAACAAGGCCCTGCTCACCGGCGAGATGGGGATCGCCAACACCACCGCGTCGGCCGCCCTGATCTGCGTGTACACGGGGATCGACGCCTCCGAGGTGACCGGCCGGGGGACCGGCATCAACGACGAGATGCACGCCCGCAAGGTCGACGTCGTCCGCCGCGCCCTCGACCTCCACCAGCCGGACCCGGCCGACCCGATCGGCGTACTCGCGGCGGTCGGTGGTCTGGAGCACGCGGCGATGGCCGGCTTCCTCCTCGGCGGCGCCTCCCTGCGTACGCCGGTGGTCCTGGACGGCGTGAGCGCGGGGGCAGCCGCCCTGGTCGCCCGTGCCATCGCCCCCGAGGCGCTGGCCGCCTGCATCGCCGGCCACCGCAGCGCCGAGCCCGGCCACGTGGCCGCGCTCAACAAGCTGGGCCTGCGCCCGCTGGTCGACCTCGACCTGCGGCTGGGCGAGGGCACCGGTGCGCTGCTGGCACTCCCGATCGTGCAGAGCGCGGCCCGGGCGATGCACGAGGTGGCGACGTTCGACTCGGCAGGCGTAACGGAGAAGTAGGACGCCCACCGCCCGGTCCGGCGTCCCCCTCCCGGCCTTCCGGCGGAGGAACGGGGTCCGGGACGCGGCCCCGGGGCCCGGCCCGTCGGGCGTTCGAGGACAAGAGGGCCCGGGGCGGCCGCGCGGTTCCGGGAGGGGACGGGGCAGGGGGAGGCCCGCCGCGGGCGCCCCCGCCCCGGGCCCCCACCCACCCCCACCCCGTATCGTGTTCCCACCCGCACCCCCGCTTTCCGCACGTCACAGCCGCTCCACCGCCGCAGCGGCACGCAACGCAGCACCCGCACGAGGAGCCGTACCGCCATGGCCGAGCACGCCGACCACGCCGACCACCCCGCGTACCCCGTAGGCCTGCGCCTGTACGGCCGCCGCGTCGTCGTGGTCGGCGGCGGCCAGGTCGCCCAGCGCAGGCTGCCGCAGCTCATCGCCACCGGGGCCGTCATCACCCTGGTCTCCCCGTCCGCGACGCCCTCCGTCGAGGCCATGGCGGACGCCGGGGAGATCCGCTGGGAGCGCCGCCGCTACGAGGACGGCGACCTCGCCGACACCTGGTACGCCCTGATCGCCTCCTCCGACACCGCGGCCAACGACGCCGCCTCCGCCGAGGCCGAGCGCACCCGCACCTGGTGTGTCCGGGCCGACGACGCCGAGGCCGCCACCGCCTGGACCCCCGCGACCGGCCGCATCGACAACATCACCGTCGCCGTCCTCAACACCACTCCCCGGGGCCGCGACCCCCGGCACTCCGCCGCCCTTCGCGACGCCATCGTCGAAGGCCTGCGCGACGGCACCCTCGCCGCCCCGCACCACCGCACCCGCACCCCCGGCGTCGCGCTCGTCGGCGGCGGCCCCGGCGACCCGGACCTGATCACGGTGCGCGGCCGGCGCCTCCTCGCCGAGGCCGACGTGGTCATCGCCGACCGCCTCGGCCCCCGTGACCTGCTCGACGAACTCCCGCCGCACGTCGAGGTGATCGACGCCGCCAAGATCCCGTACGGCCGGTTCATGGCCCAGGAGGCGATCAACCAGGCGCTCATCGAGCACGCCAAGGCGGGCAAGTCCGTCGTCCGGCTCAAGGGCGGCGACCCGTTCGTCTTCGGCCGCGGCATGGAGGAGGCCCAGGCGCTGGCCGCCGAGGGCATCCCCTGCACGGTCGTCCCCGGGATCTCCAGCACCATCTCCGTCCCCGGCGCGGCCGGCATCCCGGTCACCCACCGGGGCGTCGCCCATGAGTTCACCGTGGTCAGCGGCCATGTCGCCCCCGAGGACCCGCGCTCCCTGGTCGACTGGGAGGCCATAGCCCGGCTGCGCGGCACCCTCGTCCTGCTGATGGCCGTCGACAAGATCGGCGCCATCGCCGCCGCCCTCGTCGCCCACGGCAAGGACCCGGCCACCCCGGTCGCCCTCGTCCAGGAGGGCACCACCGCCGCCCAGCGCCGCGTCGACGCGACCCTCGCGGACGTCGGTGAGCGCGCCGTGGCCGAGGACGTGCGCCCGCCCGCCGTGATCGTCATCGGCGAGGTCGTCGCGGTCGGCCCGGACTCCGCACCGGCAACCGGTCAGGACCGGCCGGGCGACCAGGAATGAAGTAACCCGCGGTTACCCATCTCCCTCCCAGGCGTTGGCACCACTCACCGGACAAGGCAGTATCACCCTGTGGCAGAACTCATCACCGTCGACGACCCCGACGACCCCCGGCTGAGCGACTACATCGGCCTGACCGACGTGGAGTTGCGGCGACGGCGCGAACCCGCCGAAGGCCTCTTCATCGCCGAGGGCGAGAAGGTGATCCGCCGAGCCCGGCAGACCGGCTACGAGATGCGGTCGATGCTGCTCTCGGCCAAGTGGGTCGACGTCATGCGCGACGTCATCGACGAGGTCCCGGCCCCGGTGTACGCCGTCGCCCCCGAGCTGGCCGAACGGGTCACCGGCTACCACGTCCACCGCGGCGCGCTCGCCTCCATGCAGCGCAAGCCGCTGCCCGCGTCCGAGGAACTGCTCGCCACCGCGCGCCGGGTGGTGATCATGGAATCGGTGAACGACCACACCAACATCGGCGCCATCTTCCGCAGCGCGGCGGCCCTGGGCATGGACGCGGTCCTGCTCTCCCCGGACTGCGCCGACCCGCTCTACCGGCGCTCCGTCAAGGTCTCCATGGGCGCCGTCTTCTCCGTCCCCTACGCCCGGCTCGAAGCCTGGCCCAAGGCACTGGAAGGGGTACGGGAGGCCGGCTTCCGGCTCCTCGCCCTCACCCCGGACGCCAAGGCCACCAGCATCGACGAGGCGGCCCCGCACCGGCTGGAGCGGGTGGCGCTGATGCTCGGCGCGGAGGGCGACGGACTGTCCACGCAGGCCCTGATGGCCGCCGACGCCTGGGTCCGCATCCCGATGGCGCACGGTGTCGACTCACTGAACGTGGGCGCCGCGGCGGCGGTCGCCTTCTACGCGGTGGCCACGGGACGCCCGGAGAGCTGAGCACGGCCGGGCCCGGCCGGGTCCCGGCGTCAGGACGGCCGCGGCGGCTCCTGCGCGGCCTGCGCCTGCGGCGCCCGATGCTGCTGCTCCACCCCGGCCCCGCCGCCCAGCCCGCGCGCCGGCCCCTGGCAGCCCTGTGCCGTCGCGATGCCCAGCGCCACCAGCAGCGTCACCACGACGAACACCACCAGCCGCTGGCGCAGCAGCCGCGGATTGGCCGGACGCCGCCCCGCGGAGGTCGTACGCCCCCCGGAGCGGGTTCCCGGCCGGCCGTTCGTCCCGGGCGGGGGCCCCTGCCGCCTCCCGGACCGCGTCGTGTCACGCGAAGCCTGCTGCGGGCGCGAGCCACCGGTGCGCGGCGGCCCCGAACGCCCGGACGCGCCGCGCCTGCCCGGCTGGGGCCGGGAGCCGGACGGGCCTTCCGAGCGGCGGGTGTGCTGATCGGCGTACGGGTCGGCCATCCGGCCGGTCGGCCGGTCGGCGTCCTGGGCGGAGCGCTGGACGGGCGGCCGGCTCTCGTGCAGCCCCTGCGCTTCGCGCGCCGCGATCTCCTTGAGCCGCATGGACAGTTGCAGCGTGCTCGGCCGCTCCTCCGGATCCTTCGCCAGACAGGCGCTGATCAGCGGGGCCAACGCGTCGTGCACCCCGCGCAGCTGCGCCTCCTCGTGCACCACGCGGTACAGCATCACCTCGGAACTGCCGTGCCCGAAGGGGGAGTCGGCCATCGCCGCGTACGCCAGGGTCGCGCCGAGCGAGAAGACGTCCGTCGCGGGCGTCACGGCCGCGCCCCGGACCTGCTCGGGCGCGAGGAACCCCGGCGACCCCACCGCCGTACCGACATGGGTGAGCGTGCTCGCCCCGGTCGCCCAGGCGATGCCGAAGTCGATGATGCGCGGGCCCTTGGGGGAGAGGAGGATGTTCGAGGGCTTCAGGTCGCGGTGGACCACCCCCGCCTCGTGCACCGCCACGAGACCCTCGGAGAGCGCCGCCCCGATCGAGGCGACCTCGGCGGCGGCCAGCGGGCCCTCCTCGGCGACCTTGTCGTGCAGGGAGGGGCCGGGCACGTACTGCGTCGCGAACCAGGGGCGGTCCGCCTCCAGATCGGCGGCGACCAGCCGGGCCGTGCAGCCGCCGCGGATCCGCCGGGCCGCCGACACCTCGCGCGCGAACCGCGAGCGGAACTCCTGATCCTCCGCCAGGTCGGGCCGGATCACCTTGAGCGCCACCCGCTGGCCGCGCCGGTCGGAGCCGAGGTAGACGACGCCCATGCCGCCCGCGCCGAGCCGCCGGTGCAGCCGGAACGAGCCGACGAGACGCGGGTCCTCGCGCCGGAGCCGCATCATCGCCATCGTCTGCCCATCCCCGCTGCCTGGTCCGCCTGACGAGGCACAGCTTACGTACCCCGCGCCCGGCGCGCTCAGAGGCCGCGCCCTCGCGGGGGATTCGATTGTCCGTGCCGGGCGGGAGAGGTGAAGAGGGGTCAGGGCACGGCGGATCGGGGCCCCCGGGCCGCCCGGCCCGCCCAAGGGGCCGTCGAGCAGGGGCGATTGGATCACCGCCGCAGCCGCGGGACGCGACCGTCACGGAGCCCGCGACCACCGCCCGGGCCCATGGCCGGGTGGTGTCCCGGAGGGCCCCCGGGCGCCGGGCGACGGTCCGCCGGGCGGTCGGCGTGAGTGAAGTCACCCGGCACACGCGCCCCGGGGACCGGCCGACGCCACGAACCGTGACGAACGGTCCCGGGCGTCCCCTCCGGGATGACCCCAACCTCCGGTGGTCCGTCTCCACCCAGGGGAGTACGCGGACCGACGACGGCTCATCCTCCGGGAGGCCCGGGATTAGGTACGCGGGCATGACGCCCCGTGCTCGCCGGTTACCTAATGTTGAGGTCAAGCGGCGGGCGCAGCACTCGTCCCCCGAGGTCACACGCCCGCCGCTCCCCATCAGGTCAGGAGAGGAACCATGTCGGACACGGCAGCGCGGACCATGGTCCGCACGCGGGGACGCAGGGCGTACGCCGCGTTCGGCACGCGTTCGTCCGGCACCCGCCACCCCTTGGTGGCGACGGCGATGGTCCTTCCCCTGGCGGCCCTGCTGGCGGTCGTCTTCGGCGGCTGGGAAGCGGTGGTCACACAGGCGTCGTCCGTGGCGGTGATGCTGGGGCGCTGAGCGGCGCCCGAGGTCCGGAAGAGCGGTCCGGACCCGCACATCCGGCCAACAGCCCCGTGGGGACGGGGGTGCGGCGGACGGCAGCGTTTGTCCGGTCAGCTGGGGAGCTGACCGGGCATCGCGCTGTCCGGGCCCCTTCGCTGTTCCGTCGGGTGCTCCGGCCTCCGAAGGAAGCGGCCCCGGAGGCGCTTCTTCGACGATCCGGCCCGGTCGGCGGCTGCCGGCGCGGACGGCCCGGCGCGTTACGCTCACGGCGGGACCGGTGCCACGCCGGGCCGACCGCCCCCGGGGGAACCGTTGACCACCACCCAGAGCTCAGTCGTCCGTGACCTGGGCGCCCTCGCGCACCGCCTCTCCCATCCCGCCGCGGCGCGCTGCGGGTGCGAGCCGCCGCAGATCCTCGCCGACCGGCCCGACGGCACGGTGGTCCGCAGCGGCGCGATCGTCGCGAAGGCGCACGCGGCCGACACCGACCGCGAGGCGCTGGCCGCCCGGCTCGCCCTGGCCGCCGACCCGCGGCTCACCGGCATCCTGCTCCCGCCGCTCACCCTCCCGCCGCCCGCCGGTCCCGGTGCCCGTCCGGTCACCCTCTGGCCGCTCGGCACGCCCGTCGATCCCGACGACCCCGGGGCGGCTCCCTGGGCCGAGGCCGCGGTGCTGCTCGCCCGTCTGCACCGGACGGAGCCGCCGCCGCGGCTTCCGCCGACGCGTGGCCCGGCCAAGGCCGCGCGGGCCGTCGCCCGGATGTCCGCCGCCCTTCCCGGCGACCCGGCCGTCCTGCCCGTGCTGGCCGGCTGGCGGGCCCTGCCGCCCTGGGCCCGGGGCGAGACCCCGGCGCCCGCCCGGAGGGACGGTTTCCTGTGCCACGGGGACCTGCATCTCGGCCAGCTCGTCCGCCACCCCGCCCCCGACGGGCCCTGGCTGCTCATCGACGTGGACGACGCGGGGGTGGGCGATCCGGCCTGGGACCTCGGCCGGCCCGCCGCCTGGTACGCCGCCGGACTCCTGGCCGCCGAGGACTGGTCCGCCTTCCTGGACGCCTACCGGTCCGCCGGGGGACCCGCGGTGCCCGCCGACGGGGACCCCTGGCCCGCACTGGACGTTCCGGCCCGCGCGCTGACGGTGCAGACGGCGGCGCTCGCCCTCGCCAAGTGCGCCGCGGAGCAACGGGATCCGGACGAGCTCGAACAGCTGATGATCGAATCCTGTGCCCGAATCGCTACGTTGCCGCCCCAGTTGGCCACCGATCCCGCGTCGTAGGGTGAACGGACCGTGGCCGGGCAGACATTCCGGCGACGGCACAACGAGGGCGAGGAGCCGAGCCGATGATGCAGTGTCCGAAGTGTCACGCACCGATGAACACGTACAACCGCAACGGCGTCCAGATCGAGCAGTGCAGCGGCTGCCGGGGGATATTCCTCGACTACGGCGAGCTGGAGTCGCTCACCCGCCTGGAGTCCCAGTGGTCCCAGCAGGCCCCGCCCGCGCCCCCCGCCCCGCAGGCCTACCCGGCCGCTCCTCCCGCCGCCCACGCCCCCGCCTGGGGCGCGCCGCAGCACGGCGGTCACGGTGGGCACTACGGCCACCACCGCCAGAAGGGCTTCGGCCGGATGCTGTTCTCGTCCTGATCGTTTCCGGTGTTCGTTCGCTCGGTGTCCCGGCGGCCACTGTGCCGCCGGGACACCGAGGTGACGGGCCGTGCGACGAAAGAACCCCCGGTCGTGGAGACGACCGGGGGTTCTCGTGTGGTGCGCGATACTGGGATTGAACCAGTGACCTCTTCCGTGTCAGGGAAGCGCTCTCCCGCTGAGCTAATCGCGCGGGGCGGACCTGCGTGTACTGCGTGCGCGATACTGGGATTGAACCAGTGACCTCTTCCGTGTCAGGGAAGCGCTCTCCCGCTGAGCTAATCGCGCGGGGATCCTTGCGGACCGGTGATCCTTGCGGATCAGTGGACGATACTGGGATTGAACCAGTGACCTCTTCCGTGTCAGGGAAGCGCTCTCCCGCTGAGCTAATCGTCCTTGGAGGTGGAGACGGGATTTGAACCCGTGTAGACGGCTTTGCAGGCCGTTGCCTCGCCTCTCGGCCACTCCACCAGGGATGGGGGCTCGGGAAGAATCCCCCACCTTCTGCGAGCGGACGACCAGGTTCGAACTGGCGACCTCAACCTTGGCAAGGTTGCGCTCTACCAACTGAGCTACGTCCGCTTGTCTTTCCCGGTTCGCTTGCGCGTCCCGGCGACGTGTTGAACTCTAGCGGATTCCTGGGCCAGTACAAAAACGCGTTTGTGCAGCGTGCTGCGGTGACCTCGCCCCGACGCAGGTCACCGCGCACCGTCCTAGACTCATTCGCGTGTCCGACCTCGCCCCCTTGGCCCGTTTCGACGGCCTCATCGCCTCCGGTCTGCAGGATGTGACCCACGATCCCGCGGCTCTCGACTCATCCGGTTTCTGGGCGGTATGTGCCGATTTCGAAGGGCGTCCCGTCTGCGCCCGCTTCTCCGATGTGCGCCAGGAGGCGGTGCCCCCTCCCGTGCCCGGAGCGTGGCGCGGGCCCGCCACCGGCGACTGGACCTCCTCGCTGGACCGTGACGCCTACACGGCGGGCGTCCGGCGGATCCGTGAACACATCGCGGCGGGCGACGTCTACCAGGCCAACCTCTGCCGGGTGCTGTCCGCACCGCTCCCCGGCGGCGGGGCCGGGGCGGATGTCGACGCCCTGACCTCGCTGCTCGCGCGCGGCAACCCCGCCCCGTACGCGGGAACGATCCGGCTGCCGGGCCACGGCGTCGAGGTCGCCACCGCCTCCCCGGAACTCTTCCTCCGGCGCGACGGACGGACCGTGGAGTCCGGGCCGATCAAGGGCACCGGCCGCACCGAGAACGACCTGCTGGCCAAGGACCACGCGGAGAACGTGATGATCGTGGACCTGGTCCGCAACGACCTCGGCCGGGTCTGCGCCACCGGAAGCGTGAGCGTCCCCGACCTCTGCGTCGTCGAGAAACACCCGGGCCTCGTCCACCTGGTCTCCACCGTCCGGGGCCGGCTGGCCGACGGGGCGGGCTGGCCCGAGCTGTTCTCGGCGGCCTTCCCGCCCGGCTCGGTCACCGGGGCGCCGAAGTCCAGCGCACTGCGGATCATCGCCGAGCTGGAGCGGGCCCCGCGCGGACCGTACTGCGGGGCCATCGGCTGGGTCGACGCCGACCGGGGCACGGCCTCGCTCGCCGTCGGGATACGGACCTTCTGGATCGACCGGACCGGGCCCGCGCCCCTGCTGCGGTTCGGGACCGGGGCCGGGATCACCTGGGGATCCGACCCGGAACGCGAATGGGACGAGACCGAGCTCAAGGCCTCCCGGCTGCTCGCTGTAGCGTCGGGGGCGCATCTGGAGACGGAAGGGACCGCGTGATGAGGATCTGGGTCAACGGCGGACTGCGGGACGCCGACGACGCCCGGCTGTCGGTGCTCGACCACGGGCTGACCGTGGGCGACGGCATCTTCGAGACGGTGCGGACCAGCGAGGGACGCCCCTTCGCGCTGACCCGGCACCTCGCCCGCCTCACCCGGTCCGCCCGGGGTCTGGGACTGCCCGATCCGGACCACGACGAGGTGCGCCGCGCCGTCGCCGCGGTCGTCGAGGCCAACCCCGTCGCCCTGGGGCGCCTGCGGATCACCTGCACCGGCGGGCTGTCCCCGCTCGGCTCGGACCGGGGGACCGACGGGCCGAGCCTCGTCGTCGCCCTCGACGGGGTGAACCGGCGCCCGGACAGCACGGCGGTGATCACCGTTCCCTGGACGCGCAACGAACGCGGCGCGCTCGTCGGCCTGAAGACCACCTCGTACGCCGAGAACGTCGTCGCGCTGGCCCGGGCACGGGAGAGGGGCGCCTCCGAGGCGCTGTTCCCCAACACCGCGGACCGCCTCTGCGAAGGCACCGGATCCAACGTGTTCGTCGTCCTCGACGGTCGCGTCCACACCCCGCCGGTGACCTCCGGCTGCCTCGCCGGGATCACCCGCGCGCTGGCCGTGGAGTGGACCGGGGCCGAGGAGACCGACCTGCCGATGGACGTCCTCGCCGAGGCCGACGAGGTGTTCCTGACCTCGACGCTCCGGGACATCCAGGCCGTCCACCGGGTGGACGGCCGCGAGCTGACCCCGGAGATCGGGCCGGTGACGGCGAAGGCCATGCGGATCTTCGCCGAGCGGGCCGGCGACGACCTCGACCCGTAACCGGGCCCCGGCGGCCAGAAAAGCGCGTGACGGGGCGTCGCCCAGGGGATACAACCCCTTGATGACCACGACACTCCGGCCGTCCGGGCCGCTTCAGCAGGGCGCCGACGGCGCGCGGGCCCGCCACTACGACGTGTGCGACAACGGGCGGCCCGTCGGCGCCGTCGCGATCAGCACCGACGACGCGTTCGGCGCGACCGCCGGGGTGCTGCGCTCGCTCAGCGTCGAGGAGCCCCGGCGCAGACGCGGCCGGGGCACCATCGCCGCGCTCGCCGCCGAGGAGGTGCTGCGGGGGTGGGGCTGCACCCGGGTGCGGGTGGAGGTCCCCGCCGACAACGACCCCGCCCGCCGTCTCGCGGCCTCCCTCGGCTACACCGAGCGCAGCCGCAACATGGTCAAGGAGCTCGGCGCGGACACCGCCGCGCTCCCCGAGGGCCTCACCTCGCGCGCGATGGGCGACGAGGAGTTCGCCGCGTGGCGGCGGGAGGCGGTGCGCGCCTACGCGCGGAACTGGATCGACCGAGGGGTGCCGCCCGAGCAGGCCCGGCTCAAGTCCGAGGCCGACCACGCCGGCCTCCTGCCGGACGGACTGGCGACCGAGGGCACCCACTTCGAGGTGCTGGTGCGGGCGAGCCGGGTCGTCGGCCACGTGTGGGTGGCACGCCGGGAGCTGCCGCCCGGTGGCGACGCCGGGTTCGTCTTCGACGTCGAGGTGCGCGAGGAGCACCGGGGCCGTGGCCACGGCCGGACCCTGATGCTGCTCGCCGAGGGCATCACCCGCGGCTGGGGCGCGGACCGGCTCGGCCTGCACGTCTTCGCCACCAACACCCCCGCCCTGCGGCTGTACGAGTCCCTCGGCTACACGACGACGCGCTACAACCTGGCCAAGGCGCTCTAGCCGCTGCCGACCGCTACCTGTCCCGTGCGGCCAGGACGCCGTCGACGATCTCCTCGATCCGCTCGCGCAGCCCGTCCTGGCTCTTGCCGCCGTCCAGCCGCTCGTCGCCGATCACATAGGTGGGCGTACCGGTGACACCGATCGCCTTGCCCTCCGCGTGGTCGGCGTCGACGATCAGCAGGTGCCGCCCGTCGATCAGCGCGGTGTCGAACTCCTCGGCGTCCAGGCCCAGTTCGCGTGCCACGGCGAGGAGCACCGGCTCACCCGTGCGCCCGAGATCGGCGGTGCGGGACAGCAGGGCCTCGATGTACGGCCAGCCCTTGCCCTGGTCCGTCGCCTCCTCCGCCGCCTGGGCCGCGGCGTAGGCGTGCTTGTGCTTGTCCAGCGGGAAGTGCCGCAGCCGGATCTCGACGCCGTCCCCGTAGCGGGCGCGCAGGGCACGCACGTCGTCGAGGGCTCGGTGGCAGTCGGGGCATTCGAGATCGCACCAGAGGTCGAGGACGACCGGCGCCGCGGGGGAGGAATCGCTCATGTGCCCAGTCTTCCAGGCCGGGCGGGCGCGTCCCAACCGGCACCCGGCCACCCCCTGGGGAGGAGCCCGGCCCTGAAATGTCCCTGAGGTGGACGACCGCCGTGGCCCCGACGGCGGTCGCCGGTGCAGGATGGAAGGGACGTGTACCCCTGCGCCTGGAGGCCCTGATGCTTGCCGAGACCATCTGTTCCGCGGTGTCGGCGGCCGGCCTCGGCATCGCCGCGGTGACCGCCTACCGCAAGCGGTTCCTCACCGCGACGAGGATCGCCGCCTATTCCCTGGTCCCGGTCGGGCTCGTGCTGACCGGGGTCGTCGAGTGGGTCGCCGGGATCGCCTTCAAGCCGAGCGTCTGGCTCGGCTTCGGGGTGCTCGGCCTCTCCTGGCTGCTGTTCATGACCACCCGCGCCATCGAGCGCCGCAGCGGCACCACCCGCGCGGAGCGCAAGGCCGCGCGGGCCGCCGGACGGAACGAGGCGGTGGCCCCCGCGGCATCCGCCCCCTCGCTGGGGGCGGGCGGTGCGGCGGGACCCGCGGCGGCCGCGAAGCCGAAGGCGCGTTCCGGGAAGAAGCAGGAGGCCGCCGCCCCCGGCGACGACTTCAGCGACATCGAGGCGATCCTCAAGAAGCACGGCATCTGAGAAGCGCGGCGTCCGAGGCGTCGGCCGGCCCCGCCGGCGTGCGTTCCGGGCGGCGGTCCGAATGTCTGACGGCTCCCCGTACGCCGGAGCGAATATCGATGGCCACGGGACGGTGAACTCCCGGGAGAATGAAGCCGGTTGATCGCCAACACCGCCGCCGGTGCGTCATGATCACCCCGAGATGGTGGACACTTCCCGGGGCGATGCCCCCGCACCCCCCGCCGAAGAGGCCCGCGGCTGTCTTTTCGCGCTCTCCCAGCCGCCCCTGATGATCTTCCTGACGGTGATCGGGGGCCTGCTGCTGATGGCCGCGCTGCACGATCTCTTCGTGCTGTGACGCCTCGCGCCACCGTGCCGGGCGTCAGCCCGCGGCTTCCTTGCGCCGGGCCCGGTACGCCGCGACGTGGAGCCGGTTCCCGCACGTACGGCTGGAGCAGTAGCGGCGGGAGCGGTTGCGCGACAGGTCGACGAACGCGTGCCCGCAGTCCGGGGCCTCGCAGCGCCGCAGCCGCTCCTGCTCGCCCGCCACGATGATGAAGGCCAGCGCCATGCCGCAGTCGGCCGCGAGATGGTCGGCGATCGAGGCGTCCGGGGCGAAGTAGTGCACGTGCCAGTCGTAGCCGTCGTGGTCCGTGAGCTGCGGGGTGGTCCCGGCCGCCGCGACGAGCCGGTTGACCAGGTCGGCGGCGACGCGGGCGTCGGGCGCCGCGAAGACCTCGGCGAAGCGGGCCCGGACGTCGCGCACGGCGCCGAGGTCCTTCTCGCCGAGGGTGCCGACCCCGCTGATGAGATGGCGCTCCGCGAAGGCGTACAGCGCGGCGATGTCGGGGAGACCGTCCTCGGGCCCGCCCGCGTGTCTGTCGCCGGGGTCGTCCCCCGGCGGCTCGCTCTCCGGTGCGGTGTTCACCAGATCGACCACCGCGTCGAGGGCGATCCGGGTGTCGTGAGGGATCAGCACGCTTCGCTCCCTGGCCTTCCGGCGGGCGGGCGCCTGCCGATGGCGGCTGACTCTACTGGCTCGGCCGGCCGGTGCCGGGCCCGGTGCGGGCCCGGCGGAGAGCGGAACGGACCCCTCCGGCGGCGCGGCGGGGAACGCGCCGGCGCCGTCGTCGCGGTGGATTCCGCGACGACGGCGCCGGTGTCTGCCCTATGCGGTTGTCAGCACGACGCCGTCGCCCCGAGTCGGACGGCGTAGAGCGGCTCTCTGCCTGGCTCAGCTCTCGGCCAGGATGTGGGAGAGCTCCGTGTCGAGATCGAAGTGACGATGCTCGGTGCCGGGCGGAACCGCGGCGTCGGTCCTCTTCAGGAACGACTCCAGGGCCCGCGCCGGGGCTTCGAGCAGGGCTTCTCCCTCTGGGGAGCTCAGGGCGATGCATACGACGCCTTGACCGTGACTACGAGATGGCCAGACGCGGACGTCTCCGGTGCCGGTGGGCCGGTGCAGCCCCTCGGCAAGGAGGTCGCGGGCGAATACCCATTCGACCGTCTCCTCCGCTCCGGTGTGGAAGGTGGCGTGCACGGCATAGGGATCGGCCGTGTCATACCGCAGGCCCGCGGGTACAGGCAGTGAGGACTCGCTCGACACAACGAGGCGCAGGTGCAGCTCGCAGCTGACCGTGGTGTTCATAAGCGCCAGGGCCTTTCGCTCAGTGTGCGCTCGGGGATTCGCACGTCGGCGAAATCGACATGCCACCTACGGTGGCGTTGTAAACCCCTCTGACCCATTTGTGACGCTTCGGGTCCCCCGCTCAGCGGCGTGTAACTTTGAGTTATGCGCCCATTCCAGTGACGGAGACAGGTCGGGTAAGTTGAGCTTCATGAACGCGGAGAGTGACGAGCGGAGCAAGGTCGCCGAGCAGGCGTCCCCGGTATCCGCCACGGGGGAATCGGACCGGGAGGAACGCGCGCTGGGCTCGCGGGCGCCGGGTTTCATCAAGGCGTCCAAGGCGCTCCACCTGAGCTGGCAGGTCGGTGTCTTCATCGTCGGTCTCGGCGTGGTGATCGCGGGTGTGCTCATGCTGGTGCTGCCGGGCCCCGGCTGGCTGGTGATCTTCGGCGGCATGGCGATCTGGGCGACCGAGTTCGTCTGGGCCCAGCTGGTGCTGCGCTGGACCAAGCGCAAGGTCACCGAGGCGGCGCAGCGGGCCCTCGATCCCAAGGTCCGGCGGCGCAACATCATCCTCACCACGCTCGGGCTCGTGATCATGGCGGTGCTGGCCGGGATCTACGTCTGGAAGTTCGGGCTCACCATGCCGTGGAAGATCAGCGAGTAGCCCGGGGACGGTCCGGGAGCACCGCTGACATGGGGTAATGTTTGCGGTGCGCCCGGGCGATTAGCTCAGTGGGAGAGCGCTTCGTTCACACCGAAGAGGTCACTGGTTCGAACCCAGTATCGCCCACCCGGACAGAGGGCCCGGGAGACGGATTCCGTCTCCCGGGCCCTCTGCGTTGCCCACGCCACTGGCGCCCGGCCCGGGGACGCCGTGACCTGCGCGCCCCCGGACCGGGCACGGCTCACCGCATCCGCCCCAGCGCGTCCTTCAGACGGCGGGCGTCCCGCAGCCGCTGCTCGTACGTCGCTCCGACCACCAGCAACAACAGCCCGGCCAGGGCGGGCGGGAGCCAGCGGGGGAGCGCACCCGCGACCTGCACCACGTACGGCGCCAGCTCGTGCAGGCCGACCAGTGCCAGCACCGTCCCGCCGAGCAGCAGCAGCGCCTGGAGCCGGTGGCGCGCGCCGAGCAGGGTGATCACCAGCGCCGCCGTCCCCAGCAGCAACGGCCTGAGCCAGTCCGGGTCGGTCCAGGCGACCGCCAGGCTGGGCAGCAGCGTCGCCGCGAGCCCCGGCCCGTACGCCGTCCACGACGAGGCCTCCGGGTCCCGGCGCCGCCGCGCCGCACCGACCAGCAGCGCGGGCACCGTCACCGGCAGCGTGTACGCCTCCGGGAACGACACCTCCGAGGCCGCCAGCCGCACCCACGTGGCCAGCACGAACAGCGTCGCCGCCAGGTAGCCCGCCACCGGCCGCCGCTCCGGCCGCACCGCCGTCCCCGCCGCCAGCACCCCGCACAGCGCCAGCACCAGGGCCAGGAACGGCGCGTCGGACACCGCGAGCCCCACGGCGACGAGCGCGCCCAGCGCTCCCGTCAGCTCCACGGGCAAGGCCACCGGGTTCCGCCGCAGTCGTGCCCCGAGCAGCACCGTCAGCGCCGGCACCAGCAGCATCAGCGGGGCGGCCTCGTGCGGGGCGAGCCCCAGGGACCGGCCCGCCAACCCCGTGATCACGGTGCCCCAGACCACCGCGGCGACCGCGAACACCGCACGCGGCACCCCGGCGCCCGCCCGCAGAGCGGCCCCGGCGAACAGCGCCGCCAGCGCGCCGAACACCGCGTACGAGGCCCCCTCGGACGCCAGCGACAGCAGCCCGGCGCTCACCGCCCCGGCCACCGAAGCCACCAGAGCGGTCACCGGCATCGCCGTCGCGCCCCGCTCGGCGCCGCCACCCCGGACCGCCAGGGCGAGCAGGACGCCCACCAGAGCCGTCTCCCCGGCCAGCGCGAGCGCGTGGGGCACGTCCAGCAGCGCGCCGGCCAGCAGGAGGGCCCCCCAGCCGAGCGCCACCGCGCCCGCGCCGACGACCCCGCGCAGCGTCGCCGCGGAAGGCCGCCCGCGACCACCGGCCCCCGCACCGGGCCGGCCGGACCAGCCGGACCAGCCGGGCCACGGCGCAGCGCCCCCGGCCGCGCCCGGCGCATCCGTGCCCGGGGCTCCCGCTGCCGGTGCTGCCGGGGGGCCGGCGTCCGCCGTCGTCGGCCCGGCCAACGGCGCCGCGAGCCGGACGACCGACGGCCACCACCGGTACGCCGCCCCCAGCAGCCCGGCCACCAGCGCGAGCACCACCGGGGCCGCGGCCAGCTCCGACCAGGGCAGCGTCGACCCCAGCGCGGACCGGAAGCCGTCCGGCGTCCCCGCCCACACGTCCGACAGCACCGTCACCGGCCCCAGCAGCACCGCCGCGAGCGGCGGCAGCGCCCACACCAGCGCGCCGGCCACCACCGCCCCCGACGCCGCCAGTACCCCGCGCGCGGCGTGGCCCGGCAGCCGGGAACGGACGACCGCCGTCAACGCGAGACCGCACAGCAGGTACGCGAGCACCCGCCAGCCCGCCGGGAGCGCCGCCGCCGGTACGCCGCCGACGGCCGCCACCGCCGCGAGCCCCGCCACCGCACCACCCGTCCGCGCGAAACCCTTCGGCGCGCGCCACGCCCCGGCCACGGCCGCCGCCGAGGCCGTCAGCAGCAGCACGCCCGGAGCCACCGCCCCGAGCGGCCCCGGGGCCGTCAGGGACAGCGCCAGGCCCACCATCAGGGCCGAGAAGCCCATCACCGCTCCACCGACGCACGCCGTGACCCGCACCCCGGCGCCCTTGCCCCACAGGGCGATCGCCCCGTCCAGCACCGCGGTGGCCAGCAGCGCCCACCCGACCACCGGCGCCGGTGCGCCCACGGCCCAGGCCCAGAACAGCAGCGGCCACTGGGCCAGCACCACGGCGGCCGGCAACGGCAGGCGCAGCTTGCCCAGCGCCAGCCCGTACGCCGTCCACAGCGCCGCGAGCACCGCCGACGCGAGGGCCGTGAAGCCGAGTCCGTCGGTGTCCGGCGCGGCCACCGCGTGGACCGCGTACACGTCCAGCAGCGTCAGCACCAGGGCCAGCGCCGCCAGCGCCTCCGCGGTGGCCGCCAGCCCCCGGCGCAGCAGCACCGCCGGAGCGGCCAGCGCCCCCAGGGTCACCGCGGCCAGCACCGCCGACCGGCCGCCGATCCCCATCGAACCCCAGCTGACCAGGGTGAACGCGATGGCCGCGACCGTCAGCAGCAGGCCGCCCAGCGTCAGCAGGACGTTCTGCGCGCCGCGCGGGGCGGAGGGCCGCTTCGGCACCTGGCCCCACGGCTGCGCCGGGGTGCCGGGAGGCGCTCCCCAGCCGGACGGGTTCCAGCCCGGGGCGGCCGTCGGCACGGTCGGCCGCAGCGCGGCGAGCAGCCAGGCGCGCCGGGTCAGCAGCTGGGCCCGGCGGGCGTCCAGCTCGGCCAGTTCTCGGTCGAGGCGGGCCAGTTCCTCGGCGGGCGGGGGCACGTGTTCCATGTACGGGAGTGTGGCCCCGGCCCCCGGGCCCGTACATGCGCTCGGATACTCACTTCCCGGCCGCGGCTCCCTGAGTAGAGCCCGACCGGAAGGAGTTTGAACGAAGCCCTCGGAGCCCTGTATGGTTCAACCCGTTCCCGGGCGATTAGCTCAGTGGGAGAGCGCTTCGTTCACACCGAAGAGGTCACTGGTTCGAACCCAGTATCGCCCACCGGGGAAGGCCGGTCCGCCAGCATCACGCGGACCGGCTTTCGCATGTCCCGAGCCTCGGACCCTCACGCCGCCGCGGGCAGTTCCGGGCGCAGCGGCCACGCCGGGTCCACCGTCTCCGGCGTCCCGCTCTTGGCGAACCACGCCTCCAGACCACGCGCCTGGGCCGCGTGCCAGGTCGCCTGGAGGGCGTGCAGCTCCGCCGGCGACAGCCGCTCCAGCCGGGTGGAGAAGCGCCGGCACACCGCCCGCACCAGCTCCAGCGAAGCCGTGGCGTCGGCCGCCGCGTCATGGGCCCCGTCGAGCACCACCTCGTAACTCGCGCACAGATCGGTGAGCGTACGACGGCCCTTGCGGTAGCGGTCCAGGTGCTTGTCCAGCACCCGCGGATCCACCACGCGCATCGGCACCCCGTCCAGATAGCGGGCCAGCGACGACGCCCGGTGCCGTTTCAGCTCCCGGTCCAGCAGCGTCAGGTCGAAGGGGGCGTTCATCACGACCAGCGGCCGGCCGGTCGCGCAGCTCTCCGCCAGGGCCCGGGCTATCTCGTCCATCACCGGGGCGGGCCAACGGCCGTTGCGCTGAAGGTGATCGTCGGTCAGACCGTGGACCTCCGTCGCCCCCGGCGGGACCGGAACCCCCGGATTGACCAGCCAGCGCGTGACGCGGACGCGACCGCCGGCGGTGTCCTGCGCGACGAGAGCGGCCGAAACGATCCGGTCCTGCTCGACGTCCACGCCTGTTGTCTCCGTGTCAAAAGCGGCCAGTGGCCCCTCGAACCAGTGCATCATCCCCGAACTCCTCGCACCCGCACGGCAGATGGAATGATTCCCCTGCCCGATATCGGTGATACCCGGGCTGTTTGCCTGATAAGCCGTTTGCGGGCGGTCCGATGCGGTGACAACACAGGTGGGACGCGCGGAAGTTGCACCCGGCGTCCGTCGATCCGTCCAGCCCGCGAAACCCGTCGGCAGACCGCCTGCCGTCGATCGGCACGCCCGGAAGGCACACGGAGCCATGGCGCTCGCGCAGCCCGACCCCGGGGGCACCGCCCGCGCCGAAGCCTTCGGGCCCCGGCCGCCGCAGCCGGGCGCGCCCCTGCGCGGTTCCCTCGCCACCACCGCCTGCATGGAGACCCTTCAGGTGGGCTATCTGCACGCCGTCGCGGCGGCGGCCGGATGCTCGCTGTCCCAGCCCTTCCCCGACAACGGCATCGACTGGCACGTCAGCCACGGCGCCCCGGCGCACACCGTCGACGACGAGGTGACCATCAAGGTGCAGCTCAAGTGCACCTACCAGATACCGCCGCACCCGGCGGGCGGGGCGTTCTCCTTCACGCTCGACAACGCCCACCTCGTCAAGCTCGCCCGCTCCCCGGTGTCGGTGCACAGGATCCTGGTCGTGATGATCGTCCCGCGCAGCCAGGACGACTGGCTGCGCGCCGGGCCCGGAGGCCTCGACCTGCGCCACTGCTGCTACTGGACCAACCTGGCCGGCCACGCGGTGACGGGCCGGTACCGGACCACTGTGCGCATCCCGACCTCGCGGATCTTCGACGACCGCGCACTCTGCGACATCATGGCCCGGGTCGGGGCCGGAGGGAGACCCTGATGCACCGGTCGATGGACGAGCCCACGGGCGGAGCCGGACTTCCCGGAGCCCGCTCGCATCCCACCGCCCGCCCCGGGCCCCCGCCCCTCGCCGGGGCCGGCGGGGAACCGCTCGACCCCGCCGTTCTCGGGGCCCTCCTGCGCCGGCACGGCTGGCAGCGGCGCGGAGGAGCGCCGGGACGATACGGCCGCTGGACCCCGCCCGGATCCGCCGCCGGGACGACGAGCCTGCTGGTGCCCGAGAGCGCGGCCTTCCCCGACAGCGGGGAGCTGATCGAGGAGGCCCTCGACGCCCTCGGCCGCAGCTCCGCCCCCTCCGCACGCGACATCCTGGTCTCCCTCACCCTGCCCAGCGACGAGATCCGCTGGTGGCGCGAGGTCCCCGAATCGGCGGCCGGAGCCGCGGGCGCCGCCGGCTGGACCGAGGCGGATGAGCTGCGCTCGGCCGCCCGGCAGGTCCTCATGGCCGGCGCCCTCGCGGCACGCGGCCGGGCCGGCTACCACGGGGCCCGGCACCGCCGGAAGGCACGCGCCGCCCTGGACGACGCCCTGATCGGGCCCGGAGCCGACGGCCGGAGCCTCACCGCACACCTCCCCGTCGCCTCCGGCCGCGCCGTCGCCGTACGCCTCTGCCACGCCCTGCACGCCACCCGTGAGGCGGTGGACTACCAGCGCGCCACCGGCGGCATGGAGGCCTTTGACAGCGCGGTCGCGGCGGGCGCCGGCCGGGAGCTGACCGAGGCGCTGATCGCCCTGGTGCGCGGCTCGGAGGGGGCCGGGATCGACCTCAGGTGGGCGCCCGCCGCCGGCGTCCCGGACGGCTGCCCGGCCCGGCCGGCGCCCGTCGAGTTCTCCCCGGGCGACCTCCCCGCCCTGCGCGCCGCCGGAGCGCGCTACCTCCGGGACGAACCAGCCGTGCGGGTGCGGCTGACCGGCGCGGTGGTCCGGCTGCGCCGGTCGGGGCCGCGCGGCGCCGGGATCGTACGGCTGCGGGTGCTGGCCGGGGCCGAGGTCGCGCATGTCCGGGTGGAGCTGGACGAGGAGGCGTACCGCATCGCGGGCCACGCCCACCTGGTCGGACTGCCGCTCCGGGTGGAGGGGCGGCTGGAGCGGCGGGGCGGGTTCCGGCTGCTGACCGGGGCGTCGCAGGTGGCGCCCGTGCAGGTCGACGAGGCGGAGCGGGACCGGCTGATGAAGTCGCTCCAGGAGAACGTGGACTTCTTCGAGGAGGCGTGCGCGGGGGAGGAGCCGTCGTAGCGAGCAGGAAGGCGTTCGCGTCGGGGGCGTACGGCTCGGTACGATTCGCAGAGCTTGGCCGTACGAAGGCAGGCATCCCCCTCAGTCAGGAGAGACCGGTGTCAGACGTCCGTGTGATCATCCAACGCGATTCCGAGCGGGAAGAGCACGTGGTGACGACGGGCACGACGGCCGGCGAGCTCTTTCCCGGTCAGCGCACCGTCGTCGCCGCGCGCATCGGCGGCGAGCTGAAGGACCTCTCCTACGAGCTCCGGGACGGCGAGAGCGTCGAGCCGGTGGAGATCTCCTCCGAGGACGGCCTGAACATCCTGCGCCACTCCACCGCGCACGTCATGGCCCAGGCCGTGCAGGAGCTGTTCCCCGAGGCCAAGCTCGGCATCGGCCCGCCGGTCAAGGACGGCTTCTACTACGACTTCGACGTCGAGAAGCCGTTCACGCCCGAGGACCTCAAGGCCATCGAGAAGAAGATGCAGGAGATCCAGAAGCGGGGCCAGAAGTTCTCCCGCCGCGTGGTCTCCGACGAGGCGGCGCGCGAGGAGCTGGCCGACGAGCCGTACAAGCTGGAGCTCATCGGCATCAAGGGCTCCGCCTCGTCGGACGACGGCGCGGACGTCGAGGTGGGCGGCGGCGAGCTGACCATCTACGACAACCTCGACCCCAAGACCGGCGACCTGTGCTGGAAGGACCTCTGCCGGGGTCCGCACCTGCCCACCACCCGGTTCATCCCGGCGTTCAAGCTGATGCGCAACGCCGCCGCGTACTGGCGCGGCAGCGAGAAGAACCCGATGCTCCAGCGCATCTACGGCACCGCGTGGCCGACCAAGGACGAGCTGAAGGCGCACCTGGAGTTCCTGGAGGAGGCCGCCAAGCGCGACCACCGCAAGCTCGGCAACGAGCTGGACCTCTTCTCCTTCCCCGACGAGATCGGCCCCGGCCTCGCGGTCTTCCACCCCAAGGGCGGCGTCATCCGCCGGGCCATGGAGGACTACTCGCGCCGCCGCCACGAGGAGGAGGGCTACGAGTTCGTCTACAGCCCGCACGCCACCAAGGGCAAGCTGTTCGAGAAGTCCGGCCACCTGGACTGGTACGCCGACGGCATGTACCCGCCCATGCAGCTCGACGACGGGGTGGACTACTACCTCAAGCCGATGAACTGCCCGATGCACAACCTGATCTTCGACGCGCGTGGCCGCTCCTACCGCGAACTGCCGCTGCGCCTCTTCGAGTTCGGCACGGTGTACCGGTACGAGAAGTCGGGCGTCGTGCACGGTCTGACCCGCTCCCGCGGCTTCACGCAGGACGACGCGCACATCTACTGCACCAAGGAGCAGATGGCCGAGGAGCTGGACCGCACGCTCACCTTCGTGCTGAACCTGCTCCGCGACTACGGGCTCACCGACTTCTACCTGGAGCTCTCCACCAAGGACCCGGAGAAGTACGTCGGCTCCGACGAGACCTGGGAAGAGGCCACCGAGACGCTGCGCCAGGTCGCCGAGAAGCAGGGGCTGCCCCTGGTCCCGGACCCGGGCGGCGCCGCGTTCTACGGCCCGAAGATCTCCGTGCAGTGCAAGGACGCCATCGGCCGCACCTGGCAGATGTCGACCGTGCAGCTCGACTTCAACCTGCCGGAGCGGTTCGACCTGGAGTACACGGGGCCCGACGGCTCGAAGCAGCGCCCGGTCATGATCCACCGTGCTCTGTTCGGCTCCATCGAGCGCTTCTTCGCCGTGCTCCTGGAGCACTACGCGGGCGCGTTCCCGGTCTGGCTCGCCCCGGTCCAGGCCGTCGGCATCCCGATCGGCGACGCCCACATCCCCTACCTCCAGGAGTTCGCCGCCAAGGCGCGCAAGCAGGGGCTGCGGGTGGACGTGGACGCGTCCTCGGACCGGATGCAGAAGAAGATCCGCAACCAGCAGAAGAACAAGGTTCCGTTCATGATCATCGCTGGTGACGAGGACATGGCCAACGGTGCCGTCTCCTTCCGCTACCGCGACGGTTCGCAGGAGAACGGCATCCCGGTCGACGAGGCCATCGCCAAGATCGCGAAGGCCGTCGAGGACCGCGTACAGGTCTGATCCCTCACGCGGGGACGGCCCCCGGAGCGCTACCCGCGCTCCGGGGGCCGTTTCTCGTCCTCCCGGGTGAACACCTGGATCAGCCAGGACGAGAACGACCCGGTGACCGCGCCCAGCAGCGCGAGGCCGCCGGCCATCAGCCCCACCGCGACCGCACGGCCCCAGAACGTGACCGGGGCGACGTCCCCGTAACCGACCGTCGTGAGCGTCGCGCACGCCCACCACACCGCGTCACCGAAGGTACGGATGGAGGCGTCGGGGGCCGTGTGCTCCAGGTGGTAGACCGCGAGCGAGGCGGCGAAGCCGAGCAGCCCGGCGGTCAGCCCGGCGTACGCGATCACCCGCGCGTACAGGCTCAGCCGCGGCCGGTCGCGGCGCCGCTGCACCGCCAGGTACACCTGGACCATCCGCAGCGGGCGCAGCAGGGGCAGCAGCAGGACCAGGGTGTCCAGCCAGTGCACGCGCACGAAGCGCGGGCCCAGTCCGCTGAGCCGCAGCCGGGCCCCGTAGTCCACGAGGAACAGCAGCCAGGTCGACCAGACGAGGATCAGGGCGATGTCGTTCCAGGGCTCGGCCTCGTGCGGGGTCAGGACCCGGACCGCGTACCCGGTCAGGAAGATCAGCCCCGCGGCGAAGAGCGGAACCTCCGTGCGCTGCTCCCAGCGGGTCAGCCGGGCGGGTGGCGCGGGGGCGGGTCGGGCGCTCATCGCCTCAGCATCGCGGGCGGCAGGGCGGCGCGGCCCCGGCGACACGCTCAGCCGGGGTGACGCAATATGCTGATCGGCATGACGAGTGAGCCGGAGCAGCAGATCGGCGTGGGGACGCCCGACGCCTTCCAGCGCCTGTGGACTCCCCACCGGATGGCGTACATCCAGGGCGAGAACAAGCCCAGCGGCCCGGGCGCCGAGGACGGTTGTCCGTTCTGTTCGATCCCCGCCAAATCCGACGAGGACGGGCTCCTCGTGGCACGCGGCGAGCACGTCTACGCGGTGCTGAACCTGTACCCGTACAACGGTGGCCACCTCATGGTCGTGCCCTACCGGCACGTGGCCGACTACACCGAGCTGAACGGCCCGGAGACGGCGGAGCTGGCGGACTTCACCAAGCGGGCGATGGTCGCGCTGCGGGCGGCCTCCGGGGCGCACGGTTTCAACATCGGCATGAACCAGGGTTCCGTGGCCGGAGCCGGGATCGCCGCGCACCTGCACCAGCACCTGGTGCCGCGCTGGGGCGGGGACACCAACTTCATGCCGGTCATCGGTCACACCAAGGTGCTGCCCCAGCTGCTCGGCGACACCCGGGCGATGCTGGCGGGCGCCTGGCCGACGGGCGAGCTGCCGGCCCGCTGAGCACGGGACGGATGCGGGGAGGCCCGGCCGGGCCTCCCCGCCGTCGCGTTCCTACGCGTCGTAGACGTCGGCCTTGCGCGGGGCCGGGTCCTGGACGAGGCCGCTCAGTATGCTCGACCGGTTGTCGAAGCGCTCCGTGTCGACGCCGTTCTCCGCGAGGACGCGCATCGCCGCCGTGTGGACGGCCCGCAGCACCGGGGTGGCGGCACGCATCGCGTCGTCCGCCATGAAGCGGTGGTTCCACGGCTTGGCCGCCCACGCGTGCCGCAGTCCGAACGGCTCGGGCAGCACGATCTTGCCGCCCAGGTAGTCCAGCAGCGGCGGATACCAGGTGAGAGGGGCCCGCAGGGCGAGCCGGACGACTTCCTTGGCGTCCACCAGCGCCAGCTGGATGTCCCGGGTCTCCCAGAAGCGGACGGTCTTGTTGACCGTCTTCGTCTTCGCCGCCGGCTTGGAGAGGAACAGGCCGTGCACCGGCCCCAGCGCGTGGCCCGTGACCTCGATCCGCAGCGTCTCGTGGAGCACCGTGACGGTGATCATCATGGTGATCACCAGCTGGCCGTCCCACAGGGTGAACTGGACGCCCAGGTAGTGCCGGTCACCGCTGCCGAACTGCTGGTGGTTGCAGATCCGCTGTATCTCGTGGGGCTTCACCTGGAAGGTGGCGACGTCCTCCCCGTCGGGGCGCGTGACGGAATCGGCGCCCTCCCCGATGGGCGAGACGATCCAGTGCTTCACGTCCGGCTTGGGGAAGCCGCCCGTGTTCAGCGGCCCGCGCTCCAGCATCTTCAGCTGGTCGTGGATGATCCGGACCAGGTCCCAGCTGCGGAACTGGTGGATCTCCTTCGTCGGGTCCTTGGGGACCAGCTCCTCGGCCAGCTGCCAGCTGCCCCAGCGGGTGCCCATCCCGAGGACGCCCTTGGGGCCGGCGTAGAAGACGGAGTTCGACTGCTGCTCGGCCGACAGCTTCTCCAGCGCCTGGCGCAGCGCCTCGCGGGCGGTCTCGTTGGGATTCTTCGGCACTGCCTCGGGGATCTTCGCGATCACCCCCGTGCCGGAGAGCAGGCCGCTCCAGCGCGCCCGCAGGTCCCTGGCCGAGGTCTCCGCGATCCGCTTGGCGATCAGCCAGCCGATCACCGGGGCGATGAGCGCGCCCCGGACGTAGAGCGCGAGCACCCCGTCCAGGGGGAGCTTGACCATCAGGACCAGCGCGCCGATCCCGAAGGCCGCCAGGAGGATCGTGCCGACCGCGCGGAACGCCGTGTCCTTGGACTTGTTGAGCGCGTCCCGGACCCGGAAGGCGATCACCCAGGCCAGCATGCCGGGCAGGAACAGGACGCCGAACACCACGGTCACCAGGGTGAGCCGGGTGTCCCGGGCCTTGCGCAGGTTGTTCGCCGACAGACAGTGCTCCACCACGGTCTGCGGGTCCATGCCGAAGGACTGGATGAGCGCACCGCGCGCGCCACCGAGCATCCGGTCCTGGACGGCACGGGCGAACGCCTCGCCGAGATTCGGTTTGAAGTAGTCGGACTTGAAGAGTTTCGAGGAGCCCGTCTTCACCGCCGATTTGTGCCACTCGCTGTTGGCGTCGAGGATCGTCTCCACCGGACTGTCCCGGTACGCCGCCGAGGCCAGGGCATGGGTCGCCACGGTCTGGCCGCCCGAGCCCTGGATCGGGATCTGGGCCCCGGGTGAGAAGTCGAATCCGTCGTTGGCCACCTGTCGCCCCCACTCGCCGCACGTCTGCTCCTGCGGTGTGCCCAACTACCGTACGCGGCATACCTTCTGAGCTGCGACCACAGCGTATCGTCCGGATCACACCACCGCCGGACGCCCGCGTGCATCGAACGCCGTGTGCGACAGTGCGCCGGTCACGCGCCGGGCGACCCGTCCGCCCGCTCCGCGCGCACCCGGTCGGCCACCTGCGGCGGCATCGCCTCGTGCCGGGCGTACGCGCGGTCGAAGCGGCCGGTGCCGTGCGACAGGGAGCGCAGGTCCACCGCGTACCGGCCGACCTCGATCTCCGGCACCTCCGCCCGTACGACGGTGCGCCCGCCCGGACTCTGCTCGGTGCCCACGACCCGGCCCCGCCGCCCCGAGAGGTCGCTCATCACCGGGCCCACGTAGTCGTCGGGGACCAGGACGCTCACCTCGCACACCGGTTCCAGGAGTTGGATGCGGGTGTCGGACGCGGCCTCGCGCAGCGCGAGCGCCCCGGCGGTCTGGAACGCGGCGTCCGAGGAGTCCACCGAGTGCGCCTTGCCGTCCAGCAGCGTGACGCGCACGTCGACCAGGGGGTGCCCGGCGGCCAGCCCCCGGGCGGCCTGGGCCCGCACGCCCTTCTCCACCGAAGGAATGAACTGACGCGGCACCGAACCGCCGACGACCTTGTCGACGAACTCGATGCCCGAGCCCGGTGGCAGTGGCTCCACCTCGATCTCGCAGACGGCGAACTGGCCGTGTCCGCCCGACTGTTTGACGTGCCGTCCGCGTCCGGCCGCCCGCCCGGCGAACGTCTCGCGCAACGGCACCCGGTGCGGTTCCGCGTCGACCTGGACGCCGTAGCGGCTGCGCAGCCGCTCCAGGGCCACCTCCTGGTGGGCCTCGCCCAGGCACCACAGGACGACCTGACCGGTGTCCGGATTCTGTTCGAGGCGCAGTGTGGGGTCCTCGGCGACCAGCCGGGCCAGGCCCTGCGACAGCTTGTCCTCGTCCGCCTTGCCGTGCGCCCGCACGGCCAGCGGGAGCAGCGGGTCGGGCGTCGACCAGGGCTCGATCAGGACCGGGTCGCCGGCCGGGGAGAGCGTGTCGCCGGTCTCCGCCCCGCCGAGCCGGGCCACGCACGCCAGATCGCCCGCGACGCACCGGTCCACGGCGTGCTGCCGGCTGCCGAACGGCGAGGTGAGCGCCCCGACGCGGATCTCCGCCTCGTGACAGGGCCGGGGTGCGTGCCCCGTGGCGTCCAGGCCGTGACCGCAGAGGTGCACGGAGTCGTCCGCGCGCAGGGTGCCGGAGAAGACGCGGACCAGCGAGACGCGGCCCACGTACGGGTCGGAGGACGTCTTGACGACCTCGGCGACCAGCGGACCGTCCGGGTCGCAGACCGGCGCGGGCCGGGGCTTGCCCGACGGGGTGGTGACGACGGGCGGCGTGCGCTCCAGCGGGGTGGGGAAGCCCCGGGTGATCAGCTCCAGGAGTTCGACGGTGCCGATGCCCCGGCGGGCGCCCTCGGCCGCCGGGGCCGCCGTGAGGACGGGATGGAAGGAGCCCCGGGCGACGGCCCGTTCGAGGTCGGCGATCAGCGTCGCGACGTCGATGTCCTCGCCGTCGAGGTAGCGGTCCATCAGGGACTCGTCCTCGCTCTCCGCGATGATCCCCTCGATCAGCCGGTCCCGGGCCGCCCGCAGGGGCTCCTCCTGATCGGGCGCCGGGGGCCGCTCGACGCGCTCCCCCGAGGAGTGGTCGAGGATCCGCCGGGTCAGCAGCCCGGTGAGCCCCGTCAGCGGGGCGTGCCCGTCGGCTCCCTCGGGACCGAGCACCGGCAGGTACAGGGGCAGCACGGCGTCGGGGTCCTCGCCGCCGAAGGCCTCGGCACAGATCCGGGTCATGTCGTCGAAGGAGGTGCGGGCGGTGTCCAGGTGCGTGACGACGATCGCGCGCGGCATGCCGACGAGCGCGCACTCCTCCCAGGCGGCCCGGGTGGTCGCGGCCACGGAGCTCGCGTCCTGGGCCGCCGAGACGACGAAGAGGGCCGCGTCCGCCGCGCGCAGCCCGGCCCGCAGCTCCCCGACGAAATCCGCGTAACCGGGGGTGTCCAGCAGATTGACCTTGCACCCGTCCCAGGCCACCGGGACCAGCGAGAGCTGTACGGAACGGTGCCGCCGCCGCTCGATCTCGTCGTGGTCGGAGACGGTCGCCCCGTCCTCGACGCGCCCGGCCCGGTTCAGGGCCCCCGCCGTCAGGGCCAGGGCCTCGACCAGGGTGGTCTTGCCCGATCCGCTGGGGCCGACCAGCACCACGTTGCGTACGGCGGAGGGGTGGCCGGCCG
Source organism: Streptomyces griseus (assembly GCF_900460065.1). Classification (GTDB taxonomy): domain Bacteria; phylum Actinomycetota; class Actinomycetes; order Streptomycetales; family Streptomycetaceae; genus Streptomyces; species Streptomyces griseus. The sequence goes on along the minus strand of NZ_UAVD01000010.1, from coordinate 24,384 downwards.
CCGGTACTCCTCCGGCGGCCCCGGGGTGTGCGTGTGCCTTGTCGCCCATGGTGCGTGCCTCCCGGTCGATGGCGCGGCGCGGGGGAGGGCGACCGCGCGCGGAGCAGCGGTGGTCACGGGCACGGGGAGGCCGCCGCGGCGGCTTCGGCGACGCCCGCGGTCCTTCGAGCTTGGCACCGCGGCCCGGCCCCGTCCATACGTCGCGCGCGGCCCCCCGCGGGGCCGGGCCGGAGGAGGGTGGGGCGCGAGACACCCGGCGGCGGGTGCCCGTCCGGTGGAAGGCACCGGCCGTGACTACGATGGGCCAGCCGGTGGCCGAAGGGGCCGCTCGGCGAACCGAACCCTCGGGAAGGCCATGCTGAACAAGTACGCGCGTGCATTCTTCACGCGTGTCCTCACACCGTTCGCCGCTCTGCTGCTCCGCCTCGGGGTCAGTCCCGACGCGGTCACTCTCATCGGTACGGCCGGAGTGATGGCAGGTGCGCTGGTCTTTTTCCCGATGGGGGAGTTCTTCTGGGGCACGATCGTCATCACGATCTTCGTCTTCTCCGACCTCGTCGACGGCAACATGGCGCGGCAGGCCGGGATCTCCAGCCGGTGGGGGGCGTTCCTCGACTCGACGCTGGACCGGGTCGCCGACGGGGCGATCTTCGCCGGATTCGCCCTCTGGTACGCGGGCGGCGGTGACGACGACATCCTGTGCGCCGTCGCGATCTTCTGCCTGGCCAGCGGCCAGGTGGTCTCCTACACCAAGGCGCGCGGCGAGTCGATCGGCCTGCCGGTCGCGGTCAACGGCCTCGTGGAGCGTGCCGAGCGCCTGGTGATCTCGCTGGTCGCCGCCGGCCTCGCCGGGCTGCACAAGTTCGGCGTCCCCGGTATCGACGTCCTGCTGCCGATCGCGCTGTGGATCGTCGCCGCGGGCAGCCTGGTGACGCTGATCCAGCGGGTGGTGACCGTGCGCCGTGAATCCGCCGAGGCCGACGCCGCCGAGGCCGTCGCGGGGCCGGCCGCCGCGGACCCGTCCGCCGCCGGTCGGGCCGGTCAGGGGAGCGAGGGCGACCGGTGAGCGCCGGCGCGTCCGACCTGAAGGGGCGGCTCACCGACGGGCTGTACGGACTGGGCTGGGGCGCCGTCAAGACGCTGCCCGAGCCCGCCGCCGCCCGACTCTTCCGCACCATCGCCGACCAGGTGTGGAAGCGGCGCGGCAAGAGCGTGCTCCGCCTGGAGTCGAACCTGGCCCGGGTCGTCCCCGACGCCGGCCCGGCGCGGCTGGCGGAGCTGTCGCGGGCCGGAATGCGCTCCTACATGCGCTACTGGATGGAGTCGTTCCGGCTGCCGACCTGGAGCCCGGAGCGCATCAAGGACAGCATCGACGTCACGGGCGCCCACCACCTGACCGAGGGCCTGGACGCCGGGAACGGCGTGATCATCGCCCTGCCGCACCTGGGCAACTGGGATCTCGCGGGAGCCTGGGTCACCACCGACCTGAAGGTCCCCTTCACCACCGTCGCCGAACGCCTGGAGCCCGCGACGCTCTACGACCGGTTCGTCGCCTACCGCGAGGGACTGGGCATGGAGGTCCTGCCGCACAGCGGCGGGGCCGCCTTCGGCACCCTGGCCCGGCGGCTGCGCGCCGGCGGCCTGGTCTGCCTGGTCGCGGACCGGGACCTGTCCGCGTCCGGCGTCGAGGTGTCGTTCTTCGGCGCCACCGCCCGGATGCCCGCGGGCCCGGCGCTGCTCGCCCAGCAGACGGGCGCGCTGCTGCTGCCCGTCACCCTCTGGTACGACGGCACCCCGGTGATGAAGGCGCGCGTCCACCCGGCGGTCGAGGCGCCGCGGGAGGGCACCCGGGCCGAGCGGACCGCCGTCATGACCCAGGCGCTGGCCGACGCCTTCGCGGGCGGCATCGCCGAACACCCGGAGGACTGGCACATGCTCCAGCGGCTCTGGCTGGACGACCTGGACCCCCGGGGGGAACCCACGTGAAGATCGGCATCGTCTGCCCGTACTCCTGGGACGTACCGGGCGGTGTGCAGTTCCACATCCGGGACCTCGCCGAACACCTGATCCGGCTCGGCCACGAGGTCTCCGTCCTGGCGCCTGCCGACGACGAGACCCCGCTGCCCCCTTACGTCGTCTCGGCGGGCCGGGCCGTGCCCGTCCCGTACAACGGGTCCGTCGCCCGGCTGAACTTCGGCTTCCTCTCGGCGGCCAGGGTGCGGCGCTGGCTCCACGACGGCACGTTCGACGTCATCCACATCCACGAGCCGACCTCCCCGTCGCTGGGCCTGCTGGCCTGCTGGGCGGCGCAGGGGCCGATCGTGGCCACCTTCCACACCTCCAACCCGCGCTCCCGGGCGATGATCGCCGCGTACCCGATCCTCCAGCCCGCGCTGGAGAAGATCAGCGCCCGGATCGCGGTCAGCGAGTACGCCCGGCGCACCCTGGTCGAGCACCTCGGCGGCGACGCCGTCGTCATCCCCAACGGCGTCGACGTCGGCTTCTTCGCCCGGGCCGAGCCGAAGGCCGAGTGGCAGGGGCAGACCCTCGGCTTCATCGGCCGCATCGACGAACCCCGCAAGGGCCTGCCCGTCCTGATGAAGGCGCTGCCCGCGATTCTCGCCGCCCATCCCGGGGCCCGGCTGCTGGTCGCCGGTCGCGGCGACGAGGAGGAGGCGGTCGAGACCCTGCCGAAGGAACTGCGCGAGCGCGTCGAGTTCCTCGGCATGGTCAGCGACGAGGACAAGGCCCGGCTGCTGCGCAGCGTCGATGTGTACGTGGCCCCGAACACCGGCGGCGAGAGCTTCGGCATCATCCTGGTCGAGGCGCTGTCGGCCGGGGCGCCGGTGCTGGCGAGCGACCTGGACGCCTTCGCGCAGGTGCTCGACCGGGGCGCGGCCGGCGACCTGTTCGCCAACGAGGACGCCGAGGCGCTGGCCGCCGCCGCGATCCGGCTGCTGGGCGACCCCGAGCGCCGGGCCGGCCTGCGCGAGCGCGGCGAGGCGCACGTACGGCGCTTCGACTGGGCGACGGTGGGGGCCGACATCCTCGCGGTGTACGAGACGGTGACCGACGGGGCCGCCTCGGTCGCGGCGGACGAACGCTCCGGGCTGCGGGCCCGGTTCGGGCTGGCCCGGGACTGAGCCCCGGGGGCTCCTGCGGCAGCGGGGCCCCCGGTGTCGAGGCGGGGGCCCCCGGCGACGGTAGCGTGTGGGCCCGTGACCGTAACCCTCATCGTCTGGATCGTCGTCGCCCTCATCGCGGTCGGCGTGTACCTCAGCTGGACCGCCGGCCGGCTCGACCGCCTGCACTCCCGGATCGACGCCGCCCGCGCCGCCCTCGACGCCCAACTGCTGCGCCGCGCCTCGGTCACCCAGGAGCTGGCCACCTCCGGCGTCCTGGACCCGGCCGCCTCGATCGTCCTGTACGAGGCCGCGCACGCCGCCCGGCAGGCCGAGGAGGACCAGCGCGAGGTCGCCGAGAGCGAACTGAGCACCGCCCTGCGCGCCGTCTTCGGCGAACCGGCGCAGGTCGACGCGGTGAAGGAGATCCCCGGCGGCGAGGAGGCCGCCACCGAACTGGCCGCCGCCGTACGCCGCGTACCCATGGCCCGGCGCTTCCACAACGACGCCGTACGCGCCGCCCGCGCGCTGCGCCGGCACCGCACCGTCCGGCTTTTCCGGCTGGCCGGGCACGCTCCGTTCCCGCTCGCCTTCGAGATGGACGACGCTCCGCCGGTCGCCCTCGCGGACCGGCCCGGCACCTGATCCGGGCACCGGCCCGGCGAACGATCCGGGAAGCGGCCCGGCGAACGATCCGGGAAGCGGCCCGGAGGGATCCGGGAAGCGATCCGGAAGAGGCCCCGGGGCCAAAACGATCCACGGCCTGCCCATTGGCCCTTGCTGTGGACTGGTCCCGGGGCGTTTGCTCGGCGTTGCCGCATCCAGCGTCTTTTCACCGAGTGAGGTCCCGTGTCCACGCTTCCCAGCACCCCGCAGTCCGCCGAGTCCCCGGCCACCGGCACCGCCCGCGTCAAGCGCGGCATGGCCGAGCAGCTCAAGGGCGGCGTGATCATGGACGTCGTCGACGCCGAGCAGGCGAAGATCGCCGAGGACGCGGGCGCCGTCGCCGTCATGGCCCTGGAGCGGGTCCCGGCCGACATCCGCAAGGACGGCGGAGTGGCCCGGATGTCCGACCCCAACATGATCGAGGAGATCATCGGGGCCGTCTCCATCCCGGTCATGGCCAAGTCCCGCATCGGCCACTTCGTCGAGGCCCAGGTGCTCCAGTCCCTCGGCGTCGACTACATCGACGAGTCCGAGGTCCTCACCCCGGCCGACGAGGTCAACCACAGCGACAAGTTCGCCTTCACCACCCCCTTCGTCTGCGGCGCCACCAACCTGGGCGAGGCCCTGCGCCGCATCGCCGAGGGCGCGGCCATGATCCGCTCGAAGGGCGAGGCCGGCACCGGCAACGTCGTCGAGGCCGTCCGCCACCTGCGCCAGATCAAGAACGAGATCGCCCGGCTGCGCGGCTTCGACAACAACGAGCTGTACGCCGCCGCCAAGGACCTCCGCGCCCCCTACGAGCTGGTCAAGGAGGTCGCGGAGCTCGGCAAGCTGCCCGTCGTGCTGTTCTCCGCCGGTGGCGTCGCCACCCCGGCCGACGCCGCGCTGATGCGCCAGCTCGGCGCCGAGGGCGTCTTCGTCGGCTCCGGCATCTTCAAGTCCGGCGACCCGGCCAAGCGCGCCGCCGCCATCGTGAAGGCCACCACCTTCTACGACGACCCGAAGGTCATCGCGGACGCCTCCCGCAACCTGGGCGAGGCCATGGTCGGCATCAACTGCGACACCCTGCCCGAGTCCGAGCGCTACGCCAACCGCGGCTGGTAACCACTGATGAGCGACACCCCTGTGATCGGCGTGCTGGCTCTCCAGGGCGACGTACGGGAGCACCTGATCGCCCTGGCCTCGGCGGACGCCCTGGCCAGGCCGGTCCGGCGCCCCGAGGAACTCGCCGAGGTCGACGGCCTGGTCATACCGGGCGGCGAGTCCACCACCATGTCCAAGCTGGCCGTGCTGTTCGGCATGATGGAGCCGCTGCGTGAGCGGGTCCGGGCCGGGATGCCGGTCTACGGCACCTGCGCCGGAATGATCCTGCTGGCCGAGAAGATCCTCGACCCCCGTTCGGGTCAGGAGACCGTCGGCGGCATCGACATGATCGTGCGGCGCAACGCCTTCGGCCGGCAGAACGAGTCGTTCGAGGCAGCCGTCGAGGTCGGCGGGGTGGAGGGCGGTCCGGTCGACGGCGTGTTCATCCGCGCTCCGTGGGTCGAGTCCGTCGGGGCCCGGACCGAGGTCATCGCCGAACACGGCGGGCATATCGTGGCCGTCCGGCAGGAAAACGCCCTCGCCACGTCGTTCCATCCCGAACTGACCGGCGACCATCGCGTGCACGCTCTGTTCGTGGACATGGTGCGCGCGGTGAACTGAGCGGACCCCGGTAGGATCTCTCGGGTTCGACTCGATTTTGGTGACGCGAAGGAGAAGGCAGATGTCCGGCCACTCTAAATGGGCTACGACGAAGCACAAGAAGGCCGTGATTGACGCCAAGCGCGGCAAGCTCTTCGCGAAGCTGATCAAGAACATCGAGGTCGCGGCGCGCTCCGGCGGCGTCGACCCCGACGGCAACCCCACGCTCGTCGACGCCATCCAGAAGGCGAAGAAGAGTTCCGTCCCGAACAAGAACATCGAGTCCGCCGTCAAGCGCGGTGGCGGTCTCGAAGCGGGCGGCGCCGACTACGAGACGATCATGTACGAAGGCTACGGCCCGAACGGTGTCGCGGTGCTCATCGAGTGCCTCACCGACAACCGCAACCGTGCCGCCTCCGACGTACGTGTCGCGATGACCCGCAACGGCGGCTCCATGGCCGACCCGGGTTCCGTCTCGTACCTGTTCAACCGCAAGGGCGTCGTGATCCTGCCCAAGGGCGAGCTGACCGAGGACGACGTCCTCGGCGCGGTCCTCGACGCGGGCGCCGAGGAGGTCAACGACCTCGGCGAGACCTTCGAGGTGGTCAGCGAGGCCACCGACATGGTCGCGGTGCGCACCGCGCTCCAGGAGGCGGGCATCGACTACGACTCCGCCGAGGCCAACTTCCTCCCGACCATGCAGGTCGAGCTGGACGAAGAGGGCGCCCGCAAGATCTTCAAGCTCATCGACGCGCTGGAGGACAGCGACGACGTGCAGAACGTCTTCGCCAACTTCGACGTGTCCGACGAGGTCATGGAGAAGGTCGACGCCTGACGGCACGGCCGGCAGGTCCCACACGACGGGCCGACGGGGCACTCCCCGTCGGCCCGTCGTCCTGTGGTTGCGACGGATTGTCAGTGCGAGCCGATAGCCTGCGGGAACAGATGATCGAGCGGGCGCGGCGCGCGCCGGCGACGGGCTGAGGACAGGGGGCTCCATGCGCGTTCTGGGCATCGACCCGGGGCTGACCCGGTGCGGCGTCGGTGTGGTCGAAGGAGTCGCGGGAAGACCCCTGACCATGATCGGCGTCGGCGTCGTGCGCACCTCCTCCGACGCCGAACTCGGCGACCGGCTCGTGGCCGTCGAGCGCGGCATCGAGCAGTGGCTCGACGAACACTCCCCGGGCTACGTCGCGGTCGAGCGCGTCTTCGCCCAGCACAACGTCCGCACCGTGATGGGCACCGCCCAGGCCAGCGCGGTCGCCATGCTCTGCGCCGCCCGCCGCGGCATCCCCGTCGCCCTCCACACTCCCAGCGAGGTCAAGGCCGCGGTCACCGGATCCGGCCGCGCCGACAAGGCCCAGGTCGGCGCGATGGTCACCCGGCTGCTGCGGCTCGACGCACCGCCCAAGCCCGCCGACGCCGCCGACGCCCTGGCCCTCGCCATCTGCCACATCTGGCGCGCCCCCGCGCAGAACCGGCTCCAGCAGGCCGTCGCCGCGCACCGCACCTCCGGCGCGTCCCGCACACCCGGGGCAGCCGGCACCCCCGGCCCCTCCCGCACACCCGGGGCTCCCGGCACCTCCCGCACGCTGAAAGGCCGCACCGCATGATCGCTTTCGTCTCCGGCCCGGTGGCCGCCCTCGCCCCGACCACCGCCGTCATCGAGGTCGGCGGCATCGGCATGGCGGTCCAGTGCACCCCGCACACCCTCGCCGACCTGCGCGTCGGCAGGGAGGCCCGGCTCGCCACCTCGCTGGTCGTCCGCGAGGACTCCCTCACCCTGTACGGCTTCGCGAACGACGACGAGCGGCAGGTGTTCGAGCTGCTCCAGACCGCCAGCGGCGTCGGACCGCGCCTCGCCCAGGCCATGCTCGCCACCCACAGCCCCGACGCCCTGCGCCTCGCGGTCTCCACCGGCGACGAGAAGGCGCTGACCGCCGTCTCCGGCATCGGGAAGAAGGGCGCCCAGAAGCTGCTGCTGGAGCTCAAGGACCGGCTCGGCGAACCGGTCGGCGCGCACATCGGCCAGCAGGGCATCGGCACCCCCGTCACCTCCGGCTGGCGCGACCAGCTCCAGGCCGCCCTGATCGGCCTCGGCTACGCGAGCCGCGAGGCCGACGAGGCCGTCAACGCCGTCGCCCCGCAGGCCGAGGCCGCCGTCGCCGAGGGCACCGCACCCCCCGTGCCCCAACTGCTGCGGGCCGCCCTGCAGACTCTCAACCGCGCACGCTGACCGGCACCGAACCACCGAAGAGGCCCTTGAATGAACTGGGACGAGACCGGACCCGAGACCGACGAGCCGACCGGCCCGGTCCTCGACGACCGGCTGGTCGACGCCGACGCGGACGGCGAGGACACCGCGGTCGAGGCGGCGCTGCGCCCCAAGGACCTGGAGGAGTTCGTCGGCCAGGAGAAGGTCCGCGAACAGCTCGACCTGGTCCTCAAGGCCGCCCGCGCCCGCGGCGCCACCGCCGACCACGTCCTGCTCTCCGGCGCCCCCGGCCTCGGCAAGACCACCCTTTCGATGATCATCGCGGCGGAGATGAACGCCCCGATCAGGATCACCTCGGGCCCCGCCATCCAGCACGCCGGCGACCTCGCCGCGATCCTCTCCTCCCTCCAGGAGGGCGAGGTCCTCTTCCTCGACGAGATCCACCGCATGTCCCGGCCCGCCGAGGAGATGCTCTACATGGCGATGGAGGACTTCCGGGTCGACGTCATCGTCGGCAAGGGCCCCGGCGCCACCGCCATCCCGCTCGAACTGCCCCCCTTCACCCTGGTCGGGGCCACCACCCGGGCCGGTCTGCTGCCGCCCCCGCTGCGCGACCGCTTCGGCTTCACCGGGCACATGGAGTTCTACGCCCCCGCCGAGCTGGAGCGTGTCCTCCACCGCTCCGCCCGCCTCCTCGACGTCGGCATCGACGGGGAGGGCGCCGCCGAGATCGCCGGACGCTCCCGCGGCACCCCCCGTATCGCCAACCGCCTGCTGCGCCGCGTCCGCGACTACGCCCAGGTCAAGGCGGAGGGCACGATCGACCGGTCGATCGCGATGGCCGCCCTCAAGGTGTACGAGGTCGACGCCCGCGGACTCGATCGCCTGGACCGCGCCGTCCTCGGCGCCCTGCTGAAGCTTTTCGGCGGCGGCCCGGTCGGGCTGTCCACGCTCGCGGTAGCGGTGGGGGAGGAGCGGGAGACCGTCGAGGAGGTCGCCGAGCCCTTCCTCGTCAGGGAAGGACTGCTGGCCAGGACCCCGCGCGGCCGTGTCGCCACCCCTGCGGCCTGGGCACATCTGGGACTGGTCCCGCCGCAGCACGGAGCAAAGGGACAACAGGGCCTGTTCGGGGCGTGATAGGTCACAGGTTCGCGCGGACAGGAACCTGGGTGCCATGCTGGGCGTTGTTCCATCGATGCGGACTCATCTAGACTCCGCCGATGCCGCCCTAACCGGTCGGTGTACCCACCCCCGTATATAGAGGCCGCATTCCAGTCGCGGTCGTGCGAAGGAATTCCCGTCCCGTGGATCTCATCACTCTCCTCCCCTTCATCGTGCTCATCGGGGCCATGTTCCTGATGACCCGCTCCGCCAAGAAGAAGCAGGCGGCGGCCGCGCAGATGCGCAACGAAATGCAGCCCGGTACCGGCGTCCGCACGATCGGGGGCATGTACGCGACCGTGAAGGAAGTCCACGACGACACCGTGCTCCTCGAAGTCGCCCCCGGCGTCCACGCCATCTACGCGAAGAACTCCATCGGCGCCGTTCTGGACGACGCGGAGTACAACCGCATCGTGCACGGTGACGACCCGGAGCTGGACGCGGAAGGCACCGTCGTTCCCGACGACGCCTCGTCGCTGACCGGTGACTCCGACTCCGCCGACGTCGCCAGGATCGACCTGGCCAAGGACGACGCGGCCGACGACGCCGAGCCCGAGGACGCCGCTGCCAAGGACGCCAAGAAGGCCAAGGACGAGAGCAAGACCGACGGCGACGCCGACTCCAAGTAGTTCTCACGATCCCGGGGACGTCGCGCGCCCACCGGCGCGCGGCGTCCCCGGGACCGTGCGGTCGTCTGCGGGGGCAGGGTCCCCACTACACTTCGTGGCCGCTCGGGCACGTACCCGGCGCGGTGCGGTTGGACAGGGAGAAACGAGAAGGTGGCAGCACCCAAGAAGGGCCGAGGGCCGTCCGGCGGTCATGGCAGGCCGGGGCGGGCCCTGGCTCTGATCCTCATCGCCATGGTCGCTCTCGCAGGCGGGATGTTCCTCTCGGGGCACACCACGCCCCGGCTGGGCATCGACCTGGCCGGCGGGACGTCGATCACGCTGGAAGCGCAGAACCAGCCCGGCAAGCCGAACGCGATCAACCAGACCAATATGGACACAGCGGTCGGGATCATCGAGCGGCGCGTCAACGGGCTGGGCGTTTCCGAGGCTGAGGTTCAGACCCAGGGCTCGAAGAACATCATCGTCAACATCCCCAAGGGGACGAACTCCAAGCAGGCCCAGGAGCAGGTCGGCACGACCGCCCAGCTCTACTTCCGGCCCGTTCTGACGGTGCAGGCGAGCGGCCCCGAGCCCACGCCCTCCGGTTCCGCGACTCCCTCGGGCAGCGCCACCCCGAAGCCGGGCGAGTCCGCCGAGAGCGGGGACAAGCCCAAGGGCGAGGAGGCCACCGGTTCGGAGGCCACCCCCTCGGCGAGCGCCACGACCCAGGGCCGCGCGGTCACCGGCGCCCTGACCAAGGACGACCCGACCCCGGGCGCCTCCGACAAGCCCGCGCCGTCCGACTCCCCCGAGGCCACGCCCCCGGTAGACCCGGCGACGGCCAAGCTCCAGGAGGAGTTCGCCAAGCTCGACTGCACGGACCCCAAGCAGCGGACCGACGCGGGCAAGAACGCCAAGGCCACCGACTCCATCGTCGCCTGCGGCTCCAACGTTCCGGGCAGCTACGAGAAGTACATCCTCGGCCCCGCAGAGGTCTCCGGCAGCGACGTCGACGACGCCAAGGGCGCCATCGAGCAGCAGACCGGCGAGTGGATCGTGTCGATGGAGTTCACCTCCGCCGGCGCCAAGAAGTTCCAGACGATCACCGGCCGGCTCGCGCAGCAGCAGCCGCCGATGAACCAGTTCGCGATCGTCCTCGACGGTGAGGTCGTCTCCGCTCCCTCGGTGCGCACCGCGCTCAGCAAGAACGCCCAGATCTCCGGCAGCTTCACCCAGCAGTCGGCCGAGGACCTCGGCAACATCCTGTCCTACGGCGCCCTGCCGCTGACCTTCAAGGAAGTCAGCGTCACCACGGTGACCGCCGCGCTCGGCAGCGAGCAGCTCAAGGGCGGTCTCATCGCCGGCGCCATCGGTCTGGCACTGGTCGTCGTCTACCTGGTCGTCTACTACCGGGGCCTCGCGTTCATCGCGCTCCTGAGCCTCCTGGTCTCCGGCGTACTGACCTACACGATCATGTCCCTGCTCGGCCCGGCCATCGGCTTCGCGCTGAACCTGCCGGCGGTCTGCGGAGCCATCGTCGCCATCGGCATCACAGCGGACTCGTTCATCGTCTACTTCGAACGCGTCAGAGACGAGATCCGCGAAGGACGCACGCTCCGTCCCGCCATCGAGCGCGCCTGGCCGCGCGCCCGGCGCACCATCCTGGTCTCCGACTTCGTGTCGTTCCTGGCCGCCGCGGTGCTGTTCATCGTCACCGTCGGCAAGGTGCAGGGCTTCGCCTTCACGCTCGGCCTCACCACGCTCCTCGACGTCGTCGTGGTCTTCTTCTTCACGAAGCCGCTCATGACGCTCATGGGACGGACGAAGTTCTTCTCCCGGGGCGGCCCGTGGTCCGGGCTGGACCCGAAGCGGCTCGGCGCCCAGCCGCCGCTGCGCCGCTCGCGCCGTGTCAACGCCCCCACCGAACCGAAGGAGGCGTGAGATGTCGCGACTCGGCAATCTCGGCGCCCGGCTCTACCGTGGCGAGGTCGGCTACGACTTCATCCGCAACCGCAAGATCTGGTACGGCATCTCGATCCTGATCACCATCACGGCCATCATCGGCGTGGCGGTCGGCGGACTGCGCATGGGCATCGAGTTCAAGGGCGGCGCGGTCTTCACGACCGACACCAAGGCCCAGATCTCGACCGCCCAGGCCACGGACGTGGCGACCGAGGCATCCGGCCACATGGCGATCGTGCAGGAGCTGGGCAACGGCGGTCTGCGCATCCAGATCACCGAGGTCGACACCGCCAAGGCCAACGAGATCAAGGAGACCCTCTCCGACGAGCTCGGCATCCCGGCCAACGACATCAACGCGGACCTGGTCGGCCCCAGCTGGGGTGAGCAGATCGCGAACAAGGCCTGGACCGGTCTCGGGGTCTTCATGGTCCTGGTGGTGATCTATCTGGCCATCGCCTTCGAGTGGCGGATGGCCGTCGCCGCCCTGATCGCGCTGATCCACGACATCACCATCACGGTCGGTGTCTACGCCCTGGTCGGCTTCGAGGTCACGCCGGGTACGGTGATCGGTCTGCTGACCATTCTCGGTTACTCCCTGTACGACACGGTGGTGGTCTTCGACAGCCTCAAGGAAGGCCAGAAGGACATCACCAAGCAGACCCGCTTCACCTACAGCGAGATCGCCAACCGGTCGATCAACAGCACGCTGGTCCGCTCCATCAACACCACCGTGGTGGCACTGCTGCCGGTGGCCGGTCTGCTGTTCATCGGTGGCGGCGTCTTCGGCGCGGGCATGCTGAACGACATCTCGCTGTCGCTGTTCGTCGGCCTCGCCGCCGGCGCCTACTCCTCGATCTTCATCGCCACGCCGCTCGTCGCCGACCTCAAGGAACGCGACCCGCAGATGAAGGCGCTGAAGAAGCGGGTCCTGGCCAAGCGGGCCGCCGCCGCGGCCAAGGGCGAGTCCCCCGACGAGGACGGCACCGAGGACCTCCACGACGACACCGAGACGGCGGGCACCGTGATCGGCCGTCCCCGGTCGCACGGCCGCACCCCCGGGAAGCGCTGAACGATGACGAGCACCACCGAATCCACCAGGGAGCTGCTGCTCAGCCGGATCCGCGATGTCGCGGACTACCCGAAGCCGGGCGTGGTGTTCAAGGACATCACCCCGCTGCTCGCGGACCCGGCGGCCTTCACGGCGCTCACCGACGCCCTCGCGGAGCTGTGCGTACGGCACGGCGCCACGAAGATCGTCGGCCTGGAGGCGCGCGGCTTCATCCTGGCCGCGCCCGTGGCGGTCCGGGCGGGCATCGGGTTCGTCCCGGTCCGCAAGGCCGGAAAGCTCCCCGGCGCCACGCTGAGCCAGTCCTACGAGCTGGAGTACGGCAGCGCGGAGATCGAGATCCACGCGGAGGACCTCGACGCCGGGGACCGGGTCATGGTCATCGACGACGTCCTCGCCACCGGCGGCACCGCCGAGGCCTCGCTGGAGCTCATCCGGCGGGCCGGCGCCCAGGTCGCGGGCGTCGCGGTCCTCATGGAGCTCGGCTTCCTCGCGGGCCGGGCCCGCCTGGAGCCGGGCCTCGCGGGGGCGCCGCTGGAGTCCCTGATCACGGTCTGAGCCGTCGGCCGCCGCTCCGCGACGGCGACCGAGCACGAGGGAGGGGCACCCGGGAACACCGGGTGCCCCTCCCTCGTTGTTCGGGCTCCCACCGTCCCCGGGCGAGGTCCCGGCGGGGGATCGATACCATGGGCTCTCCGGGTACCCCGGATCCGCACGAGGAGCGCTCTTGCCAGACGAGGCCCAGTCAGCCGCCGCCCCGCAGCCCGACAAGCCCGTGGCGGCCCCCGCCACGCCGGAAAAGGCCGCGTCCTCGAACGCGCCGGAGCCCGCGCCCGCCGCCGACGCCGCGCGCCCCCCGGCCACCGCGACGCCCGCCGGGCCGGCCGCCCCTCCCGCGAAGCCCGCGGCCCCCGAGGTCCCCCCGGAACCGGCCGGGACGACGGGCCCGGCACAGCCGCCGGCCAGGAAGCCCGCCGCCGGCGCGCCGAAGCCCCCGCCCCCCGGGCCCCCCGCGAGGACCGGGGCCACCGCCGGATCCGCCTCCCGCACCGGCGGCTCCTCCAACCGCGTGCGGGCCCGCCTCGCCCGCCTGGGCGTACAGCGCTCCAGCCCGTACAACCCGGTGCTGGAACCCCTCCTGCGTACGGTCCGGAGCAACGACCCCAAGATCGAGACGGCCACGCTCCGCCAGATCGAGAAGGCCTACCAGGTCGCCGAGCGCTGGCACCGGGGCCAGAAGCGCAAGAGCGGCGACCCCTACATCACCCACCCGCTGGCCGTCACCACGATCCTCGCCGAGCTCGGCATGGACCCGGCGACGCTGATGGCGGGCCTGCTGCACGACACCGTCGAGGACACCGAGTACGGCCTGGACACCCTCAAGCGGGACTTCGGCGACCAGGTCGCCCTGCTCGTCGACGGCGTCACCAAGCTCGACAAGGTCAAGTTCGGCGAGGCCGCCCAGGCCGAGACCGTGCGCAAGATGGTCGTCGCCATGGCCAAGGACCCCAGGGTCCTGGTCATCAAGCTCGCCGACCGCCTGCACAACATGCGCACCATGCGCTACCTCAAGCGGGAGAAGCAGGAGAAGAAGGCCCGCGAGACCCTGGAGATCTACGCCCCGCTGGCGCACCGGCTGGGCATGAACACCATCAAGTGGGAGCTGGAGGACCTCGCCTTCGCGATCCTCTACCCCAAGATGTACGACGAGATCGTCCGCCTCGTCGCCGAGCGGGCCCCCAAGCGCGACGAGTACCTCGCCATAGTGACCGACGAGGTCCAGGCGGACCTCCGCGCCGCCCGCATCAAGGCCACCGTCACCGGCCGCCCCAAGCACTACTACAGCGTCTACCAGAAGATGATCGTGCGAGGCCGCGACTTCGCCGAGATCTACGACCTGGTGGGCATCCGCGTCCTCGTCGACACGGTCCGCGACTGCTACGCGGCGCTCGGCACCGTCCACGCCCGGTGGAACCCGGTGCCCGGGCGGTTCAAGGACTACATCGCGATGCCCAAGTTCAACATGTACCAATCACTGCACACCACGGTGATCGGTCCCAGCGGCAAGCCCGTCGAGCTCCAGATCCGCACCTTCGACATGCACCGCCGCGCCGAGTACGGCATCGCCGCCCACTGGAAGTACAAGCAGGAAGCCGTCGCGGGCGCCTCCAAGGTCCGTACCGACGTCCCCAAGAACACCGGGCGCGGCCAGGACACCGTCAACGACATGGCATGGCTGCGCCAGCTCCTGGACTGGCAGAAGGAGACCGAGGACCCCGGCGAGTTCCTGGAGTCCCTGCGCTTCGACCTCTCGCGCAACGAGGTCTTCGTCTTCACGCCGAAGGGCGACGTCATAGCGCTGCCGGCCGGCGCGACCCCCGTCGACTTCGCGTACGCCGTCCACACCGAGGTCGGCCACCGGACCATAGGAGCACGCGTCAACGGGCGGCTCGTCCCGCTCGAATCGACGCTCGACAACGGCGACCTGGTCGAGGTCTTCACCTCCAAGGCGGCCGGCGCCGGACCCTCCCGGGACTGGCTCGGCTTCGTCAAGTCGCCGCGCGCCCGCAACAAGATCCGCGCCTGGTTCTCCAAGGAGCGCCGCGACGAGGCCATCGAGCAGGGCAAGGACGCCATCGCGCGCGCCATGCGCAAGCAGAACCTGCCGATCCAGCGCATCCTGACCGGCGACTCCCTGGTCACCCTCGCCCACGAGATGCGCTACCCCGACATCTCCTCGCTGTACGCGGCGATCGGCGAGGGCCATGTCGCGGCGGCGGGCGTCGTCCAGAAGCTGGTGCAGGCGCTCGGCGGCCACGACGAGGCCAACGAGGACATCGCCGAGTCCACCCCGCCCTCGCACGGCGGCCGCAGCAAGCGCCGCGCCAACGCGGACCCCGGCGTCGTCGTCAAGGGCGTCGAGGACGTCTGGGTCAAGCTCGCCCGCTGCTGCACGCCCGTCCCCGGCGACCCGATCATCGGCTTCGTCACCCGGGGCAGCGGCGTCTCCGTGCACCGCGCGGACTGCGTCAACGTGGAATCGCTCTCGCAGCAGCCCGAGCGGATCCTGGAGGTCGAGTGGGCCCCCACCCAGTCCTCCGTCTTCCTGGTCGCCATCCAGGTCGAGGCGCTGGACCGCTCCCGGCTGCTCTCCGACGTCACCCGGATCCTCTCCGACCAGCACGTCAACATCCTGTCGGCGGCCGTCCAGACGTCCCGCGACCGGGTGGCCACCTCGCGCTTCACCTTCGAGATGGGCGACCCCAAGCACCTGGGCCACGTCCTGAAGGCCGTACGCGGCGTGGAGGGCGTCTACGACGTCTACCGGGTCACCTCGGCCCGCAGGCCGTAGCGGCACCTACGGGAGGGGCCCCGGTACGCGATGCGTACCGGGGCCCCTCCCGCGTGCGGACGGCGTCAGCCGCCGAACTCCTCCAGGCCCTTGAGCGCCTGGTCCAGCAGCGCCTGGCGGCCCTCCAGCTCCTTGGACAGCTTGTCCGCGCGGGCGTTGTTGCCCTGGGCGCGCGCGGTGTCGATCTGACCGCGCAGCTTGTCCACGGCGGCCTGGAGCTGACCGGTCAGCCCCGCGGCGCGGGCCCGCGCCTCCGGGTTGGTCCGGCGCCACTCCGACTCCTCGGACTCCTGGAGCGCCCGCTCCACCGCCTGCATCCGGCCCTCGACCTTCGGGCGGGCGTCACGCGGTACGTGCCCGATGGCCTCCCAGCGCTCGTTGATCCCCCGGAAGGCGGCCCGGGCCGCCTTCAGGTCCTTCACCGGCACCAGCTTCTCGGCCTCGGCGGCGAGCTCCTCCTTGAGCTTGAGGTTCTCGCCCTGCTCGGCGTCCCGCTCCGCGAAGACCTCGCTGCGGGCGGCGAAGAAGATGTCCTGGGCGCCGCGGAAACGGTTCCACAAGTCGTCCTCGGACTCGCGCTGGGCGCGGCCCGCCGCCTTCCACTCGGTCATCAGGTCGCGGTAGCGCGCGGCGGTGGTCACCCAGTCCGTGGAACCGGACAGCGCCTCGGCCTCGGTGACCAGCTTCTCCTTGGCCTTGCGGGCGTCCTCGCGCTGGGCGTCCAGCGCGGCGAAGTGCGCCTTGCGCCGCTTGGAGAACGCCGAGCGGGCGTGCGAGAAGCGGTGCCACAGCTCGTCGTCCGACTTGCGGTCGAGGCGGGGGAGACCCTTCCAGGTGTCCACCAGCGCCCGCAGCCGCTCACCGGCCGAACGCCACTGCTCGCTCTGTGCCAGCTCCTCCGCCTCGGCGACCAGCGCCACCTTGGCCTGCTTGGCCTCGTCGGTCTGCTTGGCCTTGAGGACCTTGCGCTCCTCGCGCCGCGCCTCGACCGTCGCCACGAGCGCGTCGAGCCGCTTGCGCAGCGCGTCGAGGTCGCCCACCGCGTGGTGCTCGTCGACCTGCTGCCGCAGGTGGTCGATGGCCGTCGTCGCGTCCTTCGCCGACAGGTCGGTGGTCTTCACCCGCCGTTCGAGGAGGCCGATCTCGACCACAATGCCGTCGTACTTGCGCTCGAAATAGGCCAGAGCCTCTTCGGGCGAACCGGCCTGCCACGATCCGACGACCTGCTCGCCCTCGGCCGTACGCACGTACACGGTGCCCGTCTCGTCGACGCGGCCCCACGGGTCGCTGCTCACAGCGCCTCCTCCACCTGATGCCTGCGAGGGGGTTCGCCCCCCGGGCATCGTCCACAGTTTCCTGGGGCGGGCATCGCCCGCCCTGCACAACGTCAATCTAGGCGACCGGCCACCCGGCTGTCCGCACTCAGCACGGCCGAAATTCTTCGCTCCGGCCACGGGCGGCGCTCCGCCCCGCCGGTGGCCGTCCGGCCGGTCGCCGTACCGTCGGTTCCGTCCCGCCGGTTCAGCCCTTCTCGACCGTGGCCTTCTCGACCGTCACGGCCTTCTTCGGGGCGCCGTCGCCCGCACCGCCCTCGACACCGGCCTCGCCGACCTTCTGGACGGCCTTCAGCGAGGCGTCGTCCATCGTGCCGAACGGGGTGTAGGTGGGCGGGAGCTTCGTCTCCTTGTAGACCAGGAAGTACTGGCTGCCACCGGAGTTCGGCTGGCCGGTGTTGGCCATGGCCACCGTGCCCGGCGGGTAGACGACGGTGCCGTCCCCGCCCGCCTTGCCGAGCGCGTCCAGGTTCTCGTCCGGGATGTTGTAGCCCGGACCGCCCGTGCCGTCGCCCTTGGGGTCGCCGCACTGGAGCACGAAGATGCCCTGGGTGGTCAGCCGGTGGCACTTGGTGTCGTCGAAGTAGCCCTTGTCGGCGAGCGCCTTGAAGGAGTTCACCGTCTCCGGGGTCTTCGCCGCGTCCATCGAGAACGCTATGTCGCCCTGGGTCGTCTTGAGCGACATCGTGTACGTCGCCTTCTTGTCGATCTTCATCGGCGGCGCGGGGGCCTTGCTCTCGCTCTCCGAGGGCTCCGGAGCGGGGCTCTGGCTCGCCGCGGCCTCGCCCTTCTTGTCCTTGTCGTCGTCCTTGCCCGCCACGACGAACGCGCTCACGCCCACGACGGCGACCACGGCCACCGAGGCCGCGACGATCGCGGTGATGCGCCGCGTCCTGCGGCGGGCCTCCTCCCGGCGCTTCTGCTGGCGCTCGAACTTTTCCCGGGCGAGCTGCCGTCGCCGCTGTTCGCTGCTGGACACCGGTTGCGCTCCTTGTTACGTCGTGAGATGCGGGCCTGAGTTGCCCGTACCGTATATGGGTTACCTGTGTCATGAGGAGCGCCGGTAGGCTCTGATCCGCCGCAGCCTCCGCCGTTGCCGCATCCTCCGGACGAACATTAAGGACGATCGTGCTCATTGCCGGGTTCCCCGCCGGGGCCTGGGGGACCAATTGCTATCTGGTCGCCCCCGCCGCCGGTGAGGAGTGCGTGATCATCGACCCGGGCCACCAGGCCGCCCAGGGCGTCGAGGAAACGCTGAAGAAACATCGGCTCAAGCCCGTGGCCGTCGTCCTCACCCACGGCCATATCGACCACGTCGCCTCGGTCGTCCCCGTCTGCGGCGCCCATGACGTCCCCGCGTGGATCCACCCCGAGGACCGCTACATGATGAGCGACCCGGAGAAGGCGCTCGGCCGCTCGATCGGGATGCCGCTCATGGGCGAGCTGACCGTGGGGGAGCCGGACGACGTCAAGGAGCTGGCCGACGGCTCGAAGCTGACCCTGGCCGGTCTGGAGTTCGGCGTCTCGCACGCGCCCGGCCATACCAAGGGGTCGGTGACGTTCGGGATGCCCGAGGCCGCGGACATTCCGCCGGTCCTCTTCTCGGGCGACCTGATCTTCGCCGGCTCCGTCGGACGCACCGACCTGCCCGGCGGCGACCACGCCGAGCTGCTCGAGTCGCTGGCCCGTGTGTGCCTGCCGCTCGACGACTCGACCGTGGTGCTGTCCGGCCACGGCCCCCAGACGACCATCGGCCGCGAGCGCGCCTCCAACCCGTTCCTGAACGGTCTGGACGCGGCACCGCGCCGAGGACTGTAGACGAGAGACGTATCCACGTGAGCACCTTCCAGGCCCCCAAGGGCACGTACGACCTGACCCCGCCCCGTTCCGCGACGTTCCTGGCGGTGCGCGAGGCCATCGCCGCGCCCCTGCGCGACTCCGGCTACGGCTACATCGAGACGCCCGGCTTCGAGAACGTCGAGCTGTTCGCGCGCGGCGTCGGTGAGTCCACCGACATCGTCACCAAGGAGATGTACACCCTCACCACCAAGGGCGGCTCCCAGCTGGCTCTGCGCCCCGAGGGCACCGCGTCCGTGCTCCGCGCCGCCCTGGAGGCCAACCTCCACAAGGCGGGCAACCTGCCCGTCAAGCTCTGGTACTCCGGCTCGTACTACCGCTACGAGCGCCCGCAGGCCGGCCGCTACCGCCACTTCTCGCAGGTCGGCGCCGAGGCCATCGGCACCGAGGACCCGGTCCTGGACGCCGAGCTGATCATCCTCGCCGACCAGGCCTACCGCTCGCTCGGCCTGCGGCGGTTCCGCATCCTGCTGAACTCGCTGGGCGACAAGGAGTGCCGCCCGGTCTACCGCGAGGCGCTCCAGACCTTCCTGCGCGACCTGGACCTCGACGAGGAGACCCGCCGCCGCATCGAGATCAACCCGCTGCGCGTGCTGGACGACAAGCGGGCCGACGTGCGGAAGCAGCTGACGGACGCCCCGAAGCTCCGCGACTACCTCTGCGACGCGTGCAAGGCGTACCACGAGGAGGTCCGGGCGCTCCTCACGACCGCCGGGGTGGCCTTCGAGGACGACGAGAAGCTGGTGCGCGGCCTCGACTACTACACCCGCACGACCTTCGAGTTCGTCCACGACGGTCTCGGCGCCCAGTCCGCGGTGGGCGGCGGCGGCCGCTACGACGGGCTCTCCGAGATGATCGGCGGCCCCGAGCTGCCGTCCGTCGGCTGGGCGCTCGGCGTGGACCGCACGGTCCTCGCGCTGGAGGCCGAGGGCATCGAGCTCGACCTGCCCTCCACCACCAGCGTGTACGCGGTCCCGCTCGGCGAGGAGGCCCGCCGGGTGCTGTTCGGCGTCGTCACCGAACTGCGGCGCGCTGGCGTCGCCGCCGACTTCGCGTTCGGCGGCCGCGGCCTGAAGGGCGCGATGAAGAGTGCCAACCGCTCGGGCGCGCGCTACACCCTGGTCGCGGGCGAGCGCGATCTCGCCGAGGGCGTCGTCCAGCTCAAGGACATGGAGTCCGGCGAGCAGGGACCGGTGGCCCTGGCGGAGGTCGCGGCGGAGCTGACGAAGCGCCTCGGCTGACCGGGTCGTGAGCGGGGCGCGGGCGGCGGGACCTCGGGTCCGCCGCCCGCGCCTTTCTCGTCCGCTCGCGTCCGCCGTCAACCCGGCGGCAGGGGATTCATCCCGGCCGGTGACCCCGAATGGGAGCCGCCCGCGCGGCCGGCGGGACGGGACCGGCGCGCGGGACACGACCGTCTTCCGTCGTCCCGGCCCCGCGGCCCCGGAAAGCAGGCCGGGCGGAGCGCTCGCGGACGCACACCTTTATGTCCATCGAACGGTTGATCCGTACGGGGGTACGGCACAATGACCATGCCCGGCTGACCACTCGGTGATGGAACGGCGATATGACGACTGCAGCGGTAGACCACGATCTCTCCTCCGACCAGGACGAGGGCGGCCGCAAGCGCACCTACGGGGCCGGACGCGGTCTCGCTCTGCTCCTGGTGATCACCGGCGCGGCCGGACTCCTGGCCGCCTGGGTCATCACGATCGACAAGTTCAAGCTGCTGGAGGACCCCTCCTTCACCCCCGGGTGCAGCCTCAACCCCGTCGTCGCGTGCGGCAACATCATGAAGAGCGAGCAGGCCTCCGTCTTCGGGTTCCCCAACCCGATGCTGGGCCTCGTCACGTACGGCATGGTCATCGCGATCGGGATGGGGCTCCTCGCCGGTGCGCGCTTCCGCGGCTGGTTCTGGCTCGGGCTGAACGCCGGGACGCTGTTCGGCGTAGGCTTCTGCACCTGGCTCCAGTACCAGTCGCTGTACAACATCAACTCGCTCTGCCTGTGGTGCTGCCTGGCCTGGGTCGCCACCATCGTCATGTTCTGCTACGTGACCACCCACAACGTCAAGCACCGCATCCTCCCGGCCCCGGCCTGGCTGCGGAACGGGCTGACCGAGTTCCCCTGGGTGCTGCCGGTGATGTGGATCGGGATCATCGGCATGCTGATCCTGACCCGCTGGTGGGACTTCTGGACCAGCTGAGCACCGCCCGCCACCCCGGTGGGCGGCCCGGGACGCCCACCGGTGCTGACGGCGGCGCTGTCAGTGGGGTCGCTTAGGCTTCATGGCGTGGAGCCCGACCTCTTTACCGCAGCCGCCGAAGACCGCCAGGAGAAGGACCCGTCCAGCAGCCCCCTCGCTGTCCGGATGCGTCCCCGCGTCCTCGACGAGGTCGTCGGCCAGCAGCATCTGCTGAAGCCCGGCTCGCCGCTGCGCCGTCTCGTCGGGGAGGGCGGCGGAGGTCCGGCCGGGGCGTCCTCCGTGATCCTCTGGGGTCCGCCCGGCACCGGCAAGACGACCCTGGCGTACGTGGTCAGCAAGGCCACCAACAAGCGCTTCGTCGAGCTCTCCGCGATCACCGCGGGCGTCAAGGAGGTCCGGGCCGTCATCGAGAGCGCGCGCCGCGCCACCGGCGGCTTCGGCAAGGAGACCGTCCTCTTCCTGGACGAGATCCACCGCTTCTCCAAGGCCCAGCAGGACTCCCTGCTCCCCGCCGTGGAGAACCGCTGGGTGACCCTGATCGCCGCCACCACGGAGAACCCGTACTTCTCGATCATCTCCCCGCTGCTGTCGCGGTCCCTGCTGCTCACCCTGGAATCGCTGACCGACGACGACCTGCGTGCTCTGCTGCGCCGGACGCTGACCGACGGGCGGGGGCTCGGCGGAGCGGTCGCCCTGCCCGAGGACGCCGAGGCTCATCTGCTGCGCATCGCGGGCGGCGACGCCCGCCGGGCGCTGACGGCGCTGGAGGCCGCGGCGGGCGCGGCCATCGCCACGGGGGCGGCGGAGATCACCCTGGAGACGCTGGAGGCGACCGTCGACCGCGCCGCCGTGAAGTACGACAGGGACGGCGACCAGCACTACGACGTGGCCAGCGCGCTCATCAAGTCGATCCGCGGCTCCGACGTGGACGCCGCCCTGCACTACCTGGCCCGGATGATCGAGGCGGGGGAGGACCCGCGGTTCATCGCCCGCCGGCTGATGATCTCGGCCAGCGAGGACATCGGCCTGGCCGACCCCACCGCGCTGCCGACGGCCGTGGCCGCCGCCCAGGCGGTGGCCATGATCGGGTTCCCGGAGGCGGCGCTCACCCTCAGCCACGCCACCATCGCGCTGGCGCTCGCCCCCAAGTCCAACGCGGCGACCCTGGCGATCTCCGCCGCGCAGGACGACGTGCGCAGAGGGCTCGCCGGACCCGTCCCGGCCCATCTGCGCGACGGTCACTACAAGGGCGCGGCCAAGCTCGGCCACGCCCAGGGATATGTCTACCCGCACGACGTGCAGGGCGGCATCGCCGCCCAGCAGTACGCCCCGGACGCCGTCCGGGACCGGCAGTACTACACACCCACCCGCTACGGCGCCGAGGCGCGGTACGCGGACGTCGTCGAGCGCGTCCGCGAGCGCCTCGGCCGCGCCGGCGAGGGCGGCGAGGGCGGCGAGCAGGCGTAACGCCCCCGGGTCAGGACGCGGCCGCCTCGAAGAGGGTGTGCATGGCGCGGCGCAGCTCGGTGACATCCCGCACCGGCTCGGGGAACTCGAAGCGGGCGTCGAAGCAGGAACCCCGGTCCTCGACGAAGCGGACCCGCAGCCCGAAGCGGTCCAGGGCGACCGGCACGGCCCTGGGCTGGTGGGAGGCGCAGGTGCGGGCGGTCCGCTCGCCCAGCAGACCGCACAGGGTGCGCATCTGCTCGTCGTGGGCGGAGGCCAGGTGCTGGAGCAGCTCCGCCTCGTGGAAGGCCAGCGGGTCGGGAGCCGCGTCGCGGAAGTCCTCCGGCTCGATGTCCTCGGCGCCCCAGAGGTCGTCCACGTAGGCCTCGCCGAACTCCAGGCGCAGCATCATCCGTCCGGGCTCGGCGATGCCGGGCACGGAGGTGAGCCAGCCGGAGATCCAGGCCCGGCCGCGGATCCGGTGCGGTACGGAGACCGGAGCGACGTCCGTGATCTCCAGCACGGCGGTCAGCTCGTCGCCCTGCGCGTGCGTCGCGGCCCGGACGGCCGGGGAATCCGCGGCGAATTCGAGGAACACATCGCCCTCGGGTCCCACGCTCCTGCTGTCCGGGGTCAGGGGTTCGGCGCGGGCCAGATCGAGCCCCGGTACGACCAGCAGTGCGGAGCAGGTACTCTGTACGAGAGTTCGTGTGCGCTCGGCTGCTGACGGCATCCGAGTGTTATCTAGCCCGCTGGGACGCGGCTGACCACGATCTGATCGGCCTTCCGTCGTAGCAGCATCCTCCTCTGAGGTGCTGCCGCTGTCTGTGCTGTCCGTGACGTGAGTGGTGTTCCCAGGGCGAGACATGCGATCTCCTTGAGTAAGGTAAGCCTAACCTAACCTACAACGGAGGTCTGGAGAACGTGCCTAACCAGTCGCGTCCCAAGGTCAAGAAGTCGCGTGCCCTCGGCATCGCCCTGACGCCCAAGGCTGTCAAGTACTTCGAAGCTCGTCCGTACCCGCCGGGCGAGCACGGCCGTGGCCGCAAGCAGAACTCGGACTACAAGGTCCGTCTGCTGGAGAAGCAGCGCCTGCGCGCGCAGTACGACATCAGCGAGCGCCAGATGGCGCGCGCCTACGACCGTGCCAAGAAGGCCGAGGGCAAGACGGGCGAGGCGCTGGTCGTCGAGCTCGAGCGCCGTCTCGACGCCCTGGTCCTGCGTTCGGGCATCGCCCGCACCATCTACCAGGCCCGTCAGATGGTCGTCCACGGCCACATCGAGGTCAACGGCGGCAAGGTCGACAAGCCGTCCTTCCGCGTGCGCCCCGACGACATCGTCCAGGTCCGCGAGCGCAGCCGCTCCAAGGTCCCCTTCCAGGTGGCCCGCGAGGGTGGTTACGACACCGACGGTGAGACCCCGCGCTACCTCCAGGTGAACCTGAAGGCCCTGGCCTTCCGCCTGGACCGGGACCCGAACCGCAAGGAGATCCCGGTGATCTGCGACGAGCAGCTCGTCGTCGAGTACTACGCCCGCTGATCCAGGCGTAGCCGCTCTCACCAGCGCTCCGGCCCGCCCCTCCCTGTCATCCGGGAGGCGGCGGGCCTTCGCGTTCCCCCGGGTCCGCCCGCCGTCGGCGCACCGCCCGCGCCGGGCCCCTCCACCGTCGCCGCGGGCCCACCACCGGCCAGGGCCCGTTCGACCGCGGT